>JAFAEQ010000031.1 GCA_023423935.1 Pseudomonadota bacterium | reverse complement strand
CGCGAAGGCGCTTGGGCAGTCTTGGGTACGAGGGCTGCGCAAGGCGGAGCTGCTCTATCGGTGATCTCGTCTCCTGGTCCCTCCTGAGCTCTGTTTCGCTCATCGTGAGCTAGAGCCAATACTTCTGGTGGTTCTGCTGGTTGGCTTTGTGCTCGCTTGATCGCTTCATAGGACTCGCTTGATTCCAGCGCGAGCGGAACGAGGCGAAATCAGCGAAGCGCCCTTGTTCGTCATAGTCTCAATCCGCAAGTCTCAATCCGGACACGCAGCGAAATCGTGGGGGTGCTCCATGGAGAGAGATCCTGCGTGTCCTGCCGCTTCGTATTCTGCCGGTCGCTGCGTGTCCTGCGGATTTCCTGCGGTATCTCAGATTCCGTACGACTGCGTAGCTCCACGGAAGGAGATGCTGCGTGCCCTGTCGTTACCGTCGCCGACTCATTTACGCCAACGTGACAATGCATCCCGCTGTGCTGAGTTGATGCTGCAAGCGGGCGGGATTCGTTAACTCGATCACAGTCCATTTGGTCGCAAGCGCCGCATTGATTGCCATACGATGATGTGGGCCACTTAGTCTCGGCAAGTTAGTACCAGACTGACTAAGACTCAGCGCGCAACCCGCTTGGCGATCTTGGAAAATCATCGACATGAAAACGACGAAACCAGATTCAGCTCCAACCGCGCTAGTGACCGGCGCTATCGTGCTCGCGTGCAGTCTGTATGCGTGGCAAGCCCCCCGAGCCGAGGTGCCGCAGATCGAACGCACTGCGGTGCGGATCGCTCAAGCATCGGATGACGCCAAGACAACCGCTGCCACCTTCGCTCCGGTGGAGGCCTGGGGCATGTTGGCGGATATGGCAGAGTCTCAGTGGCTGATCACCTCTCCTGAAGGAAAGATTCTGTCGAGTGAAACTTTCGAGTTGGTATGGAACTCGAGCGATCCCGCTTATCGAAGCATGTTGACGCTCAAGAGTGTGACGACTGGCGCAGTGATCTTACGGATCGAGGTTGATCAATCCCGCCAATACGTGATTGCAACCGCCCCATCGTATGAATCGTCGGTGTACAAGCCCGCTGCCAACGGCGATCTTTTACCGGCGCACAGGATAGAAATTCATCAGATGAGGCGCGTCACTCCCGACAAAGTGACGACAGAGAGGAGAGATCTCAAAACGGGCGAATGGCAAGTGGTCTACCACTACTTACGAATCGCCGACCCCGAGGAGCAAATCGCCACCGCGAGCCCTGTCGAGGCGACGCCCATCACTCCTGAGCCCGAAAGCGAACCGGCGAGCACTTACGACAGCTCGCTCGCGAGCGCGCCGCTCGACTACACCAACGATTATTCCTATGGCAGTGGCACGCCCGACTCTGACGCCTACAGCAACACGTCTCGATACGATGATCCTCGCGATGGCTATCGCGCCGACCGCAGTGATCGCGCTGACCGTAGCGATCGAGCTGACCGTGGTGACCGTCCTGACCGTGGCGAGCCCGTGAGCACGCCCACGACAAGCAGTTTCATGTCGACGTTCCAAAGTGCGTTCAACGAAGCGATGCAGGAAAGTAACGCACGCGATGCTGAAGCCGCCGCATCCATCCAGAACGCAATCCGTCAGGGTGAAGCCGCTCGCGAAATGGCCGAGGCTCGTCGCCGACGTGAACAGGAAGAGGCGGCTGCTCGCCAGCAAGCAAACCAACGCGCCGCGCTGGAACAAGCGCAACCTCGACAAACTGAGCCGACTCGCTCCACCGCACAAACGACAACGACCCAGTCACGTCAGGCACTCCAACGAGCGCATCAAACACTCGCCCGGGCGGAGCTAACGACACCTCCGAATGGCTCAGCCAACGGGTGGAACTGCCGACCCACGAGCTGACAGAGAGCTGTCGTTTCGTAGAAGACTTCCCGAAAGCCGCCCACGGCGATGGTGCGAGCCAGGAGAAGGCCATGGCGAAAGCGATGGCGACGGTCGGCTCCTGCGAAATCAAATCGCAGTACTGCGATAAGAGGCAAGATCTGCTCGGGGTCAATAAAGACGGCTCGTACGTGAAGAGCGATCGGGTTCATACGTGCCGCATCAACTACTACTGTGCCGAACAGCGTCGTGTTTGCCAGAGAACGCAGTCTGAGAGCGCGAGCAAACAGTAGCAGTGATGGATGACGGCGCGTTCTATTGTCGATGTCGTCCACGACGGGAATTCTGACTAGCGTCCTCGCCCGCCTCGAGATTCTTCGCGCGCTATCGAGATCTGACGCCCGGCGGATTCGATGCCTCAACGGTCGGCTGCAAGGATGCCAAGGCAATGCTTGGTGGGTTGCACCATGAATATTCGCTGGCGCGTGCCCGACAACAAAAATTGGCAGCTCTCAATACCTGATTGAGAACCTGCGGACACAACACCTCCACCATTCAGATATTGACGGGGTATTGATAATCATTATCATTATCATTGCTCTTAAAAGGAAGCCTTCACGTTGACGGTTCTGTCCGGCGAGTGAACGCGTTGCAACGCTCGGACGCCGATGGCCTGTTCAATTAACTACTCGAATGAATTCTTCCTTGAAACCCCATCCATCCTCGATATCCCTTGGCGGTTTGGTTTTTCTCGCCAGCCTGAATGCCGCCGCGCAATCCGACGCCAATGTGGCCGAGTCGACGATCCTGGAGAGGATAACGGTCGTTGCCCAGCGCGCTTCGCGGGCCAGCAGCGGCGCGACCAACCTCAATCTCGCAATAAAGGACACGCCGCAGTCCATCAGCGTCGTGACTTCGGAGGAGATGCGGGATTTCGGTACCGGCAACATCAACGATGCGCTGCGTCTGGTTACCGGCACGACTGTAGATGAGTGGGAAACCAACCGTACCACCTATGCTGTGCGCGGCTTCGACGTTGCCAACACTCAGGTTGACGGCATCGGGATGCCGAACGGTTGGGGGATCGTGACCGGCGCGCAGGATACCTTCGGCTACGAAAAGATCGAGCTCATTCGGGGTGCGAACGGCTTGCTGACCGGCGTAGGCAACGCTGCGGGCACGATCAATTTCGTGCGCAAGCGCCCGACCAATGAACAGCAAGCTCTCATGAGCGGCAGCTACGGTTCTTGGGGTGCGATGCGCCTCGAGGCGGATTATTCAACACCACTGACCGACGATAAGCGTTGGGCGGGTCGCGTGGTCGTTGCGCACGAGGAAGTCGGCTCCTACCTGCGCAGCCTCGACGGCCGCCGCACTTTCTTATACGGCGTGGCGGACGGACAGATCGGCGACAACGGTACGCTGACGGTGGGTTACTCCTATCAACAGGACGAGAGTACCGGCGTGATGTGGGGCGCGCTGCTGTTCGGAAACAGCGACGGCACGCAGGCGCGATGGAGTCGCGATGCTTCGACAACGCAGGACTGGACGAAGTGGGATACCACCAACCAAAACGCTTTCGTCGAATACACGCACCAGCTTGTGGGCGACTGGCAGTTCAAGGCGTCCTATAACTATCGCAGCATCGCCACCGAATCCAAATTGTTCTATGCCTATCACTCCGGTCTTGGAGGGCTTGATCCGCAGACGGGCGCGGGCATGGCGGGTTTTGCGGGACGGGGCGAAGACGACCGCAATGAGCATCTGGGCGAAGTCTCGATCGGCGGTCATTTCGACGCATTCGGCCGTCGGCACGAGGCGCTGCTCGGCGCGGGCCGGGCAAGGGCGCACTACGTTTACGATGCATACACCAGTGACTGCAGCGCCGCCGCTGCATACGACCCGTTCTCGTCGGGTTGCTCCTATCTCATTCTGCCGTCGTTCCCGTATCCCGGTGATTTGATTCCCGAACCGGTCTGGGGCGCGCGTTCCACCTTAGAGAGCGACAATGCCGATTACACCGAACAACGCAATCGCGTGTTTGGCTCAACGCGACTGACGTTGACCGATAGGTTCAAGGGCATCCTTGGCTTCAACTATGCCGAATACGAGCGCAACGGTAATAGTTTCGGTACGCCTTTGAATCAGTCCGACAGCAAGATCAGCCCTTATGCGGGCCTGACCTACGACATCACCAGCCGGCTGTTGGGCTATGTCAGCTATTCGGATCTGTACCTCCCGCAGAGCCAAGTGGATGCGAGCAACAATTATCTCGAGCCGAGCAAAGGTTCGAACATCGAGGCCGGGGTGAAGTTCGACTGGAACGAACGCCTGCTGGTTACGCTGGCGGTGTTCCAGGCGAAGCAAACCGGATTGGCCATGCCCACCGGTGAGACCAATTCCTTCGGCCAGGCCGTTTACGCTGCCGCGGATTTCGTGAAGTCCGAGGGTGTTGAGTTCGAGGCGGTCGGTAAGCTCAATGACAACACCGACCTCACGTTCGGCTACACCAATTTGAAACTGACCGATCGGAGTGGCGACACGAATATCTCTCCGTGGGTGCCGCGTCGTACCGCCAACTTGACGTTGCGCGCGCGCGTGCCGAGCTATACGGCGCTCTCTTTCGGTGTCAACGGACGTTGGCAGAGCGAAATCTCCAACACGGAGTCCAACGGGGTCACCGTGCGCCAGGGCGGATATGCCGTGCTCAATGCGTTCGCCGCATGGCAGTTCCTGCCCGGCGCAGCTTTGCGTTTCAACATCAACAACATCGCGGACGAGAAGTACATCAATACCTTGCGTTACGCCGGTTACTACGGCACGCCGCGCGAATATCAGGCTACGCTGCACTATAGGTTCTAGAGGCCATGAGCATTCGAACTTGGCTTTTCGTCCACAAGTGGAGCAGTCTGGTCTGCACGCTGTTCATGCTGTTGCTGTGCCTGACTGGATTGCCGCTGATCTTCGCAGAGGAGATCGAGCACCTCACTGAAGACGTGGCGGCGCGCTCGATGCCCGAAGGCACTCCCTGGGTCAGCATGGACAAGATGGTGGAAAGCGCGCTGGCGGTGCACCCTGACAAAGTGGCGCGCTTCATGTATTGGGATGAGGCCGAGCATCCGGGCTTGATGGGCATCACGCTGACCAGTGCGGTGGATGCGCCGCTGGACGACTACTTGCCGCTCACACTGGACGCACGGACCGCCGAAGTGCTGAAGCAACACGACAGCGGTGGCTTCATGGACATCATGTTACGACTGCATACCGACATGTACGCGGGGCTGCCGGGCATGCTGTTCCTCGGGTTCATGGGGCTGCTGTTGGCTGTGGCTATCGTGTCGGGCGTGGTTGTTTACAAGCCGTTCATGCGCAAGCTCGACTTCGGCACAGTGCGCCGGCAAAAGTCGGCCAGCGTCAAATGGCTGGACCTGCACAATTTGCTCGGGATTGTCACCGTCGTCTGGCTGATGGTGGTGGGCTTGACCGGCACCATCAATACGCTGAGCACCATCATGCTGGGGGTTTGGCAGAACGACCAGCTCGCCGAGATGACGGAGCCCTATAAGGACGCGCCACCGCTCCAATCCTTCGGCTCGGTGCAAAGCGCCTTTGCGACCGCGACAAAAACCGCACCCGGCATGGACGTTTCGTTCATCGCGTTTCCCGGCTCGCCGTATTCCAGCCCGCACCACTACGTGTTTTTCATGAAGGGCGACACGCCGGTCACGTCGCACTTGTTGCGGCCGGTGCTGGTGGATGCGCAAACCTCGGCCTTGACTGATACGCGGGAACTGCCTTGGTACATGAAGGCGCTGCTGCTGTCGCAGCCGCTGCACTTCGGCAACTATGGCGGGCTGCCTTTGAAAATCATCTGGGCGTTGCTCGACATCATCAGCATCATCGTCCTTGGCAGCGGACTGTATCTGTGGGTGAAGAAATACGCGCGCCGACCCGACGTCCAGGAATTGCTGATGCCGGCGGATGCGGCGCGGGCGCGATGAGCATCTGGTTCTGGCCAGTTGTGATCGGAACGCTGAGCGGCGTGGGTTTGCTCTCGGCCTTGTTTTACGATGACTGGGGTGACTGGCTTTCGTGGCTGATGTTGCTGGTGCCGGTGGCATTGTCGGCGTGGTTTGGTTGGTCGCGCACTCCGGCTCGGTCTCGCTCTTTCCTGCGGCGTCGAAGCTGACGCTTGTCCTTTCGCAAACTTGCTTTCGGCCTCTGCAGTGGCGGCTGCCGCAACGATGGCACGATCACCTCTCTTGTGAAGAGCGATCGGGTTCATACGTGCCGCATCAACTACTACTGTGCCGAACAGCGTCGTGTTTGCCAGAGAACGCAGTCTGAGAGCGCGAGCAAACAGTAGCGCCCGGAGCAGTGAGCAGATGGATGACGGCGTTCTCTCGTGCCGGTGTCGTCGCGGTCGATGGCGGGGAAGATCAAGGCGCTCGTCCTAAGGCCTTCCCCGAACGGCCACGCCTGTAAGTGCGCGTGGCCGCACTCTCTTCGGCATCCCGCCCGTCCCGCATGCGATCATGTGCGGATGAATGAATTCTCCAGGTTGAAGTTGATCGAGCCGCTGCGCAAGGCGTTGGCGGAAGTGGGTTATTCCGAGATGACGCCGGTGCAGGCGGAAAGCCTGCCGGGCATTCTGTCGCAGCGTGATGTAATCGCGCAGGCGCGGACGGGGAGTGGGAAGACTGCGGCGTTTGCGCTCGGCTTGCTGTCGTCGCTCGATGCGTCGGTCGTGCGGCTGCAAGGTCTCGTGCTGTGCCCGACGCGTGAGTTGGCGGATCAGGTGAGTCGTGAGATCCGTCGGCTCGCGCGGTTCATTCCCAACGTCAAAGTGCTCACGCTCTGTGGCGGTGTGCCGCTTCGGCCCCATCTCGCGTCGCTTGCGCATGAGCCGCATATCGTCGTGGGGACGCCGGGGCGCATTCTCGAGTTGATCGAGAAGGGCGCGTTGCAGCTGCAGGGGATCAACGTGCTCGTGCTCGATGAGGCCGATCGCATGCTGGACATGGGCTTCTCGGATGCGATCGCTGCGATCGTTGATCATGTGCCGCAGCAGCGTCAGACACTGTTGTTCTCTGCGACGATTCCTGAGTCGATTCGTGATATGAGTCGTGATCTGCAGCGCAATGCGCTGGACATCACGGTCGAGAGCGGTGAGGACGAGCCGCAGATCGAGCAGACGTTCTTCGAGGTGGATCCGGAAGCCAAACTCGCTGCGCTTGAGTCGCTCTTGCTGGAATATCGACCCGAATCGGCCGTCGTGTTCTGCAATACGCGCAATGAAGTGCGTGCCGTCGCAGAGGACCTGGCGCACGTGGGATTCTCGGTGCTCGCGTTGCATGGCGACTTGGATCAACGAGAGCGTGAGGAGATGCTCGTGCGTTTCGCGAATCGAAGCTGCACGGTACTCGTTGCGTCGGATGTCGCTGCACGCGGGTTGGACATCGCGGATCTTGCGATGGTCATCAATTACGACATCGCGAGTGATCCTGATACGCATCTGCATCGCATCGGTCGTACGGGTCGAGCAGGTCGTCGGGGCATTGCGCTCAGTTTGTGTTCGACACGTGAGATCAAGCGTGCGAATGCGATCGAGGATCAGTCGGGCGACGCGCTGCACTGGGGCGAACTGCCGAACCCGTCGAATTCCACACCGTGGTCGGCGCCTTTCGTGACGTTGGCGGTGGATGGCGGGCGTCAGGATAAGTTGCGTCCCGGTGATGTGCTGGGCGCGTTAACGGGCGATGCGGGGCTGCCTGGTTCGGCCATTGGAAAGATCGATGTGTTTCCGACGCGCACGTATGTCGCGATCGAACGCGGTTCGTACGAACATGCATTGCGACGCCTGCGTGGCGGCAAGATCAAAGGGCGCACGTTCCGCATTCGCAAGATTAGCTAGACACATGACGTTCGCTTCATTGGCATTGGCGCCCGAGATCGTTCGGGCCGTCGAGGAGCGCAAGTACGCTGCGCCGACGGCGATTCAAAGCGCGGTGATTCCTGCGGTAATCGCAGGGCGCGATGTGTGGGCGCGTGCTCAGACGGGATCGGGTAAGACAGCGGCATTCGCGTTGCCCATCATTCAACGACACTTGCTCGGCACGCGCGAGACACCGCGGCGAGTGCGTGCGCTCGTTCTGGTGCCAACGCGTGAGCTTGCTGCTCAGGTGACCGCATCGTTCGAAGCCTACGCACGCTATGCACCCGATCGCATCAAGGTGATCGCTGCGTTCGGTGGGGTCTCCATCAATCCTCAGATGATGGCGTTGCGTGGCGGCGCGGACATCGTCGTTGCCACACCCGGTCGATTGCTCGACCTGGTGGACCACAATGCGCTGAAGTTGAACGCGGTCGAGACGCTGGTGCTCGATGAGGCCGATCGGTTGCTGGATCTGGGATTCGCCGACGAGCTCGCGCATGTTCTGGACACGCTGCCTGAACGCCGTCAGAACTTGCTGTTCTCCGCGACCTTCCCGCCTGAAGTGAGCGAGCTGGCTGAGCGGTTGCTGCGGGATCCACTGCGAGTCGATGTTCCTGCGACGCTGGAGACGACGCCGGACATTCACCAGTGCGCCATCCGCGTGGATGTGCCACGTCGTACGCAGCTGCTCTTGCGGCTCATTCGGGATCATGGGTGGACGCGAGTGCTGGTGTTCGTCGCGACGAAGTACTCGACGGAACACGTTGCCCAGAAGTTGCGAAGTGCGGGAATCAAAGCGGCCCCGCTTCATGGCGAGCTCAGTCAGAGCGCACGCACGCAGGCGCTCGCGCAGTTCAAGGCGAACGAGCTGCAGGTCCTGGTCGCCACGGATATCGCTGCTCGCGGCATCGATATCCAGCATCTGCCCGCGGTCGTGAACTACGATCTGCCGCGCTCCACGGATGATTACGTGCACCGCATCGGCCGCACCGGGCGTGCCGGCCGTTCGGGCGTCGCTGTCAGCTTCGTCAGCGCGAACACGGAGCCGCATTTCAGATTGATCGAAAAGCGGCATGGCCTGACCCTGGAGCGCGAAGTCGTGGAAGGATTCGAGCCGACGGAAGAGGCAGCCCCGATGCCGTCGTCGACGGGCGGCATCAAGGGCAAGCGCAAGAGCAAGAAAGACAAGTTGCGAGAGCAGGGTCTGCGGCCGACTCATAAGTAGGCGAGTCGACGAGACTCGCCGCTATCGGCGTCGGAGATGACTATTCGCATCGCATGCGGCGCCGTGGCGCACGCATGCAGTTCAATCGCCCGCTGGTCTTTTATGTGTTCCTTGTGCGCTATGTGGGTTACTCCGTCTCTTACTTACTCGAAGATCTCTGCCGACGACAGCACGCGCTGCTGTCCGTCGAGGCCGCCGAAGATCAGGACCTTGCCGTTCGGCAGCGTTGTCGCCGTGTGGAACCAGCGTTTCACACTCATCTGCGGTCCGTCGCGACGTTCCGTTGGCAAGCCGAGGATCTCGGTGGTCTGAGTCGCGGACGATGCGGACGCCATCGTGTGGCCACCGACGATCAGCACGCGCGCATCGGCAAGTCGCGCGAGAGCCGCAGAGTTGCGCGGTGTCGCCATGTTGAAGCTCTGCAGGAATGTCGAGGTGGCTGGATCGAAACGTTGTACCGAATACAGCGGCTGGCCATCGAAGTCCTGGCCGCCGATGATCCAGACCGTGCCATCGCGCATCGTGTGAACGAGATGATCGAGGCGTCCGTTGCTCTCCGGAGTTGTCAGCGTCGTCGAGTTGCCGGTCGCGGGATCGTAGAGTTCGGGTGGCGCAGGAACCGCATTCAGAGTCGCGCCGCCGTACACCAGGAATGCTCGATCGTTGATCCGCGCCATCGTGTGACCAGCGCGGCCGACGTTGAGCCCGCCCGGCAACAGCGTGAACGTCTGCGTTTGCGGATCGTAGCGTTCGACGGTTTGTGAATACGGCTGCCCCGATCTCATGCCGCCGCTGATCAGCACTCGTCCATCCATGAGTTTCGAAGCGGCAGCATAGATGCGTGTGTGCGTCGGCTGGTCCTCGGGAGCGCTGACCGCCCCGGTCTCACCATCGATGATCTCGACGCGCGGCGCAGCCGTAAGCCCCGTGATGCCACCGTAAACGAGGATATCGCCGTCATAGAGTGCGATCGCCGTGAAAGCGACTCTGCCGCTGCTGAGCGATCCAAAGTGTTCGAACGTTTCGTCTTCCGGATCGAACACGTACATCGTGTCGGGCAGAGCGGATCCGGCATCTTCGCCGCCGAATATGACGACGCGTCCGTCGGCAAGAGGTATGGCGACGTGCTCCGAGCGTGCAAAGGGCGCAGCGACCGCGCGAACACGCTCGCGATATCGGACGTTGAGATCCAGACTGCGCCGCGATCGTTCGCCGGCTTCCGTGACGGTGAGCGTATAGCGAATGTTGGTGGTGAGGATCGGTGTCGTGATCGTCTGGCCGCTGGTCACGGGAATATCGCCCGGTTCGATGAGGCCAGTGCCTTTCGGGAAGGTGGCAGTGAGTTTCGCCGTCTCGCCCACGAAGTAGCTGCTGCTGTCGGCTTGCAGGCGAATATCCGAATCTTTGCTCTCGTCGTCGCTGCCACAGCCGACGAGTGTGGCTGTGAGCAGAAGAAGCATGGCCGGCAAGAACGCGCGATGCGTGTGTACGTGATGCATGAGTGTCCTGTGAATTCTTGTGTGTGTGCGCCAGGAGTTTGTCGAAGCGTGCAAATGCGAGCATCGACCACAAGAGCCATCGTCGCATCGCTGCGCATTCGTTTCGTAATGAGATTGTTACGGGGCTGTGCCGCGTGTGTTGAGTACTGCCGCTGCGAGCTGCGCCTCTCACTCGACGCTGCGCCGGATCAATTTGTAAGCACTCTGTAACGATTGTGTCGCTGGAGTGTCACGCGAGCCGCAGCGCGGCTTGACGCCTGAGGAGGCTCGAAGCTATAGCAGGCGGGGCATTCGAGTTTGCATCACGTCGCACGACGCACAGGGAGTTAAGCCATGCTCAAGATGAGTTCAGTCGCATTAGTTGCTCTGATCGTCGCGGCCTCGGCCGGCGCCGCCGAGCAGAGGATCGTAGGTCACGGCACTAACCAGCCAAGCGTCGGGAATGCGAGTTCTGCAGAAGGCGACGCGCCGACGTCGAGCGGAGCCATCGTGGTCAGCGGGGAGGCACGCGCAAGCGCGAACACGGTCGTACATTCGGGGGCGCTCAGCTCCCCATTCATCCCTGTCAGGCCGTTCACGTATGCGATGAGCGGCAATCCTGCGCTGGACGCAGAAGTGCAGAAGCTGTCGAAGGAGGTCAACGAGCGGGAGCAGCGGCTATTTCAGAATCCCGACTATCGCGATCTGGTGCGGATGCGCAGTCGCCTGGGATTAGCCTACAGTCATCAGGATCTCGCCGTGTTCATGCAGATCCCGAAACAACAGGCGGATCGCTTACTCGATCTTCTTGCCGAGCAGCGACTTCGCGATCAGATCGAAGGCGTCAACCCGTTCGCGGGCGCAGTAGACCCAGCCGCAGTGCAGGCGCTCATCCAGAAGCAGCAGGACAAACAGCGCGCCAATGAAGCCGAGGTAGCGGCGTTGCTGGGTGCGAGCAAGTTTCAGGATTGGAAAGACTACGAGCAAAGCGGGATGGCGCGCTTCATGGTGCAACGGCTCGAGAGCGCTCTGCCCGATGAGGCACGTTTGCAAACCGAACAGCGTGGTTCATTGCTGCGAGCCATCGCGCGCGAGCACCGCAAGATGAACGAGGAGAGAGCGGTCAGTATTCCGCCCGGCCAGATGCCGGATGAAAACTGGGTGAATCAGATGCGTGCTCAGGAGAGCGAGCGAATGGCGGCGGCCCACGAACGGATCCTCGAAGCCGCGACACCGATTCTGTCGCCAGCGCAGCTCGAACAGTTGAGTTCATTGCTTCAGCAGGAGAGCGACGAGCAGTCGCAGCGGCAGCTCTTTTTCCGCGGCTGGGCGCCTAGCGCTCCACCGGTCATGCTGCCGTCGCGGCCCTGATTTATCGCACTGCGGCTTGCGGCATCGAGCGCACTAGAGACGTGTAACAGGCGACTCGGTAGTGATGTCACCTCGGCCAAGCCCTTGGGTCACCCCGGCGAAGGCCAAGGAGGGGTCACCCCGGCGAAGGCCCAAGGAGGGGTCACCCCGGCGAAGGCCGGGGTCCATTCCCTGATCGAAGATGGATTCCTGCCTTCGCAGGAATGACGGGTGCTTTAACTGCGAAGGCCCAAGGAGGGGTCACCGCAGCGAACGCTCGAGGGGTCGCTCCGGCGAAGGTCCGAGGAGGGGTCACCGCAGCGAACGCTCGAGGGGTCACCCCGGCGAAGGTCCAAGGAGGGGTCACCCCGGCGAAGGCCCACTACTGTCCGGGGAAAATTCATGCGAACAGGACCGTTTGTTGTGCATGGAAGCGGGATCTTTGTTCTCGCCAGCGCCGGTGTCGATGCAGTTCGAGATCAGGACGTGTGAAAAGCGTGGAACGCAGCTCGCTTAGGATCATCCACAGACTCTTCTTCAAGGCATGTTGGGTAGCGTGCAGCGCTACCATCAGGTAGGCGATCAAGGCGGTGAGGATCTGGATGCGTACAGCGTTCTCGCTCTTGCCCAAGAAGCGCTTGATACGCAGGTGCTGTTTGATCCACTTGAAGAACAGCTCGATCTGCCAGCGCGCGCGATAGCGCTCGGCAATGCTCAGG
>JAFAEQ010000013.1 GCA_023423935.1 Pseudomonadota bacterium | reverse complement strand
CGTACAAAGACTCTTCCACCGCCGGATCCGACAGGTTGAACCACTGCTGCAGGAAATAGATACGCAGCATCCGCTCCAGGCCGATCGTCGGCCGACCTGCGCCTTCACCCTTCGGATACAGCGGCTCGATCAGGGCACACAACTTCGCCCACGGCACCACCTGATCCATCTGAGCAAGAAACGCATCGCGTCGGGTGCGTTTGCGGTGAAGTTCGAATCCTGCCGTGGCCAACGTTTGCTGCGTAGGTTTCATCGATCCGTCCCACTCACCTGCGTTCGTCGCATTCTATGCGAAACGATGAATTAATCAGAGATTCCTTAGATCGGAACGCAAATTCATCGGGAATTCCTGGCGATGCCCTGCGGCCGAGTGGGGGCGGGGGTAGTGGGGGCGGAGGCGGAGATGATAAGGAAGCAGGAGAGACGCGAGGGGACCATGACTATCGAGCGTGGAACAAGATGTGCAAGAGACCACTTACAGAGGCAGAGTGGAAGGACCTCGTAAGGCGCTTCACGGTCCCGAACATCTATACAACCGGTCGGCCACAGTCCGAGGGCACTAACTTGGTTGTGAATCGATGGAGTATCCCTGGCGGATTCGTCACTACTCGATTCTTTGCAGGGGGCCTGGTAGGAACCAACGTTACGACGCCTTTCCACATCTTCAGGGGCACAGTTGAAAGATCGATCGTCAACACTCCTGACGGCGCCTTCATGCTGACGCACGGATATGGTGGATATGGCCTCGGGAACGCGGTAATTCCGCCCAGCATCGAGACAGGAGGCGAAGCTATTGACCTTGGTCTAGCGCTCGATGGCATCAACGACATCTATGGTCCGGAAATATTTAACGACCTGGACAAACAGGCAGCGCGCTACGCGAGGCACCATTTTTCGGGGTGTCAATGATGAAAGCACTCGTCGTCGTCCTGATTGGACTGTTGACCTTTGCCTCATGCTCCGGAGGTGGCGTCTCCTTCGAATTTTTTGTTGTGATCAAGCCGAGCGAAGCGACAAAATTTGTTCGGGAGGTCACGACGATAGCGAACAAAGCTGGTTTGGAGACCGCGGAAGCTCAGGCTGTAGCGGATACTGGAACGGTCTTAAAGGTTGTAGAAGGACGAGGGCACGGCGTAAAGCTCTGGGTACAGAACGTACTGCTTAGCGGAAGAGAGGATCCAAAGCTCTGCGGCGTGCCCGTGCGTGTTGAGCCTTACCCGGATCCTGCGCAATTCGCAGTTTCAACTGAGCCGAGATTCTTTGGATCCAAGATGGCGGCGAAAGAGTTGGGAGAACGAATGTTGTCGCAGCTTCAGAACTCGGGGTTCGAAGTTCGCCGGGAGGCGATAGTCTGTGGCGCTGCAGTTCTCCACGATCGATCGTGAGACGCGGCGTTTTGGGCCGCAAAGTTTGAAAACAAACGTCCGCGTTGTGCCGCCAGCGCAGCGCTTTGGCGCGCGAACCAACAAGCACCCCTCCGGGACCACCCCCGGGGACACGCATCAATTTCTAGCGGAGCGCCCAGATACAAAGCGCTATACCTGTGTCGTCGAGCTTGGATTCTCGCAAACTGGAAGCGCTATCCTCTCAACTGCATTTCCGATGTGATGTTCGATTCTGGCCGAAGTCGTCCCACACTTCGCTTTCGTGTCGGCGACGCGAAAGTGACATTCAACGGTCCGTGGGATCTATACAGAGGCGAGATGCAGTTCGATAGGGGTGTTATTTCCGCAGCCGCTGCATTCTTGGATCAAGCTGTAGCAGGAAAGTAATCAAAAGCCGCTCTTACGTGCTCAGGGATTCAACGCGTCTGTGCCGGCCGAAGGTGCGGCATGGGAAGGACAACCTTCGGTGCCGGACAGTAGATATGCGGAATTGATCGAACGCCGCTCGGTGCCGGGTGAGTTGACCAGTGTTGGAGGGGCACCTCGAAGATCAGGACGCGTTGATCGATGTTGGCCAAGCCTAGTACGTGAATGGCTACCCAAGGTAAGGACCATGAGAACGATTATTGGTTTGCTTGCCGTTCTCTCACTCGGCGGCTGCGACAGGAGTGAAGAGCCTGCGCGAATCTTGGTGGCTCCGCGAGGAGACTACCGAGTTCATGTCTTCGAAAGCGATTTAGGGGCATGCTGCTCGTCAAAGGTGTCTGCGCGGATAATCGGATCCGGAGAATTTCGCAAACTGGACGAGGATCTATTTGAAGTGTTCGGAGCGAGTGACGTTCAGCTTTCGTGGTTGGATCCGGACCACCTGCAGATCAAAGTGTGCAACGCGAACAATGTATTCTTCCGGTCCGATTTTTCGAGCACCGATTACAGCAGGCATATTCATGTGAGCATGGAAAATGTCGGGCCTGAGCGCGCTGGTGGGCAGGTGCTCTGTCCGAAGGCAAAATGATCGCATCAGGGAAGCGAAGGCTGCCGGACGAGTAGTGCCGGGCGCGTGGTTTCGGGAGTTAACTAGGGAAGTGCGGTTGCAGGCACTCACGCTGGCTGGATTCATCACGCTCGATCAGGCGTGCGACCTGCGACAGAGAAGCAACGCGTAGTGTCACGGCTTGATGAGCAAGCCATGCTCTTGCTCGAGTGAGGCCACACACCCGGGGACACGCACCCACCAGAAAGCACAAGCGGCGTCCTCAGAGCCAGTAGAGGCATCGACACGATGATGAGCCTGGTGAGCCGCGTGTTCTGGTGAGATCAGCGGGAAATCGACGCGTGTCCTGGTCCGTTCCCTCGGATTACCACGCTTTGGCGCTTGGCTGACGAATCTCTGTCAGCGTGCTTACTCTCGCCGCCGAATACTGATCTGCTCTCCCTCTTCACTCACCTCCACGGGTAATGCGACTTCGAGGCTCTTGAGCCAAGGGTTGATTTCACGTTCAAAGATGGAGCCGGTGATGACCATTTCGCGCAGTTCCGGATCTTCGATCGTGATGCGGCGTGTCGAGTAGCGATTCAGATCGGCAACGACGTTTGCCAGCGGCTCGGCGAGATATTGGCGTTGTCCATTTCTCCACGCGGCGACGGCTTCGGGATCGACCGCGACCGGCGGAGGCGGCTGAATGCTCGAGGGATCGAGCTGAATGCTTTGTCCCGCGCTCAGGCGCGTCACGGCTTGGAGTGTGGCCTTAGGCTCGGTCGAGCCGCCGGGACGATGCCGTTCCACAGCGACGATACCTTCGGCGACCGATACTGTGACCTGGGAGCCGGCACGGCGCACGTCGAACGCGGTGCCGACAGCGCGGATGGCTGTGCCGTCGACCTCGACGATGAAGGGCCGCTGCGGGTCCTTCGCGACCTGGAAGAATGCTTCGCCGCGAGCGAGGACGATCGTGCGGTTCTGTTCATTCATTCGCACCGATGCGCGACTGAATCCGCCCAGTGTCATCGTCGAGCCGTCGCTGAGCTGCACTCTGCGCATTTCGCCAACGTCCGTTTCGATGGCAGGGTCGCCAAGGCCGACGCTTGCCCTGAGATCGAGCCCGGCGCGCGGCGCCATGATCGCAAGCGCAATCGCGAATGCTGCTGCGCTGGCGGCCAGAGCCGCAACCCACACCTGTGGACGAGAACGACGTGCAGTCGCGTGGGTTGCGAGCGTTACGGTGTTGTCATTCGCCTGAGGGTCGACGCGTCCGGATAGCCGGTCGCTTTCCTGATCCTCCGCAACTTCCCGGTCGGTAGGCCAGGGGGGCGACTCGATGCACGCAATGCACTCCTGAACCCTCTGCAGCCGGTCGAATGCTTCCTTGTGACGGGGATCGGCAGTCATCCACGACTGCCACGCGAGGACGCGCTCGACATCGATATCGCGACTCTGCAACTCGAGCAGCCATTCGCCGGCTTGCAGCGTGAGCGCTTCCTCTTCGGCGGTCATGATTGGCCTATCCATGGTGACTCTTTGATGTTCGATCGTGTTTCCGGATCGCGCTTTCAGACCGCGACTGCGCCGCATCGAGCGCAGCCCGACATTGCAGTAGCCCCTGCAGGATGTAATGCCGCACGGTGCGCTCCGCGACTTCCATCTGACGTGCGATCTCCGCCGGCTCGAGGCCGTGGATGCGGCTCAGCAAGAACGCGCGACGGCATTTTGGGGGAAGCCCATCGAGCGTGCGCTCGATGATGGCGACTTCCTGCTCGCCCACGAGCGTGCGCTCCGGGGTGGGCGGTTCACGAAACTCCTCGAACAGCGACGCCTCGCGCAATTGCTGGCGACGATCGCGGCTGCGCATGCGGTCAATCGCGATGTTCGAGGCGGTCTTGAACAGAAACGCTCGCAGGAAACTCACTGCGTTCGACTCATCCAGATTGAGCATTCGCACGTAGGCTTCTTGCGCAACTTCGAGCGCTTCCTCGCGCGAGCGCAGCCGCGCAGCCAGGAATCCCACCAGACTCTCGTTATGCTCGCGGAACAGACGGGCGATGAGTTGTGCGCGCGACTCTTTCTCCCGGGAGTCAGTCTCGGCAGTCTGCTCAGCCTGTGGTGTTATGTCGGGAAGTTCGTTCACATTCTTGTCGCGATCCGCTATTCGCGCGGACTCGATGGATTAGACGTTCGAGCTCCGAAATCTGGCAAGAAAATTTCGCTTGCCAGATTGGTCAGGTGGATCGTCTTACCCGCCATACGCAGCAACACATGCTCGCATGGGGATGACAACAACATGAACTACGAAGCGGGTTTTCGCATGAAGAATCTATCGAGCAGCCGAGCGCTGCGCGCAGCCGTGCGCAGCGCTTGCCTGCAAGGCGTCCTGGCAGCGAGCTTGCTGACAGGCACGCTTGCTCACGGTGCCGATGTTCAGCCCGCCGTCGCAATCTCCGTGGGTGCGCCCATCGCTTTCGATATCCCCGCGCAGTCTCTCGAAACCGCACTGCTGCGATTCTCCGAGCAGGCACGCATTCAGGTCGTCGTCGCGAACGGAGCTGCGCGCGGGGCCGTGGCGTCCCAGGTGAAAGGCGAGTACTCGGCGGGCGAAGCGTTGCAGCTGCTGCTAAAGGAATCGGGACTCGCGTATGAAGTGACAGGCGAGCGGACGATCGCCATCAGAGGAGATGCGAAGGGCGCGAAGTTCGAACGTACATCGTTGTCGACGGACTCGCCGATCGGCCGCGTAGATTCCGCTCAAGCGGTCGTAAGGCTTTCTGCAGCTGCGGACAGTGCTGGACCGACTGAAGCGGAGAAAGCAGCGTCGCAGAATCAGAACAGGGCCGGAGTAGAAGAAGTCATCGTCACAGGAACCTTCATTCGCGGCGCGCAGAATCTCTCAGCCCCGGTGATCTCTATTGGCAGGGACCAGATCGAAAGGAGCGGATACTCGACGGTGGGGGAGGTCATCGCCAGCCTGCCGCAAAACGTGAGCTCGGTTAGCGATCGTCAGGGCACAGTCAACTCAGTGGGCGACAATAACTATCTGGTCAACGGTTTTGGGGCGGGCGCCAATCTGCGCGGGCTGGGTGTCGACTCCACGCTGGTGCTGCTGAACGGCCGCCGTATGGCGCGAGCAGGCGGGGACAGTTTCGTCGATCTCACCATGATTCCACTGAGCGCGATCGAGCGAGTGGAGGTGCTGACCGATGGTGCCTCGGCCCTCTACGGCGCGGATGCGGTCGGCGGCGTCATCAACCTGATCACGCGCCAGGATGTCGAGGGAGGAGAGACGCGATTGCGCTATGGCGATGCGTCTCATTCAGCGCGATTCGAAAAGCAGGCGACGCAGATGATTGGCCATTCCTGGACCAGTGGGCAGTTCTTCGCAGCCTACGACTACCTGAAGACGACGCCGCTCGCGGCGTCCGAGCGGTTTGAGAACTTAGGTGGTTATCTGAACGTCGACCTCATTCCGGGCTCTGTGCGCAGGAGCGCAATGCTGTCAGTGGAGCAATCGTTAGCGCAGAACCTGCGCGTCCATATGGACTTGACCCACGGTGAGCGCGTCAGCCCGGCCGGTTTCCGAACCAACCGTCTCGGCTTCGCTAGGTTCGAGGGGGATTCGAGCAACACGGGAGTAGCAGCAGGTCTCTCCTGGGATTTGGGGTCGGATTGGCAGCTGCGCGCCGATGCGTCGACCGACAAGAACGCGCTGGACCTTACTTGGTGGACCGGGCCGACGCTCGATTCGCTACAGCATGTCTATGACAACACCATTGAATCCAAGATCAAGGTTCTGAGCGTGGTGGCCGACGGGCCGGTAGCCCATATCGCTGGGGGTAGTGTTCGTCTTGCTGTCGGCGCCGAGGGTCGTTGGGATGAGCTCACACGACGATTTAACAATTCCGACCAAACATCCAACCTGTTTCACGCAGATCGGCATGTCACAGCGGCTTATGCGGAGCTGACAGCGCCTCTCGTCGGCAAAGGCAATCGCCGCACCGGGCTGGAACGCCTCGAGTTCACGTTGGCCGGCCGCTATGAGCAGTACAGCGACTTCGGCTCGAGTTTCAATCCCAAGCTCGGGATTTCTTGGGCGCCGCTCGAGGGGCTCAACCTGCGGGGTAGCGCAGGAACTTCATTCAAGGCGCCCACGCTCTCGCAGACCTCCGACGGGCTCCAGACGTATACCTTCCTTGACTACTATCTAGATGCGAACGGCCCCACAGACACCCTGGTCCTGCTTGGCTCGGCCACGGAGCTCACAGCGGAGGAATCGAAGAATTGGTCGTTCGGATTCGACTACCGGCCGGCAAGGCAGAGCAACCTCTCGTTGGCGGCAACGTACTTCTCCATCGAGTACGACAACCGCATCGGCTCGCCCTTCCCCAACGGCTATTCCGAGGACGTGGTGATTCTCGATCCGACTTACGATTTTCTTGTCGGCCGTTCTCCCACGATCCAGGACATCGAGAAGTATCTCAACGCTTCGATCTCCGCGGACTGTTACGACATGGGGACAGACGAATTGTGCGATCCCTATGCCGCCGCACCGCGGGTCCAATACATCGTCGATACACGCACTCGAAATCTTGCTTCCGTGCGGCAGCGGGGCGTGGATTTCATGATCGACTACCAGCGCGATACACCGATCGGCCTGCTGGGCCTGCAGGGCGCCGGAATGAAGATGCTGAAGTCCACCAAGCAGTTTGTGCCTGGCGGTATTGATGTCGACCAGTTGAATCAGGTCTGGTACCCCGTGGATTTCCGTGCGCGCGGTTCGATGACGTTGGCGCGTAACGGGTGGGCCATCACGGCCACGGTGAATTATGTCGATAGCTACCAAGATACCAACATCCGCCTGGTGGGCAGCGCGCCAAGGCGATCTAAAGTTGCTTCGTTCACTACAGCGGATCTCTCATTGCAGCAGGACCTGAACCGCCTGCTCAAAATTCCTGGCATCGGTGAGTTAGCCCTGCAGCTCAGCGCCATCAATCTGTTCGATCGCGATCCGCCGTTTGTGTCGAATTCCGTCGGGCTCAATTATGACCCGGTGAACGGCGAGGCTTTGGGAAGATTCGTCAGTGTGCAGCTGCGCGCGAGCTGGTAAGAGCGCTGGCCGCGAGAGTGCAGGCAATGAAAAGAGCACGCCGTGGAGCATTGCTGTTATGCCTAGCGGCCACTTCCGTGGGAATGGCCGCGGGCGAATCGTGGACGATCCGCGACTCCATCGAGATGACCTACTTCGTAACGGATAACGAACATAAGTCACAAGGATCCACGTACACCGACGATGCAAAGGTAACGCCATCGCCGGATGGAAAGCGATTCTTCGTAACTACGATGCGAGGCGATATCGAAGATGACGCAGTGATATACGAGTTGCAGGTGTACGACGTGCCTGCTGTGATCGATGCATTGCGCATGAATCGAGGGGCGCCGCAGCCCGCCGTTGCTCACACCGTCAAGACGCGCGAGTTCAGCGGTTCGGGCCTGCTCGGCATTCGTATGCCGAAGTGGACGGATGATTCGCGATCGATCTACTTCATCGAGATCGATGTGGAGTCCCATGCCGCGTTGAAGCGTGTGCACGTTGCGTCCCGCCAAGTTGCGGACGTCTCAGAGCCATCGAAGTACATCGATGATTTCAAGCTGGAACGCGGGGTCGTGTTGTACAGGGAACGTGTGTCGGAGAAGATGCTGTGGGAAGAGTCGGACCTGCCGTATCCCACCGCTTATGTCGATAGCGAATTCTTCCAGCGCGCACTGTCCTGGAAAATTCCACGGTATGCCTCTTACATCGTTGGCGCTGATGGGCGCGCGCGAACGTTCGGGTACATCGAGCAAGGGAACAGAGAGAGAGATCTGGGACGGATTTCGCCGGATGGTCGGTGGATCGTCGCCGCCAAGTCGATGGATCGCAAACAACGGCCCGCGGCGTGGGCGGGCTACGAGATCAAGAACGACAGGTATGCGGACACGCAGTTTTACCTGTTCGACGTCGCCACGCTGCAGGAGCGGCCTCTACTGAATGCGCCAATCGGGTGGGCGATCGGCAACCCGAGCGATTACAAGGCACTGTGGTCGCCTGATTCGAGCCGGGTCATTCTCGCCAACACTCTGATGCCGCTGGACGGCAAGGATGCCCGGCGCCGTGATACCTCATACATCGTCGAGTACGACGTCTCGTCGGCATCGGCACGCGCCGTGGCGTCTTTGCCGGCACCGGGCGCCGGTATGGCGCGCCTGTCGCGCGTCGAAGTGCGTTGGCTTCACCCCGGACGTGAACTTCTGATTGAGTACGGCGAGGGCGTGACAGAACGAAGCATAGCCTACGCGTGGCACAAGAACGGTTGGGTCGGTCTTCCTCACGCAGGTGAAAAAGCCGCGGATGAGGCAGAGGCCCCCGCGTTGTGGAGTGGGTTGCAGGTGCAGATCCGGCAAGGGCTGAACGATCCGCCGCGCCTCATGGCGTCTCTAGACGGCAGAACGCTGCAGCTCTCGTCCGAAGATCCGGTCATCGCCAGAGCCAGCTTTCTGCCTTCTGAAAAATTGGAGTGGAAGGATGCGAGGGGTAAGCCGTGGGAAGGAGCGCTGGTACTGCCGGAGTCTAGTGTGCGCGCCTCCCGCCTGCCGCTCATCATCCAGCTAGGCGATGTGAGGTTCGACAGGTTTTGCCCCGACGGCGTCGTGTTGCGGCCGGGCCATGCGGCTCAGGCCTTTGCTGCGCGAGGTTACGCCGTACTAACCTTCCAGAACTCCCGCGCAAGTGAAGTAAGCTCCGCCTCGGTCGATGAGCTTCCGGAATTCCAAGGTGGCGTCGATGCGGCTGTACGCATGTTAGAGGAGCGTGGCTTGGTCGATCCCGACAAAGTGGGTTTGATTGGTCATTCGCGCAACGGCTTTCGATCGTTTTGGATCGCAACGCATCCCAGAGGCTTCACGCCAGCCGCGGTTGCTGTCCAGGACTCCTTCTCAGGAGGCTATGCGGAATATGTTCTTGCTCAGTCGTTATTCCCGAGAGCGCCTGGGTTCGAACCGTTGTATTCCCGAGAAGGGTTGCCGTTTTGGAAAAACAAAAACGCGTGGACGGCCAATGCGCCGGGATTCTCCCTAGAGAACATGGCCTCGCCACTACTTCTCCTGCACTTGAGTGAGAGTCTGAAGGGGCCGCCCGTGGTGGGAATGCTGACGTTCATGGAAGAGTATGGTGGCTTGCGGCGGCTCGGACGTCCGATCGAGGCTGTCAGCTTTCCGGGTGGGACTCACAATCCGGTCCAGCCTCAGCATCGGGCCGCGAACATGCGGCTGGTGATCGACTGGATGGACTTCTGGATAGCGGGGAAAGAGAGCGCGGATGCCGCCGATGCTGATAGAAACGCTCGCTGGCGCAAGATGCGTGAGGAATGGGCTGCGACTAAGCAGGGGAGCTAGCCGTCGCCACTGCAACAGGGGTCCACCGCACCCGAACGCCGCTAGGTGCTGGGCCGGGGTTTCGGGGGGAGGAGCTAGGGAAGTGTCGCCTCAGGCACTTACGCAGGCTGGTTCATAACGCTCGATCAGGCGTGCGACCTGCGACAGAGAAGCAACGCGCAGTGTGATGGCTTGATGAGCGCGCCATGCTCTTGCTCTAGTGAGATGGCGTTGACGGCTTCGTGAGCGCAAGTCTTCCGTTGTTGCGCTGAACTTGCTAGCAGCGTCCTGCATCAATTCGTCGAGTGACTAGCGCGACCTTGCGGCGTTCGGTGCCGGACTTGAGTTATTGGAGTTTGGCTGCGGGCGCGATTGTCGATCAACGGCTTTTCATGATCCGAGGGGAGTGGAGCGCTGGCTCAGATCAGATCAGGCTCTCGCATCCAGGCGGGGATGTCGCGCTGTCCGTAAAGGACGCGCCAGACATCAATGTGGTCGGCCCGCTCCAGGTAGAACACCAGGTGCGGATACTTCTTCAGAGGCCAGAAGCGTAGACCGGGAAGATTCAACTCTGCGGCATAGCGTGACGAGCCAGTCTCTGGATGGCGACCAATATGGCCATACGCCTGCTGCAGGGCATCGATGAAGCCCAGCGCAGCTTCCGGCGCGTCCTCGCTCAAGTAGTTGTCGATTGCGTCATCGAGAGGTCCTGATCGCCGCGTTTGCGGGGTATGACGGGTTTGGCTTCACCGAGCTGCACCGCGCTTGCTTCTCTTGGCCTTTCGGCGAAGGCTATCGAAATAGGCGTCATCGACTGGCCTCGTCTGTGCGGATTGCGCCCCGGCGATCAGTAAACCGCGCAACTGCAGACGATTCTGATCCTTGCGAATCAGCTCGCGCACGTACTCGCTGCTCGTGCCGTAGCCGCGCTGGCTGACCTGTTCGTCAACGAACTCCTTGAGGGAGTCAGGCAGGGATATGTTCATCGTGCTCATGCTTCAAGCATGGCTCCCTTGCCAAAATTTGGCAAAGCGGCAGAGCGGTGACCCAAAGCCCTACACGAGGCCAGGAATCCATTCGTTTCAGTCGCCGTCTCGGCCTCACGCATCGCGTACAGCTCAGGGGCTTTCGGTACTTCCGGTGCCGGACTTGAGTTATTGGCGTCTGGCAACGGGGCGACCGGTTACTGGCATGTCCAATGAGCCAAGTCCGCCGCCGTGGATGCCGCACGGAAGGGCCTGATGCTCGTCCGCGCACGGAACGCTCGGCTCGCATCACTCATCATCCCATCACCCCTCACTCGGGCGAACGAACAACAACACTCTTCCTCTTCGCTGTCCCATCCGTCAGACGAGTCCAAAGCTACCCGGACCACTCGCTCAAGCGTAGTGCCATGTTCTAGTCGGAAGTGAATCGGGCCCAGATTGCGCGGGCGACAAATGGAAGCGCATCCCATCCGCTACGCGTCCTCTCGACGCTTGCGCACGCTCACCTTCCGCCGACTTCGATCCGCTTGCGTCCGTAGAGGTGCGCGTCGATGGACCATGCGCCGGGGCCGAGCATTACGAGGCTGAGGCCGATCAGGCAGCGCGTCAGATGGACGCTGTCGAACTTGTCCGCGCTGAACGCGAGATAGCCTTCGGCGAGGGCTTGCAGTGTGCCTGCGAGCGGAGTCCACCAGCCTGGAATCAGCAGGGCGCTGCCGATGAGTCCGGCGATCTCGATCCCTGAGGGCTGCACTGCAGATCCTTCGAACAGACTTGTCGCAAGGGTTGCGAGTGGCACGCACCCGGCGAGACGAAGCAGAAGGAGGCCGCATCCGGGCCATGAATTGGGGAACGTGGAGAACAGGCGTTGCATCGCGCCACCGTACGCGGCCGGGTTGTGCCTCCGTACCCCCGAAGGCATCCCCCAAAAATCACTCTTTCGGGTGTGGTAGCAGGAGGATCCCGCGGGCAATGGCGAGAGTGACGGCGTGGGTGCGATCGTTCGCGCGCAGTTTGCCCATGATGCTCTTGACGTGCGACTTGGTGGTCTCTTCGGTGATGTGCAGCCGGCCGGCGATTTCCTTGTTCGAGTTGCCGAGCGCCACGAGTCGCAGCACTTCGATCTCGCGCTGCGAGAGTGACTCGTCGCCGACGTGCTGTGCCAGTTGCGCGGCCACTTCGGGGTGCACGCGTTTGGCGCCGTTGTGAACGACGCGGATGGTCTCGAGCAGATTCTTTCTCACTTCACCCTTGAGTACGTAGGCCTGCGCACCTGCTTTCAGCGCGCGCTGCGCGAGTGCATCTCCGGCATACGTCGTGAGGACGATGATGCGAGCTGCAGGAAACTCGCTGCGGATGGAAATGAGCGCATCGATGCCGCTCATCTCCGGCATCTGCAGATCCATCAACGTGATGTCCGGCGTGTGAAGCCGAAATTGTTCGACGGCTTCGAGCCCCGAGGAGGCTTCGGCGACCAGTTGCATGTCTGTCTGATTGGCGATCAGCGCCGTGATGCCGTCGCGAATGAGAGGGTGATCGTCCACGGCCAGAATTCGAATCGGCGTCATGTTCTGTAATACCTTCAGCTCATGCCGGATGCGGTTGCATCCGTGACGGGTCCCGCTTTGAGCCGTCCATAGGCGATATCGCCAGGGATCATCAGGACCACTTCGGTGCCTGCTCCCTGCACGCTCCAGACTTCCAGTCGTGCGCCCATCGCGAGCGCACGTTCACGCATGCCCTGCAATCCCCAGTGTCCCGGTCGACGGCCGCGCTCGAGAATCTTCTGATCGATGCCGACACCGTCGTCACGCACTCTCAAGTGAAGTGCAGCGCCCGCATATTCGACTTCCGCTTCGATGTTGCGGGCTTTGGCATGTCGAACGGCATTGGACAAAGCCTCCCGTGCGATCCGGTATATCTCATCGCGAATCAAGGGAGCGATCTTGCGTGGCCTTCCCTCGACGAGCACGTGGATGTTGCAGTGTGCATCGTCTGGCGGGATGACTTCTTCGGCCAGCGCGCGCAGGGCTTCGTGGAGATCGGTATCGATGAGCATGGAGGTGCGCAGGTCCTGCACGGCGGCGCGCCCTTCGGCGATGGCCTGATCGCCTCGCTCCATGGCGGTGTCGAGTGCATGGATCGCTTCCGGCGCGCGCTCCGGCAGCATGTCGCGCACTGCCTGCAAGCGAAACATCAGCCCTTGAAATCCCTGCAGCAGCGAATCGTGCAGCTCGCGAGCGATGCGTGTGCGCTCGTTGACACGCTCTTCGAGGCGGATGTTGAAGCGTTGCGCAACTTGTCGGATCCGGTAGAGGTAGGCGCAGAAGATCGCGGCGATGAGGAGCAACACTGCGATCGACTTCATCCACCACAATCCCCACCAGGGCTCTCCGATGGTGATGTCGAGCGCGACGCCCGGCTCGCTCCATTGACCGCGACTCGTCGCGCCCTGCACGCGAAAGCGATATTCACCGGGCGGCAGTGTCGTGTAGCTCGCGACGCGCTGATGGCTGCCGACTTCGCGCCATCGTTCGTCGAGGCCTTCGAGCATGTAGCGATAACGATTCGTGGCGGGGCTCGCGAAACTCAGCGCGGAGAACTCGAATGAGAAGCTGTTCTGCGAATAGGGCAGCGTGAGCTCGCGTGTGAAGCTGATGGCCTGTGCGAGAGGCGAGTCGTCGCCGAGCGTCACCGGTACACCTGCAAGTTGGAATGCCGTGAGAACGACGGGCGGCGCGTAGGCATTCTCGTCGACAGTGTGAGCGTGGAATGCAGTCGCACCGGCAAAGCCACCGAAGAACATCTCGCCGCTGGGACTTCTGGAGCAGGCACTCCAGCCCGTGAGGTCCGGCCCCGGCAGGCCGTCTGCTTGGGAGTAGTTCTTGAATGAGCCGGTCCGCCGATCGAATCGCGACAAGCCGTTGCTGGTGCCCATCCAGATCGCGCCGTATGGATCTTCGATGACGCAGCTGACCGCGTTGCTCGCGAGTCCATGACGTTCGGTGAACTGCGTGACTTTGCTTCGATCGGGCTCCAGGCGGTTGAGTCCGTTCTGTGTGCCTGCCCAGATCGCACCCACATGATCGACGAGCACCGAGTTGACACGGTCGTCGCTCAAAGCCGTTGGACCTTCGTCCCAGTGGGTATAGGCCGTGAAGCTGCGAGTCATCGGATCGAAGTGCAGCAGGCCCGAACCCTCACTGCCCACCCACAGCTTGCCGGAATGATCTTCGGCAAGACCACGATAGGGCGCGCCGCGATCATCCGCGCGATGGCGGTATGTGGTGAAGCGACGTGCATGCGGGTCGAAACGGCTGAGGCCATTCCAGGTGGCCGCCCACAGCGTTCCGGCGCGATCGACGAGAAGGCGCGGGACCGTGTCGTCGCCCAGGCCAGAGTCGCTCGCTCGGAATGCGGCGAACCGGCCGGTCGCGACATCGAACTCGTACAGCCCTTCACCCGAGGTTCCCACCCAAAGCTTGCCGTTGCGGTCCTCCGCGATCGACAGCACGTCGCAGTCGATGCCGTCGCCGGGCAGCGAGTAATGCTGCGAGCGACCGCTTTTCCGGTCGACCTTGTTCAGCGCACCGGTCGTGCCCATCCACAGCGTGCCGCGGCTGTCCTCGAAAACGGCGTTGACGAGCGTCTCGCCCAGATTCGCGCGATTGGCCGAATCGAACGGCAGTGTCTTGAACGGTGGCGGCGTCGAAGCAAAGAACGCAGGCGCCGTCGCGCCGAAACCGGTCCAGACGTGTCCTTCCCGATCCTCGAGCAAGGTGGTGATGCGGTTCTCGGACAGGCTCTCGATATTCGCGGGCTCGTTGCGATAGCGCGTGACGCGCTGATGTTGCCGGTCGAATCTCAGCAGCCCGTCCGAGAACGTGCCGATCCAGAGCGCCCCATCCTTGCTTTCCAGAATGCTGCTGACACCCGTAAGCGGCAGCCCGGGCAGCTCACGGTTTGCGAACGAATAGCGCGTGAGTGTCTGGGTGTTGCGATCGAGCACCGCCAATCCGTAGCTCGACGCCTGCGCAATCCAGAACACGTTGAAGCGATCCTCGTAGAAGAACAGCTCCCGCGGCTCGTGCAGCGGAACGTGCAACGTCACCTTGCCCGATCTTCGATCGAGCCTGTCCAGTCCCTCTCGCGTCGCTACCCAAAAAACGCCCTCGCGATCCTCTCCGCTCGATTTCACATCGTCGCTGCGGATGGAAAAGGGATCGTCCGGCTCATGGCTGAAGTGGATCACTTTGCGAGAGCTTGGGTTCAAACCGTACAGCCCGGTGCCGGTCGATAGCCACAGGATGCCCTGCCGGTCCTCGCTGATGTGCCGGATGGTGCTGCTCGGAGAGCGTGGGTCCGGGCCGATCTGGTAATGGACGAAGGACTCGGTCCGCGGGTCGTATCGATCCAGGGAGGAATCGCAGCCGATCCACAGATTGCCGGCGCGATCTTTGAACAGCGCGGAGATGAAGACGCCGCAGAGGCTGGTCGGATCGTCCGCTTCGGCCTTGAACACCTTGAAGCGATAGCCGTCGTAGCGGTTCAGTCCGAACTGCGTACCGAACCACATGAAGCCCTGATCGTCCTGCACGATGTGCGTGACGCGTTGTTGCGAGAGGCCTTGTGCGCGCGACAGTCGCACGAAGCGGATGTCGCTGCCTTCATTCACCGGCAGGCGAATCAGCTGCTCGCTTACGCGTGCCTGCGGCGGTGCCGTGTCGATCGCGTCCTGAGCGTTCGCGCTTGCGACGAGAGCTGCCAACGCACCAATAAGGATCAGCATCCGCACTTCATGTCGCTCTTTTCTTGGAGAGCCACGACGTCATAGGCCTTTAGGGTCTATGGAGAATACGAGTCCAGGCACTGCTCACGCTCAATCTTTGACGATGCAACTGTGCCCGTCGGGGGCTCTCGGGGGAGCTGTTTGGTCTCGCTATAGGTGCTAACCCGAGCATCCTGCCGCGATGGTAGCGCATCGGCTTGCATGTGCCATCGATCGGCAGGACAACATCTGGCTGCTGCACAGGGTTGGAGCGAAGTGCCCCCCCCGCGAGAAAGCTCTTCCTCTTCCGCGGAGGTGTGGAGCTCGCCAGAGGTTTCTGGATGCGTCTGCGAAGTGCTTTCTCAGGGTCACGCCAACCGCAGCAAGGATGCGACTTCGATTGCTTCGGTACCTCCATGATCAAGCCTCGCGATCCTGCACTCGCGCGAGGGCGCGCCGTACTGCTGCTGCATTCTCGATGCATGGCGCATGTGGCATGGACTCGGGGTGGGGTGAGGGTCGGCGGCCGCGTCGTCCTGCTGTCACCCGCTTCAGGTTGGATGAGTCATGTGCGACACATGCGAGCCATCGGTTGTTTCGGGCCGCGTGCGAGCTTTGATGCTCACTGGCAAGTGGGAATGAAACATCGCAAGTGGGAATGAAACATCCTGGCCAGCCCTATGAGACACAGGTTGCACATGAGAGCTGTCTTATCCATTGTCGCCATCTTCATCTGCACGACCGTGCACGCTGAGTCCAGCACGCACGTGCTCAAGGCTTCGCCCGCGACCGTGCATCGAAGCTTCCTCGATGCAACGTTACCGCCAGTACTCACGATAGAGTCCGGCGATACAGTCCAGCTCGAAACCGCGACAGGCAATCCAAGGTATTTCGAAAGTCTGGGCGTGCCAAAGGAGAAGATCCCGGCCGAGCTGTACGCTGCGTTCGAAGGCGTCGAAGGTGCGGGGCGGGGTGACCATACGTTGAATGGCCCGATCGCCGTGCGCGGAGCCGAGCCTGGCGATGTGCTCGAGATCCGCATTCGTGCTGTCGATGTGCGACTGCCCATCGCAGGGCAGGGGTTCTCGCCCGGCCGCGCCACGTTGCCCGAGCAGTTCGATTACAAGAAGGATCGTGTGCTCTGGATCGACATGGAGAAGAGAAGTATCGAGTACGCGCCCGGCGTCGAGGTGCCGGTCAATCCATTCTGGGGTGTGATCGCCACTGCGCCCCCGCCTGAGATGGGTCGGGTGCCGAGTCGATCGCCGAATTTCTTCGGCGGCAACATGGACAACAAGGACCTCGGTGCAGGCAGCACGCTGTTCCTGCCGGTGTTCAATCCGGGTGGATTGCTTTCGATTGGCGACGGACACGCAGCGCAGGGAAACGGCGAAGTCTGTGGCAGCGCAGTCGAAACGTCACTGAAGGGCGAGATCCAGGTGATTCTGCACAAGGGCATGAAGCTCAAATGGCCACGCGCAGAGACGCAGACGCACTACATGACCATGGGCATCCATGAGGATCTCGACGAGGCAGCCAAGGCCGCGACGTCAGAAATGCTGGATCTTCTCGTGGAGACGAAGGGATTGAGCCGCGAGAATGCTTACATGCTGGCGAGCGCAGCCATGAATCTGAGCGTGACGCAGGTGGTCGACGGCAACAAGGGCGTGCATGCGTTCATGCCGAAATCGATCTTCAAGAAATAGGCGCGCGTGTGGATCCGGATCTAGGGAATCTCTGATCAGTTCGCCATTCGCAACCATAGTTGCTTCGCCCACCGAAGCATTTCAACCAGTTGCAAACTTGCGAAGGTCAGGGAAGTCGATAAACCAGAGCTTCCCTAGGAAAGATCCGGATACTGCGGTCCACTCAAATACTCAGCTCGACCCACGTCGGCGCGTGATCGCTCGGCTTCTCCCAGCCTCGCACATCGCGGTCGACGCCGGCATTGGTCAGGAGTTTCGTGGCGGGATCATTGAGCAACAGATGGTCGATGCGCAGACCCGCATCGCGCTCATACGCATTTCTGAAGAAGTCCCAATACGTGTTGATCGTCCCTTCGGGGTGAATGCGGCGGATTGCATCCGTCCAGCCCTGGCCGATCAGCCTGAAGAACGCTTCGCGCGTTTCGATGCGGAACAGGGCGTCGTTCACCCAGCGCTCGGGCTTGTAGACGTCCTTTTCCGTCGGGATGACGTTGTAGTCGCCTGCGAGAATCACTGGCGTTTCGCGTTTCACCAGCTCGGCGGCGTGCACGGTGAGTCGTTCCAGCCAGCGCAGCTTGTATTCGAACTTAGGTCCCGGATAAGGATTGCCGTTGGGCAGGTACAGACAACCGATGTGCACGCCCTTGACCGTCGCTTCGATATAGCGGCTGTGCAGATCCTCCGGATCGCCGGGCAGCACGCGGCAGATCTCCACCGGGTCTTCGCCCAGCGCGAGAATCGCGACGCCGTTGTAGCTCTTCTGTCCGTGCCAGATCACGCCGTAGCCTGCGTCCCGAATCGCCTGCTCCGGGAAGTTCTCCTGCGGTGCTTTCAATTCCTGGAGGCACACGATGTCGGGCCGCGTCTGCTCGAGCCAGCGAAGGACGTTGCCGATACGGGCGTTGATGCTGTTGACGTTGTAAGTGACGATGCGCATGGGCCGCATTGTAGCGAGCGCCGCTGCGAATGCCGATGGAAGAAAAGCCGGAGTCGACGTTCGTCGATTGGCTGCGCGTCGATACGGTCCCTACAATCGGCCGACTTACGGCGGAGATTCACCTTGAAAAGCGTTGCGTTCGTTCTGAGCTCCTTGCTTCTGCCTGCGCTGTCGCAGGCTGCGCTGATCGACGACTTCGACGGTCCGCAGATCGATGGCTGGTTCCAGATCACGGGCGATGGCAACGCGAAAATGGGCTTCGAACAGCAGGAAGGCTTTGCGCGCATTCACGTCGATGCCACCCAGGACAAGGACGGTGTGTGGTGGACGTGTATCAAGCGCGATGCGACGAAATCGCTGGATCTCAAGAAGCTGAAAGACCCGGCGTACGAACTGCGCGTCGAGGCCAAGGTGCGCGGCAGCGCCGCGCCTCGGCGCGTGAACTTCATGCTCAACACCTCGCGTACGACCGACTTCCACGAGCATCTGCGTGAGTACTACCTCGACGATACGACGAACTGGCACACCATCAGCTTCACGACCAGGAACTTCGATGCCAGGCCGGGCGACACCGTGTTCGTACAATTCTGTGTGACCGACTGGGGACCGGGTACGTACAACGTCGATCTGGACTATTACAAGGCCGATGTCGTGCGCCCCCAGAGGGTGGGGCCCGATGTCGGAGAGCCGCTGCTCTATCACCCGCCGGTTGCGGACACGAGTTCCTTCAGTCATCACCTGACGGCGACGCACGACAGCATCATCAACTCGGATTTTCCGGACGTGAACTTCAATGACTGGCACGTCGCTATGCCCGACGGCGCTGCGCGCGTGCTCACGGTCACGGCGAATCAATGGATCGTGCTGCGTTGGGACTTCGGTTCGCTCGCGAATGCAAGAGCGGCAGGTCCGGGATTGCTCGAGCTCACGACCCAGTCGCTCGCCATCGGCGGCAAATACATCGAAGCACTGGGTAAGGACTTCGGCGAAGAGTTCGGCAAGATCCACGTGATCGAAATCCTGGGCGGCGATCCCGCCTGGAATCAGGAGAAGGTCACGTACAAGAATCTGATCGGCAACGCACTCTACGAGGAAGTCTTCAACACCCAGATGATCATCGATCTGGAACTCGCATCGAAGCCGGGCGACAAGGCCTACTTCACCTTGCCCCGTCCCGTCATGCAACGCCTGCTCGACGGCAGAACGAAAGGACTGCTGATCAAGCCACTCGGCGCACAATCAGGTTCGATCTACGCATCCGAAGATGCGAGTGGCCATGGGCCGAAGTTGCATTTCAGTACGGCGGAGTAGCCGGATTTCACACAGAGAGCAAAGAGATTAAGAGTCTCCACGGGGATCACGGGGTGCGCGGGGTTAAGAAGAAGATTTCGCACAGAGATCACAGAGGGCACAGAGATAAGAGTTTTCCACGGAGATTAGGAGTTCCACGGGATCACCGGGTGCACGGGGTGAGTGCGATTCTTCCTGTGGGTTCGGCTTCAGCCGAACAGAAGAGTCCGGATTTCACGCAGAGGCACAGAGAACTGGAGTTGACCCGTTTTGGTGGACTCTTCGTTATGCACACAGGAGGGTCCGAACATGGGCAAGTCGAACTCAAAGGGCACGCGGTACACGCCGGAGTTTCGCCGACAGATGGTGGAACTGGTACGCG
>JAFAEQ010000009.1 GCA_023423935.1 Pseudomonadota bacterium | reverse complement strand
TGCTCATTGCTCATTGCTCATTGCTCACTGCTCCTTGCTCTTCCTCTGGCTCATCACCCATCACTCATCACTCATCACTCCCTGCGCGATACCGCTACCACCGCACTTCTGACAGCGCTCTCCACAGTTGACTAAACATCATAATGTGCGCTCAGGCCTTCCCCTAAGCCACGCGATTCTGAGATGCGCGTCGCGGCTTCACTCGAGTTCCGAGTGCTCACGGCAGAGTGTGACCGAGAGCACAGAGTGCCGGCCCCATCGGCATATCTTCGCGCCGTCCAATCAAACATGTCGCGCTTCGGTAACACCAGGCGCAGCGCAGCCACTGAAGCTGCGAACAGGAGGAAGTATGTTGATTCAGTCGCGGAGTATCGTGGGTGCGTGCGCTGCGCTAGCCATCGTGGGCGGCGCGCTCGCAGGATCGGTTGCCTTGATGCCGTCTGACAGCGCCAAGCGTGCTCAGGTGGAGATCAAGCAGGTCGAAGAACGCTCGTGGGCCGTCGAGGTAAAGGAAGTCGGGGCCGACGTGCAGAAGACCGCAGCGCTGACTCGCTGATCGTGGCGGTCATGCCAGAGCCGCAGAGCGCTTGAGGATCCGCTCTGCGGCCTTTGTTCTCCGGACTTAGGCCGTTCTTTCCCTCCTCCCTCACAGACACCCCTCGATCTGTTCATCGCGTTGTCGGATTCGCGACGCACCTCCCATTTCCAGCTCAAGGTCCGGTAGCAAGGGCCGTTACGTGAACAACACCGTCCCGCCCGGATCGTCTTGTTCATGGTCAATCCCATCGCCAAACACATGCCGTCCGTCGAGGAGTACCGCACTCGACTCGCGACGCTGCAAGGCTCGTGGGACACGCTCTCTCTGCTCTCGCATCTCAGCGGCGACGCTACGGACATGGGCGGTACGCGCCAGGCGTTCGAAACGCTCACCGGCGAGCTGATCGACAGACTCGCGACCGAGACGCATCGCAAGGCACTGCTGGCATTGCGGGCCAAAGGACAGATCGCCATCGACATCGTGGTGCGCAACCTGTACGAGCGCACGGCCGACATCGGCTTTCTGAGCACCGATGCCGATATCCGCGACTTCCTGCGTCAGTCTCGCGAGCATGCCGCCAGCGGGACGAGCGACGAGAATCTCGGACGCGCTCGCCAGCAGTTGGAGCAGCGCTTCCGCGAGTATGTCGCCAAGTATTCCGTGTACGAGGATGTGATTCTTCTGACGCCGCAAGGCAAAGTGCTCGCGCGTCTCGCTCAGGATGTACGAATCACCACGAGCCACGATGCTCTCATCCATGAGGCACTGTCGACCCGCAACGCTTACGTCGAGACTTATCGGCATTTCGATCTGCTGCCCGATCGCGAACGCACGCTCGTGTACTCGTTCCGCATTACCGAAGGTAATCGTGCGCTGGGCGTACTGTGCCTGTGCTTCCGGCTCGAAGACGAGCTTGCAGGAATCTTCGCCAAGCTGCGCGACCCGATGGACTGGAATGTGTTCGCGATCCTCGACGCGCAAGGCCAGGTGATCGCCAGTAGCGATCCCTGGCAGCTTCCCGCAGGCGCTCCCATCACCCCGGCACTCGATGATGCGGGTGCAATCGTGCGCTTCGCGGGGCGCGAATATCTGGCCGTGACGCGCCGTGCTCAGTCGTTCCAGGGATACAGCGGCCCGGGATGGCTCGGACACGCGATGGTGCCCATCGAGCATGCGTTCGAACGTTCGGAACATACAGGCGCCGAACAGATCACCGCCGAGCTGCGCGCCGAATTACGCGAAAACAGCAGCATCTTTTCACCCGAGCTGCGCCGCATCCCGCTGCAGGCCGAGCAGATTCAGCGTGAGCTCAATCGCGCCGTATGGAATGGCAACATCCGCCTCGCATTGCGCGCAGACGCGACGATCCAGTTCGCACGCGTACTGCTGTGGGAGATCGGCAATACGGGGCGACGGACACAGGCCGCATTCGAGCAATCGATCGCCGATCTGCAACAGACCGTCGTCTCCGCCATCCTGGACGATGCACGCCTGCTGGCGTCGCTCGCCGCCGAGGTTCTCGATCGGAATCTCTACGAACGCGCCAACGACTGTCGCTGGTGGGCACTCACATCGGCGTTGAGCGACCACCTCGCCACCGGCGCACCCGCGCGCGAAGTCGTCGCAGACGTCCTGAAGCACATCAACAGTCTGTATACCGTCTACCACAGCATCGTTCTGTTCGACGCGCATCGAAATATCGTCGCCACTTCCTGTCTCGCGCATCAGCGCCGCATCGGACAGACGATCGCGGAGAGCTGGAGCCACGACACGTTGCAGTTGCGTGGCTCGCAGGAGTTCAGCGTCTCTGCCTTCGCGCCTTCGAGCTTCTACGACGACGAGCCGACGCTCGTTTACGGCGCGGCGCTGCGACATCAGGATCGTGTCGTCGGCGGCATCGGCATCGTGCTCGATGCGAAAGCGCAGCTGCAATCCATCCTGCGCGACGCATTGCCGCGAACCGAATCCGGACAGATCGCCGAAGGCAGCATCAGCGTGTTCGTCGACGGCAACATGCGCGTCATCGCCGCTTCATCGAAGTACACCTTCGGACAAACGCTGACACTGCCGCGCGAGCTGTTGCGCAGCGACGGCGCTGCTGTCGCAAAGATTCTCGCCATCGATGGAACGAACTACGCGGTCGGCATCTGTCACACGTCCGGTTATCGCGAGTACGACACGACGCGTCTGTGGTGCCTGGTGATGATCCCTCTGTGCAACGTCTGCGAGCAGAGCGCACAGGGACGGCGTGAAAGTACGAGTGCCGCGCAGCGGCAAGGCATCGACCAGCGCTCGAGCGAACAGGCGATCGACGTGGCCACCTTCCATTGCAATGGCCAATGGCTGGGACTGTTGCGCGAACAGATCGTGGAGGCGGTCGACGGCAGTCAACTGCGTCAGATTCCTCACAGTCCACCGTGGCACGCAGGCTTGCTGATGTTTCGCGGCTCACCTCTGCCTGTCGTGGATCTCGCACGGCTGATGGACAACACGGCCATCACGCGCGGGCGCGATGTCATCGTGATTCGCTCCGCGGAGGCGCCAGCGCTGGGACTCGTGGTCGATGATCTCGCCGGCATCCCTTCCATTCCCGTGAGCCGCCTCTTGCCGATGAACGACATATCTCATCGTAGCGGCGCGGCAATCGTCGATCACGCCGTCCGACCGGAACAGCCGGATGATCCACTGCTGCTCATCCTCAATCTGCAGGAACTGATCAGGCACACGCGCGCCGCGCAGGCACTCGACAGCGTGTCGTCTTCTGCCTTGGTCGCGGCGAAAAAATAGCGCGCATGTATACACGCGCCGCGCGTGATACACGGCGCTGCGCGACAGTGCTATCGTCGTTTGCATGGCTATTCAACCTGCTGCACCGACACACAATCCCGTTCAACTGCGAGGCGATTACTCACGCGCTGCGTCCGATTACACCGTGGAGCAGGAGTGGAATCGCTACACCGACGCCGACCATGAGATCTGGCGGACGCTGTACGCGCGTCAGATCGCAATGATCGAACGCTATGCCGCTCCGGAATTCATCGAAGGCGTGCGCAAACTCAATGCGAGCGCTGAGCGCATTCCCCGCATCGATGAAACGAACGAGATTCTCGCCAGCGCAAGCGACTGGCGCATCGTCGCGGTCCCCGGTCTGATCCCCGAGGATCAATTCTTCGCACATCTGGCGAACTGCCGATTCCCGGTGACCGTGTGGATTCGTAAGCCGGAAGAGCTCGACTACCTGGTCGAACCCGACATCTTCCATGACTTCTTCGGCCACCTGCCGATGCTGACCAACCCCTCCTTCGCGCGGTTCATGCAGGCCTATGGCGAAGCGGGTCCCAAAGCGATTGCCGCGAACGCACTGAAGATGCTCGCGCGCCTTTACTGGTACATGGTCGAGTTCGGCTTGATCCGAACCAAGGACGGCCTGCGCGCGTACGGCTCAGGCATTCTGTCTTCGAAAGGCGAAACTGCGTACTGCATCGAAAGCCCGAAACCGCATCGCATCGAGTTCAATCTCGAGCGCGTGCTGCGCACCGATTATCTGATCGACGACTACCAGCAGACCTATTTCGTCATCGACAGCTTCGAGCAACTCTTCCACGCCGGCTACGACACCGACTTCGCACCGCTCTACAAACAGTTCGCACAGACCGAAGGCATCGCACCCAACATCGTGCTGCCGACGGACCGAGTCATAAGGATTTGAAGACGGCCGCAGAGACCGCAAAAAGGAGTTGAGAACACACGAGGCGTGACGAGAATCCAGGACCGCAGGCAAGACTCCGCACCAGCCTGCGCACCGCACGACTCAAGAAGCGTTGGCCTGCAAGAAAGGGCGCAGAAGAAGCCACGAGTACATAGACACAACGTCTCCGGTTGTGGCGATTGGCTCAGCATCGTTACTCGCAAGAGCGAACATACGAGAGAAGTACGCCGCACACCTGCGTTCGAACGACCTTGCACCTTCTGCCGCGCCGCCTCACTTCCGGAAAAAAAACGCCGGCAAGCGCCGGCGTCATTGATGATGTCCTTTTTGCGGTCTTTGCGGCCGCTCTGAATCTTCTCAAACCAACGTGATCCCCTGAGCCGACAGCGGCAGCGAGCGGACGGGCTTGCCGTTTGCGAGCGCGAGTGCGTTGGCGAGCGCGGGGGCGAGCGGCGGGACGCCGGGTTCGCCGACGCCTGTCGGTTTGCTCGTCGAGGGGACGATATGCACGTCGACCGCCGGCATCTGGTTCATGCGCAGCACCGGGTAGGAGTCGAAGTTGCCCTGCTCGACGATGCCATCCTTGATCGTGATCTCGCCGGTCAGCGCTGCCGCCAGCGCATAGCCGATGCCGCCGTCCATCTGCATCGCGACGATGTTCGGATTCACCGCGAGCCCGCAATCGACGGCACAGATCACTTTGGCAAGTTTCATTCCCCCGTCCGTGCGTTTGAGCTGCGCGACTTGGGCGACGACCGAGTTGAACGACTCGTGCAGCGCCAGGCCCCACACTTCGTCCTTGGGACGCGGCTTGCTCCAGCCGGATTTCTCCGCAACGAGATCGAGCACTGCACGATGGCGCGCGTGCTTGTCACTCAGCAGCGATTTGCGAAGCGCGTAAGGATCCTGCTTCGTATGACGCGCGATGTCGTCGAGGAAGCACTCGGTCGCGAACGCGGTGTGCGTCGAACCCACCGAGCGCCACCAGAGCACCGGCACCTTGGTCGGCGTCGTGTGCAGCTCGACCGCGAGATTCGGAATCTCGTACGGAAGATTCGAAGCTCCTTCGACCGAGCTGCTGTCGATCGCTCCGGGACCTGCAAAGGCAGTACCGGCCATGATCGACTGTCCGACGATGCGATGCTGCCAGGCGATGATCTTGCCGGACTTGTCGAGGCCCGCCTTGAGCGTGTGCACATACAGCGGCCGGTAATAGCCCGCCTTCGTATCGTCTTCGCGCGTCCACACCAGTTTCACGGGCGCCGATTCGTTCGCGGCTTTCGCGATCGCGACTGCTTCGACGACATAGTCGGCTTGCGGATTGGCGCGACGGCCAAAGCTGCCGCCCGCATACAGCATATGGATGGTGACCTTCGACGGCGCAATGCCCAGGAACTGCGACACGACGGCCAGATCGATGCTCTGGAATTGCTCGCCGTTCCAGATCTCGCATTCCTCTTTGCCGAGGCGGACCACGCAATTGAGCGGCTCCATGGCCGCATGGGCCAGATAGGGGAACTCGTAGGTGGCTTCAAGAACGTCAGCGGCGGAGGCGAAGGCGGCGTTTGCATCACCGACTGCCCTGGCTGAAGCGCCTGGCTTTGCGGCGAGCTCTTTGTACTGCGCGTACAGCTCGGAGGTGCTGCCTTTGAACGCATTCGACTCGTCCCACTCGACGGTGACGAGATCGCGCGCTTTCTTCGCAGTCCAGAAGTCGGTGGCCAGCACCGCGACGCCGGCCCGTGCAGGCGTTTCGAACGCGACGACCGACTTGACTCCCTTCAGGGCCTTCGCCTTGCTTGCATCGAAGCTTTTCACTTTCGCGCCGAAACGTGGCGGATGCACCACCGCCGCCGTGAGCATGCCGGGCAGCTGAACGTCCTGCGTGAAGGTCGCGGTTCCCGTCGATTTCGCGCGCGCATCGACACGCGCTGCATCTTTACCAATGAGCGTGAACTTGGTCGGGTCCTTCAGCGGCACATCGCTCGGAACCGGCAGCTTCGCCGCATCTGCCACCAGCTCACCGAACCGTGCGGAATGATTCGACTTGGCGTGCGAGACGACGCCGTTGCTGACGGTGATCTCAGCGACCGGTACGTTCCATTTCTGAGCGGCCGCGCTCACGAGCATCGCTCGCGCGGTTGCACCGGCCTTGCGAAGCTGCTCGAAGGAATTGGCCACCGAGGAACTGCCGCCCGTGCCCATGACAGGGCCGAAGCTCAGATTGTTGTAGCGTTGCGGATCCGCAGGCGCGCCTTCGACGCGAACGCGCTTCCAGTCCGCATCGAGCTCTTCGGCTACGAGGGTGGCAAGGCCCGTATACGCGCCCTGCCCCATTTCAATGTGCTTCGAAATCACCGTGACCGTGTCGTCCGCTCCGATACGCACGAAGGCATTCGGCTCGAGGCCGTGGGCCGATGGCTTGACGCCAGCACCCGAAGGCGTGGCACCTGCCGGCAACCACACCGCAACGGTCAACGCCACGCCTGCCTTCAGCACATCGCGACGACTCGCGTGCAACAACGCATCTTTTGGATGGGTGCTCATGCTTCTCTCCTAGGCGAGTGCATCGGCAGCGCGCTTGATCGCGGCACGGATGCGGTTGTACGTGGCACAGCGGCAGATGTTGCCCGACATGGCTGCATCGATATCCGTATCGGTCGGTTGCTTGTTCGTGCTCAAGAGCGCAGTCGCACTCATCACCTGTCCCGACTGACAGTAGCCGCATTGAGGTACGTTCTCCGCGACCCAGGCTTCCTGCACGGCTTTGCCGATGGGCGATTCTGCGATCGCCTCGATGGTGGTGATCTTCATGGTCGCCGCCGCACTCACCGGCAGAACGCAACTGCGCGTGGGATTGCCGTCGACATGGACCGTGCATGCGCCGCAGAGCGCCATGCCGCAGCCGAACTTACTGCCGGTCATTCCCAGGTGATCCCGCAATACCCACAGCAGGGGCGTATCAGGATCGGCATCGGTCTGAACTTTCTTGCCGTTGATGTCGAGCGTGATCATGGTGATTCCTCAGGCCTGGGTATTTCCAGCTGTTGAATGTCGCGTCGCCAGGACGGATCGATTCTACTCTCAGGATTGTGGCAATCGACAACCCGCATCCTGCAGAGTGGACCATCGCCATCGACGTGACTTCCGGCATGCAGATCTGTCGCGTTCCAAGCTCACGTGTGGATCGGGAATCGTTGCCGCATTCGCAGCGCGTGCGTAGAGTCATCCGCGCATCGGCCCACGAGGATCGCCACAAGGATCATAGTCGTGCCTCTGAATGTTCGCGCTGCAGTCGTTCATGCCCCGAACCAGCCCTTCGTCATCGAGAACGTGCAGCTCGAAGGGCCGCGCGCCGGCGAAGTGCTGATTCAAGTGAAGACCACCGGGCTGTGTCATTCCGACCTGCATGTGCTCGAAGGCAAAGTGCCGTGGCAATTTCCGGCGTTGCTGGGTCATGAAGCTGCAGGCGTGGTCGTCGAGTGCGGCGCAGGCGTCACGAAGTTCAAGCCGGGCGATCACGTCATTCCGTTCCTGGTGCCTCACTGCGGCAACTGTCGTTACTGCCAGTCCAGCAAGACCAATCTCTGTGCGGAGGCGTTCGCCCGGCTCAAACCGCGCGAGAGTCGCTTCTCACTGCAGGGCAAACCGCTGAGCCAGGTGTGGGGGCTGGGCACCTTTGCCGACTACACCGTGCTGCCTGAAGACACGATCGCCAGGGTCCGCGCCGACGCGCCGTTCGATCCCATCTGCTACATCGGATGCGGAGCCACCACCGGTATCGGCGCAGCACTGTTCGCCGCGAAGATCGAAAGCGGCAGCTCGGTCATCGTCTTCGGGCTCGGTGGCATCGGTCTCAACGTCGTACAAGGCGCGCGACTTGCGGGTGCGAGCACGATCATCGGCGTCGATATGAACCCGGCGAAGGAGTCGATCGCGCGCGAACTGGGCGCCACCGCATTCGTGAATCCACGCGAGATCGAAAAGCTCACCAGCCATCTGATGAAGCTCACGAACGGCGGAGCCGACTACACATTCGAATGCATCGGCGTGCCGCAAGTGATGCGCCAGGCCTTCGAGTCCACCAATCCTGCCTGGGGTCAGTGCTATGTGATCGGTGTCGCTCCTCATGGCAGCGAAGTCTCCGCCAGCCCCGGACACCTGATGATGGGCCGCCACTGGACCGGCTGCTACATGGGCGGCGCACGCGTCGATCGTCTGCCGCAGATCGTCGACTGGTACGTCGAAGGCAAAATCGATCTCGACCCACTGATCACTCATCGCCTCCCGCTCGAACGCATCAACGAAGGCTTCGATCTGATGAAACGCGGTGACTCGATCAGGACAATCGTGGTCTTGTAAGCGCGGATCCAAACATCTCCACAGGGCGCACGGGGACGAGCCCCTTTGTCTCTCTATCCTTCCATCTCATCTTCGAAACATAGAACGGCTTCTGCCTGCACATCATCTTTCCCCGTGGACCCAGCGTTCCCCGTGGAGATCTTCTTTCAGACTCTGTGTTCTCTGTGTGAAATTTCCTCTCTGCTGGCTCGGCTTGCGCGCAGCCAACAAGCTGTTCGACTGAAGTCGAACCCACCAGCAGAAGAATGATCTCTCATTCGTCACCCCGTGAACCCAGTGTTCCCCGTGGACATCTTCTTTCCAAACTCTGTGTTCTCTGTGATCTCTGTGATCTCTGTGTGAAATTTCTTCTCTGCAAGGCTCGGCTTGCGCGCGGCCAACAAGCTGTTCGACTGAAGTCGAACCCACCAGCCCCGGGCACCAGCAGCAGAAATTGATCTCTTGTTCGTCACCCCGTGAACCCAGTGTTCCCCGTGGACATCTTCTTTCCAGACTCTGTGTTCTCTGTGATCTCTGTGTGAAATTTTCCTCTCTGCTGGCTCGAGCTTGCACGCGGCCAACAAACGGTTCGACTGAAGTCGAACCCACCAGCAGCAGAAATTGATCTCTCGTTCGTCATCCCCGTGGATGGAGTTGACCCGTTTTGGTGGACTCTTCGTTATGCACACAGGAGGGTCCGAACATGGGCAAGTCGAACTCAAAGGGCACGCGGTACACGCCGGAGTTTCGCCGACAGATGGTGGAACTGGTACGCG
>JAFAEQ010000054.1 GCA_023423935.1 Pseudomonadota bacterium | reverse complement strand
CCTCCCCAGGGGGCGGGGGGGGGGGGGGGGCGGGCCCCCCCCCCGCCACGGTGAAGTAGGCGGCATGCGCTTCTGAGAGCGCATAGGAAAGCCCAAGCTTGGTAGTCGTGGTCGTGAATGTATCGCTGCGATCGGCGGGGCGGCTGTAGAGGCAGCCACCGGGGCAGAGGGTGCCGTCATCACGGGTGTTGCCGGCGATCATGCGGTTGTCGTAGTCGTAGTCGACGTACTCGAGACGCACGCCGCCGCTGAATCGCCAACGTCCGGCAAAGGGCTGCTCGACTTGCAGGTAGGCTGCCGCGACGCTGCTGTCGATCTCGTAGTCGTAGTGCTTGCCTGCCGGCCGGATGGCATTCGCAGCGGGCGCACCGTCCGTTGCCGGGCCTGCCTGCGTTTCCTTGAGGAAGCCGTTCGCCAGCTCGAGATCGACGCCCGTCAGGATGCGGGTGTTGGTGAATGCATCGAACTGCAGGGAGGACAGCACGCCGATCGAATCCTGTCCGTTCTCCTCGCGCGGTTTGCCGACGAGAAAGTGCTGCAGGAAGTCCATGCGCGAGTGGCGCAGATAAGGACGCACATCGAGCTGCACATGTTCGTTCAGATCGCGCTGGTACTGACCCACCAGCCGTACCGCATAGGCGTCGCGATACGCTTCCGGATTCGGATTCGATCGGGCGATGGACTCGTTGCGATAGGCATTTTCGCCCTGAATGAATCCGGCCGTCTCCTGGTTGAGATTGGTGGCGGAGAGGGTCAGGCCCATCGTTGCGTCGGCCGTGCGATGCGTCAGCTGCGCATTGAGTTTCTGTTCTTCGAGGCCGGAATCGGCGCGCCAGCCGCCATCGTGAGTGGCCAGGGCATTGGCGCCGAACTCCGTCGTCGCACCGACGTAGCTGGCGGCCAGTTTGCCGCGATAAAACTGATTGGGGCCGCTTTCGACGCTGAAGCCGAGAGGTGGCAGCTGGCCGGGCGTAGCTGTAAGGATGTTTATTGCGCCGTGCATCGCGCCCGAGCCGTACACGACGCCGGCCGGCCCGCGCAGTACTTCGATCGATTGCGCCTGCTCGCTGTTCACCTCGAACAGCTCGTTCACGTTGCAGAAGCCGACCGGGCGGATGGGCACGCTGTTTTCCAGGAACAGGAACACTCCGCACGATCCGGGTCCGGACAGCACCGGCGAGCGCAGGGCCGTCAGGCTTTCCTCGCCGCTGTTCCGCTGAATCATGGCTCCGGGCACGCGGTTGATGATCTCGCTGTGATGCGTGGAGCCGACCAGCGCGACTTCATCGGCGCGCACCTGACTCACGCTGCCGATGTAATCGCGGATGTGCTCGGCGCGGCGAGTCGCGGTCACGATCACTTCATCCAGGTTCTCGGCGCCGAGTGCGCCTTGAGCGACGGAAAGGAGGGCGAGCGAGATCAGAAGCCGATCTGGATGCATGTCGAAGAGATCCTGTTTTATCTGCCGAATTGTTGGTGTTGCAGGGCGCCGTGCTGTGGGACCACCGGCTCGCCTGCATTGTTCCATGAACGTCGTACGTCCGAATCAGCGTAGACCGGTACAGGCGGGAGACTTTGGTCGAAGCTTCGAATCGGATGGGCAGCCCGGGCGGACTGCGCACTCGCCGAAGGCCGCTCCCGCGGCCGCGGCGAAGTACGAACACCGGCGGTCATTCGCCCCAAAGATTACAGGCTGAACACGCCGCTCACGAATGGCTCGTTGACGAACTGCAGCGCTGCGGGGACGAGTGCGACAGTCGCGACGGGCGGGCGGCTCCCGTACTATTCCGCCGCTATGTCCTGCTCTGCGCCATCAGCATGAAGCGTCTGCTCTCACTGTCGATCGCGGCGTTCGCGCTGCTCGCCTCGGTGCTCTGCCCATCGGTCTTCGCCTCCGAAACGAGCCGACCCCGAATCGGCCTGGTGCTGAGCGGCGGCGGCGCGCGCGGCGCCGCGCACGTAGGTGTGCTCAAGGTCCTGGACGAGATGCGCATCCCGATCGACGCAATTGCCGGCACGAGCATGGGTGCGGTGGTAGGCGGTCTGTATGCCTCGGGCATGTCGGCCGGCGAGATCGAGAAACTCCTGCGTTCGGTCAACTGGCAGGACGCATTCCAGGATCGGCCGCCGCGCGCCGAGCTCGGGTTCCGTCGCAAGCAGGACGATCGCAATTTCCTGGTGCGCTATGCGCTGGGCGTTCGCGAAGATCGATTCGTCCTGCCGCAGGGGCTGGTGCAGGGGCAGAAGCTCGAGCAGGTGCTGCGTCAGGCGGCGCTGCCGGTCGCCGAAATCCGCGATTTCAATCGTCTCCCGATTCCGTTCAGGGCGGTGGCGACCGACCTGGAGACGGGCGATGCGGTCGTCATGAGCTCGGGCGATCTCGTAACGGCGATGCGCGCCAGCATGTCCGCGCCCGGCGTGTTCGCCCCGGTCCAGCGCGACGGCCGGCTGCTCGTTGACGGTGGCCTGGTCGAAAACCTGCCAATCCAGGTCGCCCGACAGATGGGCGTCGATCTGCTCATCGTGGTGGACGTGAGTTTTCCGCTCTATACGCGCGATCAGCTGACTTCGCCTCTGGAAGTCACCAACCAGGCTTTCGCGATCATGATCCGCGCGCGCACGCTCGAGCAGCTCAAGACGCTCACCGCGAAGGACATCACCATCGATCCGCCGCTCGGGCGCTATCTGTCTGCGGATTTCACCCGCGTTCCTCAGGCGCTGCGGGCGGGCGAGGCCGCTGCGAAGGCTGAGCGCGCGCGTCTGGATCCGCTGGCGCTCGATCCTGCCGAGTACGCGGAATATCTGGCACATCGCAACGCGCGAGCGACGCAGACACCGGTCATCCAGTTCGTTCGCACGGATCAGCACTCGAGCGCGTATGCGAAGCTCGTCGAGGCAACGATGAGCGATGTGATCGGCAAGCGACTCGATCCGCAGACGATGCAGGAACAGCTTTCGTCGCTGTACGCGCTGGATCGATTCGAGTCGATCGACTATGCGCTCGTCGAACAGGATGGACAGACGGGCCTCGAGCTCAGTCTGCGTCGCAAGAGCTGGGGCCCGAATTACGCACGCTTCGGCCTGAATCTCGAAGACGATTTCGAGGGTAACAGCCGCTATAACGCGGCGATGCGCTTCATCATGACGGAGCTCAACGGGCTCGGTGCCGAATGGCTCACCGATCTTCAGATCGGTGAGAGTCCGCGCCTGTTCACCGAGTTCTACCAGCCGCTGTCGCTGGCAAGCCGCTACTTCATCGCGCCGCAATTCGACTTCGAAGAGCACAGCGTGTTCCGACTGCAGGGCGAGAAACGAATCGCCGAGTATCGCGTTCGCACGTTGCAGGGAGGACTCGATGTCGGGCGTGAACTGTCGAACTGGGGCGAAGTGCGCTTCGGGTATCGACGTGGCTCCGGCCGCTCTCACGTGCTGATCGGTGATCCCGATCTGCCGTCGGATCAGTTCGATCGCGGTGGACTGTTCGCGCGCTTTTCGTACGACAAGCTCGACAATCTGTTCTTTCCGCGGCGTGGCCAGCAGTTCGAGTTCGAATGGCGCGGACAGCGCGAGCATCTGGGCAGCGATCGCGACTTCGATGCTTATCAGATGAGCTGGCTGATCGCCCGTTCGATCGACCGCAACACTTTCATTTTCTCGACCGACATGGGCACGACGGTCGATAACCTCACGCGTCCGGAGGATCTGTTCTCGCTCGGCGGATTCTTCAATATGTCGGGACTGCCGCCCGATTCGATCTCAGGTCCGCACTACGGCATCGCGCGACTCATTTACTATCGGAAGATCGGTCGTGGCGGTTCGGGCGTGCTGGATCTGCCCGCGTATGTCGGTCTGTCGTTGGAGACAGGCAATGTCTGGCAGGATCGGCGCGAGATCAGCACGGGAGATCTGCGCAAGGACGGCAGCATTTTCTTCGGCGTGGACACACCGCTGGGTCCCGTCTATCTCGCCACCGGCTTCGATGAAGGTGGCGACAAGCAGTTCTACCTGTTCCTCGGCCGAACCTTCTGATCGCATTGCCTCGTTCAGGGGCTATGCGGCGAACGCGTCATGTGCCGATCGGATGCCACGTAGGCGTTCTGCCGCTCGCGCATTCACACTGAACAAAGCTTAATGGTCCCACCACGCTTGCGCGTGATTACATCGAAGTCATGTGCTGACACGTGACTCGATCGCGATCAGCGTTCGATTTTTTCGTATTCGAGCGTGGGCCGATCGCCCGGGCGGAAGTAGAGGTACCGGGCGTTGTTCTGTCGCAGCCACTCATCACGTTCGTCTCGTGTTGCAAACCAGTGTTCCTTCGTCCAGTCGTCACCGACCAGATTGCGGAACGGGTCCGTCGATCGCAGGCGGACGCGGACGCCGAACGGACACTTTTTCGGCAACGGTTCAGCAAGATTGTGTTCGTGATAGATGGGCATTGCAGTGACCGGAAATGAGACTCGAAGCGGGCGCAATCATAGCGTTCCGGCCGGAGCGTCGCATCCTGAGCGGGCACGCGCGTCGGTGACCCCTCGGCGGTGTGTCGCATGACTTTCGACGCGAACCTTCACCCGGGCGTCCAGGTCGGCCGGCCGGGGCGAACTGTATCCAATTCTCTTCATGCTGTCGTCCCTTTGGTCATCGACGCACGTGCATCGGTCCACGCGATCGTTTGTCTCATCCATAGCTTTTTTCTGTATCGCGCATCTCTGTCTGCGCATCGGCTGCAACCTTTTGTCGCGTCGGCGTATCTCATAGTCGTAAGCGCCTTGTATACCAATCGAGCCCAGCTCATATAGCAGACATGGACGCATGGGGAGCACCGAGCGAATGATCGTCAGGAGAACGCACGAGCTTCAGGGCGGCGTGTTGTCTGCTCGTCCAGTCAGCGACAACGTCATTCTGAATCTCAACACGCAGACGACCGACTACAGCGTCGACGCTCGTCGGCTGGCGCTGTTGTGCGCATGGAAAGGATGCGAGGAAGTCACACTCGATGCTCGCCGCGTGCTCGTCGACGATGACACGTGGCTGCTTGCGCCGGGGACAGGCTTGAGTGCGCGCATCCGCGCGCCTCACAACGTTCATGCGCTGACGATCCTGTTTCGTCAGGGGCTGCCCGAAGAGGTGCTGGGCGCGTTGATGACCGCTGAGGATCGCATGCTGGAGGACGGCGAAGTCGCGCCTGCGGCGTCTTTGCCCTTCACTGCGCACCTGCGTACGCATGATCGCAGCGTCACGCCCGTGCTGCTGTTCATCCGCCGTCACTGCGAGATGGGACTCGAGGATCCGCTCTGGTACGAGGAGCAACTCGCCTTCCTGCTCGAGCGGCTGCTGGTGCATCACCGCCACTGGATCTCGCGCGGCCGACAGATTCCGGTACGACGCGCGGCGACGCGTCGCGAGATTCTGCGCCGCGTCTGCCTGGCCACCGATTTCATCCATTCGAGCTATGCGCGGCCATTGATGCTCAGCGACATGGCGCGGGCGGCGTTTCTGTCGCGACATCATTTCCTGCGGCTCTTCAAGCAGATCCACGATGTCACGCCCCACGAGTATCTGCAGCGCAAACGCACCTGCGTCGCGGCGCGACTGTTGCGCAACAGTCAACGACACGTCGATGAGATCGTGAAGGAGGTGGGCTTCGACTCGCGCTCGACGTTGTTTCGCGCGTTGCGGCGATTCCATGGCATCACGCCGCGCGAGTGTCGTCGTGCGGCCGAGGCGCCCGCCTTCATGGGTTCGCTACCAACGACATGGGCAGGGCCCGGCGAAGACACTGCTGCGGGCACGGCGCTCGCGCACTGAACGACCAATACCGACTCAGGATCCGATGAATTGCTGCCGCTGCCCGAGCGGCAGTTCCGCGCCTGATCGCAGGCGTCTTGCGCAATGCGCCGGATTTGGCAGTCCAGCCCCGCCTGCGTAAGTTCTATTCCGCGCTCCCAATCGCCTTGCCTTGCACCATGGCGCCGCTTGCTGTGGCAACCGAGGATTTGCGCCGGCATGACGCTCGCGCTCATCGTTCGACGTGCGCACCCTCGACTTGGTGTGGATTTTCCCCGCATCGACCCTATCTAAGAGGCTCTGATCAGTCGGCTTCGCGTCTGAATGCAAAACACGAATCAGACGTTGGCCAGCTGGTATGCAATCGATCCGTCCGCCGCGGGCGAGAGTGCTGCGGCATCAGTATGCAAGCGTTGTCATGTCCAACGAGTGCAACGATGCACGTCCCATCGTATGCAGCGAACTCAAAACCCGACGATTGGCGCATGCAAGTTTGCCGACCATGCGCCCTTGTCCGTACCCTTCACGCATTGGCGATGAAAACTCGACCACGAGTCACTCGAGGAATTTATGTACGCATTTCGCAAGAAGGCCGTGATGCCGGATCCGGCCGATGTATTACCCGGCCGTGCTGTTGCGATGAAAGTGCCCGAGCGGCACTACGTGAACGGCAATCGCATCGTGCCGCCCTTTCCGGACGGTGTCGAACAGGCGATGTTCGGATTGGGCTGCTTCTGGGGCGCCGAGCGGAAGTTCTGGCAGCTGCCGGGCGTGTACAGCACCGCAGTCGGCTATGCCGCGGGCAGCACGCCGAATCCGACCTACGAGGAAGTGTGCAGCGGCTACACCGGTCACAACGAGGTTGTGCTGGTGATGTTCAATCCGCGTCAGGTGAGCTACGAAACGCTCCTCAAGACGTTCTGGGAATCGCACGATCCGACGCAGGGCATGCGGCAGGGCAACGATGTCGGCACGCAATATCGCTCCGGCATCTACGCCTTCGATGAAGACCAGAAGGCCGCGGCGATCGCGAGTCGCGATGCTTATGCACAAGCGCTGCGCAATGCGGGCCACACCGATGCGATCACCACCGAGATCATCGATGCGCCGAAGTTCTATTACGCCGAGGACTATCACCAGCAGTATCTGGCGAAGAATCCGAATGGATACTGCGGCATCGGTGGCACGGGCGTGAGCTGTCCGATCGGCCTGGCGGTTGCACAATGAAGCTGGCGACTCTGAGTTCGAACGTTCGCGATGGTCGCCTGGTCGTGGTGAGCCGGGATCTCTCTCTCGCAGTCGATGCGGTCAACGTAGCGCCGACATTGCAGGCGGCGCTCGACCGCTGGTCCGAGGTGGAGCCTGCATTGCGTGCGATGGCGGAGGATCTCGAGGCCGGTCGGGCGCGAGGCGCATTTGCTTTCGACGCCACGCAGGCGCGCGCACCCCTGCCGCGCGCGTATCACTGGGTAGATGGTTCCGCTTACGTGAATCACGTCGAGCTGGTGCGCAAGGCGCGAGGCGCGGAAATGCCCGAGACCTTCTGGACCGATCCGCTCGTCTATCAGGGCGGATCCGATGATTTTCTCGGCCCGAACGACGATGTGCCCGTGCCGAGCGAAAGCTTCGGAATCGATCTCGAAGGCGAGGTCGCCGTGGTCACCGACGATGTCCGTATGGGCATCACACAGGCCGACGCGCGCAAACACATCAAGCTCGTCATGCTCGTCAACGACTGGTCGCTGCGCAATCTGATTCCGGGCGAGCTCGCGAAAGGATTCGGCTTCTATCAATCGAAGCCCGCAACGGCTTTCTCTCCGGTTGCAGTCACGCCGGATGAGCTCGGCGACGCATGGGATGGCGGCAAGGTGAACCTGCCGCTGACCGTGCACATCAACGACGAGCTGTTCGGTGAGCCGCAGACGGGCATCGACATGACCTTCGACTTCCCGCGCCTGATCGAGCACATCACGAAGACGCGCAACGCAGGCGCGGGCACGATCATCGGCTCGGGCACCGTCTCGAACTACGACCGTTCCCGCGGATCGGCCTGCCTGGCCGAACGCCGCATGCTCGAGCAGATCGAGCACGGCAAGGCGATCACACCGTTCCTGAAGTTCGGCGACCGCGTGCGTATCGAAATGTTCGATGCCCAGGGCAAAAGCATCTTCGGGTCGATCGATCAGAAGGTCGTGAAGAGTTAGGAGCCGGAGCCGCAAGACCTTAGCCGCAAAGACCGCATAAAAGAAATTAGTGCAGGCGAGTCGAAGGAACGACATCTCTTGGATTAGTTATTGATCCGCGCTCCGCGCTTCCTTTTGCGGTCTTTGCGGCCGATCTTCGATCTTGATCAACCAGGAGTTTCGCCGAGCCCGTGCAGCTTCATGGAGGCACGCATCGCTCGCTGCATCTGTGTCATCACCGAGCTAGGAATGGGAGCCGCAAAGACCGCATAAAGGAATTGAATGCCGACCGATGATGCGGAGGAGCTGCTGTTCTCAATCAACTGTTCCCTGGCCTCTTTTTCGCGGTCTTTGCGGCTCATCTTCGATCTCGCTCAACCACGAAGTGCTGCCGAGGCTGCGCAGCGTGTTCGCGGAAGAACGCATCGCTGCATCTGTGTCATCACCGAGCTAGGAATGGGAGCCGCAAAGACCGCATAAAGGAATTGAATGCCGACCGACGATGCGGAGGATCTGTTGTTCTTCGATCAACTATTCCCTGGCCTCTTTTTTGCGGTCCTTGCGGCTCATCTTCGATCTCGATCAACCACGAAGTGCTGCCGAGCCTGCGCAGCGTGTTCGCGGAAGCACGCATCGCTGCATCTGTGTCATCACCGAGCTAGGAATGGGAGCCGCAAAGACCGCATAAAGGAAATGAGTGCCGAGGAGGCGCAGGATCTGCTGTTCTTCGATCAACTATTCCCTGGCCTCTTTTTTGCGGTCCTTGCGGCTCATCTTCGGTCTTGATCAATCACGAAGTGCCGCCACCCCGCGCGTGGAGGGTGAAGAGTTAGGAGCGGGAGCCGCAAAGACCGCATAAAAGAATGAGTGCCGAGGAGGCGGAGGATCTGTTGTTCTTCGATCAACTATTCCTGACCTCTTTTTTGCGGTCCTTGCGGCTAATCTTCGGTCTTGATCAATCACGAAGTGCCGCCAGCCCGCGCGTGGAGGGTGAAGAGTTAGGAGCGGGAGCCGCAAGGCCGAATAAAGAAATCAGTGCCGACGACTCGAAGCAGCGGCATCTCTTGGATTAGTTATTGTCCGTCGCTTCTTTTTTGCGGTCTTTGCGGCCGATCTTCAATCTTGCTCAACAACGAAATGCCGCCCAGTCCGCGCATCTGACCCATGATCCATACCTGGCGTGAGCGGACGTAGGGAGAGGGGGCGTTGGCGCGCAGGCGCTTGGGATTCGGGAGGACGGCGGCGAGGAGTGCTGCTTCCGCGGCGTTCAGGCGGGCTGCGGGTTTATGGAAGAACGCATCGCTCGCGGCGCCGACACCGAAGATGCCTTTGCCGAACTCGGCGATGTTCAGATACACCTCGAGAATGCGCTGCTTGGGCCACAGAATTTCGATCAGCAGCGTGAAATAAGCCTCGAGTCCTTTGCGGATCCAGCTCTTGCCAGACCAGAGAAACAGATTCTTCGCGGTCTGTTGCGAGATCGTGCTTGCGCCGCGAACGCGCCGGCCGCGCTCGCGCTCATCGAGTGCCTGGTCGATGGCCTTGAAGTCGAATCCGTAGTGGGCCGGGAAGTTCTGATCTTCCGAGGCGATCACCGCCAGTTTCATGTGAGGCGAGATCGCTGCGCCGTCGACCCAGGTGTGGCGCACGGAGTAAGCGGGCTTACTCGAACTGCCGATCGCGCGTTCGTGAAGAATGAAAGCCGAGGTTGGCGGATCGATCCAACGAAATAAGAGTACGGCGCCGATCGAGAGCACGAGCCAGCTCAGGATGAGCCATCCGCACAGGCGCAAGAACCGTGATGCGAAGGTTCGTTCTGCCAATCCTCACCTGCAACTACTGGAGATGCATGGCCGTAAAAAGCGCAGAGACGACACGCTAGAGACGACCGGATGGCCCGACTCGCTCCCGCATTGCGGCTTCTGCGCTTGGCTACGCCGATTGTCGTTGTTCTCAGCTCGGATCTTCGATGACGGTGACCGACTCGATCGTGATCGGGTCGGTGGGCACGTCCTGATGACCGGACTTGCTGCCAGTCTTCACGCCTGCGATGGCATCGATCACTTCCATGCCGGAAGCGATGCGGCCGAATACGGCGTAGCCGAAGTTTCCCGGCCGGTTGTCGAGGAAATCGTTATCCACCAGGTTGATGAAGAACTGCGACGTGGCGCTATTGATGTCGTTGGTGCGGGCCATCGACAGCGTGCCGCGCTTGTTCTTGAGGCCGTTGGTGGCCTCGTTCTTGATCGGATCGCGCTGCCCCGCCTTGGTCTTCATGTCGGCCGTGAGGCCGCCACCTTGCACCATGAAGCCTGGAATGACTCGATGGAACACCGTTCCTTCGAAATATCCGTCCTTGGCGTACTGCAGGAAGTTCTCGACGGTGATCGGAGCCTGCTTGTCGAAGAGCTGCACGGTGAACGTGCCCTTGGTGGTCTTGAATTCGAGCATGGTAGTTACGAGTGGTGAAAGTGATGACACGTTGCGGGTCGAAGAGCGATCTACGAGGTCTTCAGAACACACCCTTCCGTAACGCGTTCGTGACCAGCCAGATCCGGATGCGAGCGTACGTGAGCGAAGCCGGCTCGCACAAGTAAGTCTCTGATCTGCGCCGCTTGTTTCCAGCCATGTTCGAGGACGAGCCAGCCGTTCTCGTTCAGTCGTTCGCGTGCGCCGGCCACGATCTGTTCGATGGCTTCGAGACCGTTGCCTCCACTGAAGAGGGCCAATGCCGGCTCGAAGCGCCGCACATCGGCGGCGAGATCGGGATCGTTGTCGGCGACGTATGGAGGATTCGACACGATCACATCGAAGCTGCGATCCGCGATCGGTGCGAACCAGCTGCCCTGAAGCAGCGTCACATTCGCGATCTGCAGGCGCGCTGCATTACGTGTCGCGACTTCGAGTGCCTGTTTCGACACGTCCGTAGCCACGATGCGTGCCTTCGGTCGCTCGTGCGCGATGGACAGGGCGACAGCGCCGCTGCCCGTGCCGAGATCGGCCACCTGCGCTAGCGCATCCTGATCGATGTGCGCCAATGCACGCTCGACCAGCAGCTCGGTCTCCGGACGCGGAATCAGCACCGCAGGTGTCACCTCGAAGAGTAACGACCAGAACTCCTGGTCTCCGCGAATGTATGCAACGGGCTCTCCCTGCGAACGTCGCTTCACCAGTTGCTGAAACGACCATGCGGCCTGCACCGGTACTCCGCGCTCCGGCGATGCGCGAAAAGACGCGCGTGATAACCCTGTCACGTACTCGAGCAGCAATTCCGCGTCGAGACGCGGCGAGTTCGAGGTGCGCGACAACAGCATCGTGGCGGTATGCAGTACATCGGAAACGGTCTGTGGGGAATCTACAGCAGGCATTTAGAGCAGTCGGTCACGTAGAATTGCGTGCATTATCCAGTCGACTCCTCGCTCTGACCAGCAGTCGACAGCGAGTCATCTCTCTTCCATCTGCAGGGTTCATCATGCGCGTCTATTCCAATGCACTCGAGATGATCGGTCGCACGCCGATGATCAAGCTCAGTCGGCTCGATACGGGCCCGTGCGAGTTGTTCCTCAAGCTCGAAATGATGAATCCCGGCGGTTCGATCAAGGATCGCATCGGGCTCTACATGATTCAGGAGGCGGAGAAACGCGGAGAGCTGAAGCCTGGCGACACGATCGTCGAGGCGACGGCGGGCAATACCGGTCTCGGTCTTGCGCTCGTGGCCGCACAGAAGGGATATCGCATGGTCCTGGTGCTGCCCGACAAGATGAGTCAGGAGAAGATCTTCAATCTGCGCGCGATGGGTGCCGAAGTGGTTCTCACGCGATCCGACGTCGGCAAGGGGCATCCCGAGTACTACCAGGATCTCGGTGCATCGATCGCGAAGAAGATGGGGGCGTACTTCATCAATCAGTTCGCCAATCCCGACAATCCGAAAGCGCACGAAGAGACGACCGCGCCGGAAATCCTCGAGCAGATGCAGAACAAGGTCGATGCTGTCGTGGTCGGCGTCGGTTCGAGCGGCACCATCGCTGGACTGACGGCTTACTTCAAGAAACATGCGCCGCACATCGAGATCGTGTTGGCCGATCCGAAGGGCTCGATCCTCGCCGAGTACATCGAGACGGGGAAAATGACTCAGAAGGGATCCTGGCTCGTGGAAGGGATCGGTGAGGATTTCATCCCTTCGATCTGCGATTTTTCGATGACGCGCCGTGCCTTCAGCATCGGCGATGGCGAATCGTTCTCGGTGGCGCGTGAGCTTCTGCAGAAGGAAGGCATTCTCGCCGGATCATCGACGGGCACGTTGCTGGCAACTGCATTGCGCTACTGCCGCGAGCAGAAGACGCCCAAGCGTGTGGTCACGTTCGGCTGCGACACGGGATCGCGCTATCTGTCGAAGCTGTTCAACGATTTCTGGATGGAAGATCAGGGCTTCACGCAACGCGAGAAGTATGGCGACTTGCGCGATCTGGTCGGTCGTCCGCACGGTCAGCGCGCCACGATTACCGTGGGCCCCGATGACGCGCTCACGACCGCGCACAATCGTTTGCGCAATGCCGGCTTCTCGCAGCTGCCCGTCATGGAGGACGACAAGCTGATTGGTGTGGTGACCGAAGACGACATCCTGCGCTTTGCGTTCGGCCGGCCGGAGTGTTTCAACGAGCCGGTGCGCAATGCGATGACCAAGGCGTTTCTCAAGGTGGACAAGAGCACGTCCATCAACAATGTCGTCGCCATGCTGGAAGTGCGCTCGTCCGCGGCGGTCATGGATGGCGATAAGTTCCTGGGGCTCATCACGCGCTCCGACGTGCTGAACTACCTGCGTCGGCAGATGAGTTGTTGATGTCTTTAAGTGATGAGTGATGCGTGATGAGTGACGTGCGGTCAGGAAATCGGTGATGACAGTGATGAAAGTGATGGCGATTCCGCCTGACGGCCTGAATTGCTATAGGCTCACAACCACATTGTCTTGACACGCTGGTGGCCTGACCTGAGGCTGCTGATTGCTGATTGCTGATTGCTGATTGCTGATTGCTGATTGCTGATTGCTGATTGCTCATTGCTCATTGCATTTCCCATTCCCCATTTCTGACAAGTAGTCCTCATGTCCTCATCCTCTCGTTCCCTTGGCTTCGCCACTCGCTGCATCCATGCCGGGCAAGAGCCGGATCCTTCGACCGGCGCAGTGATGCCGCCTATCTACACGACTTCGACGTATGCGCAGTCGAGTCCGGGCGTACACAAGGGATACGACTATTCCCGTACCCGCAATCCGACGCGTAATGCCTGGGAGCGCTGCATTGCCGATCTCGAGGGTGGAGTGCGCGGATTTGCGTTCGCCTCCGGCATGGCGGCGACGAGCACCGTGATCGAGTTGCTCGATGCGGGCAGTCACATCGTCGCGATGGACGATCTCTACGGCGGGACCTTCCGCCTGTTCGAGCGTGTGCGTCGTCGCACGGCGAATCTCGATATTACGTTCGCGGATCTTTCGAGTATGGAAGCGCTGCAGGCAGCCGTGCGTCCGAAGACGCGCATGATCTGGATCGAAACGCCGACGAATCCCACCTTGCGTCTGGTCGATATCGCGCAGGTCGCGGAATTCGCCCACAAGCGCGGCATTCTGACGGTGGTCGATAACACGTTCGCGAGCCCGTATATCCAGCGGCCGATCGAGCTCGGTGCGGATCTGGTCGTGCACTCGGCAACGAAATATCTGAACGGACACTCCGACATGGTGGGCGGCGTCGCCGTCGCGGCGGATACGGAACTCGCCGATCAGGTCGGATTCCTGCAGAACGCAGTCGGCGGCATCAGCGGCCCGTTCGACAGTTTTCTGGCACTGCGCGGATTGAAGACGCTGCCGCTGCGCATGCGCCAGACGAGCACGAGCTCACTGGAAATCGCGCAATGGCTGGAGCGTCATCCGAATGTGACGCGTGTGCTCTATCCGGGCTTGCCGAGTCATCCGCAGCATGAATTGGCGAAGCGCCAGATGCAGCGCGGCTTCAGCGGCATCGTGACCTTCTTCGTGAAGGGCGGTCTCGACGGCGCGCGCCAGTTCCTCGAGAAGCTGCGCATTTTCACGATCGCCGAGAGCCTCGGCGGTGTGGAGAGTCTGGTCGATCATCCGGGACTCATGACGCACGCATCGATCCCGCCCGAGAAGCGCGCAGCACTGGGCATCGACGATTCGCTGATTCGCCTGTCGGTCGGCATCGAAGACACCGAAGATCTGATCGCCGATCTGAAAGAAGCGTTGGGCTGATTGCCCTCGGGTGACGAGAGATCAGCACACGCCCAAGTGGGCTGTCCGCGAATGCGGCAGCTCACTTCTTAAAGGCACGACGCGTCGCTTTGCTTTTCGCAGCCGTGATGCCAGAAGATCCCAAAATCGCCCTTCAGTTTTTCTTCCGCGATTCGCTCGCCGACTCTGTCTTCGCGCGTCCCGCCTTGCGTAACGCATCACGCAGCACGTACTCGATCTGAGCATTCAAACTGCGCAGTTCATCCTCGGCCCAACGCTGCATGGCGTCGAGCACTTCAGGTAACCTCTGATCAATTCGCCACTCGCAACCCTAGTTGCTTCGCCCACCGAAGCATTTCAACCAGTTGCAGACTTGCGAAGGTCAGGGAAGTCGATAAATCAGAGCTTCCCTAGGGCTGATGCGCAGCGGATACGCTTTCTTGTCGGCCAAAGCGCGCGTCCCGATCAGCTATAGAGGGTGCCGGTGTTCACGATCGGCTGTGTACCGCGCTCGCCGCACAACACCACCAGCAGATTCGACACCATCGCAGCCTTGCGCTCCTCGTCGAGTTCCACGACACCGCGCTGTGCAAGCTGCTCGAGCGCCATGTGCACCATCGACACCGCGCCTTCGACGATTCTCGTGCGCGCAGCAATGATCGCGGCGGCTTGCTGTCGCTGCAGCATGGCCTGAGCGATCTCCGGAGCGTACGCGAGGTGGCTCACCCGCGCCTCGATCACGGTGACACCCGCACGTGCGAGTCGTTCCTGAATCTCCTCTTTCAGATGCTGATTGATCTCGCTCGAATGCGAGCGCAGCGCGACCTTGTGATCGTCCTGAAGATCGTACGGGTAGCTCGTCGCCATCTGGCGCAGTGCGGCTTCGCTCTGCACGTGGACGAAATTCTCGTAATTGTCGACATTGAACACGGCTTCGGCCGAGTCGTGCACCTGCCATACGACGACGGCGGCGATCTCGATGGGCGAGCCTTCCAGATCGTTCACCTTGAGCTTGCCCGACTCGAAGTTGCGCACGCGCAGCGAGACGGTTTTCTTCGAATAGAACGGGTTGGCCCAGCGCAAGCCGTTGTTGCGTTCCACGCCGACGAACTTACCGAAGAACTGCAGGACGGCGGCCTGATTCGGCTGCACGGTGAACAGGCCGAACAGACAGAACACGATGAGCGCTGCAATCGCAATCTGCACGATGGGAGGTGCGATCGACGACGTATCGAGGAACCAGTACGCATCGAAAATCAATGCCGCGATTCCCACCAGCACGATTGGCAGTCCGGGCAGCGTCGCCACTTGTCGCTCTTGCATATCGGTCTCCTTGTGTCTGGCAGGAGGATGTCATAAAGATATCAACATGCCAGCGGCCCTGGAGCGACCGTGATGCCGGGTCAGAAGTCCACGGGTCATGGAATGCGACGTGCAGCGTGGCGGCATCCACCCGTTGCCGCAGACCTGCCTATGGACGATCATCCTGCGGCCTGCTGCTCGCGCGCGAGCTCATAACGATTACATAAAGGGAGATCGCAATGGCCATAAGACCCGCTCAGCCCCAGTCCATTGGTGGCGTGCTCGACACCTCGTTCCAGCTGTACAAGGCGTCGGTGACGAAGGTGCTGCTCCTGTCGCTGCTCATGACGATCGGCAGTCTGCTTCCGACGATCTACCTCATGGTGAAAGGAACGGGCTTCGCCACGAATCCGCTGTTCATGCTGGCCGCCATGCAGGATCCTCAATACTGGCTCGTGAACCTCCTGACTGCACTCATCTCGCTCGTGGCCCTGGGCGCGATGTATCTGAAGATGGATGCGATCGGTGCAGGTACGGACATGGGGCTGGGAGAGGCGCTGCAGCTGTCTCTGGGACGTCTGCTGATCCTGTTCTTCACGATGGTGCTCCTGATGATCATGGTGTCGGTCGGACTGTTGCTGCTGTTGCTTCCGGGACTCATCCTGATGGTGAGCCTGCTGCTGTCATTCAATCTGGCCGTTAACGAACGCAAAGGTCCGATCGACTCACTGGTCGGCAGCCACAAGCTCGTCTGGGGTAGCTGGTGGCGTACGACTGCCATTCTCTCGGTCGGTTTCATCGTCGTGATCGTCATCTATTTCGGACTGGCGATGCTGACGGGCATCGTCATGCCGATCGTCGGTCTGCGCAGCGCGGATCCGCTGATGTTCGCCATGATCTCCACTCTGATCGTGAGCGGACTGGTCGGGTTGTTCGTCACACCGTTTTACGTGGCGCTCCTGCTGTCGCTCTACTGGGATCTCAAGCTCCGCAAGGAAGGCGGCGATCTCGCCGCGCGTGTCGGAGCCTTGAGCACAACCTGATGAGCGATGCGTGCGCGACAGGATGTCTGGAATGCAGGACGCAGGATCGCAAGTGCGATCGCTGCGCCCATCAACGGATCTGATGCGCATCGTTCTCACGCTCTTCGCACTCATTGCGCCGACGTTCCTGTCGGCGCAGGAGCTGCCTGTGTCGGACCCACGTGTGTTGCCGCCAGCAATCGCGGCCTGTGTGGATGCGCTCGATCCGCCCGTTGTCGGTGTGGAGAAGCTCGATGAGAAGTGCCCCGGACTGAAAGCTGCGCTGACCGAGGCCGGGCTCGACACTTATCTCTCCGAAGAGCAGCGGACGGCCCTGACGACGAACGGACTGAACGATCTCGAGCAACTCGCCCAGCATTTCAGTGCTGCCGAGCCGCCCGCGGCGGTCCTGTCGCCGAACACGCTCGAGCCGATTCTGGATCAACTTCGCAAGCCCGCTCAGGCCGACGTGCCGCTGAGCTGGTTCGAGAAGTTCAAGCGCTGGCTGCGTGGACTGATCGAGCAGAACGATCAGAACAAAGACTCCTGGCTGTCGCGCTGGCTGGACGATGTCGATGTGCCGCAGGCGGTTGCTCGATGGATTCTGTATGGGTCGATTGCGTTGATCATCGGGCTGGCCATTGCGGTGGTGATCAACGAGCTGCATGCCAACGGCGTAATGCAGGGCCGCTCGATGCGAACTCGTAATGCCCGCCGCAGCGGCGAAACGACCGAAGCGGCGGCGCTCGCAAATCTCGACGCGCTCGGCTTGCGCGATCGTCCCGCCGCGTTGTTGCAGCGACTGGTGCACACGCTGGTGCGGACGGGCCGATTGCGCGCAGAGCGCAGTCTCACCCATCGCGAGCTCGGCGCACAGGCGCGGTTCGATGTCAGTGAGCAGCGTCGGCGATTCGAGCAGGTCGCGCTGCTCGGCGAGCGGCTCGTTTACGGCAACCTCGCCGTACCCGATGAGGACATCGATCGCGTGATTCGCGATGGCAGCGCGCTCGAGCGCGAGCTCGAACACAAGCCCGAACACAGGCTCGAGCACAGGGAGGTGGCCTCGTGAGAGATCGGCTCGTCACGCTGGGTCTCGCCATCGCAGCACTCGCGCTCTTCTATGCGTTGTTTGTGCCGAAGCCGCAGCCGTCTCAGGAGCGAGCGACGCGGCCGATCACGACCGAAGAAGGTCCGAACGGCTATCTCGCGCTGTGGCGCTGGTTCGAGGCGGCGAAGCTCGAGCCGATCTCTTTTCGTCACCGATTCGTGGAACTGCCGAAGCTCGCCGACGTGCCTGCGACCGGCAACGTGCTGATCAGTACGGCGCCGTACGTGTACTCGCCGCGCCACTCCGAGATCGCTTCGCTGCGTGACTGGATCTCCGCAGGGAATTCATTAGTCATCGTCGCCGCACTCTCCGATACGCCTGACTGGTCGATGGATGGCGGGCCGAACGCGGGGTTTCTCGGCGATCTGCAGGGCATGACAGGGCTGAATTTCACGCAGGCGGTCGATCCGGACGAGAAGAAGCCTGCCGACGACACCGCGGGGGACAAGTCTCGCAAGGCTGAAGCCGCGGTTCCTCAGGAGAATCCATTCCGCAAGCTGGATCCGCCGCGCCGTTTCGAGATGGTTCCCCGCGGGGATCATCCCTTGGTTGACGGCGTGGAATCGGTCGCGGCGCTTTCGGAATATCCAACGGCGCAGTGGCGTGCGTTCGCGGTGATGAGCGATGTCGTGCTCGAGCTCGCCGAAGATCCGGACACGCACGTACCGATGATGTGGCTTGCGCGCTATGGCAAGGGGCGTGTGATCGTGGTGGGCTTTGGCAGTGTCTTTACGAACAAGATGCTCGGCGAGAACGACAATGCGCAGCTGCTCGCGAACATCGTGAATCTGTCGCGAAGTGGGCAGGGGCGCGTGATCGTCGACGACGCACATCAGGGGCTCGTGGCGTTCTACGATCCCGCCGCGTTCTTCGGCGACAAACGCTTGCACATCTCGCTGTGGTGCCTGCTCGCATTGTGGTTCGTGTTCGTGCTCGGCTCGCAGCGTCTGCGTCCGGCGCCGGGTCGCTGGCAGCCTGTCGATGTCACGAGCTTCGTGCGGGCGAGCGGCGGCTTCATGGCGCGCGTGATCAAGCCTGCCACGGCCGCGCAGGAACTCTTCACACTGTTCTTCAACGATCTGCGCCGTCAGTCTGGCTTGCCGGCCGATGGGCAGCCGCTGTGGGATCTGATGGACTCGCGATCGGTCCCGCCACGCGATCTGGAGCAACTGCGCGAGCTGTACGCGCGAGCGACGCAGGGTCGGCGCGTCGATCTCGTCAAACTCCAGAACCTGCTCGTGCAGGTTCGTCACGCATTGATCTGAAGCCAAGGGAATCCACGCTGCATGAGCAACGCACTCGAGCTCCTCGAACAACGCCTGCAAGACCATCTGGGAACCGTCGTCGTCGGAATGCAGCCGGTCGTACGCGCGCTCACGATTGCCGTCGTGGCGCGTGGCCATGTGCTGCTCCAGGGCGCGCCGGGTCTGGGCAAGACCTTGCTCAGCAAGTCGCTGGCTGCGGCCCTCGGCGGAACGTTCAAGCGGGTCCAGGGCACTTCGGATCTGATGCCTGCGGATATCACGGGCGTTCACGTGTTCGATGCGCAGCGCAAGGAGTTCGTCTTCCGGGAGGGGCCGGTGTTCGCCGACGTGCTGCTGCTCGACGAGGTGAATCGCACCGGGCCGAAGACGCAGTCGGCGCTGCTCGAAGCAATGGAGGAACGGCAGGTCACGGTCGATCGCGCCAACTATCCGCTGCCTGCGAATTTCCTCGTGATTGCGACGCAGAATCCGCGTGAGTTCGAGGGTACGTATCCGCTGCCGGAGTCGCAGCTGGATCGATTCATGTTGCGCGTGGATCTCGGCTATCCGAGTCGCGAAGACGAGCTCGCGGTGCTCGCGCGTTACGGCAACGTGGACGCGCACGCCGCAGAGGCCAGCTCGCAAAGCGTGAGTGCAGCCGATCTGGAGGCGGCCCGTGCGCTCGTCGGGCAGATCCATGTCGCGGATGAGTTGTCGGGCTATGTGGTTGATCTTGCCGCGGCATCACGCGCGCATGCGCATGTGGGGCTGGGGCTTTCGACGCGCGGAGCGCTCGCGTTGCTGCGCGCCGCGCGCATCAACGCAGGCCTTCGTGGTGCCCAGTTCGCGACGCCCGACGATGTAAAGGCTGTCGCGCCCTGGGTCATGCCGCATCGCCTGGTCCTGAATGCCGATGCGGTTCTCGAAGGCGCGACCGAGCTTGCGATCACGCAGCGGCTGCTCGAGCAAACTCCCGTGCCGCGCTGAGAGAACTTCCGGGACTTCTCATGAGTCTGCGTCAGAACGCATTGGTGCTCGCGGTGCTGGTCGCGCTGGTCGCCATTCTGGGGGCCTGGAGCGGCGATGCCTCGCTCGCGCATGCCTGGTACTTTCCGCTCGCCTTGCTCTTGCTCGGATTGGCTTACGAAAGATGGGTGGTGTCGCGCGCAGATCTCACCTTTGCGCTCGAGTCGCAGCCTCGCGGTGTACTGGGTCGCGCAAGCGATCTGCACTTGAAGTTTCAGCATCGTTTGAATCGTACGACGCAGGTGGAGCTTGCGCCCGAAGCGCCTGCGGTCGTCGAGATCGACTCATCGATTCGTACTCTCGAAGTCCCCCAAGAGGGCGCGCATACGCAGCTGCGCATCGTTCCGCGCAGGCTCGGAGATCACGCGTGGCCTTCGCAGCGTGCGCGCATTGCGGGTCCGCTCGGACTTGCGTGGTGGGGACGCCGTCTTCCCGCGGACTTCCGATTGCACGTCATTCCCGAGCACCTGGAGGGCGCCGGCCGCGCATCAGGCGCAGTCAGTGCAGGGCAGCGCGCCCGCGCGATGCTTGGCGCCGGCTCGGAAATCATGCAATTGCGTGAGTACCGCCCCGGCGATGCGCAGAACTCGATCGACTGGAAGGCGAGTGCGCGCACGGGGAAGCTGGTGAGCCGCGACTTTCTGGAGGATCAGCACCTCGAGATCGTCATTGCGATCGATGTGGGCCGCTCGAGCGCATTGCGCGCAGGCGCGCTCGATCGCCTCGGACACTACGCCAACCTCGCCGCGCGCTTTGCGCAACATGCTGTCGCGCAGGACGATCGCATAGGCCTGATCCTCTTTGCGGACCGTCCGATTGCAGCGGTCGCACCGGACCGAGGCCTGAATGCCGTCGCGCGCATCCGTCGTGTGCTCACTGCATCGAAGCCGGTGCAGGCGGAATCGAATCCATTGAACGCGGCGCTGCGCATTCGCTCGCTCGTGCGTCATCGCTCGTTCGTGGTGTTGCTCACGGATCTCGACGACGTGACGCTCGCCGGTCAGTTGGCGTCGGCCGCACGTTTGTTGCTGCCGAAGCACCTGCCATTGATTGCGTCCATCGGCAGTCCTGAGGCGGAACACATGCGTTATCGGCCCGCCCGGAATTGGCTGGATCCCTACGAGTCGCTGGCGGCGCAGGAGTACTGCTCGCAACTCGATCGCAACGTTCGTGCGTTGCGCGCGCTGGGTGCTCCCGCGTTGATTGCGCGGCCTGAACATCTCGAGCGCGCCGTGTTCGATGCGTACGAGGAGTTCCGTCGCAAGCGCAGGATCTGATGCTTTGTGAGTGATGAGTGATGCGTGATGAGTGATCGGTCAGAGACGTTCTGACGCGTCACTTTTTTCGGGACGCTTCCCGAAAAGTCGTCCTGTCAGCGCGCCGAGCATCACCACGCCATAGCCGAATCCGACGATCACGCGATTGAGCATCGGAAAGTCCGGATCCGGGGACAGATAGCCCTCGATGAACCCGCAGCCGATCAGCAGCAGCGCGCACAGGATCAGCAGCCGGCCGGTCTTTGCCGTCGCCTGCTGAAAGGATTCGCGACGCGTGGGCAGCGTCGGGCGGATCAGCGACTCTCCGAGCATCACACCGGCGGCGCCTGCCAGACAGATCACCGAGAGCTCGACCACGCCATGTGCGGTGACGAATTTCAGGAGTTCTCCAGCCAGACCGTGCTGATGCGTGAAGGCGAAGATGGCGCCGAGCATCAGGCCATTCATCGCGATGATGTAGAACGTGCCGAGTCCGAAGAAAATCCCGACGACGAACGCGAACAGGCTGACCATGATGTTGTTGGTGAGGATCCCCACGGATACCACCGACGAAGGCACGATGTTGAGCATGCCCTCCGTCCACAGACGACCCTTCTCCACGCCCTCGATCATCTGCTCGCTCGCCAGCAGACTGATCAGCTCCGGGTAGGTCGAGATCAGCCACCAGCCGGCGCCGGCGCTCAACGCGAACAAGAGTGTCACCCACTGAATCGGTGTGCGCAGCTCCCGTACGACTTCGGGGATCTCGTCGCGGAACAGACTTTTCAGCCGTGCACGCCAGTCGTGCGGTTTGCGATAGATGATGGCGTGAAGTCTCGCGTAACGCGCTTCGAGCGCGCGTGTCGTGCGACTGCCCGGCAGAATGCGTCGCGCGATCGACAGGTCGCGCCCGAGTGCGCGATACATTTCGAGCGCCGAGAGTGCCTCGGCTGTCGTATGCGAGCGTCCGCGTTCGAGTCTGTCGAGCTGAGGCAGAGACTGCTGCCATGACTCGACGCGCGAGGCGAGCCATGCGCGCAGGCCGGCTTCGTTGCTCATGCCGCGTCACCCTTCAGCAGTTGAGCCAGGCGTGCATGCAGCTGGCTTTCGGTCATCTGCGCGAGCGTCTCGGCAGACAGCGATCGATCGACGCGCGCCAGCAGTTGACGCGCGATGTCGTTGCGCGAGGCGTCGAGCTGATTCCAGCGCTCCAGCAGTTCGTTGATCAGGTCGGCCGATTGCGGGCTGAGTCCTTTCGATGCAGCGGCTGCATGTACGCCCGCGAAGGACTTGTCCGCATCGGTTTCATCGTGAACGAGCAGCGTTCCCGCTGCGAGATCGCCGATGCGCACCTGGTGCGCGGTGAACATCGTACTCGTCAAACCGACCAGGTACAGGAAGGGCAGGCTGTCGATGAGCCTGAAAACGTTGCGGATGAGCAGCGCGCCCGCGCCGGGAATGTCGCCGCTGCGCGAGACGATGCGCACACCGGCCATGCGCTTGCCGGGCGTACGTCCGTGCATGGCGATTTCCAGGATGGGGTGATACAGAAAATAAATGGCTGCGGCAGGCAGGACGATCGCGAGATAGGACCAGCCGGTGACGGGGCGCGCTCCGAAAAGTGCAAAAGAGCCCGAAGCGATGAACCTCGCGACGAGCAACCATGCGATGGCCAGAATGATCCGGATGTGCCAGTCGATCACGAACGCGTAGCTGCGGCTGCCGGGGCCCGCGATACGCAGCTCGACATCAACGCCAGTGACGCTTTGCAGGGTGATCGTGGGCATGTGATCGGTGATGAGCAGCAAGCCTTATCGGTATTGTCCTTGGCCGCTGCATTCTGGCTCATCGCCTATCGCACGTCACTCATCACTCCGTAATTCTGGCCAGCTGCTCCGCCTGATATTCCTGTTGCAAGGGCTCGATCACGGGTGCCAGATCGCCGTTCATGACATCGGCGAGCTTGTAGAGCGTCAGGTTGATGCGGTGATCGGTGACACGGCCCTGTGGAAAGTTGTACGTGCGGATGCGTTCGGACCGATCGCCCGAGCCGACCTGCGATTTGCGTGACTGGGCTTCGGCCTGATCGCGCTTCTCCTGTTCCGCGGCCATCAATCGAGCCTTCAGCAGCGACATCGCGCGCGAGCGGTTCTTGTGCTGCGAGCGTTCGTCCTGACACTCGACGACGATGCCGGTGGGCAGATGCGTGATGCGAATGGCGGAGTCCGTCTTGTTCACGTGCTGTCCGCCCGCGCCCGATGAGCGAAAGGTGTCGATTCGCAGATCGGCGGGATTCAGGTCGATGGCTTCGATTTCCGCCAGCTCGGGCAGGATCGCGACCGTGCAGGCGGACGTGTGAATGCGTCCTTGCGCCTCGGTCGCCGGCACGCGTTGCACGCGATGCGTTCCTGCTTCGAACTTCAAGCGCGAGAAGGCGCCACGACCGACGATGCGGCTGATGATTTCCTTGTAGCCTCCATGCTCGCCGGCGCTTTCCGAGAGCACTTCGACTCGCCAGCCCTGGTCCTCTGCGTAGCGCGAGTACATACGGAACAGATCGCCCGCGAAGATCGCGGCTTCATCGCCGCCGGTGCCCGCGCGCACTTCGAGGTAGATGTTGCTCTCATCGCGCGCATCCTTCGGCAGCAGCAGCTTGGCGAGCTCACCCTCTTCGTGTTCGATCTGCGAGGTGAGCGACGCGAGTTCTTCCTGGCCGAGCTCGCGCATCTCAGCATCGTCCCCATCGATCATGTCCTGCGCATTGCTGCGCTCGCCCAGAAGCTTCTGATAGTCGCGATAACGAGCGACCACCGGCTCGAGCTTCGCGTATTCCATCGACAGCTCACGGAACTGATCGTTGTTCGCAATCACCTGCGGATCGGCCAGCAAGCCGCTGACCTCTTCGTGACGTTCGACGAGTTTCTCGAGTTTGTTGCGTATGGAATCTTTCATGGGCAATCACGGAGCGGATTTCCACGGGGATCACGGGGACCACCGGGTTGGGTCAACAGAATCAGACAATGGTCTGTAACGTAGATTGAGTGCTGGAGACTGACTGCCATCAGCGCGTCATTCCTGCGTTGGGCAGGAATCTATCCGAATCCGCGAGATAGATACCTGCCTGCACAGGTATGACGGAAGAGTTGCGTGGTCGCTAACTCTCTTTTAGGAGATCTTTCATCCCCGTGGGCCCCGTGTTCCCCGTGGAGAATTTCTCATCCGTTGCGGGTTCTTCCGGTGCGAAGAGTGCCTTTGCGGCCACGACGAGGTCGATGTCGCCGCGTTCCGCCGCTTCGCGCAGGCGCTGGCTTGGGCCGTGGAGCAGGCGATTGGTGAGGGTGCTGGCGAGAAAGTCCACGACTTCGCGGGGATCCTTGCCGGCCGCCAGCATGCGACGTGCCTGTTCGGCCGTTTGTGCGCGTACCGCTTCGGCTTCCTGGCGCAGCTGTCGGATGGTGGGGACGGCGTCGAGCGTTTTCAGCTGCAGCTCGAATGCCGCGATTTCGGATGCGATCAGCTCGTGGGCGTCGCGCGCGGCTTCGCGACGCGATTCCAGGTTCTCGTTCACGACGTTCTGCAGATCGTCGATCGTGAACAGATACACGTCTTCGAGCTCGGAGATGCGCGGCTCGATGTCGCGGGGCACGGCGATGTCGACCATGAACATCGGCTTGCGCTTGCGGGCGCGTAGCGCTGCACGCACGTTGTCGTAGGTGATCACTGGCGTCGGACTCGCGGTCGAGCTGATCACGATGTCGGCTTCGGGCAGGTGCGCATTGAGCGCATCGAGGCTGATTGCATAGCCGTTGAATTCCGACGCGAGTTGCTGTGCGCGCTCGATACTGCGATTCGCGATGATCATGCGACGCAAGCCATTGCCGTGCAGATGTCGTGCAGCGAGTGCGATCGTTTCGCCGGCCCCGACCAGCAACGCCGTGTGCTGTTCGAAGCGATCGAAGACGGTGCGCGCCATCGACACCGCGGCGGAGGCGACCGACACCGCATTGGCGCCGATGCGCGTCTCGGTACGAACGCGCTTCGCCACCGAGAAGGCCGTCTGCAGTAGGCGATTCAGAAACGGACCGGTGACCCCATGCTCGTGCGCGGCCCGGTAAGCCTCTTTCAGCTGCCCGAGGATCTGCGGCTCGCCGAGCACCAGCGAGTCCAATCCGCAGGCGACCGCGAAGACATGCTGGATCGCCTCGCGACCTTCGAGTTGATAGAGAGAGTCGCGCAGGTCGAGACGATGGGTAGCGAGGTCGTGCCAGTCTCCGAGCCATTGCACCAGCGGATCGCGAGCGCTGTCCGTGAAACAGTACATCTCGGTGCGATTGCAGGTGGAGACGATCACGGACTCGCGAACGCCTGGCGTGCTGTTGAGCTCACGCAACGCTTCGGGCAGCTCTTCGTTGCCGAAAACCACTTTCTCGCGGATCTCGACCGGAGCTGTACGATGATTGATGCCGATGACGACGAATGTCATGTGAGGTGTCGCGAACGGGCCGGGATTGTCCGGGAACCTCTCCCGGATGACAACCGCAGAACCCCCTTGGTCGACCAGCAGATTTTTACTCAGGGGATCCCTGCTGGCGTTTCGCCAGTTAAAGGGGAGAGACAGGCCTGCCCCTTTGCGCGACGACAAGTTTGCTCGAGGTCCCTGATATAGTCGGCCTGTGTTCTAACCCTGTGTTCTGAATGGCCTTCGCCTCAGGGCTTTTGCCGGGAAGGCATTGCAGTCACCGTCATCCTCATCGAGCGCAAGCGACACCATGCTGAGCGAGACCTTAAAGCACCTGCCGGCCGTCCGTATGAGCTCGATCGGACCTTGCGCGAGGCTGGCACGACGCCGGGCGTCCATCGTTGCCGGATCGCTCGTACTTGCGGTGCTGGTCTCGGGCTGTGCGGCCCCGCCCAAATCCGAGCCCTCCGAAGCATTGCCGAGCGATCCCAATGCGCTCGTCCTGGGTGCGGAGGTGGCGTTGCAGCGCGGTGAATATCTCGAAGCTTCGCGTGCCTACGTGAAAGCCGCGCAGGCCGCGAACGACGAATCGCTCGCCGAGCAGGCGACGCGCACCGCCTACGAGCATCATCAATGGACCCTCGTGCTCGAAGGCGCCGAGCGCTGGCTCGCCATCAATCACACCAATGAGGAAGCCCGCCGCTTTGCGGCGTTCGCGGCGCTTCATCTGTATCAGCTCGATCGCGCGGCCGAACATCTGGGCGTGCTGCTCGACACCGCGTTCATCAATCCTGCCGCGGGCTTTCTTGCGCTGCTGCCGCAGCTCGCCGACGAAGGCTCGCCCGCGGCCAGCACCGCTGTGCTGCAGAAGCTCGTGCTCAAGTACCCGGATGTGACCGAAGCGCATTACGCACTGGCGCGCAGTGCGTTGCTCTCGGAGAACTACGATCTCGCGCTTCAACATGCGCAGAAGGCTCGCGAGCTCGGTCCGTACTGGGCGCCCGCAGGGTTGCTGCTTGCGCAAGTACAGCTCGCACGCGGTGAGAGCGAGGCGGGACTTGCGACTGCCAAGAGCGTCATCGATCAGGACAGCGAAGATTCCTATCGACTCGAATATGCCCTGATGAAAATGCAGGCCGGCCAGGAGCAGGAAGGTCGCAAGGAGCTGATGTCGCTGGCTTCGAGCGAAACGGCAGGCGGTGTCGTCGAGCGCACGCTGGCAGATATCGATTTTCAGATGGGCAATCGCGATTCGGCCGTCCAGCGCTACACGAATCTGGTTTCGACCGGTCGCTTCGTCTACGAATCGCTGTTCTATCTCGGAGCGATCGCTGAAACGCGTGGCGCCACCGACGAAGCCATTCAAATCTACAGCCGCGTCACCGGCGGCGATATGGCGATGGCGGCACAGGCACGCGCCGCGCGACTCAAGGCCGATCAGGGCGGGCTGCAGAAAGGTCTGCAGCATCTCGAGGAATTTGGCAGCGCACGTCCGCAGTACGCGATCGACACGCTGGTCACGCGCGCGTCGCTCCTTTCTGGCAGCGGCGATCGCAAAGGCGCCATCGCGCTGCTCGATGGGGCGCTGAAGCAGTACCCGGATTCTTCGGAGCTGCGATTCGCACGGGTCTTTCAGCTCGAAGAGGCGGACCGGGTGAAGGATGCGATCGCCGAGCTGCGCAAGCTGGTCGCCGATCGCCCGGGCGATCCGGTGGCTCTGAACGCTCTCGGTTACACGCTGGTCGATCGCACGGGGAAGGTCAAAGAAGGCACGCAGTTGATTCAGGAGGCACTCACGCAGACGCCTGACAGTGGCGCGGTGCTGGATAGCATCGGCTGGGCGATGCATCGCGCGAAGCGCAACGAAGAGGCGCTCGCGTACCTGCAGAAGGCCAAGGTCCGCATCAACGATCCGGAAGTCGATCTTCATCTGGGCGATGTCCTGATCGCACTCGGTCGCAAGGACGAGGCTCGCAATCTGCTCCAGGCCGCGAGCGAACGTTATCCGGGCAATGAAGATCTTCAGGCGCGCCTGAAATCGCTGCCGAACTGAACCGGCCCGCATGCCTCGATTGCTACGACTTGGCGCACTCATCCTGCTGTCCGCAATTTTCGTGGCGGGTTGCGCGACGCAACGTGTGCAGCCCGCGCCGACCGGCCCGATTCCCGAGGATCTCGGACAACTCAAGGCCTGGCAGGCGCGCGGACGGATCGGTGTGTCAGGCGCACAAGGCGGCGGAGGCTCCGGTTCATTCGAGTGGGATCAGAGCGGTCCGCGCGCAGATGTGCGCATTCGCGGACCGGTCGGCATCGGCAGCGTTCAGTTGGAAGTCGACGGCAGCGCCGAAGATCCGGAAGTCAGACTGCGCACGGCAGATGGCACCACGCTCGAATCGCAAGCCGCCTGGGACGAGCTCGAGAACAGGCTCGGCGCTCCGGTTCCCGCAGGCAGTTTGCGTTATTGGATGCTCGGCATCGCAGCGCCCGGCGCACACGAATGGCATCCAGCCGATGCCCAGGGCGTGACCGCGCTCGATCAGGCGGGCTGGCGGATCGAATATCAGCAGTACTCGGATGCGCCGGGCGTGCGCGTGCCCACTCGCATTCGCGCCGCGAGCGGCGATGCACGGGTCAGGATCGTCATCGATCGCTGGCAGTTGGGGCACTGAGGTGAGCGAGTCGTGGGGAGAATCGCTGGGCTCGCCTGAGGCCTGGCCTGCACCGGCCAAGCTCAATCTGTGTCTGCATATCGTCGGACGCCGGCCAGACGGCTATCACTTGCTGCAGACGGCCATGCAGTTCATCGAGCTGGCCGATGAGATCCGTTTTTTCCGCCGGCCCGACGACGTGATCGAGCGGCTGGGCGGCCTCGCCGACGTTCCGGCGGAATCGGATCTGGTGGTGAAGGCGGCACGCCTGCTTGCTCTGCACACCGGTACCCGACGCGGAGTCGCTATTCATGTCGTGAAGCACACGCCGGTTCAGGCTGGCCTCGGCGGGGGAAGCTCCGACGCAGCCACCGTGCTGGTCGCGCTCAATCGTCTTTGGGGTCTGCAGATTGATCCCGAGGAGCTGGCGAGTCTGGGTTTGAAGCTCGGCGCCGACGTGCCCGTCTTCGTGCGAGGGCATGCGGCGTGGGCCGAGGGAGTAGGCGAGCAGCTCACATCGATCGAACTGCCGGAGCCGCTGTTCCTGGTGGTGAAACCGGCCGCTTCGGTCGCCACCGGCGAGATCTTTCAGGCCGCTGAATTGACACGTAATTCCCCCGTCACGACAATACGCGCCTTTCTCGCGGGGGGTGGCCGCAACGACTGCACTTCCACCGTACGCGGGCGTTATCCTGAAGTCGCCGAAGCTCTTGATTGGCTTGGACAATTTGGCGAAGCGCGACTCACGGGAACCGGCTCCTGCGTGTTCGTAGCCATGCCAGATGAAGCGACTTCCCGCGACGCCTTGCGGCGCGTGCCGGCGCGCTGGTCGGGCTATGTCGTACGCGGGCGCAATCGCTCGCCGCTGCTGGATCGCCTGGCGCGAGAAAGTTGATGATCGGCGAGGTGCATTGCGCGCCTTCGCACGATCGGGTGAATGTTGGGGCGTCGCCAAGTGGTAAGGCAGCGGGTTTTGATCCCGCCATTCGGAGGTTCGAATCCTTCCGCCCCAGCCAGCTTCGATAGGAGGCTGTGGACTGTAGGCTGTGGAGATGGGCGGTAGGATGCTGCTGCAGTGTCCAGAGCCTAGAGCCTACAGCCTCGAGGTTTCCTGATGGATCGTGCAACGATGGCGGTGTTTGCGGGCAACGCCAATCAACCGCTCGCTTATGAAATCTGCCGCCACCTGACCGTCCCGCTGGGACGGGCATCGGTCAGCCGGTTCAGTGATAGCGAGATCACGGTCGAGTTGCTCGAGAACGTGCGCGGTCGCGACGTGTTCATCGTGCAGCCGACGTGCTCTCCGGCGAACGATCATTTGATGGAGCTGCTGGTGATGGTCGATGCATGCCGACGTGCGTCGGCGGCGCGTATCACGGCGGTGATCCCGTACTTCGGATATGCGCGTCAGGATCGCCGCCCGCGTGCGATGCGCGTGCCGATCACGGCGAAACTGGTCGCCAACATGATTGCCAGCGCCGGTGTCGATCGTGTGCTGACCGTTGATCTGCACGCGGATCAGATTCAGGGCTTTTTCGATATTCCGGTCGACAACGTGTACGCGTCGCCGGTGCTGCTTGGCGATGCCTGGAAGCAGAAGTACGACAACCTGATGGTCGTGTCGCCCGACGTCGGCGGTGTGGTCCGGGCACGAGCTCTGGCCAAGCGCCTCGACGATGCGGATCTCGCCATCATCGACAAACGTCGCCCGCGTGCGAACGAGTCGGAAGTGATGAACATCATCGGCGAGGTCAAGGGCAAGTCCCTTATCCTCATCGATGATCTCGTGGATACGGCAGGCACGCTGTGCCATGCGGCGAAGGCGCTGAAGGATGCGGGCGGAAAGAAGGTCGTGGCGTATATCACCCACGCGGTCCTGTCCGGCCCTGCCATCGAGCGCATTGCGAATTCGGAGCTCGACGAGCTCGTGGTCACCGACACCATCCCGTTGCGCGACGAAGCGCGCCAATGTCGGAAGATCCGGCAGCTTTCGGTCGCCGGATTGCTCGCGGAAACGATGCGTCGTATCCGCGACGAAGAGAGCGTGAGTTCGCTGTATATCGATTGATTTAGTGATGGGTGATGAGTGATCAGTGACGAGCCAGAAGCTCGTCGTGGTCGCTCCTGATCTGTCATGGTGGGTGCCGCCTGTTTGGTCGCGAACGACGGTGCCTGATTCGTGGGAGTGCTGCCGTGTCGATGCTGGGTTTCGCAACCCATCACTCATCACGCATCACTCATCACTGTCCTTTTTGGAGTCAACACATGAAGACTGCTTTCGATCTCGTCGCCGATCCTCGGGACGGTTTGCAGGGGAAGGGTGCGAGCCGCCGCCTGCGTCGTTCCGGCAAGGTTCCGGCGATTCTCTACGGCGGCCGTGAGGAGCCGCGGCAGATCATTCTGGATCACCAGAATCTGCTGTCGCTGCTCGTGAACGAGCGTTTCTATTCGACCATCATCTCGTTGAACATCAACGGCGAGAAGCAGGCTGCGATCCTGAAGGACGTGCAGCGTCATCCCGCCAAGAACCAGATCCTGCACATGGATCTGCAGCGCGTGCTCGAGAACGAGAAGATCCGCATGACGATTCCGATCCACTTCAAGGGTGCTTCGGTATCGCCGGGCGTGAAGACCGAGGGCGGCATCGTGTCGCACTTGCTCAACAACGTCGAAGTGCTGTGCTTCCCGAAGGATCTGCCGGAATCGCTCGAAATCGACATGTCGGACATGCACATCAACGAGATGAAGCGTCTGTCCGACATCCCGCTGCCGGAAGGCGTCGAGTTCGTGCTGCTTGCGCACGGTCGCGACGAGGCAATCGTCTCCATCCATCATCCGCGCGCTGAAGAGGCTGAGACGCCTGCAGCTGCGGACGCTGCCGCGGCTCCTGCCGCCGGTGCTGCCGCTCCTGCGGCTGCAGCCGCTGCTCCTAAGAAGGATGCGGGCAAGAAGTGATGGATCGCGGGCGGCGTGCGTTGCTCGCCGCCCGCTCATCCATCAATGGACAATTGACAATGGACAATTGACAACGAGCTGAGTCGGATTCGGCTCTTCGTTGTCCATTGTTAATTGTTCATTGTCAATTTGCTTTCTATGGCTGGCACTCCTCTCAAGATCATCGTCGGGCTCGGTAATCCCGGGCCCGAGCATGTGCTCACGCGCCACAACGCCGGGTTCTGGTTCGTGGATGCGCTGGCCTCACGCCTGGGCGGGCGATTCCGCAGTCACACGAAATTCCTGGGCGATATCTGTCGTGTGCCGTACGCGGGTGGCGAGATCTCGCTGCTCAAGCCCACGACATTCATGAATCGCAGCGGACATTCGATTCGCGCGCTTTCGGAGTATCTGAAAGTGCCGGCCGGCGAAATTCTGGTCGTTCACGACGAGCTGGATCTGCCCGTCGGCGAAGCGCGCTTCAAGCTCGGCGGCGGCCATGGTGGCCACAACGGCCTGCGCGACACCATCACGCAGATCGGCACCGACTTCTGGCGTCTGCGCCTTGGCATCGGTCATCCCGGCGACAAGTCGCAGGTGATCGACTACGTCCTGCGCCGCGCACCGAAGGAAGAGGAAGAAGCGATCCTCGGCTCGGTCGCAAATGCTCTCGACGCCCTGCAGGTCTTCCTCGAGCAGGGTGCCGAGAAGGCCATGAATGGGTTGCATAAACGATAGTGATGAGTGATGCGTGATCAGTGGTGTGTGCGTCCGCCTGATCTTCCCCATCACCCATCACCCATCACTCATCACAGTGGGTTTCAATGGGCATCAAAACTGGAATCGTGGGATTGCCGAACGTCGGTAAGTCGACGTTGTTCAATGCGCTGACTCGCGCGCAGATCGCGGCGGAGAACTATCCCTTCTGCACGATCGATCCGAACGTCGGCATCGTGCCCGTGCCCGATCCTCGCCTCGAGGAGCTGGCTGCGATCGTTCACCCCGAGCGCACGCTGCCGGCGACGGTCGAGTTCGTCGATATCGCAGGCCTGGTCGCCGGAGCTTCCAAAGGCGAGGGCCTCGGCAACAAATTCCTCTCGCACATTCGTGAGACGGATGCGATCACGCAGGTGGTCCGCTGTTTCGAGAACGACGACATCGTTCACGTCGCAGGTCGCGTCGGTCCGCTCGATGACATCGAGGTAATCAATACCGAGCTTGCGCTCGCCGATCTCGATACGGTCGAGCGCGGCTTGCTGCGTGCGGAGAAGGCGTCGAAGGCCGGCGACAAGGACGCCATTCGCCAACGCGACTTGCTCAAGAAACTGCGCGAGCATCTCGATGCCGGCAAGCCGGCGCGCTCGCTGATCAAAGATCCTGAAGAAGCGAAGCTTGTCTACGAGCTGCACCTGATCACGCTGAAGCCGCTCATGTACGTGGCGAACGTGGCGGAAGACGGCTTTACGAACAATCCGCATCTCGACGCGGTCCGCGCGCGCGCCGCGGAGGAAGGCGCAGAAGTGGTTGCCGTGTGCGCCGCCATCGAAGCTGAGATCGCGCAGCTCGATGAAGCCGACCGCGCGGATTTCCTGAACGAGCTCGGCCTGGAAGAGCCAGGCCTGAATCGTGTGATCCGGGCTGCGTACAAGCTGCTGGGGCTGCAGACCTATTTCACAGCCGGCGAGAAGGAAGTGCGTGCCTGGACTGTTCGCGTCGGCGCGACGGCGCCGCAAGCTGCGGGCGTCATCCACACCGACTTCGAAAAGGGCTTCATCCGCGCCGAAGTCATCGCGTACGAAGACTTCATCGCCTGCAAGGGCGAGCAGGGCGCAAAGGAAGCCGGCAAGCTGCGACTCGAAGGTAAGGAGTACATCGTCCGCGAAGGCGATGTCATGCACTTCCGTTTCAACGTGTGAGATTCCTCAAAAGAATCTCCACGGGGAGGATCAAGAGCCACGGGGAGCGGAAGGGTCATCCGCTCCTGCTTCGTCCTGATTTGAACCCCGCGTTCCCCGTGCGCCCCGTGGAGATCTTCTCTTCACGTCGGATTTGAAGCTGCGCCGGCAATCTGCTCCGTCGCCTCGGCGCCGAAAAATTCCAGCACCGTACGATTGAACTCCTGAGTCTGTTCGATGTTGGCGAGATGTGCCGCATCGAGCAGCACGAGCTTCGCGCTGCCGAGCGACGCTGCGATCGATTCGGCGAGGCTTGCGGGCAGGGATGGATCGCGGGTCGTGCCCACGACCAACGTCGTTGCCACGATCGAGGCGAGATCTTCGCGCAGATCCATGTCGCGAATCGCCGCACAGCAGGCGGCATATCCTTCTGGTCGTGTCGCGAGCAGCATCTGCCGGACCTCGTCGACCTGCGCCGGCTCGCGCTCGTGAAACTCGGGCGTGAACCAGCGTTGCAGGATGCCTTCGGTCAACGCGGCGGTTCCTTGCGAGCGGACCGTCGCGATGCGGTCGTTCCACATCTGGGGCGGTGGCATGTAGGGCGAGGTGCTGCATAGGGCTACCTTCAACACGCGATCAGGCCAATGCCGTGCGATGTGCATGGCGATCATGCCGCCGAGCGACAGCCCGCACAGATGCGCTCGCGCCACGTCACAGGCGTCCAGGACCGCGAGCGCATCGCGGGCAAGCCGATCCAGCGTCAGCTCGTCGATCGAGCCAGCGGACGATTGCCCATGCCCGCGCAAGTCGTAACGAATCAGCTCGAAGCGCTGCTGCAGCTCCTCCGCTTGCCGGTCCCACATGTGCAGGTTGGCGCCGAGCGCATGGAGCATCAGCAGCGCCGGAGCCCCGGGCCGCGGCGTGTGTTCGTAGAACAACTCGGCATCTTCGACAACGACAGACTTCATTCCGGGCATGTTCCTCTCGGGCTTGAATGGAGACATTGGGCCAAGACCAATGCGGCGGATCAATCTCTGAACGCAGAACCCGTCGGATGGTGTCCGTACGAGATCACATGTCCCCGCTCGCTCAACCCCGATTTGGACCGCGCGGCGGCCCAAGTTTCTTGACACCATGGGAAGGCATCCAGACAATGCCCGCCCTTCTGTGTGCCGCCCAATCCGATGTCCCATCGGTGAGCGGACGAAAAGGCTAGGTAGCTCAGCTGGTTAGAGCGTGGCACTCATAATGCCGAGGTCGTGGGTTCGAGTCCCACCCTAGCCACCATTCATGCGTTCAGCGCGCATCCAGACACTTCCGGAAAATCTCCCGCGATCAGTCGTTTACCTTCGACTGACCTCCAGGAGTTTCCATCCACATCGAAATCGGGTCTTAGGCGGCCGATCGCGGCGCCAGCCGTATCGGATACGGGCGCTGAAATCGGTCGCGATTCCGCGCCCTTGGCGATATTGGGAGCTGGCTGATGCCCGCGTAGGCGGCTGCTTGAATCTCGCACCTCATACAGTCGCTGGAATCCAGTCCGTACGCGCCTGCTCGCTCGAGCAGAACTGGATCGAGGTTGCGCGAGTGCTTCGCGCTGCCGTACCGCGCCTTCGCCGCCGCGGCGTCGAGAGTCCGGCTCGTGCCGGATTCGTGCTGAACACGAGAGTTGCAATCTGGGGCCCGCTGGCAGTCAGTAGAAGATAAAAGTCCAAGTTGCAAAGGAAGCCAAGGGACAAGAACGTCTAATGCGTTCTAACAACAATCGAGCCGACGTGGTGGCACATTTGCACCTCCCCTAAGGCTCATCCCGCCGCGCGGCTCATCGTTGGCGTCAGGCATCTGGAATTTATTAAGGCAGATCGAATGAACGACGAACCAATCATCCTGATTAACGTTTTCTCCGTTGATCCAGGCAAGCAACAGGAGTTGATCGATCTGCTCACACAAGCCACAGACGCCTCGGTTCGATACGCCCCTGGTTTTATCTCAGCAAGCCTCCATCGAAGCCTGGATGGAACCAAAGTTACGATGTATGCCAAGTGGCGAAGCAAAGGTGACTATGAAGCTATGCGGAAAGATCCGGCGCCCCTGCCGTTCTTGCAGCGTGCTCTGGCAATCGCGAAGTTTGAGCCTGGAATGTATGAGGTGACCCGTACTTTTACAGCTGCTGCCAAAGATGCCTGAAAATTCATTCAAGCCTCGCAACGACGAAGCGCCGTTGCTCGCGGCGCAATGGCATCGTTCGGCATCATAGGATGGTTACGTACACTGCCCTGTTCTTCCTGTTGGTCCTTGCCGCGGTTGCGATCGCCGCCCTTACACATCGAAGAGCTCGTGAACCTCGAAAACGAAAGACACCGTCCGTGAGCGGATTTGCCTGGGCTTTGATGTTTCTTGGTGGTGGACGCATGCCGCCACCTCCGCCTCAGTCGCAGATTGAGCAAGAGGCCGGCGAGAGGAAGAACCGAGAGATTGGTCGTGGTGGGGACGGTCAATGAGCTCAGCGTAAAGAGTTCGCTCATTCACGACCACGCTGTGAGCCGAGCCTTCTGCACGGTCGGTCGCATAGAACACGACCATCATCATGACGCTGATTGTGACGAGGGAACACGCTGCTCGGTCTTCGGCGAATACTTTGGAAATGCGCTGGCCGCCGGCTGTTACTAAAAAATAGCGGCTTCATCTTAATAAGCTTGGGCGAGCTCAATTCTTTTTAGATGGCCAGCCGATTAAGAGCTGCGTGGACTGGCCTGATCTGCTCCTTGCAGCTAGCGGTCCGACTCGCGCGCGATCAAGCCGTCGAACCGGCCGGCGCCTCCGCCACAATTCGCCACCATCCTTCCGCGCTCTGACATTGCATGCTCGATGTCGCGTCCGCTTTGCGGCCTTGAATAGCTTCCACGGGTAAATCGTCACCTGCTGTAACGACGAGAGCTGTGGGAGACAGACCATGTTCAAGAAAGTGCTGATTGGTGCGGTTGCCATTGCGATGGCTTCGGGTGCGGCGCATGCGGGCGAAAACAAACTCACGAAATCGGAGGGCGTGGGAATGGGGGCGGGGGCGGCTGTCGGTGCGCTCGTCGGTGGTCCGATCGGGGCGTTTGTCGGGCTCATGGTCGGTGGGGTGATGGGGGACAGCATCGGCACCGCTAAGGAAGCTGAGCTACGCGCTCAGAGCTACGAGGTGCGTGCTCAGGAATACGAACGGCACGCTCAGCAGTTGGAACAGGAATTGATCGATACCCGTATCGCTCTGGCGAAGGCGAGTGAGCGTACGGGCGGCGATGACATGCTGGATCAGCTTGCGCAGAAGCTGCAGGCGGACGTGATGTTCAGAACCAATAGCGCCGAGGTAGACGAAGTGGTGGTCGGGAAGCTGGAGGAGTTGGGCAAGCTGCTCGCGACTCAGGCGCGGCTCGAGGTGCAGTTGAACGGATTCGCCGATCCGCGCGGGACGCCTGAGCAGAATCTGGTGCTGTCGCAGAAGCGTGCCGAGGTCGTCCGCGAGGCTCTCATTCGCGGTGGCGCCTCGCCAGAGCAGATCCGGGTTGCAGCGCACGGCGAGGATCTGACGACGGCTGCCAAGGACGATGTGGAGGCCTACGCATGGGAACGTCGCGTGAGTCTGGCCATACGGCCGATCGGTGCGACTTCTGAAGCGGCTGTCGCGCAGACGCAGGCCCACTGACGAGTCGCGGGCGAGGCCGGCGCTTCCGGCGCCGGCCTCGTTCGTTCAACCGCGAATGGCCGCCCTAGAGGCTGCAACGCTTTAGAGTCGGAGTCTCCCCATGTGTCTGGCAGATATCGTCATGAGTCACTCGTTGCTCGAGCAACCTACCATCGTTTCATTCGGTGCCTCGACGCCAGAGGTCTCCACCTCGTCGCCCGCCCCGGAGCGAGTGCTCGAAGGTGCGCCGATGCAAACGGCCCGCAATTTCTTTACCGACGCGACGGGCCAGTTCTTCGCGGGTGTCTGGGAAAGCACGCCCGGCAAATGGCGGGTGCGGTACACGGAAACCGAGTTCTGTCACATCACCAAGGGGCTGGTGTACATCGAGGATGAACAAGGACGTTCGCTCAGCTTTCGTGCAGGCGACTCGTTTGTGGTGCCGGCGGGCTTTGTTGGCACTTGGGATGTGCGCGAACCCACTTCGAAGCTCTATGTGATCTTCGAAACGGCATCGAAATAGAGCAGGACATGCCCTTCGTGCACTTCTGAGGGGCATGACAATAAGCATTCGGCTGCCGATATGGCCGAATTCGGCGTTACGCGAGCGTCGGGCACTGCTTCGCCTGCATACAACGACTCAGTAAAAACCCGCGTCGCAACACGCTTGTGCCGTCCGACGTCAGCTTGTGACGGGTGAATTTGCCGTCCCCCTACCTGGGAAAGTGCCCCACGGCTCGACTGGCATGCTTGCTGCATCTCTTATGGCGGGCTGGAGTTGTTGCTTATACACCGCAAAAAAACATCTCCTGCAGTTGGGTACAGGGAATACAACCATCCGCGCCGTTGCTGGCGTGTTTCTTTCTCACCACAAAGGGGAGATTTATGCGAAATCTGAGGATTCTGGCTGCACTTGGTTTGATCGCCGCAACGAGCGCGGCGCAGGCGGATGTTTCTGGTACGGCCGCGATCGTCAGTGACTATGACTTTCGAGGAATCAGTCAGACGCTCAATAAGGCTACGGCGCAGCTATCGATCGACTATGCCTCGGAGAGCGGGTGGTACATCGGCACGTGGGGCAGCGGTGTGGATTTCGGAGCGCCAAAGCCGTCCACCGAAGTGGATCTCTATACGGGCTTCAGGGGCAGCGCCGGCGATCTGGGATACGACGCCGGTATCAACTACTACTCCTATCCGGGCGCGTCCGATCTGAATTATCCCGAGATCTACGCCAAGCTCAGCTACAACATCGTGAGCGGCGGCGTGTACTACAGCAATCATTTCGGCCACAAGGACAATGGCAGCGCCGTCTATGTCTACGGCGATGTGGGCATTCCGGCGGGGCCGCTGGTGATCGGATTGCACGCAGGGTGGAGCGATGGCGATGGCATTGCGGACACGTATGGCTTCGGTGCGACCGAGGTCCAGGGCCCCGAGAAAAGCTACACCGACTATTCGCTCGGCCTCAGCTACTCGGCGAGCAATTTCACCCTCGGCATGAAGTGGGTCGCCATCGATGCAGGCAGAGGTGGCTCGGACGACCGCGTGATTCTCTCGATCTCCACGTCTTTCCCCTGGGAAGAATGATCTGATCGCAGGCGCTGCGGCAGGCAACGCGTTGATGGTGAAGCCCCGGGATGCGCGCATCCCGGGGTTTTCTTTTTGAACGCTGCAGAGACCTGTCAACTCGCGGAACGATAGTCGCAGCCCGCGTGGGACCGCTTAACATACGGCGCGCAGCGCCAGCGTCGGCGCACCATCCCATGAAGGGAATCCACAATGAGAAATATCCACATCCTGGCCACCGTCGGGTTGCTATCGCTCAGCGCCTCGGTGCATGCGGAGCTCTCCTCCACCTGGACACTCACCAGCGACTACGATTTCCGCGGTTTCACGCAGACGGACGAAGATCCCGCTTTGCAGGCAAGCCTGGACTATTCCGGCGAGAACGGTTGGTACATCGGTGCATGGGCCAGCAATGTCGACTTCCCCGGCTTCGACGGCTCGATCGAGCTCGATCTGTACACGGGATTTACGGGCGGCGATGAGGATGGCTTGCGGTGGGATGCCGGGCTCATCTGGTACACGTATCCAGGCTCGGACTCGAGCGCGACGAAACAGAAAATTCACGGCTTCCCCGAGATCTACGGCGGCGTCAACTACGGCATCTGGTCCGGGAAGCTGTGGTACTCGAACGATTTCGGCGGATCGGACAGAAGCTCGATCTATCTGGACGGCGGTATCGACATCCCCCTGCCTCGCGATCTGTCGCTTGCGATTCATGCTGGCTACAGCGATGGTGACGGCATCAAGGCGTCGTATGGCGTGCCGAACTATTTCGACTACTCCATCGGTGTCGGCTACACGATCAACGACTTCACGTTGTCGCTGCGGTATGTCGATACCGATGTCGATGACGCCGATACGGACCGCTTCATCTTCAGTGTGACCACCACGATTCCCCGGTGATCGGGGATCGGTGATCGTTGCGCAGAGCGCTGACCGTGAACGTCAGCGCTCTGCTTGCTCAGGCCACTTCCCGCAACGTTTCGTCCAGGATTCCTGCGATCTGCTGGATCTGAGCGGGTTCGATGATCAGCGGCGGCGATAGCGCAATGATGTCGCCCGTGAATCGCACCAACAGTCCCTTCTCGTACGCTTTCACGAACACTTCATAGGCGCGCGCGCCCGGTGCGCCGGGACGCGATTCGAGCTCGATGCCTGCGACCAAGCCGAGGTTGCGAATGTCCTTCACGTACGGCGAGCCGCGTAGCGAATGCACCGCGTCTTCCCAGGTCTTTGCGAGTTGTGAGCCGCGGGTCAGCAGACCATCGCGCTCATAGATGTCTTGTGCTGCGAGCGCAGCGGCACAAGCGACCGGATGTGCTGAATACGTGTAGCCGTGAAAGAGCTCGATGGCGTTCTCCGGGCCCTTCATGAACGTCTCGTAAATCTGCTTGCGCACGAACACCGCGCCCATCGGTATCGCGCCGTTGGTGAGACCTTTTGCGGTGGTGATGATGTCGGGGATGACATCGAAGTAATGAGCGCCGAATGGCGTGCCGAGTCGACCGAAGCCGGTGATGACTTCATCGAAGATCAGCAGGATGCCGTAGCGATCGCAGATCGAGCGCAGCCGCTGCAGATATCCCTTCGACGGCAGCACGACACCCGCCGATCCTGCGACGGGCTCGACGATCACCGCCGCGATCGTGGACGCGTCGTGAAGCGCGACCAGGCGTTCGAGGTCATCTGCAAGATGATCGCCCCATTGCGGCAGGCCGCGCGAGAACGCGTTGTGCTCGATATCGAGCGTATGCCGCAGATGGTCGACGCCCGGCAGCATGGCGCCGAAGAACTTGCGGTTGTTCACCATGCCGCCCACGGAAATTCCGCCGAAGCCCACGCCGTGATAACCCTTCTCGCGGCCGATCAGTCGCTGACGAGCACCTTCGCCACGCAAGCGCTGATAAGCGATCGCAATCTTCAATGCGGTGTCGACGGACTCGGAGCCCGAGTTCGTGAAGAACACATGATCGAGATCGCCCGGCGCGAGTTTGACCAATCGATTAGCCAGTTCGAATGCGAGCGGATGTCCCATCTGAAACGGCGGCGCGTATTCCATGGTCGCAATCTGCCGGCTCACCGCGTCGCTGATCTCCTTGCGACCGTGGCCTGCGTTGACACACCACAGTCCAGCGACGCCATCGAGGATCTGTCGATCGTCGTGCGTCCAGTAATGCATGCCCTCGGCACGTGCGAGCAGTCGCGGGTTCGCTTTGAACTGGCGATTGGCGGTGAACGGCATCCAGAGCGCTTCGAGGTCGGCGCGGGAAGGAGCGGCGGTCATGGGGAAGTCTCGGGAGGAGTTGGGCGGCATGATAAGAAAATTACACACCTGCCTCAAACGCTCGGGTGAAAAGGACTTAAGTGCGCTCGGGGTGTCGATTATCCTAAACAGTCGGAAATCAGTTGGAGTCACCGTGAGCATCGACGTCGGCAATCACCTGAAAGCAGTTCGCACCATGTACGGCTTGTCGCAGCGCGAGCTCGCCAAGCGGGCCGGCGTCACCAACGGCACGATCTCGCTCATCGAGCAGAACCGCGTGAGTCCATCCGTCAGCTCGCTGAAGAAAGTGCTCGATGGAATCCCCATGTCGCTCGCGGAGTTCTTCACGCTCGATCTCCAGAGCGATCCACAGGTCTTCTATGCGAAGGACGAGTTGACGGACATTGGCGAGGGCGACATCTCCTTTCGACTCGTGGCTGCCAAACGCCCGAACCGTGCGCTGTCAATCATGCATGGGCGCTACACCCCCGGCGCCGATACCGGCGAAGACACGCTCAGCAATAAGGGCGAGGAGGGCGGCATCGTGCTGAGCGGCAACATCGAGCTCACCGTCGGCGGCCAGAGTCGCATCCTCGGCCCCGGCGACGCCTACTACTTCCTCAGCGCCGTACCCCACCGCTTCCGGAATCTCGGCGCCGAACCCTGCGAAATCTTCAGCGCCTGTACGCCGCCGAGGGGGTGATTGGGAGTGATGAGTGATGAGTGATGAGTGATCCGATAGAGATGCGATCTCAATTCATGGAGGAAAGGGAATGGGCATGCGCGTTGAGCACCACAAGGATCTGAGGGTTTGGAGTTTGGCAATGGAGCTTGCAGTGAAGTCGTATCAGGCAACGCAGGCATTCCCGCGATCAGAGCGGTTCGGCCTGGTCAGTCAGATCCGACGAGCTGCGGTATCCGTGCCGGCAAACATCGCTGAAGGCGCGGGCCGCGGATCGCGCGCTGAGTTCGCGCGTTTCATTTCCATCGCCCGAGGCTCGATTGCGGAACTCGAAACCCATATCCTGCTCTCACACGCACTTGGCTTTATTCGCGAGCGCGAATTGCTGGATGATCTGGAGCAGGTTCGACGCATGCTCATTGGTCTTCACAGATCGCTCGTCGAAATTGAGGGTCGGGAGTGACACGCTCCGGCACTCATCACTCATCACTCATCACCCATCACTCAATCCAAATGAAAGTCACCGTAGCTGCTACTCAATTTGCCTGCACCGAGGATCGCGAGCAGAACCTCGCCACCGCTGAGCGGATCATTCGTGAGGCGGCCGGGCAGGGCGCGAACATCATCCTGATCCAGGAGCTGTTCGAGACGCCGTACTTCTGCAAGGAACACAATCCGGAGTACTTCGCGCTGGCTCGTACGATCGAGGAGAATCCGGCCGTGCGGCGCTTTCAGCAGCTCGCGCGCGAGTTGAATGTCGTGCTGCCGGCGAGTGTGTACGAGCGCGACGGCAATGCGTTCTTCAATACGGTCGCCATCGTCGATGCGGACGGCAGCGTGCTTGGGAAATATCGCAAGGCGCATATCCCCGAGAGCCCTGGCTATCACGAGAAGTTCTTTTTCTCGCCCGGCGATACGGGATTCAAAGTGTGGCCCACGCGCTTCGGCACGATCGGCGTTGCGATCTGCTGGGATCAGTGGTTCCCCGAGAGCGCGCGTGCGATGGCGGTGCAGGGCGCGGAGATTCTTTTCTATCCCACGGCGATCGGTTCGGAGCCGCAGGATCTGAGCATCGATTCGCGCGACCACTGGCAGCGCGCGATGCAGGGCCACGCGGCATCCAACATCATGCCGCTCGTTGCCTCCAATCGGATCGGCACCGAGCAGGGAGAGCGCTGGAAAGTGAAGTACTACGGCTCGTCTTTCATCGCAGATCACACGGGCGCCAAGGTGAAGGAAGCGGACCGCGACACTGAGACGATCCTCACTGCGACGTTCGATCTCGACCAGATCCGCAACTACCGCAACGCCTGGGGCGTCTTCCGCGACCGCCGCCCCGAACTGTACGGTCCCATCGCGACGCTCGATGGCCATTCGCGGAGATGAGAGAAGCAGCTCCACGGGGAGCACGGGGATCACTGGGTCAGAGTGATCTGCGCTGCTCTCCGTTGAGTCGCGTCTTGGTGGGTGGTCGCGAATGATGCCGCCTGGGAACAGGCTGCCCTGCGCATAAGGCGGCTTTCGCTGGATTCCGACTAGTCTCGAACCCCGTGCTCCCCGTGTCCCCTGTGGAAATCCTGTCTTCACAGTGGGCTCTGTGTACTCTGTGATCTCTGTGTGAACCCTCTCTCTCCCTCTGGCTCCTATCACATGCATTTTTTCGCCTCCTGTCCTCCCGGTGTTGCCGATCTGACCGCTGCTGAGCTCAAAGAATGCGGTGCTACGTCGTGTCGCGAGTTCAAGCTCGGAGTGCAGTTCGAGGGGTCGCTCGAGGTGGCGTATCGAGCGTGTCTGTGGTCGCGTACCGCGAGTCGTATTCTCATGCCGCTCGGTTCATTCTCTGCCGCGACGCCCGATGCGCTGTATGAAGGGGTGAAGTCCATCGACTGGACGGCGCACATCAAACCGAATGGCACGCTCGCGGTCGACCTGGCGGGTTCCACGTCGGGCATTACGCATACGCATTTCGGTGCGCTGAAGACCAAGGATGCGATCGTCGATGTCATGCGTGAGCGCACCGGCGAGCGGCCGTCGGTGGACCTCGATCAACCCGATGTGCGCATCGACGTGCGGCTCGATCGTGATCGGGCGACGTTGAGTCTCGATCTGTCGGGCGAGAGTTTGCATCGGCGTGCGTATCGCGCACGCGGTGTGGCGGCGCCGCTCAAGGAAAATCTCGCGGCGGCCATTCTGCTTCGCTGCGGCTGGCCGGCGATTGCAAAGAACGGTGGCGAGTTCGTCGATCCCATGTGCGGATCGGGGACGCTGCCGATCGAGGCTGCGCTGATGGCGCTCGACATTGCGCCGGGCTCCATGCGCAGTCACTTCGGATTCATTCGTTGGCTCGGTCACGATCGCGCACTGTGGCAGCGACTGACCGATGAGGCACGCGAACGTCGTGCTGCAACGTTGGATCGCAAGTTGACGCTGCGTGGCTACGATCAGGATCAAGGCGCGGTTCGCGCGGCCATCGAGAATGTCGAACGCGCGCGCCTGCGTAGCTTTGTACACATCGAGCGGCGCGATCTGTCGCAGCTCACGCGTCAAAGCGGCAGCTCGGGTCTCATCATTACCAATCCCCCTTACGGCGAGCGCATTGGCGATCAGGAACGATTGCAAGGCATCTACGATCTCCTCGGTCAGAAGATGCGCGAGCACTTCGAAGGCTGGAAAGGCGCGGTCTTCACGGGCAATCCGCCGCTGGCAAAAGCCATCGGGATCAACGCCACGCGCAGCCATACGCTCTTCAACGGTCGCATCGAATGTCGTCTGCTGCGTTTCGATATCGAGCCGAGCGAGTATCGCGGCGCGGCGCGGCCTGCGCGTACCGAAGAAGATCAGGCCGAGATCCGTTCACGTCCGGGCGCGCAAATGTTCGCGAATCGTCTGCGCAAGAATCTCAAGGCAGCGCTCGATTGGGCGGCTCGTGAGCAAGTGCAATGTTTCCGTCTCTACGATGCCGACATGCCGGAGTATGCGTTCGCCATCGATATCTACAGCGATGGCGCGGACCAGCGCTGGGCGTACGTTCAGGAGTACGAGGCGCCGCGCACGATCGAAGTCGAAGCCGTGAAGGCTCGGCGGCGTGAAGCCCTTGCTGTCATTCCGGAGGTGCTCTCGCTCACGAGCGATCGCATTCATCTGCGGCGTCGCCGACAACAGAAGGGTCTCGCGCAGTACGAGAAGGTGAGCGAGACGCGCGAGTACCACGAGGTCCGCGAGGGCCCTTATCGCTTTCTCGTGAACTTCACGGACTATCTCGACACGGGCCTGTTCCTCGATCATCGCCTGACGCGACAGCGCGTCGGTGAGCTTGCGCGAGGACGCCGCTTTCTGAATCTCTTTGCGTACACCGGCAGTGCCACGGTGTACGCGGTTGGTGGAGGAGCAAGTGCGGCCACCACCGTCGATATGTCGCGCACATATCTCGATTGGGCAAAACGGAACCTTGCTCTCAACGGTCAGGTCGGGCCCGAGCACGGTTTCGTTCAGGCCGATTGCATTGCCTGGTTACGCGATCAGCAAGACAAGGCGCGACGTTTCGATCTCATGTTCATCGATCCCCCTACGCATTCACGCTCGAAGCGGATGGAAGACGATTTCGATGTACAACGCGATCACGTCAATTTGCTGACGCTCGCGCGCGGTCTGCTGGCCGAGCACGGATCGATCGTCTTCTCGAACAACTACACGCGATTCCGACTCGATCACGACGGCCTGGCGGATTTCGAGATCGAGGACTGGACGGCGTCGACGCTACCCTGGGATTTCCGTCGCAGTCCGCGCATCCATCAGTGTTATCTGCTCAAGGTCAAATCACTGGGTCAAATGACTGGGCCAGATGACCGGGCAAATGCGACATCGTTCGCATTGCTTTGCGACGGTAAAACTCCATCTCGGTAGCTACGAGGTCAAACGGCAGCCGATTTGACCTATTTTTAGCGGTCTAAGGGTTTCGTGGATTGATTGTGGCGTGGGCGTTAAAGCACAATTGCGCCCGCATTACGGTTCCCGTAATGAATCCCTTGCGAGATTTTGAAGCAGTTTTCCAAGGCCCGATCCCATTGATCAGGGCCTGTCAGTGAGTGTGCACGTATGAGCGCCGATCCATTTCAGGTCCAGTTTCATCCCAAGCTGGGTGTCGTGATTTATGACCCTGTCGCACAGATGGGACTGACCAGGGAACAGATGCGTCTGTTCAAGCTGGGATCGATGAGCGCCACCACGTTCATGCGCGCCATCGTGAGCAGGGATCTGGCGCCTTGTCCCGAGTCACAAACGGCTGAGCATGCAAAGGGCGTCGAAGCGTACCGCACGGCCCGTGGCGGCCGTCGCAAGCCCTATTGCGAGCATTGCCGTCGCCATTTCGGCTCGGTCGACTTCGCCGTGTGTGAAGACTGCACCGCGATCCGTTGCACCTGTGGCACCTGCAGCTGCGCCTCGAGCTCGCGACGCCGCAGGGCCGCGTGACGTAGACTCTCGCAGCCAGCTCCTTGCTGACGCCGCGCCGCGAGCGCGGCGTGGTCGTT
>JAFAEQ010000019.1 GCA_023423935.1 Pseudomonadota bacterium | reverse complement strand
CTTCACGATCAATCAAGCGAAGCAGCATCAGAAGTTCCACTCCACGCTGCCGTAGAAGCCGCGCGTGAGCGCCGGATAGCCGACAACCTCTTCGTATTCCTTGTCGAACAGGTTCTCGACTCTGGCCTTGAGCGCAAACTTGCCGAGCTGATAGCTCGCGAATGCACGCGCGATGGTGAAGTCCTCCAGCGGGCCCGACGCATCGACCTGGTTGTACAAGCCGCGCACGCCGAAACCGAACGTGAATTTGTCCGTGACCTCGAACCACGTCGAAGCGTCGACCGAGTTGCGTGGACGACGCGTCAGGCGCTCGCCAGTCTCGCCATCCTCACCCTCGAGATAGGTGTATCCGAAGTTCAGACGCCACCAGTCGAGCGGCTGAGCGTTCAGCCCGAACTCCACACCGTTGGTCGTCGCCTTGCTGCGATTCGCGTAAATGCCTTCGAACGTGACCATGTCCGTGTAGACCCAGTCGATCAGGTCGGTGAACTCGTTCTCGAAATACGTCGCGCTCACCGACACGAGTCCGCCCATCAATGTGTGGTCGATACCGAAGTCCCAGCCCTTCGATTCTTCCGGTCGCAGATCCGGATTCGGGTGCTGGCCCCAGGCGGGCACGCCGTAACGATCGGAGGATCCCGGCGCCGCGAAGCCCGTTCCGTAGGTCGCGCGCACCTTGGTGTCCGGTGTCGCCATCCAGGCCAGTCCGCTGCGCCAGGTGAATGCGCTGCCGACGGTTTCGAAATCGTCGTGTCGCACACCCGCGGTGAAAGTCACGGTGTCGGTCACGTCGATCGTGCCCGACACAAAGCCCGCCAGAATCTCATCCCCGCTCTGGTTCTCGTTGATGGCGTACTCGGCTTTCTCGTAGTTCGCACCGACGACGATCGACATCCCGGCCGCGGGCGTCCAGGCGGTCTGCCACTCATAAATGTAGCGCTCGTTGAGCTGCTCGCTGACACCCCACTGGTCGATCCAGTCGTAAGTACGCTCGTGATAACCGAACGTGAACCGAGAAGTCAGGGACGGCGACGAACGCCACTCGGCATACGCGGTCGCAAGATCGTTGCCTGTCTCCGCAGTACCTGGAGAGTAAAAGAAGCGCGACCCTTGCGATTGATACGAGCCCTCCTGTCCGCGATACGTCAGGCCGACTTCGAGGGACGAACTGATGTCATAGCTCAGCCGCGCCGAGTAGTTCGTGCTGTCGAAATCGTTGAAGTCCTGATTGTTCGCCGTCTGAAAGCCGCCCGCGGAGGCGCTGAACCCGAAGGCCCCTGCGCTTCCCGCGATCGACGCCGCACCGGACTGCGTATCGAACGAGCCGGCGGAAAGCGAAACACCACCGCGCAGATCGCTCGAGCCCTTCGCCGTGCTCATCAGCACCACGCCGCCCATCGCGGCGCTGCCGTACAGCGTGCTCTGCGCACCACGCAGCACTTCGATGCGATCGATGCCATCGACCGCCGAGCCGCCCATGAATGCGTTGTAGCTCGCCGCGCGATCGTTCATGCGCACGCCGTCCACCACCAGCAGCGTGTGATGCGGATACGCGCCGCGGATGTAGATCGCCGTACCGCCACCCATCGCGCCTGTCGTCACGACGTTCACGCCGGACTGCTGCGAGAGTGTCGACTTGAGATCGGGCACCTGCATCAGCGCCACATCTTCCATCGAGATCACGCTGACGCTGCTCGATGTCTGTCGCCATTCCTGCGGTGCGCGTGCAGCCGACACGATGATTTCCTGCAGCGTGTCTTTGCCGACGTTGGTGTCTTGTGCGCGCGTCTGCGCAGTACCCAGCAGCGACAATGCTGCGAGCACAGCAGCGGTGCAACGATTCGATGATGTGCGATACGACAGTGCATTTTTCATGTGGATGCGCCTTGTAAACGTAGCAGTGGCCAGGTCTTCGCGCTTCTCTCTGCTCAATTGCGCGGTTGCTAGTTAAGACGCAGAAGAAAACGATGTTTGTCACTCGCGTGATGAGAAATGTTATTCGCAGTCTTCGTCGCGTTTTCTCACGCTTCACGATGATGCAAACGCACCGTACGAGCGATGAATTGCGCATCATCATGGAACGTCATGACGAAGAATCGTCGATGAGTGACTTCTGCCGCGCCTCGCTGCATTCGCACGAGAACGCGTCGCTGTTGAACAGCGGTGCTCTAGAACTTCCACTCCGCGCCGGCGTGAACGCCGCGCGGTAACGCCGGGTAGCCCCGGACTTCTTCGTATGCTTCGTTGAAAAGGTTCTCGATACGAAACTTCAACAGCACGTGATCCATGATCTTCGCGCTTGCGAACAGTCGTGCGACCGCATAGTCCTCGGCCGGCATCGATCTGTCCGTACGATCGAGACTTGCCCGCATCCCGATGCCGGCGGTCCAGCGTTTGCGCCACTCGATCCACGTCGACACATCGAGCGAATGGCGCGGACGACGCGAGAGACGTTCGTGCGTTTCACCGTCGCGCGCTTCCAGATAGGTATAGCCCAGACGCATGTTCCATCCGGAAGATGGGCGCATGGCGAGACCGAGCTCCGCACCCCATGTTGCGGCCTGACCGCGATTCACATAGGTGCCTTGCGTTTCTTCGAGATCGAGATACTTCCAGTCGATGAGATTCGTGAATCGATTCTCGAAGTACGTCGCGCTGAGGGTGAACGCATCGTCCGCGATTGCTCTATCGACGCCCAAGTCCCAGCCGCGCGATTTCTCCGGGGACAACTCCGGATTCGGCAGTTGCCCCCACGCCGGCACACCGTAACGATCCGATGAACCTGGCGCTGCGAAGCCAGTGCCGAACGTGGCACGCAGCTTCGTCTCGGGCGACATCATCCACGCCGCACCCGCGCGCCACGTGAATGCAGCACCGACAGAATCGAACTCGTCATTGCGGATTCCCGCATTGAGCGTGAGTGTCTCGGAGAGGCGGAAGCTCCCTGATAGGAATGCGGCAAAGATGGTGTCTTCGGTGCGACCGTCGCCTATTTCGTACGCAGAATCTTCGTAGTTGACACCCGCGACGAGCTCGAGCGATGCACGCGGTTTCCATGCCGCCTGCCAGTCGAGAATCTGGCGCCTGTTGAGCTCATCGCTGATGCTTTCGTCACTGACCCATAGGTAGTCGCGACGATGCAATCCCACGATGAGTCGCGAGGAGAGCGTGTCCCGCGGCTGCCAGTTGGCGTAAAGCGTGATCAGCTGATTCGCGGTGTCAGCCACGCCTGCCGAGTAGCGCAACCGCGATCCCGGCGATTCGTATTCGCTCTCCTGACCGTGCATCGTCACGCCGAAACGCAGCGTTTCAGACGACCGATAGCCCAGATGTGCCGAGTAGTTCCAGCTGTCGAATGCATTGAACGGCTGATCGTTGTCGGTCTGGAAATGACTCACGGCGGCGCTGTAGCCGAGATCCCCGAGGCTGCCCATTCCCGACACGGCGACCGAGTAAGTCTCGAAGGATCCTTTGACCGCACTGACGCGACCTTCGAAGTCCTGCGTCCCCGCGACGCTGTTCATCAGCACCACGCCGCCCATCGCGGCACTGCCGTACATGGGGCTTTGCGGTCCACGCAGCACTTCGATGCGGCTGACACCGCCCAGGTCTGCCGCGCCCATGAACGAATCGTAGCCCGCCTCGCGATCGTTCATGCGCACGCCATCGACGATGAAGAGCGTGTGATGCGGGTACGCGCCGCGGATATAGACGCTGGTGCCGCCGCCGATCCGCCCCGTGGTGACGACAGTCACTCCTGCCTGCTGTGCCAGCGAGCTCCTCAGATCTTCCACTTGCTGTGCGGCCATCTCGTCCATCGATACGACGGTGACGCTGCTGGCCGTCTGGCTCGCGACCTGTGGCGTTCGCGAAGCCGAGACCACCACCGTTTCGGATTCGACCGGAGAAATGAGATTGACCCTCTCACCGGATGCATCGTCGATGCGCGTGAAGTCGTTCGCTGCCGACAATGTGCGCCGCGTACCGACGATCCACACACCCCGTCGCCCGCGGCGATAGTCGATGCCGGTGTCCTGCAGCAGCCGCTGCATCGCCTGCTCCGCGGTGAACCGGCCTTTGACCGAGTTCGAACGCGTCCCGCCAAGCGCCGCATTGTCGAACGACACCTGCTGCCGCAGCTGCTTTGCAAATATCTGTAGTGCCGCGCCGAGAGGCTGCTGTGGAATGTCGAACTCGATCAGTGTCGCCTCTGCGATCTGTACCGGGATGTGAGATTCGCTCTCATCGGCACACAACACACGCGTAACCGTCATCAACAGCGCCGCCAGAATCCGGGAAGCGCGCGAATGATGTCCGTGCCCGCGAATCACGTCGCGATCCCTACTGCGTACTGATGAATCGCTGCCGGCCGTCCACCGTTTCGACGCTCACAGGAAAAATGCTGGTGACACCCTCGATGAAGGATTCCGTGTCGCCTGCGAAGAAGGTACCGCTGATCGGCATGCGTGCGGCCGCGTCATCGACGACGCTCATCGGCGTACTGGCGTAGCGATTCATCCGCTCGACCGCCGTCGACAGTGCCTCGTCATCGAACGTGATCTGACCCGCTTCCCAGGACAGCGAGCTTGCGAGGTCCACGCGCTTCACTTGCGCGTCGGAGCTCGCGCCTGCCGCTGCGATCAGCTCCTGTCCGGGCACCAGCTTGTGGATCGTGGAGTCGGATGCGCCAGCGTTTCGTGCGTGCTCAGTTTTGTCGACGACATCGACGCTGCCTTCATACAGGATCACATGGACCTGCTGCGCGAGCAGCTCGACGCTGAACTGCGTTCCCGTCGCGACCACCAGTCGATTCGCAGCCATCACACTGAAGGGGCGTGAAGTATCGTGGGCGACCGAGAATTTCGCGCGACCCTGCTTGAGCTGCAGTTCGCGACGATCCTCGCTGTAGCGCACATCCACGCGGGTCTGTGCGTCCATCGAGATGACGGAGCCATCCTCGAGGGTCACGACCTCTCGCTGACCAGCGGTGACATAGCTCGCCGGTGCCGCGCGCATCCAGAGCCCGAGCCCGATGACTGTAGCCGTAAGACCGGCGGCGATGGCACCGATCCAGTTGCGCCGACTGATCCGCTGTCGCTGCTCTCGCTGTGCGGCTTCGAATCGGCTCAGCGTCTCACGTCGCAGAGCTGACATTGCATCCGATGATTGCGCCTGCCCGAACGACTGCCAGACACGCAACGCATCCGCAAACGCGCGCGCGTTGCGTTCATCGGCTGCGAGCCAGGCATCGAGCTCCTGTCGCATCCCGGGCGTGACATCGCCATCCGCGAGGCGCATGCACCATTCGCTCGCGAGTTCGGCGGTCTCTGCGGATACGTCCGCCCCGTCCTGCGGCCTGATCATGCATCTTCCCTGACGGACTTGGTCAGATGAACCATGGCGCGCGTGAGATGGCGCTCCAGGGTGCTCAACGAAATGTTGAACGTCTGTGCGATGACGCGCTTGTCAACGTTCTCGATGCGGTAGAGCACGAAAATATCGCGGGTGAGCTGCGGCAACTCGCGCAGAGCCTGGGCGAAGTCATCCATCGATTCCTGCGCGGCAACGACGCGCAGCGGATCGAGCAGATCGATCCCGGCCTCCTCCGACGCCATCGACTCCGCGCGGTAGGTGTAGCGAACCTTCTCGCGCCGGCTGCGATCGCGCAGCAGATTCAGAGCCATCCGGAATATGTAGGCTTCCTGAGATTGCAGCTGCCTGGCGTCCATGGTCGCGAGCCTCATGAACACTTCCTGGATCATGTCCTCGGCCTCCGCGTGATTACCGAGGCGGCGCAGAAAGAACATCATCAGGCCCGGACGGAAACGGCGATTGAGCTGTTCAAACGTTTGCGGTGCTTCGATCTCGGGACACGCGACGGACACAGAGCTCCTCCGGCTATTCGACTTGCATGGAAGCTCCCTGCGGCGAGCGATCAGTCCTTCGAGTGCGGCTGCTAAGCCTGCTCGGCGACTTCCTTTGCAAGATTCGGTGCCTATCCGGCTGATCTCACGTTCAAATTCTTCGAAACGTCATTTCCCGCGATGGCGCGCAACTTGCCGTCACTGAGCAAAGACGCACGAGATCCGATTCTTTGTCACGACTGCGGGAAGCACGCACAACATCGCGCTTCATTCAGGGATTCCCGCAGTCTTCGGTGATGGTCGCTCTTGAGGGGCAGGCACAGCAAAGGTGCGTGCACTGGGAGGCGTGCCACACGGCGATGCACGCTTACGTTCAATCGAAGGCGACACGAATGGCGGGGACGCGCGAGGTCCGTGTCTCGCTCCGGACGAACGCGTGGGCGACTGCCGCGTTATCGCAGGACTTGTAACAACCCGTGAGTCCGGCTGATCAGCGTCCAGAGTGCGTCGATATCGCCGCGGACGCGCCAGTCGCGGGCTCGCGAGCATTCTTCTATCGATCGGTCCGTCGCGCGAACTAGGTAACCTCTGATCAATTCGCCACTCGCAACCATAGTTGCTTCGCCCACCGAAGCATTTCAACCAGTTGCAGACTTGCGAAGTCAGGGAAGTCGATAAATCAGAGCTTCCCTAGCTACGACGCACGAGTTCGCGATTGTTGTCATGAAGTCGCGGCTTCGAATTTTGGCTTGACGGGCCGATGCAGTTGTTCAGATAGTGTCGGCGTAATGACTCGATTTCAGGTTGCGAGACGCAACGACGCGTCGGTTCCATCTGCCTCGTCGCGATGAGAGCGCCACGTCCTTCCAACCTATTGCCGCGCATGCAGTCGAACGCGCTCGTCTTCTGCAAACCAAGAACATGACGCTGATGAGTGCACACCGAGATCCATCAATGAGCTTCCCCGGGATGCGACGCGAAGTGCGCATGTACCGCAGCACCGCTGCGCGGGTTCCAGCACAGGAAGCGCGCGCTTGAAAAAGTCCCTCATTGGCATCGCGCTCCTCGCTGTCGCCGTCGCGGCTGTTGTCAAGTTTCTTCCCTCGACCGATGACAAGCCTCAGCAGGCGACCCGCCGCGCGAGTTCCACCGTCGTTCGCACCGTAGAAGCCCAGGAGGAAACGATCGATATCGCGGTGGAGTCGACAGGCACGGTCCGCGCGAACGAAGCGATCGAGATCACATCGCAGGTCGCAGCATTGGTCACTGCGATCCGCTTCAAGGAAGGCGATCGCGTCGCCAAGGGCGATATCCTCGTCGAGCTCGATGGCGCCCAGGCGCGCGCCGCGCTGGCGGAAGCCGAATCTGCCCTCGCGAACAGCAGGAGCATGCATCGTCGCGGCCTCGAGCTCAGCACGTCCGCCGCCTTGTCGAAGGCGCAGTTGCAACAGCTCGAAGCTGACCTCCTGCGCGATGAAGCACGAGTCGCCGCGGCACAGGCGCGACTGGCCGAGACGGTGATCCGCGCACCGTTCAGCGGTCAGATCGGCTTGCGACGCATCAGCCTCGGCGCCTTCGTCACCCCGGGCACCATCATCACCACGCTCGACGATCTCTCGGAGGTGAAGGTCGACTTCTCCGTACCCGAGACGGCGCGTCCGGCCCTGCGTCAGGGCCTGGTCGTCACGGCCAGTAGTTCGGTCTATCCGGGACAACAGTTCGCCGGCACGGTCGACAGCATCGACCCTCGCATCGATGCGAACACGCGCTCCGTTCAAGTGCGCGCGCGATTTCCCAACCGGAACAAGGTGCTCGCGCCCGGCATGTTCGTCGCCGTGGCGCTCGTGCGTGATCGGCAGACCTCCGTCGTCGTGCCGGAGGGCAGCGTGATTCCCGAGCAGAACAAGCAGTACGTATTCACGGTCGTGGATGGCAAAGCGGTGCGACGCGAGGTCGAAGTCGGACACCGCATCCCCGGACGGGTGCAGATCCTCTCCGGCCTGATTCCCGGCGAACGAATCGTGGTCGATGGCGCGCTGAAGCTGCGCGACGGCATGCCGGTCGACGAGGCGACGCGCGTCGCGGACAACGCGGAAACCAGCACGTGACGCTCTCGGAACTGTCCATCCGGCGACCTGTGTTCGCCACGGTGCTGTGCCTGCTGCTGGTGTTCGTCGGCTTGCTCAGTCTGTCGCGCCTCGGCGTGCGCGAAATGCCGCGCACCGAACGACCCTCGGTGACGGTGCAGACGACGTATCGTGGCGCCTCGGCGCCCGTCGTGGAGTCGCGCATCACGCAACCCATCGAGGATGCGGTCGCAGGCATCGAGGGCATCGAGAAGCTGACGTCCTCGAGCGCGGATGAACTCTCCCGCATCACTATCCAGTTTGCGCTCGACCGCGACATGGACGAGGCCGCCAACGACGTGCGCGACCGCCTCTCCCGTCTGGTCGCTACGCTGCCGCAGGAAGCGGACACGCCGCAGATCCTGAAGTTCGACGGCGGCGACTCCCAGGTCGCGTTCATCAATCTGCGCAGTGAACAGCTCTCGATCATGGAACTGACCGACTACGTCGAGCGCAACATCCTCGATCGATACGCGGCATTGCCCGGCGTTGCGCGCGCCGGTCTCATTGGCGCGCGGCGACCCGCCATGCGCATCTGGCCGAATCGCCAGGCGATGGCTGCACGCAACCTGACCGTGGCCGACATTTCGAATGCGCTGCGAGCACAGAACGTCGAGCTGCCCGCCGGACGACTGGAGTCTGCCGAACGCGAATTCACCTTGCGTACGGACACGCGCCTCACCAGCGAGGAGCAGTTTCGACAACTGATCGTGCATCGCGGCGAGGACGGTTATCTGGTCAGACTGGGCGAGATCGCCGAGGTGAAGCTCGCACCGGAGAACGAGCGCAGCACGTCGCGGTCGAACGGCGCGCCCGGCGTGAACTTCACCATCCAACAGCAGTCGACGGCGAACGCACTCGAAGTCGCAGAAGCCGTCGAAGCGGAAACCGCAGCCATCGCTGCCTCGCTGCCGGATCACATCCAGATCAGCATCCTGATCAATAACGGCACGTTCATCCGCGCATCGCTCACGGAAGTCGAGCTCGCGATCTTTTTCTCGCTCGGCTGCGTGCTGATCGTCATCTATGCATTCATCGGCAGTTGGCGCGCCACGCTCATTCCGGCGCTGACGATTCCTGTTTCGATCATCGCCTCCGCCATCTTCATCTATGCGATGGGGTACTCGATCAATACGCTGACTTTGTTGGCCATCGTGCTGGCGATCGGACTGGTGGTCGACGATGCGATCGTGGTGCTCGAGAACATTCATCGCCACATGGAAGCGGGCCAGTCCGGCCTCATGGCTGCGCTGCACGGCAGTCGCGAGATCGGCTTTGCCGTGATCGCAACCACGGTCGTCCTCATCACCGTGTTCGTGCCGCTCTCCTTCCTCACCGGGACGGTCGGCCGTTTGTTCGTCGAGTTCGGCATGACGCTGGCCGCGTCCATCTTCATCTCGTGCATCGTTGCGCTCTCCCTCGTGCCGATGCTGTCCTCGAAGATGTTTGCGCGAGGGATCGAGCGCGGCCGTGTCGCGCATGCGATCGATGCTCTGTTCCAGAGAATTTCCGCCCGCTACGAATCGATGCTGCGCGTTCTGCTGCCGCACAGCGGCTGGGTGATCGCCGCTTCGGTCGTGGCACTGGCCGGCACGGGCTGGCTGTTCACGCAACTGCGCTCCGAAGGTGCACCCGTCCAGGACAGCGGATTCCTCATGACTTCGATCGTGGGCCCCGAAGGCGCGAGCTTCGAGTACATGGACCGCGTCACGCGTCAGATCGAAACGGCCATCATGAACATGCCGGGCGCCGAGGATTATCGACGCGTGTACTCGACCGTCCCGGCGGGCGCGGGTATGGGCGGCTCCGCATTGAATCGCACGAGCGTCAACGTGGCACTGGTCGACTATGCCGAGCGCACTCGCTCCGGATCGGAGATCGCGACTGCCATCCAGAATCATCTTGCAGACTTCCCTGAAGTTCAGATCACCTCGCGCGTCGGCGGCATGGGCGGTTTCGGCAGCAACACTCAGCAGGCCACTTTCGTCATTCAGGGACCCGACTACGCCACGCTGTCGAGCTGGCGCGATCTCCTGCAACCCATGATGGCTGCGCATCCGGGCTTCTCGCGCGTCGATGTCGACTATCAGGAACGCAAACCGCAGATGCTGGTGAAGATCGATCGCGACCGCGTCGCCGAGCTGGGCGTATCGATCCAGACGCTGGGGCAGACGCTCGAGACCATGCTCGGTTCGCGCATCGTCACGACATTCGTGCAAGCCGGACGCGAGTACAACGTCGTGCTGCAGGGATTGAAGACGGAGCGCGCGACACCGGACGATCTGAACAACATCTATGTCCGCTCCGATCGCACGGGACAGTTGATTCCGATCGCGAACCTGGCGCGGCTGGAAGAAACTGCCGGGGCGCAGGAGCTCAAGCGATTCGACCGGCTGCGTTCCATCACCTTCACGGCGCGCCTGAAAGACGGCTATTCGCAGGGTGAGGCCGTCGATTTCATGCGCAAGCTCGTCGCCGAGCAGTTGCCTGAAAGCGCCGCCCTCGCCTTCGACGGGGCCACTCGCGAATACCTCGATTCCTCGAGCGAGCTCTACTGGACATTTGCGTGGGCCTTGCTCGTGGTGTTCCTGGTGCTGGCCGCGCAGTTCGAAAGCTACGTCAATGCCTTCGTGATCATGATGACCGTCCCGCTGGCCATCATCGGGGCGGTGCTCGGTATGTACATCACCGGTGTGACGCTCAACATCTACAGTCAGATTGCCATCGTCATGCTGATCGGACTCGCCGCGAAGAATGGCGTGCTGATCGTCGAGTTTGCCAATCAGCTCCGCGACGAGGGACGCGAGTTTCGCGATGCCATCGTCGAAGCGTCGGCGACCCGCTTGCGTCCCGTCCTGATGACCAGCTTCTGCGCAGCCGGCGGCGCCATCCCCTTGTATTTCGCCCATGGCGCAGGCGCCGAGAACCGTCATCCGGTCGGCGTGGTCGTGATCTACGGTGTGGTGGTCTCGATGGTGCTGACGCTGTTCGTCGTACCGATCGTCTACTCGTTGCTGGCCCGCAATGCACGTACGCCACAGGTGGTGAGCCGCATGATCGATCGGCTCAGTGCACAGGCCGCATCGCCCTCCTCTGCGTCGGAGCTCGATCAGCGTCCGGCGCTCTGACCTTGATGGGACACTATGATCCGTAGCGCCTCGATTCGTACCGTTCTTCGCACGATCCTTCTCGCTGCATCGATCACCACGCTGCCGAATGCGACGGCGGATTCCATCGGACCCGGCACGACACCGCGACAGGTGGTCGAGACGCGCAAGGAAGGATTCAGCGAGATCGGCTGGGCCACCAAGGCGATCAACGATCAGTTCAAGACTCGCTCACCTGATCTGCGGAAAATCTCAGTGGCCGCAACGACCATCGCGAGCAGGACACCCGACATCGCCCAGTGGTTTCCCGCAGGCAGCGGTCGCGAATCGGGCGCCGATACGGACGCGCTACCCGCGATCTGGAAGGAACGCGCCGAGTTCGATGAGCTCGCCCGGACACTGATCCTCGAGTCGAAGCAGCTCACGATAACCCTGAAATCCAATGACCTCGGCGCCATCCGCGATCAGTTCACCTCCCTGCGCGAGGTGTGCTCGAGCTGCCATCGCCGATTCCTCGCAAAGAAGTGAAAGCTTCGCTGGGCCTGACGCGGCATTCGATTGCCACGCTCAGGCGCGATTGAGGCACTCCGGATCGTTGCCCACGCGCGGAACCCCGCCGGCCACAGGACCACAGCCCGGCCCCGCAAAGCGAGCTCGTGAGCACCGCGATTCTTGGGCCGCCAGCATCCGCACAGCCATTCCCGAAACAGACACGCATTCCCGCGCAAACGCGCCAAAGGCTCGTGCCGGAAGCAGGTTCCAGGCGGTTCTGGTCAGACTTTTCAACGGTCCGCCCGAATCCCGCCGCGCGCGAACTGCTATACCGCTAACTACGTTATCCTAGGCATTGACTCGTCCGGCCGGCGCATTAGACTCCATCGAAGGCCACACCTTTCTCCGCACTTTTCGTGCAGAACAAGAATGAGTGGCCAGGGGGAAGCTTCGTCGATGACTCTTCGTGGGTTTGGCGGAGCCAGGTTGCTACTACAACCAGCGCGTATTCGCTCTGGATCCTGGGGGAGATTCGTTCATGCCGTTAAACCATCTCAACGATGCGGAACAGGCACCTCGAGCCGTTGACCAGAGCAAACGAGGACTCATCAAATCCGCCGCAGGTGTCCTGGTGGCCACTTCGGTCGGTGCACTGTCGGCACGGCAGGCGAGCGCGGCCTCACCGGCCGCCGCATCTTCGGTATGGGGCGACACCTCGACGCTGGTAACGACACTCGGCGCCGGCACACTGGCAGCCAAGAGCGTTGCCGAAACTGTCGAGGCGTACAGCAAGGGCTTCGGTTACGTGGAGCATTTCCGCGGCCGAGTCGCGAAAGAAATGGCCGAGTTCTGGGGCGCACCGGCGATGGCTGGCCGGGAGGTGTCCGTCATGGGACCGCCGGGCTACAACCGCGGCATGATCCGCATCGTCGAGCTCGGCAACGATTTCAAAGAGATCTCGTACCACGAGACGTTGGGATGGACCGCGCTCGAGATTCACGTGCGCTCACCGGAAGAAGTCGTCGAGCAACTGAAGGGACACAACTTCGTTCACACGGGTGGCCCGGGCACGGCGAAGGACAACGAAGGCAACGCGTTCTATCGCGCAGCGCAGTTCAAAGGCCCTTCGGGTGAGCCGCTGTACATGACCCAGCACATGCAGCTCGATCAGCTCATGTCGGTGGGTCGTAACAATGTCGGCGCACTGTTCATCCAGACGCTCACCGTGACGTCGTATCCCGAAACGCTCGACTTCTACGTGAACACGCTGAAGATGAAGATGCGCATCGAGATCCAGACGCCGCGCGCGAATCTGGCGAAGGCCCTGAATCTGCCGAGCGACGCGCGTTACAAGATGGCGGCCGTCAGAGCGCCCGAGTTCAGCGCCGTGCAGATCGACGAATACCCGAAGGCAGTACCCAAACGCCCCGCCTCTCCCGGCTGCTTCGCACCGGGCGTGAACATCTGCACGTTCACCACGCGCGATATCGACGTCGTGAAAACGGCACTACGAGGCGCGAAGGTGCAGTTCGCTGAGATCGAATCCAATGGCTGCCCGCCCTTCGCGTACGGACGCGCAGTGTGCTTCGTCGGTCGCGGCGGCGAGCGGCTCGAGATCGTCGAAGTGAAGTAGGAATCCAGGGTTCCAGGTTCACGAATCGGGGGGGGGGGCGGGGGCGCGGGGGGGGGGGAGT
>JAFAEQ010000005.1 GCA_023423935.1 Pseudomonadota bacterium | reverse complement strand
TTAATTTGTTTGGGCGGCTTTCTCAATGACCCGCTGAAACACAGGGTCGATGCTGAGTGCGCTCGAGAAATCGTGGCTGCCTGTCTGCAGCCACATCGAGCCACGATCTCAACTGAACAGTTTTCCGGCGGATGAAAGCAAGCTGTTCAATTGGCCTCCGCTCGGCACCTTGCCGTCGGGAGTCAGCTTGTCTACGACCTGAGGCAGAACGCTGGAGAGGCCCTCCGCGGTTTCTTCCTCGCCGAGGCCGGAGTTGCTTGCCATTTGGCTGATCGTGTCATTGCCGAAGACCTTGCGAACCTGATCTCCGGAGATCGGCAGTTTGTTTCCCTTGCCGATCCACGATTGCAGGATGTTGCCCAAGCCGTGCTGTTGAAAGCTCTGCGTGAGGTTGTTGAACGCGCCGGGTTTGCCCAGGTACGACACGACCTGCTGAACCAGTGCGCCTTGAGGGCCGTGTCCCTTCGAGCCACCGAACGCACCGCTAACACTATCGAGAATACCCATATGATGTCCTCCTGCTCGCTATTGCGAGGTGATCGATCGCGCATTGCGCGGGGGTGCGGATGATTCCACATGGAACACGAATAGCTATGCGTGATGACGCGCACCATGAAGTGAAAGGGGCACATCGGCGTCGGAGGTTTCTGCGCCTGTTCGAGTGAATCGCCGACTCGACGATTCGCTTCTCGCTTCCGAGATGAGCAGCCGCGACTGAATGACGAGCTTTCAGAGTTTATGCGCGTAGGAGCATGCGGCTACTGCGTCCGAATACGGACCGCGACGATCAATCAGTAGCTGGGAGTCCACAGATGGATCCGGCAATCATGATCGAGCAGATGCATGCGTACGGTGCCAGATAGTACGCAGGTAAATTGAGCGTGGGCTTCTGCGAAGCGCTCGTCGAACGCTTGTCCATCTTTCCGAGGACTCGAATGATTGCGAGCCGCAGCACTTCCATATGCGTCATTGTCACGCGATCGTCATTTCCATGAGATCGAACTGTCACGTGCCGACATCACATTGCCGACCCTGTAATGCATTCCTGCATGGGGATCGGTATGACGAAGCGTGTTCGCAGCGTGAATCGGCTGGTGGCAGCCACTGTTGCAGCGGTGCTGTCGCAGGCCACGGCGGTGGCTCAGGAAGCGGCGAGTGACCAGGACAAGCTAGGTGAAGTTCAGGAAGTCGTCGTCTACGGAACCCGTTATCGCAATCGCACGACGGAAACTGCACCCGCGTTGAGCTACGACCTGGAGTACTTCCAGAAATTCGAGCCGAACACGGTGGGCGACATGCTGAAGCGCGTGCCCGGCATTGGGTTCGTCGGAGCGGACATCATGGAGTACGACGCTCCGCAGTTGCGCGGTCTGGGCGGTGGCTACACGCAAGTGCTCATCAACGGCAAGAAGGTGCCGGGCGCGGGTGACGATCGCTCGTTCTGGGTGGACCGCATTCCGGCCGAAACGGTCGAGCGCATCGAAATCTTACGGAGCAACAGCGCCAATCGCAGCGGTGATGCTGTCGCCGGCGCGATCAACATCGTCCTGCGCGATTCGTACTCCTTCGATGGCACCTACGTTCGCGCTGGCATGAACCAGTGGTACGACGGAGAAGCGAATCCAACTCTTGGTGCGGTGACCAGCGGCGACTTTGCGGGTGGCCGTATCCTTGCGGGTCTCAACGTTCAGGACCGCTATCGCGCCAAGGTGAAGCGTTCCGATCGCTTCAGCGATTCATCGATGGATGAACAGGTCAGCTGGGAAGATCAGACGGAGGTCAAGGACGGCCGCGACTATTCGGCCAACCTCTCGTATACCGTCGGCGTTGGTGAAACGGGTCGTCTCACGCTCGATGGCTTTTTCGTCAAGACCGATCGCGACGTGAAGGAAGTCTCCTTCGAAGAAGAGCTGGACGGGGACGAAACCATCGACTCGCGCGTGCCAGGTCTGAATCCCATCGACCAGAAGAACTGGGGCTTTGGCGCCGAGTACAAGTTCGACATGCTGGGCGGCAAGACCGAAATCAGTCTCGACCACGCTCGCTTCCAGGACGACAGCGCTTCGACCGAGGAGTCGCATGCTTACGTGAGCGATGCGGTGAACTGGGATCAGCTTTGGAGTATCGGCGACGCCAGGTGGGACGGCTCCGAAGCCGAGGCCGAGGCGGTCGATGCCAACGACGCCGAGACCGGTTTGAAGTTTGCGCACCTGCGCTCGCTAGGCACGGCAGCCCGCATGGAGGTTGGCGTGGACGCTCGTCAAAAGAAGCGGGAGATCACTTACACGACATTGGAGTGGGAGGCGAAGAACGAAGGTGATCCGGTCGTGTACGAGCCCGACAGCATCATCACCAGTGTGATCGAGGAAAAGCGCCTCGACCCATACATCCAGTTCTCGGGCGATGCCGGCAAGCTGAGCTGGGAGTGGGGTCTGCGCTACGAGACCACCGATTCGCGCATCCGCTATGTCGAGGACGGCACTGTCGACGGTGCGGCCAGTTCGAACTACCAGAAGCTGTTGCCGTCGGTTCACTTCAAATGGGAGCTGAGTGAGGCCGACCGTATCAGCCTTTCGTTGGCCCGCCGCGTGAAGCGTCCGAACTTCAACGAGCTGATCCCGGCGCTGCTGGATGGCGAATACGGCGACAACGATTACATCGGCAATCCGCGGCTCGAGATGGAAACTGCCGACGGTGTCGATCTGGGCTATGAGCGTCGGCTCGGCAGGCAGGGAGTGGTCGGTGTCAATCTCTTCTATCGCAAGATCAAGAACGTGATCGAGCTGACCAACACCGGTATCGCTGGACAGGATGCGCTCGCGAAGATCGTTGAGGATCAGCTGGGCAATGAAGATTTCGCTGAAGACTTCATGGATGACTACCGGGACGAACACCCGGGCGCTCCCAAGCAGGAAGCGCAAGCGGCTGCCGACGCTGCGTTGCGAGCCGCGGTGGCTGCAGCCGGCGGCGATTTTGAACCCGACAGCTGGTTGTTCACCTCTGGGAACGTCGGTACTGGCAAGGTCTATGGCGTCGAGCTCGATCTTTCGACGCCGCTGACCGTCGTCGGCCTGCCGAACACCGGCGTGTTCCTCAACTATTCGCAGGTCAAATCAGAGATCACGGACTTTATCGGCGAGCGCCGTTTCAACGACCAGGCCAAGAGCGTCTACAACCTCGGCTTCATCCACGACCTGCCGCTCCTCGGCGCGTCCTTCGGTGCAACCTATCGCAAGCAAGGCGATGCATTCAGTCGCGTGTTGGCCGAGGAAGTGACGGTGCGCTATGGCGACGAGCTGGATCTGTTCGTCGAAAAGCGCTTCGGCAAGAATTTCTCGGTACGCCTGTCCGCCAACAACCTGCTGGATGCCTCGAAGGACGAGTTCTTCCACAAGTTCGACAACATGGACGACCAGATCCATCGCGACTACGACGAATACGAGCTCGAAACCGAGCGCGCAGGTCCGTCCTATCAGATGGTCGCACGCTGGGCATTTTGATTGGGACGTGATTCGCTGGATCACCGCTGCATCTCGGGCCACAAATTCTGCTGAACCTACGGCATGGCCATGATCAGAGCTCGCCTAGGGTACGCGGTGATTCGCCGACTTCCTGGTATTCGCTCCCCGGACTGAAATGGGCTGCGGCCATCCCGCGGTTCTGCTCGGGATTTCTGAGCAGTGCGGTTGGGGCCGTGTGCTTTGCGTTGATAGTGACATTGCATGAACACGAATCTGAATTGCTTGATCGCGCTGCTCGTGACGGCGCTGCTGGCTGGCTGCGGCTCGGAGGCGGTATCGAATCGTGTCGAGCACAGGGCTCCTGCAACAGCGACGATCGCGGTGGAGCAGGATGTGCCGGTGCCCGCGCCAGGTACGCCGCTCGGTGCAGTGCTGTGGGTGCACCCTACTGATCCGGTCCGCAGTCTGGTCGTGGGTGCGTCGGGCGCCGCAGGTGTGACCTTGATGACGCTCGATGGTCAAGCGCGCGGGAGCTTCCCTGGCTTCGTGGCTGATGCCATTGCTCTCACATACGATTTCGATACCGATTCGGGCCCGATACCGTTGCTGGTGGTGCACGATCGCGGCGCGGCGGCGCTGCGCGCATTCAAGGTGGATCCAGCAACGCTTCAGTTGCGACAAGTGACGGCGGCACCGTTGCGATTGGAGACAGAGCTCACGGGACTGTGTCTCTACCACAGTCCAACGACCGGGAAACTTTACGCGTTCGTCTCGACCGATCCTGGCCAGTTGCAGCAGTGGGAACTGTCGACGCGCGAAGATGTGGTTCGCGGCCGACTCGTGCGCAATCTCGCAATCGGTGCTGGCGCGGGGCCGTGTATCGCCGATGACGCGAAGCGCGACGTGTATGTCGCAGATGAGAAGGTCGGTATCTGGCGCATCGCGGCCGAGCCCGAAGCAGATCCTGCAGATCGCGAACTGCTCGATCTCACTGCACCCCGCGGACATCTCGGTGAAGTGAAGGGGGTCGCGTTGCGGCATGAAGCGGAAGCGACGTACCTGCTCGCGGTGGACGAAGATGCCGCGGCCGTGCATGTCTACGAGCTTCCAAAGGGAACGCACGTTGGGCAGTTCAGACTCGCGGATGTCGATGATCCGAAGTTCGAATCAGTGTGGGCGGGTTTCGCCTCAGGGTCGCGCGAAAGTGGCATCGTCCTTTTGCCGGACGAATCGAATGCCGAAGCCATTCATGTGCTGCGTTGGGATGCGATCGCCAATGCGCTGAAGTTGCCGATCCATGCGGCGCTTGACCCGCGCGAGGTGGCGCCGAGCGTTGCACGCACCGTGCAGCCCGATGTCGAGACGGAGCCCGTCGAGGATTATGGAGATGCGGCGGATGATCCGGCCATCTGGGTTCATCCCACCGATCCGCAGCTCAGCCTGGTGATCGGTTCCCAGAAGAAACGCGGCATCGAAGTCTACGATCTGAGCGGCAAGCGTGTGCAAGTGCTCCCTGTCGGCCGCACCAACAATGTCGATCTGCGCCAGCACGTGCTGCTCGGCGGCAAAGAGCGCGACATCGTCGCAGGCTCGAACCGCGATCAACGAACGCTCACGCTGTACGAGGTCGATCCGGTTACGCGGAGGCTGAGTGATGTAGCCGCCGCGCCCATTCCCACTGGCATGCGCGATCCCTATGGGCTGTGCATGTACCACAGCGCGAAGAGCGGCAAGCTCTACGTATTCATCAACAATCCGGATGCCGGTGAATTTCGGCAGTGGGAGATCCAGCCCAGCGATGGGAAGCTCACTGCGCAGCTGGTGCGTGAGTTCACCGTCGGCTCGCAAGCCGAAGGGTGTGCGGCCGATGACGAAACAGGTGCGCTATATATCGCAGAGGAAGATGTCGGTCTGTGGCGCTACCCAGCGGAAACGCGCGACACAGCGCCACGTCGTCTGCTTGATTCGACGGCCAAGCCCGGACGACTGAAGGCCGATGTCGAAGGTGTGACGATCTATCGCGGCAAGGAGGGATCCGGATACTTGATCGTCTCGAACCAGGGCGCCGACAACTTCGCCGTTTACCGCCTCGAAGGCAATAACGATTTCATCGGCTTCTTCTCCATCGTTGCCAACGATGAGCGCGGCATCGACGGCGTGTCGGAAACCGATGGCCTCGATGTGACCAGTGCGCCGCTGGGTCCGCTCTTTCCGCAGGGTGCGCTCGTGGTGCAGGACGGCCGCAACATCACACCCGCGGAGCGGCAGAACTTCAAGCTCGTCTCCTGGGAACGCATTGCGGAGGCGCTGGGTCTGCGTCCGTAAGACGCACGGTGCCCACGCAGATCATCGGTTGCCGCCTCACTGCGCACGCGCCGTCATGCCTGGCGCTGCCACACAGATTGCGCTTTCGCTTCCGTGCGCATGAACACGCCGATCCCCGCAAGCAACAAGGCGAATACGATCGCATTGGCGAGCATCGATCCCAGAAGATCCGCATCGAGCAATTTCGGAATCAAGCGAAATGCGACCAACAGAGCGACGGTCACCGCCATGATGGCGACGGCTCTCTTCGGCATCGTGGTCTCGAAGTCGAGCTGGACAGGCGGCACAGGGCGCACCTCTGCAGCGACTCGCCGCAACCGCGTATCGAGCTGCGTCAAGGAGCGCAACTCCTCGCGCAGCGCGGAATCCGCCTGCAATGCTCGTTCGACATCGAGCTTGCGCTGTGGGCTCAGCTCCCCATCGAGATAGGCTGACAGTTCTGCGGGATCGATCGGCTTCATGACTCCTCCTCGAGCTGCACTGCCAGCGCTTTGCGCGCCGTATGCAGCCGCGACATGATGGTTCCGCGCGGCACGTCGAGCGCTTCGGCGAGCTCGTCATACGTAAGATCAGCGAAGTACTTCATACACAGAATCTCCCGATGTGCAGCGGACAGTCTTGCGAGCGCCCCATCGAGCGAAAGCAGATCGGGATCGGCGCTCTCGATCGGTATGTGTACGAACTCATCCAGCGGCTCGTTACGCCGTGACCGATTCGCCCGCAACATGTCGAAACAACAGTTCCGCAGGATCGCAAACCACCAACCTTTGAACGGACGCGCGGCATCGTACTGTTGGATTCGCTCCCATCCACGCAATGCGGCCTGCTGAACCGCGTCCTGCGCATCCGCGGTATTACGCATCAGCAAGCGCGCGTAGGCGCTGGCGGGCCCCAGCAGCGGTGCCAACAGACGGGCATACGCATTCGAATCCATGATCAGCCAAGTTCGGCCAGAAGCCGCAGTAACGCTCCGAGCTCATCGCGCAGCACGATCAGTGCGACGATCATGGTGATGATGTAGACGCCGGCGATCGCAAGCGCGATACGACCCTTCTGACGGGCCGAGCTGCTCGCAGAGCCTCGTATCGCGGCTAAGGCCAGCACGATCGCGAGCAACGCTTTTTCAGCACCCAGCAGATTGACGAACGACACGAGGCTGAGCGCCAAGGCGGCGATCGCGTAGCCTTCACGTCTACCCTGGTCAAGTGGGTTACCGCCTGGCTGAGTGAATTCCGTAGACATCGCAGTCCTCCAAAAGTGACTTTCGATGTATATACGGCAGGGCGGGTCGGAATATTCGATCGCCCATCAAAAAAGTCAGGACACGTCTAAAGTGGGAGTGCGGACCGTCGGCCGGCGAGGTGCGCGCATCCTTCCTTGGATGCGCCATTTCACCTCGCACGTGCTCGCATGTTCGCCCGCTGCAATGACATTCAAGCAGCGGAAGTGCTCAGAAGCGGACTGAAGTGTCGAGCTTCAGCGGGCAGGAAGCACGTCGTCGACGGCGCAGGTCTCATGGGAAACCTTGCCCAGGAGAAGTCGCCGCGTCGTCACGCGGCGATTCTCAACCACCTCGCTCCCACAGATAGGCTTCCAGCTTGTCGAACGACCCGGTCCATCCCGCTGTCATTCCAGCCTTGGCATTGTGGAAAGTGTCGCGCTCGATCTGGCTGGCTTCGCCGAAGACTTCCCAGGTCACCGTCACCCGCGTTCTGTTCGTATCCTCCGCTTCCAGCGTTACGGTGGTCAGCATCATCTCCGGCCACGTCGGTGCCATCGGGTGGCGAGCGGGCGCTTGCTTTTCATCGCAGAACATCTGCGTGTAAACGATCCGACTGGGCCGGATCACTTCACGATACTCGGCACGGCCGTAAAGGATTCCATTCACTCCTTCCATGCAATAGAAAGTGCGGCCACCCGTTTTGATCTCGCCTTCGAAGAACTTCGAGGTCATGCCGGTGGGTGGCAGCCAGCGCGCGATGTGCTTCGGATCGGTCCACATGTCGAACACGAGATCGATCGGCGCTTCAAAGGTGCGGTTGATGATGAACTTGTCCCGCCCCTCACGTTCGTGCAGATACTCCGCGAGCCGATCCCATGTGGCATCGCCGCCGGCCTTCTTGATGAAAACACGTGCTTCGTCGGCGGCAGCAGCGCTCGCCAGACTCATCGTCAGATTCATCGTCGTCTTGCCCTGAGTCTCGGCAAAGCTCACGGTGACACGGAACAGCGGCGGTGTGTTTTCGGTGGCGCCATGGTCATAGACCAGGCGCGCGTGTTTCTCGACCTCGTGATAGATCGTGATGTTCGGGTAATCGGTGCCGTCGGGACCATGCATCGTATAGATCCATTTCCCTCCAGGCCGAAGGTCGCGGCTGTGAGTGGTGATCGTGAATCCGCGAGGCCCCCACCACTCGCCGACCTGATCCGGATCCGTCCATGCGTCCCAGACGAGTCTTACGGGAGCATCGAACACCCGAGTGAGGTACAGCTCATTTGGTTTTCTGTTTGCGACCATGTTTCTTGCCCTGCTTGTGCTGAATACGTTTCAGATAGTCATCCAATCGATCGAAGCTGGCTTCCCACAGCTGCCGATATTCATCCACCCAGTCCGCGACTTGCTTGAGCCCATCGGGCTCGAGGCGACACGGTCGGCGCTGCGCTTCGCGACCGCGAGAAATCAGCCCGGCGTTCTCGAGCACCTTCAGGTGCTTGGTGATCGCAGGCATGCTCATATCGAACGGTTCCGCGAGCTCTGTCACCGTCGCTTCGCCTTGAGCCAGGCGCGACAGGATCGCCAGGCGCGTCGGATCGCCGAGCGCAGCGAAGGTCGTGCTGATCGATTGCACAGTCATCGTTCCCTCCACTTCTTGTTAACCGAAAGGTTAAATATAACTCGATTCAGAATCAAGCCGTCGCGGAAGAGTTCGGATGCGCAAGGTTGCTGAAGCGTCCAGATCGTTCGCAAACTCGGGACATTGCGTGACGACCCAGAGCATCGAGGTCGATGACCGCCTTCACGTCCGGATCATTCGGATCAGGCCATCACGCTCTCACGCGCGCGGAATGCACTCGCTGAAGTTGGTGCGCGTCCTCGACGTCGCGTCACTCGCGATGTCTGACGCCGATATTTGCACCAACTTTAGCGAGTGCGGAGCTCTGTATACATTCGTTGACTTCATCAAGAGGCAGATCGTAAGGAGCACAGGTGTCGACGACCCGAACGAGAGCCGCGTCGAGCTGTGCGAAAAATCAGCAAGCGACGCAGGCCAACAGGGCGATGCCCTTTGTACAATCGACGGCCCCGACGCTTGGAGGAACGTGATGCGAGGATTGATGCGGTTTGTTTCTGCCCTGTTGCTGGCTTTGACCGGTGTCGAAGCTTCTGCGCAGCGGGAAATTTCTTTCGCTCCCTATGCTTTGCCGTCATCCGGCACGATCGCTCTTGCCGTGCGTCAGGACGTGCCGCAGGAAGGTGTGTTCGCGGAGCTCGATGCGGCGTTGGGCGGTGCCTTGAAGCGCGCCGTGACGGCAATGAATTATCGCGGCGACCGCGACAAGCTGCTTGAGCTCGCGGGCATCGGTCCGTATGAGCGCGTGATCCTGGTCGGCACAGGGAGTGAGGCTCCCAGTGCGCGTGTTTTCGAGGATGTCGGTGGCTGGGTTGGGCAGGTCGGGGCGCGCAGTCCCGTCAAACGTATCGAGATTTTGTGGTCCGGTGCGGAAACCGACGCCGGTGCGCATCTCGCATTCGGTGCAGCGCTCGGACAGTATCGATTCACCAAGTATCGACAGAAGGCTCCCGGCGCGCCGGTCGTAGGCGAGGGCGAGATTGTGGTTCGCACGCCCGGGGGCACGGCTGCGGGTTCGACGTATTCGGCGCAGTGGCGGCCGGTGGCGGATGCGGTCAGGTATGCGCGCGATCTGATCACCGAGCCTTCAAACGAGATCTATCCGGAGAGCTTCGTCGAACGTACGCGTGAGGCATTCCGCGGCGTCCCGAACGTTCGCATCGAGGTGCTCGATGTGCCTGCGATGGAAAAGCTCGGCATGGGTGGAATGCTCGCCGTCGGCAAAGGCAGCACGCGTCCGCCCCGTTTGCTCGTCGTGCGTTACGACGGCGGCAAAGCAGGTGATGCGCCGTATGCTTTCGTCGGCAAGGGCATCACGTTCGACAGCGGTGGTGTTTCCATCAAGCCGAACGCCGGTATGTGGCGCATGAAGAGCGACATGTCCGGTGCTGCTGCCGCGACGGGCACAATCTTGGCGCTCGCCGGCAGGAAGGCTCCCGTGAATGCGGTTGGTATCGCCGCGCTCGCAGAGAACATGCCCGATGGTGGCGCTGCACGACCCGGCGATGTGGTGCGCACCATGTCCGGCAAGACGTTCGAAATCATGAGCGCCGACGCCGAGGGCCGCATGGTGCTCGCCGATGCGGTGTGGTACGCGCAGCAGCAGTTCAAGCCGCGAGTCCTCATCGATCTGGCGACACTCACCGGTGCGGCGGCGACCGCGTTAGGCGATGACTACGCAGGGCTCTTCTCTCGCGACGACGCACTCGCGGCACAGTTGCTGAGCGCTGGCGAACAAGCGGGCGAACTGCTCTGGCGTTTGCCGTTGCACCCCTCGTACGCGAAAGATCTCGAATCTCCCATCGCCGACATCCGCAACGGCAGCGGCGGCAGCATGGGCGGTGGTGCAGGTCACGGCGCGCATTTCATCGGCGCGTGGATCGAGAGTGGCACCCCGTGGGCGCACCTCGATATTGCTCCGATAGCGTGGCGCGAAAGTGAAGGCTTGCCCACCTCACCCCCCGGCGCCGTCGGCTTCGGGATCAGGGCGCTCGATCGCTACGTTCGCATGACCGCGCAATAAGAAGACCGATCGAGGCCGCAGCCGGGTAATTCGGCTGCGGCCTTCACCGCGATCGCGTTTACGGACGCGATCGTTACCCGGCTGTCGCGCGAGTGGGCTGTTGGCGCGCGAGCAGATCGTATCGATCGAGATCCATCACTTTGCTCCAGGCCGCAACGAAGTCTTTGACGAACTTCGGTTGCGCATCATCACAGGCGTACACCTCAGACAGCGCACGTAGTTGGGAGTGAGCGCCAAATACGAGATCTGCCGCTGTGGCCGTCCATTTGACGGCGCCGCTCGCGCGATCGTAGCCCTCGTACTCTGCATTGTTCGACGCCGAGGGACGCCAGGCCGTGGCAGCGTCCAGCAAGTTGACGAAGAAATCATTCGTCAGCGTGCCGGGCCTGCTCGTGAACACGCCGAGCCTGGACTGTGCGTAGTTCGCGTCTAACGAGCGCAGGCCACCGAGCAGAACAGTCATCTGCGGTGCTGTCAGCTTCAACAGGTTCGCGCGATCGAGCAGCCGCGTCTCATGCGTCAGCCAATCGTCGGCCTGGAAGTAATTGCGAAATGCGTCTCCGACCGGTTCGAGCACATCGAAGGTGTTGACGTCCGTTTGCTCTTGCGTCGCGTCTGTACGGCCGGGATGAAACGGTACCTCGATTTCGTGACCCGCTTTGCGCGCAGCCTCTTCGATTGCCGCGCACCCCGCGAGAACGATGAGATCGGCGAGCGAAACTCGTTTGCCGCCGGACGCCGATTTATTGAAATCTTCACGCACGCGTTCAAGAGCCTGCAGCACGTTGGCGAGTCGCGGCGGTTCGTTGGCCTCCCAATCTTTCTGCGGAGCAAGGCGGATGCGCGCGCCGTTCGCTCCGCCTCGTTTGTCGGTGCCGCGAAAGCTCGCTGCCGCATTCCACGCGGTGGACACCAGATCAGGAATGGACACGCCTGCAGCGAGCACGGCGCGCTTCAATGCTTTGATGTCGTCCTCGTCGATCAGCGGATGATCCACGGGCGGAACCGGATCCTGCCATTGCTGCGGCTCGGGGACCCACGGACCCAGATATCGAGAGCGCGGCCCCATGTCGCGATGAAGCAGCTTGAACCAGGCCCTTGCGAAAGCTTCATTGAGCTCTTCAGGATGCTCATGGAAGCGCTTCGCGATCGGCGCGTAGATCGGATCGACTCGCAGCGCGATATCGCTGGTGAGCATCGTGGGCGAGTGGCGCTTCTTCTTGTCGAACGGATCAGGCACGGTGCCTTTCGCTTCTGGATTCTTCGGCTTCCATTGATGAGCGCCCGCGGGGCTGGTCGTCAGCTCCCACTCATACTTGAACAAGTTCTCGAGGAAGCCCGTGTCCCACTTCGTGGGATTGTTCGTCCATGCACCCTCGAGCCCACTCGTGATTGCATCAGCGCCGACGCCAGTGCCGAACTTGTTCTTCCAGCCGAGGCCTTGCTGGTGCAGCGGCGCCGCTTCGGGTTCGGGACCAACGTTGCCGGCAGCGGGAGCGGCGCCGTGCGTTTTGCCGACTGTATGGCCGCCGACGATCAATGCGACGGTCTCTTCGTCATTCATCGCCATGCGTGCGAACGTCTCGCGAATATCGTGCGCCGAAGCCGCAGGGTCGGGTCGACCGCCGGGACCTTCAGGGTTCACATAGATCAGACCCATCTGCACGTTGGCGAGTGTCCGTGCGAGCTTGCGATCGTCGCCGTAGCGCTCATCGCCGAGCCAGGTGTCCTCGGGGCCCCAGAAAATGTCCTCCGGCTCCCACACGTCGGAGCGCCCGAAGCCGAAACCGAACGTTTTGAATCCCATCGATTCATACGCGACGTTGCCGGCGAAGATCAGCAGATCGGCCCATGAGATCTTCTGTCCGTATTTCTTCTTGATCGGCCATAACAGGCGTCGCGCCTTGTCCAGATTGGCGTTATCCGGCCAGCTATTCAGCGGCGCGAAGCGCTGCTGACCTTCACCGCCGCCGCCGCGACCGTCGCCGATGCGGTAGGTGCCAGCCGCGTGCCAGCTCATGCGAATGAACAGCGGACCATAGTGACCATAGTCTGCGGGCCACCAGGGCTGCGAGTTCGTCATCAGCTCCATCAAATCCTTCTTCAATGCGTCCACATCGAGCTGCGCAAACTGTTCGGCGTAGTTGAAATCCGCTTCCATGGGATTCGAAAGATGCGAGTGCGTGTGGAGCACCGAGAGATCGAGCTGATTCGGCCACCAGTCCTTGTTGGAGCGCGGACGCCGGTCGGTCTTGGGAGTGGGCGCCGGAATGGCCGGGTTCTCGCTTTCGCTGGCACTCGTGGTGTGTTCTTTGTCAGGCACGGCAGTCCCTCCTGTGTGGGGTGAGCGAGGTACGTTAGTCCGGCGTACAGAGTAGGGTCAGTCGAACTTTCCGATGAACCCCAATAGGGGGCTTGCAAGGGACGGGAAACGACGCTACGCCCATAAGGCGCTAGAGATATCCGATCATCCCCATCTTCTGGCTAGCACCTAGCACCTAGCGCCTAGCGTCTGGCACCTGTCAGTGGGCAGCGATCCCATCGCCCACGGCCGATGTCAATTGAAACCAATGCCCACCTGTCAGGACATCATCTCGTCACGGTCAGGCAACATCCTCGTCGAACAGCGTAGAACCGCCGATGCGTGCATATCGGACCTGAGCCATGACGACGTATCTGATCAATCATCTGCGCATTCCCGGCGATATTCCGAACGACGAGGCGCTGATGTATCTCGAGCATGTCGAGGCCACCGTTGCACCTCACGGCGGAAAGTGGCTGGCGCAGGGGCCGGGCGAAGTGATCGAGGGGGCCTGGCCGGGCGCGGTGGTGCTGATGGAGTTTCCCAGTCGCGAGGCGGCGCAAGCATGGTATCGATCGCCCGAGTACCAGGCGATTCTGCCGCTGCGAACGCGAAACGCGATCTCCGACGTCATCTTCATCGATCAGCTGGCGGACGGATTCACCGTGCGCGGGTTCGCTGCTGAGGTGCGTCGGGCGCTGCAGCGAGGAAGCTGATCTGAGTTCTGCAACGCTCCACGTGACAAAGAGCTGAGCGCGCAGATTCTGCGCGCTGAATGAGTACGCGCGGATTGATCCCTCGCATGAAGCTCGCAGGCGTCGAAGATCATCGATCATCACACGCAAGATGCTTTCGATGTCGCACGAATACGGAAGCTGCACACAGAGGCCCGTCACGTAGACAGAAGTACATAAGAAACGGCGTCGACGCGCCTGCTAGCCTTCCGAGACATTTTCGGAGATGAGCCATGGCTGCAAATCCCACGACACAGCGTCAGGTGAAGCGCTACGAGGGTTTTGATCGACAGTTCATCGACGGTGCCTGGCGTGCCGGCGGCGGCGATGGGCGCCTCGCCGATCGCAATCCTTATTCCGGCGAACTCCTCGTCGAGATTCCGCTTGCGAATGAGCGCGACGTCGATGATGCCCACACGGCGGCGGTGAAAGCGCACCGCGCCTGGGCGCAACGACTTCCTTCCGAACGCTCCGAGGTAATGCGACGCGCGGCCCAGGTGATGGAGATGCGCCATGATGAGATCGTGGACTGGCTCATCAACGAGGCCGGCAGTACGCGCATCAAGGCAGAGCTCGAGTGGGGTGCCGTACGCGCAGTCATGCTCGAAGCGTCCTTCACTCCCTATCGACTCGAGGGTCGGATTCTCCCTGCCGACGTGCCAGGGAAGGAATGTCGCGTCGTGGCGCAACCCGTCGGCGTCGTGGGCGTGATCAGTCCGTGGAATTGGCCGCTGCAGCTCAGTAACCGCTCGGCGGCTCCCGCATTGGCAATCGGCAATGCGGTCGTGCTCAAGCCCGCGAGCGACACGCCCATCACCGGTGGATTGCTGCTCGCGAAGATCTTCGAGGAAGCAGGGCTGCCGGCGGGTGTGCTCAACGTCGTCGTCGGCGCAGGCAGCGCTATCGGCGATGCATTCGTGTGTCATCCGGCATCGCGAGTCATCTCGTTCACGGGCTCCACACCCGTGGGACGCAACATTGCTCGGCTTGCCGTCTCTGAGGCGCCGATCATGAAGCGCGTGGAGCTGGAGCTCGGCGGCAATTCGCCGTTCGTCGTGCTCGAGGATGCGGATCTCGATCGGGCAGTCGAGGCGGCTGTGTTCGGCAAATTCCTGCATCAGGGACAGATCTGCATGATCACCAACCGGTTTATCGTCGATCGCAAGCTCTACGAGCCGTTCGTGGAGCGCTTCACCGCGCAAGCGCGCGTGCTCAAGGCCGGTGATCCGGCCGACGCGGAAACGCTGATCGGTCCGATCATCAACGAGAAGCAGCTTCAGGGGCTGCAGTCACGTATCGAAGAAGCCCGCGCGAGTGGTGCGCGGGAAGTGCTCGGCGGGAAAGCGCAAGGGCAGGTGCTGCCGCCGCATGTGTTCGCGGACGTGAAGAATGATATGAAGATCGCGCGCGAGGAAATCTTCGGTCCGATCGCACCGATCATCCCTGCTGCAAATGAGAATGAAGCGCTGGCGCTCGCGAATGAAACGACGTTCGGTCTATCGAGTGCAGTGTTCAGCAGCGACACCGAACGCGCAGTGCGATTCGCGGCGCGCGTCGAAGCCGGAATGGTCCATGTGAACGATCAACCCGTGAACGATCTGCCAAACAATCCGTTCGGCGGCGAGAAGAACTCCGGCATCGGACGCTTCGGTGGCGAGTGGGCGGTGAGAGCCTTCACGAGCGAAAAATGGCTCACCGTGCAACATGCGCCGAGACAGTATCCGCGCAACGCCGGCGTGTTGCGCGGACCGTGGGCGGGTGGATAGCACGGGCGGAGAGCCACTGATGGCTTTCGCTCGCAGATGCGAGCGGGGGAGCCGCAACGGCGCTACGGCTGGAAGGTCACGACCACATTCGGCGCCGGCAACGATTCTCTGAGAACGATCGGCGCTTCGAGCTTGCGCCATGGCTGGGTCCCGAAATCAGTAATGGAGTCGTATCGACCGAGCACGCGGTAGGCGGCCAGATGATAAGGCGTGCCTTCCGCTGCAAGCGGCGCATTGGCGTTCGCGACATGAAAGTGCAGATGTGGAGTCATTGCCTGTCCCGTCATTCCAAGCGCACCCAGACGTGCGCCTTGTCGCACTTGCTGGCCGATGCGCACTGCAAGGCCCGGCTTCAGGTGCTCATAGAACACATAGTGACCGCCGCCGATATCGAGCGTGACATACGCGCCAGTCGCATCGCCGATCGCAGTGGGCTCACGCGCTTGCGTCAGCGTGGACGGCTCATCGAAGTCATCGCGGGCGGCCACGACGGTGCCATCAGCCACCGCAAGCACATCCGCACCATAGCCAAGATAGTCCGAAGGCCGCTCGCCGCTGCCGCGATGTGTTTTACCTTCGGCATCCACGCCAAAGAAGTCCACCGCGAAGCGTCCCGGAAGATGTGCATGGCCATCGACCGCGTAGACCACGCGACGGTGGCCTCGCGACATCGATGGATCGTAAAGCGCGGCCCAGAGTCCACCTCGGAGCGGCGCAGAGAATTTCGGTAGCGCGGAGGAGTCGACCGCCAGTTCGTCCGTCATCAATGCGGCGTTGTGCGATTCGCCAGTCTGCTTTGCATTGAAAGTCATTCGATGAGTCAGTGCGTGTGGCGCCTCGCCGTCTAAAGGTAGCGACAAATAGATCACGCCGTTCATGCCTGGCGCGAGGATCAATGGCGCCGCTTCCTTCGTCATTGTTTCGAATGAATCCGCGAGGGCTGAATCCTGAAGTCGTCGCAGGGACTTGCCGCTGCGAGCATCGACAACATCGAGCCCCGTCAGTGCAAGTGGCGAGGAGCGGAAGCTGGTGACATGGAGCTCATAGAAGAGATGCAGATCAGTGCCGATGCGTACAGGCTGCGGGGCGAGCGGTATGCGTATGTCGAGCGACTGCACGGCCCCGGTCTGCGCTGTGGCGATGGTTGCCCATGAAAGCGCGATGCCCATGAATGCCAGGCGCCAGTCCGTAGTCGTCATGTGATCCTCCCGTGCAATTGCCGAAGCATGATAGCGGGCGATGCTGAAGGAGCGCGCTGTATCTCGCCTCGAGCCTCGTTTGCTTCAGAGCGGTTTCGACCGTGCGCATCCAGAGATCCGGTGCCAGTAACAAACGCCACTGAAGACACATGAAGAAAGATGTGTGCATTGCTGCAGTCCAATACTCGAGACGTTCATGAGATCGACGTCGCAGCTGTCATTCACGCAGCATCCGTATGCGTGGAGTGATTACGCGCTGTGAGCACGGGTGCAATCGAGCTGATCGGGTGTGGTGTGTTTGTTTGTCGAGCGAGGATCAAAGGCGCCTGACCGCGCATAGTGTGGCTATGGCCGCATCGCCACCCGGAAGATCGATGCCTGCATCGAAGTTGTTGCACGGCATGTTTGAGGTGCATCGCCCACCTCCGGGAACTGCGCTGCGTGCGCTGCGCGCAGGACTCTGCATGACCTTGCCGCTGCTGGCGGGCTGGTGGCTGGGCAACATGATCGCGGGCCTGATGGCCGTGCTCGGTGCCTTCACCTCCATGTACGGCAGTGGTCGACCGTATTTCAGCCGTGCACAGCATCTCGGAGTCGTGGTGATCGCATTGGCGATCCTGGTGCCTTTGGGCATGTCCGTTTCGAAGATTGCGTGGGCCGTGGTTCTTGTCGTCGCCGGGGTGGCGGTGATTGCTGCCTGGCTCAGCAACGCATTGCAGCTCGGTCAGCCGGGGGCGTACGTGTTCACGCTCGCGTGCGCCGCAGGAACAGCCATTCCTTCGGTGGGTCTCAGTCTGATCAAGGTAGCCTTCTTCGTGTTCTGCGGAGGTGCTTTCGCATGGTTGGTTCACATGTCGGGAGCGCTCTTTGCGCCACGCGGACCCGAGCGCAAAGCAGTTGCGTCCGCAGCGAAGGCGGTTGTCGCGTACATCAATGCCGTGGGCAGTGCGCAGGAAGCTGCGGCGCGGGACCGTGCGGCGAAGGCGCTCCACACTTCCTCTTCGGTCATGGTGACTCAGCAGCCGGTGCACGCTCGTCCGAACCCCACGGTCTCCCGGCTGCGTGCAATCAGCTCCGAGTTGAACCTGCGATTCGCCGAGGCGTTGGGAGCCGCAAGCCGTAAGCAGAAGCCTTCAGCGGAGTTGATCGAGCGGACCAAGACACTCGCAGCGCAGGTCGAGAGCAAGCAGGAGTCGGAGGCCGTCTCTGTTCCCACAGAAGCGTTGCGGCGTCCGGGCGCCTTTGCGGCTCTGGCGGAGGCGTTGCAGCCTGGCTCCAACACGTTACGCATCATCATTCGTGTGGGAGTCGCCTCGGTGGTCGTTGGTACTATCGCGGCAGCCGTTCATATCGAGCGCGCTTACTGGGCCGTCTCAGCCGCCGTCCTCGTGCTCCACCAGGGTTTCGATTGGCCGCATACGCTTCGACGTAGCATCGAACGCACCGTGGGAACCTGGATCGGCCTGGTACTCGCCAGCGTGATCCTGCTGGTGCACCCGCAGGGAGTCTGGCTCGCGGTGACGATGCTCGCGCTGCAGTTCGCGGTACAGATGTTGATCCCGAGCAGCTACACACTCGCCGCAGTATTCATTACGGGCCTTGCGTTTACGATCGTGGGTGGGGTGCATCCCTTGCCAGACCCGGGCTCTTATCTGCTTGCGCGAGGCGTCGACACGCTGGCCGGATGCCTGGTAGCGCTGATCGTGTTTCGGTTGATTCCGCCGCGCGCGGTGACTCAGCAGATTCCCGACCAGATCATTCGCACGCTGCAGGCGGTCGATGCGGCGGTGGAGCATGCGTCCCGTGGCTCGGTGGTCACGCCAGAGGCCAGGAAGGTGCGGGACGAATTGGAATGGGCGTCCTTCGCCCTCGCGCACGGCTACGACGACAGCCTCCTCGCGACGGCCACTCAGAAAGCGACTGTGGAACAGGTTTGGCCGACGGTCGCGGCAACCGAGCGGCTTGCCTATCGAACGCTGTCGATGTGCTGGCAATTGGAGCAGCAGGGCGGTTCGGTTCCGTCGGATTCTGCCGCAGCCATCTCGAGCGATGATCGTGCGCGGATTCACGCAACAATCGAAGACTACATTGCCTGCATACGCAACAACACGGAGCCGTCGCCCCTCGGCCCCTTGCCGCGCGCGCTGGAGCGGGATCTGCAACACCTTCACGAATGCCTCGTCCTTGAACGGCAAGTCGTTCCCACACTTCGTGCAGAGGGCTGAAAGGCTCCGCGACGTTGATTCGGCTTCGAGGGTTCTCAGTCAGGAAGATCGAAGGCATCATCCAAGGCGATCGGTCAGGCAGATCGATCGAGTTGTCGCTGACGAAGATCGCATGAGCATTATGCTGGGCACTGAGCGCATCTCACGGTGAAGCTCGGAGCGTCGCGCGAATGGATCGTGCCGGAAGGTCTCGCATACAATCAGTTCCATGAGGAGCGCTTATGCCAGATGTGATCGATGCATCGCCTGGAGCCGTCCCGATGCTTTCCTACGAGGAGGGCCTCCAGGCGATGGCATGGCTCGCATCGGCCTTCGGCTTCGTCGAGCGCATGCGCATGCTCGACGCGGAAGGCCGATTGACGCATGGTGAGATGCAGACCGACGGCGGCGGATTGATCATGCTGGCGACGCCCAGCGCAAACTATCAGTCTCCGAAGAAGCATCGCGCGGCATGCGAAATCATGCGTAAAGCGTATGCCGTTCCGTGGGTCGTCGACGGCGTGCTCGTCTACGTCGACGACATCGATGCGCACTTCAGTCGGGCTAGAGCGGCCGGCGCGACGCTGCTCTCCGGTATCGAAGAAGGCGGACCGGGACGCCGCTATCGCGTCGAAGATCTCGAAGGCCATCGCTGGATGTTCATGGAACGAGCGTAAAGCGCCTGGCTGCCTCGGGGCGCAGACGCACATGGGGGCCAGCCACTTCAGCGACACGAAGTCACGGATGTCCTGCTTCGATACTCTCAAACTCGGCGGCTTCCGCACCCACGCGGCGAATCGCTTCCATGACTGAGATGCTGACTGTCTTTCCGGAATAGCCGAGCTGCCGACTGATCGCCGCAGCGATGTCGCGCATCGAGGCTTCACCGCTCTCTGCGAACAGGAACGCACCGGCGCTCGCGCTAGCGAGCGCTACTCGGTACAGATCCACGAGATCGTCGATGTGCACGTTCGACCAACGATTCTCGCCCGGGCCGATATGGGCGCCTGCCTCGAACTCGCGTGCCAGCCGGACGAGCATCGGTATCTGGACGGATTGCGTGTGTAGTCCGCGCCCCGGGCCGTAGACCATCGAGGGGCAGATGACGATCGAGCGCAATGCGTGATTGGCTGCGCTCGCTACCGCCTCGTCGATGGCAGCGCGGCCGCGCTTCTCCAGTCGAGGGGGCGGGCGGGTCTGCTCGTCGTCATATACGACGTCCGATGCGTGACCGCCCGCGCGATCGCCCACGATGCTCGAGCCGGACGTATGAATCAGTGTCTTGCCCGATCCGCGTAGTGCGTCCAGCAACGTGGTCACGACATACGGGTTGTCGGAGTCTGCGGCGTTGATGATAGCGTCAGCGCTCTGAGCCGCGGATGTGATGAGCGCAGCATCGAACAACGTGCCGAGTGCAGGCTCGATGCCGCGGGCACGAAGTTGCTCCGCTTTTTCCGTGGTGCGCGCGAGACCCAACACCTCGTGGCCATCGTCGCGCATGGCTTGCGCCACCGATCCGCCGATATACCCTGTTGCGCCGATCACGAATATCCGCATGAGTGTCTCCTTCGTTCGAGCGGTGGATCTTTTCGCGCCGTGGCGAACCTGACAAGAAGGCACAAATTTGTTCGTGACGCCACGCAGGTGAGAGAGGCGATGAAGAAGCAGTTTGTCTACTGTCCCATCGAGATCACGCTGGATGCGATCGGAGGCAAGTACAAACCGGTCATCTTGTTTCACTTGCTCAAAGGAGTGCGTCGCTACACAGAGTTGCAAAGGGACATTCCAGGAGTGAGTCAACGCATGCTCACGCTGCATCTCAAGGAACTGGAGCGTGACGGGTTCGTACAACGCAGGGCTTATCCCGAAGTACCGCCACGCGTCGAATACGCCATAACCGCGTATGGATGTTCGTTGGAGCCGATCCTGCGTGCGATGAACGATTGGGGACTCGCGCAAGCTCGGCGATCGCTGCCATCTGCCTGATGCTCTTGCGCCTCGATGGTTTGCTAATCGCTTTTTCTCGAGTCGTCGTTGGCCGATAAGGTTTTGCGATGCGTTTCGACGCCAGGAGGGTCGCAGCGCTGGCAGATCAATGATGGAGGATCGAGGTATGTCTTTGCCGACTCGACAACGGTTGGCACTTGCGGCCGGCGCGGAATTGTCGTTCCTGACGGCAGGCGATGCGTTGCGGCCGGCGGTGTTGCTGCTGCATGGATTTCCGAGCTCGGCGCGAATGTTCGAAGAGCTCATGACCGAGCTGTCGCAGGAGGCCTTCGTCGTTGCGCCTGATCTGCCGGGATTCGGCGAGTCGGATGTGTTGCCGAAAGTTTCATTCTCTGCGTTTGGACAGGCAATCGCGGAGCTGCTCGATCACCTCGAGATCGGTCCGCGGTTCATTTATCTGCATGACTTCGGCGCGCCTGTGGGATTTCACATCGCGATGCAGGCCCCCGAACGAGTGCTGGGCCTCATCATCCAGAATGCGAATGCGCATCGGACAGGCTTCGGCGCGGGGTGGGCCGCAACGCAGGCCTACTGGGCGGATCCGAGTCCAGAAAATCAGGCTGCAGCCACTGCGCATCTGACATTCGAAGGCACGCGCGATCAGTACCTCTCGGGTGTTCCAGCCGAAGTTGCGCAACGCATTCCGCCCGCGCGCTGGGAAGAGGACTGGCGAGTGATGAACCTGCCAGGCCGGATGGATTCGCAGCGAGCGCTCGTTGCGGACTATGGCCACTACGCCGCGCGCTTCGAAGACATCGCAGACTATCTCGCGCGCTGGCAGCCGCCGTCTCTGATGCTCTGGGGAAGGCACGATGTCTTCTTCGAGCTCGCCGAAACGTTGTCGTGGATGCAAGCGCTTCCCCGAATGGAAGCGCATGTCTTCGACGCCGGCCATCTGTTGCTCGAGACACATACCGCCACCGCGGCGCCGCTGATACGCGATTTCATCAAGCGTACTCAGCAGGACAATTTTCGAGCGCGTGGCTGACGTTCGAGCCTAGGGAATCTCTGATCAATTCTCCATTCGCAACCAGAGTTGCTTCGCCCACCGGAGCATTTCAACCAGTTGCAGACTTGCGAAGAAGAGAAGTCGATAAATCAGAGCTTCCCCAGGTTGGTTGGCTGAGAAGCTCACATCCCTGCGACCGCCTCGGCGATCAGCGGCTTCAGTGTCTGCTGGATGCGCGGACCCAGGCCGCGGTCATTACGAAAATCATCCAGCTGCATCCCGAGAATCGCGTAGTAGCCCGTCTCGCGATCGAGCCACGGCGTGAACCCGAACGCGCCAGGCGACGAGATCGTCGAGCATCCCGTCGCGGGCGTCGCGCATTCGAGCCATGCGGTGAGGCCGTAACGAGCATTGAGTGCGCTCGGTGTGTTGCCCATCACTGCGTCTGGATAAGGCTGCACCGCCTGCAGATCGAAGATGTGCGGGCCGATGAGCTGCGAGCCCTGCCACTGACCTTTGTGATAGACGAACTGCAGAACGCTCGCATAGTCGTTCATCGATGCGCGCATACCACCGGCGGGCAGCGGATTGATGGGCTGCAAGCCAATGCCCTGGCGCGGAGCTGCGTAGAAAGCAAACTCGGGGGCAAGCTGCAGCGGTGCGCGAATCTGCTCTTCGTAGATGTCATTCCAGCTTGCACCGACAGCCACCTCAGCCATGCGAGCCGCGACATGTAAATGCGTGCTGCCATAGTCGAAGCGAGCACCAGGCGATCCCGCGAGATTCTCTTGTGCGATCTCGTCGACGCACTCGGCGAGCGTCACGCCGGATTGATAAGTACATGCGTGCTCGGGCGGCAGGCCGGACGTGAACGACAGCAGATGACGCAGCGTGATCTCGCCTTTGTCTCCGCTCCAGCCGAGCACTTGAGCAGTGGTCGAATCGAGCGAAAGGTATCCCGCATCGATGAGTCGGAAGAGCGTGATGCCTGAGACGAGCTTGGACGCGGACGCAATCGCGACACGACGATCGGCAGAGAAACTGCCGTACATCTGCTCGAACAGCTTGGTGCCGTCCGGCGTGTAGACCGCCAGGCCCATTGGCACGTTGTTCTCTGCGTACGCCGCGCGCGCCGCAGTGTCGACCGCGTCGAACGCGTGTGGGATGTCGGGCGGAGACGAGTCATCGTCATCGCTGCACCCCGCGACAAGGGTGACTCCCAACAGCATCAGACATCGAAACGCGGCTCTGGCTGACATTCTCGGCAACTCCATTCGCGGTGGACGAAGCCGGATGTAACGCGAAAGGCAGGTCGCGGTTGACAGAGGAGGGCTCACAGGAGCTGCCTGCGCTGCAGAGTTGTTTATGGCTTCAGTAGAGCGCGCAGCGAGTCCAGTCAACCTCGTAAGGAAGATCGATGCGTCCCCGCAGGAGTTATTGCCTTGCGGCCGCGTCGGCGCTTAAGTCGCGGCGGTTGCGCAAAGCCTCGTGCCTTGCAATCCACCGTGCGACCTCACGTCCGATCGTTTCGGGATGATCTTCCTGCAGGTAATGCAAGCCGCTGCCCAGCTCGACGCACTCACAATCGTTCAACGTGGAGGCGAAGTTCCTTGCGAATTCGGGCGACACGAGCGCGCCGGGATTGCCGACAAACAGCAGCTTCGGGAAGTGTGAAGTTCTCAGCGCTGCATGAGCTTCCTCAAGGGCTGTGTAGACATCCGCTGGGGTGCGCGCAATCGGCAGCTCGCGTGGAAATTGCAGCACCGGACGACGCGATTCCATCGTTTGAAATGGACGTCGATAGGCGGCCATCTCCTCGTCGTCCAGCTTGCGTTTGATCGAGCCCGGAAGGATGCGCTCGATGAATAGGTTGTCTTCCAGTACGAGTTTCTCGCCGACGTCCGGTGTTCTGAACTGCTGGAAGAGCGCTCTGGCCTGGGGCGCCTGATGGAAGTGGTCCCAGCTCGGCATGGGTCGAATGAATTCCATGAATGCCAGTCCGCGAGCGAATGCCGGCTTGCGCGCACTGAGATGAAAGGCGAGGGCCGTGCCCCAGTCCTGTGCTACGAGATATGCGCTGTCGATGCCGAGGCTGTCGAGGAATTCATCCAGATAGAGGACATGATCCTGGAAGCGATAGGAGATGTCCGGCTTGTCGGAATCGCCGAATCCGATCAGATCGGGCGCGATGCAGTGCGCGACTTGCGCGACGTGGGGAATGATGTTCCGCCAGATGAACGACGACGTGGGGTTTCCATGCAGAAACAGGACAGTGGGCTTCGAGTCATCGCCGGCCTCGCGGTACGCGACGCGATGTCCGAACACGAGCTGATGTCGAAGAGCGCTTGGGATCACGACTGTTCTCCTTGAACACGGATTGAAATGCAATCGACTTGAATCGCTCGAGCGGCTTCGCACTTCGTTCCACTTTCATTCGAAGGATGGCGCCCTGCCACGAAGCCAGTAAGAACTCGGCGAGATCCACAGCGCTGAATTCCGCGTCGATCTCCCCAGCTGCCTGTGCTTCCGCAATGCACTTTGCGAATGGAGCCCGCCATTGCACGAAGATCTCGGCCAGCCGTTCGCGCAACATTTCGCTGTGCTGCGCAGCCTCGAGACTGAAGTCGCCGATCAGGCATCCGCGTGCAAATCCGTCGTCCGCAAGTCGCTTCGTGATGATGTCGAGGTACTTGCGTAACCGCTGGCGGGGCGGAATCGATTCGTCTTCCAGCGCGCCGGCGACGAGCGTCTTCACGTGCTCGAAGTATCGATCGAGCACCTCGCGGGCGAAGTCCTCTTTCGACCTGAAATGATTCGTGAAAGATCCTTGTGGCGCAGATGCTTCCGCAACGATGTCGCGGACACCCGATCCCATGTATCCGCGACGGAACATGACTCTGAGACCGGCATCGATGATGTCATCTCGCAGCGATGGCTTTGGCATGGCCAAATAATACGGTCGTACGTATTGGCGTCAAGCGCGAGATGAATCGGACGGCGTGAGGTCGGTTATTCGCAGGTGCGGCACCCCTGCATGCTTATCGACAGTGACATCGCTTGTGCTCATCCTACGAGAGGCCTTGCAGCGAGTTGGTTCGTTCGACAGGTCCGCCAAGTCCCTACAGTTCGTGGGTCACGCGGTTCGGAGTCACTCATGATTTGGCCAACGCAACGCGATCGCGATCCTGGCTCGGGGGCGAAAACTCCGCCACCCGATCCGCGCACTGGACGGCAAGGCCAGGCGCCGGCGCCCAGAATGCCGCCGCGCGCGACGTGGATGACCTTCCTGGTGATTCTTGCGCTCAACTATCTGCTGATGCGCATGTTGTTCCCTGCGGGCGTGGAAGCCATCACGATTCCCTATACGGTATTCAAGCAGCAAGTTGAGCAGGGCAACGTCGAATCCATCTACAGCCAGGGTGCGAGTATCGAAGGACGGTTCGTCGAGGCCGTGACATGGCCGACGGAAGAGGAGATCGAGAAAGCGCGCAAGGAACAGGAGAAGACGGCAGCGCCGTTGTTCGGCTCGAATGTCGAGCCGAAAACCTCCAAGACATTCACGACGACGCTGCCGGCGTTTGTCGATCCAGGTCTCGAACAATTTCTGATCGAGCATGGTGTCGAGATCAGTGCGATCCCGATCCAAAGCGGTAGCCCATGGTCCACGCTGCTATTCGGCTTCGGCCCCGCGATCCTGATCATCGCCTTCTACGTATGGTTGTTTCGTCGCGCGTCGCAGCAGGGCGGAGGGCTGGGCGGCGCGCTCATGGGAATCGGCAAGAGCAAGGCGCGGCGTTACGACCAGGAAGCGCAGACGAAAGTCACCTTCGACGACGTGGCCGGTATCGATGAGGCCGAGAACGAGCTGGTCGAGATCGTGGATTTCCTCAAGGACCCGGACAAATACACGCGCCTGGGCGGCACGGCGCCGAAAGGTGTGCTGCTCGTCGGCGCGCCCGGAACAGGGAAGACTCTGTTGGCGAGAGCAGTCGCTGGCGAAGCGGGCGTCCCATTCTTTTCGATGAGCGCGGCCGAGTTCGTCGAGATGATCGTCGGCGTCGGTGCGGCCCGTGTGCGCGATCTGTTCAGGCAGGCGCGCGAGTCCGCACCTGCCATCATCTTCATCGACGAGATCGATTCGATTGGTCGGGCACGCGGCCCCGTGTCGATCGGCGGCTCGAGCGAACAAGAGCAGACGCTCAATCAGATCCTCACGGAGATGGATGGATTCTCCGGTCGCGAGGGCGTCATCGTGCTCGCGGCAACGAATCAGCCGGACGTGCTCGACAAGGCCCTGCTGCGTCCCGGTCGTTTCGACCGTCGTGTGATCGTGAATCTGCCGGACAAGGTGGGACGCGAGGCGATCCTGAAAGTGCACACGCGCAAAGTTCCGCTCGCGCAGGATGTGAGTCTCAGCGAGCTTGCTGCATCCACGCCGGGGCTCTCGGGTGCCGATATCAAGAACCTGGTCAATGAAGCGGCGCTGCTCGCGGCGCGTCGCGAGCAGAAGGAAGTGCGACAGAAGGATTTCCTCGATGCGCTGGAGAAGATCGTGTTGGGGCCAGAGCGTCCGCTGCTGCTCAGTCCCGAGGATCGCGAGCGCATCGCCTATCATGAAAGCGGTCATGCGATTCTCGGCCTCGTCGTGCCCGGCGCAGATCCCGTGCATCGCGTGACGATCGTTCCGCGCGGACAGGCTCTGGGTGTGACGTATCAGCGGCCGCAGACGGATCGCTACAATTATCCGGAAGCGTATTTGCGAGCGCGCATCGTCGGGATGCTCGGAGGTCGCGCGGCGGAAGAAGTCGTGTATGGGACGAAGACGACGGGAGCGGAAAACGATATCGAGCAGGCGACGAACCTGGCCCGCAACATGGTCACGCGTTGGGGCATGAGCGATGCGCTCGGGATGGTGCAGCTCGCTCCGCGGCAGAATCAGTATCTCGGCATCGTTGGCAACGAGAAGCCGTTCAGCGAGGCGACCGCACGTCTGATCGATTCCGAGGTTCAACGCATCATCAACGAAAGCCATGAACAGGCCACGAGCCTGCTGCGCGCCTATCGCAAGCAGCTCGACGCGCTCGTCGCAGGCCTGCTTGCGCACGAGACGCTCGATGAGAAGGAGATCCTGCGAGTGACAGGGTTGCCGCCTGCGCCGGCGCTAGAGAGCGGCCGCGTCGCGGCGGCCACGCATGAGCCGGAGGCGTAGGTCTGCAGGTGATACCGAGGCTTGGCTACGCGATCAGCCGAGGAGTGCGGGCTTCATCGCGATGAACAAGGCGATCAGGCCGCCGATGGCCAAACCGATGAGCGTGCCAGCAGCTACTCCGCGCCATAGCACCTTCTGTTCGCCGTTTGTCATCTCACACCTCCAAAGGTTCGCTTCCAAGAGCTCTCGTAGATCAGATTGTCTCGCCGATCTCTTGAATCTCAGTACCGCCTAACGGCGCGTGCATGGGCTTGTTGGGCCTAGCCGCGGATGCGATACGAGAACACATTGCCATATAACCTTTCATATTCCGGGTCGCCACCTGAAGCAGGAACAAACGCGGAGGAGTTTCGCGGCACAAACAGGCCCGCCTCTTCAACGAACCATGAACTCGTTACGACGTAGATGCCTTCGGCAGTGACGCGCACCGCGTTCGGTTTCAGAGCTCGAATCTCTGCAGGCCAAGCTGACGATGTATCACCCGCGCTGCCTCGCGCCAGCAATGCGCTTGCTGCTGCTTCGAAGCCTGCTGCTTCTGACTCCGACACCGACGGAGCCCGTACACAAGCGCCAAAGAGCAGGCAGCTGATGACAATGACAACTCTCATACGTGCACAGCCTCAACGCCATTGTTGAGCCGCGTGCGTTTCGCACGTCGGGTCCAACAATTTGCTAGCGCTCTTGCAGGCGCGACTGCCAATATTCTGGGCGACGAGAGTGGTGCGCGAGCGCGAAGATGACGATTCCGTTTTCATCGGGTCGGTACACAACCGCAAAGGGAAAGTCTTTGACGAACACTCGACGAGTGTTCTTCGAAGCTGCGGAACCGGTGAGCGGGAAAGCGACGGCTCGCGCCGTAGCCTCTTCCAAAGCGGCGGCGAAACGGGCTCCGAGCCCAGGCTCCGGCCGTTGTAGTAAGCGACTTCGGCAAGAAGCTCACGCCGAGCTGGCGCGATGAAGCGCGCGCGTTTCACCGTGACAGGCGACGAGCTTCCGCAAACACATCTTCCGCCGCATGGGCGGGAATCTCACCGCGATCGAAAGCAGCAACACGCCGTTCGATCTCTTCCGCCCAAGCAGCTTCGATCTCCGAGACGGGCGTGTGCAAAGACTCGAGCATAGATTCGGCAAGCTTGGCGCGCTCCTCAGCACTCAGGGATTTTGCCTGCTCTTCAATCTTCTTCAGCGAGGCTGACATATCGCACCTCCGTAGCTGGACTTCAGTTTACGCCTGGTCATCCTCGGTGTCTTGGGTGCTAACGGCGCGGCACTGCCGCGAGCAACGGCGCTTTGCCGTTGCGAGTCGGGCGCGCTGTGCGCGCGAACTTGATGCGCTTGTTAGGCATTCCGATTGTCTCTTACCGAGGAGCGCGTTGAATGAACTCTTAGGTAACCTCTGATCAACTCGCCATTCGCAACCATAGTTGCTTCGCCCACCGAAGCATTTCAACCAGTTGCAGACTTGCGAAGGTCAGGGAAGTCGATAAATCAGAGTTTCCTTAGGCCTCAGCAACGGCTGCAACAGACACCTTGAGCCCAGGAACGCGAACAGGAAGTTTGGCGCCCTGACGAGCTGGCGGATTGGAGGGAAACCATCTCGACCACTCCTCGTTCATGCCAGAGAAGTCATCCTCATCAGCGAGGATGACAGTGGCACTGACGATCTTCTCCAACGAGCTACCCGCCTCTTCCAGGATGGCCTGAATGTTGGTGAGGCACTGCCGAGTTTGCTCTTGAATAGTTGACCCCACGATAGAGCCCGTAGCCGGGTCAGCTGGAGCGGTACCTGAGACAAAAACTAGACCGGCCGCTTTGACCGCCTGGCTGTAGGTCGGCGCTGGTTTAGCTGCCTTCGACGAGAAAACGATTTGTCTTGCCATGATTGATCCTCGCATGAGCTAGCAAATGCTTTGGACTGATGCCTAACGAGCCTGTAGAAAAACTCGGAGGGCTGATCCCTGCGCCGAATCCGACTTCATTTTCACGCACGAGAGTTCGCTGCTTTCCAATTTATGTGCTCCATCTTTCGAGGCAGACAACGTTTCGTACTAGTTCGAAGACTTTTTCTACAGCCTCAACGCCCCGCGTGAGCCGCGCGTTGCTTTGAGCGCGTTGGCTCGAAACATTTATTATGCAGCGACTTCGACGTAGTCGACTCGGCTCGAGGGCGGCGGAATAGGGCTTCCGTCCGCACGCAGACCTTCAAGATGAAATTCGATCGCCTCGCGAATGGCTTGTTCTGCTTCTTGCAGCGTGGCACCGGTCGCAACGCAACCGGGAAGGTCGGGAACGTATGCAGAGTAGTTGCCACCGGCATTCTCAATCACGATCGCGTAGCGCATGGCATTTACCTTACAGGATACTGCTGAGCGTGCCGGGAGCCAAATCATCGCTCGGCTTCCCTGCAACAGTGACTCGGCCCGGCTTCGCAGGATGCTTTAACTGCCGGTGACTGCCCTTTGTTGCCACGAGATACCAGCCGTCTTCAGCGAGCATTTTCAGTACTTCCGATAGTTTCATCCTTGAACCTCATCGCGGAGTTGTCATTCGATTACTGTGATTCCTCTCGCTGCATAACGAGCCTGTAGAAAACTCGGAGGGCTGATCCCGGCGCCGAATCCGACTTTTTTCACGCACGAGAGTTCGCTGCTTTCCAATTTATGTGCTCCATTTTTTCGAAGCAGACAACGTTTCTTACGAGTTCGAAGACTTTTTCTACAGCCTCAACGTTCGCCATCACGCGCGTGCGTCTTCGCACGTCGCGTGGATGGGCTTGTTGGGCTCGCCAGCACTCATTGCTTCGGAACACAGCGGAACTTCAAGTCTGCGCTTGCACAGCGTGCGAACGGCACACCGCTTTTGGTATCTGCCGTGATTGTTTCGACCGCCATATTCTTCGCCGCACAGAACTTGTTTGCCTTTTTATAGGCGTCTGCTTCTTGACCGCCAGCAGTGGCAAACCCGCAACCTGCTGCTTTCTCCGAAACCATGTATGTGTCTTTGTCCATCTGGACCACCCCAGTCGAACAGCCGGCAACCAGCATCGTGAGAACGAGCGCAAGACCGCTTCGCATGACTTATACCTCCGCTGAGTTATTCGAAGAGTTCTCAAGCCGAACGCCGCCCATCACGCGAGTGCGTCTTCGCACGTCGCGTGGATGGGCTTGTTGGGCATCCGCTATCCGAAAATCTTTTCCGGAAATGAGTTGTGAGGCACTACCTTGCTCAGTTTGCCCGTACTACCCGAAACATGACAGCTGCCACCTTTTGGCACCGAAACCTTCACCCACTGCGGCGACGATGACTGAACATCGATGACGCTATCGATCTCCTCCTGCGACAGAGCGCAGACGGTCGAGGTGCCACAAACGACGCAAAGGAAGACGATCTTCTTACTTTTAATCTCTGCTGCTATTGCCTCTAGCTCATCGGGCTGAAGCGTAAAAGACCAGGGAGATCGCTTGTTTGTCCTGTACTTCACAAACACATGCTGATCTTTGTTGATTAGATAGTGGCCGTACTTGGAGCTAGCTCGATTGAGTGCCTTGAAAGAGTCATGCTGCACAATCTGCGTGAGAGCTGATCCATGGTAGATATCTTGATCCTGAATTTTCATTGTGTCTCCGCTGATTGTTGTCGTTTCGTGAATGAGCCCAGCGCCGGCCATCCGGCGCGTGCGCCTTCGCACGTCGCCTGCATGGCTTTGTTGGGTCGGCTTGGTTCATTTATGGGCCCTATTTATTCTAGGAATAAGGTTTTGGGCCGCAGCTTGATATCGTTGAGGTAACCGCTTCAGGGCTTCCACCGCGTGAGTGACGTTGTCGGCAGACAAGGAAGTCGCGGGATTGTCCAATAACTTACCAATGGCGTCCAAAATGGCGCCAACTTGGTAATGATCTGATCGGTTCTGTACCGAGATATCCAAGAGGTCGCAATACTTGTAGATAGCCCAAGCGTAGCTCTTGTCGCGTGCAGCATCCTCGGCCTCCCTTTCGATGAGTTCGTACTGCAACTCATGTACATCGCTTCTTAACTGAGATATGTCGCTGGAATGCTTCGATAACTTCGGGTCGAGCGCCTTCGCAACAGCCGCCTGTATGTCTGCTTGCCTGTCGGAAAGGCCTTCAATAAGACGTTTCGCCGAAGCCTCAATATCGGCTTTTATCAACGCACTGAGTTCGGCGTGCAGCGCCCTGTTCTCTAGGCGGAGTGATGCGATGTCGCGTTCGTAGGATGCCTTGCTGGTGTACCAATTAAACGCTGCGAGTCCGAGCGCCATCGCAAGCACAGCGCCCAAAGACCATTGCACCATTGAGACAAACTGGTCCTGGTACGCCTCAGTCGTCGCAAGTTGGGCCTTTAGCACCTGCAGTTCCTCCGTCTGCGGGTTCGGCGACGGACTCGCTGGAGCGGTCACTTGCGCAGAGACGACTGCTGCAGCAATCAACATGAGTGCGGGCACAAAGCAGGCAAGCTTCTTCATATTCTTTCCTAGACCCAACGCCGCGGCTCAGACGCCGCCGACCAATGGGAGGGAACACAAGTGCATCGCACTTGTGCGGTCGTTCTGCAGCCGCTTGTTGGGCAGTCTATCCGTTGCCATGACTCCCCTTCGGCATGCTAAAGCCACTGTGCCAACTCTTCCGCGTCGTAGGATCGGCTCTCATAACCTTGAGAAAGTAGTGGCACGCATCTTCTTCGCTTCCAAACTTGGTCTTGCCGGTTTGTAACCCTCGCTCGGCATAGAACACGTACCAGTGCCCCTGATCGTAGCGAAGACAAAGAGCCTCATCCGATTCCGATTCCGTCAGCGAATACGAGTTCTCCCTGAAGCCTTCACGGTCGAGTAGCGAGGCCAGTTCCGCTCTTTTCATGATGCCCAACGCCCACGCTGTGCCGCGAGCAAAGGCGCTTCGCCTTTGCGAGTCGGAACCAGCGTGATGTTAGATCTTGAACAGAACATCCAAGATTGTGAACAGCATGGGAAGCCCCAGCAGGACGTACAGAAACATGATGATGACGCCATTGATCTCACCCCAGCGCTTCTCCGAGGCATCGAGGACAAACTTGATTGAAAGGAACACCGCGCCCACGATTCCGCAGCCGAAGAGCAGCTTGCCCATGAACCCGACATACTCTGCCGCGAATCGCAGCAGGCCCCTGAAACCGCTGGTGTAGAACAACCACACAAAGAACGCGCAATACAGCACTGGAGAGATGAGCGATGAGACTCTCTCCCATCTGCTTGTTTGCCGAGGAACGGCATTGTCGTCCAGAGTACTCATTCTTCGCGATCTGAAGATCTAACTTGTTTTCGCACGCGTCCCGGTGCGAGATAACACTGTTGCTGCTAGATAACATGTCCCCCGTTGCATCCACAACTGCCGATTGCACAAGGCATTATTGGTCATGTGCTGTATATCCGTCCATATATAACACGCCAATCGGACATGGACCGTCCTCCGCTTCGATCAAGCGCCTACGGGGCCAGCTGCGCGAGCGCATTCGGTACGCTCACTACAGCCTCAGAACCGTAAAACGCCGCTGGTTGCCGGCCGGGGTTGGGGGGGGGGCTAGGGAAGTGCCCTTGCAATCACTCGCGCGCCGGATTCATTGCAATCGAGCAACCTGCGACGCGCGCCAGGTGCAGCGGACGTGGCATTCCTTCTCCAGCGCATCAGGAATGACGCGAGCCCGGAGAGGCGGCGAACGGCTTTGATGATGAAAATCTCATTCGCAGAAACCCCGAAGCCACCGGCCCTGGCACCGAAGGGCGAACGCCATCCATCACGCGCGTGCGTCCTCGCACGTCGCGTAGATCGATTTGTTAGGCGGCGGGGAAAGACCGCCAATGGGGAAAGTATAAGGTTCCGCACACCAGGGTCTCAGGAAAGGGTTCCGCGGTCATTGCTCCTGACCAGTACGCGATTGCGTTCTCCTCCCACTTCTCGGAAGAACCGTTCAACAGCTGCGCATCCGCTCGATGCGTACTCGAACCTGTAGCGACCCGGCATTCATACACAATCTTGGCTGCACTGGAGAACCACTCTCGCTGGGCTCGCTCAACCAGAGCGTGATCGTCGAATACAAAGAGGCTCTTCATACGGGTTGGGAGCGAAGGAAATCTTTGGGCCCTAACTCGCTCAAAATGAATCTCTTTCGGATCGCTTCGCTTCCAGAATGAATAAGGCGTTTGCGCGCCGTGCGCGAGTGGGTCGCCCTCGATTGTGGCCGATACGGAAAGAAGCGCTCCGCAACCCACGCGAACATTGTTGTGGAACATCCATGCGTACGCCGGGCCGACTAAATGCCAGAAGGGTTGATCAATGATCGATATTCGAAAGCCAGAATGGATCGTGACGATGGAACTCACTTCATATCTCTTTGTCGCCTAACTCTTATATAGACCGCCTAAGTGCGGTGTTTGGGTGCCGCTGCAGTTCTGGATGCCCGGTACTTTCACCTGATCGTTCCATGGCTTAGCTGCGATCTCTGGATGGAGTGCGGTGAAATAACACCGCACTTGGCAGCGCTGGTCGCGAAGATAGTCGTGACGCTGTGGAGCCGTCAACGCGGCAAGCCCAAGGAGGAGGCTATCTCGACGTCGCGCGTGCAGGCAGATGGGCCAAAGTTGCAGGATGAGGTGCGAGAACTCATTCGCATCCGCCATTACAGCATCCGCACCGAGCAGGCCTGCAATGGATCAGGCGATTCATCCTGTTTCATGGCAAGCGCCATCCGATCGAGATGGGCGCGCGGGAGCTCACGGAGTTCCTGAGCGATCTGGCGATCGAGCGCAACGTGTCCGCCTCCACTCAGAATCAGGCGTTGAATGCCATCCTATTCCTGTATCGGGACGTCCTGAAGATCCAGTTGCCGTGGCTGGACGAGGTGCAGCGCGCGAAGAAGCCGCGACATTTACCTGTGGTGTTCGGGCGCGTGAAGGCGCTCTGCCGCGGGCGATCAAACTAGGAAGTGTTCGACTGAAGTCGAACCCACAGTGATGCGGCGCGAGCCCTGGACCGCGGAGTGGTGAGTCCGGTCGAAGCGTTCGACTGAGGTCGAACCCACAGCGATGAAGCGCGAACCCTGGACCGCAGAGTGTGAGTCCGGTCGAAGTGTTCGACTGAAGTTGAACCTACAAAGGAAAGACTGTCTTCGATCTTCTCCCGGTAAGTCCGACTTCAGTCTGGCTTCAGTCGGACAGAGGTTCAGAAAGCCGCAAAGACCGCAAAAAGGAAGGGGGAGCCACAAAGTAAGACTGTCTTCGACCTTCTCCTGGTGGGTCCGACTTTAGTCAGACTTTAGTCGGACAGGTTTGATGTTCGGCTAAGCCGAACCCACAGGCAGAAACTTGTGTTCTCTGGCTATGTCGTGAGTCTTCCGTGGAGACGTCGTCCGTGAACTACCGCATCGTCGATGTCGAAGCTGTGCTGCGCATTTATGCCTTCTCGCTCGTTGCTGACGGCTCGAGCAGGGAGAGAAAATCGGGTCGCCTCGAAGCGAGTCACGTAAGGCGAGTAACTCCAGAGGGCTGAGAAGAGCGCGGCGCCTCGCTGCTCTGTCTTGGGTAGTGACTCGATCGCGAATCGTAGTTACTGCGATCGTGATCGCTGACCGCCGCTCGCAGTGTCGAATGGGATGAAGTACCGATGGCGCTCGAACACAGGTCAGATCTGATGGCGGTGAGTCTTTCGTGTCTCGCTGGTTTCAACGATGCGGTGGGATTCCGCGTGCTCGGCCACTATTTCGTTTCTTTCATGAGCGGCAATTCGACGCAATTGGGCGTCGATCTCTCGCGTCCCGATTGGTCGCTGGCGACGTTCCTGCCGCTGGGTCTCGTCGCGTTGTTCGTTGCGGGCGTGATAGCAGGGGCCGTGCTTCGGGAAACGATTCCTCGAGGCAAACAGGTGGCGGTCCTGGTGCTGGTCACGGCAGTCCTGGGGATCGCCGCCGGTCTGGCAGTGTACGGTCAGGAGAAGCCGGCGGTGGCCTTGATCTCCGTGGCGATGGGCGCCTCCAACAATGTCTTCGTCAAGGAAGGTGAAGTGAGTGTTCCTGTCACATACGTGACGGGCACATTGGTCAAGCTGGGTCAGCGACTGGCGGGCCGCCTGTACGGCTCCGACAAACCGTGGCGTCCTAATCTGTTTCGGTGGCTCGCGCTCATTCTGGGCGCGGTCGCAGGCTCGCTGGCCTATTCCTTCCTGCATCTGCAGTGCCTGTGGATCGCGTTCGGCTTTTCCCTCGGGCTGATATGGGTGGCTTTAGCTACGCAGAGTGATGTGAATGAGTAGCTCGAGCGACGGGCGATTCAATGAATCTGCCTTCCCTCCTGAGCCTTCCGAATCTGCGCCGGGCGCATCCAGTTGGGCCAGGCATCCGTCGACCAATTTGCCTGGCGATACATGTCGTAGAGGATGTTGAGCAGCTGTCTCAGCATGTCGTGATCCAAGGTGATGTCCACACGTCGAGCCTCCTCGCCCTGCAAAGACAGGCGCACGCGTTGCGGCGCGAAGCTCACATCGACCGAGTGCGCGAGCCACTGCACAGCCGCATTACCTGCACGCACGGGAGTCTGAGGAGTCGACTGCGTTCGCGCGGCTTGTTGGGCGAAACGCAGCATCGCGGTCGCCCGCGGCGCATCTTTGCGTTCCATCTTGAGAGCGCTTTCGACGCGCTCGGTGAGTGCGGGTAGCAGTCGATCGAGCAGGCGGCGCGTGATCCAGACGATCACGGCTTCGCCTTCCGGCGTTTGTCCTGCGAGCCGAATGCGATCCTCGCGTTCGACGTATCTGATGGTGATCCGCTCCAGGCTATTGGCGTCAGTACGTGTCATTGGATCGAGGCGACCTGAAGACCAAGGAAGTGCTGATTCGCGACTTCCCTGACCAGCGAAGTGGGCAACGGCTGAAACAGTCCTGTCAGCGAAGCGGCTGACGCGGCGAGGAGCGACTTGTTCGGCGCTGCCCAAGCGCACGCACATCTGCGCAGGCGCGAAGGCGCAATGCGGCGCGCTCATGCAGACATCCGCGATGTTGACCGTAGGCTAGCGCGCCATGCAGGAGACCGTCGGGCATAAAGATTCATTTTGGAGGAATCGTGGCGCATGGCTCGGCGTGCCCTGTGTATCGTCGGCGACACCGTGCCGCCAGACCAGATCATGAACACGCCGCCCAATCTCCGCATCGAGCACCTGCACACTTATGTGGGCCCAAGTATCCACGCGGATGAGCCCGTCATCGTGACGCGGCTCACGATGGATCCGGAATTGCTTCTCGATGCCGGCGCGAGAATGAGTCGCATGAGCGAGGCGAGTCGCGCATGGTTCGAAGCGCCATCGCTTCCCGATGAATTGACGGCGACCGACGTGGGCCAGTACCTCGTCACATGGGCTCGCTGTGCCTTGACCGAGGTGCGCGGCGTTCTGAATGTCGCGAAAGCCGTGCTCGAGCGCGAGGGTGTGCTGCTGATCATCGGGTATCACGATCCGCGCGTTTCATTGGGTGCGCTCAAGCTCGCCGGCACAATGTTCTGCGGCCCGCGCCCGAGCACGATGGAACACATGGCCTCGGCACTGGGCAAGCTCTGGGACATCTGCAGGAAACATCATCCCGACTACCAGAGCGCAATCCTGATGACGACCGCACACAAGGCGGCAATCCCGTTCCTGCGTTTTTCGCAGCTCGGCCTGTATCAGTACGGGTGGGGAGCGCGCGGTCGGGTCTTTCAGGAGTCGGCTTCGACGGCCGACAGCATGATTGGCAATCAGCTTTCGACCAACAAGGCTTCGTGCAAAGCATTGTTTCGTGCGATGGGAGTCCCCACGCCGATGCACGCGGTGATCGATGCCGCGTCCCAGCTGGAAAAAGCGATCTCGATCGTTGGCTACCCGTGCGTCATCAAGCCGCTCAAAGGCAGCAAGGGCACGGCGGTGACGGTCTGCATCGAGGATCTCGAACGTGCGCGAGTCGCCTTCGACGCCGCGCAGCGGGCGAACGCGGGACCGGTCATGATCGAACAGTTCGTAAAGGGCGACGATCACCGGCTGATGGTCATCGGGGGAAAGTGTGTCGCGGTCATCAGGCGCGAGCCGCCTGTGGTGGTCGGTGACGGACAGCGAACCGTTCGTGAGCTGATGGATGTTCTGAATGCTCCACGATCCCAGGACATCGTGAGAAGCCGATACATGCGACCGCTCCTCATCGATGACGTCGTCCTCGAGTGCCTGCGCGCGCAAGGGATCGAGCCGGAGTTCGTTCCGGCCGCAGGTCGACGAATTCAGTTGCGGACCAACGCCAACCTTTCCACAGGAGGAGGCTGCATCGACGTCACGGCGCAGGCGCATCCATCGCTCAAAGCCATGGCCGAACAGCTCGCGACATCGATGGGACTTTCCACGGCAGGACTCGACTATGTGACACCGGATATCACGCAGTCACCATGGCACAGCGGCGGAGCCTTCATCGAAGCAAACTCCATTCCGGGACTGTGTGTAGTGATCGCTGGCGGCGGGTCCGCCGAGCATCTCGGCCGCAGGGTGTTGGGCGAGGACGTCGGCCGGATTCCCGTTTCCCTCATCGTTGCCGAATCTTTGCCAAAGCCGGGAGACCTCGATCCGCCGCGAGCACCAGGCTCGGCCCGGGTGATCGGCAACGAGGTTCACACCGACGCATCCGTGTACCGCGTCAGCGCAAGTGCCCCATGGGCCGCGGTGCGAGCCGCTCTGTGCAATCGTGGCGTGCACGAGCTGGAGATCTTCAGCACGCCTGCGCAGATCATCGCTTACGGGTTGCCCGTGGATCGTCTTGATCGCACCGTGCTGATGAATGTCCACCTGTCTGATCCATGGCGAGAGGTCATCAAACGATGCTCTCGAACAGTGGAAGTCAGTCCGAACTATGCTGAAGCACTCAGTGCGTGAGACGGAATAGAAGAGACCTGCCGCAATCATGCGCGGCAAGCGCAAGGTCAGAAAAGAGGCGCTGCGATAGTCCTTGCCTCTATGACCTTGCGCTTGTGTGCTGATCGCGTTACGGACTCAGTCCAGTCGCGACAGCACGCGCGTCATGCCACCCGTCGCAAAGTTGGGGACATCCGCGACGATCTTTTTCCACTCCGGCGTGCTGGTGATCGCGCCCATTTCCTCAGCGTTATCGAACCAGATCTCGAAAATGCGGTAGTACGCAGCCGGTGATCCGTCTGCGGCGGGCGGGCATTTAGAAGTCTCCATGCGCTTCCCGGGATTTGCCGCAACGACTAGCGGCATGTGAGTTCCGAGATAGTACTTCTCGAACTCCTCCGGATTCTTCGGATGGCCATAAAGAACCGTGACTTTCAGTTCACCGCTCGGTTGATAGCTCACTTTGGTGGCGGCTCCGGCCGAGCCTGCACTCACGGCAAGACCGCCGATGGCCAGTAATGACATTCTTCGATTCACGGGCGTACTCCTGTTGGGTTCGGATCTTCGATGTTCACTCTCGCCGATCGACTGATTCTTGTATGGCTACCTGAGCTGCAGCGGGAGCAATGCTCGTACTTGAGCATTGCGCAGCCATAGACCGCCCCACATGAACAAGCCAAGGTAGACGCTGAACAAGATGTGACTGAACAACGGGTTCTCCACACGCAGCTGTGTTGCCAGCGAGCCGCCGAGCAGTCCGGTAAGAAGGACTGCGCCGAGCAGTGCAGTGCGCGGTATTGCGTACAGCAGCGTGCCCAGCAACTCGATCGTGCCGATCAGCAGCGTGAACTTCGGCGACCAGCCGAGCTCGGTCATCGTCGGGTGACTGACTTGCGGCAGAAAGAATTTCGGTGTGATCGATGCTCCGAGCATGAACAGAATGAACAGTCCGCTCATTGCCCTCCCGAGCCAGACAGTGCGGGATACGCCGTTTGTCGAAGGTTGTGCCGTGTCGTTCATTGTGAGTCCTCTTCTTATATGTATGTTGATAAGGCGATACCGCATCGTAGTGAACGGAGGAAACGTCCGAGTCACTCGCGATGTGCGCTACCGCGAAGCCGATGAATCCGAGCCTTCCTAGGACGAAGCCGTTCTGGCAAAGCCGACAATTGAGTCCTTCGTCTGACCCGAGCGCTCCTTGGCATGCGTCTGACCCATTTAGCTCGGCGCGCTTACGGCATTCTGACTTCGACGAGATCTTTCAGGGTCGCAAGAACGTCGGGAAGACCATCGTCGCTTGCTGGCGCATCGCTCGATGGCGCATCGCCCGATGGCGGACGCGGGTCTTCCTGGCGGAAGAGCAGCGAAGTGAGTCCGTCGCGTTCGGTCAGCTCATAGATCATGAAGAAATAGTTCTCCGGGCTGTCCTGCACGTCGGGGGCTGGGAAGAATAGCGAATACTTCAGACGCGATGCAGGAGCGAACTCGAGGACCGTGCCCTTCTGTTCGAAAACCTGCCCATTCCATTCGTTGCGGAAAGCGATCGAGGTTCCCGGCTCCCATGTGGTCAGGAGATCGGCGCCATACTGCCATTGCTTCACGAATGCAGGCTCGGTCAATGCACGCCAGACCTTGTTCGCCGGCGCACGAATTTCGACGATCGAGTCGGATGTTTTCACGGGGCCTCCAGGGTGATCGTCTTGAAATTCACTGATCCAACAACGCGCTCAACTGCGCCACTCAATGTCCGGTTCGCTCGTGCATCGAGGGTACGCGGAACGCTTAATTCTTGTCGGTGCCCGTGAACTGGATAATGTTGCTCGGAAACTTCATCGACTCGACTTCCTCGGAAAACTCCCGCGCCACTTTCAGTACCGTCTTGCTGACGTACGCATATTGTTTGGAGAAGGGCGGCCAGTAGTCGCCAAGCCCGAGTGCATCGTTGATGACGAGTACCTGCCCATCGCAGTCCGCTCCAGCGCCGATTCCGATCGTCGGGACCGACAAGGCCTTCGTGATTTCGCCTGCCAGTGCGTGGGGGATGTGTTCGAGTACGATCATGAACGCGCCGGCCTTTTCGATCGCTTGCGCTTCAAGTGCGATCCTGTTTGCTTCCGCAGCAGTCCGACCGACCTGCTTGAACGTCTTGGCTGTCTGAGGCAGCAGTCCAGTGTGTCCCACCACCGGGATGTCGTGATCGACCAAGTGCTCGATGACGCGCGTATTGGGTCCTTCCAGTTTCACGCTATCCGCGCCTGCTTCGATGAGGCGAGTGGCATTGATCAGAGCGGTCTGTGGATCGACGTCCGTTCCGAAAGGCAGATCGCCAATGATGTGAGTGTTCTTCGCCCCACGCCGCACGGCGCCTACGTGATACTCCATGTGTTCTATCGTGACGTCGCGTGTGGTGTCGAAGCCCATCTCGACCATACCCACGGTGTCACCGACGAGAATGACCGGTATTCCGGCTTCTTCGATGCTTCTGGCAATAGGGCAGGTGTATGCGGTCAGCATGGCGATACGCTTGCAGCCCTTCATCGCAACGAGATCTTGCGGATTCATTTTCATGCGAACCTCCTCCTTGCCGTTGCGCGAGCAATGACGACCGGTATCGCTGCGATGCCTCACGCCCGCGCGAGTAAACCACGAAATTCCGACTGGCGCCCCGTCCATGCGTCTGCGAATGTCCGCCGATTGCGTCGCGCTGGATCAGTCCTCCCTCAAGAGGTGTGTCGCGAAGGCCTAAGGAAGCTCTGATTTAGCCTCACCGCTCTTCGATCGCCTCATCGCGAGTGGCGCTCATGTTCGACCGGACAGGATCGGCCTCATAGCGATCGTGATGCCGGACCCAGGTCATCGGAAAATCGAAGGCGTCCTCGTCGCGTCCCTTGGGAGCCAGGTCCAGGAAGTTGTACGCGTTGACCAGCGTCTCGGTGCCGCGGGCGTAGCTCGAGTAGGTGTGAAACACGCTGCCGGCCGCGTCCTTGTAGAAAACGCTGATGCCGTGAGTTTCCTCCGCGGGATAACCGAGGACATCGTAGTTGTACGTCGCGGTGTGATTGGCAATGTCCTGCGGGGTGTGAGAGACCTGAAAGTCGTAGTTGAAGTCGCTGCCGTGCGAGGAGGCCCAGTCGAATTTCCATCCCATCCGTTGCTTGAAAGGTGCGATCTGCGAATAGGGCGCGCGTGATATCGCCATCACCTTCACGTCGCGATGCTCGAGATGAACGAGTGCGCCATCGACGTGATCGGCGAGAAACGAACAGCTGGGGCAGCCTTCGCGCCAGTCCGGGCCGAACATGAAATGGTATGTGATCAACTGACTGCGGCCGTCGAACAGCTCCGCCAGCGTACGGCGGCCCTGCGCACCTTCGAACACATACGGCTTGTCGATGAGCACCCAGGGGAGTTGACGCCGCGCGGCACTGATCTCATCGCGCAGGTGGGTCAGTTCCCTCTCTTTTTGCAGAAGTCTCTTGCGCGCGGCCAGCCACTCGTCCCGGGATACGATCGGATTGTTCTTCATCGCCTTGCTCCGTCGCTGTGTGTTGCCGGTCCCAAGGACGTTCGACGGGCCGCGATTCCGACAGGCCTGTCTCATTCAATTGACGCCGTCCAGGGATCCCTCAGTGCAGTGCGCTCGGCTTGCGGATCGTGGCCGATCGATCCGTGATTTCGCTGGTGAAGCAGCGCTGCGCCGTATGCGGCTTCTGATTCAGGAACAACGTCGATGGCAGCGCGTAGCCCAAAGATGGGCAGTCGAGGAGTCCGGCAAATGTTGCGAAACACAATCAATGTGTGCGGTGCTGCGGCTCTCGCGTTGTCGTTGGGGTTCGCGTCCGTCGTTCCAAGTTTCGCCGCCGAACAGTCGCGAACGCTGTCGGCGCAGGAGTCGGATCCCGAAGTGATGGGATGGATGCGCGGATTCCCGCCGCCGGAAGACAAGATCATCACCCAGCCAGAGTCGGTGTATTTCAGCTTCCCGCGTTTGCGCTGGTCCGTTTGTCATATGCGTGAGCTCCTCCCCACCGAGAACGTGAGTCGAGGGATCGGCGACCCTGTTCCGCTCGAGTATCTGCCGGCGCAGGAGCTGGCAAAGTCGGAGCAAGCGATCGATGCGCTGACGTTCATGCCGATCGACGGCGACAAGGAAATGACGTGGAAGGACTCGCTGTATGCCAATTACACCGATGGCATGCTGATTCTGCACAAGGGCAAAGTCGTCTATGAACGCTACTTCGGCTGTCTCAATGACGAACGCAAACACGCCTGCATGTCGATGACGAAGTCATTGACCGGTTTGCTGGCGGAGATTCTGGTGGTCGAGGGAAAGCTCGACGACAGTAAACGCGTATCAGAAATCATTCCGGAGATCGGCAATAGCGCGTTCGCATCTGCGACGGTGCGGCAGGTCATGGACATGACAACCGGGATTCGCTTCTCGGAGGATTACTCCGATCCCAATGCGGATATCTGGAAGTACGCGACCGCGGCGAGCCCGCTGCCCAAGCCGGAGTCGTACAAAGGTCCCAATGGCTATTGGGAATATCTGCAGCAAGTGCAACCCTCAGGCAAGCACGGCGAGGCGTTCCACTACCTGACAGTCAATGCAGATATGTTGGGATGGATCATCTCGCGTGTCACCGAAACAGCCGTTACGGACCTGGCATCGCAACGGCTCTGGCGTCCGATGGGCGCCGAGCAGGATGCCTACATGCTTGTGGATGCCAAGGGCGTGCCTTTCGCGGGCGGTGGACTCAGTGCCGGTCTGCGAGATCTCGGACGCATCGGCCTTCTGATGCTGAATGAAGGTGTCATCAATGGAAAGCGGCTGTTTCCGGCGGAGGTCGTGCGGAAGATTCGCGCCGGCGGCGATCCCGCGAAGTTCGACAGTGCCGCTTACCCCGCACTCGCGGGCGGCAGTTACACGAGTCAGTGGTGGGTCTACCCCGGCAACGATGGAGTGATCGCCGCTCGCGGCGTTCATGGGCAGACGATCTACGTCGATCCATCCGCACAAATGGTCCTGGTGCGCTTCGCATCCTTCCCCAAAGCGCAGAACCCGCTGATCGATCCCACGTCGCTGCCTGCGTTTCGAGCTGTCGCGAAATATCTGAAGTCGCACTGAGCGGGTAGCTGACCAGCTCCTGGCGCTGCGCACCCCTCCCTGTGGGGCCGACTTGAGTCAGACTTTAGTCTGACTTTAGTCGGACAGGGTTGATTGTTCGGCTAAAGCCAGGCTAAAGCCGGACATCTTCCTGTTCGACTAAAGTCGAACCCACAAAGAAAGAATGGAAGCCTCATTCTGGCTAGCGCCTGGAGCCTAGGACTTCGGCGGAAGGTGCTAGCTACTAGGCGCTAGGCGCTAGGCGCTAGGTGACCTCTGATCAATTCTCCATTCGCAACCATAGTTGCTTCGCCCACCGAAGCATTCAACCAGTTGCAGACTTGCGAAGGTCAGGGAAGTCGATAAATCAGAGCTTCCCTAGGTTGAGAAACCAATCAGAAATCCTGCGCAGTGAGTTCACTCTCTCCAACCCCGTGAACCCGGTGTCCCCTGTGGAGATCCTTCTCCTCCTCCACTGTGGGCCTCAGCTCCAGCCGCGCGCGCAGAACCAACGCCGCCCCTCGCGCAGCGAGGGACGTCTTCCACTCTGTCCAGCAGACTAAAGTCGAATATCCCCGTGTCGCGATTCCTTCATGCGCGATGCGCGCAGGGATCACTCGCAGATAGAACTTGGCGGCGCGAACGCCACGCTGCCGTTCCAGCCGAGATCTTTCATGCCGACTTCAGTGTTGTAGTAGGTCTCTGCCACGGCTTCCTTCAGCGCATCGAACGATCGGCGTATCGCTTCGCTTTCGGGTTGCGTGGAGATCTTCGTAAGCAGGGCGGTCGCCTGTTCGGTCGTGAGCGATTTCCACGGTGTGCCATGCGCTTCGCGAGCTTCGCGCTCGAAGGCGCCAAGCGTCTGCATGAACTGTCGCTGGGTGTCCGTTGACTCCACCGCGAGCAGGCGATCAAGGAATTCAGTCACCTGCGCATCGCGTGAGCCGGGAACGATCTGCTCGCTCAATGTGGCGAGCGTGTCGAAGCCATGTCGATCGAGGAACTCGAGTTCCGATGCCGAACTTGCTTGCGGAGTCGGTGTCGTAGGCATTGCTGCCGCTGCGGCGTGCACATGTGCAGAGGCGCCCGGGGCGAAGATCGCCGCTCCGACGCCGCCTGCAAGCGATTGAAGCACTGCGCGGCGAGCGACACGAAAACGTCGCAAGGGGCCGCCCGTTGACTCGCCAGCGGGGAGGTGTGTATCGCGCAGATCGGTGCTCATCACGTAGTCCTTCTCGGCCGCATTGCGGCCCAAGTATAGTGCGTCGCTGTCCATCGCCAAGAGTTGAAGGAGCCCGCGTGCAGATCAAGGCCCAACCTCAAGAGTACGATGCCATTGTCGTCGGTTCAGGTGCGTCTGGCGGATGGGCCGCCAAGCGCATGAGCGAAGCCGGTCTGCGCGTTGCGCTGGTATGCGCAGGGCGTCCGTTGACCGACGGAGACTATCGCGAGCATGTTCAGCCGTATCAGCTGAAGTATCAGGCGCGCGCCAACGATCTCATTCGTCGTGCGCGGCCGGTTCAGAAAGATTGCTATGCCTGCACCGAGCACAACGAGAGTTGGTTCTGCAACGACATCGAGGAGCCGTACACGACGCCCGAGGGCCGGCCGTTCTCATGGCAAGGCCGCATGCGCGTCACGGGCGGACGCACGAATGTGTGGGGACGTCAGAGCTATCGTTTTTCCCAGCAGGATCTGAAGGGCTATTCGTTCGACGGTGCGGGCGCCGACTGGCCGCTCGACTACAAGGATCTGGTTCCGTACTACGAGCTGGTCGAAGACTACGTGGGCATCTCGGGGATGGCCGAGAACGTGCCGGAACTGCCAGACAGCAAGTTTCACCCGGCGATGCCGCTCAGCTGCGTCGAAGAACACGTGCGCGGTGTCGTCAAGAGCAAGTTCGGTCGCACGCTCACCATCGGTCGCGTCGCCAATATCACCAAGCCGATCAACGGTCGCGCGCCATGCCACTACTGCGGCCCTTGTGAGCGCGGCTGTGTCACGCATTCGTATTTCAACTCCGCATTCACGACGGTGGCGGATGCGCTGAAGACCGGCCGTTGCACTCATATCCCGAATGCGATGGTCTATCAGGTGCTGATGGACAAGAAGACCAACAGGGCGCGCGGCGTGACCTATGTCGATCGCATCACGCGTGAGACGCGCGAGATCCGCGCGCGGACTGTCGTGCTGTGTGCACAGGCCCTCGAATCCACGCGCATCCTGCTGAACTCGGCGCCGGGCGGTCTTGCGAACTCGAGCGGTGTGCTCGGCGAATATCTGATGGACCACTTGTGGGTCGCGGGTGGAGCGTCAGGCGACTTCCCCGACATGCCGGGCAAGCCGAGTCTCAACACTGCGCACCGCCCCAACGGGCCTTACGTGATTCGCTTCCGCAACACCATCGATGGCCCGCGTCACAAGGATTTCCTGCGCGGCTATGGCTTCCAGGGCGGCAGCAATCTCGCCTTCGCACTGGACGCGCACGGATTCGGTCAGGCCTACAAAGAGGCCGTCAAGAACGGTCAATGGACCATGAATCTCGTGGGCTTCGGCGAATGCCTTCCGTATAAACACAACCGCATCACGCTGAACAAAGATGTCACCGACATCTTTGGCATTCCCGTGCTGCACATCGACGTCACATGGGGTGAGAACGAGAAGAAGATGGTTCGTGACATGGCAGTGAGTGCCGCCGAGATGATGGAGGCCTCGGGCGCGAAGAACATAAAGCCCTTCGCTCATGAAAATCGAATTCCGGGCTACGGAATTCACGAGATGGGCGGCGCGCGCATGGGCAGCGATCCGAAGCAGTCGGTGCTGAATCAGTTCCAGCAGGCACACGATGTAAAGAATCTGTTCGTCATGGATGCTGCCGGCTTTCCATCCGGCGCCTGCCAGAACCCGACGCTCACGATCATGGCGCTCGCAGTGCGCTCCACCGACTATCTGATCCAGGAGCTCAAGAGGCGCAACATCTAGTGGACGGTAACGACTGATTCGAGAGTGCTGGGTCGTCATCCGACAATCAGAGCAATGCCCAACGCCGGCTACTACGGCGCGATGAAGCCGGACAGATTCATCCTCGGTCACTCGTACCTGGATGAGTACTTCGAAGGCGAATACGAGAAAGTCCGGGACGACTTCGAGATTGATCTGGGAGATCTTGGAACCTTCAAGCCCTGATCGATGGTTGCGGCTGTCCCATTCAAGTCTCGTGGCTAGCTTGAATGGGGCAGTAGAACACGGCTTGACGCACCCCTTTAGCAGCCGCGATCAGAACCTCCCGTGGACGTCGTCGAGTGTCGGGTCACCGCTGAATGCGCACGTGACGAAACGCTCCACGCTTCCTTACACTCCCGGACACTCCGTTCTTTTCGGGAAGAAGCCATGAAGTCCGTTCGTCCCTTCGCGTCGGCATTCATCGTCACGGTCATCGCGTTCGGATGGGCGAACCCCGCTTCGGCGGCTAGCGCCGCGTCGAGTTGTGCAGCCCTGACCAAGTTCACGATGCCTGGGCATCGCGTCGTGATCCGCGAGGCGAAGGAAGTCGCTGCCAGTCAGGGTGTTTCACCGGCTGTCCCGGCCCATTGTCGTGTCGATGGTGTGATCGACGAACGTGTCGGACGCGATGGCAAGCCGTACGGCATTGGATTTGCGGTGGCATTGCCTGCGCAATGGAACGGACGCTTTCTGTTCCAGGGCGGCGGCGGATTGAACGGCAGCGTGCAGCCGCCGCTGGGAGGCGGGTATGCGGGCGAGCAGTCGGCATTGATGCGCGGCTTCGCCGTGGCGAGCACGGACTCCGGTCATCAGAGCACCGGTTTCGACGGGACGTTCTTTCGGGATCAGCAGGCGTCGTTGAATTTTCTGTACCAGGCCGTCGCTGAGGTCACTGTCGTGGCCAAGGCGCTGATCGAACGCTACTACGGCAAGGCGCAGGAGCACGCGTACTTCGTGGGCTGCTCCACGGGCGGTCGTGAAGCGATGATGATGTCGCAGCGTTTCCCGGACTACTTCGACGGCATCGTGGCCGTAGCGCCGGCTGCGCGCACCAGCTTTTCGAATCTGGGATTGCGATATGCGACCTCGAAGCTCAATGCCATCGCGCCGCGTGATGCGCAGGGCAATTTTCAGACGCGTGCGGCCTTCAGCGATAACGATCGGCGTGTGCTGATCGACGGCATGCTCGCGGCGTGCGATGCGCTCGATGGCAACAAGGACGGGTTCGTTTTCGCGCCACAGCACTGCAAGTTCGATCCGGGATCACTGGCGTGCGCCGGCGAGAAAAAGGACAGCTGTCTCTCTGCGCCGCAGGTCAATGCCATTCGCGCCATCATGCAGGGGCCGCGCACCGCATCCGGACGGCAGGTGTATCCGGGCTACTACTACGACACCGGCATCGCGACCACTCAAGGTCTGCCCGGTGTGCTCGCCGGCCCGATGATCCCGGAGGGCGGATCGGTCGGCACTGAGTTCTACGTCGACGCCGCCGCAGCGGACGCCATGGATGCACGTGCGATGGTGGGCGATACGAATGCATGGACCAATCTGAGCAGCTTCCGCGGTCAGGGCGGCAAGCTGATCTTCGCGCACGGCGTGAGTGATCCCTGGTTCTCCGCGCAGGAGACGGTGCGTTACTACGAGCAGTTGGCGCGCGACAACGCGGAAGTTCCGATCGGGGAGTGGAGTCGCCTGTTCCTCGTGCCTGGTATGGGCCATTGCGCCGGAGGTGCGCGCGCACTTGATCAGTTCGATCTGCTCACTGCCGTGGTCGATTGGGTCGAGGAGGGACGAGCGCCCGAACGCGTGATCGCGCAGGGCAAGTCCGCGCCCGGCGAGACGCGTCCGCTGTGCCCGTTCCCGGCTTACGCTCACTACAACGGCACTGGCAACTCACGCGATGCGGCGAACTACACCTGTCGGAATGAGGGCGCCAAGGACTGAAGCGACGTCGCGCCGAATCACTGCGCGACGTCGCATGCGAGAACTACCTCAGGCGAGCTGCCAATACGTCGCATAGCGTTCGTGCGCAATGCGGTAGTACGGAATCAACCGCACCGGCTTCTGATCCGTCGAGGTGATGAAGAACTCCAGCGGCGCGCTGCCACGACGAACCGTGCTGGCGATGGCCGCGGGGTCTCCTGCAAGCGTGGGTGCGGTGAACGGTGTGTCGTTGTACTTACCGAATTCGCGTTCGTTCACGACGATGTCGGCACCTGGCGCGAGCCCTTCCGTTCCCAAAGCACCTGCGAGCACGAGCGGGCCGTAAGTGAATGCGATGATGTCGGGAGCGGCGGGTGCGTGATCGGTCGCGACCTCCATTGAAAGTTGCAGCTCGATCACATCGCCGTTCTGCCAGGTCCGCGAGAGCTCGATGTAGCTGGAAGGATCGCTCGAACGAGAGACCTCTTTGCCGTTGACGAGCACCGTGGCAGTCCGGCTCCAGCCTGGGTGACGCAGCTTCAGCGCGAAGTCGGTGGGGCGCTTGAGTTTCAGCGCAAGCCGGGTCGTCGGTGACTCCGGGAAAGTTGTCGACTGCGTCAGCACCGCCTCCTGCTCTTTCCATCGCACGGTCGAGGGAATGAACTGATTCACATAGAGCGTCTTGTCGTCATGGAAGTAGATCGAATCGCGATACTTGACGTGATTCTCCATGCCGGTTCCCGTGCAGCACCAGAAGGAATCCTCGGGCGTGTGATACAGCTTCATGTAGCCCGGTCGCGCGCCCTGGAAATAGGTGGTCATGCCGCTGTCTGGATCCTGCGAGGCGAGAATGCCGTTGAAGAGCGTGCGCTCGTAGTAGTCCGCGTATAGGGCGCGAGGATCCTTCGTGAACAAGGCGCGCGTGAGCCGCAGCATGTTGTGCTGGCAGCAAGTCTCGGAGGCCTTGGCCGAGAACACATGATTCGCAAAATCTGCCATTGCGAAAAAGTGCTCCTTGTCGCCATGACCGCCCGTGGCGAACGAGCGCGTCAGTGCGACGGTCCTCCAGAAGAACGTCGCCGCCTCGTGATACTGGTGATTGCCGGTGACCTCGTACACACGCTCGAAGCCGATGATCTTCGGGACCTGCGTGTTCGCGTGCAGCCCGTCCAGGTGATCGCGACCCTTGGCGAGTGGCTCCAGTATCGCTTTATGAGAGAAGCGCTCCGCCAGCTTGCGGTACTCCGCATTGCCGCTCATCTCGTAGAGATCGGCGAAGATCTCGTTCATGCCGCCATGCTCGGTGTTCAGCATGACTTCGAACTGCGCATCGGACAGCGGTCGTGTCGCGGTGACCGTCCAATCGGCAAAGCGCATCAATACCTCGCGGGATGTCTCGCTGTCCGTCAGCAGCGCCGCGTCGCGCAGGCCCGCGAGGATCTTGTGCAGCGTGTACCAGGGCACGCCAGTGATCTTCTCACCGCGCAAATGCGCCTCCACCAGTGCAGCTCCTTCGGGGAATGCACATACGAGGCCGCTACCTGACGACTTCTGGCATGCAGCCAACTCGTTCGCGATGTACTCGATGCGTTGCTTGAAGCGCTTGTCCTTGGTCGAGCGGAATGCCAGCGCACACGCCGAGAGATAATGGCCGAGGGTGTGGCCGTGGCAATGGATGTCTTCCCACGTCGCGACTGATTCCCAGCCGCCGTACGCCGGCGCTTTGGGTTTCAATCCTGCATTGACGCGAAAGTTGTGCAGCATGCGATCCGGCTGCAGCTTGAGCAGATACGCCTCGGTCATTCGTTGCGCATGCAGGAACGGGCCCTCGCTCAGGTCCACGTCGGCCATATCGAACGGCTGCAGCTTCGCCGCCGACGATCCTCCCTGCGAGTCGAGTGCGAAGGCCAGAGGCGGCCCGAATGCTGCCCAACCGGTGACCAGTCCGGCGGTGGCGAGGAATTCGCGGCGAGAGTGACCGCTGCAGCAGGAATCGTTCATCGGGGCTCCAGCTCGAGATCAGTGCTAGTCGTGATCTCCGCAGAATATCCGATGCAGGTGGCAGGTACACCCCTCGGGCATTCGACCATTGTCGTGCCTGCTTCTCGAGCGAGCACTTGTGATCTCAACGTCGCGTCGCTGCGCCGTGGCGAGATCGTCGGCCTGCGAGCGGGGTCCGAGAATGTTCTGCCGCGAAGGGTCAGCGTTTGCGAAGCATGGCCACTGCGCCACGGAGCTCCGTAACGGTGACCGCTTTGCAGAGCGGCAATACCACCGCGTATGCGAGCACCGCCAGCACCGCGCTCGCATAGACGTTGATCGATGAGGAGGCCCACGCGACGCCAGCCATGGCTGCGCCCGCAACGAATGCAGCGCCAAGTCGGCGGGCCAATGTTCGATCCAGTATCCCCGAGGGCAGCAAGTACAGTCCTGCGGCAACCATGAGAATCTCGCTGAGAACCGCGGCGACGCAGACGCCAAGGCCGCCGTTGTCCATGTTCGCCTGGAACCAGATGATGAGCGGCGGACCGGCGACGGCGCTCACGATGACGCAAGCGAACTGCACGCCTGCCCAGATGCCTGCACGACCGCTCGCCGCGAGGCACGTGCCAATCGGCATGCTGAAGTACACGAGCAGAATGAAAGGGGCGAGCACGCGAAGATTGTCCTCGGCGGGCCCGTACGAGCGTTCACTGAAGATCATGACGCCGATCTCCGGGAATAGCGCGCATCCGAGGGCAATTGGGACGACACCCAGCGTGACGACGTTCAGTGCATCGGCTGTCGCCCTGCGGAAGCCCGCAGGATCTTCAATGTGCAGGCGGCAGAGTGTCGGATAGAGCGCGACGATGAGCGCGGAGGCCGGATAGATCAGAAGACCCGTGAGTTTCCGAGCGGCTGCATGCCATCCCATCGCTTCGGCTGAGCCGAATTTGGACAGCAGCGCTGCGTCGATCAGCGGTTGAAGCGCCATGACCAGGCCGAACACGAGGAAGGGTCGGCCGCTGATGACGAGTTCTTTCACCGTCTCCCAGCGCACGCCCATACGTGGGACGCGCATGCGCGGCAACATCGCGAAGACGAAAGCCGCTGCGATCGCGCCGCAGATCACTTGAGCGACCATCAGGGACAGAAGCCCGCCGCCCAGTGTCAGCGTGGGTATGGCCACCGCTGCAGTCAGGACCTGCCAGCCGACATAGGATCCCGCTGCGAAGTCGGTGCGCTCGTATCCTCGCAGCACGTCCTGTCCTGCGTTGGCGATCGTCACGCAGGTCGCGAGCAGGATGGCGAGTCCCAGTACGACGAGAAATGCAGGCTCGTATCCGAACAGCCAGCACACGAGCGGCAGCACGATCGACATCGCGAGTGCGGCAATTACCCTGAATAACAGGCCGCTGCCAAGCAGCTCACCTGCGCGTTCGCGCTGGGTCGCGACTTTCCCCGTCAGCGTTTCCGCCTGGCCCCATTCCACGAAGAGGAACGCGAACGTGGCAATCGTCGTCGCCAGATACATCTGACCAAAATCGGTAGGCCCGAGATGCCGCGCGGCGACTGCATTGAGGAGGACTGAAATGGGCGTGACCACGATCTGCGCGATCAGCAGCAGCATCGCGTTGTGCATCACCTTGGGCTGAGGACGCGGTTGCGATTCGGGAGCCGCGATCGCTCCAGTGGCGTCAGCGCCGTTCATGCGCATCTCACCGCGCGATTGAGTAGCTCAGTGTCGACGCCGACGCGACTGCGAAACGGTGTCCTGTGCGCGTGTGCGACGCGCAGTGCCTGCAGCATGGCGACGTTCATGACCTTCAGAGCCGATCCATGCCGGTCATGTATTCGAAAGTCTCTGTACCGCGCATCAGCGTCACCGTGCCGGAACGATCGATCCGTGCCACGCCCGGACGTGCAAAGGAAAAATTTGCCGCATCGGCGGTGAAGTACGCGCCCGAGTCCATGATCGCGAGTGCATCGCCACGTCGCAGCTCGGAGCAGTGCCAGGCCCACTGCGTGACGTCACCCATGTGGCAGATCGGTCCCACGAGTCTATAAGCGTGCTGCGATCCGGGCCGCGGCGCCAACGGCAGGATCTCGTGATACTCGTCCATCATGATGCGTGCATGGCTCGCGCCCACTTCCAGAATGGCGTAGTCGAAATCTCGATCCCGTCTGATGTCGAGCACGCGGCAGAGCAGCGCCTGCGCATTGCCCGTCAGCGAGCGACCCGGCTCGAGGATGATCTGCGGTATGGGGCGGCCGCGTTGGATGAACCAGGATTCAACAATGTCGATGACCTCGTGTGTAAAAGCGGCCGGCGTCAGGGTTGCGTTCGGATCGGGCGCAACCGGAGGAATGTGGAGCGTCATCGCTGCGCGCATGTCCCGTTTGGTGAACGCGCGCGAAGTCGGGACAGCGAGCGATCCGCCGCAGTCCAGCATCTGCGGGTCGAATTTGGTGGCATCGCGCACACGTTCGGTGAAACTCAAGAGCGGACCGAGATGATCGGCAACGTCGGCCCTCGAGCGAATGCTGTAACCGCGATGACAGTGGAAGCCGATCAGCTCGAACTCCGGCATCTCCTGAAGCGCGCGAATGGCAGCGATCGTATCGGCATCCTCCATCGGGAACCCGAACTGACCGCTCCAACCTTTCCCGGTGACCCTGACTCCGAGATTGATCTTCCTGCCGAGTCTTTGACTGATAGCGCGCAGCCGAGGGACTTCGTCCCAATGATTCAGATTGATGGAGCGGATGCCGCGTGTCACGGCCATCTCGAGCGAAGCATCGGACTTGGCGGGTCCGTTGTAGACGATGCGATCGGGTGCAACACCGAGATGCAGCGCAAGTCGCAGCTCATACTCTGAAATCACTTCTGCGGCAGCGCCCGCCGCATGCAGCAGCTTCAGGACCCCTGGGACGGGATTGGTCTTGTAAGAGGCGAATACGTCGCAGCGCGTGCCGCGAGAAGTGGTCGAACTGAGAAACGCCTTCAGATTCTCGAGCAGGCGTTCCTCGAACACGACATGCATCGGAGATCCACACTGCTCCAGGGCGCGCTCCAGCGGCGTCTCTCCGTAATGCAGCAGGCCCTCTCGGTAGGTCAGTCCCCAAGCCTCCGGCGGCAGGTGGGTGACGGGACCACGCATTGCGCCGCCGATGCGACGCACGATCTGCTTGATCGATTTTTTGAGTGTGCTCGGCAAGGCCACTAACGAAAGTAAGTACGGAAGCTCGAGCGCGGATGCTTCATGAAATCGAGCAGCGCACAGACGATCTCGATCAAATAGGGTTTGCGGTCCTCGCTGTCGAAGACAGAGTCATACACGCGTCCGTGGCGGGACCATTGCAACCAGCGGGCACGCGTACCGCGCGTCAGCTTGCGTCCGAGCCACTGCGTGGTCAGCACGACATTCAGCATCCAACCGTAGCGATACTTGTGCACGGCCTCGTGATCCCAGTCGCTCGCGCGAGCCATTAATGCCTGTACCTGTGCCTCGTCACCATTGGCGGCAGCGAACACCAGCAATGGCAGGGGCAGACCGCGCTTGGCATCGAAGCCCATCTGGCCGTAGAACCGAGGATTGAAATCCATCAGCAGATACTCGTTGCGATCACGCAGGTGGATGAACTCCGCCTCGAACACGCCGGCGTAGCCGATGCTTTGCAGCAGCCGTTGGACGTTGTCGCGCAGATGTTCCTGGATCGGTCGGCTCTCGAAAGCCATGCCCACGCCGACGCGGATCGGTCGTTGCAGAACTTTCTTGGCACCTCGGACAACCATTTTTCCATCGTGATGCCTGAAACCCGTCAGGCTGTAAGTGTCGCTGGCGGCCTCTGGATGAAACTGTTGCACCATCGGCCAGCGTACCGTGGGATCGTATGCAAGCATTTCCGGCTTGTATGGGAAGCGCTGCATGACGAGCGCCACGTTTTCCTTCAGTTCGCGCGCATCGTTGCAGATCAGGCCCTTGACATTGATTCTCATGCCGATCTGGGTACGGGGCTTCACGATGACTGGATAGGTGACTTCCCGGGCCACTTGATCGAGCTCTGCAGTGGAGCTCGGAAAGTGAGTGAGCGGTGCTTGCAGGCCGAACTCACGCGCGGAGGAATACAGTCGCTGTTTGTTCAGCAATCCATAGACTGCCGACTCCGGAGACTGGAACAGCTTGTAGTGCTTTCTAAGCGCCGTCTGTTCAGTCGCGATGATCCATGCAAGCTCATCCGAGGTGGGATAGAGGACGAGGCCCGGATTCTTCTCGCCGTACTCCAGCATCCATCGTCTGAAGGTTTCCGGGTCATCGACGCTCGGTGCGCGAACAAACCGGCGAATGAATCGGCTGAAGCCGGTAGCGGTTAGCTTGCGATCATCCGCGAGGACTACGCAAATGCCTTGTCTGCCAAGACAGCGGGCAGCTGCCAGCGTTCCGTAGTATGCCCCCATGGTCAGGAGCATGGCTGGCACGATTTGATGCATTCCGATCCCCTGATTGCTTCTTTAGTGTCTGCCTGATTCAGAGATGCGTCCTGCTTCAAATCGACGATACCTCCAAAGTTCCCCACTCGCGCGACTCATGTCCCTTTACCTTCGCGTGCATCGACCGGGGATGCAGGAAAGTACCACGAACGGAAAGTGTCACAGAGTGCACCTGTCGCAATCCCGAATTACATCCGACCTTCGTCAGGTTTTTTCCGCGACAGCGCATGACGAGGACGAGAGCAGAACTGGATCATCTGATCCGCGGCCGATGATCACCGAGTGTGTTGCAAGGACATCTCAAGGAGCGTCCTCCGGTTTGCGCGATGCCGTCGTTATCGCTGATACGTTGCGATCGACGCGTCATCCAGTCCGACTCGATGCAGCAACACTTTGTAACGTTCATCGCTGTGCAGCGCTTTCATGCGCGGGTCGGTGCGCAGAAAGATGAGGCAGTTGGAGCGTTTCTCGACAGCCTCATTCAGGAGTGTGATTGCCCGGTCGTGGTCAGGCAGGGTCAGATAAGCCGCCGCGGATTCGTAAGGGCAGGTATACGTGCCGGCGCTCGCCGCTTTTTCCAGCAGCGGTATCACTTTGTCTTTCTGTCCCGCGCCGCCGTAGGCCTGAGCGAGCATGATCATCGCAACCGGTGAGCCGTCAATCGCGACGCCGCGCTCCGCGAGCATCACAGCACGATCGTGGTCGCCCGCGATATGCGCACCGACGCCGGCGCCTGAGTAGATCACGCCGATCTCCGGGTGCTGTCGCATCTTTTCCTCGGCCCAGATTCGTGAGGCCTCGCTTTCGCCGACCATGAACAGGGCCCAGGTTCCCCAATCCGCCATCTCGACGTTGAGCGGGTCGAGACGATTGGCTGCAGCGAGGGCGCGCTTCACTTTCTCAGCTTCGCCCAGGCCGGAGTAATACAGCGCAAAGCCCAGCTCGGTCTGCGCGAGCGTGGGGTCGCTGCGCTTCGCCTTGTTGAGCGCGATCCAGGCATCTTTCCAGCGCCACGCCATCACATAGGTGAGGCCGAGCGAAGACCACGCCTCCGCAGAATCGGGCTTGAGCTCCTGAGCCTCGGCGAGCGAGTTGATCACTGCGGGCAGCATCTCCACCGGCGGCTCGAAATACGCGAACAGCTGACGGTAGGCATCGCTGCGAGCGATATAGGCGTCGAAGAATGACGGATCGAGCGCGATGGCCTGATTGAACAGCTCGATGGCGCGAGGCAGCGATTCGTGACTGACGAGATCGAGCTGATGACGACCCGCCACATAGAGCTCGTAGGCCTTCAGATTGCTGGTGGGAAACTCACGCAGCGCTCGTTGTTCGTCGGCGAGCACCGCGACTCTCAGCGAGTTGGACACTGCAGCCGCAAGCTCGGACTGCATGCCGAACAGGTTCGTGGTGTCGGTGCGGCCTTCGTAGTCCTTGTCCCAGACCAGCCGCCCTTCGTTCAAATCTTCCAGCTCTGCGGTGACGCGCAATGCATTGCCGCTCGAGACGCTGATGACTCCATCGAGCACGTAACGCACGTCCGGCAGCTGGTCGCGGATATGTTCGCGCGCCTTGTTGTCCTTGAACGCGAAGGCGGAGGAGGGAGGTATGACCCTCAGGCCCGAGATCTTGCGCAAGTTACGGATCATTTGGCGCGTCATCTGATCTGCGAAGGGGCGCCACGTGTCCGGCGCATCGCCAGAAACATCGAAGGGCACGACCAGGACGTAGGGAAGTTCGGAGCGGGGAGGCGCGGGCTGAGGCTTGAAATAGGATCCGCCGAATATTGCGGCCGCGCACACGATCAGGATCGCGACTGCGAAAGGGATCTGCCAAGCGGGCCGGACTCTGTCCGGTTCGGCTTCGGGTGAGGAGCCCGAGGCTACTTTGACGGTATTCGGTTCGGCGGGGTCGTCGGCCACGTCCTCGACCGGGGCCACGAACTGATAGCCGCGTCCGCGGATCGTCTGGATCGTCCTTTGCAGCTCGCCGCTGTCACCCAGGATCTTGCGGGCGCTCTTGATGTGGTTGCTCAGCGTGGCATCCGACACTTCGCGGCCGTCCCAGACCTTCTGAAACAGCTCCTCGCGGGACAGCACCCGGTCGCGATGCTCGATCAGGTACACCAGCAGGTCGAACACCTTGGGTTCGACCGGGACGGGGACGCCGCCCGTCGTGATGCGATACCGCGCCGTATCGATGATGTATTCCGCCACCTGGTACTTCATGGCAACCGGTCGCTTTCTGATGAGGCCTCGACAACGTCCGATACCGCGGCGCACGCGCCGTGGCGAAATGGACCCGTAGCAGACACGGGCCGCGAATCGTTATCAAGACATTAGCGAAAGATTATCGGGCCATTATGCGAGGCGGAGGCGGTTCATCCGAAGCTTGGCGCACTCCAAGTCCACTCGAAGGGAGAGTGTCATGCCCACGCCGCTTGAGATTCTGCTGGATCCAATTTCGCTGACTGCACTGGCCATTTATGGCGGGTTAATCCTGGTCGAGGCCCTGTTTCAGGCAAGACCTCTGCCGAGGATCAAAGGCTGGATACCCCGGGCGGTGGCCGTGTTTGTCTTCTACTTTTTTGCCTCGACGTACCTGCCGTTGCTCTGGACGGACGCCCTCGCACGGTACCAACTGTTCAATCTCGAAGATCTGAATCCGTTCGTCGGTGCGCTGATCGGGGTGCTGATCTTCGAGCTGCTGGTTTACGTGTATCACCGCACCATGCACAGAAATCATTGGTTGTGGCGCACCTTCCACCAGATGCATCACAGCGCGGAGCGCGTGGACAGTTTTGGTGCGTTCTATTTCAGCCCGCTCGACGTCGTCGGGTTTACGTTCCTGAGCAGCCTCAGCCTCACCCTGGTCGTGGGGTTGAGCGCGCAGGCCGTCACTTACTTCTTATATGCCACGATGTTCCTGGCCATTTTTCAGCACACCAACATCCGCACGCCGCAATGGCTCGGCTACATCGTGCAGCGTCCCGAAAGTCACAGCATCCACCATGCACGGGGCGTGCATCACTACAACTATTCGGATCTGCCGCTCTTCGACATCCTGTTCGGTACCTTCCGTAATCCGAAAGATTTCGCGCCCCAGGCCGGCTTCTACGACGGCGCCTCCGCGAAGCTCTTTGAGATCCTCACCTTCAAGGACATCGCCAGCAGCGAGTACGACCCGTCGCTGAAGCTGCAGAAGCAGGGTGTCGTGAACGGATAGTTGCAGCGCACGCGCGCGCACGATTGGCGGCTCACTGGAAGTGCCCTTCTCCGCGCGGGAGAAGGGCGATGCTGTTCGGCTGAAGCCGAACCCGAACCCACGATTGGAGAAGAGCCCCTGGGGCCTGAACCTAATCTATCGGTTCGCGGCGGCTTTCATGATCATCTTCGCGACCTCGGCAGGATGCGACACCATGACCACGTGCGATGCACCTTCGATGACGACGGTATCACGCGACTTTGCGCGTTCCGCCATGAACGCTTGCGCCTTCGGCGGAATGTTCTTGTCGAGCGTGCCGTAGATGAAATAGGACTCCAGCTTCTTCCATGCAGGCTCGCCCGCAGGTTCTTTCAACGCGGCCTCTGCGATCGGACGTTGGGTCGCCGCCATCAAGCGTGCCTCACCTCGCGGAACGTCTGCAGCGAACTGCTCCGGAAACTTGTCCTGCTGAATATAGAGATCGTTGCCGCCGGTTGGCAGCGGGACGGGCTTGGCGAGCGTGGCGCCGAGCGTGCTGCCTGGAAACTTGCCGGTGAGGCTCAAACCGGTTTCGCCGCTTTCGGGCGCGAATGCGGATACGAACACCAGTGACTTCACTTTGGAATGTCCATTGGCGGCGCCGCTGATCACCATTCCGCCGTATGAGTGTCCGACGAGCACGACTGGTGAATCGATGCTGGTGACGATGTCGCTGACATAGGCTGCATCGGCCTTGACGCCGCGCAGTGGGTTGGCGGCGGCGACCACCGGATAGCCTTCCTTCTCCAGAATCCGAATGACGCCATTCCAGCTCGATGCATCGGCGAATGCGCCGTGGACGAGCACGATCGTAGGGCCTTCGTTCGCTGCGTCCGCGACGGAGCCTGTGAGCAGTGCACCGGCAGTCGCGATGATTGCGATGATTGTTTTCATGATGATGACCTCTGATGATGAAAGAGCGAACTCCGCGGCATGCGCTCGGCCCACGTGAATGAGCGAGCCGCGAAGTTCGTGCGCGTGATCCGATCGATCAACTCGAAGCGGATGCATTCTTGGCAGCTTTTGCACCGCCCCAGAGCGAGCCTGGATTGACTCGATCCGGATACAGCTCGAGCATCGCCTCGTAGAGCTCCAGCGCCGTCGTCGTGCGCTCCACCATGCGGTTGAAGTCGCGCAGGTACTGTCGGGTCCTCGCAATGTCGGCGGGATCGTCGGCGTTCTCGGGGACTTTGTGTCCGGCGACCACGGCCTGCGGTTCGAGCGCTTCGAGTTTGTCGAGTGCTGCGATCCATTCGAGGCGGCTCTGCGCATTCGACTCGGCAAGATAGGGATGGATGCCGTTGTAGACCACGTCGCCCGCGACGATCAGGCCGATCGAAGGCACGAACAGACTGGAGGAGGGCGCGGTATCGGTATGCCCCGTGTCCACGCGATCAATGCTTCGCCTTCGAGCTCAAGGCGACCGTTCTCCAGCGGATCGGCAACCATCAGCTCATTGAGGATCTGTCCAGGAAACAGCTTCCGCCAGAACCCATCGATCCACTCGGGCGTAAGGTTTGCGTGCATCGCCTGTGCGACCTGCGGAGTTGCCAGCGCCCTGGCTTGCGGAAAGCGCTCGAGCAGAGGCGCGAGGCCGAAGAAATGATCGCCATGCGCATGCGTCACGAAGACCGCGATGAGATTCTTGCCGCTCGCAACGACCCACTCGAGCAGAGCTCGCGAGTTATCGCTGGTGAGGAAGGTGTCCACCAACACTGCGTCGCGTTTACCCGAGATGAGCGTCGCCGAGTTGGCTACCCAGGTGAGCTCGGGTCGCGCGTGCGGCAGATCGCGTGCGAGGCCCGGTCGTTTCGCTGTGAGAACGTTCCAGGTGAGCGGCGCATTTCGCATGTTCATTCTCTGAGGCGACTATCGGCGAACGCTTTGTCCTGTGACCTCGTCGAAGATATCGGCTGCTGCTTTGCGGCGTGTTACGCGCTGTGTTTCAGTCGAAACGTGCTGGATGTCAGCTGGAAGATCGCAAAAGACGTGCGTCGAGCCGTCGCCGCTATTTCCGGTGAGGCGAAGGGAGCGCGCGTTGTGGAGAGGCTTACTGCTGTGCAAGCCGGCGCGTGCAACGATCTTAAGATCAGTCGATTGCGCGTATGACTGTTGCGGGGAGCAAGCTCAGGCTGGATCTTCGATGCCAGCCCACTCGAGCGCGTCGGCGCGTTCCCAGAAGGTCTGGTACTCGATGATCTTGCCGTCGCGAAAGGTGAATCCGTCGGCGAATCGTCCGCCCACCCATTCGTTCGTGGCCTTCAGGCGAACTCGCGCGTGCAGATAGACGACGACCTTGTCGGCCTTCGTCAGGAACTCTTCCGGATCGCACGTGCCCTCGGCCCAGGTTCCGCGTCCTTGCGCCACCTGCGCCTGCACTGCTGCAATCCCGCGATACGTACCCGCTGTGGAATGGCCCTCGGGCTCGATGCGCACGATCTGCGGATCGAAATCGCGGATCATCGCTTCCATGTCATTGCGATTGATCGCATCGAAGAGTTGCTTCAGTACCTGAATTTCGTGCTTCATGTCGCGCATTCCAGTTTGCAGTTCGACTTGCACATGCGTAGCGCTCTGCGTGCGGCGTCGGGATCGTTCGATGGGGCCGCGCGATCCGTTTATGTCATGGGCAACGGGCGCACGTAAAGGCGCGAACGTTTATTTTTTCGGCCGTGTCGGCATGGTGGGGCAGCGGCCGTCCTTGTTGCGGCCTGCACATGACGAAAGGGCTCCGAGATGAAGTCGATAAAACTGTTCTTCAGCCGAAATCCAAATCCACGGCTTGCAGTAGCCGTCGCGCGTCATCTGCGTGCGCCCGTCGAATTCGAACATGCGGCGCCGTTCGCGCCGGGTCAGGCCGACCGTTTCCGTCCGCTGAACCCAAATCTGTCATTGCCGATCATGGTCGAAGGCGACAAGAGTCTGTGGGAGACGGATGCCATCGCGTGCCGCTTATCGCGTCTCATGCAATCGAATTTCTGGCGCACGGGCGATGACGAGCCCGACATGATTCGCTGGATCAGCTGGGCGAAGGCGAACTTCATGTACGCGTGCGACATGGTGCACTTCGAACGCGGCACCAAGCAGCGGTACGGGCTTGGGCCTCTCGATCAGGGGCTGGTCGAAGAGGGCTTGCGCAGATTTCGCGAGTCGGCAGCGATCCTGGAGTCGCATGTGAGTGATCGCGTGTGGCTGCTGGGCGATGAAGTCTCTTACGCCGATTTTCGGACGGCGGCGTTCCTGCCGTTCAACGACGTTGCGGGATTGCCGCTCGATGAGTTTCCCGCGGTCCGCAATTGGTATGCGCGACTGGAAGCGATCGAAGCGTGGGCCGATCCGTTTCGGGGACTCGTCGCGCCGGAACTTCCGCCCATCCCTCGGTCGTAGGAGCTTGCGTAGTGCGCGGTTCGCGCGCCGGAAGCGGCCACCGTATTTCGCGAAGGGTATTGCGCGAGCTCAGTCTCGACTGCGGAACTCAAAATCCTTCCCGCGATGGGTGTCTTTAGCGCGTGGGCGATACTTCATCCGTTCTCTGTGCGGCGCTTTGCTTCAGCGTCGCGCGCGCAAGTTGCAGCGCCTTGTCGAGCGCGCGGTCCGCCGGTACTGCGACATCGGGTTTTACGCCGACGTCCTGCCAATTGCTGTTGGTGATCGGATTGATCGACTTGCTCTCGGGCAGATCGACAGCGAAGTGCGGATGGATGCGGCGATACTCGAATGGATGTGCACCACCGCCGGACGTTTCACCGACGATCGTTGCCCGCGCCAGCGCTTGCAGGTCATAGGCGAGGGCCTCCGCGGCAGAGAACGTCTTGTGAGAGATGAGCACATAGAGCGGTTTCTTCGAGCCGAAGCGGCGTCCTGGCACCCAAGTCGGAGATGTCGCGTAAGTCCGCTGGTGAGTGGGACGTGTATAGCTGCCGCTCAGCGGGCTGCCGGGTTCGAGCAGATATCCCGTGAGCAGATTGACGGTATCCGCGCCTCCACCGTTCTGTCGCAGATCGATGATCAATGCATCGCCTTGTGCCACCACAGTCATCGCCGCCGCGAACACGTCGCCGGCCATGGCTGGCGGTGGGAACACGCGCAGCTCGAGCAGCATGATGTTGTCGGCGAGCCGCTCTATCTTCTCGACCCCGTGATTGACCTGAGGCCCATACCAGCGATTCATCTCTGCTTCGTTGAACTCAGCCTCGCCGGCCTCGTCCGCAAGAGGTTCGGCGCTGTAGCTCAATCCGAGATGGCCATCCCGCGATACCTCGCGCAGGTACCGGGTGGCTTCCTCGGCGAACTCGGCACCGTCGCGCTGAGTGCGCCAGCGCGACGTGGACTTTCTCAGCTGACCGGCGATTGCCTTGCCTCTTTCCGCGTCGACATAGCGCGCTTCGATCAAATCGGCGGCTGCGCGTATTACCTCCGCTTGTTCAGCAGGGCCCAGCAGGTCGGCCGACCAGCCTTGAATGCTGAGGAGCGTCAGCCCGGCGATAAGGGCCACTCTTTTTGTCATGCGCATACGAAACACCTTGGGAAAGCAGATGGAGCCCACTGTGTTGATGCGTCAGAGTCGAACTGCGTTTCCTCGGCACATGGCTCGATCGTCTTGGAGATGAAGGCAGCGCGTCACGGGGCCCGTACGCTATCCGCCGTACGCTTTCTCAAGTGGCGCACCGGATCCGCCGCGTGCGTCTGTGCGTGGATGCAGATGACTCAGGAACTGTTGGGTGGCTGCTCTCCATGAGAAGCGCTGCGCATATCTCGCCACATCGTCGCGGTTGAGCTGCGTTGCGTGCAGGCAGGCTGTGCGCAGATCCTCGTGCAACGCGCCGACATTGCTATCCGCGATCACATCCACCGGTCCCGTGACTGGGTACGCAGCCACGGGCAGGCCACAGGCCATCGCCTCCAGCAGGACGAGCCCGAACGTATCGGTGCGGCTCGGAAACACGAACACATCGGCCGAAGCGTAGACCTGCACGAGTTCGTGCTGATTCAAAGCGCCCAGGTAGTTCACTTGCGGGAAACGCGTCCGCAATTTCTCCAGTGCGGGACCGACGCCTGCCACCCATTTCGACCCCGGCAGATCGAGCTCGAGAAATGCTTCGATGTTCTTCTCGACTGCGACACGTCCGACGTAGAGGAAGATCGGCGGCGCTGTGTTCAGTCGCTTGACGCGCTGAGGTCGAAAGATCGTGTGATCGACACCGCGTGTCCACAGCCGCACATTGCAGAATCCCTGCCCTTCCAGATCGCGCATCACGACAGGCGTCGGGGCCATGATCGCTTTGGACGGGCCGTGAAACCAGCGCAGAAAGGCGTAGGTCCAGGACAACGGCAATGCGAAGCGCGCGTGCACGTACTCGGGGAACCGGGTGTGATACGCAGTGGTGAAAGGCATGTGGTTCTTGAGCGCGAAGCGCCGCGCCGCCACGCCCAGCGGACCTTCCGTAGCGATGTGCAGCGCGTCGGGATCGAACTCGCGGATGCGACGATGAACTTTCCGGGTCGCAAACAACGACAGACGAATGTCGGGATAGGTGGGGCACGGCACGGTGCGAAATTCGAGAGGCGTCAGAAACCCGACCGTGTGACCCATCGCCTCCAGTTCGGCGCATGTGCACTTGAGTGTCCGCACGACGCCGTTGATCTGTGGCTCCCAAGCGTCAGTGACGATCATGATTTTCATGCAGCGCTCCGCAGCAGCATTTGCATGACGTCGTTGTGTCGCCAGAACCATCGGTCGCCGCACGCGCACTGGAACTCGAGCACGCAGAACGTCTGACAGGCCCGCGCACTCAGGTGAATGTCGCAGATACTCAGGCAGTGGACGTGCTGCTCGAGTGCCGCGATCGTACTGGTCGAATCATGAGAGGGCGTCATGCTGCGGCGAAGTAAGCCACGCACGCATGACAGGCAAATGACGCAGCAGCGGGTTGGTCACAGCGCGTGTGCGGACACGCGGAGGTCACGAATCACCACTGAGCTGAACTGCTTCTCTCTCGTGCCATTCCGGCGAAGGCAGGAATGCGTCTGCTCTGTTGGGTTCGGAGAGGATGGATCCCTGCCTGCGCATTGCCTGCGCAGGGATGACGAAACTCCATGGGGATGACGAAACCCACGGCTTCTTTCTCATGTCATTCCTGCGAAGGCAGGAATCCGTCTGTTCTGTGGTTCAAACGACGAGAATCTTTATCGTAGGCAGGCCGCGCGACGAGCACCCTGCGAACGAAGATTCACTTCACGTGATAGAAGCGGATGCGCACGGAGTCCACTTTCGGCGGGGTGCCTTCCAGTTCCAGCGTCGCCACGAACGTGGCTTGTGTCATCCAGCCGTAAGGACCCTTCGGTGCTTCGAGCTTCGGTCGAAAAATGGCGCGCGGCGCATCCGGGCAGAACATCCCTTCGTTCAGAACATGGATCAGCGTGCCGTCGGTTGCTTTGAGAAAGTAGTCCGCAGACAACTGCGTGCACTTGCTTGCAGCATAAGTGAGCTGGAAGTCCCAGCCGCCGGGCACGACGATGCCCTTGAGCTTCGGTCCGGCCACCGTGCCACCCGTGATCGGGATGTACTGTCGGTGACCGAATGCGGTGTCGCCCATCTCGATGGCCGGATCGATCATCACGCGTTCCTCGAACGCGAACTCGATTGTCGGAACGTCACTGCTCGGCGGCGGAGTGCCCAGAGGGGATGCTTCATCTGCGCTCGTCGCGATGCCGGATGCCATTAGGGCCATCGCTGCAATCAGGGTTTTCATTTTTCCGATCCTCTCGCGTGATGACGGTGACATGTGATGTTAGTGATGGCGAAGCCTCCGCTCTCCGAACAACCCGGTGTACCCCGTGGAGATCTTGTTTCTTAGCGGAGTGATGACGGTGATATGTGATGTCAGTGATGGTGGCGACTCGCTTCGCTCGACAAGCTCCGCTCTCTGCTGTGGGTTCGGCTTCAGCCGAACATCAACCTGTCCGACTGAAGTCGGACCCACAGGAGGAGGCTCCGCTCTCCGAACAGCCCCGTGGCCCCTGTGTTCCCCGTGGAGATCTTGTTTCCTCGCGGAGTGATGACGGTGACGAGGTGATGTCAGTGATGGTGGCAACTCGCTGTGCTCGACGAGCCTCCGCTCTCCGCTGTGGGTTCGGCTTCAGCCGAACATCAAACCTGTCCGACTGAAGTCGGACCCACAGGAGGAGGCTCCGCTCTCCGAACAGCCCCGTGAACCCCGTGGAGATCTTGTTTCCTCGCGGAGTGATGACGGTGACGAGTGATGTCAGTGATGGCGACTCGCTTCGCTCGACAAGCTCCGCTCTCCGCTGTGGGTTCGGCTTCAGCCGAACATCAACCTGTCCGACTAAGGTCGGACCCACAGGAGGAGGCTCCGCTCTCCGAACAACCCCGTGCACCCCGTGTTCCCCGTGGAGATCTTGTTTCCTCGCGGGGTGATGACGGTGACGAGGTGATGTCAGTGATGGTGGCAACTCGCTGTGCTCGACGAGCCTCCGCTCTCCGCTGTGGGTTCGGCTTCAGCCGAACATCAAACCTGTCCGACTAAAGTCGGACCCACAGGCAGGAGGAGGCTCCGCTCTCCGAACAGCCCCGTGAACCCCGTGTTCCCCGTGGAGATCTTGTTTCCTCGCGGAGTGATGACGGTGACAAGGTGATAGCAGTGATGGAGATCTCGCTGGCGGGCAAGATCATTCGATCCCGCCCGCCAACGACTGAAGGCTACTTGCTCTTCGGCTTGTTGCGATCGTTCACCGACTGCTCGATGAGCGTTGCGACGCCGCGCGGATCTTCCTGCTGAGCGACGTGACCGCCGGGGAAGGTGCGGATCGTCCAGCCGCGCGCTTCTGCACGCTGCCAGCTCTTGTCCGTCTTCGCGCGCTCTTCCACGGACTTGTCCTTCGGCACGAAGGCAACGTAGGTGACGGGCAGCGCGAGCGCGGCGGGGTTCTTGTATGAGACGGGCTGATTGAAGCAGTTGATGGAATGCTTGACGCTGTGCGGCGGCGGCGTGTCCGGCTTCACCCATGGCACCTGCATGAATCCATCCTTGAACCGCTCAGGATCCTGCGGGCCGGTACCGCCGAAGAGATCCCACAGTGACATGCCATCGTCGGGGACCGCGGCGTCGAGGAAGACCACGTGACGAATGCGCTCCGGAATGCGATCCATCACGCCCGTAACCACCATGCCGCCGTAGCTGTGGCCCGTAAGCACCACGTCGTGGAGGTCCTCGTACAGAATCAGGTTCACGACGTCGTTGATATGCGTCTGCAGATCGACGTTCGTGCTGTTGAGATGTTCACGCTCGCCGAGACCTGTGAGCGTGGCGCGATAGACCGTGTGTCCATCGTCGCTGAGAAATTTTCCCGTGCTCTTCCATTCCCAACCCCCGGCAGTGGCGCCATGGACGAGGACGAATGTGTATTTCTCGGCTGGGGCGGCCGCCTGAACGGTGCCCGCGAACGCAAGAAACCCTAGCAGCAAAACGATTAAGCGTAGTGGGTGAGTTTTCATAGTGGTTTTGTATGAGGATTGACCGGCCCTAGATTGCCATGCGAAGGGCAATTCCGGAATAGATGTAGGCACACAGATTCCGTCGACGCCCTTCAGAGCGACCGTAAAAACGCGACCCAGCAAGCCCTCGGATCTGGCCAGACCGAGTTCCTCCGTGAAGCGCGTGCCGCGCCCCGTTATGTAGGAGGAATCGCGCCGACTGCCTGAGCTTGTGCTCGTCCTCGTCTTCCCTCTTGTCCGTCTTATGACGTTGACCATCGCGCTTCTACGCAGGATCGACCCGAGGAGAAAGGCTGCCGCTCATTGCAGAACTGGCGCGTCGCTCGTCAAGCGCTGATGTTTTCGAATCGTAATGAATTGTTGATGGCGTGTGCTTTGGAGGAGGGTGGCGCCTCGGACTGACCTCATTACATCGGTATGAGCGCGCGCTGCGTGGTTCGTGCGTGCGAGCACAACGCGCTTCGTGCGCACGCTTCAATGTGATGAGGAACTATCTCGCATCCGCTCGCTTGTAAATCTGCATCTGGAGAACCAGTGAGTGATCGGATGGAACGCCGCATTCCCGTGATCGAAGAACGAGCTCGTATCGACAAAGAAGCGGTCGAGCGCGCGAAAGTGAGGATCACCAGCTCGGTCCGGGAACGCAATGAGGTACTTACGGAAGCACTGCATCATGAGGAAGTGGCCATCGAGCGTGTCGCGATCGACAAGGAAGTCGATGCAATGCCCAGTGTGCGTCAGGAAGGTGATGTCACGGTCATACCGGTGGTCGAAGAGCGAGTCGTCGTCACGAGGCAACTGGTGCTCGTGGAAGAGCTGAGGGTCAGGCTCGCGACAGTCGAGGAAGTCGTTCAGATTCCGGTCACCCTGCATTCGACTGACATTTCCGTAGAACGCAACCCCTTGCCTCGAGGCAAGCAACGATAGACAGAGCTTTTTTGGAGGCACATATGACGACACGAACCATTACGGCGATCTACGATTCCGAAGTAGACGCTCGACACGCGCGCGAGCAGCTCCTGGATGCGGGCCTCGATGACGACGAGGTCCGCGTAGTGAGCCATAACCTGACTTCCACGCCGGTGGGAAGCGTCGACCACGACAAAGGTGTGTGGGAATCGATCAAGGAATTCTTTGTCGGCGACGACGATAGGTCCAAGTACTCGGAAGGCATGCGGCGAGGAGGCTATCTGCTGACTGCGCTGGTCGATGAGGAGCATAGTGCGGAGGCGATCTCGACCCTGGAGAAGACCAACGCGATCGATCTGGATGAGCGCGCGGAGCAATGGCGCAGCGAGGGGTGGACAGACTCGGATACGTTCATATCCGGTGAGAGAACGACGACCACGGTCACGCAAGCCTCGGCGGGATCAAACTCGCAGGCTGGATCGGGAGCTCAGGCAGGATCGGCATCACAGGCGGGCTCGACATTCCAGGCATCACAAGCGGGAGCCCGGGAGTCGGACGCAGGTGACGAACGCAGGATTCCTGTTGTGGAAGAACGGCTGCGTGTGGGCAAACGCGAGGTCGACCGCGGCGGAGTGCGCGTCCGATCGTATGTTATCGAGGAGCCCGTACACGAGAAGGTCTCGCTGCATGAGGAGCACGTCGACGTGCAAAGGCGTCCGGTCGGTGAGCGGGCCGCGACCAGCAGCGATGAGCTGTTCCGCGATCAGACCATCGAGGTGACCGAGCACGGTGAAGAGCCCGTCATCGCCAAAGAGGCGGTGGTCAAGGAAGAAGTCGTCATTCGCAAGACCGGCGAAGATCGCGTCGAAGAGATCGACGATACGGTCAGGCACACGGAAGTCGATGTCGACGACAAGCGTGCGGGCAAGAACCAGACTCAGAACCAGACCCCGTCGGGCACGTCGGGCAACTCTGGTTCACGCAAGCGGCGCTGATAAATGCTTGGCCAACCAGCCCCGAGGCGATAAGCGCCTCGGGGCTGTCGCAGGAGTCTCAGCGAAAACTGATCCAATCGACTTCCATATCGCCGCCTCCCGATTGGGTCACGAAGATATCGTGGACGCCGGCAGGAAGCTTCTTCGTGGCGACGCTGGAAACTTTCCAATCGTTATCGGGGCTCACCTCGATACGGCCCACCACCGGTCCATCTGCTTTGTCCAGACGAATATCGAGCGTGCCTGCGGTGCCGGCCTTGGCCCGCGCTCGCACCGACTTCTGACCGCCGCGACCGAAGTCGACTTCGTTGAATCGCACCCATGACTTGTCGCTGCTGAAGCGGGTCTTCCAGCCTGCGTGCGGATTCGTTTCCTCGAGGAACGAGACTGCGACGCCTTCGTCGCTCTTTGCGCTGTAGCGGTCGATCTGGATTTCGCTCTTTGCATCCACCAGACCCACCCCGCGCAGCGTCGGAATGACTTTCTGGATCGTGCCGTCGGCGTTGAAGAACAGCTTGTCCGCTCTGATCGCACGATTCTTGTCGAAGCCCGGCGAGAGATCCTTGTCGTGATAGAACAGATACCACTGTCCCTGCCACTCGACGATCGAGTGATGAACCGTCCAGCAACCGCTTTCGGATTCATCGAGAATCACACCGGCATGTTTGAAAGGTCCCAGCGGTGAGTTGCTGGTCGCGTATTCGAGGCGTTCGGTCTTGTTCGCCACGTGCGGATAGGTGAGGTAGTAGACACCGTTGCGTTCGAACACGAACGGCCCCTCGATGAGTCCCTTCTGCGGCAGATTGTCGAAGACGATGGTTTCACCTTCGATCTCCGTCATGTTCGGCTTGAGCTTCGCGCCGAAGATTTTGTTCATCGACCAGTAGAGATACGCGCTGCCGTCCTTATCGACCAGCACGCCCGGATCGATACCGCGCACGCCTTCGATCGGCGTCGGCTGAGGCTTGAAAGGCCCATACGGCTTGTCCGCAATGGCCACGCCGATCTTGAAACCGCCGCCTTGCTCGGGCCCGGGGCCTTTGGCGATTGCCGGAAAGTAGAAGTAGTACTTGCCATCTTTGAAGACGGCATCCGGTGCCCACATGGCATACGACGTCGGATTGGCCCATTCGACATCCGTCTGCTTCAGGATCACTCCATGGTCTGTCCAGTCCGTGAGATTGTCGGACGAGAAGACGTGATAGTCCTCCATGACGAACCAGTTGGGTCGACCTTTGTACTCGGGCGGCGCTTTGATGTCGTGGGAGGGATAGACATAGATCTTTCCCTCGAACACGCGCGCGGTCGGGTCGGCGGTGAACTGATCTGTGATCAATGGGTTGGTCGCAAGCACGGCACTGGTCTGCAGTGCGGCCGCAGCGGCAATCGCAAGGCGTGGCAAGAGTTGCATGTCGAATGAACCGGATGAAGTTGATGATTTTGTAATGGCGTGCCGATGGCACGCACGGGAACCCCTCGAGGATTCGAATATCACCGATGCCGAGCCTGCGTCAATCCTCAGACAATTGAGAGCGGCCGTGGCATCATCTTCCTCGAGTCGAAAAACATCAGGGGAATCATCGTGTCTGCTTCCTACAAGAACCCGATCGTAGTGTTGGCTGCGGTGCTGGCCGTTTCGGCATCGTCCTTCGCGCAGGATGCGCCCAAGACGCAGATCCCTGCGCCACCCGAACCGAACGCCATTCCTCTGAACACCGGCGGTGTGGAGGGGCAGACGGCGGAGGAGAGCTGGTACAAGCAATGGGGCGATCCGTTCGTGCGAAATGTCTCGCGCGCGACACTCACTCCGTTTCTTCCTCCACGCGACAAAGCCAACGGGACAGCCGTGATCGTCGCGCCGGGCGGCGCGTTTCGTATCCTCTCGATGGGTAACGAAGGTTGGGAAGTTGCTCAGGCGCTCAACGAGCGCGGAATCGCCGCCTTCGTGCTGAAGTATCGGCTGCGACCGACTGAGCCCGAATGGAGTGCATTCGACAAGGGCGATGCTCTCAGAGCTCCGCCGCCCGCATCGGCTGCAGCCGCTGCGACCCGCTCACCGATCGAGATGCCGCTCGAAGATGCGACCGCTGCATTCAAGCTGGTGCGTGCACGCGCGAAGGAATGGAACGTCGATCCCAACAAGATCGGCATGATCGGTTTCTCTGCAGGCGCGGGCACCACGATGGCGGCCACGTTGCAGTCGAAAGAGAACAAGCCCGCGTTCATCGCGCCGATCTACGGAGCGCAGGTGGCCGTCGAGGTTCCGCCCGATGCGCCGCCGATGTTCGTTGCATTGGCTGCCGACGATCCATTGTTCGCCAACAATGAGTACGGTCTCATCACCGCATGGAAGAAGGCGGGTCGGCCCGTCGAGTTTCATCTTTATCAGAACGGCGGACACGGCTTCGGCCTGGGCAATCCGGGCAAGACGAGCACCGGCTGGTTCCCGCAGTTCATGCTGTGGCTCGAGGTGAACGGTTTCGTTCCGCGTCACGAATAGAGCGACGATCACGCCGAGCGATTCTTGATGGCCTGAACCAAAGCGCTCTCCGGACGAGTCGCAACTCGATTCCAGAGAGCGCTTCTTCTCATCGATGTGCCGCTATTGCGGCACCGCGGATGAACTCGCGCATCCTCAGTCGTGTGTCGAAGGCAGCTTGTAGAGTGTGGACGTGCAGGTTTGTGCCTTCGCCGGGCCGTTGCTGAACGTGCCTGTGCCGACGCCACCGCCGAAGGGGCAGGTCGAAGCCCCGGCCGGGCAGAACTTGATGTGATCGGAGCCGATCACGCCCGAGCCCAGATACGACGGATCCGTGCTCATGATCGTGAACTCCACGACCTTGCCATCGGTGGAGCGGCAACCTGTGCCGGTGGAGATTGCCACCACGGTGGAGGCGGTCTTCAGAAATCCTGACCATGGCGCGCATTTGCCTGCCGTCGGCAACTCGAAGCCTTTGCCGATGAAGCTCGTGCCGCCTTGGCCGAAGCCGTTGTTCACAGCGATGCAATAGTCGGCCGCGTTGCTGCAGATCGGAGCGAACGCACCGAGCATCAGGATCAGATGAGAGGGTTTGAAACGGATCATGCGGGTCTCCTCGTTGGGTCGTGGGAAGCGAAGCTCGATCGAGATTGCCTGCTCGATCGAAGATGACTCGATCGAAGATGACATGCGAACGAGGTGCGCAGGATCGTCCGAAGGTGTCGCGTACCCTTCGGTACCAGTGATTGCGTGAGTGCTTGTCGGGCGAATCAGACGGAGATCATCGTGCGCCAGCCGAGGAACGAAGAAAGCGCCCTGACGATTACCTCGTAAGTCCGATCCCACGCGAAGGATCTCAGGAGACATCCCATGAATGAGGAAACTCTGAATCTCAGTATCCGGAAGTTTCTGAAGATGGTTGGCATCAGCTCGCAGCGTCACATCGAACACGCGGTGACGAAAGCTCTCGAAGAAGGTGCTATCGACGGAACGGAATCCTTCCCCGCGAAGATGACGCTGGAAGTCGCGGGCCTGAAGCTGAATGTCAGCTTCGATGGTGAGATTGAGCTGGAGTGAGGTCTAAGGAAGCTCTGATTTATCGACTTCCCTGACCTTCGCAAGTCTGCAACGGGTTGAAATGCTTCGGTGGGCGAAGCAACTATGGTTGCGAAGGACGAGTTGATCAGAGACTCCCCCAGGATCGCGCGAGATCCGATCACCAAAGAAGATGCTCGTCTCGGATCGATTCCGCAGCGAAGTCCTTCACCCGCGTAGTAGCGAAACACGCGAGTCCGAACCTCTGCTCCTATAGAGAGCGCATTCAACGCCGAGATTCGAAGGACGGTCTCGCTCTCTGTGCGCATGTGGATGCTTCTTTGGCGCGATATGCACAGAAAGTCGCCTCGGGGACATCCATTCATCCGCGTAGCATTCGGCTGAACTCGCTCGTGCGTGCGGGCGCGGCGTTCTGCAAGGAGCCTTCGTGGAAAGAATGCAAAGGATTTGGATCGGAGCACCGATCGTCGCGCTGGCGCTCGCGGCTGGGGCTCTGGGGACGCGGGGCATCGGCGAAGAGAAGCTACTGCTGCTCATACTCATCGGCATTCTGCTGGCTTACACGATCTGTCTGAGCTTCGATATCGAGGAGCGTCCTGAGGCATTGCGCGAGACAATCGTTCCGCTGAGCTTGAGCACGGTCTGTTATCTGTTCGCTTCGGCCACGTTTGCGGAGTCAGTGCTGGAGCTGATCGATCGCTGGGGCGGATGCAGCGGCTTCGCGATGATGTACTTCCTCAGGCTCGTCATCCTGCCGTGCAGCGGTCTGGGCCTTATCGCAGCAGTGATTCCCGCGCGCGCGGGGATCTGGTCCGGTGCAGTGCTGCTCACGTTCCATATACTCGTGGTGCTCCTCATCGCCGTGCCCATGTTCGTGTTCATGTGACGCGCGAGTTGCAACGAGGGGTTCGTCAACCGCCTGCGGGGGTCGGGAAAATGGGACGCATGCAGGAGGCGTGTTCTCCGTAGACGCCACGCTTGATCGACCACCAGCAACCGCTTGCGCCGCGCTCCCCACAGCGCTTGTCCAGTTCCGCATCGGAGACGCGCTCCTCATCATCAGGCGGCAAGGGCATCTCGTGGTAGTAACAACGCAGGCCCGCCGAAGTCGGATCGTTCGGAAGATCGTGCAGCTCGGATCGCTCGAAGTACTTCGGGTCCCACTTGCTCGATCCGTTCGCACAGACCATCTGACACAGGTGATCGCGGTCCGCGATCGGAACGCCGCGAATACCTTCCAGGCCGGTAGCGGTGGGCGAAGGCTGCAGAGCGGAGGCCGCAGGCTGCGGAGCGGCCGCAGGTAACCATGGCACGGGCGCTCGTTTCGGATCGAGCGTCTGCAGAAACCCCGTGGTGAACGCGAACGTTGCGATCGCGAGCACCGCGCCGCGAAGCACCCAACTCTTGAGTTGTGCGCCAACTTCGGATTGGGTTCTCCACAAGCGACCGATGAGATAGGCGAAGCCGGAGGCGAGCAGTGTGATCGCGACGATCGAAGGCCCATAGACCGTGAGCGTACCGATCAGGATGAAAAGACCGATGAATAACGCAAGTATCACGTTGGGTCCTTGTTGTTATTGGTTCTTCTAGAGCCGATCGTAGAGGCGGGCTGCATCCAACACAAATGAGGTGCTGGTGGCCGAACAAATAGACTTCCTTATCTGGTCAGCAGACCAGTTGGCCAGCTAGCCTCTTCTCTTGTGGGTTCGGCTTCAGCCGAACAAATAGCTTCCTTATCTAGCCAGCGGACCAGCAGACCAGTTGGCCAGCTGCCTCTTCTCTTGTGGGTTCGGCTTCAGCCGAACAGAAGGAATGTCCGACTGAAGTCGGACCCACAGGATAAGGAGATCGGAACTCCACGGGGCGCACTGGGTTCACTGGGTTCGGAGAAGAGGCGGATTTCACACAGAGATCACAGAGATCACAGAGTTCGGAGATGGACGCTGCGCGAGTCGCTGCCGTGGGTTCGGCTTAGCCGAACAAACAGCCTTCCTTATCTGGCCGGCAGACCAGCTGGCCAGCTCCTTCTTCTTTTGTGGGTTCGGCTTCAGCCGAACAGAAGGAATGTCCGACTAAAGTCGGACCCACAGGGAGAGGCTATTGGGGTTCGGCTTAGCCGAACAAATGGCCTTCCTTTTCTGGCCAGCAGACCAGCAGACCAGCTGGCCAACTGCCTCTTTGTGGTTCGGCTTTAGCCGAACAATAAAACCTGTCCGACTGAAGTCGGACCCACAGGATAAGGAGATCGGAACTCCACGGGGCGCACTGGGTTCGGAGAAGAGGCGGATTTCACACAGAGATCACAGAGATCACAGAGATCACAGAGATCACAGAGAACACAGAGAACACAGAGATCGGAGATGGACGCTGCGCGAGTCGCTGCTGTGGGTTCGGATTAGCCGAACAAATAGCCTTCCTTATCTGGCCAGCGGACCAGCTGACCATTGGCTAGCTGCCTCTTCTTTTGTGGGTTCGGCTTCAGCCGAACAGAAGGAATGTCCGACTAAAGTCGGACCCACAGGGAGAGGGCTCGCGTCTGACGAGAAAGAAACTCACTTCGCATGTCCGCTGCTACATCCGCGGTGACATATGAAAAACAAGACTTCGAGACGTCCTGCTCAACGCGATGCCGGGCCCGGCTGCGCGAGTATCGAACTCTAATTGCCACGTCAGCGCGAAGAGTTCGCTCTGTCCGGCCGATGCCGTATCTGCACTACAATCGGTGTCCCGTTCTTACAAGGAGATTCACATGAATCGTGTCTCGGCTCGTGCGATCTCGATCGTCTCGATCCTGGTCGCCTCGGTTCTCGCGGCGTGCTCCAAACCCGCAGAGCAGCCTGCATCCACGTCCGCTTCGAGCCCGGCCCCTCAGGCGAGCGAAACCGCGGCCTCCGCCCAGAGCTCCGCCATCGTGCATCCGTTCACGATCGGCACGTACTCAGCGATCGCGTTGAGCGACGGCGATCTCGAGTTCCCCAACGACAACAAGGTTTTCGGCATCGGGCACACACGTGATGAAGTCTCGACGCTGCTGACGGCAGCAGGTCTGGGCACGGAGACGATTCAGCTGGGGTTACAGCCGTTGTACGTAAAGACGCCGGATCGCGTGCTGCTCTTCGATACAGGCGCGGGGACCAACTTCGGGCCGACGGCAGGACATATCGCGCGCGCCATCTCGGAAGCGGGCATCGATCCCGAAAGCGTCACCGATATCTTCATCTCGCACGTGCATGGCGATCATGTGGGCGGGCTGACCAACGCCGATGGCGTGCTCGTATTTCCGAACGCGACGATCCATATCTCCGAGCCTGAGTGGACGTTTCTCACGACCATGAACACCGACACGGCGAAGGCCATCGGGCTTTCCACGCGCGATGCCCTCGTCGCGGCCATGAAGCCCAAGGTGGAAACCTTCAAGCCCAACGCCGAGATCGTTCCCGGCGTAGTGCGTGCCGTGGAGATCAAAGGCCATACGCCGGGCCATTCGGGCTACAGGATCATCTCCGGCGATGAATCGATGCTCTATATCGGCGATACGATGCATCACTCGGTCATCTCGGTGAAGAAGCCCGAGTGGCTGATGGGTTTCGACACGGATGAGAAAGTCGGTGCAGTGAGCCGCAGCGGTGTGGACGCGGATCTTGCCAAGAGCGGCGAACGCTTCTATGCGGTCCATTTCCCGTTCCCGGGTATCGGCCGGGTTGAGCAGCGCGACGGAGCATTGATCTGGGTCGCGGAATAGCAGGCTTCGGGCAGTGCTGCGAGAGCGGCACTGCCTTTTCATGCGCGTCTGCTCTTCGCAACGAGCAGCACGCGATTCACATCACCTTTGTCTTCTTCGTTTTTCTCAGGCCTTTCATCAACGCAGCGAGATCATGCTTGCGGCCGCCTTCGACCACGTACACATCCTCGCCTTCCTGAATCAGACGCACAGGTTCCGGCGCGCCTGCGTACTTGTTCGTGAGCAAGCGGCGGTAGGCGTCCGCGAACTCTTCGGCCTCAGCGCTGCTGTCCCAGGAGGTTCGCAGCAGCATGAGCGTCGCATCCGAAGCCTTGTGCTTGAAGATCGCATAGCGATCGCCGTCCCAGCCAGCGGAGGCTGTCTCCGCCTCTTTACCGAGCCCTTGTTCCTTGAAGATCACGCGCCATTGAAACTCGCCCACGACATCGGATGCGAGCAGAGTCCAGTCTTTCAGTGCGGATAGCCCCGCAAGGTTCTGAAACGTAATCGCCGAATGCTGTTCGCGTGACTGCCATTTCTCCGGATGCAGGATCTGCTCGGTCGAGTGCGGCGGATACTCTCCATAGAGTTTCTCCACTTCGCTCCATCCTTGATCCTGTATGGCGAACACGAACGCGAGGCCCTTGAGATACACGCCCATCATCGATTCCATGATGAACGAAGGAATGGATTCGGAAGCTTTCATGGCTGCCTGCATGCTCTCGCCCATGAGGTCCGCGGCCTGAGGCATCTTGACCATCGATCTGATGGCGTCCATGTCCATCTCGCTCTGCATGCGCACGACTGGCGCCATGAGTTCGCGTGTCGGCTCCTTGTTCGCCATCTGCTTCACGATCCACATGTTCATGATGTAGGTGGCTTCGCCTTCCACCACCGACTGTCTGGCAGTCATCTGATCGGAGTCGAGTGCCGGACTGCTGCCGCGTCTCGGCATGTACTTCTCGAGTCCGAAATGCTGATCCTGGAGGCCGTGATACAGCTCGTGCGAAAAGAGCATCCGCATGATGAGGTCGGGCCCATCCTGCATCAGCACATAGAAACGCTGAACATCCGGGTCGTAGTAGGCCGCCGCCTGCGAGCTCATCACGCTCTTCGCCGTTTGACGAAAATTCGCGAGCTCGCCTCGATACAAACCGAGCCGCCTCACGATGAGCCCATAGTTGTCGCTCATCGCATCGGGCATCACTTCGCCGATACGCTGGTCCAGAAACTGGCCGAACTCCTCCTGCGACTGGATCTCCGCGGGCACGCTTGTCTTGAACGGCAAACCGCGTAGCTCCACGACTTCGGCTTCGAGCGCCCGAACGGTGGCCTGGAGATCCGCGGACTTGTCATTGTCAGGCTCGGGCGGGAGAGATGCCGCCTGGCCCGCAATCATCGCGGATAGAGCAATGATCCATGTCTTCCTGCTCCTGCTCATGTGCGCTTCCTCTGCAACTGGCGGGATAGTACCGAAATGCCATAGGGCACTGCCGGACGTTCTATAACGTATCGGACGTTCCACTGTCGATTCGACGCTGACGGCTACGCTATCGCTCGAACCAACCTCGCAGCCAGGTCGCGCGTTGAGCTCAGATCCAACCACGTTCCCGTCGAGAGATATCGCCTGTCATGCTGCCGCAGTGATACAAAGCAATTCTGGATGGCGTGTCCTGGTGGTGCGACGCGCGCTTTTACGAGGAACGTCTCGATCGGTACCGGCATCCGCAATGCAAACACTTGTCCTCATACTCGATCTCGTCGGCACCTTCGTGTTTGCGTTGGCCGGTGCCACGGCTGCGGCGCGGCGGCAGCTCGATATTTTCGGCGTGCTCGTTCTGGCGTTCGCGGCCGCGTGCTCGGGCGGCATCATGCGCGATGTGTTGATAGGTGCGATTCCACCGGCAGCTCTGCAGGACTGGCGTTATCTCGCGATCTCAACCGCGGCCGGCGTGATCTCGTTTCGCTGGCTGGGGACGATCGAGCGCCTGTCGCATCCCGTGCGGCTGTTCGATGCGGCGGGACTTTCACTGTTTGCAGTGGCCGGCGCGGAGAAGGCGCTGGCCTTTGATCTCCACCCGATGACCGCCGCGCTGCTGGGTATGTTGACCGGCATCGGCGGCGGCGTCGTGCGCGATCTGCTGCTCGCACAGATTCCCACTGTGCTGCGTTCCGATCTCTATGCCGTCGCCGCGCTCGCGGGTGCGCTGGTCGTCGTGTTTGGCGATCGACTCGGGTTGTCGCCCGTGGCCAGCGCGCTGATTGGAGCGCTGCTGTGCTTCGTGCTCAGGCTCACTGCGATTCATCGCGGCTGGCATTTGCCGCGCGCTTTGCAGGCGCGGAGGCAAGAGCTCGATAGCGACGACTCCTCGCAGGAATGATGAGCTGCGCCGGCCGAACCGCTTTCAGGTTCTAGCCTGCTGCCGCGGCGACAAGCCGCGCAGATCTCCCATGATCGCCTCCGCCGTCGGCCAGCCTCCGGCGCCACGTCCGCGTACGCTCGTCATGTCACCGGCAATGGTCGTGATTGCCAGATAGTTGAACTCATCGACCGTGCGGCCGAGCGGACTCGCGTTATGAACAGCGGCGAGCTCAAGACGTGCGTTCACCGTTGAGTCCTCGTGGGAGACGCGCGCGATGTGCCGCAATGTGTGATCCGGAGGAAGGTGCGCTCGCTTATCGGCGATCGATGCTGCATTGATGGCTTCGATCTGAATCGTGTCAGGCTCCTTGCCGAATGCGAGCCGCGACAGAATCAGCAGTTTGCGAGCGGCGTCACGTCCTGACAGATCCTCCGATGGATCTAACTCTGCGAATCCCGCCGCCTGTGCTTCACGAACGGCGTCTTCGAATGACACTCCTCGCGCGCAACGGCTAAGGACGAAGTTCGACGTGCCATTCAGGATCGCCTCGAAGCATGCGACGTCGGTCAGAGATCTCAATCGCTGAACGGTCTCGACCATCGGCACGCCTCCACCGACGGCAGCGCTGTATCTGAGCGTTGCGCCGGTCTGTTGCGCGAGCTTCTCCAGGTGCGCGCCGGTCTCCGCGATCACTGCCTTGTTGGCCGTCACCACGTGCACGCCATGCGCCAGGAAATATCGTGACAGCGCGGCCGAAGGTTCGACGCCAGGGAGCGCGTCGATGACGACATCGGCCTCGAGCGCGGGCAAGTCCTGCTGTCGATCGATCAGCAATGCTTCGGGGATGTCGCGTGCGAGATGCTTCGCGCGATCGCGCACCAGAATGCCGATCGGATGAAATCGATCGGGCATCGCCAGAAGACGCTGATAGACACTGAATCCGACGGTGCCGAGACCCAGGATCAGCACGCGCAACGGTCGCGATGGATGTCTATCGACGAGCTCGCATTCGAAGGGGCCGACAACGGATTGATAATCGCGGCCGAGTGCAGCGACGCTGGCGGTGCGGTTCAGGCGCTGCAGCGCGCGTACCGCTTTCGGCTGAATCAGCTTCTGTGCCCGTTCGATCGCATCTTCGTAACCGAGCGTGGCGAAGCGTCGCGCGGGTTCATTGGTGGTCGACGCAGGATCGCGCTCATAAACGCCGTCGACATCCTTCAACAGACAACACTGCTGTGCATCGAGCGCCTCGGCGAGATAGACGGCGGACAGATCCGAGCCGCCACGCCCCAAGAGTTGCAGGCGACCGGTGATGTCGTAACCGAAGAAGCCGGGAAAGACGATGACTGCATCCTGCTCGAACCAGCGCTCGAACGTCTTACGATCGAGCTCAACAGGTGTCGCATCGAGTGCAGTGCCTGCCGTGGTGAAGCCTGCTTCACGCGGATCGGCGACACGCGCGGGGATCCCGGCGCGATCCAGCGCGATGCCCAGCAATGCAGCGCTGCGACGCTCGCCTGTCGCGAGCAACTCTGCGAGCGCCTGGGGTTCGGGGTTGGGGGTCAGCGTCCGTGCTTCGTACAACAAACGATCGGTCGTTGCATCGAGTGCAGAAACGACGGCGACGACGCGCCAACCCTCGCGATACCAGCGGTAGATTTCATGGACCGCGGCCGGCAGATCTGTCGCGCTGCGCAGCACCGAGCTGCCGAATTTCAGAACGATCGTTCGATGTTTCATCACCATCTCCACGTTTTGGTAAAGACGGCGGACTTGCATGCGCGACGGGCAGAAAAAAACCTGCCCGGCCGAGCCGACGCAGGTTTCACTGCCGCTTTAGCCGTATTTATTTCGCGCCCGCAAGCTGATGATCAAATCGGCGCGTGAGTCGAAGCCTAGCAGAGGTCAGGGCTTTCTCTCCACCTGGATTGTGGAGATGCGTGCGGCATTGCTGCCGCACGCCTCCCGGGAACGAGTTCGCAGCATCGCTCCCGGTGCACACTGAGGTGCCGGATACTAAGAGTGTTTTAGCGCGCGAATGGATACCTCCGCGAGCAAAAAAATTTAGCTGGCGAACGCATTGCATACAGCGGATGCCAATCGCATGTCAGGGGCGCTTCGATGCAGCGTTCGACGCTCGAATGGCTTACGCTTGCCCTCGATCAGCGTCACAACGAAAAGATCATGCGCATTTTCATACTTCTAATCGGCTTCACGATGCTTACTGATTCCGCTCGCGCCGACACGGATCGGCGATGGTCCATTGCAATTCACGGCGGTGCCGGTGTGATCGAGCGCGCTTCGCTCACGCCTGAACAGGATGCGAGTTACCGCGAGGCACTGCAGCGCGCGCTCGAAGCAGGCAGTGCGGTCCTCGAAGCGAATGGAAGCGCGCTCGATGCCGTCCAGGCGGCCATCACGCGCATGGAAGACGATCCGCTCTTCAATGCAGGGCGCGGCGCGGTATACACGAGCGAAGGCCGCGTCGAGCTCGATGCCTCGATCATGGACGGCGCCACGCTCAATGTGGGGGCGGTGGCGGGTGTTACTCGCACACGCCATCCGATCATGCTGGCGCGGCGTGTGATGGAGCACTCGCCGCACGTGATGCTCGTCGGCAACGGTGCGGATGCTTTTTCGTTGGAGCAGGGCGTCGAGCAGGTCGAGCCTGCGTGGTTCTACACGGAGCGCCGCTGGCGTGCGCTCGAGACTTTCCTGAAAGCGCGCAACCTGCCGATCCCGCAGAAGCCCGCCGGTGTTCTGCAGGAAAATCCAAAAGAGAATCTCGTCCACGACGAAGGCAAGCGCGGCACGGTCGGTGCGGTGGCACTCGACGTGAACGGCAACGTGGCCGCAGGAACATCGACCGGCGGCACGACCGGCAAACGCTGGGGACGCGTGGGCGATAGTCCCATCATCGGCGCGGGAACCTATGCATCGAATCGCTCGTGCGCTGTGTCCGCAACGGGCACCGGCGAGTACTTCATTCGCCTCACCGTCGCGCGCGAGATCTGTGCGCTCGTGGAGTACAAGAACCTGAGTCTGCAGGCCGCCGCCGATGAAGTGATCCAGAAACGACTCACCGAGCTCGGCGGCGATGGCGGCATCATCGCGGTGGCGCCCGATGGACAGATCTCCTGGAGCTTCAATACCAGCGGCATGTATCGTGCGCGAGTCGCAAAAGGAAAGCCCGCCGAAGTCGGCATCTACAAGGAAGAGGGTGGCTGACGGAATAGACCTTGCTCCCTCTGGGGCGCGGCGAGCGGGTGGGTCGAGACACATATATATGTGTGTTCGGCGCCGCCCAGGATCCAAACAACAATCAGGACCCGGGTCATTACCGCCCGGGGACTCTGCAAAATTCCTTGCCGCAGAGGTAGCCACTGCGGGCCCCTCAACCCGTCTAGACAATGACGGGCCGATTTCCGGCCTGGAGACTTAGGGAATCTCTGATCAATTCGCCATTTGCAATAACAGGTGCTTCGCCCACCGAAGCATTTCAACCCGTTGCAGACTTGCGAAGGTCAGGGAAGTCGATAAATCAGAGCTTCCTTAGGCGCGACTGGGATCGCTGTGAAGAGCGCAACGCACCGAAACGATCGTTGGCTGCATGACCTCGTGAGTGAGGTCGGCGCCGATGTGCTGCGCTTTCTGCGCCGCCGTCTTTCGCATGGGGATCAGGCACAGGATCTGGCCCAGGAGGTGTTTTTGCGCCTCATGCGCGTCGAGGACGTCGGGCTCATTCGCAACCCGCGGGCCTACACGATCCGGGTGGCAGCCCACGTGGCTCACGAGTGGCGCATGTTGGCGCGTAATCGCATGCCGCATTCAGAAGAGGCTTTGGCCGAGCTCATCGATGAAGAAGGTCCCGCCGAAGCTGCGCAGCGTACTCAGGAGATAGAAAAGCTCGAGCAGACCCTGAGCACACTGACGCCGAAGTGCCGCACCGTACTGCTCATGAATCGTCGGGACGGCATGACCTATCAGGAGATTGCAGCCGAGCTTTCGATTTCCGTCGCGATGGTGAAGAAGTATCTGGCAAAGGGGCTCGCGGCGTGCCAGAAGCACGCACAGGAACAGAGGGAAACGGAATGAGGGACAGATTCCGCGCCAGAAGCGCAGAGGCGGTGATCGATGAAGCCGCGGAATGGATCGTGCGTCTCACCGCATCCGATGTGACGCAGGAGGATCAGCGCGCGTTCGTCGCCTGGCTCAAGCAATCGCCAGTCCACATCCGTGAGTATCTGCGTGCCGAAAGTCTGTGGAGCGACCTGGAGAGCATCGATGGAGCGCGCAGCATCTCTGTGCGCGATCTGGCGAAGGAAGTGGATTGGAGCATCGTCGAGATGCGCCCCGACATCGCGGAGCCCCCCGCAGCGAGTGGTGAGCGTCCGCGCAAGCGCGCATTGCCGATGGCGCTGGCAGCGAGCCTCGCTGTCGTCGCAATCGGGGTCGTGGCATGGCTTGGGCTGCACGGCGCGGGCGATGTGTATGAAACAAAGGTCGGTGAGCAACGGATTGTGCGACTCGCCGATGGTTCGACCGTGACGCTCAACACCGCAACGCGCATCGAAGTCGAACTGAGTCAGGCAGCGCGAATCGTACGGCTCGGGCAGGGCGAAGCACTGTTCAAGGTCGCGAAAGATCCTGCACGACCTTTCCGCGTGCTGAGCGGTGACGCTGTGGCTCAAGCTGTGGGCACGACATTCAATGTGCGGCGCGACGATGCCGGAACCGTGGTCACCGTGCTCGAAGGCCGTGTCGCGGTTGCACGTCCCGAAGATCTGATCACGCTTCAAAGCATCGAAGTGCCGAAGCTCGCAGTGCTCGTCGACGGCGGCAAACGCGCGGAGGTGCACGAAGAGAACATCCGCACCGCCGCCATCGCGAATCCCGAAGCCGCAGTCGCCTGGCGCAATCGGCGGCTCATCTTCGATGACGAGCCTTTGTCGCACGTGGTTGCCGAGTTCAACCGCTACAACGAGCTGCAATTGACGATGGCAGATCCGACGCTCGCACAGGAGCGCGTCAGCGGTGTCTTCGATGCCGATCAACCGATGACGCTGGTCCGCTTCCTCGAGCGATCGAACGCCATTGCCCCGGCCCATGCACGCGAGGGGAGGCTCGTGCTCGAAGCGCCGTGACAGACCGGTCGTGTCCGTTGCACAGCTAACGCTGAACAAGTCGCGTTCGCCGCGGCGGCAGCTCGTCGCAGTATTTCAGGGAGTCACTAACTTCCGTAGTTCAGCGAATCGCTGAATCAGCGCTTTCCTGGCTTCTCAACAAACGGCGAACCAGCAACGCTTGCATGTCGCGCTCACTGTCCGCGATGACGTAGACAACGACCTTCGAGTCGATGACGCGGTAGATCACGCGGTCGGCGTTCGCAAAATCATCGCAGACGGTAGCCATTTCACCTGCCTCAACCCGTCTATTCCGGAAAGCCGACATTCGATCGGCCCATACGGGGAGAATCATGAAGAAGAGCTCGCTGCGATCGATCATCGCGATGACCTGTCTCGCTGCTGCCGCTACGGCACATGCTGATACCTACGAGTTCAACATCCGCAACGCGGTGCTGAGCGACGCACTCAAAGAGTTCGCCTCGCAGTCCGGATTGCAGGTCGTCTACTTCGCGAAGATCGCAGCCAATCAGTCTGCGACTCCCGTCTCCGGCGCGTTGAGCGCAGAAGAAGCGCTCAACAAGCTGCTGGCCCCGAGCAATCTCACATTCGAGCGCATCGATGCAAAGACGATTGCGATCCGAGATCCCGCCGCAGAGCGTTCGCGTGCGAGGAATGCGGGTGGGGTTCGTACTATTTCGAGCGTTACCGATCAGAGCGCGACTGCTCTCCGCGTCGCCCTGCGGGACACTGCGGATGGATCATCGGGGCCGGCTGCGGCGGATCAGTTCGCGGAGAGTACGGACGGTATGGTCGCCGAGATCGACACCACACGAGTGAAAGGTATTCCGGAAATTCTCGTCACAGGCAGTCGCGGAGGCACGCTCAACGCTGACATCCAGCGCAGCCGCGACGATACCCAGCCTTACGTCATCATGGATCGAGAGATGATTGAGCGTTCCGGCGCGCGCAACCTGGAAGAGTTCTTCAAACAACGATTGCCGATGAATACGGTTTCGTACTCGAACTCGCAATACTCGGGGTTCGATGCGGGTAACCAGAGCACGATTGATCTTCGCGGGCTCGGTGCGAATCAGACGCTGATCCTGGTCGATGGTCGGCGCACGGTGCGTCCTTCTCCTGGTGCCGGAACGCCGCTCGTCCAGTCAGATATCAATGGCATTCCGCTCTCGGCTATCGAGCGCATCGAGGTGCTGCCGACCACGGCTTCGGGTATCTATGGAGGCGGGGCAACCGGCGGCGTGATTAATATTGTGCTACGCCGGAATTGGCAGGGAAGCGAGGTCAATCTGACCTACGACAATACCTTCGACAGCGACTCCGCCATCCGGTCGATCGAATTGAGTACAGGCTTCACTCTTGAAGGCGGCCGCACCCAAGTCCTGATGTCCGGCGGATATTCCGATCGCAACGTACTCGAGGTGGGGGATCGCAACTATCTTGCCAGGGGACGCGCTGCCGTAGTTGCAAACTATGGTAACGATGAATCGGCGCTGGATTTTGCAGGTATCTGGCCCCCGCTCGGAGCAACGCCCAACGTAAGCAGTGTGACTGGGCAGCCGCTGTTCGGGCCCGGAACTCCGAGTTACACATTCGTTCCGCGGGGCTATACCGGCGGTGGTGGCCTCGCTCCATTCATCGAAAACGCTGGGCACTACAACCTTGCGCCGGCAGCGACCGCGCAATCGTTCGGCGGCGGAAGAGAGGGGTTGCTGAGTGCGCCCACGCTCAAAACAGGGATGATCACTGTACGCCGCGAATTCAGTCCGCGTGTCGATGTCTTTGTCGAGGCATCGGCCTCGGAGAACATCGGACGTACGTCCACGAACAGTGAGGGTATCGTTCCGTTCCTTCTGCCGGCCAGCGCGCAGAACAATCCCTTTGGGCAGGACGTCTGGGTCCGCACGCCGATCGCCGAGGCGGACGCCACCAGAGAAGTACGGAACTCAACGTTGCGCGTTGCGGGAGGGGCAATCTTCCAGCTTCCCGGGCGGTGGCAATTGAGCACGGAGTACACCTGGGGCCGCGCGCGTTATGAGGCCGATGGCACTTGGTCCTTGCCATCGACGATTCCAGAGATCACGAACGGAACGCTGGATGTGCTGACGGATCCCTTTGCCTCGAACGTGGACTTCTCGCCTTATCTGAGCACTTCCAACTACTCTTCGCCGTTCGACTCGGTACTGCACAATGGTACGGTGCGAGTCGCGGGCCCAATGATGACGTTGCCTGGCGGTCCGATTTGGCTGTCAGCCATGGTAGAGCGGCGCAAGGAGACGTTGAGTGATGGTTACATTTACGGATCCTCCTATACCTTGTATGTGCCTTCGCGCTCCCAAGACACAACCAGCGCGTACCTAGAAGCAAGAGTCCCGCTGATCGGCGCGCCGAATGCAATGCCCGGAGCGCAGGAGCTGGAGCTGCAGCTCGCGGGACGATGGGACGGCTACACTGTGAACTCGTCCAGCGGGTATCTCATTGTGCCTGTGACCGAGCCAATCGCGCGCGCACGCAACGACAACAGCTCGTTGAATCCCACGCTCGGTATCCGCTTCCGCCCGGTATCCGACGTGATCCTGAGAGCAAGCTATGGCACGGGCTTTCTCGCACCAGCAGTGGATCAACTGACCCCTGCGGCTCCAACGCAAGCGGGCAGCGGGTGGGTCGACAACAAGCGCGGCAATGGTCCCATCGGAGGCTTCGTCGTCACCTCGGGCGGCAATCCAAATCTGAAATCCGAGAAATCCGAAAGCTGGTCGGCTGGTGTCGTGTTGACTCCACGGTGGGCGGAAGGGTTTCGCGCATCTCTCGACTACACCCGCATCGAGAAGTCCGAAGGCATCACGAGTCTCCATGTGCAGCAGATTCTCGATAACGAGGACATCCTGCCAGGGCGTGTCACTCGCGGTCCGCGCCTCGATTCTGATCCCACTGACTGGGCGGGTCCGGTCACCGCACTAGATGCCTCGTTCGTGAACTTGAGCCGGCTAATGGTGGAGGCCTACGACCTGGCGCTCGACTATCGCCTCGAGGCTGGTCGCTTTGGGGTCTTCGATCTTTCGGCGGTCGGAACGCTCCAGACAAGTTTCAAGACGCAGATCATTCCAACCGCGCCGGATAGGAACATGGTCGGCATCACGGGATTCAATCCGCTGAAGCTCAGGCTCAATGGTTCAGTGACGTGGCGCTATGGGGATACTTCAGTCGCCTGGAGCGCGAGGTATCTTGATTCCTACCTGGTAGCGGATCCGGAATCGTTCGCTAGCGAAGCCACGTTCATCTCTCAGGGCTCGCGCCAAGTGTCGAGCCAGATGTACCACGACGCCGTCGTGTCCTATCGCTTCCCTGGGTCGCCGGCTGGCACTCGACCCGGTGGGCTCGGTGCAATCTTGGAGAACGCAGAGGTTCAGCTCGGCATCCGCAACGTCTTCGACAAGGAGCCGCCGTTCGATGCCGGCAACCAAAACCACTACTACAGCCTGTTCGGGGATCCGCGCCTGCGCAGCTATTACCTGTCGCTGAAGCGCTCGTTCTAACGGAGATTTCAAGATGAAAGTAATTATCGGCGCGGCGGCGGCTCTCGCCATCGCAGGCATGGCTGCGCCCTTCAATTGCGCATGGGCGACTCAGCGCAATGACGCACCGTGGACGGTGGAAGACAACCTCAAGATCGAAGAGTTGTCGTCCTTCGCCGCCCAGGACGGCACGTATTCTCCTTTCGTCTACTCGCCACAGCGCGACCTCGTCGCCTTCGTGACACGCAAGGCGGATCTCGAAACGGACCACACGGTTGCACGGTTGCGCGTGTACTCCACACAGGCAGTGAAAGACTTCGCGAAGCGCAATGTCTCGCTGAAGCCCGTATTCGAAACCCATGTATCGACGCTCGATAACGAGCCAGGACTGAGCGACCTGCATTGGACCCCGGATGGCAGCGCGCTCCTCTATCTTTCGCGAGCCACGGCGAAGGCGACCTTGATGATGTGGCGCCGCGGCTCAGGCGCGGCGGCAACGTTGGTCGAACCAAAGCTTGGAATCATGGGCTTCGACATGATGGGCAGCGACCGCGTCGTGATTTTCGAACCCTACGCAGAGCCGCAGTCTTTGGTAGATCCGACGAATCCCCGCGCCCCCTATGTCGCCACAGGTGCAACATTGCAAGCAGCGTTGATCGGTCGGCACCAGGCAACGCCACTTGCGTCGCAGCGCATGCGAATCGTGAATTGGAAGGAGGGTGGGGCAGAGCGAGACTACGGTGTCGTCGCACTCGGGAAGCCCTTTGGCACGACGAGCCTGTCCCCCGATGGGAGCAAGCTCGTGTTCCTGGAGCCGATGATGGCGGAATGGATGGGTACCTGCTGGCGGCCGCGTTACTCGCACCAGCGCATCGAGCTCATATCGCGGGTTGACGATGCTCAGCTCGCTATTCTTGATCTCGAAACGGGTTTGGTGACCAGGCCCTTCGATGCACCTGTGGGTTCGTTCATGATCCTGAGCGGGAGTGAGGCCGATATGGCGCTGTGGTCTCCCGACGGGAAGTCGCTGCTCGTGCCCAACACGCTGACTCGTGAGGATCGTTGCACGACGGAGGGGACGCGACGCGCGGGCGCGCCCGGTGCGTACGTCGTGTCGGCAGATGGAAAGGTTGTCGAGCAACTCAGCCGTCGCGAACGCAATGCCTATGGGGAGTTTCCTCGCATGTCCATGAGCGCGCGATGGGTCCCTCAGCGAGACCGGGTGGAAGTGACGTGGGCCGTATCCCCCATGCCGATATTCCGCGATCCAGGCCCGCTGGATTTCTCGGAAACGGCAACATACGAACGTGGGGCGCAAGGGTGGCGTAAGGCCTCGGTCTCGTCGCCGCCGCCCAAGCAGGCCCGCACCAAGGCCGCACGCGAAGCAGGTGTTCTGGAATTGCGCGAGGACTACAACACGCCGCCCGCGATCTACGCCGTGAATGGAAAAGGCGCCGCGCGAATGCTGCATGACCTTGCGCCTCATGCGCGTGATCGCAAGTTTGGCGAGATCGAAATCATCGAATGGCAGGACTCGATCGGGCGTAACTGGAAGGCGTTGCTTGCCTTTCCGCCAGATTACCGCCAAGGAGAGCGCCGCCCGCTGATGCTGCAAACTCACGATTTTTTCAGCGGAAAGTTCTTCGCCGAAGGCCCGGCCACGGCCCCTTACCCGGGGCGCGCGGCGCTGGATCGTGGATTTGTCGTGATGACCGTGAACGATAGCGCCGCGTATCTCGGTCCTCGGCCGGCCGAGACGGCGCGGATGCTCGATGGCATCCGCAAAGGCATTGCCTTGCTCGATGCGCGAGGCGTCATCGATCCGAACAAGATGGGTGTGCTCGGGTGGAGCCGGACTTCGTACTTCGTGAAGGCTCTCGTTACCAAGGCACCGGAGTTGTTCAAGGCTGCAGTCGCCGCCGATGGAGTGGATTACAACTATCTTCAGTACCTCGCTTGGCTGGATACCACGGCGGGCGCCGACCTTGAGCAGTTCACGGCGACCTATGGCGGGCCACCGTGGCAAAACTGGAGCGAATGGATCGCTGAAGCGCCGGCATTCAACCTCGACAAGGTTCGCACGCCTTTCCGCGGCGAGTCTTACGAAAACGGTGGCACGTTGTGGGAGTGGGAGTTCTATGCCGGCCTGCGCATTCTCGGCGTGCCATCGGACCTGATCGTGTACCCGCAGGGCGAGCACGTGCTGGTACGTCCTTCTGAGCGTCGCGCGTCGACAGAGGGATCGCTCGACTGGATCGACTACTGGGTCAACGGCCGTAAGGACACGCATCCTTCGAAAGCCGAGCAGTATCGGCGCTGGGATGAGCAGCGCGAGCGGTGGGAATTTACGGAGCTGGCGAAGAAGCAGGCTGGCGAAAGGTAAGCATCACTGCGTGAAGCGTGATTGACGTGCTCGCCGTGGCGGGGGTGGCCTCGCCACGGCGTGGCGCGAGCAAGTCGGACAGACATGAGAAAGTTGGACAGAGAATTGGACAGTCATCCAACTCGAGCGGTGGAGCCCGGGCTGCCAGGCATTCAGCCGCCGAGTCAGCATTCGACGGTGCATCGTCGGATCAAACGTGGCGTGAGATCACGTCCCGTCTGTCTCACCGAACTCGGTCAGCGGCCAAATCGCGAATCGGTGTGGCCTCGAAGATCCACCAAGTCCAGCGCCGTAGGTTAAACCTTTGCACGGCGTCCTCGCCGTCCGGTGCGAATTGACACGATCCGAATATCGCCTCGCTTCAAGGAACTAATCTCGCGCCGAATCCTTGCCTAGACTCAGCCATCGAACGTGTCGTCTCGGGCATGTGAAGAGACGTTGTCGATCTTGAAGCGAGTTGACCACAGCGGTCCCGCGTCAGCCGGAGCAGTGACTTCACTGGCACGGTGCGATGGATCCCCTTAGCGCACGTCGCAGTTTTCATCGCGAGAGTGCATGTAATCGGCCATCGCGAACGGCGTTCGCACCAACTCCAGGTGAGAACCATGATTCTGCAAGAAACCTTTTCCCTCGCGAATGGCATCAAAATTCCGAAGCTGGGTTTCGGAACCTGGATGATTTCGAACGATCAGGTTGCACAGATCGTGCGGAAGGCGGTGGATGTCGGGTATCGCCACTTCGATACCGCGCAAGCCTACGCAAACGGGACCGGCGTGGGCGAAGGTCTTCGCGACAGCGGAGTGCCGAGAAAAGATCTGTTCGTAACTACAAAGCTCGCTGCTGAGTGCAAGCGGTATGAGGAGGCCAGGGAGCTCATCGACGGTTCATTGCAGGCACTGGGTATGGATTACATCGATCTGATGATCATCCATAGTCCGCAGCCCTGGTCCCAGTTTCGTCAGGGCGAGCACTTCTTCGAGGGGAATCTCGAGGCCTGGCGAGCGCTCGAAGAAGCGTATCGCGCAGGCAAACTTCGTGCGATTGGTGTTTCCAACTTCGAGCGCGTGGACCTGGACAACATCATCGACAACAGTTCTGTCGCGCCCATGGTGAACCAGATTCTCGCGCACGTGGGCAATACGCCTTTCGATCTGATCGACTACATCCAGAGCAAAGGAATGCTGGCCGAGGCGTATTCCCCGGTGGCTCACGGTGCGATTCTGAAGAGTGCCGAGCTCGGCGCGATGGCCGAGAAGTATGGAGTTTCGACCGCGCAGTTGTGTATTCGTTATTGCCTGCAGCTCGGGATGCTGCCACTGCCGAAGTCCGTCAATCCTGACCACATCCGCAGCAATGCGGCCGTCGACTTTGAAATCTCCGCGGCCGACATGACGGCGCTGAAGGACATGCAGCCGATCGAAGACTATGGCGCGGCTTCGAGGTTTCCTGTGTTCGGTCGAAAGCGGCAGGAAGCGTCGCGAGAATCGAGGCACTGACAAAGTAGTGACCGCGAGTGTCGCCCGAGCTGAAGCGGGCGACACCTTTGGCGTTCTCTTGACCGACGCAATACGGGTTGAACTCTTAGAGTTTTGCCGTGCCGGGTGACGGCGCCGTGATCCAATCCCGCGCGCGAGTCGTGCTGCAAACATCCAATAGAAGCCCGACTCTTTCGCGAGCCAACCTGAGTAAGACGCGCATCTCTCGCGAACCCGAACTACGCGACGAATCTTTTCGTTCGGATTCGTTCAGTCGCAAGCGAGCGAACACCAAGCCTTGCGATTCGTGCGCGAGTCCGTCATCGTCCGACTGATCTGATCATCAGACAGTTGTAGAGATGTCGGCTGTTCCGAAAACTGCGCTGCGTAATCGCCTCGACGATGTCGCCCGGCGCTACTATGCGCCGCTGCTGAGCTTCTTTCGCAAGCGCACGCGCAATCCGGCGGAAGTGGAGGACCTCGTCCAGCAGGTGTTCCTGCGGCTCGCGAAGCACCCCGACATCGGTGATATCGCGAACCCGGATGCCTATATCTTTCAGACTGCGTCCAACACACTGAAGGATCATCTGCGTCGCGATCTCGTGCGCGGGCGGTTCGACTCTCCAGAGGAGTCCGTGGATGACGAGCAGCGTTCGGAGTTCTGTCCTGAGCGCGTGCTGATCGGCCGAGAAGACGTCAGGAGTATGGTCGCTGCCTTGCGCGCCCTCCCGGAGCGGACGCGAGATGTCTTTGTAATGAGATGCTTCGAAGGGTTGAAGCATGCCGAGATCGCCCAGCTCATGGGGGTATCGGTACGCGCAGTGGAGAAACACGCCGCGCGAGCGCTGGCTCACGTGAGCAAAGCACTGGAGCGGTCATGAGCGCACATGAAGTGAAGTCTCACGGAGTCGAGCCGGTGCATGAGGCGGCGGCACGCTGGCATGAGCGGTTGACCGGCGAGCGGGGGAGTGAAGAGACTCGAGCGGCGTTCGTGCGTTGGCGAGACGCCTCACCTCAGCACCAGGAGGCATATGCACGCGTAGTCGACGCATGGAATCGCGCACAGGGTCTTGCTGACGATCCGGCGATTCTGAGTCTGCGACATGAAGCGGCTTTCCGGCTCACACGCCAACACTCACGAGCGCGTAGGTGGCTGGCGGTTGCAGCCGCGTGTGTCGCGGTCGTGGCGTTGTCGATCTCGCTGACCGGGGACTGGGACAATCGTCAGACGCAACCGCACTCTGCAAGCTTGGACTCCGTTCCTCGCACCTATCGGACGGCAACGGGCGAGCGTCTCGCCTTCACCCTGGAAGATGGTTCGCGCATCACGCTCAATACCGACACGCAGCTCACAGCGGCCTTCAGCGCAGGCGAGCGGAAGATCCAGTTGATACGCGGTCAAGCGCTTTTCGAAGTCGCCAAGGATGCGCAGCGACCCTTCGTAGTCGAGGCTTCGGGTCAGCGTTTCGTGGCCGTGGGTACTGCGTTCGATGTCTGGGTTCGAGATGCGGGCGTGCAGCTCACGATGGTTGAAGGCGTCGTGAAAGTGGAGCGGAGCGCAGAGGCAGGGAGCGAGCCGATTGTCGAGGAAAAATCCTCGCGCGATGCGCTTCTGCTCACGGCGGGTGAGCAGCTATCGCTCCAGGCGGGTCTGCAGCGCATCCACAAGACGGATGCAGATCAGGTGACGAGCTGGCGCACTGGGCAGGTGATCTTCGACAACACACGCCTGGGCGAAGCGATCGCCGAACTCAACCGCTACTCGGATCGCAAGATCGAACTCGCCGACGAATCTCTCGCGGACCTGAAACTCAGCGGTGCGTTCGTGACGGGGCGCACGAACGTATTCGTGGAGGCTGTTACCACATACTTCCCCGTCGAAGTGACGGAAGAGACCGACCGCACGGTACGGCTCGCCTCGAGGCGCTGACGGTCCACAGTCCAGTATTACATCGCGCCTTTGCGAAAGAATCGCCAGCCTTCCGCTAGCATTCCTTCTTGATGCTGCTCCGAGGGTCGCGGCGTACGTCGCAGTGAGTAAATACCTCGCGCGCGAGTCGGAGCGCAGTACTCCGAAGATCATCTTCGTCGAACTCGAGTTCGGCTTTCTACGCGTCGCGCGTCTTACCCCGCAGAGACCGCTCGATCGAGCGCAATAACAACAGGGGAACCGTATGCTGAAGATCCGCTCCAGAACGCTCGCCGCGTCATGCGCCGCATTGCTCATGAGCTCCATGCTCGCGAACGCGCAGGCAGCGGCGCCCCGGACATTCGAGATCACCCCGCAGAACCTGAGCTCTGCGCTCACCGAGTTCGCGCGTCAGAGCGGCACAGAGATTCTGTTTGCACCCGATCTCGTTTCGGACAAGAGCTCACCCGGTGTGCGCGGGAAGCTCGATCCGATGAACGCGCTCAAGAAACTCCTCGAGGACAGCGGGCTCACGTTCATCGCCACGCCGCAGGGCGCGATCCTGCTCCAACCCGCAATGCAGCCGGCGATGAAGATGCAGACGATCGCGCTTATGCAAGAAGCTGCGAGCTCAACGGAGGAGAACCCGTCGAATCCAATCAGCCAGCCGAGCGACAGCAACGAAGCTCGGCAAGTCGTTCGACTCGAGGAGGTCGTGGTCACTGGAAGTCACATTCGTGGCGTACAGAATGTGTTCTCTCCAGTCATCGGACTGAACCGTCAGGACATCGAAGCGAGCGGCTACGCCACCACTCAGGAGCTGATGCGGAGTTTGCCGCAGAATTTCAGCAACATCTCCGACACGACATCCGGCACTCTGAACGGCGCGCCGTCAGGGACGTTCTACGGCGGCTCCGGCGTCAATCTTCGCGGACTGGGCAGTGAATCTACCTTGGTGCTGCTCAACGGCCGCCGGTTGTCACCGGCCGGCGCGGGGAACTTCGTGGACGTGTCCCTGATCCCCTTGAGCGCCGTGGAGCGCGTGGACGTTCTCACCGATGGCGCCTCGGCGATCTACGGCTCCGATGCGGTCGGCGGAGTCGTGAACTTCGTGCTGCGCGAGGATTTCGAAGGCGCCGAAACCCGAGTGCGTTATGGCACCGTCACCCAAGGCAATCATGACGAGTTGCAGGCGGGACAGTTGCTCGGACATGCCTGGGCTTCCGGTCAGGCGATGCTCAGTTATGAGTACTACCGGCGCACGCAACTGCAGGGTACAGATCGAGATTTCATTCGGCCCAGCGGCCGTCTGGGCAGCTTGCTGGCGATACCGGGCTTGAACCGGCACGGTGCACTCGCCGTACTGACGCAGGAGCTTTCCGAAAGCGTCGAGCTCAATGCCGAGGCTGTCTTCAGTCAGCGCAATAGCGGCTATACGTACGACCTTGGCCTGCCGTTCGACGTGAAGAGCGAGCTGAAACAGTTCGGGGGTTCTCTCGGAATGAACGTCGAAGTGGGCCGATCCTGGCAGGCCCGGCTCTCTGGACAGTTCGACAGAAATGATTCGAATGCGGATACACGCGGGCAGCTGGACGGTGTGCTCTACGCCAACAATAGGAACGAATCGCGCTACTGGTCGATGGATCTGGCGGCGGACGGTCCCCTCGGGCGCGCCCCGGGAGGCGAGGTGCGCCTGGCGATCGGCAGCCAATTTCGCAGCGAGCAGTTCGTGGAGGGCAACACCGGATACCCGGCGCGGCTCGAACGCGAAGCCGCGGCTGCATACGCCGAAGTGCGCATCCCCTGGGTGAGTGCAGATAACCGCCGTGATGGTCTGGAACGGCTGGATTTCACGCTCGCGGGGCGCTTCGAGGATTACAGCGACTTTGGCAATGCCTTCAATCCAAAGATCGGCCTGGCTTGGGCGCCGGTGCGCGGTCTCAATGTGCGCGGCACGTGGGGTACTTCCTTCCGAGCGCCTCTGCTCAGTCAAACAAATCTGGCGGACAACACCGCATATGTGTACCCGGCCATGTTCATGAGCGGCTCGGGTGCGACGGTGGCCGGCGCGAGGCTCATTGGCAGTGGAGTGAATCTGCAGCCCGAGGAATCCACCAACTGGACGGTCGGCGTCGATCTTGAGACTGCCTCCGCCAATCTGTCGCTCACGTACTTCGATGTCGATTATCGGCAGCGCATTCGCTCACCCTTCCCACCTGCGTACGACGTGTTCAGCGCGCTGCTCGATCCTACGTATGCCGCTGTCGTCACCGGCGATCCAGCCCTGGCCGATGTCGCCGCGTTGATGAGTGGTTTTCCGAGAATCGGCTGCTTCACTGCCGATGGGGGATTCATCTGGCCGTGCACTGCTCCACCGCTCGAGGACATCGGGGTAATAGTCGATGAGCGATTGAGGAATCTTGCGGCCGTTCGCATGAGCGGACTCGACTTCTCCTTCAGCTACCGGCTGCAGCACGCGCTAGGCGAGTTTGGCATGGGGCTCGGCGGTCAATACCTGCTGAAGAATCGCGAGCAATTCGTTCCGGCAGCGCCGGCGAGCGATCAATTGAACGACGTCTGGCGTCCGGTGGACTTTCGCTTGCGCAGCAGTTTTTCGTTTACGCGTGGAGCGTTCAATGCGGTGGCCTTTCTGAACTACACCGATGACTATCGTGACAGGCGCACTGACATGGGGCCGCAGCAGCGCTCGACAGTCGGATCATGGACGACCGTAGATCTGACGTTCCAGTACCGGATCGGCAAACCCATGACACGCTCCGGGACACGCATCGGGCTCCCCGAGACGACGCTGTCCGTGAACGCAATAAATGTCTTCGATCGCGATCCGCCTTTTGTCGGCCACATGTACGGGCTCCATTTCGACGGCGTGAACGCGAACCCGCTCGGCCGGTTCGTCGCCGCGCAGCTGACGGTTCGTTGGTAAGTTGCCGCCACCAGTTTCGAGGTTTCCAGATGCGTCCACGTTCGATGAGTCTCGGTTGCGTGCTGCTCGTTTCCTTCTTCACGTCGGCTTCGGTATTCGCCGAATCCGCAGCAGCAAGCCCGGCGGCGAGCCCGGTGAAGAATGCAGATCGAAGGCATCTCGCGGTTGAAGATATGCTGCGTTTTTCGATCATTGGCGATCCAGGCTCGCTTGGCTGGACGGATCATTACACTCGACAGACAGCAACGTACTCTCCGGATGGCCAGTACGCCGCCGTCGTAGTACGTCGAGGTATCCTCGAGCGCGGAACCATCGAGGGCCGGTTGCTCCTGTATCGAGTGGCTGATCTGATGCAGAATGCGCAGCCACGTATCCTTGCCACGTTCGAGTCGTCCACTAACGGTCAGCCCATCGGCATGGTGCGTTGGCTCGACGACGACACGCTCATCTTCGGGGCCAGCAGCGGCGAGACGCCGACGCAGGTCTTTCGACTGACCGTCGCAAGTGGTGAGCTCATGCAGCTCACCAACGAGCCCACGCAGGTGCTCTGGTATGACATCACAGCCTCGGCAGATCGGCTGGTCGTCGTTCGGCAGATGCCCAAGGCGCTTTCCATGCGAGACGATCCCGAATGTCTGCAGCATGGTTGCCGGGTGACTGCCCGGAGTTTCCGGCATGCCGAACGCGACCAGAAGACCTGGGCGGATTTTGCGACGGACGTGGTCGTTCACGATCTTCGCGAGGGCACGCGACGAGCCATCGAGGGACCTTTCCAGCGAGATCCCGATGTCGACCGTTGCATGCTCGATCAGTTCGAGTCCGGAATGTCTCCTGACGGACGTTACGGCATCTTCATCTGTGACATGTTCGTATGGCCCGACTGGTGGCGCGAATACCGGGACTCGGAGGCGTCGATGGAGCCTGCAAGTAGCTGGCCCCTTCACACCGCTCAGCGCTTCATCTATGACCTCGACGCCGGCTCATTCCGCAAACTCAATGATGCGCCTTACAACTTCGGCGGAGTGGCCCTGTGGATCGACGGCGGTCGCGAGTTGGTGCTGGCGGGAGCGACCGAGACTCTGCAGGGAACAAGTG
>JAFAEQ010000002.1 GCA_023423935.1 Pseudomonadota bacterium | reverse complement strand
CTGCTGTACCGACTGCACGATAGGCGTCAGGAACGGATCGAGCACCGCATAGTCGCCATCCCAGCGTGACCGACCGATAGCGCCGACAGCCGTCGTACCTTCTACGCGCCAGTGAGGAACGGCAGGATCGTCCGGTGCGCTGCCTACGCGTGCGATCACCAGATCGAGACTGGGGATCACCACGATCAGGCTGTCGCCCAGGCCCCAGCCCCAGTACGCATCCTTCGGCACGTTCGGCAGCTGCCCATTTGCGTTCGTCCACCACAGCACGCCGTAGTTGCTGGTCGCCTGAGGGAATCGAACTGGGTCCTTGATCGTGGCGTTCGCATTCTGAGACTGCGGGGTCTGCACGGTATTGACGAAGTCCTCGGAGAGGATGCGCTGATCGTTGGCCCACACGCCCTTGCGCAGGAACAACAGGCCGACGCGTGCCATCGCATCCGGGTTTGCGAGGATTCCGGAAGAAAGCTCGCGCTGGTCGACGTTGTTCGCGTTCTTGGGCGAATGCAGACGGTTCTCACGCCATTGCAGATCCGCATTGTTGATACCCAGCGGCGTCCACACGCTCGCGGTCAGCAGGGTGGCCAGGTCCTGGTTGTTGACATTGGTGAGCACATCCGCGAGCCAGTTGAGCGCACCATCCGAGTAGGACCAGGTAGTGCCGGGCGGATCGGTCAGCGCGCCATAACCGCCGTCCTTCTCGAATCCGGAGGTGTGAGTGGCGAGCTGACGAATCGTGATCTGCGACAACCAGTTCGGATCGTTCTGCGGCAAAGCAGGATCGCGCCACCCGAGGCTGGCGAGATGGGTCTGCGCGAGATCGTCCAGCGTCAACTTCTGCGAATCGAGCGCGAGCCCGAGCGCCACGCCGCCGATCGATTTGGTGGTCGACTTGAGATCCACCCGCGCATCGATGTCGCCCCACTGATAGACCAGTCGACCGCGACGGGCGATGAGACCCGCGCCGCCGCCCTGCAATGCATAGTCGCGCGCTGCGATGAGCTTGGATTCATCCATCTGCACGTCCGCCGGCGTCACGACGGTCCAGCCATGGTTCGGATCGGTGGGCGCGTGCGCTGCCGGATACATCGCCGGATTCACGGTGACCTGCAGCGTATCGCTCGCGCTCGCGGTGCCATCGCTGGCCGTGAGCTTGAGAACGTAAGTGCCCGCAGTCGTGAACTCGGCCTTGGTGTCCTTGGCCGTGGCATTGGCGAACGTCACGCCGGTCGCAGGCTCTGCAGTCCAGGTGAACGTCAGCGGCTGATTCTCCGGGTCGCTTGCTGTCGCCGCGAGATCGACGCTGTTCGTCGGAAACTCGATCGCCGTATCCGTGCCCAACGTGACGGTCGGTGGCTGATTGGTCGGTGTTGGGGTCGGCGACGGAGTCGGTGATGGTGACGGTGATGGAGACGGACTCGGGCTGCCGCCACCGCCGCCGCCACCGCACGCACTCAACACTCCCAGTGCGGCAATCAACATGGCGGTCCGGACGGCGCCTGAAACGTTCGAATGACGGCGCGTTTGGACGCTCACTGAGCCTTGCATAAACGGATTCCCTCTTGTGGGTATAAAGCTGGCGTGCTCGTCAACGCGCGAGTTCTACAAATGATCCCTACGACGAATCTGCGCACCCGGAAAAATTTTCGCGGGTGCCGCACTTTGAATTTTTTGCACTGAGTGCCGCAGAAATGTTGCGTTGTTCGACTGCTCTTCGGGCCTTGGGAAGCTCGTTCGCGCGGTGTGTGACGTCTGTAATTTCGAACGCGACTTGTAGAGTTCTCGCATCGGAAAGAGCTTTGTTGATCGGCTCGAGCCTTCGCAGCGGTCACCCGTTGCTTGGCCGATGCGCACTTGCGCGCGATTCGCTTCGTGGCACGTCCGTTGCAACGGTGTTTCACTGGAGTGGCTGCGACCGACAGGCAAGAATGCAGCACGAGTGTTATGCCCACCGAACTGCTGTTGATGCCGCTGCCGGAGTCGCCGGAGCTTCTGCAAGTACTTGAAGATTGCGAGTCCTGCGAGCGAATTTGCGTGCACGTCGCATTGACGCAATCGCTCGAACAGGGAGGCGACCACGTCGAGCCGAGTCATTTTCGTCTGTTGATGAGCTGCGCGAGCATGTGCAGTACGACGGCGATGAGCATTGCCGGCGGGTTCGATACGCAGGAGGAGCTCTGCCGTTTGTGTGCGAGCGTGTGCCGCGCGTGTGCCGAGAGCTGCCGCCGCATCGGCGACGTGGAAGATTGTGTCGAGGCATGCGAGCGCTGCGCACGCAGTTGCGATCGTCTGCTGGGGCGCCCGCTGGTTGCAGATTCCTTTCCGGCGGACGAGGGTCCGTCGCTCGGTCGCCAATAAGCGACGCACCTTCAGAAGTATCGAATCTTCCGCATCAGGCATCTGCTGCCCTGCGCATGCACGCGAGGATGCAGGCCGGCAGAGTGTCGGCTGGTTCACACTTGTAAGTAGCTTCGCTCCCTAGAGTTCTCGCCGTCAGGGTTACCGGAACGGGAACGAGATGGGCGAGAGCAAGACAACCGATGCAAGTATTTCTTCGGACAAGAGCAGTGTCCTGCGACTCTACAAGGCGTTGTGGGCCGAGGCAGAAGGCCGCCGCGGTAAGTTCATCGCCGCGATGTCGCTGCTCGCGCTGGCGCAATGCGTGCTGCTGGCGATTCCCTACTGCGCAGGTAAAGCCATCAATGTGCTGCAGGTTCAAGGTGTAGAGGGATTGGGTACAGCCGGTCTCTGGCTTGCCGGGGTTGTCGTTGTCACGGCGCTGAGCTGGATGTTGCACGGCCCCGGCCGTGTGCTCGAACGCAATGTGGCGCTCGCCGTACGCGAGCGCATTGCAACCTCGCTCATCCGCAAGCTCCTGTCGCTGCCGCTCTCCTGGCACGAAACGCAGCACTCGGGCGCCACGTCGCATCGTGTGAAGCAGAGCAGTCAGGCGCTGACCGCGTTTGCGCAGAGTCAGTTCATCTATTTGAGTAGCGCCGTCCGCTTGATCGGACCTGTCGTCGCATTGTGCTGGCTGCAACCGATCGTCGGCGCGACCGCGATCATCGGATTCGTCGTCACCGCTATCTGCACGACGAAGTTCGATCGCGCGATGATCCGGCTCGCCCATGAAGAGAACGATGCGGAGCGCCGCTACTCCTCCGCGATGATCGACTCGCTCGGTAACTCGACGACCGTGCTTGCGTTGCGTCAGCAGAAGGGTGTGATCGCGCTGATGCAAGCGCGCCTGGCAAAGGTCTTCGTACCGTTGCGCCGCTCGATTCTGTTGAACGAGGCGAAATGGTGCACGGTCGATCTGTCGACCCGTATCTTGAGTGGCGGTCTCGTCGCACTGTTCGCATGGCTTGCGACGCGCGACGTCGCAGGGGCTGTCGGCGGGACCGTCATGCTGGGCAGTCTGTTCATGGTGTGGGAATACGCACAGCAGTCGAGCGGCGTGATCTCCGCCTTCGCCTCGCATTTCCAAACCTTCGCGCGACAGAACGCCGACTACGCGAGTGCCGACTTGATCCGCGAGGCGGCAGATGCCGCGGAGACTCACTCGCCCGCAACCGTCGCGACCAGTTCATTGCAGGGTGTGACCCGGATGCACATTCACGACCTGAGCTTCCAGCACGCAGGCGAACGCACCGCGAGTTCGACGCTCGACCGCCTGCGCCTGACGCTCGAAACCGGCAAGCGTTATGCACTCGTCGGTACGAGCGGCTGCGGCAAGAGCACGCTGCTGCGCGTCCTTTCCGGCCTCTACACCGCCGATCGCATCGCGATGGCGTCGACTCCGGGGCCGGCCACGCTCACACCGCGCGACGCGGCAGGCTGGCTGAAGTCGATCGCGACATTGGTACCGCAGGATGCGCAACTGTTCGAAGGCACGCTTGCCGAGAATCTCTCGCTGTGCGCATCAGTCAAAGACGAGCAACCGCGCGATGGCTTCGCGCGCGCCGCCCGCGCTGCATGCGTGGATGACTTCGTGGATCTGGATCAGGGTGGGCTCGATCTGTCGGTAGCGCAGGGCGCGGCCAACTGGTCTGGAGGTCAGCGTGCGCGCTTCGCGCTCGCACGCGGTGTCCTCGCATCGCAGGGCAGTCCGCTGGTGTTGTTCGACGAACCGACAGCGAGCCTGGATCCGAGAACCGAGGCGCATGTGTACGAGAATCTGTTCGAGCACTTCAAGGATTCGTGCATCGTGTCCTCGATCCATCGTCTGCATCTGTTACCGCAATTCGACGAGGTCATCGTCATGCACGAGGGACGCATCGTCGAGCAAGGGCCGACGTCCGTGCTGTTACAGAACTCCGTGCATCTGCACCGGCTGATCAATAATCAAAAGCCCGAGCGCGTTGTCGGAGGCGAGCGCACCGCTGCGTAGTTGATGTTCGTCTGGCGGAGGCACTGCAATTGAACATAGCTTAGTTGCTCCATTCTCTGCCTGATCGTCGCCTCGCATCAGTGAGCGACGTAGCGAATTCCATGGGAGCCCGCACGTGAATGGCGCACGCGAAGCCTTGACCCGCAGCGATGGCGAAGCTCGCGATGCAACCGTGACTCGTCTGCCCGCGCGAATGCGCAATGAGGAGGGCCTGGGCAAGCTGATCGGTACCTGCGATCCGATGCGTAGTCTCTACGATCAGATCGTGCGCGTCGCACCGACCAGCGTGAGCATCCTGATCACCGGTGAGAGTGGCACGGGCAAGGAGATGCTCGCGGAAACGATCCATTCCTTGAGCGGGCGTGAGGACGAACCGTTCGTCGCGGTGAACTGCGGTGCCATACCTGCCACGCTGGTCGAAGCGGAACTCTTCGGCTACGAGCGGGGCAGCTTCACCGGCGCAGTGCGCTCACAGGCGGGCTACTTCGAACGAGCCGGGCACGGCACGCTGTTCCTGGACGAAGCGGCCGAGATGCCCCCGGACATGCAAGTGAAGCTTCTGCGTGCACTCGAAGCGCGGCGCATCTGCCGTGTAGGCGGCGATCGCGACATTCCCCTGCACGCGCGCGTGATCGCAGCCACCAATCGACTGCTGTCGGAGGCGTTGGCGGAACAGAGGTTGCGAGCGGACCTTCTGTATCGTCTCGCAGTGTTCCACATGAAGCTGCCGCCGCTACGCTCGCGCGGCGACGATGTCTATCAGCTTGCGGGTCATTGCCTGGCTCAGTTGAATGCAAGCGGCGGAACGCAGCTGGTCTTTTCCGGCGACTCGCTCGGTTTTCTGCGTGAGTATCACTGGCCCGGCAACGTGCGTGAGCTCTTCAACGCGGTGCAGCGGGCATACATCCTCGCCAATCCGCAACTCGATCTGCGCGCTGCTGTGACGTGCGGTCCTTTGGGCGATTCGCAGGCCACGGAATCGGCCGATGTCGGGTTCCGTCCCGGCATGTCGCTCGCTCAGATCGAGCGGATCGCCATCGCCGAGACACTGAAGTTCTGCGCGGGTAACAAGACGCGTACGGCAGCGGTTCTCGGCATCAGTCTGAAAACGCTCTACAACCGGTTGAACGAGTATCGCGCGCTCGGATGAGCATCTGCAGCGCGTGCTGCACTTCCTCGAGCACCGGTTGCCAGCATCCGGTGCGCGCTTGACGGAACAGACGCATCGTCGGATACCACGGGCTGTCGGTGCGATCGAGCATCCAGCGCCAGTCGGAAACTTTGGGGAGCAACAACCAGGTGCGCACTCCAAGCGTGGCGGCGAGATGTGCCTGCATCGTGTCCACCGTGATCACCAGATCCAGTGAGTTCATGCGGCCCGCCATGCGTCGAACGTCTTCGCACGCGAGCGAAGCAAGTCGTGGTACCGCGCGACTCGCAGGGAAATCGAGCGAGTACCAGCGAAGATGCGGTGCGCTGCTCAATAGCGCAGCCAGTAACGCGGGATCGATCGTCCGCTCCGGATTCCAGGCACCTGAGCGATGCACCAGTCCAATCCTCAGCGGACCGTCAGCGCGCGCGCGCCGCGGAACGCGTAAGTAAGGCAGCGTTCCCGGAAGGTCGCACAGTCGCAGCCGCAACAGATGCGGCAATTCCATCAGCTCGATGTCGAGGTCGTAGTCGATTGACGCAGTGCCTTCATGCAAGGCGAGGATCAGATCGACGCCGGGGATGTCTTGCAGCAGCGCGATCAGTTGCGGCTGCACCCACAAAGTGACGTGTGCAGCGTCACGACGCAGTATGCGCAACAGCCGTGCGAACTGCAGCGTGTCACCGAGGCCGTGATAGCAGCGCACGAGCACGCGTTTGCCGTGCGGTGGCGTTCCGTCCCAGATGAATTGCCGGTGCCGTGGCCAGTGTGCGCACACGAGGTTGGTGTCGCGGCGATGCTTCAGCACCGCATCGCTGATACCCCAGGCGGTCTCGAAATCCCCGCGCAGCATCGCCTGGGTCCACCGGTCGTCCATACTTACAAGAAAGACTGTCCAGGAAGCCGATGCGCAAGCCCGAGATGGCGCGCAAGCGTGGCGGCAATATCGGCGAAGGTGTCGCGCGTGCCCATCGAGCGCCGCTCGACCCCGGGTCCGAAGTAGAGCACCGGCACGCATTCGCGGGTGTGATCGGTCCCGGCCCAGGTCGGATCGCAACCGTGGTCTCCCGTGATGATCACGCCATCGCCGGGTTGCAGGCGGCTCATGAGCTCGGGAAGTCGGATGTCGAAGGTTTCGAGCGCCGCGGCGTATCCGCCCGGATCGCGCCGATGGCCGAACAGTGCGTCGAAGTCGACCAGGTTGACCATCATCAAGCCACCCTCGCCGAGCTGTGACAGCCCGTACAGCATCTGATCGATGTTGCCGTCGTTATCGTCGCCCTTGAGCTCGCGACCGGTCGCGTCGTGACAGAACAGATCGCCGATCTTGCCGATGGAGATGACGTCGCGATCCGATCGCCGGGCTTCCTGCAGCAGCGTCGCTGCGGTCGGCACCACGCCATAGTCGCGCCGATGTGGCGTGCGCTCGTAGCCGCGGTTTGTGGTGATGAAGGGCCGTGCAATCACTCTGCCGATGCACAACGGATCGACCAGCTCGCGCGCGATCTCGCAGAGCGCATAGAGGCGCTCCAGTCCGAAATGCTCCTCGTGTGCCGCGATCTGAAAGACGCTGTCCGCCGAGGTGTAAACGATCGGACGGCCGGTGCGAACATGCTCATCGCCCAGTCGCTGAATGATCTCGGTGCCGGAGGCATGACAATCGCCCAGGATGCCCTCGATTCGTCCTCGCGCGCACAGCGTTTCGATCAGCGCAGGTGGAAAGCACGGCTCGGTGCGCGGGAAATAACCCCATTCGAATCTCACGGGGCAGCCTGCCATTTCCCAATGTCCCGACTGGGAGTCCTTGCCGCTCGACACTTCGGCCGCCGCGCCTGCGATTCCATGACGCCATCCCTTGAGTCCGAGCGACGGTGCGGTTTCTCCCGTAGCGGAACGACAGCACTCGCCGAGACCGAGCTGTATCAGATGAGGCAGTCGCAGATGACCGCGGCGTGTGCCTGCTACATCGCCATCGCCGCGCGCGCAACTCATCGCAATGTGCGCGAGGGTATTCGCCCCTGTGTCGCCGAAGCTCGCCGCATCCGGCGCGCCGCCGACGCCCAGCGAATCCAGCACGATCACGACGGCACGAGTCATGCGACGCTCGCCGCTGTGCGTACCGGTGCGTCGCTGTCTGCGTAGCGCGCCGTCATGGCAGCGCAGAATTCCGCGAAGCGTTCGGGCTCACGCGGCGCGCTCGTGTGATGAGGTTGAATCCCGAGATGTTCGGGAGTGAAGCAGAACGTCACGGTGACGTCGAAGTCGCGCAGCGCGTGCATCTGACGATCGAACCAGCGCAGCGAATCCGGCCGGAAGCTGTCCGCCCATGACAGCCCCGTGCGCAGATAGCGCACGCCGAGACGTTTCATCCACTCGACTGCGGTGTCGAGTCGGTGATCCTGATAATGGAACCATTGGCACAACCCGATCTCGGGCGTGTACTGCGCGAAGCGTTCGATCGCCGGCTTCGGCAAGCCATCCTCGCGCAAGAGGCCCATATGGAAATGCCGGTAGTAGGACGAACCTTCCGCTTCGCGATGCCGTGTCGTGGCCGGCCAGGTCTGAGGAAGATCGTAGAGGCTGTACCAGTGAATGCGCGGAGTCTTGCGGAGCAGCAGCTGCGCCGTGCGATCGAGGCCCCAGGCCTGCACTTCCTCTGCGCCGAAGCTCGAGACACCGACTTCAGTGACCCACACCGGCTTGTCGCCGAGCGCTGTGATCTCTGCGAGCTTCTGCGGCCATTCATCGATCATCCAGAGATTCCAATCGAGCGGAAAACCGTGAACGGCCAGGACGTCGATATGATCGAGCACTCCCTGGCGCTGCAGAAGCGTGATGAATGCCGGATCGATCGGTGAGATGCCGCCGAGCACACGGGGCAGGGTGGAGCGTTCTGCACGGATCGCCTGTCCGGCGAGGGTCGCGAGCGTCGCGAACCGTTGCCAGCCAGGATCGACGTCAGGGTCCCAATGCGATTTGTTGTTCGGCTCGTTCCAGATCATTGCAGCTTCGATCATGTCCGGCCCTCCAAAGCCGCAGGTGAGTACACGGAACTGAGATACCCGTGAGTCGCGGGCTGCGATTCGCGCTGACTCAGCAGCGTCAGTGCCGTGCGATAGCCATGCACCGTACCTACATCGACGTAAGCCTCTCCGGTCCGACGTCCGACCGCCCATCCGCCAGCGGCGATATATGCATTCACCAGCGTGCCGAAGTATTCGTCGCTGCGATCGCGCGCGAGCCAGAGTCGATGTAAGTCATGGAAGACCTGGCCCGGCATCTTGAAGGCGCCCCAGATCCAGCGGGTGCAGGGGTTGCGCTGCTTGACGCGGATCTCGATGACACGATCGTCCTCGGACATGACGACCGCATCGAACTGATCCGCACGTTCGACAGGGAAGAGCAGGAACGACAGTGCGTCGTCCGGCAGTGTGGTCAGTGCAGTATTCGGAAACCACACCGTGTCGGGCAGGCCCACGGCCACGGCCTCATTGCGATCGATCAGCGGTGCGGCGCGGAAGATGGCATCGCATAGACCTGCAGGCTGCGGCTGCACGACGTAGACGAGATGCGCACCGCCGTACTGATCGCCGAAGTACTCGATGATGTCGTGTTTACCCGAGCCGATCACGAAACAGATCTTGTCCGCACCGCCGCGAATCAGCCGTTCGACCAGGTATTCGCTTACCGCGCAAGGCCGCTCGACATCGTCGAGCACTCGCGAGCCGACCGGCAGCAGCTCCTTGGAAAACGCGAGCGGTTGAATTCGGCTGCCACGACCAGCGGCGGGAATGATGCCCCACATCGTCAGGTCCTCGCCGGCAGCTCGCCAAACGCGCGCACCGTAGCGTTCGCAAGCGATGGGCTCGCGTCATCTGCGAGCAGACGCAGCAACTCGCGTGCGCGGTGATGACAGGTGTGCTGGTCGAGCGTGCGTTCGCGTGCTCGCTGACCGATCCGGCGCAACTGCGCATCGTCCATCTCGAGCGCGGTCAGTACATCGTCGGTCTCGTGCGCGACTAGCAGCTCCGACTGCGGCGTATAGAACTCATCGAGCCCTTCCCAGGTGTCGGAGATCAGCGCCGCACCGCATGCAGCAGCTTCGAACAGCCGACCCGAGGGGCAGAAGCCCATCTGTGCCATCGCAGCGCGCGTGACGTTCAAAGTCAGTCGGGACGAGCAGAAGAAGGCAGCGTGGGCCGGTGGCGGCACGTGCTGCACGAAGTGCATGTTCTCGCCCCAGGGAAAATCCTGCGGATACTGCGCACCCCCCAGCAGGAACTTGCGGCTTCGTGCAGCGCGCGCCGGTGCGATGAACAGCCTTTCGAGCTGCGCCTGCCGATCGGCGGCGAACGTGCCGAGCCACGAAAGGTCAGCGCGATATGCGGCGAGCGAAGGCACTCGTCGGTGCACGTCGGGATCGACATGCCCAAAGAGCGGTGCGACACGTCGCGCACCGAGCGTGCGCCGCAGCTCATCGAGTGCGACCCCGCCCGTGTAGCTGAGAACGAGGTCGAACGGGGCGAGTCGTTCGCGTCCCAGGTACGGAACACGCTCGCCGTGTTGCAGTCGCGTCAGCGTGACCGGTGTGTCGAGATCGTAGAAGACCGCGAGGCACGCTGCGTCCTGGATCATCAGCGTCGCATCGATGGCATCGGGGCAGTAGGACGTCACGATCGCTGCATCGGCAGTGCGCAGCTCCTGCCTTGCGCGTGCGGTCACTGTCTGCCAGTCGTCGTAGAGCACCAGCTCCGTTCCTCGACGCGAATCCCAGTCGCGGGCTTGTGCGTAGTACGGTTGATCGCGTTCGAAGAACACGATCGTGTGTCCACGCCTATTGAGTGCCTTGCACAAACCACGCCAGAGCGTTGCATGTCCGTTGCCCCATGAGGAGCTGATGCTCAGTCCGAAGATCGCAAGCTTCATGCCGCCACCTGGTTGTTGGTTGCGCGCACGCGCGCACCGGATGCATCGAAGTCGACATTCGTCACAGAGGCGGGCTCGATGGGCACCTGAGTGAAGTCGTTGGCAGACAGGCCGAGCCACGACAGCAGCAGCGTGCGGATCACCTCCGCATGACTCACCAGAAGGAGAGTTCTGCCGGGGTGCGAGCGTCTCAATCGTTCCAGATAGGTGCTTGCCCGGCGATGCACTGCTGCAATGCTGTCCCCAGCCGGCGTGCATGCGCGGCTGCGATCCCGATTCCAGAACTGCCATTGCGCGTCGTGCTCCAGCGCCGCGAAGCGCTGTCCGGACCAGCGGCCGAAGTCGAGCTCATCTATCGCGCAAGCCACCGCGGGCCGGATATTCAACCGACGGCCGATTTCCTCGGCGGTCTGTCGAGCGCGCAGTCGCGGGCTGCATTCGATGAGGGCGTGCTTAACGCTCGACAGATGTGCGGCCACGGCACGCGCCTGCGCGCGACCGTCTTGGTTCAGCGGCACATCGACGGTGCGTCCGAGCAGCAACTCATCGAGTCGCGCGCAGGTGCCGTGACGCACGAGGATCAGTCGGGACGCTTCGTTCATGAGTTCGCTCTGCGCAGACATCGGCAATGAAATCGATCGTCATCTGATGGGCGAGATGATCCGGGTATTGCTGGGGCGGCGACTTCATGAAGTAGCTCGAAGGGCCGACGATGGCGCCGCCGATGTGGCGGTCGATTGCCAGCTGGGCGCAGCGCACGGCGTCGATCACGACGCCCGCCGAGTTGGGCGAGTCCCACACTTCGAGCTTCAGCTCGACACTGAGCGGAGTGCCGCCGAAGCCTGTGCCTTCCATGCGGATGTAGGCCCATTTGCGGTCCGTGAGCCATTGCACGTAGTCGCTGGGACCTACATGGATGTCGTTGGGCGGCACATCGATCTGACTGGTCACCGAGCGCGTCTTCGACAGCTTTTTCGAAACGAGTCGCTCGCGTTCGAGCATGTTCTTGAAATCGGCGTTACCGCCGAAGTTGAGCTGGCAGGTGTGATCGAGACGCACCCCGCGATCGCGAAACAGATTGGACAGCACCCGATGCACGATCGTGGCGCCGACCTGGCTCTTGATGTCATCGCCGATCAAAGGCAGCTGTGCGCGTTCGAAGCGACGCCGCCAGTCGGCATCCGACGCGATGAATACGGGAATGCAGTTGACGAACGCACAGCCGGCCTCGAGCGCACGCATCGCGTACCACTGCGTCGCGAGCTGCGATCCCACGGGCAGGTAGCAGACGAGCACACGGGTATTGGTCTCGCGCAGCACACGCGTCACGTCGGCTTCGGGAAGTTCTGACTCGATCAGATCGTCCCGAAGATAGGTGCCGATCCCGTCGAGCGTCGGACCGCGCGACACGACGACGTTCATTGGCGGCACGTCTGCGAACACGCGTGTGTTGTTGGGTGGAGCGAGCAGTGCCTCGGACAGATCCTTGCCGACCTTCGCGGCGTGGACATCGAATGCGCACGCGATCTCGATATCTGAGACGTGGTACGGGCCGACCATGACATTCATGAGCCCCGGAATGACGGTGTCGGCAGGAGCATCGCGGTAGTAGTGCAGGCCTTGCACGAACGAAGAAGCGCAGTTGCCGACACCTGCGATGCCGACTCGAACGGGCGGATGGCTCAAGACCTTCTCCTGTGACCGGATGCAGCGACGCATTCAATTCGAGGAGCGAGTCGATGCACGAAGCGTGCTAGCGCGCGCAGCTGCGCTCGAACGTATGTACGTTGCGTTGGCGACCGCAAGAGTCGATGCGCACCCTGTAAGCGCTGCGCGATCCTGTAAATATTCTTCCGCGCGTGCGTCCATCTTCATCGTCATCGGTGGCTTGGCCTGCTACGCGCGCCGACGCTGTACCGCATATCGACCTCGCGGCACGCTTGTTGCTACTTACCCTTCCCGTCTGTGTGCGACCGCTGATGCGGGGTCGGCCGCAGCTATCAAGCCTGTGTGCTCCACGTTCATCCGGAGCTCACGAAGGAGGGAAGTGTGATTACGGCAGGTAAGAACAATGTGGAGCACCATCCACACATCGCGTCGGCACCGGTGGCGGTCGTCGCTGGAGGTGCAGGATTTCTGGGTGCTCATCTGTGCGCGCGATTGCTGAGGGAAGGGTATCGGGTCATAGCCATCGACAATTTCTGCACCAGCAGTCCGACTGCCCTCGATACGCTGCTCGAACAGCCGGCGTTCACGCTCATCGAGGATGACATCGCGACGTTCGACATCACGCGGATCGAACATGCCGACGCCATCTTCAATCTCGCCTGTGCGGCATCGCCGCTTCACTATCAGCGACATCCCATCGACACGCTGCTGAGCAGCGTGCGCGGAATGGAAAAGCTTCTGATGCTGGCGCGGCGCACCGACGCGCGAGTCTTTCAGGCGTCGACGAGCGAGATCTACGGTCATCCCGCCGTTCATCCCCAAAGCGAAGCTTATTGGGGCTATGTAAATCCGATTGGCCCGCGCTCGTGCTACGACGAGGGCAAACGATGTGCGGAGACTCTGTGCATGCTGTACGAGCAGGAGTACGGCGTGAAAGTGCGCATTGCGCGCATCTTCAATACCTACGGGCCCGGCATGTGGCTCGGCGATGGACGGGTGGTCATCAACTTCATCGTGCAGGCGCTGGCGAATGAGCCGATCACGCTGTACGGCGACGGCAGTCAGACGCGCTCCTTCTGTTTCATCGACGATCTCATCGAAGGAATCCTGCGGCTCATGGATGCGAGGCTGCATGTGCCGGGTCCTGTGAATCTGGGCAATCCGACTGAAGTCACCGTGCGCGAGCTGGCCCGCACGATCATGCGACTGACTGGCTCGGAATCGCAGTTCGACATGCGAGCGTTGCCTGTCGACGATCCGCCGCGTCGTCGGCCGGACATCTCGCTCGCCATGCGAGTGCTCGATTGGCATCCACGCATCGAGCTCGAGACCGGACTCATGTGCACGATCCGTGACGTCGAGCGTCGGCTCGCGCAGAACGAATTGCTCAGGATTCCCGCCCGGGCGGAATGGGCTTCGGTCGCCGGCGCGCGCGCATGAGCTCCGTTCCCGTCATGGACAGTCCGCTCGCCGGCGGCGATGCGCGCGTGCTGATCACCGGCGGTGCCGGATTCATCGGAGCGCATCTTGCGAACGTGCTCGTGGAGTCGGGCGTGCGTGTGCGAGTCATCGACGCGTTGTGCGAGCAGGTGCATGGTGAGAATCCCGGATTTCCACCGTATCTGCATCGTGAGGTCGAACGCATCGAGGCAGATGTGCGCGATCGCGATGCGCTCGACCTCGCGCTTCGGGGTGTCACCCATGTGTGTCATCTGGCCGCAGCGGTCGGCGTCGGTCAGAGCATGTACGAGATCGAGCGCTACATCGACATCAACACTCGCGGTACCGCTGTGCTGCTCGAAGCGCTGGTTCGGCGACCGGTGCAGCAGCTCGTCGTGGCATCGAGCATGAGTGTCTACGGCGAAGGTCTGTATCGTCGCGGCGAGAAGTTCGTGGAAGTGCCGCTGCGCGAGCTCGCTCGGCTCAGGCAGGGGCGCTGGGAGATCGATGATGCGCGGCCGGTGCCGACGCCTGAAACCAAGACCGTCGTGCCGGCGTCCGTCTATGCGCTCTCCAAATACGATCAGGAGCAACTCTGTCTGATCTTCGGCAAGGCCTATCGGATCCCGACGGTCGCGCTGCGCTTGTTCAACGTCTATGGCCCGCATCAGTCGCTGTCCAATCCCTACACCGGTGTGCTGGCGATATTCGCCTCGCGCATCCTCAACGGCAGTGCACCGCTGATCTTCGAGGACGGATTGCAGCGCCGGGATTTCGTGAGTGTGTGGGACATCGTGCAGGCATTCGTGCGTGCGCTGACCACCGAACACCATGGCGAAGTGTTCAACATCGGTTCGGGCGAACCGCAGACGATTCTGGAGATCGCGCAGCGCGCCATCGCAGTCATGGGAGCGGATCTCGAGCCTGCCGTGACGGGCAAGTATCGCGTCGGAGACATCCGGCACTGCTTTGCGGACATCGACAAGGCACGCCGGCTGCTCGGTTATGAGCCTCGAGTGCGCTTTGCAGATGGCTTGCTGGAGCTGGCGCAATGGCTGGAGACGGCCGACGCGGAGGACAACTTCGCAACCGCAAGTGAGGAGCTGGATCGCCGGGGGCTCACGCTGTGAGGGGCGGGGATCGCATGCCTGCCGTGCTCATTACCGGCGGCGCCGGATTCATCGGCACGAACCTCGCCGTGCATTTGCTCGAGAGAGGCGAGCGCGTTCGCATTTTCGACTCCTATGCGCGCGCCGGCAGCGAACACAACGCGCAGTGGCTGCGCGAGCGCTACTCGCGGAATCTGGAGATCGTCCAGGGCGATGTTCGCGATCGCAAGGCGGTGCGCGCTGCCATGGTCGACGTCGGGCACATCTATCACTTCGCCGCGCAAGTGGCCGTGACGAGCAGCCTCGTCGATCCGCAGCTGGATTTCGACGTGAATGCGCGCGGGACGTTGAACGTGCTCGAGAGTGCGCGTGAGTGTGCAAGTCCGCCCTCGCTCATCTTTGCTTCGACGAACAAGGTCTACGGAATCCTGCCGGACGTCGAGGTGCACGCCGAGGGGCGACGTTATGTGCCCGCCGATCCGGAGCTGCGCGCCCAGGGCGTGAGCGAGCAACGACGGCTCGATTTTCACAGTCCCTATGGATGCTCGAAGGGAGCAGCAGAGCAGTACGTGCTCGATTATTCGCGCAGCTTCGGTCTGCGTACCGCGGTTTTCCGGATGAGCTGCATCTACGGTCCGCATCAGCACGGCAACGAGGACCAGGGATGGGTCGCACATTTCATGCGCCGCGCGATCGAAGGCGATGCCGTGACGATCTACGGCGATGGCCTGCAGGTGCGCGACACCTTGTTCATCGACGATCTGGTGTCGGCCTTCGAGGCGGCGCGACGTCATATCGATCGACTGCAGGGCGGGGCTTTCAACATCGGCGGCGGTGTCGCCAACACGCTGAGCCTGCTCGAGCTGAGCGATCGACTGGAGGGAATGCTCGATGAGCCGCTCACGATGTCGTTCGGCGAATGGCGCACGGGAGATCAGCGCTACTACGTCTCGAACATCGCCCGGTTCTCGGCTGCGACGGGTTGGCGACCGCAAGTGAATGTCGCCACGGGACTGGCCGCCTTGCATCGCTGGCTCGAGCAGAGTCGCTTCGAGGCGAATTCATCGACGGGACGAACTGACCGGCGACTCACTGCAGGAGCTTGAGATGAGCGAGGCGATTCAGCGAGCGGCTGTACTGGTGGGTGCCGGGGTTACCGCAGTTGCGAGGATTGCCATTCCGGAAGTCCCCGCACGACACGTGCGCGTGCGCCTCGAAGGATGCGGGATCTGTGCGTCGAATGTGCCGGTGTGGGAAGGACGCGACTGGTTTCAGTATCCGCAGCAGGCCGGATCGCCGGGTCATGAAGGGTGGGGGCACATCGATGCGGTGGGCGAGGGCATCGAGGATCTCGCGGTTGGCGATCGCGTTGCGATGATCTCGGGCCGTGCTTATGCCCAGTACGACGTCGCGGATGGCGAATGTGTCGTGCGACTTCCGTCGGAGCTCGATGGCGAGCCCTTTCCGGCAGAACCGCTGGGCTGCGCGATGAACATCTTCGAGCGCAGTGAGATCCACGCGGGTGATCGGGTGGCGATCGTCGGTGGAGGATTCCTGGGTCTTCTCCTCACACAACTGGCTACCGCGGCAGGTGCGCACGTCATCGTGTTATCGCGGCGTCACTACGCGTTGCAACTCGCCAGGAGAATGGGCGCGCAGTACACGGTGGCAACTGGCCTCGCCGGTGCGCGCGAGCATGCGTTGTCGCTCACCGATCAGCGCGGCTGCAATGTGGTGATCGAAGCCGTGGGTCTGCAGTCGTCGCTCGATCTGGCGAGCGCATTGACCGGGGAGCGGGGCAGGCTCGTGATCGCGGGCTATCACCAGGATGGTCGGCGTCAGGTGAACATGCAGGAATGGAACTGGCGCGGCATCGACGTGATCAACGCGCACGAACGCGCGATGTCGCGCTATGTGCGTGGCATGCGCAATGCGATCGATGCCGTACTCGCAGGACGCATCGATCCGTTTCCTCTGCTTACCCATCGCGTCGATCTCGGCTCGCTGGATCACGGATTCCAGCTGACGAGCCGGCGCCCCGACGGATTCGTCAAGGCCATGATGATCAACGAGGCCATGGCATGAGCGCGTCTCCCATGCGCGATCCATCGCCGCCGAAACTCGGCTTCATCGGCGTCGGCTGGATCGGTCGCAAACGCCTGGATGCCGTCGCGCAAACAGCGGATGCAGAGATTGCCGCCATCCTCGATGCCGATCCGCACCGGCTGAAGGATGCAGGACAGGCGTATCCGCAGGCGGCGTGCTTCAACGAGCTGGACGGCCTGCTCGAGACCGATCTCGATGGCGTCGTCATCGCAACGCCGAACGGCCTGCATGCGAATCAGGCCATTGCCTGTCTCGAGCGCGGGTTGCCGGTGTTCTGCCAGAAGCCCCTCGCGACTCACGCTTTCGATGTACAGCGCGTGCTCGCGGCTGCGCGCACTGCGGATCGGTTGCTCGGCGTCGACTTCTGCTATCGGCATGTCTCGGGAATGGGCGAGCTGCGCGAGCGAATCCGCCGCGGTGAGTTGGGCGAGATCGTGGCCATCGATCTTCGCTTCCACAACGCCTATGGGCCGGACAAAGCCTGGTGTCGCGATCGCGCGCTGGCCGGTGGCGGATGTCTGCTCGATCTGGGCGTGCACTTGCTCGATCTCGCGCTGTGGGTACAGGACTTTCCGCCGCTCGAACGCAGATGCAGTCGCTTGTTCCATCAGGGCGCGCCGCTGCACACCAGGGACGGCGGAGTCGAAGATCTGGCGTTCGCCGAGTTCATCCAGTCCAACGGCGCGATCGCGCGACTCGCCTGTTCATGGCATGCGAACACCGGACGCGACGCAGTGATCGACATGACCGTCGCAGGGTCGCGAGCCGGTGCGTGCTGGGAGAATGTGAACGGCTCGTTCTACGAATTTCATCTCGACCTGTGTCATGGGAGTGCGCGTGAGCGGCTGAGCAGCGGTCCCGATGATTGGAGCGCACGTGCGCTGAGCGCATGGATCACGCGAATCGCGATCGATCGTAGCTTCGACGACGACGCCGAACAGATCGCGCGCAGCGCAGTGCTGATCGACGAGACGTACCGGGCATGAAGCTCCTGATGACCACCGATGCGGTCGGCGGCGTATGGACCTATGCGCTCGATCTGTGCAGTGCGCTGAGCGGCTTCGGCATCGACGTGGTGCTTGCCGCCTTGGGCCCGCGTCCGCGGGCTTCGCAGCGAGTCGGCCTGCAGCGATTGAGCAATGTCGAGCTGATCGAATCCCAGCATCCGCTCGAATGGATGGAGGAGCCGTGGCGTGAGGTCGATGCAGCGGGCGAATGGTTGCTGCGAGAAGCGCATGCGCGAGACGTCGATCTGGTTCATCTGAACGGTTACGCACATGCCGGTCTGCTTTGGAACAGGCCGGTCTTGAGCGTGGCGCATTCGTGCGTGATCACCTGGTGGCAAGCGGTGCATGGGGAGCAAGCGCCGCCGCGATGGAGCGAGTACCGCAAGCGGGTGCGGGCAGGACTCACCGCGGCGGATCGCGTCGTCGCGCCCACGAGAGCATTCGCGAAGCAGATCGCGGAAGCTCACGAGCTCGATCGATCCATCGAGGTCATTCACAACGGACGTGCATTGGAGTGCGCCGATCGCCTTCGAGGTGACGCGTCTCACGCGGTCGTGGCGTGCGGGAGAGCGTGGGACGAGGCGAAGAATTTTGTGCTGCTCGACGACATCGCGCAGCGCTGCCCGTGGCCGATTCAGCTGATCGGGCCCAGCGAAAGTCCGAGCGGTACGCGCTGGAAGCCTCGTCATCTGTGCTGTCTGGGCGAGATGAGTGCGGCTCAGGTGAATGCGCGTCTCGCGTCCGCCGCCATCTTCGTGCATCCCGCCCTGTATGAACCGTTTGGTCTCGCGATCGCCGAAGCAGCGCTCACCCGGTGCTGTCTCGTGCTCGCCGATCTGCCGGGCCTGCGTGAACTGTGGGACGAAGCCGCCGTCTTCTTCGATCCCCGTCGGGCCGAGTCGTTGGAATCGGCGCTGAACGCCGTGATCGGAAACCCAAAGCTGCGTGAGTCGCTAGCGCAGTCTGCCGCGCAGCGTGCGCGGACTTACAGCAGCCAGACCATGGCGCAGCGCTACTTCGATCTGTATCGCGAGATGCTCGGAGCTCATCGCACGGTGCAGAAGGCGGTCGCATGAAGTTCGTGCTTTTCTATCATTCGCTCGTTTCGGACTGGAATCATGGCAACGCGCATTTTCTGCGCGGCGTGGCGAGTGAGCTGCTCGCCCGCGGCCATGAGCTCGCCATCTACGAGCCCGAGGACGGCTGGAGTCTGCGACAACTCATCGATACCGAAGGTGTTGCTGCCGTCGATGCGTACGAGGCCTTCTATCCGCAGCTGCGCAGCGACTTCTATCGTGCGAGCGAGATCGATCTCGATGCAGTGCTCGAGGATGCAGACGTGGTGCTCGTACACGAGTGGAACGAGCCGGAGCTGGTCGGCCGTATCGGCAGGGCTGCTGCGCGGCGCGGTTGCACAGCACTGTTTCACGACACGCATCATCGCAGCGTCACCGATCCAGAGGCGATGGCGCGTATGGATCTGCGTGAGTTCGCTGGCGTGCTCGCCTTCGGTCGCGCGATTGCAGATAAGTACCTGGAGCACCGTTGGGGGGATCGAGTGTGGGTCTGGCACGAAGCTGCGGATACGCGGCGATTCAAGCCGATGCGCGCAGCCGAGCCGCAGGGCGATCTGGTCTGGGTCGGCAACTGGGGTGATGACGAGCGCAGTAAAGAGCTGCGGGAATTTCTCATCGAGCCGGTTGCGCAGTTGGGACTGCGCGCTCGTATCCATGGAGTGCGCTATCCGCCTGATGCGCTGGCAGCACTCGGGCAAGCTCATATCGAGTACGGCGGGTGGATTGCGAACTTCCGCGTTCCGGAGCTGTTCGCACAGTACGCCTGCACGGTCCACGTGCCGCGGCGGGCGTACTCCCATCTCTTGCCGGGGATTCCCACGATCCGCATGTTCGAAGCGCTCGCCTGCGGTATTCCCGTGGTCAGTGCACCCTGGCGTGACAGCGAGCATCTGTTTCGGCCTGGTATCGACTATCTGGTGGCGCGCGACGGCGGGCAGATGCGGCGACATCTGCGTGCGCTGCTTGCCGATCGCGACTTCGCGGCGGAAGTCTCCCGTGCGGGACTGAACCGGATCCGTGCCCGTCATACCTGCGCTCATCGCGTCGATGAGCTCTTCGACATTCTGCGCGAGCTCGGGGTGGACGTGAGCTCGGACGCCAAACATGCGCACCCGCTTGCGCGCACCGCGCCTTGAGCACGGCGGAGATCGTCAATGACATCCAGAATTTCGATGGCGCTGTTCGGTTCGAGCTTGGTGTCGGCCTACTGGAATGGTGCGGCGACTTACTATCGCGGCGTCGTTCGCGCGCTGCATGAGCACGGCTTCGATGTCACCTTCTACGAGCCGGATGCTTTCGGCCGGCAGCAGCATCGCGATATGGAGGATCCGCCCTGGGCGAGCGTGAAGGTGTACGAGGCTACACAGGACGGTGTGCAGGGGGCACTCGAGCACGCGCGCGCCGCGAACATTCTGTGCAAGGCAAGCGGCGTCGGTGTGTTCGACGAGTTGCTCGAAGCGGAGCTGCCGAGGTTGCGCAACGGAGCGAACACGATTCTGTTCTGGGACGTCGACGCGCCTGCGACTCTGCAGCGTCTGCGGGAGAATCCGCACGATCCCTTTCATGGGCAGGTGTCCCGCTACGATGCGATTCTCACGTACGGCGGCGGCGATGAGGTCGTGCGCGATTACATGGGTCGTGGCGCACGTGTGTGCGTGCCGATCTACAACGCGCTCGACTCATCGACGCATCATCCGGTGCCGCCCGACCCGCGGTTCGCGGGGACGCTGGGTTTTCTTGGCAATCGCCTGCCGGACCGTGAATGGCGCGTGCGCGAATTCTTTCTCGATGCGGCGGCGAGCCTGCCCGAGGAGCATTTCATTCTTGGCGGTAATGGCTGGGGCGAGCAGATCGCATTGCCGCCGAACGTGCGTCATGTCGGCCATGTCTACACGCGCGATCACAACGCATTTAATTGCACACCGCGCGCCGTGATCAATATCAATCGCGCCAGCATGGCGAAGACCGGCTTTTCTCCGCCGACCCGTATTTTCGAGGCCGCCGGTGCAGCGGCCTGCCTGCTCTGCGATGCCTGGCAGGGGATCGAGCAGTTCCTGGAGCCTGGTCGCGAAGTGCTGTGCGTGCAATCGGGTCAGGCGGTGGCGGAGACCATGCGCGCACTCAGCGAGGAGCGTGCCCGCGAAATCGGACGCGCAGCACGACGCCGGATCTTGCGAGAGCACACGTACGATCATCGTGCGCGCGAACTGCAGCGTCTGCTTGGCATGCAGCTGGACGGGGCGCGACGCGCGGCGTCCGCCCGGGAGCACGCAAGTGTCTGAGTCATTGAATCTGGCGTTCATCGGGCTGTCGATCAGCTCGTCCTGGGGCAACGGACATGCGACCACCTATCGCTCGCTGCTCAGAGGCTTGAGCCGGCGAGGGCATCGCGTGCAGTTCTTCGAGAAGGAGCAGCCGTGGTATGCGACGCATCGCGATGCGCCGGCGCTTTCGTACTGCGACATTCACCTCTACGAGGATCTGAAGGATCTGCGCGCGCGCTTTGGATCGAGCATCGCCGAGGCTGATGCGGTGATCGTGGGCTCCTATGTCGACGACGGTCGAAACGTGTGCGACTGGGTGCTGGAACAGGCTCGCGGCGTTCGAGCCTTCTACGACATCGATACGCCCGTGACGCTGAGCGCGCTGAGGACAGATGTGTCGCCCTATCTCGCGGCGGCACACGTTCCGCTCTTCGACCTGATGTTGAGCTTCAGTGGGGGTGCGACGCTCGATCGGTTGACGACAACCTTCGGTGCTCGACGCGCCTGTGCCTTGTACTGCAGCGTCGACACCGATGAGTACCGACCGACGATGCGAATGCGCGATGTGGCCCTGGGCTATCTCGGCACCTACAGCGCGGATCGACAGCCTGGATTGCGTGAGCTGCTGTTGCAACCGGCTCGCTCGTTGCCGCGGCAGTGGTTCGCCGTCGTCGGCGCTCAGTATCCCGAGTCCATCGCCTGGCCCGAGAACCTCTGGCGCGTGAGTCACCTCCCACCGGCGAAACACGCGCCGTTCTATGGACGGCAGCGATTCACGCTGAACCTGACGCGTGCGGACATGCGCGCCGCAGGTCATTCGCCGAGCGTCCGGTTGTTCGAGGCCGCTGCGTGCGGAACTCCGATCGTTTCGGATGAGTGGCCGGGGCTTGCGGACATTCTCGTGCCGGGTGAGCAGATCCTGATCGTACATTCGAGCCAGGAGGTGATCGGGATCCTGACGGAGCTATCGGAATCGCAGCGTCTGCAGATTGCACGCGAAGCACGCGAGCGCGTGCTTGCAGAGCACAGCAGCGCTCATCGCGCGGCAGAGCTCGAGCGCCTGCTTCGATCAGCTCAGAGCGTCGAGGCGCGACCGTGCTTGATTCGAGCCCGAAACGCGGATGCATCGCTGGAGCGCGCATGGGTATGAGGCCGCTGCGGGCGGATCGCCGCGCGCAGATTGAAGCGCTCGGTCCCTGGTTTCACAACTTGCATCTACCCGACGGTACGCAGACTGCGCCAGAGCACCGCTTCGGCGATTTTCCTCAGTTCAAATGGGACAAGCTGGAGCATGTATTGCCGCAGGATATGACGGGCTGGTCGGTGCTCGATATCGGCTGCAATGCGGGGTTCTACAGCCTGCAGCTTGCGAAGCGCGGCGCCCATGTTCTGGGGATCGAGATCGAACCGCTGTATCTGAGGCAGGCGCAATGGGTCGCGCGTGAATACGCCCTCACTGAGCGACTCGAGTTCATTGAAGGAGATGTCTACCAGCTCATCCGCTCGCACCGGACATTCGATCTGATCTGGTTCACGGGTGTCTTCTATCACTTGCGCTATCCGACCCTCGCGCTGGACCTGGTGCGAAGGGCGGTCACGCGCAATCTCATGTTCCAGAGCATGACGATGCCGGGCGGCGTATCGAACGACGTACCCAGCGATCTCGGACTCGATGCGCGCGAGGCCATGTTGACCGAGGCGTGGCCGAAGATGGCGTTCATCGAAAAGCGCGTAGCCAACGATGAGAGTAACTGGTGGGCACCGAATGCCGCATGCGTGGAGGCGCTGTTGCGCTCTTCCGGCTTCAGGGTGCTCGCGCGACCCGAGCACGAATTCTATTGGTGCGAAGCCGCGCCAATCCCGCAGGCCTCACAGGCAGACCTGCGCAGGCTCGTGGAGATCGTCGGCACGAATCGCTGATCGAAGCCGCATCCGGCTAAAGATCAGCGCTCGTCCTCATCGTCTTCATCCTCTTCCTCGTCTTCATCTTCATCTAAATCGTCGTCGTCCAGATCCTCCTCATCCAGCTCATCCTCATCCAGCTCATCCTCATCATCTTCGTCTTCGTCATCCTCCTCGTCCTCATCCTCATCCTCATCCCAGTCCTCGTCGTTCTCGTCCTCCTCTTCTTCTTCTTCTTCTTCTTCATCCTCATCTTCGTCTTCGTCTTCGTCTTCGTCTTCATCCTCGCCGGCGCGCCGCTCATCTTCGTCCTCGAATCCATCGCCGCTTGCCGATCGAACCGGGTTCAGCGACTCGTCGCGCTCGACGAATTTGTTGAACCGGCTCTTGCGTCCGGTGGCGGTCGTTTCCTGATAAAGGAAGGCGAGGTTGCTCTCATCGAAGGTGTCGAAGAACTGATCCCAGCTGATCTCCTCGAAACCCTCTTCCGGCCTGTTGAAGTCGACGCGGAGCAGGCCTGAAGCGCCTCTGCGCGTGGATGTCACGAACGCCGGATGACCGTTGCGCGACTCGATCCAGCGACGGATCTCGTCATGATTGGTAGTGCTCTTTGCCTGAGACATGGTGGTAATCCTCAATGGCGGTTCGATCGGGAGCGGTTGTCCGGCGCCTTGCCGACTCGTCGAGCGCAATGCTCGCGGTGGCGGCGTCGATGAGGGCTGAGCTCGCATGTTGAAGTGATCTGGTGTCAGCGGTAACGCAGTGAACGGCGCTGTGCCGTACGACGCAGCAATGTGGAGGCGGCCAGTCCCGCTGCAAAGGCGACGTAGACCAGTGCGATGGACCGCGCGCTCACATGCTTCTCGAATCCGGGACGCAGCCGGCGCGGCGTCAAGCCGTAGTCGACCGCGAAGGCGAAGGCAGTGATGCCGGCAGCCTCCGCTGCGACTCGGGATGCAGACTTGCTCGTCCCCGTTGCACCGGAAAGCAGTTCGTAGAAGCCTGCCCACCAGATCGCCGACAGATGATGGATGGTGTAACCCGTTGCCGTGTGTTGCAGCGACAACTCGCGAGTCTTCGCTTCGCGTTCGCCCCACAGCCACTGGCTCGGCCCGTTCAGGGGACCGGCAGCGGATCCTTCTTCGGCGCGACCGCGCAATGCAAGAGCAAGCGCGGAAGTCGCGCTCGCGCAGCTGCCCGAGAACAATGCACGCTGCAAGGCTTGTCTGAAGCTCGATGTGGAATCCATTATTGCGGCACGCAGAGGTTGAGCCAGCGTCTTCGACGTCGATGGTTGGTGAAGTAACTCGAATCGGCCGGGCCGGTTCCCGCGAGGTAGCATGCAGATCGTCATCGCAGGGGGCACGGGATTTATTGGTAGAAAACTTGCACAGGCATTGCATCATCGCGGTCACCACGTTCGCATCACCACGCGCAGCGGTCACGGTGGGAGTGTCGCGGTGGATTACGCCGCCGGGGTGGACGTCGATGCGCTTGCGAAAGAATTGCAGGGTGCGGATGCGGTGGTGAATGCCATCGGCATCATCCGCGAGCATGGGGATCAGACGTTCGCGCGCATTCACGATCAGGGGCCGCGCGCACTGTTCGCTGCGGCTGTCGCGGCGGGCGTGCCGCGCCTCATCCAGATCTCCGCGCTCGGCGCCGAACGAGGCACCAGCGAATATTTCAGAAGCAAAAAATCCGCCGACGACTTTCTGCAGACGCTGCCGCTGGATTGGACCATTGTGAGACCGGCGCTCGTCTATGGGCCCGGCGGCACCAGCGCCGCCCTGTTCAATATGATGGCGAGCCTTCCCGTGATACCGCTGCCGGGAGACGGGAAGCAGCAGGTACAGCCGGTGCACGTGGACGATCTCATCGAGGCGATCGTTCGCATGATCGAGGGACCCGCCGCCGTGCGTGAATGTGTGGAGATGACAGGGCCTGCGCCTGCGAGTTTCCGCGAGTATCTGCAGATGCTCCGGAGTGCGCTGGGCCTGGGCCAGGCGCGGGTCCTGCCGATTCCGAATGTACTGATGAGTGCTGCAGCGTCGATCGGGAGTCTCAGCTCGCGATCCCTGATGGACCGACAGACACTTCAGATGCTCGATGCCGGCAATGTCGGCGATCCCGAGCCACTGCGTCGGATTCTCGGCCGCGAAGCCCGCGGCCCGGCGTCGTTCGTCAATGCTGACGAGGCCGCGAACGCGCGACTGCGTGCGCAGTTGTCATGGCTGTTGCCGCTTCTTCGCTACAGCATGGCGGCGGTCTGGATCTGGACGGGCATCGTATCGCTGGGTCTGTACAGCACCGAGGAGAGTTATGCCCTGCTCGCGAGGGTGGGTGTCGAGGGGACCTTAGCGACCCTGCTTCTTTACGGGGCCGCGGTGCTCGATCTGTTGCTCGGTCTCGCCATTGTGTTCATGCACCGTCGCTCGGCGGTGTGGCTTGCGCAGATCGCCGTGATGCTGACGTTCACGGTCATTATTTCCATCTGGTTACCCGATTATTGGCTGCATCCCTACGGGCCGATTCTCAAGAACCTGCCGATGCTGGCGGGTGTCGTTCTTTTATATGTGTTGGAGCCGGAGGCCGAGTGGAATACCTGATCGTCAAGTGGCTGCACATACTGTCGTCGACACTGCTGTTCGGCACTGGCCTGGGCTCCGCGTTCTATATGTTCTTTACGAGCCTGACCCGCGATGTGCGGGCGGTGGCCGTGGTCGCGCGCTATGTGGTAATCGCTGACTGGATATTCACGACGCCGACCATCATCATCCAGCCGCTCACCGGCGCGTACATGATTCACCTCGTCAGCTTCCCGTGGACCAGTAAATGGATCGTCTGGTCTGCGGGTTTGTACGTACTGGCGGGCGTCTGCTGGCTTCCGGTCGTGTGGATGCAGATTCGAATGCGTGACATGGCGCAAGCCGCCGTCGCGAACGGGACTGAGCTGCCGGCCCGGTACTGGCAGTTCATGCGCTGGTGGGTAGCGCTTGGAATCGTGGCGTTTGTCGCCCTCGTCGTGGTGTTTTACCTGATGGTGGCGAAGCCCATGTAGGCGTTCGCACGATTGAGTCGTCAACAAGGACGACGGAACTTTCATCTCGCGTTGAAGGTTGAAACGACGCTTCTGGGGAGTGTCGGAGTCTCGATCTCAATGCGACTACGCTATGTCGGAGTTCACCGGGCACGATGCCTGCACCGGTTGCAGTTGCCTGCGTATCTGGCTCACAGCCGCACACCTCAGTTTCCAAGACCTGCCTCAACGACTCTTGCGAGCTGTCGCTATGCGACAGCGACCGCGCGCGCGTCCTGTCGAGGTGCGCCGCATCTCGCAGCGGCTTGAGGTGCTCTCACGAAAACGTTAGGGGATGAGATGCGCGTTGCAATCATTGCTGGACTTCTGTTGACGATGACGATCGGTTTCGCGGCGCGTGGTGCGGATCCGTTGCCGCCCGATGCGACGTATCGACCGCTGCCCACCGTTCCGCCGAGCGTCGTGCGCAAGAACGATGAAGCGGCGAAACCGATGGTGACACAGCGTCAGCAGGCGCTCCTGCAGGAACGCTACGATCTGGCGAACCGTCCCATGCAAGGCGTGTTGATGTCGGGGGGACGCAAGGCCGTGCAGGACGGCGTGCGTGTGAAACTGAAGCCGGGTACGAGCTGGGATGATCTGGCGAATCTCACTGCCGAGGAGATCCGGGATCGCGATCTGCTGCCGGGCGGGTTTCGGCCCTTGCCGCATGTGAAGCAACTCACCGGTGGGCAGGTCTTTCCTCAGGCGCAGATCGATTCGATCAGCAAGGCCGAGCAGCGCGATCTCAAGCGCTTCGATGTCGATTTCGATCTGCCCGATCATCTGACGCCGGAGTTTCCTGCACCGATCTTTCTCACGACGCGGCCGGAGCTCGGCGATGTGTCGGGCGGACAGCTCCTCACCATCCGCAACTTCTATCCGATGATGGTCGGCATCATCACGCCGGTGCAGATGGAAGGCCTGCGGTTGCTGCTGACGCCGTTTCCCCAGGAGGAGTTCAATCAGACCGAAGATCGCAAGGTCGCCGATCCCAGCCTCGGTGTCGCATGTCTCGACTGTCATGCCAACTTTCATAGCAACGCGGCCTTTCATCTCACGCCCGATGTGCGTCCACAGGCGGCGCGTTTCCGTCTCGACAGCACCAGTCTGCGCGGCATGTTCAATCAGCAGATCCATGGTTCGAAGCGTTCGTTGCGTTCGGTCGAAGACTTCACCGAGTTCGAGCAGCGCACCGCTTACTTCAACGGCGATCATGTGAGTGCCACACGCAAGGGCGTGCATCTTCCCGATCGCCCGAATCAGGTCGCGATGATGGCGCAAATGCAGAACATCATCGATTTTCCGCCGGCACCGAAGCTCGATCCGAGCGGCAAGCTCGATCCGGCCAAGGCGACGGCCAAGGAGCTCGCGGGTGAGCAGATCTTCATGGGCAAAGGTCGCTGTGCGGAGTGCCATATCCCGCAGCAGAGCTTCCTTGATCATCAGATGCACGATCTGAAGCTCGAGCGCTTCTACAAGGTTGGCCAGGTGGCGAACGATCAGGTCGCGATTCCAGACGGTCCGATCAAGACGTTCACCCTGCGCGGCATCAAGGATTCGCCGCCGTATCTGCACGATGGTCGATTGATGACGCTCGCGGACACCGTCGAGTTCTTCAATCTGGTCCTCGGTACGAAGCTGTCTCAGGAAGAGAAGGATCAGCTTCTCGCATACCTGCTGACCTTGTGAGCCGATGCATGAATCTTTCGTATGACCTGGAGCCGATGAACATGTTTTCACGTTGCGATGTGTCGGAAGTGCGGATGCCGGACGGAAGCATGAGAACACTGGCCTGTGCGATGACTGCGATGGCGGCCCTGGTCGCACCGACATTCGCGTCGGCGCAGTCGACCGGTAATCCGGGATTCATGGCGGCCGACACGCCGGGGCTCGAAGAGGGCAAGCCGAAAGCGGACTACTCCAATGCGCAGGATCGGCTGTTCATGCGGCAGGCGACGCTCGGCGGTCGCGCCGAGGTCGAGCTCGGCAAGCTTGCGCAGAGCCGCGGCTCGTCCGCGCAGGTGAAGAGCTTCGGGGAGCGGATGGCGAAGGACCATACGAAAGCGAATGATCAGTTGGGGCGCCTGACGAAAGGGACGAACCTCGAGCTGCCGAAGGGGCTCGCGCCGGACGACGCCGCATTCAAGAGCGAGCTCGAAGGCGCGCAGGGCACGGCCTTCGACCAGCGTTATCTCGTGAAGCAGATCGCAGATCACCAGAAGACCGCGAATCTGCTGCAATGGGAGATCAGCAGCGGTCAGAACCAGGCCCTGAAAGATTACGCGGGCGAGATGCTGCCGATCGTGCTCGATCATTTGCGCCAGGCACAACTCGATCTCGCAGAGCTCACGAGGTCAGCACCACCGCGATGACGCGACCGGCGGCCAACGCGCTCTCGGGTTTCCTCCACAGAACAGTTTTTGGGCTTCTGAGCTGTGCCATTGGCGCAGCGGTGCAAACGGCCGCATCCCAGCCGCCGCAACCGCCCGCGGCTGCATCGCCCGCCGAAGATGGCAACTGGGCGATGCAGGGAAAGAACTACGCCTCGACCCGCTTCAGCGGGCTCGATCAGATCAACGCTCAGAACGTCGGCAAGCTGCAGGTGGCGTTCACGTTCTCCACGGGTGTGGTCCGCGGTCACGAAGCCGCACCGATCGTCGTCGGCGACACGATGTACATCGTCACGCCTTATCCCAATTACGTGTATGCGCTCGATCTGACCAAGCCCGGCGCGCCGACCAAATGGAAATACGAGCCGAAGCCGGTCGCAGCGGCTCAAGGTGTCGCGTGCTGTGATGTGGTCAATCGCGGCGCGCAGTATGCGGACGGTCAGCTGCTGTTCGCCACGCTCGACGGTCAGGTGATTGCGCTCGACGCTGCAACGGGCACGCAGCGCTGGCGCACTCAGCTCGCAGACATCAACAAGGGCGAGACCATCACCATGGCACCGCTCGTGGTGAAGGACAGAGTGTTGGTCGGCAACAGCGGCGGCGAATTCGGCGTGCGCGGCTGGCTCGTGGCGCTCGATACGCGCACGGGTCGTCAGGTCTGGCGCGCGTACAACACCGGCCCCGATTCGGAAGTGCTCATCGGCCGCGACTTCAAGCCGTTCTACGCGAGCGATCGCGGCAAGGATCTGGGTGTGAACACCTGGCCGCCGGAAGCGTGGAAGATCGGAGGCGGGACGGTCTGGGGCTGGCTGTCTTACGACCCCGAGCTGAATTTGATCTATCACGGCACCGCCAATCCCGGTCCCTGGAATCCCGAACAGCGGCCCGGCGACAACAAATGGACCGGCGGCATTTTCGCGCGAGATCTGAACAGCGGCGCGGCACGCTGGTTCTACCAGAGCGTGCCGCACGATCTCTATGACTACGACGGCATCAACGAGCTCGTGCTGCTCGACATGCCGATCAACGGTCAATCGCGACGCGTGGTCGTGCGACCCGAACGCAACGGCTACATGTACGTGATCGATCGCACGACGGGCGAAGTGCTGTCCGCGGATGCCTATGCCCACGTCAATTCGATCACGGCGGTGGATCTCAAGACCGGCCGACCGACGTACAACCCGGAAAAGAAACCTCAACTCGGCAAAGTGGTGCGCGACATCTGTCCGACCGCGCCGGGCGCGAAGGACTGGAATCCTTCCGCGTACTCGCCGCGCACCGGACTTCTGTACGTGCCGCATCTGAATCTCTGCATGGACTGGGAAAGCGTCGAGGTGAACTACATTGCCGGTACGCCGTACGTGGGTGCGAACGTCGTGATGCATCCGGGGCAGGGCGGGCATCGCGGCGTGTTCACCGCATGGAACGTCGCCGAACGCAAGCCGCAATGGGAGATCAAGGAGGATCTGCCTTTGTGGAGCGGCGCGCTGGCCACCGCAGGCGATCTGGTGTTCTACGGAACGCTCGATGGCTTTCTCAAGGCGCTCGATGCTCGCACCGGCGAGCTGAAATGGCAGTTCAAGACGGGCTCCGGAATCATCGGCCAGCCGATCAGTTATCGCGGCCCCGACGGTCGTCAATACATCGCTGTGCTTTCCGGCGTCGGCGGCTGGGTGGGTGCGATCGTCGCAGCGGGACTCGATCCTCGCGATCCGACGGCCGCGAAGGGCATGGTCAACGCGGTGTCCGATCTGCCACAGAAGACAACCCGAGGCGGAATGCTCTATGTATTCGCGCTGCCACACAGCTGACCGGCTCGTACCTGTCGCAATCGTGGTGCTGATCGGTGCGGTTCTGCTGGCCGGCTGCAATCGCGAGCGCCGACATTTCGAAGCACCGCCGAACAGCGATCTCGCACCGACGCAGGTGAGGCTGAGCGGACTGGTCGCAGGACAATCCTCCGACGCATTTCGCCAGCAGCAAACCGGCATTTACGAAAAGAACGCCTGGCACCTCTCCGAAGGCAAGCGACTCTTCAACTGGATGAACTGCGTCGGATGTCACGCCCATGGCGGCGGCGACATCGGACCGCCGTTGATGGACGACAAATGGATCTACGGCGGTGAGATCGATCAGATCTACATGACGATTGCACAAGGCCGGCCGAACGGCATGCCGGCGTTCGCAGGCAAGATTCCACCGCAGCAGCTCTGGCAGATCGCAGCCTACGTTCGCTCGATGGGCGGTCACGGACCCAAGGCGGCACGTCCCGGTCGCGACGATCATCTGCAGCTGGATTCGGAGCAGGGTCGCGGAGACGAACCGATGAATCCCGCGCCGGCCGAAGAAGTCCCATGAGCGTGCGCGACGCGGCTCATTCTGCGCTGGCTCCCGCGGGCGTCCACGCGCAACAGGTCGACACGCTGTGGCACATCATGCTGTGGACGTGCGGGGCAATGTATGTGCTCGTACTCGGCTTCGTGACCTTTGCATTGATACGAGCATGGCGAGCACCGCGCGAGAACGAGCCTGCACACTCGACCGGGCTCAAGCGTGCGCTCTATGTCTGGACGGGAATCATTGCAGTCGGTTTGTTCGGGCTGGCGATGAGCAGCTTTCTGATCGACCGCGCAGTTCTGCGTGCTGCGAGCGAGCCGCAGGTCGCGCTGAAGATCACGGCCTATCAATGGTGGTGGAAGGTCGAATACACGGGCGACCCTGCGCGCCAGATTCGTACGGCGAACGAAATTCATCTGCCGGTCAATGCGCAGGTGCATGTCGAGCTGGCATCGAACGATGTCATTCACAGCTTCTGGGTGCCAAACCTGCACGGCAAGCTCGATCTGATTCCCGGTCGTGTGAACGAGATCCGTCTGCAGCCCTTCCAGCAAGGGGTGTTTCGCGGCTTCTGCGCCGAGTTCTGCGGAACGCAGCACGCCAAGATGAACTTCGAAGTCGTCGTCGACAGCGCAGAAGACTTCCGCGCATGGAGCGATCATCAACTGGGCAGCGCACCGACGCCCGCGACACCGGAGACTCAGGCGGGCCAGCGTGTGTTCATGGCGAGCGCCTGCAACATGTGTCATGCGATCTCGGGGACCGATGCGCAAGGGACGGTCGGTCCCGATCTTTCGCATTTCGGCAGTCGGCGATGGCTCGCGGCCGGTGCATTACCCAATACGCCGCAGAATCTGCGTCTGTGGCTCGAGAATCCGCAGCGCGTGAAGCCCGGCAATCACATGCCGATCGTGCAATTGGAGCCGCGTGAGCTCGACGCGCTGGTCGCCTATGTAGGATCGCTTAGATGAGCAGCACGACGCTCGAGATCGATCGCTCGCTGCCAGTGCTGCAGCCGCCAGTGGACGGCGAGTGGCTGGATGAAGCCACGACTCGCGAACGCCTCGCACAGACCTGGGCGACACCGCGGGGATGGCTGGGCTGGTTGTCGAGCGTCGATCACAAGCAGGTCGCGCATCGCTACTTCGTCACGGCTTTCTTTTTCTTCGGACTCGCCGGTATCGCCGCATTGATGATGCGTGTCCAGCTCGCTCGCGCGGAGAGCGCACTCATCGGGCCGGATCTTTACAACCAGCTCTTCACCATGCACGGCTCGACCATGATGTTCCTGTTCGCGGTGCCGATCATGGAAGGTGTCGCGGTCTATCTGGTTCCGCTCATGGTCGGGGCACGCGCCATCGCGTTTCCGAAGCTCAACGCGTTCAGCTACTGGATCTATCTGGCGGGCGGGGTGATGTTGTGGGTCGCCTTCATGCTGAACATCGGGCCCGACGCGGGGTGGTTCTCCTATACACCGCTGTCCGGTCCGCAGTACTCGCCCGGCAAGCGCGTCGATTTCTGGGCGCAGATGATCACGTTCACCGAGCTTTCGGGTCTGACGGTCGCTGTCGTCATCGTCGCAACCGTTGTGAAGATGCGTGCACCCGGGATGACGCTCAATCGCATTCCGCTGCTCGTGTGGTCGATGCTGGTCATGAGCATCATGATTATCTTCGCGATGCCCTCCGTGATGCTCGCCAGCACGTTCCTGCTGATGGATCGCCTGGTCGGCACGCATTTTTTCAACGCGGCGGAGGGCGGGGATGCGCTCCTGTGGCAGCACTTGTTCTGGTTCTTCGGCCATCCCGAGGTCTACATCATTTTCATCCCGGCGCTCGGCATGGTGTCCTCGATCGTCGCGACTTTCTGCAAACGGCAGGTGTTCGCCTATCCGCTGATGGTGCTCGCGCTGGTCGCCACGGGACTGTTCGCGTTCGGTCTGTGGGTGCATCACATGTTTGCGACCGGCCTGCCGCATCTGGGCAACAGTTTCTATACCACGGCGAGCATGGTGATCGCGGTTCCGAGCGGCGTGCAGATCTTCTGCTGGATTGCGACCATCTGGCAGGGCAGGCCCACGCTTGCGACGCCGATGCTGTTCGTCATTGGATTCATCGTGGTCTTCGTGCTCGGCGGATTGACGGGCGTGATGCTTGCGTCCGTACCGCTCGATCTGCAGTTGCACGACACGTACTTCGTCGTCGCGCATTTCCACTATGTGCTGATCGGTGGCGCCGTATTCCCGTTGCTGGGCGCGGTGTACTACTGGTTTCCGAAGATCACCGGCAGGGCGCTCGACGAGACGATGGGCAAATGGAATTTCTGGTTATTGTTCGTCGGCTTCAATCTCACGTTCTTCCCGATGCACATTCTCGGGCTCGCCGGCATGCCGCGCCGCGTCTATACCTATACGCAAGGCCTGGGCTGGGACGGACTGAATCTGCTCGCGACGGCAGGCTCGTTCATGATCCTGATGAGCTTGCTGCTGCTCGCGTGGAATCTGATCTCGACATTGCGCAGCAGCGTGCGTGCGGGGCCGAATCCGTGGGGCGCCGGTACGCTGGAATGGGCCACGCCCTCGCCACCGCCGGCCTACAACTTTGCGCATGTGCCGCTCATCGGCAGTGACAATCCTCTGTGGGACCGCCGTGATCGCGCGGCAGTCATGGGCGGCTTGCGTCTCGACAAGCGCGAGGTGTTGCTGACGACCGCGCTCGATGCCACGCCCGATGTGCGCGAGCCTTCGGCGAAGCCATCGATCTGGCCTCTGCTCACAGCGATCGCAACGACTGCGATGTTCATCGGGTCGATCTTCACGCCCTGGGCAGTCGTCGTCGGCTCCATTCCGATCGGCATCGCTCTGATCGGCTGGTTCTGGCCGAAGGGACCGCCGCGCGAGGATGGGGAGGATGCCGAGCCATGAGCGCGCAGGCACCCGAGGTCTTGATGAACGATGAGCTGCCACGACCGCAGTTCATGGGAGATCTGTCGCAGCTACCACGTCATGCGCACAGCCATCGCAGTCTGACCTGGTGGGGCATGATGGGCATGATTGCCATCGAGGGCACGGTCTTCGCGCTCGCGCTGGCGACGTATCTGTATCTGGCGAATCACGAACGACACTGGCCGCCGAATCAGCTCGCGCCCGATCTTCTATGGGGCACGCTGTTTCTGATCGTAAGTCTGATCAGCGCAATTCCGAACCTGTGGCTGAACAAGGTGGCGCAGCAGGAGAATCTGCGCGCGGTGCGCGGCGGGCTCGTCCTCATGACGCTCGTCGGTGTCGCGCTCGTTGTGATCCGCTACTTCGAGTTCACTACGCTGCACGTGAGCTGGAGCGATTCCGCGTATGGATCGATCGTCGTCACCATCCTGGGGCTTCATACGGCGCATCTGGTGACGGATCTGATCGATACGGCGGTTCTGACCGTGCTGATGTTCACGCAGCATGGGCGAGGGCGGCGCTTCGTCGACGTCAGTGAGAACGCGATCTACTGGAACTTCGTCGTCATCGCGTGGATCCCGATCTACCTGCTCCTGTACTTCGGCCCGCGGTGGCTGTGATGAATCCGCAGCGCGCAAACATTCCGCTCAGCCTGCGCTTCGGCAAATGGGCCGGATTTTTCAGCGGCTCGATGGGCTGGGGGCTCGAACAGCAGATCCTCTCGACGCTCGTGTACACGAGCTGCCCTCCCGGCGTGTCGTCCCTGGCGGCTGCGGTCGCCATCGTTTGCGCAGCCATTGCTCTTGGCGGAGGACTGCTGTCCCTGCATGCGCTACGTGCGCTCCCTGGAGCGCCTGCCGGATCCGACGTGCGTGTGCAAGCGGATCGGTTCATCGCTATCTGCTCGATCATGATGGCTGTGCTGGGTGTGTTTGCGATTGCCATGGGTACGCCCGCGGGATGGATCCTCCGATGCGAGCGCTGATCGTTGCCACTATTTCGCTCTGGACGCTGGTGGGTGAGTCGCACCCGGTAGATGTGCTCAACGCTGCCGCTGCGGGCGAGTGGCTGCTCATTGCGCTCTTGTTCACGAGCGGCGCGTGGTACGCGATCGGCTACGCGCGCGTCTATCGCGCATCGCACACCGGCCGCAGTCGCCTGCGGCATCAGGGAATCATGTTCGCCGCCGGGTGGGCAGTGATCGCGGGTTCATTGGTGAGTCCGCTGCACGCCCTCGGCGGTGTGTCGTTCACCGCTCACATGATCGAGCACGAACTGTTGATGCTGCTGGCCGCACCGCTCATCGCATGGTCACGCCCCATCGGGATTCTGCTCTGGGCATTTCCGGCCACGACTCGCCAGCGGCTCGCAGGGATCGCTCACGGCCGCCGTTACGAGCGTTTCTGGTCCGCCATCTCATCGCCTATGAGTGCCTCTGTGATCCAGGCTGCGATGCTCTGGCTATGGCATGCGCCAGCGCTCTTCAATGCTGCACTGGTGAGCGAAGGCTGGCATGTCGCGCAGCATGTCTGTCTGTTCGCATCCGCGCTGCTCTTCTGGTGGGCGATGAGCCGGGCGTCGGCGCTCGATCAACGCCACGGCGTGGCGGCCTTCTGGTTGTTCTTCACCTCGCTACACAGTGGCCTGCTCGGCGTGCTGATGTCGTTTTCCGGGAGTCCGTGGTATCCGAAGTATGCGGCGCTGGCACTTGCGGGCGCGGGAGGCTTGACGCCGCTGGAAGATCAACAGCTCGCCGGACTCATCATGTGGATTCCTGGCGGCGCGTTCCATGCGATCGTCGCGCTCGTCTATCTGAATCGGTGGTTCCAGAACCCCTGGCACCAGACACACGCTCAGGAGCGCTCGGCGTGATCCGCACCGCGATCTTCGCGCTCGTGACTTGTCTCCTCGCGTCGAGTGCGGCGGGAGCGCAGCCGCGCGAGTTGCGGGTCTGTGCCGATCCCAACAATCTGCCGTTCTCGAACGAAGCGCGGCAGGGTTTCGAGAATCGGATCGTCGATCTGGTTGCGCGGGAGCTGAATGCGCGTGTGAGCTATGTGTGGTGGGCGCAGCGTCGCGGCAATGTTCGCAACACGCTGAAGGAAGGACTGTGCGATGTGATCCCGGGCGTCGCGACCGATCTGGAGATGCTTGCGACGACGCGGCCGTACTATCGGTCTGTGTATGTCTTCGTCACTCGCGAAGATCGTCATCTGGACATCGAGACCTTCGATGATGAGCGTTTGCGCACGCTGACGATCGGCGTGCAGATGATTGGCGATGACTTTGCGAACACCCCTCCGGCCGACGCGCTCGCCAGGCGCGGCATGATCGATAACGTCCGCGGCTTCATGCTCTATGGCGACTACGCCCTGGACAGTCCGCCGCGCGCGATCGTGGAGGCAGTCGCCGATGCGAGCCTGGATGTTGCAGTCGTCTGGGGACCGCTTGCGGGTTACTTTGCGAAGCGCACGCGGGTGCCGCTCAAGCTGCAGCCCGTGAGTCCGCGGGTGGATGGCGCAGTGCCGATGTCCTTCGAGATTTCCATGGGCACGCGCCGGGAGGATGCGCAGCTGCGCAAGCAGATCGATGATGCGCTCCTGAAGCACCGGACAGAGATCCAGGCAGTGCTCAGGGAGTTCGGAGTTCCGCTGCTCGACAATCCTGCGATCTCGGCGTCCGATCGATAGGGCCCGCGCTGCACGTTACGGAATCGAGATCAGAGATATTTCTTCGCGTACTGCGCGCTCGTGGCGATGCTCTGCATCGGATCCACGGCGAAGTTGTCGCCTTGCTCCACGAAGTAGTGCTCGAGCCCTGCCAGCTGCGCATGCGGCATGATCTTCGTGAAATCGATGGTGCCCTTGCCGAGCTCGGTGTAGCGATTGCGATCCTGCATGTCCATGTCTTTGATGTGCCACATGACGAATCGGCCCGGCTGCATCGCGAACAGCTCGTGCGGGCTCCAGGGCGATGAATGAGCGGACCAGAATAGATCCAGCTGCAGTTTGATCAGCGCAGGGTCGGTCTCGCGCAGAATGATTTCGTAACCGCGCTGTCCATCGTGCGGGATGAACTCGAATTCGTGATTGTGATAGGCGAAGCGCAATCCCGCGCGAGTGACTTGCTCGCCGACACGATTCAAACGCTCGGCGAGTTTCTTGAAAGCATCGATGCTGCGCGACTCTTCATCCAGCCACGGCCAGGTAATGAACTTCTGATCCAGTTCGAGCGCGCCTTCTATGCACTGGGCCACATAGGCGTCGAGAGCCTCGATCGGCTGGTGCATGAAGGGCGCGAAATCATAATGACCGCTCGGACTCGTGAGTCCGAGATCGCGAAGGACGCGCAGGAGGTCGCGTGCCCTGAAGCCGTAGAATTTTCGCTCGCGTGGCTCGTATCCATAGGTTTCCAGCTCGCGATAGCCGAGCGCCGCGATCTTCTTCAGCGTGCCCACGGCGTCGGCGCTCATCGGATCGCGCACCGTGTACAGCTGTAATCCCATCGGATACTTGCGTTGCCGTGCGTCGGCGAGTGACACGGTCGTGGCGAACGTGGAGAGTGCAGCCAGGGAGATAGACTGCTGCAGGAACGCTCTGCGGCTCGAGGAGGCGGCCATGGTGTTCGCTTTGTTGTGATTGCTGGCCCGGGCGATTGTCAGCGCCCGAAAGGCAGCTTTGCAAGCGTGAGACGCGCCCGCCGCATCGGATCTGTTATTCGCGCAGAGAGCGCTTCACGGCTCCTTTCGCTGTTCGCGCGCAGGCAGGAGATCATCCACGCGAGCAGGCTCATTCATAGCGCGCAAACGCCGTGCCGCAGGTCCATGCAGCACTGCGCCGTACGCGGTGAAGCGCGAGCCATGACAAGGGCAGTCCCAGGTTTTCTCGATGCCGTTCCATTGCACGATACAGCCCATGTGAGGGCAGGTTGCGGAGTTGACGAAGAGATCGCCTCGGTCATCGCGATAGACGGCGTACTTGCGAGCACCGCGGCGGATGACGGCGCCGCTGTCGGGCTCGATGGCATCGGCCTGCGCTGTATCGCCGCCGGTCAGCCAATCGGCGTAGTGCCCGGCAATTTCCGTTTGCTCCCTGGCGAACTCGAGTGCGTGCTGATAGCGCGAGCGATCAGGATCGTAGACCGGCCAGGGTGAGCCACGGTCCAGAATCAGATCCGTCACGATCCGCGCGCCGATGGTGGCGTGACTGATCCCGTTGCCGGAATCGCCCGTGATCACATACACATTGCGGCTACCGGCTTCGCGTCCGAGGTTCGCGATGGCATCCATGGGCTCGATCACCTCGCCCGACCAGCGCCATTGCACCGCTCCTGCGAGACTGAAATGTTCGCGCGTCCAGCGTTCCAATTTTTTGAAGGGCTCATCGGCATGCGGGCCTTCGCCGGTCTTGTGGTCCTCGCCGCCTACGATCAGCACATCGTGCTCATCGGTGTACGGCGCAATACGCACGTAGTGATACGGGTCGCCATCGTCCCAGAGCAACAGGAACTGCAGCGAGTCTTTCGGAACGAGAACACCGATCGCGTACGTTTGATATGCGTATTGACGAAGATGCAGGCCCAGGCGTTCGTTGAACGGTGTGTTGGTCGCGACGACTGCCGCATTCGCAGCGACAGTGGCCCCGCCGTCGGTGCGAACGATGACACCTTCGGCAGTCTCATCGATCGCGATGGCCCGGGTGCCGCAGTAGACTCTCGCGGTGCGCGGCAACGATTCGGCGAGCCCCACGATGTATTTGAACGGGTTGAACTGAGCCTGCCCCGTGAAACGCAACGCGGGCCCGAATTGAGCCAGCTCGGCCGGCGCACGGGGTATCAGTTCGCACGCGACACCGAGGGCGAGTGCTGCATCGTGTTCTCCCTGCAGCGCTTGCAGCGGTGAGGCATCACACGATACGAGAAAGCCGTCCAATCTGCGGAAATCGCAGTCGATGCCTTGGCGCGCGACGATGGATTCGATCAGATCGATGGCGGCACCGAAGCTCTGGACGATCTGCCGTGCACCCTCATCGCCGAAGCTTCTGAGCAAGTGGGTGAAACGATCGTCGGGAATCGCGATGTGAGCAGTGCTGCGCGCGGTCTCGCCCGCGGCCAGATTGATCGCTTCGATGATCGCTACGCTCAATCCTGCTTCGGCTAACAGATGCGCCGTCGTGAGTCCCGCAATCCCACCACCGATCACGCAGACATCGGCGGTGACTTTGTCACGCAGCGGTGCAAAGTCGGGGGCAGTTACGCCGTGCTGCCAGAAGGAGGTGCTGCGCATGGATGGGCTCCTCACGGTTGGGCCGAGGCGGGTCGCGCGTACGACGCGCGAGGAGGTCGCGCCGACCCGCGCCGGGTATGGAAGTACTCGAACAGCGCCGGCAGGACGGCCAATAACACCGCCGGTGCGATGACGGCGAGCAGGACGGTGGCAGGCAATGGCTCGGTTCGGAGCCTCAACGCCCACTCGGGCCGCGTGAATATGTCGGGATGAGCGGCGCTGAACAGGGCCAGCGACGTCCACGGCAGGACCTCCATGTACGCATGAATGTGCTGCTCGATGGGCAGGATGCGTCGCCGCGGTTCCGTGTACGAGACATCGATGAACGACAGAACGCTGTGGGACGCGATCAGGATCGCAAGGACAGTGAAGAGGGCTGTCGAAGGCTCGAGAAAGAGACCGCCCAGAACGGCGAGTCCGATCACGCCGAGCTGCGCCAGGTGCAATAACGATTCGAGACGCCCCGAGGTGGTCGCGATCGACGTGCGACGATGGCACCACTGATCGCCGACGCCGGCGAGCAGCCACACGGGATAGACGATCCAGCCCAGCGTGAACAGAATGACGGCCCGCATTCAGACTCCTCACGTGCAGGTAGCTAGTCATCAATGACCGGAATGCGGGCAGGTTCCTCGAGTACGCCTTGCAAAAATTGCAATAACAATTGCAGATCGCAGGCATGGTGATGTGCATCGGGCCAGCGCGACGCATGCGGTTCGCGAAATACAGCCATCTGTTAGATACTGCGCGCGAGCGTCATGGTGCGTCTCATCGTCGCGCCAGCGCCCATAACCAGAATCGATCGACCAATGAACGAGAGCGAGCTGTTCCCCCTGCTGGAAGATGCGCTGCACGCGCAGTTGGCGACGCGATGCCGCCGCTCCTATCACCACGATATGAGGAACGGATTGCAGGGTATCTATGGAGGCGTCGATGCGTTGATACGCTCGATCCGTGCCGAGAGGCCGATTTCCATTCCGTTCGACCAGCTGGTTCAGTTCGTGAGACACGCCATTTCGAACCACGAAGCGGGCCTCGAACGTGTGCTGTCCAACATTGCTCCGGACGAAGAACCAGCGACCGTAATCGATATCGCGGAGCTCCTGAACGAGCTCACGCGGTTTCTGATGAGCGATGCGAGTCGTTGCTCGGTGCGTTTTCGTTCCGAGTTGCAGCCGCCGCTCAAGGCTCACGCAGATCCAGCACGCACGCGTCTCGCCTTTCTCGGGCTGCTCACCGAGGCCATCGACGCGATGGCGCAGAGCGGAGGAGAGCTGCATCTGCATGGCGTCGATCTGGGAGGATCGATCGAGGTGCTCATGACCGATGCGCGCCCCGGGCCGGCCGATGAGCGGGATGTCTTCGTACTCGATCTCACGGCGCGACCCTTGCGCAACGGCATCGTGTTGCCCACGGTGAGGCACATTTTCTCGTCTCTCGGCGGCAGCATCGAGTGCATCCATCTGCCGCAAGCGGGCCGTCGCACGACGGTTCGGCTCCCGCGCGCCTGATGTGTTCTATGGCAGTCACACTTATTAAATGTGTGACTGCCGTGCATGCGGACTCAATGCTTTCCCGAAAATACGTTCAGGGATTTCCTGAATGTGTGTTATTGAGCGCGCGTCTTTGTAAATTTTCGTTTCGACAGCGCACGCACCCGTACAAACCACGCTGCAATCGATGAGCGGTGCACAGCAGCATCGCTGATGCCAACGCGCCGGCGCGTGTGCCGGACAAAACAAGGACCCGATCAGGAGCGATGCAGAGGTCATGAATCTGTCGATCAGTGCGCGCATCGTTTCAGGGTTCGCTCTCGCGCTGGCCATGCTGCTGACACTCGGCATCGGCTCGTATCGCCACCTGAGCAGTCTCCATGATGATCTGGATTGGGTGCAGCACAGCTACCAGGTGCTCGAGCAGACCGAGCGGCTGACCGGCCAGCTGCATGAGGCACAGAGTCTCGCGCGCGGCTTCGCGCTCGCGCCCGATGCCGGAATCCGCAGCCGCTTCGACGCCGTCGTCAGCGCCATGTCGGGGACGGTCCGCGAGCTGCGCGATCTCACCTCCGACAATGCCGTACAGCAGTCACGCCTCGAGCGGCTCGATGCGCTGCTCGCGCAACGGATCGAAGAATCCCGCACGCTGATGGACGGCCAGGTACCGGACATTGGCGCGGCGGTCGCGCGCTCGGTGCAGGAATCGTTCGACCCCTCGCTGCCATTGAACGCCGCGCTGGAGGAGATCCAGGCAGTCGAACGGCGTCTGCGCCTGGAGCGTCGCGAGCAATCGCAGAGGACGCAGGCTTCGTTCCGTGATCTGTTGCTGTACGGGACGGTCATTGCTTTCGTGCTGGTCGCAACGATCACGTGGCTGCTGACGCGGATCATTCGCTCGCAGTTGCAGGACCTGCTGCTCGGCGCCGGGCGCATCGCCCAGGGCGATTACGCGCAGCGCGTCGTCGTGCGTACCCGCGACGAGATCGGGCGGCTGGCCACTGCATTCAATGCGATGGCGGAGCAGGTTCAGGAACGTCAGCGGGCCATCGAATCCGATCGCTGGCTCAAGAGCAGCCTGGCGGCGTTGTCCTCTTCGTTCGAAGAAGATCGGCGGCTCGAACCGCTCGCGCCCAAGGCACTGAACAAGGTGGTCCAGCTGATCGGCGCGCAGCACGGATTGATGTATGTGCGCGATCAGGACGGTCGTTCCGCGAGACTGGTTGCCTCCTATGCCGCAGGTGATGCGCCTGCGTCGATTGAGCAAGGGGAAGGACTGACAGGGCAGGTGCTCGCCAGCGGCGAGCGCGTTCTCCTGAGCGATGTGCCCGATGACTATCTGCGTGTGCGGTCGGGTCTGGGCGATGCGCTTCCCCGAGCGCTGCTGCTGGAGCCGGTCAAGGTGAGGGGCGATGTAAAGGCGGTCATCGAGCTGGCCAGTTTGCAGCCCTTTACTTCATTGCAGCTGACGTTCATGGAGCAGTTCGCCGAGACGTTCGCGCTGGTGCTCACGAGCATTCAAGCCAGCGCACGCACGGAGCAGCTGCTCGGCGAGGCTCAGGAACTGGCGCGCGAGCTGCAGCTGCGTTCCGACAAGCTGCACAACTCCGAGATGCAGCTGCAGCAGCAACAAGAGGAGCTGCGTCAGACCAACGAGGAACTCGAGCAGGCGAACGAAGAGCTGGAACAGGCCAACGAGGAGATGGCCGAGCGCGCCACGCTTCTGAGTGAGCAGAAGGCGGGACTCGAACGCTCCAATCGCGAAGTCGAAGAGGCCCGCAGCGCTCTCGAACGTCAGTCTGCGCTGCTCGCGCAGACTTCGAAATACAAGTCCGAGTTCCTCGCGAACATGTCGCATGAGCTGCGCACGCCCCTCAACAGCCTGCTGATCCTGTCCAAGGTGCTGGCCGACAATGCCGAAGGAAACCTCACGCCGAAGCAGGTCCAGCATGCGCGTACGGTGCACGCTTCCGCGACCGATCTGCTGGAACTGATCAACGATATTCTCGATCTGTCGAAGGTGGAGGCCGGTGTCATCGATCTCGAAGTCAGCGAGTTCAACCTCGACGAGTTCAGCCACTTCATCGACAGCACGTTCCGGCCGATCGCGGAGAGCAAAGGGCTCGCGTTCGCGGTGACGATCGATCGGGCGATCGGAGGCTCGATGAGCTCCGACCTGCAGCGTGTGCAGCAGATCGTGAAGAACCTGCTTTCGAATGCGCTCAAGTTCACTCGTGCCGGCAGCGTCGAGCTCAACATCCGGCGGGCAACGAAAGATCTGCGCGGGCACAGTGAGCTCCTCGATCGCGCAGATAACGTGATTGCGTTCGAAGTACGCGACACCGGTATCGGCATTCCCGAAGAAAGCCTGCAGCGCATTTTCGAGGCGTTTCAGCAGGGCGAGGCGGGCACTGCACGCAAGTACGGCGGCACCGGGCTCGGACTGTCCATCAGTCGCGAGCTCGCTCATCGCCTCGGCGGAACACTTCAGGTGCGAAGCCAGGTCGGCGAGGGGAGCGTGTTCACCTTCCTCGTGCCGCAGCGCGTGACCGAAGCGCAGCTGGCCTACATCGCAGGCTCCATCGCGCCGCGCAAGGAATCGGCGGTGGCCATCGATCATCGCCCGTCGCCTCGCGTTGCCTCGCTCGCCGCTAATGTCGATGAGACGCCCGACGATTCGCTGAGTCTGCAGCCCGGCGATATGAGTCTGCTGGTGATCGAAGACGATGCTCACTTCGCACAGGTGGTCGCGCAGTTCGCCCGCGACAAGGGGTTCAAGGTGATCACCGCGCATGACGGGGCGAACGGCGTCGCGATGGCGAAACGGTTGCGCCCGAGTGCGATCACGCTCGATCTGCGACTTCCCGATGCGGACGGTCGCGTCGTGCTCGATCAGCTCAAGCACGATCCCGCAACCCGCCATATCCCGGTCCATGTGATCTCGGTGGACGACGCGCGCGAGCGCTCGCTACGAGCGGGTGCTGTGTCTTTTCTGCAGAAGCCCGTGACGCGCGAAGCGCTCGAGGATGCGCTCTCGCGGACCGTGGCGTTCGTGCAGAGACCCATGCGCAATCTCTTGATCGTCGAGGACGACGACGGGCAGCGCGAGGGAATTGAGGCGCTCATCGGAGAGACGGATGTGAATACCACCGCCGTGGCCACGAGTCGCGAAGCGATTGCTGCGCTCGAGGCGAACACGTTCGACTGCGTCGTGGTGGATCTGGGATTGCCCGATGAATCCGGCGTGCAGCTCATCCGCACGATCCAGAAGCGCTTCGGCGAACGCGCACCGCCCGTCATCGTCTATACCGCGAAGAATCTGACGCGGGCCGAGGAAACCGAACTGCGTCGGTTATCGGAGGCGATCATCGTGAAAGATGCGCGCTCGCCTGAGCGGTTGCTCGATGAGACGGCGCTGTTCCTGCATCGCGTGCAGGCGAAGCTGCCGGAACCGAAGCGCAGGATGCTCGAGCAGGTGCAGCGCGACGATCCGGTGCTGTCGGGACGCAAGGTGCTCGTCGTCGATGACGATGTGCGGAATATTTTTGCGATCACGACTGCGCTCGAGAGTTATCGCATGGAGGTCGTCTATGCCGAGAGCGGTCGCGCCGGACTTGCCATGCTCGAGACACATTCCGACGTCGATGCCGTGCTCATGGACGTAATGATGCCGGAGCTCGACGGATACGAGACGACGCACCGCATCCGCAGCGACGATCGCTTCCGGCATCTGCCCATCATCATGGTCACTGCCAAAGCCATGAAGGGCGATCGCGAGAAATGTCTGGCGGCAGGTGCGTCCGACTACATCACCAAGCCGGTGGACATGGATCAGCTGCGGTCGCTGTTGCGTGTCTGGCTGTATCGCTGATGGCCACCGGACGAACAGATCGGGACGTTCGGGCTGAGGTGCCCGAGACAGCGGACATCCAGGCGCTGCTGCAATACGTGCTCGAGAGTACGGGGCTCGACTTTCGTCAGTACGCGCTGGCTTCGCTGCGCCGGCGCGTGCAGGTGGCCGTGAACGATGCAGGAGTCGACGGCATTCCCGAACTGCTCGAACGGGTGCGTGCCGATCCGCGCGCTCTAGAGCAACTGGTCTCGAAGTTGACGCTGCCGGTGACCTCGATGTTTCGGGATCCCAGCTTCTTTGCAGCGTTTCGCGAGAACGTCGTGCCCTTGTTGCGCACGCATCCTTACCTGCGCCTGTGGGTTGCAGGTTGCTCGAGCGGTCAGGAGGTGTATTCGCTGTGCATTCTGTTGCACGAAGAAGGGCTCTACGGACGCTCGCGCGTCTACGCGACCGACGTGCGTGCGCTCGCGATCGATCAGGCGCGAGATGCCATCTACCCGCTGGCCGCCATGCAGGACTACACGCGCAATTATCAGATGGCGGGCGGACGCGCTGCGTTCTCCGATTACTACACCGCCGATGGCGACGGCGCGATCATGCGTGCGTTCCTGAAAGACAACGTGGTCTTCGGCATGCACAACCTGGTCACCGACGGCTCGTTCAACGAGTTCCAGGTGATCTTCTGTCGCAACGTCATGATCTATTTCAATGCGGAGCTGCAGGCGCGCACGCATCGTCTGCTCTACGACAGTCTGGCCATGTTCGGCTATCTGGGGCTCGGTCGTGGTGAAACCGTGCGGTTCACGCCGTACGAGGACTGCTACTCATCGGTGACGCCGCATGAGCGGCTGTTCCGGAAATTCCAATGATCGTCGTCGGCGCCTCCATCGGCGGGACTCGCGCGCTGCAGGTCTTACTGAGCGAGCTGCCGATGGGATTCGCGCAGACGATGGTCATCGTGCTGCATCGACATCGTGAGTCCGATGGCGGACTCATCGAGTTGCTGCAGCAGGCCAGTGCCTTGCCAGTTGCCGAGATCGTCGACAAGCAACCGATCGGCCACGGCGTCTTCGTTGCGCCTGCGGACTACCACGTGCTCATCGACGCGGGGCGTTTTTCGCTGTCGATCGATGAGCCGGTGCGCTTCGCACGACCTTCGATCGATGTTCTGTTTGAATCGGCGGCTGCTGCGGGCTACGTGAATCTGATCGGTGTGATTCTTACCGGTGGCGGAGCGGACGGCGCGCTCGGTGCGGCTGCGATCGAAGCCGCAGGAGGTCGTGTGCTGGTGCAGTCGCCGGAAGAATCCCTGGGGGCAGAGATGCCCCGGGCTGCATTGGCAAGAACAAGACGCGCAGAGGTTCACGCACTGACGGACCTTGCGCAGCGGATCGTCGAGTTGGCAGGGGAAGAGCGGGATGACGGAAGAGCATAAGGTCAACATTCTCATGGTCGACGATGAGCCGGCCAATCTGGAGGCGCTGGAAGCCGTCCTCGAACCTCTCGGTCAGAATCTTTATCGCGCGAACTCGGGGACCGAGGCTCTGCGCTGTGTGCTCGATCGCGACTATGCGGTGATCCTGCTCGATGTGCAGATGCCCGATATCTCCGGTATCGAAACCGCTGCGCTGATTCGCGAGCGGGAGCGCTCGCGAACGACGCCACTCATCTTTCTCACCGGCGTGGTGAAGACTTCCGAAATGGTCTTCAAAGGCTATTCCGCCGGTGCCGTGGACTATCTGATGAAGCCCGTGGTCTCCGGAATTCTGCGTGCAAAAGTGGAAGTGTTCGTGGAGCTCGCGCTCGCGCGATTCAAGCTCCAGGAAGAAATCGCCGAGCGCGCCCGCATCGCCGGAGAAATCACGAAGCTCAACATGACGCTCGAGCAGCGCAATGCGGACCTGACGGCAGCCAACGAGGACCTCGAGGCTTTCGGCCATACGGTGTCTCACGATCTGCGTATGCCGCTGCGCCATATTCATGCCTATATCAGCATGATCGAAGACTCGGCCGCACAGAAACTGACGGACGAGGAGCGACGCCAGTTCGGCATCATCCGCGACGCCGCACGTCGCATGGGTCAATTGATCGAGGATCTGCTGGCCTTCTCGCGCATCGGTCGCACCGAGCTCACGAAGTCACGCATCGACAATAACGTGCTGGTCGAACAGGTCATCGGCGAGATGCAGACCGATTTGCGGGATCGCCGGATCGAGTGGGAGATCTCCGCGTTGCCTGCTGTAAAGGGCGATGTAGGGTTACTGCGGCAGGTGTGGGCGAATCTGATCGCGAATGCGGTCAAGTACACACGTCCGCGCGAGCACACGCGCATCCGGGTCGCAGGTGTGACTCAGGACAAGGAAGTGATCTTCAGCGTGGCGGATAACGGCGTCGGATTCGATCCTGCGTTGGCCGACCGATTGTTCGGCGTGTTCCAGCGGCTGCATTCGGACAAGCAGTTCGAAGGTACGGGCGTCGGACTCGCGAACGCACGGCGCATCGTGCAGAGGCACGGCGGGCGCATCTGGGCCGACGGTGCTCCGGATCAGGGGGCGACGTTCTACTTTACGTTGCCTGCAATGCAGGGGCCTTGAGCTGGTGCAGGATCGCCGCGTCCGCTCGAGCTTTCCGCTGAGCGGCGTGTCGGGTCTTTGCATCTGCTCGTCAGCCATGCCGTTCGTGTCGAATACGCTTGATGATGATTGGCAGTCGACGATGCACACTGTGCGCGGTTCTCAAGGTCACTGTCGGGGGAGTAGGGGATGAATCCTCAAGCCATGGCGGCTCGCTTGTCGGTCCTCGCACAGGCGTTGCCCATGCGGATCCTGCTGGTCGATGACGACGAGCGCGAACTCGAATCGCTTGCCGAGCGGCTGCGCGGCGCAGGCTTCGAAGTGACTTGCGCGCCGGCTGGCGAGCAGGCGCTGTCGGCATATCAGCAGCGGTGGTATCCGCTCGTCATCACGGACTGGAAGATGCCGGTCATGGATGGCATGGCGCTCACGCGGACGCTGCGTACGCGTGCAGGTGCGGACACCTACGTGATCCTGCTGACGACGCAGGAGGACGCGCAGGATTACGAGCAGGGCTATCTCGCGGGCGTAGATGACTACCTGATCAAGCACACGGCTGACGCTGAGTTGTTCGCCCGCATCCATTCCGCCTTCAATACGCTGGCGCTGCGTCGCACGCTGAAGGAGGCGCAGGCGCTGATCCAGACCTCCTCGCATGTGGACGAGGCTTCGGGCGCGATTTCGCATCAGGAGCTGCACCGGCGCCTGCACTCGGAGATCCGCCGCGCGTTGCGATATCGACGCGAACTTTCGGTGGTGCTCGTGAGTGTGACGACCTCGCAGAACGAAGTGCCTGCATCGGACACGCTGCGTGAGCTGGTTCAGGCGCTGGAGCGCATGTTGCGCGCCGATGTCGATTGGGTTGGTCGCATCGACGGTTTGGACTCAGCCTCTTTCGCGATCGTCTTACCCGAGGCCGCCGCAGACAATGTGACATTGATTCGCGATCGTCTGAGCTCGGCGTTGACCCCGCTCGCGAGTCAGTTGCGGCTTCGCATGAAAAGCGGGGCGGCATCGCTCTCAGTGAACCTCGCGGCGGGCGCACCCACCGACGTCGATACCCTGCTGCGAACCGCCGCAGCCGGTGCATGAGCCGACGGTTTTCATTGGAGTTGCGACCGAACCGCCCTTGATCGACTGGATCGGAGTGCTTTTCCCGGTTTTTCCAAGGCTTTTGAGTGGTGCCGGTGTCCTTGGACGACTATGATCGCGCGACTCAGTCAGGACTCGGGCTGTCAGATGACAAGAACAGCGCGAAAAGCGCCACGAAAGGCTTCCCGCCCCACCGAATCGACCGGCAAGGGTTCGGTATTCAACCGGGACGAACCCCTCGAGACGGTGCAGGGAATGCGTATCCACCGTCAGATCGCCGATTCGCTCGGTGTGGCGATCGTCAGCGGACGGCATCCGCCGGGCTCCTTGCTGCCCGACGAAATCCAGGCGAGCGGCAATCTGCAGGTTTCGCGCACGGCCTATCGTGAGGCGATCCGCATCCTGGTAGCCAAAGGCCTGGTCGAAAGCCGGCCCAAGGCGGGCACGCGCGTCACTCGACGCCAGCGCTGGCATTTGCTGGACCCGGATGTGCTGGGATGGGTCTTCAGAGGCGAGCCGAGCGAATCGTTCCTGCGCGGACTGTTCGAGCTGCGTGAGATCGTCGAGCCCCGGGCGGCAGCGCTCGCTGCACAGCGGCGCACGCCTGAACAGCTGGCACGCATGGGGCATGCTCTCGAAGAGATGGCCAAGTACGGATTGTCGACGCCCGAAGGTCGCGCCGCCGATCAAAGTTTCCACGAGGAGATTCTGGTCGCGACCGGCAATGAGCCGCTCATGACGCTGACCTCGACCATCGGTGCGGCAATCAGTTACACGACGTTGTTCAAGCAACAGCGGGCGGGACTGCCGCGCGATCCCATTCCAGATCATCGCAAGGTGTATGCCGCCATCGCCGATGGCGATGCGACCCGCGCGATGAATGCAGTGCTCGAGCTCATTCAGCTCGCCTTGCAGGACACGCGCTATTCACTGGGTTCGAGCACCCCAAAGAAGCCCGCGGGAAAGAGCTCGACGAAGAAAGCGACTACCTGAGATCCATCGGGCGGGCACACCGCCCGATATCTCGACGCGCAGCCCTAAATTTCCTCGATCGCGTCCTCGTTGATGCCGAGCGAGGCCGGCCCGTTGTTCGCGGCCTCCGATTTGCGTTTCCGTTTCTTCGAGCCTTTGATCTTTGGCTTCGCAGCATCATCTTGCGTTGCATCCGCGCGAGTGCTCGCCGTCTCGAGAGCTGCCGCCTTCGCTTTTTTCCAGCGCTTGCGGGCCTCCTTCAGCTCCTTCTTCGCGGTCTTCGCGGCGGCTTTGGCTTCGCGCGCTTCCTGACGCTTCAGCTTCCATCGCTTTTCAGCGTCCTTTACCGCAGCGCGCAAGACTGCCACAGGACCGTCTGCTGTCTTCGATGCGCTTTTTGTCGGCATATCAAATTCCTCTGAATGCGAGGGCAGGTGGTCTGGAAGCATTGTCACGTCGGGTCATGCGAATACAAGTACGCGAGCCAGCCCGATGGCGCCGCAGGCGAGAATGACGGGGATGACGCCGATCTGGAGGCGGATCAAAGCAGCGAGCGCCACGACACTGATGATGAACGCCGGCAGGTCCAGGCTTTCCATGAGTCCTGCGAACGAAGAAGACAGAGTGCCTGCGGGCCAGAACACGTGACAGGCAAAGTAGGTCGCCAGGTTGAGGATGACGCCCGTCACCGCAGCACTGATGGCCGTCAGCGGTGCTACGAACTTCGCATCGTCGCGCGTGGCTTCGACGGCAGGACCGCCTGCGAGAATGAATACGAACGAGGGCAGGAACGTGAAGAACGTCGCGATGCTCGCGCCGGCGATGCCCGCCGTTGCAAGCATCTGCGGACCCAGTGCCGCGTCGTTCCAGCCGCCGAGAAATCCCACGAATGCGACGATCATGATGAGCGGACCCGGGGTGGTTTCGCCCAAGGCGAGTCCATCGATCATCTGCGCAGTCGTGAGCCATGCGTACTGATCGACCGCGGCTTGTTGCACATATGGCAGCACGGCATACGCTCCTCCGAACGTGACGAGTGCGGCCTTGCTGAAGAACCATCCCATCTGTGCGAAGGCGTGCGTCCATCCAAAGACGAACACGAGCAGTCCCTCGACAACTATCCACAGCCCGACACCCGTCGCCAGCAGGAGCAAAACACGCGACCAGCGAAACTTCGCGTGTGCTGGCGTCGGTGAGTCGTCATCGATGAAAGCGGGCATGCGTGCACCGGAGGTCAGCGGTGCGTGCGCAGTGTTCTGAAACCAGCTCGGCCGCATGTGCCCGCCTGCGACTCCGATCACGCCTGCAAGCAGGATCACCAGTGGAAAGGGCAGATGCGCCCAAGCCAGCGCGACGAACGCACTGGCAGCGACGATCCATAGCGCCGCATTCTTCAAGGTCCGTGAACCCAGCCGATACGCCGCAAAGGCGACGATGGCGATGACTGCCGGCTTCATGCCATTGAGAATGCCTGCGACCCAGGGCACATGACCGTACGACACATAGACCCACGCCAGCGCGATCAGCAGACACAACGAAGGCAGTACGAAAAGCGCTCCGGCTGCGAGTCCGCCTCGGGTGCCGTGCAGGAGCCAGCCGATATATGTGGCAAGTTGCTGCGCCTCGGGGCCTGGCAACACCATGCAATAGTTCAACGCGTGGAGAAAGCGTCGATCGGAAATCCACCGTCTGCGCGACACCAGTTCCTGATGCATGATCGCGATCTGTCCGGCGGGTCCGCCGAAGCTGATGAACCCGAGCTTCAACCAGAAGCCCAGCGCTTCGCCGAAAGGGATAGAGGCGGACAAGGGTGCGGGCTGCGACTTCACGAAGAGTTGACGCAAGAGCCGATCCAAGCGTGGCTGATCCTCGGATGTTACAAGCGGACGAGGCCTCACAGGTGCCTCTCTCGAGGGAGGATCGAAGCATCCGACGGCCGAGTGTTTCGTGACCCTGATGGACCTCGCGCGCAATTCGTCGAACTTCGGTGGCGCCTAACCCTTCTTGCGTTCCTTCGGCGCTGTCTCCTTACGAGCCGTCTCTTTACGATTGGTGTAGTGAGCGTTGCCGAGGCCGGTGCCGATGGTCATTACGCCCCAGCGTTCCACGTCCTGCATCCAGGGGAGCTCGCTCAAGCCCTGGACGACGGCATCGTTATGCATGAGCACGACCGTGTCGTGATCGCCGATACGCGGGATGGCTTCGCGCAGCCGCTCCGGGAGATTGAACGTCTTGCTCTCCCAGTTGCCCGGCAGATTCTGACCGCCGCGCTCGATGGTGCCGTCTTCGCGAATCATCCCGGGACAGCCCACGCCGATGAAGGGCGCAAGCACCAGACCGTCCTTCTGAGCGCGCTTGATCAAGCCTTCCAGAAATTCGACCAGGCGCTCGACCGCATCTTCGCGTTTCGGATTGTCATCGCAGTGGCGCCACAGTTCGAGGCGGCTCACCTGCGCGCCCGACAGATCCTTCTTTTTATCCGCGTGCAGTTCGACGATACCGGCTCGAATGTTGCTGCCGCCGATATCGACGGCCAGGATGCTGTCGTGTCCCGAGAGGATCCAGCCGGGCACCAGATGAATGCTGCCGATCAACCCTGCGTGATCCGAGGGGTAGCGGATCGGACGCAGCTCGATCTCGCATCCCGACGCCTTCAGTGCGACAGCCGTGCGTCCGATCGCAAGCTCGCCGATGCGGCTCTGGCGTAACCCGCCTCCCACGGCAATCCGCTGCACGTTCTTCCATTCCTTCAGCCGCAGAAATCTTCGTATGACCGAAGTGAATTCCTGGGCGAACTCTTCGATGGCCGAGTGGATCGTGCCTGCAGCTTCGATGTCACCTTCCAATAGCACTTTGTCGAGCGACTTCTTGCTAATCTCGTCGCTGGGCGTTTCGCCGAACGGATCTTCTCCCGACTCGCTCATCTTCTCCCGCCACTCATCGAGAATGCGCTGGAAAGCGCGCTTGCTCGCGCGATCGCCAACGAAGCCCTCCTCGGAGCGAAGCTCGGCGTTGTAGTGATCGACCGTTACTCGACTCAACCCCTTGGCTCCGTGGGGCAGGACCAGGGTGGGCGGGTCATCGTCGGCGGATTTCCGATCTGGCATATGTGCTCGTATGTGATTCCCGGGCGAGTAACCCGCGACCTCTCGACCCCGTTCCGTGCCATCCACAACGGCACTCACGTTTCTGGAAATCCGGTGAACAACTCATTAAAGCGCTGAATGCCGACCCACGCTCGATTCAAAGAGCGAAGATCAGGACTCGCGCGTCGGCGGAAAACGGTGTCCCCGACAGGCGACGACTCTGCGGAGTACCGCGAGGAACTTGCGAGGCGAGCAAACATTTGATTTGCGATATCGCTTGGGTTCCAGTCATCTGTCATGCAGCCCTTCGCACCGCATCTTCCGTCCGAGGCGCGCCTTGCGCGCGCATCGACGTGTCGCCGTGCGCTCCAATCCGCTCGCTGGCAGCGACGAAAGCATGGATACACCTGGCGCATTCCTCGCTGCGTGTCGCGCGGTATCGCACTCAGCCGATCTCAATCGACCTCGATGGTGGCAAACACCTGCTGCACCATGCTGATTGCGAACAGCGCTCCTACGGCCGCGAGCGCGGCCGTCTCGCCGCCCTAGTCAGCCTTATCCGATGCAACGGAGGTATTCCCGCACTTACAAGTGAGATCGAGCCATGTGTCCGAGAACAATGATTCCTTCCTCGCGGAGCCTCCGCCCAGATACCCACGAACTAACGCTCCTTAGAGCCAGATGATTCGTCATCGATGATGGGATAGCGCTCGAGCCTCTCGGCTCAAGTCTGCTGAAGGAAGTTCATGAAAAAATCGAATCTGATCCGGTTCGCGATCTCGGCGACCTGCATTGCGCTGCTGTTTGCGACGATGGTGGATCTGCCCGATGTAGTTCGCACGCTGGCTTCGTTCACGGCCGGTTCGGTGATGCTGGCGTTCGCACTGGTCGCGCTCGATCGGTTCACGATGACCTACAAGTGGCTCCTGCTATTGAGATCGGTCAACCGTCCGCTCTCGCTGATGCAGGGCATGACGGTTTATTGCACCTCGACGTTGCTGGGGGGCTTTTTGCCTACGACTGCGGGCGGCGATGTCATCCGCGGTGTTTGGGCGACGCGACTGGGTCTGAGCGGCGCGCATGTCGCTGCCTCTATCGTCGTAGAGCGATTCGTCGGATTCCTGTGTGTGGTGCTGCTCGCGCTGGTGAGCCAGGTGTATCTCGCCACGCGCACGCACCTGACCACTGGGCTGCACCTGGTGTTCGCCATCGGCATCTGTATTTTCGTTGCCGCCTTCATTGCCGTGGCCCTGCTGCTGCATCCGCGCGGCCAGCGCCTGGTCGTCGCATTGCTACCCGAGCGTGTGCAGAAGATCGGTCTGGTGAAAAAACTCTTGAGCGTGCTGGATGCGTGTCGCGAGCTCGGTGCCGAGCGCTCCACGCTGCTCGTGTTCTTTTGCATGACGCTGGCGGAGCAGTTCCTGCCGGTCGCTTCGATCATCGTGCTTGCGCGCGGGCTTGGGCTCGATGTTGCGCCGGGATGGATATTCTCTGGCGTGATGTCCTCACTGATCGTGGCGCGGTTGCCGATCTCCATCGATGGTATCGGCGTCTTCGACAGTCTGTTCGCCACCTTGATGGCGCTGGGTGGCATGCCGCCGGATGCCTCGGTCGCGATCGCTTTCGCCGGACGTATTCTGCAGATGCTGGCCTGCGCTCCCTGGGCGCTCGCATTTTTCTTCATGCGACGTTCGTTGCAACCGTCGGATTCGGGGTCGCTTGCGGAAGCGACGGACGCGCGCCCAGCACAGCTCACGTCGTCAGGAGGTCGTCCGCTGCGGGTTGGAATCATGCTGCGCCACTATGAACAGCAGAACACAGGCGTGCGGGTCTATACGCGCAATCTGTTGCCGATCCTGTTCAGGCGTGCGCCCCAGCATCAGTTCGTCCTCATGTATCAGAACGCTGCGCTGATCGGTACCTATCGCGGGTATCCGAATGTGAAGGAGATTGCGATCGATCTGCCGGGCTCCGTCGCGTGGGATCAGATCGGCGTGCCGTGGCGTGCCTTCAGGGAAGACATCGATGTGCTGTTCAATCCGAAGTTCACTGTGCCTCTGGTGCGGCGCGGCCCGAAGCTGTTCGTGCTGCACAGTGCCGAATGGTTCGCGATACCCGAACACTTTCTCTGGTACGACCGTTTGTATCTGAAGCTTGCGATTCCGATGTACTTGAAGTGCGCGACCGCCATCGTTGCGGTCTCGAACGCCGTCAAGCGCGATGCAGTGAAGTTCAGGAACGTTGCGCCCGAGAAGATCGCAGTCATCCACGACGGTTTCGATGCTTCTGTGTTCACGCCGACGAGCGATGTGATACGTCGCGATCAGGTCGCTTCGCGTTACACACTACCGCGGCATTTCATCCTGTGGGTGGGCCAGCTCGAATCGCGGAAGAATGTCGGTCGGTTGCTCGAGGCGTTTGCTCGCATCAAGGATCGTGTGCCGCACGATCTCGTCTTCGCGGGGGCGCAGCGGTTTTCATTTCCGATGGCCATGGGTGTGGAAAAGGAGCTTGAGCGAGTGAGCGAGCTGGGACTGGAAGGCCGCGTGCATTTTCCAGGCTGGATCGCCCATGCCGATCTGCCGGTGGTCTACTCGATGGCGGATCTGTTTGCCCTGCCTTCGCTGCACGAGGGCTTTGGTATTCCGCTGCTGGAAGCAATGGCCTGCGGCTGTCCCGTCGTGACCGCGAACACGTCTGCGCCGCCCGAAGTGACTGCCGGGGCTGCCTATCTGGTCGATCCGCTCGATGTCGAAGACATCGCCAGCGGAATGCTCGAGATGCTCACCAACGAACCGCTGCGGCTTGCCAAGGCGGCAGCAGGACTCGAACGCGCAAAGGCTTTCAGCTGGGACAAGTGCGCACTCAACGTGCTCGCGCTGATCGAACGGCTCGCCTATGACTCCGAGAGCGGTCGCGTGCAACAACGCAGCCGGTCGCCCGCTTTGTAATTCGCGAGAAAACCGGTTCTTCCTGTCGGAGTCGGCTCCAGTTACCCGTCCTTTGGGCAGCCGCGCATTCCTCGCGCGGCATGGGCTGCTACAAGGGAGGGTGAGCGATGCGAGCCATGGCTATGTTGACGTTGATGGTGGCCGGGTCTGTCTGGGCGGCCGACCCGAAGTATCCGGCGACTGAAGCTTTTCTCATGCCGCGTGATCGTGAGATCGCGCTCGCACGGAGCGCCGGACCGGAAACGATCTCCGGTCGTGCGACGGTCAAGGTCCTGACGCGCACAGGTTATGAGGTCGCTGAGCGCGGCGATAACGATTGTGTCTGCCTGGTGATGCGCGGGTGGTCGGCCATCCGCTTCGTCCCCACCGACGGTCACGCGGCGGCTTATGACTCCAAGGTGCTGGCGCCGATCTGTTTTGATCCGCTCGCATCGCGCACGATCCTTCCGCAGGAGGAGCTACGCGCGACTCTGGGACTGCAAGGCGTTGCACCCGCAGCCATCGCCAGTGAGCTTGCGATGGCCTATGCGGAGGGCAAGCTTCCGCGTATGGAAGGGGTGCAGTTCGGCTACATGTGGTCGGCCGATCAGGATGTCGGCGAGGACGATGCGTGGCATCCGCACATGATGATTTACGCGCCGTATTACCGAAACAGCATGCTGGGCGGTCATGCGCCGGATAGTGGACTGCCCTCGGTGGTCGTCGACGAAGGCGGGCCGTTCGCGCTCATCGTCGTTGCAGTGCCGGACCAACTGGCCATCAAGCCCCAGGCCCACAGTCCGGGCGCCGGCAAGCATCACTGACGCGAGGATCGGCGGCGCGCACGATTCATGCGCGCCGCTTACGCGAAAGCGCGCCACCTCGCGTTCGAGCATTCTGGGTGCTTGAGGCGACGAGGGCCTTAGCGTTTCTTTCTGACTGATGGATGACTTCGGCACGAGTCGCGTGGGTGACTCGTGCGGGAGTTCGGACTCTAAGCGCGATGATCCATCAGAAGGTGATGGTGCCCAGGAGAGGACTCGAACCTCCAAGGATCGCTCCACTGGTACCTGAAACCAGCGCGTCTACCAATTCCGCCACCTGGGCAAGGGAGGGAATACGGGGCAGGGCCCGCAAGGCGCGCAAATCTACCGGCCGCACCCGGCACTGTCAATCGAACATTCCCGCCACGAGCGGTTGAGAGGCGAGGGATCGCGCTCATATATATGAACGCCATGAACGCCGCGATGAGGCCGCTCCGCTTTCGGATACGCTGTCGCACTTCGATTTCAGGCTCACGAACCGCGCATGCATTGTAAGTAGACGCGGCATGCCCTAGTGCCGGGGCAATCAAGATATGTTCAACTGCCCGTCATGAAACGCAAAACAAAGAGCAAAACCCCTGCGCGGTCGCCGCGCAAAGCAGCTGCAAAAGCTGCGCGATCTGCCCGTCCCTCCAGTTCCGATTCGTTCTCGGTGACTCAAGCACTCGAACAGGCGGGGCAGCCCCTGCCGTTCGACGAGCTTGCGCTGCGTGTCGGCGCAATGACGTCTGCCCGGCGCAAGCTTCTGAACGAGCAGCTGGGCCAGGCCCTCCAGAGCGGAGAGATCGTCAAGAACCGTCGCGATGAATATTGCCTGCGCGAGCGGCTGACCTTGATCGTCGGAACCGTGACGGGTCATCGCGATGGTCACGGGTTCCTGCACCCTGACGACCGCTCGACACCGATCGTGCTGCCGTATCGGCAGATGCGTGAAGTGATGCACGGCGACCGCGTCGCGGTGCGCGTCAGCGGCGCAGATCAGCGCGGTCGCCCGGAAGGCACCGTGGTCAAAGTCCTCGAGCGCGGGACGACGGAAATCGTTGGCCGCCTCTACGACGAGTCCGGAATCAGCTTCGTCGTGCCGGACAATCCGCGCATCGGACATCGCGTTCTGGTGCCGCGCGATCGTCTCGGCGATGCAAAGCCGGGGCAGGTCGTGCTGGTCAAACTGATCGAGATGCCCTCGAAGACCGCGCAACCGCTCGGACATGTCACGCGAGTGCTCGGCGAGCACGCCGCACCCGGCATGGAAACGGAGATCGCGATTCACTCGCACAGTCTGCCGTTCGAATTTCCGCCCGAAGCCGTTGCGCAAGCGGAGAGTTACGGCGGCGCGGTGAGCGCAGCGGCCAAACGCAATCGCGAAGATCTGCGCGACACCGCGCTGGTCACGATCGACGGTGAAGATGCACGCGACTTCGACGACGCCGTTTATTGCGAGCCCATGCGCGGCGGTTGGCGTCTGATTGTCGCCATCGCCGATGTTGCAAGCTACGTCACGCCCGACTCACCGCTGGATCAGGAAGCGCAGCATCGCGGTACGTCCGTCTATTTTCCGAATCGCGTGCTGCCGATGCTGCCGGAAGCGCTGTCGAATGGACTGTGCTCACTGAATCCGAATGTCGATCGGCTGTGTCTGTGCTGCGAGATGAAGGTGAGCTCGCAGGGCAAGGTGACGCGCTCGCGGTTCTTCGAAGGTCTGATGAAATCGAAGGCGCGCCTCACATATACGAAGGTCGCCGCCTATCTTGCGAATCCCGCCTCGGTTGCGGAGCCGGAAGTGGTCGCCAACGGCGAGCATCTGCGCAATCTTCACGATGTGTTCAAGGCGCTGTATTCGGCGCGTCAGCGCCGCGGGGCGCTCGAGTTCGACGCACCGGAGTTGAAAGTGCGCTTCGGTGCAGACGGACGCATCGCGGCGTTCGTCGAGCAGCCGCGCAACGATGCGCATCGGCTGATCGAGGAATGCATGATCGCGGCCAATGTCGAGGCCGCGCGCTTTCTGCGCAAGCACAAGATCCCCACGCTCTATCGCGTTCACGGTCAGCCCGAAGAGGAACGGCTCGAGCAGCTGCGTCAGTTCCTGAGCGGCTTTGCGATCGAGCTGCCGCGCGATCGCGATCTGGAACCTCACGATCTGAATGCCGTGCTCCAGCGGATCGTCGGCAACGAAGAGGCTCATTTGATTTCGACAGTGGTGATCCGCTCGTTGCCGCAAGCGGTGTATCAGCCCGAGAACATCGGTCACTTCGGCCTGTCGCTGCCCGAGTACGCGCATTTCACCTCGCCGATCCGCCGCTATCCGGATCTGCTGGTCCATCGTGGAATCCGTCATGTATTGCGCGGTGGCACGGCGAGCAACTTCGAGTACACGCCGGCTCGCATGACGGAGCTGGGTCAACAGACTTCATTCACCGAACGGCGCGCGGACGAGGCGACTCGCGATGCGATGTCCTGGCTCAAGTGCCAGTTCATGCAGGACAAGATCGGCGAGGAGTTCGATGCGCTCGTGACGGGCGTCGTCGACTTCGGTCTGTTCGTGCAGGTGAGCGGCATGCAGATCGATGGTCTGGTGCACGTGAGCTCGCTGGGCTCCGACTATTTCTCGCGCGACAAGACGGGCTATCGGCTCGTCGGTGCACGCAGCGGTCGGGTATTCCGTCTGGGTGATCATCTGCGCGTGCGTCTGATCAATGTGATCATCGATGAACGCAAGATCGATTTCGAATTGGCCGAAGCGGGAACGCAGCGACAAATGATTCGCGGCCCGTGGCAGCGTCGACGAGGCCGCCGATGAGCGATGAGACGATTGTGTTCGGACTGCACGCGGTGCGTACGCTGCTGCAGCAACATCCTGAGCGCGTTTCGCTCGTGATGATTCAGAAGGGTCGCGACGATGGGCGTCTCGCCGAAGTGACGAAGCTCGCGCAGGCCGCCAAGGTGAAACTGGCATCGAAGGATGCGCAGGAGCTCGATCGGCTCGCTTCCGGTGAGCGTCATCAGGGCGTGTGCGCGCAGATGCGCAGTGTCGGTGTGCTGGGGGAGGGGGCGCTCGATGAGCTGCTCGACAAAGCCAGGACGCCATTCCTGCTCGTGCTCGATGGCGTGCAGGATCCGCATAACCTCGGCGCCTGCCTGCGCACGGCCGATGCAGTCGGTGTCACGGCCGTGATCGTCCCGCGCGATCGAGCGGCGGGGCTCTCACCGACGGTTCGCAAAGTCGCCTCGGGCGCGGCCGAAACCGTACCTTTGATCCAGGTCGTCAATCTCGCGCGCACCCTGCGTTGGCTGAAAGAGCGCGAGGTTTGGATCATCGGGACCGACGATGAAGCTCAGAAATCGGTCTTTGAAACCAGCCTCACCGGCCCGCTGGCGCTGGTCCTGGGCGCCGAAGGGCAGGGACTGCGCCGCCTCACAAAGGAAAACTGCGACGCGCTCATCAGCATTCCCATGCGCGGCGTCGTGGAAAGCCTGAACGTCTCGGTCGCCACCGGCGTCGTGCTATACGAGGCGCTCCGGCAAAGACAGTAAGAGGACGGATTTCACACAGAGTGCACAGAGATCACAGAGTCGGACAGCGCAGGATCGCCGACGCGGCTCACTCCAAATCTCTGTGTACTCTGTGATCTCTGTGTGAACCTCTTTTTCCGTCCGGTTGCGGCCCAAGGGGGGCTTCCGCTACCATTCGCGCCCGTTTTGCGCCTGCCTGGCAGGTGCATGGCGGGAAATCCTTTTAACTCCTTGCTTCACCGGGATTAATCAGCCGGGAAGCATCTCCATAAGGAGCAGCAATGCGACATTATGAGATTGTGTTTCTGGTCCACCCTGACCAGAGCGAGCAGGTTCCGGCCATGCTGGAACGCTACAAGGGCATGATTTCGGCCGGCAACGGCACGATTCACCGCCTGGAAGACTGGGGCCGCCGTCAGCTCGCGTACCCGATCAACAAGATCCACAAGGCGCACTATGTTCTTCTGAACATCGAGTGCGACGGCAAGACTCTGAACGAACTGACCGGCGCATTCCGCTTCAGCGATGCGGTGCTGCGTCACCTGGTCATCAAGATGGACAAGGCCGTCACCGAACCCTCGCCGATGGCGCGTTCGACTGACGAGTCGCGCGACGAGCGCTTCTCCGACGACGACGACGATTCGCCGTCCGCGTCGGCCTGATTCATCGATTCATCGAGGGGTTTGCCATGTCACGTTTTTTCCGTCGCCGTAAGTTCTGCCGTTTCACCGCCGAAGGCATCGAACAGATCGATTACAAGGATCTGGGCATTCTCAAGGCGTACATCACCGAAACCGGCAAGATCGTTCCGAGCCGTATCACGGGCACGAAGTCGCACTATCAGCGTCAGCTGGCAGTGGCGGTGAAGCGCGCGCGTTATCTCGCGCTGTTGCCGTATACCGATCAGCACTGAGCGAGCCGTTCCGAGCACGCGCGGGTCGCTTCGGCTCGCGCGTGACACACCCATGCACCGTGCAATCGCAGCCTGGCTGACCGAGCGTCCGTGGCGCGCTGCGTTGGGCGCCGCCTTCTGTGGCGCGTTCGCACCGCAGATGCCGATGCCATTCATGGTGCTGGCCGGTGCGATTCCGGTGTTGGTCGCGCTACGGTTCGATGCGCGTCAGGCTCTGACGAAGGCAGCCACGGCGGCCGCAGCGGCCATCTGGCTGCTGGTGTCACTGGCTCCGCAGATGCCATGGCTGACGGTTGGGGTGGTCACAGTGATCGTCTCGCCGGTGTTGCTCGCACTGGTCCTGAAGCGTACGGGTTCATTGAATCTCTGTTTTCAGCTTGCCGTCGCCGGCGTGACCGCTGCGGTCATCGCGGTCCATCTCGCACTGAGCGATCCAGCGGCGGTCTGGGTGCAGTTGCTGACCACGGCGGTACAGCAGGCGGGCGCTGCCGGCTTGCACATGCCGCCGGATACGACTCTGATCATCGATCAGTGGGCGCGAACCATGTGGGGCGGGCTCGCCGCGCTGGTGCTGGCGACCATCCTGGCCGGGCTGTTCCTGGGATGCTGGTGGCAGACCCTGCTGCAGGCGCCGGGACGATTCGGCGCCGAGTATCGCCAACTGAGGCTGGGTGGGGTATTAGGAGTGGCGGTGACTGCGCTGTTCATTGCGGTCTTCGTCACGGATTCCGGATTGATTGGGTCGCTGGCATGGGTCGCGTTCGTCGCGCTCTCGTTCCAGGGACTGGCTGCGGCACATCGCAGTAAGGCGGGCGGGCGACTCAATCGCGGCTGGCTCGCAGCGATCTATGTGCTGCTGATCGTCCCGATCTCCACATCGATCACGGTGATCGTGCTGGCGATCTGGGGTTTTGCGGATAATTGGCTGCGTCCGCGGACGCAACCAGTCTGACGGTCGTAGACCGTAGGCTGTAGGCTGTCGGGACCACCCGCAGCCTAGAGCCTACAGCCCACGGCCTTTCTTCGAGTTCTTACAAGGTGCTTTATGGAAGTCATTCTGCTGCAGAAGGTTGCCAACCTCGGCAACATCGGTGATCGAGTCAAGGTGAAGTCGGGCTACGGTCGCAATTTCCTGTTGCCCAAGGGCAAGGCGACGCTCGCGACCGAAGAGAACGTTGCGAAGTTCGAGTCGCGTCGCGCCGAGATCGAGAAGGCCGCGAAGGTCGAGCTCGATGCCGCTCAGGCTCGTGCGAAGAAGCTCGAAGGCTTCAAGCTCACGCTGACCGCGAAGTCGGGCGGCGAGGGCAAGCTGTTCGGCTCGATCGGCACGACGGACATCGCCGACGGTGCGCGCAAGGCCGGCCACGATATCGAGCGCTCGGAAGTGCGTCTGCCGAACGGTCCGATCCGTCAGGCCGGCGAGCACATCGTGCAGGTTCATCTGCACACCGATCTCACGGTCGACCTGCCGGTCGTCGTCATCGGCGAAGAGTAATCGCAATCGCGCGCAGCGCTTCCGATGGCGGAAACCGAATCCAAGTTTCCCTTTCCAGGATCGCGTCGCGCGCGCGATAAAGCGGCGGTCGACGAGATCCGCGTCCCGCCGCATTCGATCGAAGCCGAGCAGGCCGTGCTCGGCGGGTTGATGCTCGACAACCGCGGTTTCGATGCGATCGGCGATCGCATCACTGCCGAAGACTTCTACCGTCGCGATCATCAGCTGATCTTCGAATCCATCGCAGATCTCGCTTCGCGCAGCGAGCCTTTCGATGCCGTGACTCTTTCCGAGGCGCTCGAACGCAAAGCGTTGTCCGAGCAGACCGGCGGCCTGATCTATCTCGCCGGCCTCGTGCGCGACACTCCCAGTGCCGCCAACATTCGTGCGTACGCGGAGATCGTCCGCAAACGATCCATCCTGCGCAAACTCATCTCGGTCGGCGGCGCCATTGCTGCGAGTGCGTACGATCCCGAAGGCCGTGAGGCCAACGAGATCGTCGATGAAGCCGAGCGTCTGGTGTTCGAAATCGCCGAAAGCGGCAGCAAGGCGGGGTCCGGATTCGTGCCGCTGCGCAACGATCTGGGATCGATCATCGATCGCCTGGACATGCTGGCCCAGAACAAAGGTCAGCTCACCGGCATCAGCACGGGCTTCACTCGACTCGACGAAATGACTGCAGGCCTGCAGCGTGGCGATCTGATCGTCATCGCGGGACGCCCGTCGATGGGCAAGACCACCTTCGCACTGAACATCGCCGAGAACGCGGCCTTCGGTCCGCAGAAGGCGAAGGTCGGCGTGTTCAGTATGGAAATGTCACGCGAGCAGCTCGCGTTTCGTATGGTGTCCTCGCTCGGTCACGTCGATCAGAGCCGCCTGCGTATTGGCAACCTCGATGGCGAGGACTGGTCGCGCGTGAACTCGGCGATCAGCATGATGAAGGAGTCTTCGATCTTCATCGACGACACCGGCGCGCTGACGCCAACCGAAGTGCGAGCACGCGCGCGGCGCCTGAAGCGCGAGCAGGGCCTCGACCTGATCGTGCTGGATTACTTGCAGCTGATGCAGGTCGGCGGCAACGTCGAGAATCGCGCGACGGAAATCTCGGAGATCTCGCGTTCGTTGAAAGCGCTCGCCAAGGAGCTGAGCGTTCCTCTGATTGCGCTCTCGCAGCTGAATCGCGGCGTCGAGCAGCGCACGGACAAGAAGCCTGTCATGTCCGATCTGCGCGAGTCGGGCGCCATCGAGCAGGACGCCGACGTCATCATGATGATTTATCGCGAGGAGGTGTACGACAAGAACACCACCCGCAAAGGCATCGCCGACATCATCATCACCAAGCAGCGTAACGGTGAGATCGGCGAAGTCCAGCTGACCTTCATGGGCAAGTACACCAAGTTCGGCAATTACGCGCCCGAGTCGGCTTACGGGGACGGATCGTTCGGGTGACGTTTCCGGCGGCGACGATGGATGCGGATGCGCTGCGCCACAACCTCGGCGTGGTCCGCAGCATCGCAACGAACTCGCGGGTTCTCGCGGTCATCAAGGCGAACGCATACGGCCACGGCATCGTCGAGGCGGCCCGTGCGCTGCATTCCGCGGATGCGCTCGGAGTCGCGCGTATCGGCGAAGGGCTCATCTTGCGCGCGGCTGGCGTGCTCACTCCGATTCTGCTGCTCGAAGGCGTGTTCAGCGCAGACGAACTGGGTCAGGGGATGGCTCATCGATTCGAACTCGTGGTTCACGAGTTCAAGCAGATCGAGATCCTCGAGCAGGCCGTCCCTGCCTTCCGCTTCACGGTCTGGATCAAGCTCAACACGGGAATGAATCGCCTGGGGTTTACCGGCGCGCAATTTCCCGAAGCGCTGCGTCGCCTGCGCGGGTGTGCGTCGGTCGGGCAGATCCGACTGATGACGCACCTGGCAGGCGCCGAGGAATCGGGCGGCGAAAGTGCCCGTCATCAGATCGAGCGCTTCGATGCGATCACGGCAGGCATAGAAGCCGAGCGCAGCATCGCAAACTCGGCCGGCGTGATTGGTTGGCCGCAAGCACGGACCGACTGGGTGAGGCCGGGGTTGATGCTGTATGGCTTGTCACCGATCCCCGATCGGGTCGGCTCGCAGCTCGGGCTGCGCCCGGTGATGACCTTGTCGACTCAGCTCATCACCGTCCGCACCGTCCACGCAGGCGAGGGCGTCGGCTACAACGCAATCTGGAAGGCACAGCGCGATTCGCTCATTGGCATCGCAGCGGTGGGCTATGGCGATGGCTACGCGCGCAATGTGCGTAGCGGGGCGCCCGTGCTGGTGAATGGACACCCTGCGCAGGTCGCCGGCCGCGTCTCCATGGACATGACAGCAATCGATGTCACGGACGTTCCGAATGCGAAAGTCGGCGATGACGTCGTGCTCTGGGGCAATGGAGTACCGGCGGAAACGGTCGCGCCGTTCGCGGACACGATCTCGTACGAGCTCGTTTGTGGAATCACGCAGCGCGTTGCGCGCGTGTGGAGGAAATAAGAAAACCCCAAGAGGCTCACACAGAGATCACAGAGTACACAGAGAAGTGAAGCTCCAGGGCTTCTGTTTCGACTCTGTGCTCTCTGTGTGAAATCTGGTCCTGGATCTCAGCCTTCGAAGAAGCCCATTTTCACGCCTGCCAGCAGGATCACGTCGTTGTCCTGCAGCTTGCGTGCTTGTTCACCGATGGCAGCGCCATTCACTGAAGGGTAATCACCCGGTTTGCCGCTATCGACGTGCACGATGAAGAAACCGTCAGCCCGACGGGTGATGGCCGCCACCTGCACGCCGGGGCGCCCGAGCGTGGTGAGCGCCTTGTTCAATTCCAGTTCGCGACCTGCGAAGGCGCCACTCAATACCTGAAGCTTGGCCCGCGGCAGTGCGACCGGTGCTTCGCCATTGTGAGCGGGCATTTTGCCGGTCGCGAGCGCAGCAGAAGGTCTGGTGGCAGGCGCGGGCGCGGCGGCAGGAGCAATCGCCGAAGCTTTCTTGGCCGCCTGGGCGGCGACCGCGGAGCCGGGCGTAATGATCATGGTCTTCTCGAACTCGTCCGGCTCGGAGTCCAAGCTCTGGGTATCGACGAAACGCAGCTGATGATGGCCGACCGTCACGACGTCGCCGTGCTGAAGCGCGTGTTTCTTGATCAGCTTGCCGTTGACGTACGTTCCGTTGGTGCTGTTCAGATCCTCGAGGAAGGAATCGTTGAGGATGTTGATGACCAGCGAATGATGGCCACTGACGGCGGGGTTATCGATCCGGATGTCGTTATCCGGCAGACGACCGACCGTGTAACGCTCCTTGTTCATGTTGTATTCGGCCATCACCTGGCCATCCAGGCTAAGGATTAACCGTGCCATATCGTGTGCCTCGTCCCCATCCGCCAAACGGCGCTGTGTTAGCCGAACCAGCGCAGGATTTTGTCAACAACCCCATTCTTTGCTGCGAACGAGTCGACAACTTGCGCAAGAATAATCGAGACATTGTCCCGACCGCCGTTGTCGTTTGACAGCTGGATCAACTGTTTAGCTACTGTTTCAAGACTAGCACTAAAGGTGCTTATGGTTAAATGGATGTCGTCGTCCTCGACCATATCCGACAGACCATCCGAGCACAGAACGTAGAAATCGCCTTTTTCCGCGGGGTGCTCGTGAAGCTCGACGTCGACGGTCGGCTCCACGCCCAGTGCGCGGGTGACGTAGTTCTTGTTGGTCGCACGCTGCGCCTCGGCTTGTGAATAGAAGCCCCGATCGACCAGCTCCTGCAGGAGCGAGTGATCCATGGTCATCTGCTCGAACCGATTGGCGCGCATCCGATAGGCGCGCGAATCGCCGACGTGTGCGATGGCCACCTTATTGTTGAAGAACAGGCAGGCGACGACGGTCGTGCCCATGCCTTCGCATTGCGGCTGGGTCTTCGCCGTCTGATAGATGATCTTGTTGGCCCGTGCGATCGCGTCGCGCAGCACGATGCTCGGGCGCTGCATGCCGGTCTCGGGATCCTCGACCGTCATGTCCTGATGCTCGATCGCTTCCTTGACCAGGCTCATGATGGTCTTGACGGCAATGCCGCTGGCGACTTCGCCCGCGTTGTAGCCGCCCATGCCGTCCGCGAGAACGAACAGGCCAATGTCGGCGTCGACGCCGATCGTGTCTTCGTTGTGCTCGCGCACGCGGCCGACATCGCTCAGGCCGACCGAACGGATCTTGCCGCGCATCACGACGGCCTCCATGGCAACGTGCGACGCGGCTGATCAACGGCAGCGCTGAGGATCACGGCAGTAACCACTCGTGCTCCGTTGCAGATTTCTGCGGTTCGAGGCGCTTCGCGCATTCGCGTAAATCGGCTGCGAACTGGGCGCAGGTGGGATAGCGATCGTCCGCCGACTTGGCCAGAACGCGATCGACGATCGTCTCGATGGCCTCGGGCAGCTCGGGTCGGAGCATGCGGATGGGCGTATGCGGTTCGGTAGCGATCTTCTGCATCAATCGCGGCATCGATTCTGCGCGGAATGGCAATTGGCCCGTGAGCAGGTGATACATGCTCACACCGAGTGCGAACTGGTCCGAACGGCCATCCAGGCTGCGACCTTCCAGTTGCTCGGGTGACATGAACGACGGTGTACCCAGGACGATTCCGGTTTTAGTTCGGCTTGTATCGGTTAGTCGTGCGATCCCGAAGTCGGTGATCTTCAGCTCATCCGTCTCGGGATTGAACATTATATTAGCCGGTTTGATATCGCGATGAACCACGTTCTGGCGATGCGCATAGTCCAACGCTTCGGCGACGCGCGCCACGAGAGTCATCACGGTTCTCGGCGGAAGCAGGCGTGCCGTGTCGGTGTAATGACTCAAGTGCTGGCCGCGCAGGTATTCCATCGCGATGTAGGCAAGACCCTGATCTTCGCCGGCGTCATAGACCGTCACGATCGCAGGATGATTCAGACGGCCCGCCATCTCGGCTTCGCGGAAGAATCGCGCACGGGCTTCTTCGAGATCGGACTCCTCGAATTCATCGGCCAGTGGAATGGCCTTGATCGCCACGACGCGATTGATGTTCGGATCGCGGCCCAGGTAGACCACGCCCATCGCGCCCTTGCCCAGTTCACGCTCGAGCTCATACCGGCCGAGCTTGCGCCCCAGAGTCTGTGCAGCCGGCTCCTCGCTCCAATCATCGCGAGGACGTTCGTGCCGCGGCGCGGGAGTGGGCGGCACTGAGCGGGTCTTCGGCTTCTCCGAGATATCGCGAGTGGCCGGCGGCTCAGCGACCCGTGCCCGACGCGCGCGCAGGTCGCGATAGTTCGGGTCGCGTGTCGCAATATGGTTGTAGACAGCGGCGGCCTTCTGATATTGACGTCGCCGCTCGAAATCCATGCCCAGGTAATACAGCAGCTCCATGGTGGGTGCATCGAGTGGGCAGCGTCGATAGGTCTCGAACGCCAGGTCGAGCTGGCCCTGGCGCTGAAAGGTCTGGCCGAGCGTTCGCAGATTGGCAGTCGGATCCTTTGCGCCAGCCGCTTTCACGTTGGCACGGCTTATGAGCTCGGCCACGAGATAAAGCAGATAGCCTGCAAGGACCGCGATGGCGGGCGTGATCAGTTGAACCCACAGGTGCATGGACCCGAGCAGTCCGATGTCCACGATTGCAGCGATCGCTGCTACGAGCACTGCGGCGAGCGCGCCCAGTGCAGGTCCGGCGGCAGGAAGCACGAATGCGGCAAAGAGCACGACGCCGATCGCGACCAGCCACTCGGCCATGACGGCCGAACCGGGATGCGAATAGTTGCGCCCATGCAGAATGCTTGCGACGGAACTTGCGACCAGCATTTGCGGGCTCGCTTCGCGGGCGAGAGGCGTTGCGATCGATGCGCCCGAGGCGAGACCGACGAGCACGATCTTGTCGCGGAACGTTGCGTTCGGAACATCGCCTGCCAGCACGCGCGCATACGAAACACGGGTGACGTCCTCGGCTATGAACGTTGGACGGGTGCGCAGTCCGCGATCCATCGGGATGGTCCGCGAGCCGAGCCTCAATGAATCGGCGGACGAGAAGCTGATGTGCTCCGGCTCGACGCCCAGTGCGCGCGCAGCCACGACCGTCGCCATCGAAGGCAGCATTGCGGAGCCGACCCTCACGCCAGCGACGTCGCTGCGCACGACGCCGTCGGCATCGGCAGAAATCCGCACATGGCCTGCGCCCTGGGCGACCTGACCCAACGTTGCGGGAATCGGATGAACGATGCTGACGCGCTCGGCGCGAGCGAGGGCAGCGGTAGCGGCCGAGGCGAACATGCGGGTCGGAACGCTCGCGATTTCCTCGCCGCTTTCCGCGCGCACCTCGACGGGAAGTACGACGTTGCGATGCGCAGCCATCGCGGCCGCCAGCTGGGCATCCGGATCGTTTGCGGAAGATCTCAGCAACGAGCGCAGGTTGTTCGCTTGCTCTGAACCGCCGAGGCTGGACGACTCGAGCAGGGACAATGCGGCGCGCAGTCTTTCCGATTCGCCGCTGGTCGGCGGTGTACCGAGCGGCGTGGTGAACGCGACGACTTTCGCTCCTGCGGAAGTGAGATGCGCGATCAGTTCGGCGTGCGTAGCGCGCGGCCAGGGCCACGGCCCCAGCGCCTGCAGGCTCGCCTGATCGGCTTCGATCAGCACGATGTCGTCCGGCGAGAAGGCGGCGCTGCGTTGCGAGCGGTCGTAACCGGCTGTCTCGAGCGCAGCGAACGGCGATGGGGTCAGCCATTGACCAATGGCGATGACCACAGCCGCTGCAAGGCCGCCTGGAAGCCAGGAAAGTCGCGCCAATCTCGAAGCCACAAGTACCCCATTAAGTAAGGCCGCGAGTATAGACGAACGGCATTGGCCGATTTTGCAGCCGGCGTCACACCTCCAATGCACACGCAACCGTGAACGCGTTCACAGCCGATGGAACGGTGCGGTAGGCTGCCCAGCTTCTTCACTGAATTCTTCTGCGATGGCCAAGACACGTCAGGTCTACGTCTGCGACCAGTGCGGCAATGAAAGCCTGCAATGGCAGGGCATCTGCCCGTCCTGCGGCGCCGGCGATGCGCTGCGCGCAGTGACCGTCGCTAAGGGAAACGCTGAACGCAAGGCGCTCGCAGCGAGCACCGCAGCGCCGCAGCGTTTATCGGAGGTCGTCGACAAGGACGATCCACGCATTGCCACGGGGCTCGAGGAGCTCGATCGCGTTCTGGGAGGAGGCCTGGTCCTGGGATCGGTCACCTTGCTCGGTGGCGATCCGGGCATTGGCAAGTCAACGATGCTGTTGCAGGCAGGCGATGCGCTCAGCAAGGCTGCGAGCACGTTATACGTGACGGGAGAGGAGTCGCTGCGGCAGGTGAGTCTGCGGGCACGACGCCTCGGTATCGCCGGCGACACCTTGCAGCTCCTGGCCGAGACCAGCATCGAGACTCTCCTGGATCATGCTCGGTCGTCCTCGGCGAGAGTGCTCATCGTCGATTCGATTCAGACCATGTTCGCCGCGGACGTCGAGTCTTCGCCGGGATCGGCTTCGCAGGTGCGCGAGACGGCGGCTGCGCTCGTCCGGTTTGCGAAATCGACCGGCGTGTCCGTCCTCATCATCGGTCATGTCACCAAGGAGGGCGTGATCGCAGGTCCGCGCATTCTCGAGCACATGGTCGACACGGTGCTTTATTTCGAAAGCGATGCCGGCAGTCGTTTTCGGCTGATTCGCGCCGTCAAGAACCGCTTCGGCGCCGCGAACGAAGTCGGTGTGTTCGCCATGACCGAGCAGGGGCTGAAAGAGGTCAAGAATCCGTCCGCGATCTTTTTGTCGAATCACACGCAGCCGGTCGCTGGCAGTGCGGTGATGGTCGCGCGCGAGGGTAGTCGACCCATGCTGGTCGAAGTGCAGGCCTTGACGGACGAAGCCCAGGGAATGAATCCCCGGCGCGTCGCGGTCGGACTCGACTCGAATCGGCTCGCCCTGTTGCTCGCGGTACTGCATCGACACGGCAATGTATCGAGCGCCGGTCGGGACGTGTTCGTTAACGTCGTCGGCGGTGTGCGCATTGCCGAAACCGCGATCGATCTGCCGGCAGTCCTTGCTGCGGTGTCGAGTGTGCGAGATCAACCTCTCGTGTCGCGGATGGTGTGCTTCGGCGAGCTCGGCCTGGCAGGTGAGGTCCGCCCCGTTCCCTATGGGGACGAGCGTCTGCGCGAAGCGGCGAAACATGGCTTCACGCGCGCCATCGTGCCGGAAGCGAACAAGCCGCGCCGACCGATCGACGGCCTCGAAGTCATCGGCGTGGAGCGACTGGATCAGGCGCTGCGCGCGGCGTTTTGATTTTTAAGGGCAGGGGAATCTTCACGGGGTACATACACGGGGAGAGCGCGGAGTCAGACAGACAACACGCGACGATTCGGCCCTGATGTTTTGAGCCATTCAATCTACGAGTGAGCGCAGGACTGCAGACGGATTCTTCGGATCCGATTTATTCGACGACCCCGTGATCCCCGTGTGCCCCGTGGAGATCTTCCTTCTTACTTCTCCGTGATCTCATTCTGTTCATCCTCAATGGGACGGATGCGCGCGGTTTTTACCGCATTGTCCTGAGTCTGCAGGATCTCTATGGAGAGATTGCCCAGGCGCAGACCGGTGCCGGGCTGGGGGATCTGTTCCAGATATTCCAGGATCAGGCCATTGAGCGTGCGCGGTCCATCGGTTGGAAGTTGCCAGCCCAGCGTGCGATTGAGGACGCGGACATTGATAGCACCGTTGATGACGAAGCTGCCATCTGCTTCCCGATGGATGTCCTTGTGGAGCGCGCCCGGATCGCTCGTGAACTCGCCGACGATCTCTTCGAGGATGTCTTCGAGCGTCACGAGACCGCGAATGTCCCCGTACTCATCGACCACTAGAGCGATGCGGCGTCGATCGCGCTGAAAGTTCTGCAGCTGCAGATCGAGCGTCGTGCCTTCCGGAACGAAATACGCTTCGCGCTCGCGCGCGATACGTTGCAAGGTTTCGCGCGACAACTCGTCATGCACGAGCGCGTGCGCGATCTTCTTCATGTGCAGGATGCCGATGACGTTGTCGAGATTGCCTTCACACAGCGGCAAGCGCGTGTGCGGAGTCGTGCGGAGCTGATCGAGAATCGCATCCCAGTCGTCGTTCAGATCGATGCTCGCGATTTCACTGCGCGGGACCATGATGTCTTCGACGCTGATCGACTGCAGCTCGAGAATGCTGGCCATCATCCGGCGATGCGACGGCGGGCCTTCCTCGCCTTCGTTGCGGCTCAGCCACTGCGAGGTCATCGATGTAGTCGGTGCGCCGAACGTTCGCAGCACGACATCCGACAGTCCGGTAATGAGCGAGATCGGCAGTTGCAGTGCTTTGACCAACCCGTAACACAGCCAGGAAGCGGATAGAGCCAGGGGCTCGGCGTAACGCATGCCAAGCGAGCGGGGTGCGATATCACACAGGATCAGGATCGCGAGCACCAGGAGTGCTGTGGCAATCATCAGCATGCCGCCGCCATATCGCGCCGCAAGCGAGCCTGCGAGGACCGACGCGCTCACACTCGCCAGGGACTTGAGCAAGGCGAACGCATTCGTCAGCAGATCCGATTGCGCGAGCAGCAGCTCGGTGCGCCGCGCGCGTTTGTCACCTACGCGCGCAAGGCTGCGCAGGCGATATCGGTTCAGATTCTGCAGAGCCGATTCCAGGCAGGACAGCAGCGCCGCCAGCGCGATGAGTCCAATAATGATCAGCAGAGGCGCGGGCAGGCCCGCCGCCCACTCGGTACTAAGCGTGTCCAAGAGACAGGTTCATCAAATCTAGCGGGTGATAGCACATGGGTTTTTGTTCGCTCATCTCAAGTCATCCCTGAAACATAGTCCGGTCATTTTGTTCGCGCCGTTCGACGACACGTTAAGTGTCCTCGAAAGACATCGGCGCTCGGCGCAAGGCGCGTCACCCCCAGTGCCGTCCCAGGATGGATTCGAGCACGAACTTCGAGCCGAAGTAGGCGAGCACCAGCAGCGCGAAACCACTCATCGTCCAGCGTGTCGCGATGCGACCGCGCCAGCCGAAGCGCCAGCGACCAAAGAGCAGGATGGCAAAGACGATCCAGGCGAGGCACGACAGGATGGTCTTGCGCGACAGATCTTGTGCGAACAGGTCCCGCACGAACACGAAGCCGCTGAAGAGCGCCAGCGTGAGCACGGCGAAACCGGCGGTCAGTGCCTGAAAGGTCGCAGCCTCGAGCGCTTCGACGGAGGGTAGTGCGGCCAGCAGGCCGAGCGGCTGACGACTGCGCAGTCGCCGCTCGAGCAGCCAAAGCGCGATCGCAAGTGCCGCTGCGATCGTGAGCAGCGCGTAAGCCGTGGTCGAGAGAATGATGTGTGCGCCGATCTCCCAGTTGTGCTGCTTCAGCGCAAAGTTGCGAGCTCCTTCGTCCGTCGTCGCAGCGACGACGCCCGCAAGCGTCATGAGGATTGCGCCGATTCCTGCGAACCTCGGATTGCGCCATAAGGCGATCAGGGCGATGAGTCCGATAGGCAATCCGATCAGGGAGGCGGTTTCGCCAACGGAGAAGGCGAGCGTGGGTCTGGCGAACAGCGCCTGCCAGAGCAGTACCGCATGCGTGATGACCGCGAGCGCACCGAGCGTCAGTCCGGTGACGCGACGGCCGCGAGCGGCATGTCCGTCCGCTCGGTACACGCTCGAGCCCAACCATGCGGCGGAGGCGAGGTAACAGGCGAGAACGATGATGGAAAGCACGTGCGTCGTGATTTTCGTGGGGCGAACGCATTGAAGGCTACAGGTAAGCCACCACGGAAGGCTACTGGCGGCCGCGCCGGATTGCTCTGCGTGCATCCGGCAGCGTTTCAATTCTCCCGCCGCAGCCTGTAGCCTGTAGCCCTTTTCGGTTCCAAGACCTTCCTTCCCCATGTTCGACAAGCTGACTGAACGCCTGCAGGGCGTCATCGAAAATCTGCGCGGTCGCGGACGGCTGACCGAGGAAAACATCAGTGACACGCTGCGCCAGGTGCGCATGGCACTGCTCGAAGCCGACGTGGCGCTGCCCGTCGTCAAAACGTTCATCGAGACCATCCGCGGCAAGGTCGTCGGCATGGAGGTCGAGAAGAGCCTGACGCCCGGCCAGTCGCTGATCAAGATCATCCATGACGAGCTGATTGCCTTGATGGGCGAGGGTGTTCGTCCCATCAATCTGCGCGCTCAGCCGCCGGTCGTGATCCTGCTCGCAGGCCTGCAGGGCGCAGGTAAGACGACTTCCGCGGGCAAGCTCGCGAAATGGCTTACGGAGAAGGAACGCAAGAAGGTTCTGCTCGCGAGCACGGACGTCTATCGGCCCGCGGCAATTTTGCAGCTCGAGCGGCTGGCGAAACAGCTCGACGTCGCCTTCTATCCCTCCGACCCGAAGAAACCCGCCGTCACGCTGGCACGTGAGGCGCTGGAGGAGGCGCGCAGATCGCTGTTCGATGTGCTCATCGTCGATACGGCAGGACGTCTGCACGTGGACGAGGAGATGATGGGAGAGATCCGCGAGATCAGCGGCGTGGTTTCTCCGACTGAAACGCTGTTCGTGGTCGACAGCATGGCAGGTCAGGATGCGGTGAATGCCGCGCGGGCCTTCGGCAATGCCCTGAACCTCACAGGCGTGATTCTCACCAAGACCGATGGCGATGCTCGCGGCGGTGCGGCGTTGTCCGTCCGGCAGATCACGGGACAGCCCATCCTGTTCATGGGCACGGGCGAGAAGACCGAAGCGCTGGAGGTGTTTCAGGCGGAGCGCGTCGCGTCCCGGATTCTGGGCATGGGCGATGTGCTCGCCCTGGTGGAAAAGGTCCAGGCGACCGTCGATCGTGAACAGGCCGAGAAACTCGCCCGCAAGATCAAGAAGGGCAAGGACTTCGATCTCGACGACCTGCACGACCAGCTGGTGCAGGTCGAGCGCATGGGCGGCCTGAGCGCGCTCATGGACAAGCTTCCGAGCCAGCTCACCGCCAAGGCCGGACCTTTGCCCATGGACAACGGCAAGGAGATCAAGCGGCAGGTCGCCATCATCCGATCCATGACGCCTCGGGAAAGGCGCTTCCCGAAAACCATCGACGCTTCACGCAAGCGCCGCATCGCCGCGGGCTCCGGCGTTCACGTCTCGGAAATCAACAAGCTCCTGAAAAATTACCTTCAAATGCAGAAGGTTATGAAGAGCATGACCAAGGGCGGCGGGCTCGCGAAGATGATGCGGGCGTTCGGAGGACGGCTGCCGGGAATGTGAGAAGAAGCCTGTCAGCCAACGAGTCAGCTAGCCCGCTAGCCAGAGGGAAAGAGGAGGAATGCAGTTCTTCTCCGATTTTTCTTTCTGATTCTGACGGGTAGGCAGCAGCCTGTTTGCTAGTTGGCTTGCCATTCAGTACCATTCGCGCCCTTTTCCGGGGGCTACCGGCCCCTTCCTATGCGTTTTTCTGAGGCCTCGAAGACATGGTAACGATCCGGCTCTCCCGCCGCGGCGCGAAGAAGCAGCCCTTCTATCACATCATGGTGACCGACAGCCGTAAGCGTCAGGGCGGCCTCGCGCTCGAGCAGGTCGGCTATTTCAATCCGATCGCGACCGGCAAGCAGACCCGTCTGCAGCTCGATCTGGAGCGCGTGGATTACTGGTTGAGCAAGGGCGCCAAGCCTTCGGACCGCGTGGCCGAGCTGGTTGCCAAGCAGCGCAAGCAGCCCGTCGCTGCTTAAGCGATTTCCGGCGTGACAGCCGGAGTCAGTGCCGCTGCCGTGACGACGCCGGGTTCCGCCTCAGACCGCGTCGTCGTTCTAGGCACGATTGTCGGCACCTTCGGGGTCAAGGGCTGGGTCAAGATCAAGTCGTACACCGAGCCCGTCGACAACATTCTCGAATACGAGATGTGGCAGCTTGGACGCGCCGGCCAATGGGCGCCGGTGACGCTGGAAGATGCGCGGGTGACCGACAAGGGTGTGCTCGCGAAGCTGGAAGGGTTGGAGACGCCTGAAGAGGCGCGCCTGAAGGTGGGACTGGAAATCGGAGTGTGGCGCAGTCAGATGCCGCCGCCCGAGCCTGGCCAGTACTACTTGAGCGATCTGGAAGGTATCGACGCGTTCGGCACTTCCGGTGAGCTTCTGGGTCAGGTGGACCACTTCAGGACGACACCGGCAGGTACGGTGATCGTGGTGAAGGGCGAACAGGAACACTGGATTCCGTTCGTGAAGGATCGGATCGTGAAGGTCGAGCTGGATGCGAAACGTATCGTGCTCGACTGGGCTTCCGACTGGTGATGGCCGACGGGTGATGGAAGGAGTACGGGAATGCGCATCGAAGTGGTGACGCTGTTCCCGGAGTTTATCCAGGAGGCGGTCAGGGTCGGTGTGCTGGGTCGGGCCATCGAACGTGGTCGTGTCGCAGTGAATGCCAGCACGCCGCGCGAGTTTGCGCAGGATGCGCACAAAACGGTCGACGATCGGCCGTACGGCGGCGGTCCCGGGATGGTGATGAAGGTCGAGCCGACGCGCACAGCGTTGCGTGCGGCGCGAGAGAGATTGCCGGCGGGAAGTCGCAGCATCTATCTCGCAGCGGACGGTGTGCCGTTTACGCAGGCCAAGGCTCGCGAGCTCTCGCAGTTGCCAGGCGTACTGCTGCTGGCGGGGCGTTACGAAGGCGTCGATGAGCGACTGCTGACGAGCGAGATCGACGAGAGTATTTCGATCGGCGATTACGTGCTCTCAGGCGGTGAGCTGCCGGCACTGGTGCTGATCGATGCGATGGTTCGGTTGCTGCCCGGCGTGCTGGGCGATGACGAATCGGCGCAACAGGATTCGTTCGTGGCGGGGCTGCTCGACTGGCCTCACTACACGAGGCCGGAAGTGTTCGAGGATCGCGCGGTGCCGCAGGTGTTATTGAGCGGTAACCACGCAGCGATCCAGCGGTGGCGGACCAAGCAGGCGCTCGGTCGCACCTGGCAACGCAGACCGGACTTGCTGGACAGATTGGAATTGACGAAGGAGCAGCGCAAGTTGCTCGATGAGTTCGTCGCAGAGTTCGAAGCGCAGCGCGCGGAGCGCACGCTTCAAGAGTGAATCAAACGTTTATCTGGAAGCGGTGCAATCATGGCCAACATCATCGAGACGCTCGAGCGCGAAGCGACGAACAAGAAGATCCCGGATTTCTCTCCCGGCGATACCGTCGTCGTCGAAGTGAAAGTGAAGGAAGGCGATCGCGAGCGCGTGCAGGCCTATGAAGGCGTCGTCATCGCACGCCGCAACCGCGGCCTGAACTCCTCGTTCACCGTTCGCAAGATCTCCCACGGCGAAGGCGTGGAGCGCGTGTTCCAGGCGTACAGCCCGTCGATCGGCTCGATCAGCGTCAAGCGCCGCGGCAACGTGCGTCGCGCGAAGCTGTACTACCTGCGCAATCTGACGGGTAAGGCTGCCCGCATCGAAGAGAAGGTCTGATCCTTCTCGTCTGAAACCTCCAGGGTTTCAGGCAGCAAAGTTCTCGAGAAGGCGCGAGATGCCACCTGAGCGGGTGTGCGTCTCGCGCCTTCTTCGTTTTGATCCTGCCCACGATGTCTGGATTTCGCGATGGCAGTGCGCGGTGGTCTGTGCGTAGACTCGGGCAGGCCTCTTCGAGTCGTCCAGCATGCAACTTGCCCGTCACTGTCTGTTCTCCCTCCTGACGCTGTTCTTCGTCTCGGCCGTGCACGCGAGCAGTGCGACCGATCGGGTGCTCGCCAACGTGCGGGTGCCGAGCGGCTTCGAGCTCAGCGTTTATTCCGATGCAGTACCCGGCGCGCGTTCGATGACGCTCGGACCTAAGGGCACGCTGTTCGTGGGGACACGACGCGGACGCGTCTATGCGGTCAGTCCGACGGAAGGGGCGGGGAAGCCCACTGTGCGAATCATTGCGAACGGACTGAACATGCCCAACGGCGTGGCCTTTCGGGACGATGCGCTCTATGTCGCCGAGGTGAGCCGCATTCTGCGATACGACGGCATCGAGTCCGCACTCGAACAGCCGCCCAAACCGAAAGTCGTTCGCGACGATCTGCCGCGAGACGGGCATCACGGCTGGAAGTACATCGCCTTCGGGCCGGACGGAAAGCTTTATGTCCCGATCGGTGCGCCCTGCAACGTTTGCAACGAACCGAATTACGCCGTCATCACACGCATGAATCCAGACGGCTCGGGACACGAAGTGTTCGCACGCGGCATTCGCAATACGGTGGGGTTCACCTGGCATCCGTCCACGCGCGAGCTCTGGTTCACGGATAACGGCCGTGACTATCTGGGTAACGATGCACCGCCCTGCGAGCTCAATCACGCGCCGCGCGCGGGTCTCGATTTCGGTTTCCCGTACTGCCACGGCAAGGACATCAAGGACCCCGATTTCGGTCGGCTGGGCGAGTGCGCGCAAAGCACGCCACCGGTCCAGTTGCTCGGCGCACATGTCGCACCGCTCGCCGTGAAGTTCTACACCGGCAATGCGTTCCCGGAGCAGTATCGCAATCGCGCCTTCATTGCGGAGCACGGTTCGTGGAATCGCAGCACCAAGAGCGGCTATCGCATCACGACCGTCACCCTCGATGGCGACAAAGCCGTGGCATACGAGCCGTTCGCAACCGGCTTCAATCGCGGTAACGAGGTATTCGGCCGGCCGGTGGATCTGCTGCAGCTCGAGGACGGTTCCCTGTTGATCTCTGACGATCAGGCCGGAGCCATCTATCGTCTGACCTACACTGCCCGATAGGGGGACATGGATCCCGCGGGTCGTTTGTTAAGCTCACCGTTTCCTCGCTCATCGAAGCTGCACCATGAAAGTTCTCGCTGCGATCTTCGGATTCCTGTGGAAAGCACTGGATGCACTGCGCAAGGTGCTGCATCTGATCGTGCTGCTGGTGATCTTCGGTGTGCTGCTGATGCTGCTTTCGCCGAACAATCCCATCGTGCCGAGCTCGGCTGCTCTGGTGATCGCACCGCAAGGCGCGCTGGTGGATCAACTCTCCGGCGATCCCTTCGAACGCGCAGTGGCAGAGGCATACGGTTACGGCCGCGCTGAAACGCTGATCCGCGATCTGACCGAGGCGATCGAAGCAGCCAGGAAGGACGAGCGCATCAAGGTGCTCGTCCTCGATCTGAGCAATATGAGCGGCGGCGGTATCCCGAAGCTCAGCGAACTGGCGAATGCCGTGCGCGATTTCCGTGCGACGGGCAAACGCGTCGTGGCGCTCGGTGAGGCCTACGACCAATCGCAGTATTACCTGGCCGCCAACGCCGACGACGTGTTCCTCGATCCGCAGGGCTTCCTGTTCATCGAGGGTTATGGGTACTACCGCACCTTTCTGAAGGGAGCGATCGACAAGCTTGCCGTCGACGTGAATATTTTCCGTGCCGGCAAGTTCAAGTCGTTCACCGATCAATACAGCCGCAGCGACATGTCGGATACCGAGCGCGAGGAAAGCCTCGCGTGGCTCAACGCGATCTGGGATCAGTATCAGCTGGCAGTGACGCAGGCGCGCGGCATCGATGGCACGGCCATCGCAACCTATGTGAACGATCTGGCGGCATTAACGCGCGCAAGCAAGGGCGATCTTGCCCAGGTTGCGCTCGAGCGCGGACTGGTGACCGAGCTCAAGTCACGCAATGAAGTCGAGGAGTACCTGAAGGATCTGGTGGGCGAGGACAAGCAGGATCACAGCTTTCGGGGCGTGAACCACTGGGACTACCTCGCGTCGGTGCGTGCATCGCGCGTGCTGCGGCTCGAAGGCGATCGTCTGGGTGTGGTGGTTGCCTCGGGCGAGATTCTCGATGGCGATCAACCGCCGGGCACGGTGGGCTCGGAGTCGGCGGTACGACTGCTGCGTCAGGCGCGCTTCGACGATTCGGTCAAGGGTGTCGTCCTTCGCATCGACAGTCCCGGCGGCAGCATGCTCGCCTCCGAGGTCATCCGTCGCGAGGTCGATGCGCTGCGAGCCTCGGGCAAACCGGTGGTCGCGTCGATGAGCAGCGTTGCTGCGTCCGGCGGCTATTACATTGCAATGGATGCCGATGAGATCTGGGCAAGCCCCGCGACGCTCACCGGTTCTATCGGTGTGTTCGCGGTGTTCCCGACTTTCGAGCGAACGCTGGAGAAGTTCGGAATCTCGAGCGACGGCGTCGGCACGACGCCCTTCGCGGGCGCGCTCAGCGTGGAGCGGACCTTGAACGATCAGACCAAAGAAATCCTTCAGCTCTCGGTCGAACATGCGTACACCACTTTCGTGGGGCACGTGGCCCAGGCACGCGACAAATCCTTCGAGGATATAGACGCCATCGCACAGGGGCGGGTCTGGGCGGGCGTCGATGCCCAGAAAATCGGCCTGGTCGACAAGCTCGGCTCGTACAAGGACGCTCTCGACGCCGCCGCAGAACGCGCCGGTCTCAGCAAGGATTACAAGGTCGAATATATCGAACCCTCGCTCGGCTGGCGCCAGGCCCTCGCGCGCCAGTCGCAAGTCCTCGCCGCGCGCATCACGCGCGCGTTGCTGCCGAAAAACGAGCTGTTCCTGTCCGCCCGCAAACTGCTCTCACCTATGGAAGCCGAACTCGCACGCCTCGCGCGCTTCAGCGACCCGAAGCAGGTGTATTACTACTGCGCCTGCGCTGCCAACTAAGGAACGGGACGGCCGCAAAGACCGCAAAAAAGAGGCTGTCCTCTAAGCAGAAAAGGCACCGCAGCTTGAGCGATCGCACTGGGTGGATGCGAGAGCGGGTGCCGTTCGCTTGGTTCTTTTATGCGGTCCTTGCGACCGATCTCATTTCTTTTCCCAATCCATCGCGACCTTCCCCGACTGGCGTGGCGCGAAGAGGGACGGGAATAGCCGCAAAGACCGCAAAAAAGAAGGTGTCCTTGTAAGGCAAGAAGGGCGCGGCAGATTGGGCGATTGCACCGGAAGGATGCGAGACCGGGTGCCGCCCGCTTCAACGAATGATTGTTCTTTTATGCGGTCCTTGCGGCCGATCTCATTTCTTCTCCCAATCCATCACGACTTTACCCGACTGCCCCTTGCCCATGATTTCGAATGCGCGCTGATACTCGGTGTAGGGCATGCGGTGGGTGATGATGGGGCGGATGTCGAGGCCGCTTTGGAGGATGGCAGCCATCTTGTACCAGGTCTCGAACATCTGGCGGCCGTAGATGCCTTTGAGGGTGAGGCCCTTCAGGATCACTTCGTTCCAGTCGATGGCGACTTCGTTGGGCGGAAGTCCGAGAAGAGCAACGCTGCCGCCGTGATGCATCGTTCGCAGCAGGTCGCGAAAGGCGGCGGCATTGCCTGACATCTCGAGCCCGACGTCGAAGCCTTCCTGCATGCCGAGCTGCTTCATCGCATCGTCGAGCGAATCGCGAGTGACGTTGAGCGCCAGCGTTGCGCCCATCTTGCGTGCGAGCTCGAGTCGATAGTCGTTCACGTCGGTGATGACCACGTGACGAGCGCCGACGAAGCGCACGATGGCCGCGGCCATGATGCCGATCGGGCCTGCGCCAGTGATCAGCACATCCTCGCCGACGACATCGAAGGCGAGTGCGGTGTGAACCGCATTGCCGAGCGGATCGAGGATCGCCGCGATCTCGTCATCGATTGCGTCGGGGAGCTTGAATGCGTTCAGCGCGGGAATGACCACGTACTCGGCAAAGCAGCCGGGCCGATTCACGCCGACGCCGACCGTATTGCGACAGAGATGTCGTCGACCCGCGCGACAGTTGCGGCAATGACCGCAGGTGATATGGCCTTCACCCGACACGCGATCGCCTGGCTTGAAGCCCGAGACCTCACTGCCGATTTCCACGATCTCGCCGCAGTATTCGTGACCCACCGCCATCGGGACGGGGATGGTGCGTTGGGCCCAGCCGTCCCAGTTGTAGATGTGCATGTCGGTACCACAGATCGCGGTGCGCTTCACGCGAATCAGAACGTCGTTATGGCCGATGGTCGGTCGCGGGATGTCTTGCAGTTCGATGCCGGGAGCAGCGTGCGCTTTGACTAGGGCGTGCATATTGGGAAAGTGATGAAGGTGATGGAGTGATGACAGTGATGAGTGATCGGGATGAATGATCGGTGATGGCAGTGATGGCAGTGATGAGGTTAAGAGACTAAGAGATCACGCCGAGTTCGCGGCCGACGGTGGTGAAGGCGGCGACGGCTTTGTCGAGATGCGCTTTGGTGTGGGCTGCAGACATTTGCGTTCGGATGCGGGCTTTGCCGTGCGGGACGACAGGGAACGAGAAGCCGATGACGTAGACGCCATGCGCCAGCAGTTTCTGCGCGAAGTCGGATGCGAGCTTCGCATCGCCGAGCATGACTGGAATGATCGGATGTTCGCCTGGAACCAGATCGAAGCCTGCTGCAGTCATTTGCTGACGGAAGTACTCGGCGTTCTCGCGCAGACGCTGTCGCAGTTCGTGATTGGCCTCGAGCAGATCCAGCACACGCAGGCTCGCGGCGGCGATGAACGGCGGAATGCTGTTAGAGAACAAATAAGGTCGGGAGCGCTGGCGCAACCAGCCGATGATTTCTTTGCGACCGGACGTGTAACCGCCACTTGCGCCACCGAGCGCCTTGCCCAGCGTGCCGGTGAGAATGTCGATGCGATCCATGACGCCGCGCAGCTCGTGCGTGCCGCGTCCGTTCTCGCCGATGAAGCCGGTGGCGTGCGAGTCGTCGACCATGACGAGCGCATCGTAGCGATCGGCGAGATCGCAGATGTCCTTCAGTCGCGCGATGACACCGTCCATCGAGAACACGCCGTCGGTCGCGATCAGCCTCACGCGTGCGTTGCTCGCTTCCTTGAGGCGTGTTTCGAGCTCGCCGAGATCGTTGTTGGCGTAACGCAAACGCTGCGCTTTGCACAAACGGATGCCGTCGATGATGCTGGCGTGATTCAGTGCGTCGCTGATCACTGCGTCCTTTTCATCGAGGAGCGTTTCGAACAGACCGCCGTTGGCATCGAAGCAAGACGAATACAGGATCGTGTCCTCGGTGCCGAGAAAGCGGCTGAGACGATTCTCGAGCTCCTTGTGAACGCTGTGCGTGCCGCAGATGAAACGGACGGATGCCATGCCATAGCCGTAGCGATCGAGCGCGACTCGCGCCGCTTCGCGAACGGACGCATCGTTGGCGAGGCCGAGATAGTTGTTGGCGCAAAGGTTGATGACTTCCGAGCCATCGTTCACGCGCACGACGGCCTGTTGCGGCGAAGTGAGCACGCGCTCGGGTTTGAACAGGCCTTGCTCGCGGAGTTGTTCGGTGTCCGATGCGAGGCGCCGAAGGAATTCGCTTTTCACTGCCATCACCTGAAACGAAGAAGGCGGTGATTTTGCCATCGACGCACGCGCAATGCGCTGTATGCAATTGCGCGCAACCCGAAGTCCGATCAAGCGGTGTCGACTCGCTCCCGCGTTGCGGTTGTGGCGCGATCGCCGACATAGCGAGCGAGCTCTGCGCGGCCTGAATCTGAAAGGTGCAGGCCCAGCTTGGTCCGTCGCCAAAGGATGTCTTCGACGCTCAGTGCCCATTCGTGATTGCGCAGATAATCCACCTCGGCGCGCGTGAGTCCGGCGCCGAAATGAATACCGAGATCCTCCATGCTGCGTGCTGCGCCTACGATCTCGCTGATGCGGGTTCCGTAAGCATGTGCAAGCCGTCGGGTGAGCGTCGGCGGCAGAAAGGGCCAGCGATGCTGGACTCCACGCAGGAACGCATCGAAATCGCCTTGCGGCAGATCGCCGCCCGGTAACGGTGCCGCATCGGTCCAGGATTGCTTCGGGCCGCCGATGTACGGATGAAGTTTCTGCAATGCCGCTTCGGAGAGACGACGATAGGTCGTGATCTTGCCGCCGAAGATCGACAGCAGAGGCGGGCGGTCGTCTTCGATCAGTAATTCCAGTTTGTAATCGCGCGTGACTTTCGACGCATTCGCCGCCTCGTCATCGCTGAGCGGACGCACGCCCGCATAGCTCCAGCGGACATCCTGCGGCCCGATGCTGCGCGCGAAATATTCATTCACTGTGTTGCACAGATACTCGATCTCAGCAGTCGATATCCGCGCCGCCGCCGGAGGATCGTCGCAAGGAACATCGGTCGTGCCGATCAGGGTGAACTCATCTTCATACGGAATCGTGAAGATCACGCGTCCGTCCGGATGCTGCAGCAGGAACGCATGGTCGCCGCAATAGAGGCGCGGCACGACGATGTGGCTGCCTTTGACGAGCCGGATCTGCGCATCGTTGTGAACGCCACGCATGCGATGCAGTACCTGCTCCACCCACGGGCCGGCTGCGTTGACGAGCGTGCGCGCGATGACCTCGTACGACGTGTCGCTTGCCTCATCGTGCAGCCGGACTTTCCAGTGATCGCCCTCGACCGCTGCTTCGATGAAACGGGTCCGCGTGCGGATCACGGCGCCTCGCTGTGCGGCGTCCATTGCATTCAGTACCACCAGCCGGCTGTCATCGACCCAGCAGTCTGCGTAGGAGAATCCGTAGCGCAGCGAGTCCTTCAATATTCCGGCGAACGGTCCGTCGGTCAGGCGGACGGAACGCGATGCCGGGAGTCGGCGGCGCGCTGCGAGATGGTCGTAGATGAAGAGTCCGGCACGAATCTGCCAGCGCGGACGCAGTCCGCGCAAATGCGGGACCACGAACTGCATGGGCCGGATGATATGCGGGGCGATGCCAAGCAGCCGCTCGCGCTCGGCCAACGCCTCGTGGACGAGTCGAAACTCGAACTGCTCGAGATAGCGCAGTCCGCCATGGATCAGTTTCGTGCTCGAGGACGAAGTGGCGCCCGCAAGATCGGACTGCTCGGCCAGAAAGACCTTGTGACCTCGTCCCGCCGCATCGCGAGCAATGCCGACACCATTGATGCCGCCGCCCACGATGAACAGGTCGACACGATCGGTGGGGGCGTTGAAGGAGCTCACGGTAGGGGCGATGAGATTGGACGATTCGATAGTAGGAAGCCGACGACAGCACCGCAAGTTCGCCGCCGCCCATCGGCGGGGGCGCGGGTATAGTGCCGGTCATGAGCGCCGACGAAGACACCGACGACACGACCATCCGCATCGATAAATGGTTGTGGTTCACACGCTTTTTCAAGAGCCGCTCCGCAGCGACCGATGCGGTACAGGGCGGACTGGTTCACGTGAACGGCGACCGCGTCAAACCTTCGCGAGTACTGCGCATCGACGATCGTTTGTTGATCACGCGTGAGGAAGCCCGCTTCGAAGTGATCGTCCGCGGCATCCCGGTCCGTCGCGGCCCAGCCTCCGAGGCGCGTCTCTTCTATGAGGAAACCGCAGAGAGCATCGCCGCCCGCGAAACCCGCCGTGCATATGCGCGGCTAGCCGCGCCTGCGCCCGACGGGCGGCCGGAAAAACATGATCGTCGTGTGTTGCGGGATTTGAGAAGGAAGGAGTGAGGAGGGCCGCAAAGACCGCAAAAAAGAGATTGGAACTCGTGACAAAGAGCTCCTGTTTCACTGCTTCCTGCGACGCGGCCTGCTATGACCATTGGCCTTCTGTGCATTCTGCGGCAGTCACCCCTTCGGCGTATCGATCGAGCGATCCGCCAAACGAAGCAAGCTCGCTGGGTATGTCTTCGGTCTTTTTTTGCGGTCTTTGCGGCTGTTAGTCTTTCCTGCCGTCAGTCTTTCCTGCTGAACGACCCGCCGGAGCGATGAGTCAGGAACGCCTGGATTTCCGCCACGATGGCAAGCGCAATGGCTTCGGGTGTGCGCGCGCCGATATCCAGTCCGATGGGGCCGTGCAGGCGGTCGCCCAGCATTGCTGCCTTCTCGCCGATTTCGTGCATGAGCCGCGCGCGGCGCGGTGCGGGTCCCAGCAGTCCGATATAGCGAATCGAGCTGTCGGCGAGTGCGGCAAGATACGTCTGATCCGACGTGAGATGGTGGCTCATCACCACGGCTGCATCGAAATGCGCGTGTGCAAGCGCCGCGGGGAGTTCGACGGCGGGGGCGCAGGCCACGTGTCGCGCCCGTGGAAACCGATCGGCGATCGCATAGGCAGGACGATGATCGAGCACGCTCACGTGCCAGCCCAGCAGGGCCGCGATCTCGACCAGCGGCATGGCGTCCGGACCTGCGCCCAGGACGAGCAGTCGAGTCGGCAACTCGATCGGAACGACCAATAGAGTTGCGCCATCGGCGTTGACGGTGGTCGGCGTCGACAGCGGTTCGGACATGGTCGCGCGCAGGGACATGGGCATTTGCATGTCGGATGCGCTCACAAAACAGGCGCCGAGCGGATAGCGCGCATCTGCCGATTCCACGACGAATGCCATGCAGCCGGGCCGATAGTCGCCACGGCATTTCTCTGCGAAGGCGAAAGGTTCGTAGCCGTTCTGGTCATTCAACGGGGTGAGCAGGATGCGCATCGCCCCCTCGCAGCCAAGACCGATGCCCCACAGAATGTCATCGGAGCTGCGAGTGTCGTATTCGGCGATCAATGCCTGGCCGGACTCGAGCACGGAGCGCGATCGCTCCATCAGGTCGGACTCCAGGCACCCTCCGCTCAGCAGGCCCGCCGCGCTGCCATCGCCGGCGATCAGCATTTGTGCACCGGCTTTGCGATAGGTCGAGCCGATCGTTTCGATGACCGTGGCGAGTACCAGCGGCGCATGGCGCTCCCGATGGCTGCGGAAGAACTCGCTCAAGGAAACCGGGCGATGATTCATGGGTTGGACGCGTGGCCTTTCGCCGTATGTGTAAACGATCCGCTGCGCTTGCGCCAGCGAGGCTGTCGGGATGACATCTGCAACGTGGAAACGGACTTTCGTTTCCATGCGTAGTTCCAACGTAGCTCGGACGCGGGATTCGCAAGCCTCATCGGGGGCTTGTTAAACTTCCGCCGTCCAGTCACGCAACACTGCATCGGGTGCCTGCCAATCGGCGGACACCCGATGATGCTGACTTCTCACAGAGGTGCGTTATGCGCAAATGTGTTTCCGTCGTACTGATCGCCTCGATGTTGACCCTGCCGGTGAGTACGTTCGCCGCCGCTGCAGAGGTGACGTGCTCGATGACGTTCGAGATGAGCGGCTGGTCAGTGTTCTATAAGACTGCGTCCGGCACGGGCCGGATCAAATGCACGAACGGACAAAGCGCCACGGTGAAGCTCGAAGCGAAAGGCGGCGGCCTGACGGTAGGCAAGTCGAGTATCGAGAACGGCAAGGGCGAGTTCTCCGGCGTGAAGAGTATCGATGAAGTGTTCGGCTCATATGTCTCCGCCGAAGCGCATGCCGGCGCCGTCAAATCGTCGAAGGCGGCCGTGATGACGAAGGGCGAGGTGTCTCTCGCGCTCAGCGGTACGGGACGCGGTTGGGATCTGGGCGTCGCGTTCGGTGCGCTGACGATCTCGCGCTGACGAATCCGATGAGCGAGGCCACGGCGATGCAATCGGATGCCAGGCTGGTGGATGTGCTGCCTCAGCATCGATTCTCCGAGGCTTCGCTCTGGGCGTACCTGCAGCCGCGTCTTCCCGAATTTCAGCATCCTGCGACGCTGCGGCAGTTTCAGGGTGGCCAGTCGAATCCGACGTTCCTCATCGAGACGCCGATTGCGAAGTTCGTCCTGCGCAAGAAGCCGCCAGGCAAACTGTTGCCGTCGGCTCACCAGATCGAGCGTGAATATCGGATTCTGACGTCGCTGCCGCGCGAGCAGATTCCGCTGCCTCCCGTGCGGCTGTTCTGCGACGACGCGACCATCATCGGCACGCCTTTCTATGTGATGGATTACATGGAAGGGCGAGTGATCAGTCATCCCACATTGCCGCAGCTCTCGCCCGAGGAGCGCAGTCTGGTTTACGCCAACCTGGCCAGGCTCGCGGCGCGGCTGCACTCCGTCGATTTCCGCGCGTGCGGACTGCAGGACTTCGGCAAGCCAGACCATTACGTCGAACGTCAGCTCGATCGCTGGACGCGGCAGTACCTGGCTTCGAAGACCGATGACAACGCGGACATGATCGAGCTGATGGCCTGGCTCGATGCGCATCGTCCGGAGCGAGAGCAGACCTCGATCGTCCATGGCGATTTTCGTGTCGGCAACACGATCTTGCATCCCACGGAGCCGCGAATTGTCGCGCTTCTGGACTGGGAGCTCGCGACACTCGGTCATCCGTTGGCGGATCTCGCCTATGCCTGCATGAGCTACCACATGCCTTCGCGCAGCGACGCGCGTGGCGGGTTGCAGGGGCTCGATCTCGCCGCGCTCGGCATTCCCACCGAGCAGCAGTTTCTCGACATCTATGCGGCGGCGAGCGGACGCGAGATTCACGACTGGCGTTTTTTCCTCGCGTTCTCCTGCTTTCGCATGGCCGCAATCACGCAAGGTGTGTACGCGCGCGCGCTTCAAGGCAATGCAGCAGATGGACGCGGACTCGAGTACGGCGACACGGCGCGCTATTTCGCAGCGATCGGCTGGCAGGTTGCGCAGCAATGAGGCGCACACGACGTACGGCTTTTGCGACATCGTCGCAGCAATCACGCTGAAATCGGAACTTCAACGGGATTCTTTCGTTGTTCCTGCCAAGTGTCGCGTCGCCGGCAGGGTTCTTGCTATTCACAGCATGCCCTTGGGTTGTGATGGGGCACACGGCATCTTCGATCCCGACGCGTTAGCTTATCGCTGCGCACTTGCGAGTGATGAATTATGACAATGGAACGACGCCCAGCGGCGCCTGCAGAAACTCCCGATGACGATGCGACGGTGAAAATGCCGAAGCTCCCGAATTCGGACGCGGGCACGCCGAACGAGGAGTTCGACCCTGAGGCGACTCTCGTTCGTGAGGACTGGGAAAGCACCGTGATCCGTCGCATCGCGCCGCATGTGGCCGCGGTGCAGAGTGCAGTGGGCGAAGAGGCTTACGCCGAGAATCGATTCGGCTGGGAAACCGAAGGTCTGCGACGCCTCGCCTTCGAAGTGCAGAAGGCAGGCACCTAGAACGGCAGGCAGTTCCCGCCTGCGATCAGTCGGAGTCGCGTCGACTCATTCTCCGCTTCGTGTCTTCGAAGCTGATCTCTCAAGCCTTCGCTATCGCTTCGAGCGTCTGTCCCACGCGCAGGTCCCGCCCCAGCCCCTCGATCAGTATTGCGTTCTGTCCGAACAGCACGCCCTTCAGTGCGCGATCGAAGCGATAGCCGCGCAGGGTACGAAGCGGTTCATCACCCATGCGTTCGCCGCGCGTCTGATCCGTCGTGGTGATTGCACACCGCGTGCATGGTTTCACGATCCGCAGCGTATATCCCTCGCCGCGTAGTTCATGAATGCCGTCCTCGCCGAAGGCGTCCACTCCATCGATCACGATATTGGGTCTGAAGCGATTCATCGGCAGCGGTGAGGCGAGTCTTCCATTGAGATCGTCGAGCGACGCCTGTGAGATCACCAGGAACGGAAAGCCATCCGTGAATTGATTCGGTGCCTGGATGCCCTGCGTCCACTCAGCGCTCGAAGCACGCAGGTGACGAGGATCGAATCGCACCAGGCGATACGGCGCCCCCAGAAATGTTTCGAGCCAGCGCGCCGCCGGGAGGCCTGCATCAAACGCGGCACAGCGGTCGCCCCAGCAGACGACTTCGACTGGTTCGCGCACGAACGCGGCATCCACCTCGAGGGCTTCGACACCGGGCGCTGCCAGCCGCAATCGTCCTTCTTTCATCGAGGGCGAAATGAGCGCCAGACGCGGCTCTTCCCGTTGGGTTACGAACCGGCCGTCCGATCGAACGATGAGCCATTCGCGATCGTGCTCCAGTCCCGTCGCTGCGATCCGTGCGCGTTCGAGTGCGACTCCCTTGCAGGACTTCACGGGATAGATGTTCAGCGCGGTGATCGTGATCATGTGCCTATGCTAGCAACCGGCGCCGAGCGGACGTGCAAACTCACGGGCAATGCGACCTTGCCGCGCGTCGATGATGTGCTTCTCGCAACTGGCAGGACTCATTCGAAGCCCGGCATACTGAGCGCGTCGCACGTCACCAAGAACAATCATGTCCGCCGTGTCTGGCCCGTTGAGCTCCCGCGCTACTCGCCTGTTCGTCGTGCTTGCCGCATTCCTCGCAGTGAATGCGTTGTGCGCCGAATTCGTGGGGGTGAAGGTCTTCGCGCTCGAACCGACACTCGGTCTCCAGGATGTTCATTGGAGCCTCTTCGGTCAGGCGGGAACGCTGTCGTTCACGAGCGGCGTGCTGCTGTGGCCGTTCGTTTTCCTCATGACCGACATCATCAATGAGTACTTCGGACGACGCGGTGTGCAGTTCATTTCGTGGCTCACCGTAGGCCTCATCTCCTATGGATTCTTTGCAGCTTATGTGAGCATCTCGCTCGTTCCGGCGGAATTCTGGGTGGGCGTCAATCGAGAGCGCGGCGTGCCTGACATGCAGGCGGCATTCAGCAATGTGTTCGGGCAGGGCATGTGGACGATCGCAGGATCCATCACTGCGTTCCTGGTCGGACAGCTGATCGACGTGACGATCTTCCATCGCATTCGAATGATCACCGGCGACAAATGGATCTGGCTGCGCGCGACCGGCTCCACGCTGATCTCTCAACTCATCGATAGTTTCGTCGTGCTCTACATCGCCTTCGTGCTCGGGCCGCAAAAATGGCCGATTTCGCTCTTCATGGCAGTGGCGATGGTCAACTACGCGTACAAGGTGCTGATGGCGCTCGCACTGATCCCGATGATCTACCTGGTACGCCGGCTGATCCACGCGTATCTCGGCGAGCAGGCCGCGCATCGACTGCAGATGGAAGCGCGCGCTGCATGAGCTCGCCGCGCATTGTCATCGTCGGTGCGGGTGCTGCAGGCATTGCGGCCGCACGTCACCTGCGCACTGCCGGCATAGAACCCCTGCTTCTCGAGGCGCGCTCGCGAGTGGGGGGCCGTGCGTGGACCGATGTCGCGAGCATGGGCCTGCCGATCGATATGGGATGCGCCTGGCTGCATTCGGCAGATCGCAATCCCTGGATGACGTATGCCCGCGAGCAGGGGTTCACGCTCATCGAGCGGCCGCCGGTCTGGCGTCGCCGGATCGGCCGCGACGAACCTTCGCCTGCCTATGTTTCGGAATGGGGAGCTGCCTATGAGCGCAACGATGCACTCATCCAAGAGGCCGCTGCTGCGGGCCGTGACGTCGCCGTCAGCGACGTCATTCCGAACGACAAGTATCGGGCCATGTTCGATGGCGTGATGACGTGGCTCATGGGTGCGAACAGCGAGCGTGTGTCGACGCTCGATTACGCGCGTTATGCCGATTCTGAGGTCAACTGGGCTGTGGAGGCGGGCCTCGGTGCAGTGATCGCCCATGCCGCAAACGGTCTTGATGTCCGACTCGATACGCCCGTATCACAGATCGAAGTGTCGGGATCCCAGGTGCGGATCACGACCTCGCGCGGCGCGCTCGAAGCCGATGCAGCGATCGTGACCGTGCCAACGACGGTTCTCGCGGAAGGTGCTATCCGCTTCGTTCCTGATCTGCCCGCTCACCTGGTTGAAGCGTTCGCAGGCGTGCCGCTGGGTGTTGCCAACAAAGTGTTCTTTCGTATGAAGCCCGGTACGTTGCCCTATGACGATACCGTGCATTTCGTGGGTACCGATACGACCTCCCGCACGGGGAGTTATGCGACTCGACCGGCAGGGCAGGAGCTGCTGCTCGCCTACTTCGGGGGTGATCTGGCGATCGAACTGGAACGAAGCGGGGAGATGGAAGCATTCGCGCGCGCAGAACTTCAGTCGATCTTCGGCGCACGCTTCACGGAAGACATCGTTTCAGCCGTGAGTACGCGCTGGAGCACGGATCCGTGGTCGCGTGGGTCTTATTCGGTCGCACTTCCCGGCAAGGCGAATCTGCGGGCGGTCTTCAGCGAAGTGCTGCACGAGCGCATCCTGTTTGCGGGTGAGGCCAACTCGATCGAGTTCTTCGGCACGATTCACGGCGCCTGGTTCAGCGCCGTGCAGGCGGCTCAACGAGCGCTCGATATCGTGGCGCGTCGGGAATGAACTGGGTGACGGGCGGCACGATGAGTGCCGAGCTCATGATCGTCGCCGCACTTGCCGCGCTCATGGTCGGTCTCTCCAAGGGCGGCCTGAGCCTGCTCGGCGCAGTGGCCGTGCCGATGATGGCCCTCGTGATGTCGCCGGTGAAGGCCGCTGCCTTGCTGCTGCCGATCTTCGTGGTCAGCGACTGGGTGGGGCTGTGGTCGTACCGCAAGGAATTCGATCGCCGCAATCTCGCAATCCTGACGTTATCGGGCATTTGCGGCGTCGCGCTCGGTTGGGCCACGGCATCGTTGATCTCGGAGCGTGTGGTCGGACTGATCATCGGTGTCATCGGGGTGGGGTTTACCCTCAACACCTGGCGTTTGCGGAATCGCACGCTGCAGCCGCGTCCCGCCGATGTGCCGCGAGGCGTCTTCTGGGGGACGCTCATGGGATTCAGCAGCTTCGTCTCGCACTCGGGCGGTCCGCCGTATCAGGTGTACGTACTGCCACAGCAGCTTCCCAAGACGGTCTACGCAGGAACGACCACCATTCTGTTCGCCATCATCAACGCGGCGAAACTAGTGCCGTACTGGGCGCTAGGCCAGCTGGGCTTTGCCAATCTGCGCACATCGTTGTGGCTCATGCCCATTGCGATCGGCGGCACGCTCGCGGGCGTGCGACTGGTGCGGGTGATGCCGCAGCAGCTCTATTACGCAGCGGTCCAGTGGCTGCTGTTTCTGGTTTCGTTGAAACTGATCTACGACGGCTTGAGGCACGGCTGAAGGAGCGGGCATGCGTCGTCATCGCGAACATCACCATCTGTCGCGCACGGGTTGGCTGCGAGCGGCCGTGCTTGGCGCGAACGATGGGATTCTTTCCACAGCGGGTTTGCTCGTCGGCGTCGCAGCCGCTTCCGCTTCGCGCGAACAGCTCTGGATCGCGGGTGTCGCGGGCATCGTTGCAGGCGCGATGTCGATGGGTGCCGGTGAATACGTCTCGGTCAGCTCGCAGGCGGACGCCGAAGCTGCCGAGCTCGAGATCGAACGGGAAGAGATCGCGAACAATGCGGAGGCTGAAAGCGCAGAGCTCGCGAGCATCTATGTGAAGCGCGGACTGCAACCCGCGCTCGCGAAGGAGGTGGCCGTGCAACTCATGCAACACGATGCGCTGGAGGCGCATGCACGCGATGAGCTGGGACTTTCCAGTGCCACGAAGCCACGTCCGGTCCAGGCAGCGCTGGCCTCGGCGGCTGCATTCACGACAGGTGCATTGATGCCGCTGCTGGTGGCGCTCGCCTCGCCGCTTCAAAGTGTCGCTGCGTTCATCGCAGGCAGCTCGCTGTGCTCGCTCGGTCTGCTCGGCGCTCTCGCCGCATGGACGGGCGGCGCTTCCCCGGTACGCGGTGCTGTGCGAGTGGTGTTTTGGGGCGTGCTCGCGATGAGTCTGACGGCGCTCATCGGCCGGCTCGCAGGCACCAGTGACCTGTAACCGCCGATTCGGTAGTGACGTTACCCGGCGTAGATCCGGGGGGCGCGGGTCACCCCTCCGTAGGCTCGCGGGGTCACCCCGGCGTAGGCCGGGGT
>JAFAEQ010000052.1 GCA_023423935.1 Pseudomonadota bacterium | reverse complement strand
CCGGGCGCATCGAGCCTCGACTGAAGAAGCGGCGATCCAAACCTTACCTGTGGCTACAACAACCTCGAGCTCAAGCCCGAGCGCACATCTTGGCTCATCGCAAGGCTGCAGCAGCTTAATGCAGTGTCATTGTGACTGAAGTCGGACCCACAGGAAGAGTGCCTCCACTCTGCGAACAACCCCGTGCACCCAGCGCCCCCGTGGAGATCCTGTTTCCGAGTCTTCTCGGATGATGAAAGTGACGAAGTGATGTCAGTGATGGCGAGTCGCTCGACGAGAGCCTCCACTCTCCGCTGTGGATTCGGCTTCAGCCGAACAAGAGATGTCCGACTAAAAGTCGGACCCACAGGAAGGGTGCCTCCGCTCTGCGAACAACCCCGTGCACCCGTGCTCCCCCGTGGCGATCCTGTTTCCGAGTCTTCTCGGAGCGATGAAAGGGACGAAGTGATGTCAGTGATGGCGAGTCGCTTCGCTCGACGAGAGCCTCCACTCTCCGCTGTGGGTTCGGCTTCAGCCGAACAAGAGATGTCCGACTGAAGTCGGCCCCACAGGAAGGGTGCCTCCGCTCTGCGAACAACCCCGTGCACCCCGTGCTCCCCGTGGAGATCCTGTCTCCGAGTGCTTAGTAATCCCGGCTTGAACTCTCGACACCCTTAATCAGAGTGCAATCTCGAGTTCGCCGTTGCGATCCTGATGCTTAAAGGGTGTCGTGGCGAGCACTGCAGCGAGCGCTTGTTCGGGCGGCAGATTACTGATGGAGCCGCGCAGGATCATGCCTTCGGCGCGCTGCTGCACTTCAGGCGTGGCGTAGGCGATGCGTTTGCCGGTTTCGCGCGCGACCCAGTCGAGGAATCGCGCGAGCGGCTGATGTTCGATATCGAACACAGGCGCGATGTCGGTGGCCCATTGCCAGCGTCCATCCTGCGGCGAAATGGTTGCGCGGCTGACTTGACCCTCGGTGAGCGATACCTGCTCACCTGAAGCAGCCTGAAGAAGCCGCTGTCCATTGACGATCTGGACACGCCCCTCACGGACGCTGACCTGCATTCCGGACGCAGACGAGCGCACCTCGTACTGAGTGCCCAGATGACGCACATTGCCGTGCAGTGTTTCGATGGTCAGCGACTGATCCGAGCGCGCCTGCGCCGCTTGGGGCGTTGCATCCACATACACCTCGCCGTTCTCCAGCTCGATGCGATCCACACTCTTCAGGCCGATCATGGAGCCGGCATTCAGACGCACCGACACGCCATCGCCGAAGTCGAGCGCAGCGCGCGTGCCGGCATCGGTACGCAGCAGAGCACCTTCGGGAAGCGGCTCACCCACGCTCACGGCATGCCAGTCATTGCCATCGGAGTTCATTTGCAGAGAACCGTCGATGCGCGCGACCGACGCTACCCACTGTGCAGACGGCGTCGACACTCTCAGGCCGATGGTCGTGGCCAGGGCTGCAAGCAGCACACTGGCAGCCACTCCATAACCGACGAATCGATTGCGCCGGCGACGCTGCGCAACGATGGACTGCCACTCCGCATGCACTGCCTGCCGCACGTCTTGCATCAGCTCGGCCGACGGCAGATCACGCGGCCCCGCCTCGCGCAGCAACGCGCCGAGGTTTTCCTCGTTGTCGTCGTCCAGCTTGCGGATGTCGAAGGGTTCATTCATGGCTGTGTCTCGTCAGTGAGAGCCGCGCATGCCAGCGAGCACATCGTCAACCGCCGAGCCGAATACCGTCTCGAGTGCTTGCCGGAATGCAGTGCGCGCACGCGCGAGCAATGACTGAGCTGCGGTGTGACCGATGCCCAGCAATTCGCCGATCTCTTCTACTGAACGCCCCTCCACATATTTCCATTCGAGCACATCGCCGTAACGCGAAGGCAATCGATCCAGCACCGAGCGCACCAGACGTCGCGTTTCGTCCGCGCCGTACCGATGCGCCGGCTCATCCTCGCGCGGCGCTTCGATCGAATCGAGCGCCGCACTGATCTCCGGACTGTCGTCGAGCAGCACGACGCGATCCGCTCTGCGTCGATGTGCGCGCAGATGATCGACGATCTGGCGCCGGCAGATCTGACAGATCCAGCTGAACAACGCCGCATCCCCGCGATAGCTCGCAAGATTGCGCATGGCCTTGACCATCGTCGCCTGCACGACTTCCTTGCTCGCATCCTGATCGCCGCCCAGCCGCGGCAACGCGAAACGATAGACGCGCGGAAAGTACGCCTCGAAGAACGTGTTGAAGGCACGTTCTTCGCCGGCCAGCATGCGGCTCACGAGTTCCCGTTCGTCTGACAACATGAAGTCCGGCTGTAATGGCTGCTCGTAGGACGTTCGCGCAAGACCAGATCAATCGCTCGAATCGGACAGAGCCTACGCGAGCACGCGAACGGCGCGCGTACCGACGCTCGTCACAACGCTCGTATATCTATGAATTCTTTGTAAGAAACTGGATTCGCGACACCCCTCCCCCAAACTTTGGTCATGCAGTGACGTCTCACTGGCACGGGATGCCGAAGCTTGGCGATTCCGTTCAATCAATCCACGGTGGGGTATCTATGATTGCGCATCTGGTTAGGGTTTCGCTTTGCATGGCAGCTGTCGGCTTCTCCGTCGGCGCTTGCTCACAGGAACAAGTGGCCGCAGGGCTCGGGAGCGGCTCGGCAAATGCCGCAGCGCCGCCGGCCGCGGTAGCTACCGCATCGCCGACGAATATGGCGGCTGCTTTGCCGGATTTCACCGGGCTGGTCGATCACTATGGACCGGCGGTGGTGAACATCACCGTCGTCGAGAAGAGCGAGCCCGTCAGCAACCTCTCGGGTCCTCAGGGCATGTCGCCCAACGATCCGTTCTATGAATTCTTCCGCCGCTTCGGACAGCAGATGCCGCGCGGCAATGCGCAGCCGGCACGCGGAGAAGGCTCGGGCTTCATCGTGAGCCCGGATGGCTACATCCTGACGAATGCACACGTGGTCAACGGCGCTTCGAAAGTCACCGTGAAGATGACCGACCGTCGCGAGTACGAAGCGAAAGTGATCGGTGTCGATGAACGCACCGACGTCGCGGTCATCAAGATCGATGGCAAGAACCTGCCGACCGTGAAGCTCGGCGATGCCTCGCAGCTCAAGCCCGGCGAATGGGTGATCGCGATCGGCTCGCCATTCGGCTTCGAGAACAGCGTGACGGCCGGCGTCGTGAGCGCGACCGCGCGCACGATGCCCGGTGAGGCGAGCTACACGCCGTTCATTCAGACCGACGTGGCCGTGAATCCGGGCAACTCGGGTGGCCCGCTGTTCAACCTCAAGGGCGAAGTCGTCGGCATCAACTCGCAAATCTACAGCCGCACCGGCGGCTACATGGGCCTGTCGTTCGCCGTGCCGATCGATGTCGCGAGCGGCGTGAAGGATCAGCTGGTCGCCAACGGTAAGGTCACGCGCAGCCGCATCGGCGTATCGATTCAGGAAGTCGATGCACAACTTGCGGATTCGTTCGGCCTCGATCGTCCGCATGGTGCACTGGTCGGGATGGTGGAAGCCGATGGCCCCGGCGAGAAGGCCGGCATCAAGCCTGGCGATGTGATCGTCAAGGTGAACGGCACGGAGATCGAAACTTCGGCGCAGGTTCCTGCGATCGTGGCGAACACGAAGCCCGGCGATACGGTGAAGATCGAAGTGTGGCGTGACAACGAGCGCAAGGTACTCACCGCGCGCCCGGAAGCGATCAAGGACGAAGGCGTGCGTGTGGCTTCGCGCGACAATCAGGCGGGCGATGCGGCCAGCAAACTAGGATTGTCGATCCGTCCTCTGCAGCCTCAGGAAAAGCGTGAAGCCGAGACCTCCGGATCGCTGCTGGTCGAAGATGTCGATGGTCCTGCTGCCGAAGCTGGCGTACGTCCTGGCGACATCATCCTCGGCGTCAACGGCACTCCTGTGAAATCCGTGCAGGATCTCAAGAAGGCGGCCACCAAGAACGGCAAGGTCGTCGCGCTGCTCATCGAACGTGAGAATGCGCAGATCTTCGTTCCCATCCGCCTCGGCTGAAGTGGTGACACATGGTCAGTCACGAGCAAGAATCCTCCACCCACAGCTCCTCCCCCGCCCGGGGGAGGAGCGTTTCACCTGCGGGGTATGCCTCGGTCATGCATCTGCTTCTCATCGAAGACGATCTCGAAGCTGCCGAATATCTCATCAAGGGACTGCGTGACAGCGGCTACACCATCGATCACAGCGCCGATGGACGCGACGGACTCGCCAAGGCGACGAGCGGCCACTACGACGTGATCATCGCGGATCGTCAGCTGCCGTATCTCGATGGCCTGGCCATCATCGGCGCACTGCGTGAGCGCAACGACCGCACCCCGGTGCTGATTCTCTCGGCACTGGGCACCGTCGACGATCGCGTTCATGGATTGAAGGCCGGCGGCGATGACTATCTCACCAAGCCTTTCGCGTTCACCGAACTGGTGGCGCGAATCGAAGCGCTCAGCCGACGCGCCTCTGCTTCGGCCTCAGAAGTCACCAAACTCCAGCTCGCCGACCTCGAGCTCGATCTGCTCGCCCGGCGAGTCACACGTGCAGGCCGCGTCATCGACCTCACGGCAAAAGAGTTCCAGCTGCTCGAGTACCTCCTGCGCCATCCCGGCCAGGTCGTCACGCGCACCATGCTGCTGGAAGGCGTGTGGAACCTGCACTTCGATCCGCAAACCAACATCATCGACGTCCACATGAGCCGCCTGCGCAACGCAGTCGACAAGGGCTTCTCGAAACCCCTCATCCATACCGTGCGCGGCGCGGGTTACATGCTCAAGGACGAGAACTGAAAAAGACGGACGAGCCGATCTCCACGGGGAACACGGGGCGCGCGGGGATCGAGGATTTCTCGCATGAGCCAGAGGGCTGTGGATTCTCCGAAAGTCCTGACCCTGCGCGCGGTCCGCGATTACTGTCTTCCCCCCGTGATCCCCGCGTCCCCCGTGGAGACTCTTGGCTCTTCTTCCAGGTGAGCCGGTATATTCCGAGCGATGCCAGATAACCCTCGGTTGCCCAGGAATTTTCGTCTTTCGACGTCGCGTCTTACCGCGCTGTTCGTTGCGATTTTCGGGGCCGGTATCGCCACGCTTCTGACTGCCGTTTACGTGCTTACCGCGCGAGTTCTCGACCATGAGGTCGATGTCGTCATTCAGGCCGAGGTGAATGGGCTGATCGATGACTATCGTCGCGGCGGGGTGTTGCAGCTGATCGAAACACTGCATCTGCGCGCCGGTAACTGGGGACGGACGGGGGCGGTGTACCTGCTCGTCGATCCTGACGGACAACGCATCGCCGGCAACATCGCGGGCTGGCCGCGGGAGATCAGCTCGCACGGGCCCTGGATCGAATTCGAGATCGATGCGAGCGAACACGGCGGGGTCGTGGCGCATCCGGTGCGTGCACAGATCTTCCGGTTGCCGGCAAATCGCACGCTGCTGGTCGGCACCGACATTCTCGAGCGCAAGCGCCTCGCATCACGCCTGCGTTCGGCCATGATCTGGGGCACCGGACTGTGTCTGGCTCTGGCGGTCCTGGTGAGCTACCTCTACAGCCAAAGGGTGCGCCGGCGCATTGCAGCGGTGGCCAAGACCTGCGACACCATCATGGCGGGCGAGCTGTCCGAGCGACTGGATGTCGAGGGCACGCACGATGAGTTCGACGAGCTCGCCCAGACGGTCAATCGCATGCTCGATCGGCTGGAGCAACAGACCGATCTCTTACGCACGACATTCGACAGCGCCGCTCACGACCTGCGTGCACCGCTCTATCGCGCGCGTGTACGAATCGAAGAAGCGCTGCAGCATCGCGACGTCCCGGATGCGCGCGAGGTGATGGAAGCGACACTCAGCGAGCTGGAGCGCGTGCAACGGACGCTCGGCACGCTGCTGCAGATCGCGCAGGCCGATGCGCACGCGCGAGAACTGACGCTCGAAGATGTCGATCTTGCGAATCTCGCGCGTGAGATCGTGGATATGTATCAGCCTGAAGCCACGACGCGTGGTCACGTGCTCACGTTCGCAGGCGTGGACCATGCGATCCTGCGCGGCAATCAGCAGCTGCTGGCACAGACGCTCGTGAATCTGGTCGAGAACGCACTGAAGTACGTGGATGACGGCGGCCGCGTCGACGTCAGTGTCACGAAGGATGAAGACGAGATCACGCTGAGCGTGGCGGATAACGGGCCCGGTGTGCCCGCAGAAGATCGTCAACGCATCCTGGAGCCGTTCATCCGGCTCGAACGCGATCGCGGCCAGAAGGGCAGCGGCCTCGGGCTGAGCCTGGTCGCTGCGGTCATGAGACTGCACCGCGCATCCGTTGAACTGCTCGACAATCACCCGGGATTGCTGGTGCGCTGCAAGCTCCCTGTAAACAGAACCGCGTGATGAGCGATGCCTGGGGAGCACGCACCGCCCATCACTGCGACACTTGCCGTTCCACACAAACAGCTACGTGAGCTTCCACTGCTCGATGGCAGTCGGCAGCATCGGCTCGGGCCCGATTGCGGGGAACGTGCGGGATCTCAACTCATGAGCACCTCACATCCACACCGCAGGTCGCGGCAATTCAGTATGGAGCGGGAATCAGCGAGCGGCGATTACGACCGCTTAACTCTTCGTAACCGCGCTCAACGTACATCCAGGGATTCGACGTAGAACAGCTCGCAGGCACCGGCACCGGTGTCGTTGCGCGTCAATGACGTGCTCCAGGTGAAACCGCGCTGAGTGCTCGCATTCACCAGGAAGCCTTGCAGGCGAACGATATTGCCTGCTTTCACGTTCTTCAGACGGCGCAGGATGAGCGAGTTGGCGGCGATCAGATGCATGTTCGCCGACGATCTCAAGGCGACGTCGATGTCGATGGCCTCTTCATCCGGATAGATCGTGAAGAAGCGCGCGCCTTGTGTGATGCGAAAGTGATCGAGGACGGCGCTGTCCGACATTGGACCCCAGCCAACCGCGAAATCGATCGGCGACAAGCTCGATCCGCCATCGAAGCGATAGCGCTCGGTCGATAGCACTCGCGCGGTAATGTCGTAGGCCGCCTGAGGAGCGAGTTGATATTCCTCGAACTCGAAAGGTGCCTTGCTCGCGGGAAATTGAATCGGCTCTTCCTCGACCAGTACACCGGGCGCACGGGCAATGGATCGCCCTGACCACATACCGGCGAGCCCTGCGCAGCACGCAAGAACAGCGAGGACCAATTTCCAGGAATCGCGCACGAACCCTCCTTAGGGGAGGCATACGCTAGCGCGCGGATCGCATCTCGCCCTGTACGCCGATCACAAGATGGAGGAGGACGCGGTCAACGTTCTTCGATCTTCACCCAAAGTGAAGTCGAATCATCGCTCGTCGAATACTGACGACTGAGTGTGCCCGTGCCCCGCGACACCTGCGATTGGTCGACCGCGCCCAGCGAGATCCATTCGTTCAGCCTGCCCTGCACCTGGGTCGTCAGCGCGAAACTACGCACGGTGTTGCCCCCGCTGGCGGGCTCCTGATGCTGCTGTTCGATTTCGAGAATGACGTTGTCACCTGAGATACGTGGGGTCACGAGCACGCCGCTGTTGAGATCGCGATAGCCCGTAGAAACACCGGCGATACCGCGTCGCCCGCCGCCTGCAAACACCGAGGTCACGACAGGGATGCTCTGACCCGTGCCAATGAAAGCCGAATTGCCTTCGCTCACCTGCACGCTCGCAATCCCGCCGCCGCGCTGTGCATCGTGTCCTTGAGTTGCGATGACCGTGCCACTGGCACCATCGGTGCCCAACCGAACCGAGCCTGCAGTCGACTCCTGCTCCATCGAACTGCGAGTCGCACGGCGCACGGAGATCCACAACTGACGCGGCTTGCGATCGAGCTGCGCGAGCACACCGCGAATCTGCGTGAGTGTCGCAGCATCCGTTCGCACGAAGAGCCGGTACTCGCTTCCCGTCAGCGCATCGCCCTGCTTCAACAGCGGTTGCAAGACGGGGAGCACGTCCTCGGCCGTGCGGTGCTGCAACTCGATGACCTGAAGGCCTTGTGCCCACAACTGCGTCGCCAGCAATGCGAGCAGCAGCCATGTCCAGCGTGGGCGAGTGCGCTCGGGACCTGCGGATCGGATGGGCATATGCACCATTGTGGCCAGCCAGCGGACCCACGTCACGCTTTGCCGTGCTCTCAGGCTTTTTCCCACCCGATCGACCGGTCGGGTCGCTCTCAAGCTGAACGGGTTTCGTCCGATCTTATGGTTCAGGGACGGGCGCCCGCCGGCCCTGCCAAGCCTCACCCGGAAATCGTATGAATCTGATCCTCGGTTTGATCGTAGTGATGGGCTGCGTGCTCGGTGGCTTTGCCGTGCACGGAGGTCAGATCATGGCGCTCTGGCAGCCATCCGAAGTTGTCATCATTGGTGGCGCTGCCATCGGCGCCTTCATCATCGCCAACCCTTTCAGTGTCTCGAAGCGCGCCCTGGGCGGCATTGGCAAGCTGCTCAAGGGCTCGCCTTACAAGAAGACACACTATCAACAGCTCTTTGCGGTGATGTACGACCTGCTGTCGGTCGCGCGCAAGGAAGGCATGATGGGCCTCGAACGCATCATCGAGGAACCCGCGAAAAGCGAGATCTTCACCAAGCGTCCGCTCATCGCCAAGGATCATCACGTCACCGAGTTCATTCAGGACTACTTGCGCCTGATCATCAGCGGCGACATGGATCAGCACCAGCTCGAAGCGCTGATGGATCTGGAGATCGACACGCATCATCACGACGCTGGCGAACCTGCAGGCGCACTCACGCGCGTGTCTGATGCCCTGCCGGGCTTCGGCATCGTCGCCGCGGTGCTCGGCATCGTGAACACGATGGGCTCGCTCGGCGGTCCGCCCGAAGAAATCGGCAAGAAAGTCGCCGCAGCGTTGGTGGGCACGTTTCTCGGCATTCTGCTGGCCTACGGTTTCATCGGTCCGATGAGCAATGCGATGGAGCGACAGGCGCGCGACGAAACGCAGTTCTACATGACCATCAAGACCTGCATCCTCGGTTTCCTGCAGGGACACCCGCCGCAGGTCGCCATCGAGTTCGGCCGCAAATCGACGCCCGGTGAGTTGCGCCCCAGCTTCAAAGATCTGGAAACACAGCTGCGCAAGAAGGCGTAAGGCACATGGCGGCCGTTCCGAAAGGCAGCAGCGACGTCGCACCGACGATCGTCATCAAGAAAGTGAAGAAGGGCGGCCATGGACACCATGGCGGCTCGTGGAAAGTCGCATTCGCCGACTTCGCCACCGCAATGATGGCGTTCTTTCTGTTGATGTGGCTGATGGGCTCGACCAGCGAAGAGCAGAAAGGCGCGATTTCCGAGTACTTCAACAATCCTTCTGCGGTGCCCGGCACGAGCACTGTGCCCTCGCCCACGTCCATCAACGGACCGGGTGGCGCAAGCACCAGCATGATTCGACTCGGCGGCGGCATGGAACTGCATCGCACGGCAGCGGAGCGGGATCCGAACAATGTCGTGACGGCAATGGAAGCCACGAGTGCAGAACAAGCCGAGAAGGCTGCGGAGAAGCTCGACGCCGAACGATTGCAGTCGCTGCTCGATCAACTGAAACAAGCGATCGACGAGCGCGAATCGCTTGCGAAGTTCAAAGACCAGATCCTGCTGGATATCACCCCAGAAGGCGTGCGCATCCAGATCATCGATCACGAACGCCGCTCGATGTTTCCGCTCGGCAGCGCCGTGCTCGAACCGTTCGCCGATAACATCCTGCGCGAGCTGACGACGATCATCGACAAAGTGCCGAATCGCATCAGCATCAGCGGCCACACCGACGTGCGCCCCTACGGTCGCCCGAACTACAGCAACTGGGAACTCTCGGCGGACCGCGCAAACGCCGCGCGCCGCTCGTTGATCTCAGGTGGCCTCAGCGCCGATAAAGTCGGCCGCGTGGTCGGCCTCGCCTCCAGCGTGCTCCTCGAGCCACAGGCACCCGAAAGCCCGATCAATCGCCGCATCAGCATCGTCGTGATGAACAAACACACCGAAGATGCGATCGCCCACGAAAACGGCACGTTGCTCAGCGTTCAGGACACGCAGCACCCCGGCGATGGCGGCGAGCCGGTGGCTGCGGTGGTTCCAGCTGCGCAGTGAAGAAACGAAGAGGGCCGCAAAGACCGCAAAAAGGAACGTGAACAGACAGCAGCCGGTTGATCGGGATCGCAAGCCATCAGGCCCTGAATCGCACGATCCCAAGCGCTCCTACTTGCCGCATCTCAATTCGATCTCAACAACGCCCCGCCGATGGCGGCGAACCGGTGGCAGCGGTGGTTCCAGCGCAGTAGTGAAGAAACGAAGAGGGCCGCAAAGACCGCAAAAAGGAACGTGAACAGACAGAAGCCGGTTGATCGGGATCGCAAGCCATCAGGCCCTGAATCGCACGATCGCAAGCGCTCTTACTTGTCGCATCTCAATTCGATCTCACCAACACCCCGCCGATGGCGGCTAACCGGTGGCGGCGGTAGCTTCAGCTGCGCAGTGAAGAAGCGAAGAGGGCCGCAAAGACCGCAAAAAAGAACTTGAACAGACAGACGCCGGTGGGTCGGGATCGCAAGCCATAAGCCCTTAGTCGCACGATCCCAAGCGCTACTTGCCGCATCTCAATTCGATCTCACCAACACCCCGCCGGTGGCGGCTAACCGGTGGCGGCGGTGGTTCCGGCTGCGCAATGAAGAAGCGAAGGGGGCCGCAAAGACCGCAAAAAAGAACTTGAACAGACAGACGCCGGTGGGTCGGGATCGCAAGCCATCAGGCCCTGAATCGCACGATCCCAAGCGCTCCTACTTGCCGCATCTCAATTCGATCTCAACAACACCTCGCCGACGGCGCGAGCCGGTGGCAGCGGTGGTTCCGGCTGCGCAGTGAAGAAGCGAAGAAGCCGCAAAGGCCGCAAAAAAGAACGTGAACAGACAGACGCCGGTGGGTCGGGATCGCAAGCCATCAGCCCTTAGTCGCACGATGCCAAGCGCTCTCACTTGCAACACCTCATTCGATCCCAGTCTTTTTTGCGGTCTTTGCGGCCGTCTGTCTTTGTTGCGGTCTTTGCGGCCGTGACTCCGCCTCTTCAACTTCTTCTCATCCACTCCGGATCGGGCAACTCATGAAACGCATGGCGCAGGCTTTCGCTCCAGCGTGTGCGGATCATTTTGAAGTAGTCGTGGTCTTCGTTGATGCTCACATGGCTGTGCACGCGTAGTGCGTCGCGATGGATGCTGAGCAGGTCGAGCGGCAGGCCTACGGACAGGTTCGAGCGGATCGTGGAATCCATCGAGATGAGCGCGCATTTCGCTGCCTGGGCGAGGCTGGTGCTGCGGGTGACGACGCGGTCGATGATGGGTTTGCCGTATTTGGATTCGCCGATCTGAAAGTACGGAGTATCGGCGGTGGCTTCGATGAAATTGCCCGGGGCGTAGATGCAGAACATTCGCGGGCTTTCGAAGCCGATCTGGCCGCCGAAGATCAGCGATGCATTGAACTCGATGTTGTGTTCCTTCATCGCTTCCGCATCGCGCGCGTGAATCTCGCGCAGCACGCTGCCGACGTGACGTGCGGCCTCGTACATGTTCTGTACGTTGTACAGATGCTCGCCTTCATTCTGCTGGATGCGTTCGCGCAGCATGTTCACCAGCGATTGCGAGATGGCGAGATTGCCGGCGCTCATGAGCACCATCACGCGCTCGCCGGTTTTCTCGAACACCGAAATCTTGCGGAAGGTGCTGATCTGGTCGACGCCGGCATTGGTGCGGGAGTCCGCCAGGAACACCATGCCCGCATCCAGCAACATGCCCACACAGTAAGTCATCGAAGTCCGCCTTTGGCTTCGCGAGAATGAGAGAACCGCAATATCACAACGAAAGGACGCAGGGAGCGACGCAACGCTCGCTTCAGACGAAGGATTCCTAATCTATTGCTGCTGCTGCGCGGAGGCAGCGACGATCACGGCGACCTGCATTTCTTCCTGCCCACCGCCACGCCGCACGCCTCGCACGGGGCACGCATCCATGTAGTCGCGACCCACCGCCAACCTGCAATGCCTGCCGCCAACGAGCGTGCGATGTGTCACGTCGATGGACATCCAACCTTCATGCGCGCCGAGCCAGACATCGACCCACGCGTGACTCGCCACTTCGCCATCCTTGCCGGTGTAGACGTAGCCGCTCACGTAGCGCGCCGGAACGCCCGCCGCACGACAGCACGCGATGAATATATGCGCGTGGTCCTGGCACACGCCCCGGCCGCGCGCAAACGCTTTCGCCGCCGACTCGTGCACATCGGTCACACCCTTCTCGTAGCGGATCGTCTCGCTGACTGCCTCGGCAAGCTTGATCAGTGCAGCCCGCCGATCGCCCGAGCGAGGCACATACTGGGTAGCGAACGCCTGAATGGCTGAATCCGCACGGGTCAGCGGCGTCTCGGCCAGGTACATCAGCGGCGACAACTTGCCATCGTTTGGCAACGGCAGACCTTCGCTGTCCTCCGTCTCGACGACACCATTCACCACGATACGGATCTCACGATGAGGCTCATCGAGCGTGAGCAGATGCACGACATTCCCATACGCATCGATCTGCTCGTGCTGCCGCCCCGGCGCCGCGATATTCCAGCTCAGCGCACGCTGCACCGGATCGCGACGAGGCGTCAGCCGCAGGTTCTGTACGCTGCGCTTCACCGATTCGCCGTAGCGATAGAGCGTTTCATGTCGTATGTGCAGTTGCATCGTCACCTCTCGAGAAACACGGCAGACGGCCGCAAAGACCGCAAAAAGAGAGCAAAACCGCACAGGAAGGAGCAGGGCCAAGGCGCAGTGACTATCTCCTCCCCCGTATCATCTTTTTGCGGTCTTTGCGGCTCCTCAAGTCCGCGGTCTTTGCGGCTCCTCAAGGTTCTCAATCCGCCGCCGACACCAGGAAGTCCTTCGAGACGCGCTCACCCAGATCGCGCGTGCGGCCCATGAACTGGACCAGGTATTCGTGCAGGCCCATTTCGAAGATATCGTCGATGCGGCCGAAGTTGAGCGAGGCCTGTAACTCGCCCGCGCGGCGTTCGGTTTCCGCGGAATGACCGTTACGCACGGCGATCAGGTGCGTGTACACCTGCGCCATGCAGCGGCGGATCGATCGCGGCATGTCATCGCGCAGCACGAGCAACTCGGCGACTCGACGTGGGGTGATCAGATCGCGATAGACGCGGCGATAGATTTCGAATGCGGATACGGAGTGCAGCAATGCACTCCATTGGTAGTAGTCGGCTGCGCCGCCCACTTTCTCGCCTCGCGGCAGCAGCAGGTGATACTTCACATCGAGAATGCGCGCGGTGCTGTCGGAGCGTTCCAGATAGGTTCCGAGCCATGCGAAATGCCAGGCTTCGTCACGCAGCATCGTGCCTTGAATCACGCCGCGCGTGAGATGCGATCGATGCTTGACCCATTCGAAGAAGTTGCCCACCTCGGCTTCGGACGACGCACGCATGCCGGCGACACGCATATCCAGCCAGGTCGAGTTGATCGTTTCCCAGATCTCCGAGGTCAGCGTGCCGCGCACGGCCCTGGCGTTCTCGCGTGCGGCGCGTACGCAGCTATAGATGCTCTGCGGGTTGTCGCGATCGAACACCAGGAAGGCGATCGCATTCGTCGGCGTAACCGCGCCGTAGCGTTGCCTGAAGGCGTCATACAGGCCAATGATCGTGAGTGTGGCCACCCAGCCTTGCTCGACGATCTCGGAGCCTTGCGGTAGCAGCGACATGCGGTAGTTCACCTCGAGCATGCGCGCGAGGTTTTCCGCGCGCTCGGTGTACCGCGCCATCCAATAGAGATGATCCGCCGTGCGACTCAGCATGAGAAAACGCGGACTTCAGGCTGTGGACTGCAGCTTGCGGAAGCGTCTTGCATCGAAGCGCCTGGAGGTGATGTACGCATCATCGTCATCGCTCGAGCACCCATGTGTCTTTCGTGCCGCCGCCCTGGGACGAGTTCACCACGAGCGAGCCCTCGCGCAGCGCCACTCGCGTAAGCCCGCCCGGCACGAGCGTGACTTCGCGACCCGACAGGACGAATGGCCGCAAGTCGAGATGTCGCGGCGCGATTCCGGATTCGACGAACGTGGGGCAGGCCGACAAGGACAGCGTCGGCTGCGCAATGTATTTCTCCGGGCTGCGGATGATTCGCTCGCGAAATTCTTCGAGCTGCTTCTTGCTTGCGGCCGGGCCGATCAACATGCCGTAGCCGCCCGCGCCGTGAACTTCCTTCACGACGAGCTCAGAGAGATGCGCGAGCGTGTATTCGTAATCTTCCTTGCGGCGCAGAACGTAGGTCGGCACGTTCGACAGCAGGGGCTCTTCGCCGAGATAGAAGCGAATCATGTCCGGCACGTACGGATAAATCGATTTGTCGTCGGCCACACCGGTGCCGATTGCATTCGCGATCGTGACTCGTCCTGCGCGATAGGCTGCGAGCAAACCGGGGATGCCAAGCATCGAGTCGGGCCTGAACACCAGCGGATCGAGAAAGTCATCGTCGATGCGCCGATAGATCACATCCACCCGCTGGGGGCCGCGCGTCGTGCGCATGTAGATGAATTCGTCCTCGACATAGAGATCCTGGCCTTCGACGAGCTCGATGCCCATTTGCTGAGCGAGGAAAGCGTGCTCGAAGTAGGCGCTGTTGTAAGCGCCCGGAGTGAGCAACACGACGGTCGGATCGTTGACGCCGGGCGGCGCAACGCTGCGCAGGTTCTCGAGCAGAAGGTCAGGATAGTGTTCGACGGGCGCAATCGAATGCTGGGCGAACAGCTCGGGAAACAGCCGCATCATCATGCGACGGTCTTCCAGCATGTACGACACGCCGGAGGGCACACGCAGGTTGTCTTCGAGGACGTAGAACTCTCCGCGTCCCGCTCTCACTACGTCGATACCGGCAATGTGCGCGTAGATCGAACCGGGAACCGCGACACCCTGCATCTCCGGACGATACTGACCATTGGTCAACACCTGCTCGGCGGGGATCTTGCGAGCGGCGAGGATTTCCTGTTCGTGATAGATGTCGGCGATGAATGCGTTCAACGCCTTGACGCGCTGACGCAGGCCACTCGCGAGGTGTTGCCACTCGCGCGCCGGAATAATGCGCGGAACGATATCGAACGGAATCAGCCGCTCGGTCCCGGCCTCCTCGCCGTAGACAGCGAACGTGATGCCGACCCGATGGAACAGAGAGTCCGCTTCGGTACGCTTCTGGGCGACTCGATCCTGCGGCGTCTTTGCCAGCCAGGAGGCGAAGGTGCGGTAGTGCTCTCGAACACTTCCGTCCTCGGCATGCATTTCATCGTACGGTGTGGCGGCCGGCATCCCCGATCTCGGCTTTGAGAGACAAGCAGCGAGGGGAGCGAAAAGCGTGCCAGCGGAAACTCACATCAATCGGCGGGAAATGGGCAGAAGAGCGCCCGCCTCTGCCCCAGAACGGGGCAGCGGGCACTTTGTTGGTGCAGCGAGTTAGGGCAGTTGGATCTTGCCGCCGCGCCCGCCGCCACCGAGATTCGGCGGTAAGCCGCCCTGCGGTACGACGAGCTGCGATGCCTGCTGCCGGCGCAGCTCCTGAATCTGCTGGACCGTGCGCTCGACCGCCTCGTTGGCCGCCGGACCAAAACCCGCGATGGCCTGCTCGAGATTGTCGCCCGGAATCTCGAAGCTGATCGGGACGGGCCCCATGTTGGTCATGATTTCAGCCTGACCGATGAAGAGCACGGGCCTGCCCTCGTCGCGCGACCCATCGCGCTTCACCGGAGTCAGCCGTCGCAGCGCGCCCACGCGACGATCGGTGAACATTTCCTCTTGATACAGCGCATCCGCATCCATCTGCGCTTCGGCATCGCGTTCTTCAGCCATGAGATCCTCGGGTCATTTACCTAAAGTCGGGGGAGTAAAGCAGCGATATTGCTTCTCTTCAAGGCGACCCCAGGTGGGTACAATACCGACCAGCTCAAGACTCGAAGATGATCATGCAGGAACCTGAAAACCCCTTTAGCGAAGCCTTCGGCAAGGCCGTTGACCTCGGTAATCGCATTGCCGATACCGACCAGAAGGCCGATATCTGGGACATCGCCGATGGGCTTCTTGCGGGCGCAGTGCAGTACTGGCTCTATTCGCGCCAGCCGTGCTCGGACCCCGAGTGTGAGGAGTGCCTGCCCATCAGCACCGCCGAAGGTCGCCTGGAGGAGCTGCGCAAGCTCACCAGACAATTCGCGGCCGAGAGCGAATATTTCCACTCGCCGACGGACCGGAACGTAGGACGCGCATGAGGAACTGCGCACGCTGACTGCCCACCGTTTCTGGCCATCGCCCACGGAATCCGGGATCCATTCACCACTCCCGTGCGTTGAGCGGCCCGCCTGGGCGAGGGTCTGGTTGGCTGGCACCTGCCCTTAAGTCAATGGCGCCAGCGCGCAACCGCGCGCCAGAATCTTGACGTGGATGCAGGCCATCGTCCGGGTGGGTGATTGATCGGCAATGCAGCGCGTGCGCAACAGCCCGAAGCGGCCGCCTTTTGAGACGTAGCTCACACCACGCTGCAAGCGACGGCCTCCACACTTTCGTCGAATTGGTTGAAGCGGAGAGACGCCCGATGGGACTGCTCAGAAACCTGAAGCTGCGTAACCGCGCCTATGTCTGCGCCTATAACTCGTTTCGATTTGCGGCCCGGCTGCGCGGCGATCTCAGCGAATTCGCCCCTTCGATTGCCGAAACCATTCAAAGCGTCGGTGACGAATTGGCTTCTCTTGCCCGCGACGCATGCCCCGCAGAAACCGATCGACGCCAGCTGATCGATGGTCTGGAAGGTGCCTTGCGCGCCTTGGGGCTGTCCGACGCCGCGCAGGTGCATATCGTTTCGCAGCTCGCGCCCCGCATCATGGCCGGTGAACCCGCCAGCGCCACGAAGGAAGCCTGGACACGCATGGCGGTTTGATCACGAGCTCGCACACTCGCGCTATCCCCTCCTTTCACATAAGCCATTTCGCTGTAAGACATAACCGTACGTACGGCTTGGGCGTCTGACTGTCGCCGTATAGCGTGTCCTCTGAAAGCGACTGTGACGCTTGACTTATCGCTTCACGAGCGCGAAGAATCGGTCCGTGCCAAGGGCAAACTCGCCGAAAGGCGAGGACGCAAAGCTACCGGTCTAACGGAATTCATTTCCCAGGACAGCGGGGTTGCCACGAGTCGCCAACAGCGACGAGTCAGCGCGCAGAACGTCGATCGCCATCGAACCGATTGCGGTCGAAGTAATGAAAATTTCCACGCCGCGCTGAACGTGTCATCCGAGTGTGTCGCGCATACACACTCCGCCGCTCACGAAATGATTTCCCCGTAAGGCTTCCCTTAGGCATTGGGGGTCAGTCTGTTTCGCGACGGGGAAGTCACGTGGAAGAGAACACCAGCAGGGTTTACGTAGGGACGTCCGCAGGCTTGCTGACTGATCCTGCGCTCGCGAATTCTGCATCCGGCGCCGGCAGCCCACTCTTCGTCATCAACCTGTGCGCATCCATTGCGCCGATCCAAGCCGCTGGAAAAACGATTCCCGGTTTTGAGAGCTACAAGCTCTATCAAGTGGCCCGCAACGAGGACGGCCGCACGCGACATCGCCTGCGCCTCGGATTCTTCACCAGCGAAGCTGACGCCCAGGACGTGCTCGCCTCCGTTCGCGACAATTATCCGACTGCCTTCGTCACCTCGTTGTCCGATGAAGATCGTCGCCACACGCGCGGTTATGTGCCCACGGCGCGCAGCAAGCCCACGATCTCAGTCGTTCCCTCGCCTGCTTCCGCGCCGCAGGTAACACCCAGTGCGGCGCCAGCTGCAAAGCCTGCAGCGAGCACAGCAGCGAAATCCGAGTCAGCAACTGCCAAGGCGGTCGCGACACAATCGGCGCCCGCTGCAACTTCGCAGAAGCCAGTACCCTCGAAACCCGCCCCTCAAACGACACCTGTCTCGAGCAAACCCGAAGCGGCCAACCCAACTGCGGTCGATGAGATCGAGCTGTCTTGGGATCCGCCGGCACTTTCTTCGCCGCAGAACGCGGATACGTCAGCATCGGCTCGTACCATCGCACCGGGCTTCAAGACGGATACCGTGATCAAGGCGCGACCGGCCGAGCCCGCCAAGGCGAAACCTCAGCAGCCACCAAAGCCGAAGGCACCCGAGCCCATCATCGAGCTCACGCTCGAGAACGACGTGGCACCGATTGCGAAGACGGAATCTCACAAGCCGGCAAGCGAGCCTGCGCAGCCCTTCCATGTCGGCAAGGGCGTGGACATTCCCACAGTCGCACTCACTCTCGAACCCTCTGCCCCCGCCACGCCTGTCAAGCCTGCTGCGAGTGCACCCGCCAAGACGGCGGCCGTGCCAACAGCCAAGCCAGCATCTAAACCTGTGCCGACCAAAGCGGCACCGCCGAAACCTGCGCAACCCGCGGCCGCTACGGCCAGACCCTCCGCGCCTGTTCCTTCATCCGTGAACAAGCCTGCAATGCCAGCGGCGCCTTCGGCGGGCAGAGTGGAGCTCGACAGCACGCAAACCATTCGCGCACTAACCAGCGCGGAGATGAACGACGACGAAAAGTGGTTCTCGATTCAACTCGTCGTGTCGGAGCAGCCGGTGAATCTGGATGCGATGCCGCACCTCGACATCTTCGAGGCCTATCGCGTGTATTCGATCGCGAACGCCGGCAGTGGCAAGATCGTCTATTCGCTGCGCCTCGGATTCTTCCGTGAGGAAGTGTCGGCCGAGGCAGTTGCGGGTTATCTGAAAACGTTCTTTGCATCACCTTCGGTCATGCGCATCAGCACCGCAGAGCAGCTGCGCTTCAAGGATGCGCCAGCGCCGAAAGCCACGGCAGCAGCTTCTGCCAAGGGCGAAGCGAAGGTCATCGAGCTGAATCAGGCGCGCGATCGTAAGCCGACGATTCCGACGGTCACGATGGAAGTGGATACGAGCGCGACAGGCTCGTTCAGACCCAACGCTACAGGCTCATTCAGGCCGAATGCCACCGGGTCGTTCAAGGTGAATGCAAGCGGCACGCACAAGGCACTCACGGCGGCCAAAGCGGCTCCTCCTGCGACCAGGCGTTCGGCGCCACTGGCGAGAACGTCCTCCACCGGCAAGCACAAGGCGCTCCAGACCAAGAAAAGTCTGCAGGAACAACTGCTCGACGAGGCGCGCGAAGTCCAGCTCTCAGAGAGCGCGATCCGCAAGCTACCCAAGAACGATTCGCTGCTGTCGCGGCTCGTCGGCAAGCTCACCAAGTAAAGCCTTGCCCGATCGAACGCGCTGACGCCTCGGGAAGCTCTGACTTATCGACTTCCCTGACCTTCGCAAGTCTGCAACTGGTTGAAATGCTTCGGTGGGCGAAGCAACTAGGGTTGCGAATGGCGAATTGATCAGAGGTTACCTAGCTCATCGACGCTGAGAGGCGATAGCGGAGTTTCCCTTCGTTGGCAGTGCATCGCGCTTTGCCTAGAATCGAGCCGATGTCTGCGATCGGCAGGCATCCGCCAGCACTTCTGCCAGCCAACGAGGTTTCATCATGAGCGACTCTCCTGTCGATCGACGCACGCTGCTCAAGTCCGCACTAGCAGGATTGGTCGCATTGCCAGCGGCGGGCTTGGTCGGCGAAGCCGCCGCACAGAGCACGGCACCACATCTGGACGAAAAAGACCCGATGGCCGTCGCCATGGGCTACGTGCACGACGCATCGAAAGTCGACAAGGCCAAGAATCCCCAATACAAGCCCGGCAGCTTCTGCCACAACTGCGTCCAGCTCGTCGGCAAGCCAGGCGAAGAATGGCAGCCGTGCAACATCTTCCCGGGCAAGCTCGTCAACAAGGACGGCTGGTGCAAGGTGTGGGTGTTGAAGCCGGGATCGAAGGTCTGATCGCCACTGCGCTCGCGAAAGCGATGAAGTGATGTCAGCGAGGGCGGTCGAAAGAGACCGCCCCGCCGCTCACTGAACGATTGGCAACGCCGTTCGCGACATCACTCTCATCGCTTCCATCGCGGCTTTCCGTCAGCTCACATTCTGAGCCGCGAACCGTAGCCGGTCAGCTCGAGATATCCCCGACCGACGGTTCGATTCGATTCGTCGATGGCACGCACGGCACCTTCCCAATAGAGGGTGCCAGTGCTGTTGCGCGTATCGCTCTCCTGATCCTCCATCAGCGGCACGATGCGCAATGTTCGCTCGCCGACGCGCACCTGCCATTCGATGGGATAGTCGATACCGGTTCGCGCGGACCGCCAGGTCTTGAGCGGTGTCCAGTCGATCTGCTGCGTACTGAAGATCTGAGGCGGCGTGTCTGCATCGCTGCGCCAGGTCGCAAACGACCACAGCGCAGCGCCATCGGCTTGACGGATTCGCGAGGCCATCAGTGCCCCGCCGTTGTCCAGATTGATGCCGATCCAATCCCATCCCTGGGCGCGAGGATCCAGGAACGCCGACGACCACTCATGATCCAGCCACGCCGTTCCGCGCACAGCGATACGTTCTTTACCGATGGTGAGCGTGCCGCTCGCGCGCAACTGGGGTTGGCTGTAGTAGTAACTGGCGTTCAAACGTTCCGGACTCTTCTGACTGAATCCTTCGCTGCCGTTCAGAAGAGGGGCCTGCGTGGCTTCGAAGCTCAGATCCATCTCGAACTCCGCCGCAACCGCGCGAGCCCGATATCTGCCATCGCCGATCGACTTCAACGACCAGTCATCGATTGCGACATCGAGCTGTCCTTCCGCCGCTTGCGCAAGACCGAAGCCCGCACGCGCAGAGCGCTCGCCGAGCAGTAATCGTCCGCGCAGCGGATCGCTGACGGCCGCATGCGCAAACAGCACCTGCTTCGCCGCGAATCGCGAAGGATTGTCCTCCTGCGTGCCAGGACGCGTGCGAAAGAACGTGATCTGAAAGCCGAGCGGATCGCCGGACTCACGCTCCAGCCAGCCCGTGACGTACCACCATTCGGTGCGAAACTGCGGATGAGCGCCTTCGTCGCGCGGAAACTCGATTTGATAACCGGGTACGACATCCGGGTATGTGACTTCGGCTGCCTGCGCCGTGGCGAGCATCAGGAGCACGATGAACGCAGCCGCTTTCATCACCAGTCTTCCTTCACAGCGGCGACGACATCGCCGCGCATCGCCTGGCGACCGCTGAACACTGCAATCGCCGCACCGGCTGCAACGAGGAGCACGCTCAGAAGGCCAAGCAACAACAGCGGCGCCTCGATGTCCATCGACCAATGAAATGACTGTCGGTTGATCACCCGGATCAGCACGAGACTCACGAGCACACCGGAAATCAGACCTGCCACGACACCCACGAGACTGAGTCCCGCACCTTCGATGGCGAGCGTCCCTGCGATCTGACTTCGGGTCAGACCGATATGGCGCAGGACCCCGAACTCACGTCGGCGCGCCAGCACCTGCGAGCTGGTGCCTGCAGCAATGCCGAACAATCCGATCACTATGGCGACCAGCTCGAGCACATACGTCACCGCAAAGGCGCGATCGAAGGCCTGCAGCGACATGCGACGCAATTCCCGCGGCGTGCGCATGTCGTATTCCCGCGAGTCGCCGAGACGCTTGCGAATCTCCTGCTGCACGTATTCCTCCGATGCCCCTTTCGCAAGCGTCAGCGACAAAGTGTTCATCCGCTCATCACCAGTGAGCGCGACGTAGCGAGCACGCTCCATGACGATCGCGCCGCGCGGATGCTCGTAATCCCGCCAGATGCCGCGCACGTTCGCTTCGATCTCATGGCCTTCGATCCACAAGCGCAGATTGTCGCCAGAGGTTACGTGCAGCAGATCTGCAGCCGGCTGCGATAACCACACAGGAACGAGTCCCGCAGGCAGCTCATTCTGCGCAGTGCTTTCGAGCCACAGCATCCGCTCCGGATGCGCCGCATCCATGTCGCGCGCGATCACCGTCAGCGCCGATTCTGTCGACTGAGTTCGCGCCTGAGCAAAACGGCTGGCCTGAACCGCTTCGACGCCGTCGATCATGCGAAGTGCCTCTACGGTCGCCGGATCGAAATGGGCCGACTGCCCGACATAGCCGGCGCGCAGATAGATGTCAGCTGGCAGCAGGCGCTGTGTCCATGCATCGAGCGATCCTCGAAACGAGGCGACCATGATCGCCATCGCCACCATGAGCGTGAAGCTCACGACAATGGCGGAAAGGCTCAAGGTCGCTTGTCGTGCCGTCCCCTGCAGATGCGCAATGGCGATCTCCCAAGGCACACCTTTCAATCGCGGTGCACGCGCGAGCAGCCACTTCAGAATGGCCGGCATGCTCGCCACCAGAGCGACGATGAACAATGCAATCGAGACATAGCCCGGCAATGGCAAGCCGGCAATGGGCGGGAGCATCAGCAGCGCGGCACTCGCAATCACGAGCGCAATGATGAACACGCGTCGCGATCGTAGTTCCTCAAGTGTGATGTCCGCCGCCTTGAGCGCTGCCGCGGTGGGAATCCGCGACGCTTCGAGCGCCGGCTGCAAGGTGCCCGCGAGCGCGACGATCACACCCAGCAAACAGAACGCGACGGCCTCGAGCCCATGTACCTGCAATTGCGGCACAACACCACGGAAGTAGCCTGCACCCAGATCTGCCCCAAGCGCTGCGATACCGAGTTTCGCCAGCGCCACGCCGCCGACGATACCGGCAAGCGAACCGATCAGACCGATCGTCACCCCGCTGATCAACAGCGCACGCAACTGTTCGCGACGCGTGAGCCCAAGCGCATGCAGGAGTGCGAACTCACGTCGTCGGCGCAGCGTGGCCAGCGACTGACTCGAGTAAACGAAGAATCCGCCCGTAAACAAAGCTACGAGCGCAAGTGCCGTCAGATTGGATCGATAGGCACGCGAAAGACTCGTGGCTTCGCTCGACGCTTGTTCCGGAGTGTAGACACGAACGTCGCTGGGCAGCACTTCGCGCAGCCGCGCGCGCATCGCTGAGATGGACGTGCCAGGAGCGAGCTTGAGATTGATGCGCGAGAGCTTGCCGAGTCGATCGAACCGCCATTGCGCGGTCGCGATGTCGACGATCGCCGCATGATCTTCGAGCGCCGCCGGCGGGAGCACGCCCGCGACAGTGAATGATTGAACCTGCAGTCCAGATTGCAGCTCGAGCGAATCGCCGGTCTGCAGATTCAGATCGCGGGCGGCACTCGCGCTCAAGAACACAGGATCGCCGTCGGATGCGTTCTCCGAGGATTCCTCGGACTGCACGCTGAAGACACCCGCAAAAGCCGGCTGCATCTGCCGCGCACGAAACGCATCGGTGCCGAAGACCGTCAGCGCGCCGCGACGACCCACGAGCTTTGCCTCGATCTGCACGACGGGACTCGCAACCTGCACGCCTTCGAGACGTGCGATGCGTGGGTAGAGATCCTCATCGAACCCCGACCCCGCGCCTTCGACGGCAAGGTCCGCCTCGCCGAACAAGCTGCGCGCCGCCAACGCGACCTCATCGGCTGCGACGCGATTGACCAGATAGATCGACAGGCCGAGCGTCACTCCGAGCGCAATCGCCGCAATCGCAAGCGTCGTGCGTCCCAGCGCGTATCGCATGGGACCGAACACCGTGGCATCGAGTACGGCGAACGCCGCTCTCACGCGCGCCCCGCATCGAGCTGCAGACCTCCGCGTGTCATGCGGTAGATTCGATCCGTCGTGGCAGCCGCGACGCGTGAGTGCGTGACGAGCACACCCGCGGCACCGTCGCGCTCGAGCTGACTGCGCAACAACTCGAGAACCTCGGCGGCGGAGTCGGCATCGAGATTTCCGGTAGGCTCATCGGCAAGAACGAGTTTCGGACGATGCACGAGCGCGCGAGCGACCGCGACGCGCTGCATTTCGCCGCCCGAGAGTCGCGTCGGCAATTCCTTGCGCCTGGACAACAGACCGACGGCGTCCAGCAACTCGGCAACGCGCGCATCCGCATCGGCACCCTGCCGGCCATTCAGCGCGAGTGGCAACGCAACGTTGCGTTCGATGCTCAGATGCGGCAGCAGATGAAAAGCCTGGAAGACGAAACCCATTCGCGCACGACGCAAGCGGGTGCGAGCGGCGTCGTCGAGCTGCGCAATGTCTTGACCGTCGATCTCGATCCGGCCGCGATCGGGCTCATCGAGCCCCGCGATCAAATTCAGCAGCGTGGATTTGCCAGAACCGGACTCACCCATGATCGCGATGTAGTCCCCAGCCTGCATGCGCAGCGAGAGATCCGCGAACAAGGGCTTGCCGGCAGAGAACGCTTTCGCCAGACCTTCGATGACGAGCACGAGGAGCGTGCGGCGCGGGTCAGAACGCCGCGATCACACCCAGCGTCGCGGTGTACTGAAACAGTGTGTCGGAGGACGCGCGGATGCGGCACGCCGCTTCGCCATCGCTCGATGCACAGAACAGATCGCCCTTGGAATCGAGCAGCGTGACGAACGCACGTGCATCCAGACGAATGCCGATGTGATCGGTGATCGGAATCTTGACGCCGCCACCGGCACTGAAGGAGATCTTGGTTTCATCATCGAGGCCGCTCAGATCAGGGCTGAACTGTGTGGCACCGACCGTCATGCCGAAGTAAGGAATCGCGTGCTTCACATCCGTGAAGTTCACGAGGCCGCCGATGTGCAGGTACTTGATGTCCATGCCGAACTTCGTCTCGCCTTCGACCTCGGTGCTCTGCTGCGTGTAGAGCAACTCGTACTGGCGCTCCGGACTGTCGGCATTGAGGTCGAGGAAAATGCCCCAGTTGCTGTCGCCCGAGATGTCACGATCGCTCGAGTCAGCCGGATCCTCGAACTTGCCGCCACCCATGGTTCCGTAGAACGGCGTGATCTCGAATTCGTTCTCGACTCGCTTCGTTGAATCGGCACCGAACGCCGCCGACGCCAGCATGAGACCTGCCGTCAGGCTGATAGTCCGGGCGACTGCCGAGCCGGCGAACGTGCCACGCACGGTGGATTTCATCGGGAGCCTCCATAGATCGGAATCTGCAGCCGATCCCGCCTGGATCGGCCGACCTGCGAAAGGGCTGTAAGTTAACATGCCGCTGCTGACTTTCACGTTCGGAAAGCCGACTGCACGCGACGACACTGCCCGCCCTGCCATGAAGTTTTCGAGCTACCTGCTGGCCGTTGCGTTTGCCGCGCTGACATTTGGCGTGTGGGCCTATCTGAACCGCCCGGTGCAGGAGCCGCAGTGGCCAGAGCGCGTTCAGGGCATGGCCTTCTCCCCCTTTCAGGCAGGTCAGGACCCGGCCGAACGTGTACTGCCGTCGCGAGCTCAGATCGATGCCGATCTCGCATTGCTCGCGCGTGCATCGGTCAACGCGGTTCGAACCTACTCGGCGCTCGATTCACTTGGCGAGGTACCCGATATCGCCGCTCGACACGACATGCGCGTGGCCGTCGGTGCGTGGCTGGATCGCAATCGGAAAACAAACGACAAGGAAACACAGGCCGCGATCGATCTCGCGCGTCGTCATTCGAACGTCATCCGCGTGATCATCGGTAACGAGACGATCCTGCGCAGCGATCTGACGACGGCAGAGCTCGCCACCTATCTGGACCACGCGCGCGCGGAGGTTAGTCAGCCGGTCAGTACCGCCGAGCCCTGGCATGTGTGGCTCGCGCATCCCGAGCTCGCCGAGCATGTGGATTTCATCGGAGTGCATCTGCTGCCTTACTGGGAGGGCGTCGACATCGATGCCTCGATCGACTTCATGGTCTCGCAGATGCAGCTGCTGCAGCGAACGTTTCCTGACAAGCCGATCGTGATCCTGGAAGTGGGCTGGCCGTCCGAAGGTCGAACGCGCGGCGCAGCGGTCGCATCGACGAGCAATGAGGCGCTGTTCCTGCGTCGCTTCCTCGAACGTGCGCGCACCGAGGGCTACGTGTACTACATCATGGAAGCATTCGATCAGCCCTGGAAGGCGAAGTACGAAGGCGCTGTCGGCGCGTATTGGGGCGTCTATGACGTACATCGTAGGCCTAAGTTCGAGTTCGTAAAACCGATCGTGCGCATTGCGCAATGGCAGACGCTTGCGGCCGTATCGGTCGGTCTCGCGGCGCTCCTGCTGGTACTGCTCTACATCAACAGTCCGACACTGGGCACACGCGGCCGGAGCCTCCTCGCCGCGATCGTCTACGCCGTGTCGACCGCCGCCGTTCTGATCATCTACCGGTTCTCCCAGCTGTACCTCGATGTCGTGACCTTCGTGATCGGCGCGGCACTGATACTGGGAATGCTCGTGGTCGTCGCCGTCGTCATTGCAGAAGCGCTCGAATGGGCGGAAGCGCGCTGGTCGCGCACACGTCCGCGCGAACGGGCGCTGCTGCACAGCCTGCATGAGCCGCACGCGCGTTATGCACCGCGAGTCTCGATTCATGTGCCGGCGTACAACGAGCCTGCCGACATGCTCATCGAGACGCTCGATGCCCTGGCAAAGCTCGAGTACGACAACTACGAAGTGCTCGTCATTGATAACAACACCCAGGATGAGGCCACCTGGCGTCCTGTCGAAGCGCACTGTCGCGCGCTCGGATCGAAATTCCGCTTCTTTCATGTCAGCCCGCTGGCCGGATTCAAAGCCGGCGCACTGAACTATGCGCTCGCACGGACGGACCCGGACGCCGAGATCGTTGCCGTGATCGACAGCGACTACAAAGTGGAATCCCGATGGCTGGCCGATCTGGTTCCCGGATTTGCAGATCCCAAGGTCGCAATCGTGCAGGCGCCGCAGGACTATCGCGATCAATCGCAGAATGCCTTCAAGGCGATGTGCTACGCCGAATACCGCGGCTTCTTTCACATCGGCATGATCACCCGCAACGAGCGCAACGCCATCATCCAGCACGGCACGATGACGCTGGTACGACGCGCAGCGCTCGATGAAGTGAAGGGCTGGGCGGAATGGTGCATTACTGAAGATGCCGAGCTCGGACTGCGACTGCTCGAACGTGGCTATCAGGCTCACTATCTGCCCAAGAGCTACGGCCGCGGCCTGATGCCCGAGACGTTCTTCGATTACAAGAGGCAGCGGGCGCGTTGGGCTTACGGCGCCGTGCAGATCCTGCGTCGCCATTTTCGTTCGTTGCTCGGGCGCAGTAGCACACTCACGCGCGGCCAGCGTTATCACTTCGTCGCCGGCTGGTTACCCTGGCTCGCCGACGGACTCAGCCTGATCTTCAATCTCGCCGCCCTCGGCTGGTCGACTGCGATGGTGCTTTCGCCGCAGCGATTCGATCCGCCGCTCGTGATGTTCTCGGTGCTACCCATCGCGCTGTTCATCTTCAAGCTCGTGAAGCTCGCGCATTTATATGTGTCGCGTGTCGGCGCAAACGTTCGTCAGACGATGGCGGCGGCGCTCGCCGGGCTCGCGTTGTCGCACACCATCGGAGTCGCCGTCGTCAAAGGGCTGGCCACACGCAGCCAACCGTTCGTGCGTACACCGAAGGTCGCGCGCAGACATGCGCTGCGATGGGCGTTTGCGTGGGCGTCGCAGGAAACGGTGTTATTGATTCTGCTGTTGACGGCCGCTTTTCTGCTGAGTCATCAGGTTCATGTGTTCACACAGATCGTCGGCGTCCCGGAGGAACTCCGCGGGCCCGATGTTCGCCTGTGGATCGCGGTGCTGCTGATCCAGGCAGTCCCGTATGCGGCGGCACTTCTCGTCTCCATCGTGAGCGTGATCAAGCCCAGTGCGCGGTGGATGGGCACGCTCGCGCTGGAGAAGTATCCGGCCTCCTGATCAGGTTTCCAGACTTCGCAGGAATTCAAGAGCTTCGCGCTCCTGCCCGGCCTTTCTATAGAACTCGAGAATCCATTCGCGAGTCTGCACCGTACGTTGAGCTTCGGGTCCACGAGCTTTGAGCATGGTTTCGTAGCCGCTGCGAAACAACGCTTCCGCCTCCGCGCGTCGACCCTTTGCCGCAAGCACACGCGCCATCGATACGTTTGCAACGGCCACTTCTTCGCTTTGCGGGCCGAATGCCTTGCTCTCCAGCGCGATCGCCTCGCGCAGAACGCGCAGCGCCTCGTCCCAGCGCTCCTGCTCGAGCAACGCACGGCCCAGATTCGCCAGACCGCCGGCCACGCTCGGGTGCTCATCCGGCAAGGTGTGACGAAACACGGCGAGCGACTCGCGCATGTATCTCTCCGCTTCCGGATAGTCGCCCACGGCGATCGCGAGACTCCCGAGCTGCATCAGATCCATCCCTACGTAGCTGTGCTGCTCGCCGCGCAGTTCACGATCCAGCTTGAGTGCAGTCGTGAAAGCGGTCCTGGCCCCATCGAAATCCCGCTTTTCCTGCAGCAACGAACCGAGGTTGCTCAGCGCATCGATCGTCTCAGGATGCTTGTCACCCAGCGTGCGACGGAGTCCTTCGATCGCCGAGCCGAACAGCCGCGCAGCTTCATCGAGGTTGCCTTGCGCATGCGTGACCGCCGCAAGATTGACCATGTGGATCGCATACTGTGGATGGTCCTCGCCGAGCTCGATCCTGTCAGCGTCCAGTGCGGCACGATACAGTCGTTCGGCCTCGGCGAAATTCCCGCGCGCCTGCAGCGCCACCGCGAAATCGTCCATCACGCGGGTGACTTTTCCGCCGCGCTGCTTTCCCGCATCTCTATAAATGCTGAGCGCGTCGCGGAGTGTGTCTTCGCTCCGGTCGAACTCGCCTTGTGCGTACTGCAATCGGCCAAGCTCGTGCAGATCGTTCGCGACTTCGGGACTGCGAGCACCGAAAGCGCTGCGATTGATTGCAAGCGCGTTGTCGAGCAAGCGTCGAGCCTCGACGTATGCGCCCTGCTCGCGCCTCAACTGTGCAAGGCTCGTCAGGCTCGCCGCGACATCCGGATGTCGATCGCCGAGCAATGCCGTTCTGATGGAGAGCGCTCGCTCGAGCATCGGCTCGGACTCGGCCAGCAGGCCCATACTGAAGTACACCTGCCCGATCGTGTCGAACATCACCGCCTGCGTGGCCGGCTGACTGCTCAGCTCGGTTTCGATGCGTCGAGCTCCACGATCCAGAATCTCGCGCGCCCGGATTTCGTTGCCGCGACTCACCGAAGGATCCGAAACCTCGAACGCGCTCATCAGGAAACTCGAGATGCTCTCGGCGCGATCTCGCTCGGCTTCTGCGCGAGCATGTTGTGCGGCCACCGCATCGCGCTCGTGCGCGATGCGGTGCGCTTGTACCGTCGCGGTCACTGCCGCGCCTGCTATCGAGATCGCGAGCGCTGCGGAGAGTGCGACTGCAACGGTATGTCGCTGGACGAACTTCCCCGCGCGGTAATACCAGCCGTCACCACGCGCGAGCACCGGAACGCCTTTGAGGTATCGCTCGATGTCCGCAGAGAACTGCTCGACCGATGCGTAGCGCCGCTCGGGCTCCTTGTGCATCGCCATGGCGACAATGTTGTCGAGGTCGCCGCGCAGATCTTTTGCCCAGCGCGCAACGCTCGTGGAGCGTCGCTCAGCCAACGAACTCGCCTCGCCTCCGCCGTCTTTCGTTCCTGCATGTGCAACCGCCGCGCTCGGTGCGATTGGCTGATCGTCACAGATCACGCGCTCGATGTTGCTGAGCGACTTGTTCCTCAGATCGAAGGGCCGGTAGCCCGTGAGCAGCTCGTACATGAGCACGCCGAGGACATAGATGTCGCTCGAGGTGGTGACTGGCAACCCCATAACCTGTTCTGGACTCGCATGCCCAGGCGTCATCAGACGCATGTCTATCTGCGTCACGGCCACCGTGTGCAGTGATTCACGTCGATCCAGCAGTTTGGCAATACCGAAATCGAGCAGCTTCGGAACACCGTCTGCCGTCACGAGAATGTTCGAAGGCTTGAGATCGCGATGAACGATCAGATTGCGATGCGCTGCGTGCACCGCGGAACATATCTTCAGGATCAGCTCCAACCGCTCGCGCAGTGTCAGCCGATGCCGATCGCAGTAGCAATCGATCGGCTCGCCTTCGACGTACTCCATGACGATGTAGGGAGTGCCGTCCTCAGTGACACCGCCATCCAGCAGCTTCGCGATGTTCGGATGATTCAGCGATGCGAGGATCTGGCGCTCGACTTTCAGCCGACCGCGTACGTGCCTCGAAACCACGCCGCGCTTGACCAGCTTGATGGCGACACGCTGTCGAAATTGTCCGTCGGCTCGTTCAGCGAGCACCACCTCACCCATGCCGCCGATGCCGAGCATCTGCACCACACGATACGGACCCAGCATCTGATCGAGATAATCGTGCGTCTGTGCATTGCCCGCTTCCTCTTCGGAAAGCTCGAGGTCCCACCAGTCGGGTGAACTGGCGCGCAGGCGCTCGTTGACGCTCGCGTAAAGATGCTCGTCGTGGGCGCACGCACCCCGCAGAAACGCTAACCGCTCACGAGGAGCAAGCAGTTGTGCGTGGCTGACGATGTCGTCCAGGCAGACAGGATCAGATGAGCTCATGGCCGGATGCACCGGAGCGAGGGTGTCTGCCGGCAATGCATGCCGGGACCGAGGGTCCTTGCACGATAGGGATAACGCAGGGAAAGTACTACCCGTCGAAGCCGACAAGCCGTCCTTCTCATAAACCAAAAATGCTTCAGGAGATGCATATGCCGAACGGAACAGGATCAGATGCTCGGTGGCCGGTGATCGTCGCGGCGCTCGTAGGTGGCGCGGTAGGCGGTGCAGCGGGCGGCTACGTCGGCGCTCAGGCTGGCGCAAGCTCGAGCGACAGCAACGCTTCCGGAGCCTTGCAACAGCAACACGCTTCCCCCTCTTCAGAATCGCACGCCTAGAGTCCGATGATGCGGAGGAGGCCTGGCCTCCTTCCGCCCTCGATTGAATACGCATCAGTCGCGCATTTCCCTCGACCTTTAGTGCAGTGCACCTAAGGGCAATTGCCGCTTCCCTTAGCCCGGACGTACGATGTCCCATGTGAACGATGGGAACTAGAACCGTCTGCACAGCAGGGACGCCGGCGATCCTGGCAGGACACGACCTTCTAATGTCGATGGGGCAGCAATCATGAAAATCCTGATCGTGGACGATCACCCGCTGTTTCGTGCGGGCTTTCACGCCGTCCTGGAACAAAGCTCGCTCGATGCCGCAGTACTCAGCGTTGCTTCGATCCAGGACGCAATGCAGATCCTTCAGCGCGATCCCGAAGTGGCACTGGTGTTGCTGGATGTGCACCTGCGCGGCGATGACGGCTTCAATGCGTTGAAGCACATCGGACAGAAATTCCCGACGACCGCCTGCATCATGATCTCCGGAGACGAGCAGGAAGGAATCGCCGCCCGTGCCGTCGCCGCAGGTGCTTCAGGTTTCATTCCAAAATCGTTCACTGCCGATGACATGGTGACGGCCATTCAACGCGTGCTTGCTGGCGATGTCTTCGTGCCGGAACGAGCGCCCGACGCCCAGCCCACGGACAGCGGTGCACTCACGCTGCGTCAGCTGGAAGTGATCACCATGCTCGGCCGCGGTTGCAGCAACAAAGAGATCGCGCGCGCACTGGACGTCGCGGAACGCACGGTCAAGGCACATGTGAGTGCGGTGTTCGAAGCACTGAACGTGCGCAACAGAACACAGGCGGTGCTCGCCGCACAGCGACGCGGGTATCTTCCTTCGAATGCCTACGCAGCCACCCGCTGAACCGCGCATTCGACTGAGCTGAATCTCCGACATGGACGCCGCCCTGCAGCGACGCGTTGAACAGCAACGCGTCGCCATGCTGTATGGGAATACGAGTGCCGTTGCCGGCTCTGCCGCGTTGATGGCCACGTTGATGGTATTCGTCGCCTGGCCACAGGCTTCAGGGTGGCGAATCTTCATCTGGTGTCTGGCCGTGGTGCTCGTGCAATCGGGCGCACAGTGGCTTTCCCATGCGTATCGCCGTTCCGAGAATGCCGAAGCCGAGCCGCGACTGTGGGGCATGCGACTTGCGAACGTGGCCTTCGTCGGCGGGCTCGTCTGGGGCTCTGCCGCATTCGTGCTGGTGGGACCACATCAGTCTCTCACCCTCGCACTGATCTCAGCCTGTCTCGCCAGCCGCGCAACGATCAGCATCGTGACGCACGCGTATTTCCCGCCTGCGCTCCACGGATTTGCCGTGCCGATCTTCGGACTGCTCGCGGTTCGTTACGTCTCCGAGGGCGGCTATCACAACGCTGCGCTCGGCGTGCTGTGGATTGCAGTGCTCGGCTACGTGCTCCTGTTCGTCGAACGACAGGCGCGCGCCGTAGCGACGCAGATCCGACTACGATGCGAGAACGAGCAACTGGTCGATGAGCTCAAGCGCCAGAACGTGTTCGCTGAGCAGGCGCGGGTCAGCGCCGAAGAGGCGAGCCGCTCCAAGTCGAGATTCTTCGCTGCCGCGAATCATGATCTGCGCCAGCCACTGCATTCGCTCGGTCTGTTCGCGACCGCCTTGCGTAACGGTTCGGTCGACGAGAACGGACGCAAGATGATCGATCAGATCCTGCTGTGCATCGAATCGCTCGAGCAACTCTTCGACAACCTTCTGGACATCTCCCGACTCGATGCGGGTCAGGTGCAGGTGAAGCGCGAGATCGTCTCGGCCACGGCCGTGCTCGATCGCGTCGCGCGAACGTTCGGGGAGCCTGCGGAACAGAAAGGTCTGCGACTGAGAGTCCGTCGTTCGCGAATGATGCTCTCTACCGATCCAACGCTGCTGTTTCGCGTGCTGTCGAACCTGGTGTCCAATGCGATCCGCTACACCGAGAAAGGCGGCGTGCTCGTCGGCTGCCGCAAACGCGGTCGCACACTGCTCATCGAGGTCTGGGATACGGGCATCGGTATTCCTGCAGAACAGCACGAGCGCATCTTCGAAGAGTTCTATCAACTCAACAATCCGGAGCGGGATCGCACTCGCGGACTGGGCCTAGGGCTCGCGACCGTTCGACGTATCTCGATCCTGCTCGGACATCCGCTGCAGCTTCGATCGGTACCGGGCCGAGGCTCGCGCTTCACCATCGAAGTTCCGCTGGCCGATGCCGAGCGCGTGCAATCCATCTCCGCGACCGTCGAGCAGAAGGTGCCGAATCTGCTGCGCGGCAAGCTGATCGTGGTGGTGGACGATGAAGCCTCTGTCCGACTCGGGATGCAGAGCCTGCTCGAAAGCTGGGGTTGCAAATGCATCACGGCAATGGACGCGAGCGAAGCCCTGCACGAGTTGGGCGATCGGCTGCCGGATTTCATCCTCGCGGACCTGCGCCTGAAGGGTGAGGACACAGGCGTCGATGTGATCCGCATCCTGCGTTCTTACCTCGGCGAATCCATTCCCGCCGTGCTGATCTCGGGCGACACCGCCACCGATCAGCTTCGCAAAGTCAGCGCCGCCGGCCTCACGATCATGCACAAGCCACTGAAACCCGTTCGCCTGCGCGCATTGCTCAATCACGAGTTTGCGAAACGCAGCAGCGCGCGCACCGCGGCCGACGTTCCCGTCTGAGAACGCCTGCGTGCGTCCTGGTACGAGGGCCGGTATCCTGCCGCCCTTTTTCCACGACACCCCATCATGAGCAGCGACCGCTCGACCCGACCTTCCACACCCGGCATTCGTTTGCAGAAAGCCATGGCCGATGCGGGGATCGGCGCGCGCCGCGATTGCGAGGACATGATTACGGCAGGACGGGTCCGCGTGAACGGCGTCGTCGTCGCCTCGCTGCCTTGCTTCGTCGATCCCGCGAGCGACACGGTGGAGCTCGACGGTGAAGTAATCGACTTGCCGGTCCGCGAGACGACCGCGGACCAAGCTGCTGCCCGCGCGCACACCTACGTGCTCGTGAATAAACCGAAAGGCGTGATCACCACGACTCGCGACCCCGAAGGCCGGCGCAACGTGCTCGATCTCTTGCCTCCGGCGCTACGAAAAGACGAACGCCTGTTTCCGGTCGGCCGTCTCGATGCCGACTCAATCGGGCTGCTGTTGATCACCAACGATGGCGATCTCGCTTATCAGCTCACGCATCCGAAGTTCGGCATCGCCAAGGAATATCGCGTGATGTGCGCTGGCCTCGCCTCCGAGGAGCAGGTCCGATCATTGCGACGAGGCATGTTCCTCGTAACGCCGAGCTCCGACGGCACACGCAGCGCCAAACGCGCGTCCATGGAATCGGTGCGCGTCGTCAAACGCTTCCTCGACCGCAACCGCGGCGACCGCACGCTGTTCAGCATCACTCTGCGCGAAGGCCAGAACCGCGAAATCCGCCGCATGATGGCCCGCGTCGGCCTCAAAGTCCGCGACCTCGAACGCGTCGCCATCGGCCCACTCCGCGCACCCGAGCTCAAACCCGGACAAGTGAAACTGCTGGGGAAGAAGGATGTGGAGAAGCTCAGGAGAGAATTGACAATGGACAATTGATAATGGACAACGAAGAGACGGACTCGGAGAGTGGGATGATTGCCCTGCCTACCATCACGGCTCTCGCACCAACGACGCATCGATTGACGTTACAAGAGAATTGACAGTGGACAATTGACAATGGACAACGAAGAGAGGGACTCAGAAACTGACACGGTTGCGTTCTCGTTTGCAGGTTAGTTGCCGTCCCGTTGATTGGATCTCAATTGCCGTTCTTGCGCCAAAACAATAGACAACGAAGAGGCGGCTCAGAACAGCGATCGGTTCGGCTTCCGCGTTGTCAATTGTCCATTATCAATTGTCAATTTCCCCTGATCGGCCTCACCAGCCCCTCCTGCGCCACCGAGGCGACGAGCTGGCGTTGCTGGTTGTAGACCTGGCCGCGGGCGAAGCCGCGGGCATTGCCCATGAAAGGGCTGGTGGAATCGACGAGCAGCCATTCGTCGGCGCGAACGGGGCGGTGGAACCACATGGCGTGATCGAGGCTCGCCATCATGATGCGGGCCTGCGTCGATTCCGGATGGGGTAACAGTGCGGTGGTGAGCAGGAAGTAGTCGCTCAGATACGCGAGCGCTGCAAGGTGGGTGAGCGGATCGTCGGGAAGCTTCGACGAAGCGCGGATCCAGTACAGACCCCGCGCAGTCCTTGCCGAACGCTTGAACAATTCTTCCGGGTTCACGGGCCGGAATTCAATGATGCTCGGCCAGCGCTCGAGCGGCGGCGTGTCTTTCGGCAAAGCGGCCGAATACTTCTGCGCCAGCTCCTTCGTGCTCATGAGCTGCTCCGGATTCGGCACGTCGATGTCGAGCACGCTGTCGTGATCGAAGCCCTGCTCGTCCCGATGGAACGACAACTCCATATGCAGGATGGTGCGAGCACGCTGACGCGCCACCACGCGACGCGTGGAGAAACTACCGCCGTCACGCGTGAGCTCAACGTCGTAGATCACGGGGATGTCGCTTGCGCCGGCCAAGAGGAAATAGCCATGCAGTGAATGCGGATGGCGACCGGCTTCGACCGTCGAGGCGGCAGCCTTGAGACCCTGTCCCAAGATCTGTCCGCCGAAGAGCGAACGGAATGAGTTCTCCTGATTCACCTGGCTGCGAAACAGGTTGGTGTCGAGCTGCTCGAGCTCGAGTACTTCGCTCAAATGGCGAGGCAGGGGTGGCGGTGGTGTCGTGGGCTTGGGCATGCGATGGAGTGTACCAAGGCCGCGTCACCGGCGAGAGCCGCGCGGACTCGTCCCGAGCGCTGCGAATTGACCGGTCATGCGGCCTTGCTCACCGGCGCCATGCCGCACCTCACGCGACTTTGCTATTACCGACCGGTGATTTTCGCTACCCTCGGCGCAGTTGAATCACCTGCAACCGTCGCCGGAGGATGCATGTTCAGCAGAGTCGCGAACCTGATCAAAGGATTCTTTTCGCTGTTCGTCTCCGGCGTCGAGCGACGCAATCCGGAAGCACTGCTGGAACTCGAGCAGGAGAATCTGCGCAAGCAGATCGCCAATTTCAATCAAGGCCTCGCAACGCACGCGGGACTGTGCGAACGCATCATGGGTCAGGTTCGCAAGCTCGAATCCGAGCAGAAGGACCTGCGTGCGAAGACCGCCGCGCATCTGCGCGCCGGCAACAAGGCCGCTGCAGGACAGTACGCGCTGCGACTGCAGACGATCGAGCAACAGCTCGAAGAAAACCGCAAGCAACTCGAACAAGCCGAGGCCACGTACAAGAATCTCGTGAAGGCCCGCGATGTGGCCGTGCAGACCGCGCGCGCCAAGATCGAGAGCATGAAAGGCGCGATCAACGATATGCGCATGAACCAGGCAATGGCCGAAATCCACGAGATGGCCTCCGGCATGATCTCGAGCATCGGCGGCTCCGGCGACACGTTGAATCGCCTCGAATCCATGGTCGAAGAGGAGCGCTCGAAGGCGGCCGGCCGCGCACGCATCGCTCGCGACTCGCTCGACATGACCCAGATCGACATCAAGGAAAGCGAGATGAATGCGCTCGCCGACCAAGCACTCGCCGACTTCGCGGCACGCGAAGGCATCTCGATTCCCGGCGACCAGACGCCTCCACCCGCCCCGCGCTCGATGGGCGAGAGCCAGAGCAGTTGAGGAAAGAACACAGATCGCCACGGGGAACACGGGGTGCACGGGGCACGAAGTAAGAGAACTCACCTCGGTGAGCGTTCAACTCCCTGCGTCCCTGTGATCCCCGTGAACCCCGTGGAAATTCTTCAACTCCGATTGGGTTAAGACCATGCCTGCACCCCAAGGAGCACCCGGTTGGGCGAATGAGCTGGCGCTCGCGTATGAGAGTGGCGCGCATGGGCAGTTCATTCTGTATGGCAACGTGCACGATCGCATCGCGCTGCAAGCAGGCGATCAGAAAGGCGTGCGGTTGGTGAATCTGGCCGGCTATCTCGAAGATGATCTGCTGGCGGGATTCAAAGTCGTGCTCTCGTACGATCTCGGGCATGGGCTTGCGATCGAGCGCGGCGGCGAGCTCATCGAGAAATGGGGCGGTGCGGATCTTTCACGCATTCCGCGCGAACCGCTCGGCGCCATCCAGTACGTGAGCAGATATCTTCGCTATCTCGGCAACCTGCGGGCGCTCGGCCGCGAAAGTCAGGAGAACGTCGCGCTCATCATCCGTGGCATCGACCAGATCGCGCCGGGAGACGGCAGCGGCCACGAACATGGCAGCATCGCCTCGCTCCTGCGCAGCTGGTCGAGCGAGTCGCCGTTCGTAGACCTGCCGTTCACCAGCATTCTGATCGCGGACAATCTCAATGATGTGGAGCCGCTCGTGGCGCTGGACACGCGGGTTGCACGCATCCGCATACCGCTGCCCGATCAGGCCGCGCTACGAAGAGCGCTCGAGCTGCTCAAAGCGCAGTATCCGGCGGCATTCAGCAGCGATGCGGATGTCGATCAGCTCGCAGGTGCGCTGGTCGGCGTCACCGTCGCCGCGCTGGAAAGTCTGATCAAGATCCGCGCGCATTCGAAGCAGCCACTGGGCAGTGCCGATATTGCACGCATCAAGAAAGATCTCGTCGAGCGCGACTCATCGGGCTTGGTCGAGTTCATCGAGTCCTCCCGCACGCTCGAGGACTATCACGGGCAGGAGGCGCTCAAGCGCTGGCTGCGTCAGGACATCGCGCTGTGGCAAGCGGGCGATCTGAAAGCACTGCCCATGGGTTATCTGCTCTGCGGACCGGTCGGCACCGGCAAGACCTTTCTGGTGGAATGTCTCGCCGGCGAAGCGGGCGTGCCGGTGGTCAAGCTCAAGAATTTTCGCGATCGCTGGGTCGGCTCGAGCGAAGGCAATCTCGAAAAGATCTTCCGGCTCGTACGCGCGCTCGGCCGCTGCATGGTGTTCATCGACGAAGCGGATCAGGCGCTCGGCCGACGCGAATCGGGCAGTGGCGACAGCGGCTTGTCGGGGCGACTCTATTCGATGATCGCGCAGGAGATGGCGGATTCCTCGAACCGCGGCCGCGTGCTGTGGATTCTCGCCTCTTCGCGTCCCGACCTGATCGAAGTCGATCTCAAGCGACCCGGACGCGTCGATGTGAAAGTGCCGCTGTTGCCGACAGCGACGCAAAGCGAAAGCGCGGCGCTAATCGGTGCGTTGACGCGTCGCTACGGACTTGCGATCGAGTCGAACGATTTGCAGCGACTCGAACCTGCGATGCCCACGCTGTTGACGCCCGGCGCCGCCGAGGCACTCGCCGTGAAAGCCTATCGCCATTCGCGCACACAGAACGTCAGCGGCGCCGCGGCGCTCGAAGCATCGCTCAAGGACTACCAGAACCCCGTGCCGTCCGACGTCATGGAGTTTCAAATGCGCATTTCCGTTCGCGAAGCGACCGACGTTGCGTTCGTGCCGCCGGCGTTTCGCAAGTACGCAAGCACATGAAGGCGCAACGCTCCTATCTCGGCGCTGCATTCAACGCAAAACCACTCGGCATGCCGATTCCGCCGAACTGGTTCGCCGTGGCTGCATTCGTGTTGCTGGGCGCGCTGCTCAATCCCGCGTTCTGGCTGATCGGCGCGGGCCTCGAAGGCCTGTATCTGTGGGCCCTGTCGCGCAGCGCGCGCTTCCGCGCCGCAGTCGATGCGGAAGGCGGCAAACAGGATTGGGGCGCTCGCTATGGCGCGCTGATCTCAGGTCTCGATGCCGGCGCACGACAGTTGCAGGAATCGATCGAGCATGAGGCGGCGGAGATCGTCGAGCTGCTCGCACGCACCGGTGCCACCGAATCGCAGAATCGCGATGTACGCCAGATGGCATGGCTACACCTCAAGTTGCTCGCTGCGCGCGCATCCATGCTGCAGGTCATCGCATCGGCCGATCGCGAGAAGCGCGGACTGGAAGATCAGGAACGTCGCCTCATCGAGCGATTGTCGAAAGATGAGATCACCGATGAGCTGCGGCGCAGCCTCGAGCAGCAGCTCAATGTCATCCGCTCTCGGCGTGAAGCGCACGCAGACGCGCAGCGCCGCCGCGAGCTCGTCGATGCGGAACTGGAACGACTGCGTCAGCAGGTGTCGCTCGTGCGCGAGCAGGCGTTGCTGGCGACCGACGAGCACAGCGTCGCCTCCTCGCTCGATGCGCTCTCTGCATCGCTGAACGAGGCCAATCGCTGGCTCAAGGATCAGCGCGAGCTGTTCGCCGGCCTGGACGATCTCACGGACGAGCCGCCACCGGCGGAGCTGTTGAGCCCCAGGAACAAGAGCAGATCGCGACGCGCGAGCGGCGTATCGCAGTGAAGCCGCGGGACCGCAGAACCTGATGGGTGAATCCGTTTGAACTGCAAAGGAGCACGGACATGACTTCGTATCGACGGATACCGCAACGGAACAGAGCACGGGGCTCGGCCGCGGGCAATGTGATCACGTTGCTGCTGTTTGTCGGGCTGATCGCACTCGGCGCCTATCTGCTGCTCGGCAAGAAGGAGGAAAACGGCACCGCGCGATCTGAGTCCGCAAGCGCCGTCCAGCGCGGCGAACCGGATGGCGATGCGCCAGCGCCGATCGAGCCCGTCGACGGCACACCGACCCTGGAAGCGGCGGCGACGTATGAGCCCAAAGACAATACGTTGCAGATCGACATCAGCGAGTACGCAGGTTACGGCGGATTGATCGTTGCGAACGGCGGTCTCGAACCCAATCCCGATTCCTTTTTCGCCAAGGAATACGGGTTCAAGGTGAAGATCACCCAGAGCGAGGACGAAACCTGGTCGCCACTCAACAATGGCCGCCTCGCGGCGACAGCGACGACGACGGATGCGCTTGCCGTGCTCGGCCGCCAGTTCGATGCCGTGATACCGCTGCAGATCGGCTACTCGCGCGGTGCCGACATGGTCGTGGTCGATCGCGGCATCGCCTCCGTGAACCAACTCGCGGACAAAGTGCTCGCAGCCTCGCAGTTCAACGAAAGCGAATTCTTCATTCGCTATCTGGCACAGGAAGCCGGCGTGCCGATCTCGATCCTGCGCGATCTCGATGCTCGACCCGAGGCCGGACATCTCGGACTCGTCTTCTATGACGATGCATTCATCGCGTGCGACGCCTACGCACATGAGCTCACGCGCTCATCGCCGCGACTCAATGGCTGCGTAGGCTGGACACCGCGCACCGACGAAGTCGTCGAGAAATCCGCGGGCAAAGCGAAGGCGCTCGTGTCGAATCGCAATCTGCTCGTGATTGCAGACGTGCTCGCCGTGAACAAGGGATTTGCCAAGGCGCATCCGGACATGGTGCGCGGCCTGGTGCACGGAATTCTGGAAGGCAATCGCCGGCTGCGCGACCAGCAGGCGCAGAACATCGGCGTCGTTGCGAAAGCCTTCGGCTGGAGCGAAGCCGACGCACGCAATGAATTGTCGCGCGTGCATCTGTCGAACCTTCCCGAGAACCGCGCATTCTTCGCCGGCACGATCGATTCGGCCGGTTCATTCGGCGGCATCTTTCAATCCTCGGTGCTTTCGTACGGAAGCGTCATCAAGAACCCCACCGATCCGGCGCGCTTCGTCGATACCTCCTTCCTCGATGCACTCGCCGGCAAGGGACTGTTCGCCGAACAGAAAATCGCGATTGCGCCGATCAAGACCTCGACCAATGCATCGCTGGAAGGCGACCCGCTGCTCAGCAAGGACATCCGCTTCTTTTTCGAGCCGAACTCCGCAGTGCTCGACCGCAGCGCGCCGCAGAACGCGGAATATCTCGACACCATCAATCGCTTCCTCACCGTCAGCCCGGGCTCGACCGTGCTGCTGCGCGGCCATGTCGACAACGCACGCGTAAACGAATTCCGCGAACAGGGCGGCGAGCAACTCGTGAAGAGCATGGCGCTCAAGGCCATGGAACTATCACGCCAGCGCTCCCTAGCCGTGCGTGACGCACTCACCGAGAAATACAAGAAACTCGATGTCTCCCGACTCGAAGCCGTCGGCCGCGGCTGGGAAGAACCCGCCAGCCCCGACAGCAACCTGAACCGCCGCGTCGAGGTCCAGTGGTTCACGCTGGAGTGAAGAACGCCGGACTGCCGCAAAGACCGCAAAAAAGACAAGACGTGTGAAGAGCCGAGCGGCCGGATAAGGTATCGAACTCCGCCATGCTGGCGGCTCGAGTGCCCTTGTTCCTTTTGCGGTCTTTGCGGCTCCACATGCTCCCTTCCCTTCCCGTTACCGAAGTGCTGCCGCAGCTCAAAGATGAGCTGCGGCGCGGACGCAATGCCGTACTGCAGGCGCCGCCGGGTGCGGGTAAGTCGACGCTCGTGCCGCTTGCGCTGCTCGATGAGGCGTGGCTCGGGGATTCAAGGATCGTCATGCTCGAGCCGCGCAGGCTGGCCGCTCGTGCGGTGGCAACGCGCATGTCGCAGTTGCTCGATGAGCCGGTCGGTCGAACGGTTGGTTATCGCACCCGGTTGGACAGCAAGGTCAGCGCCCGCACGCGGGTCGAGGTGGTCACCGAAGGGATTCTGACGCGCTGGTTGCAACGCGATGCTGCGATCGAAGGCGTGGCGCTCGTCATCTTCGATGAATTTCATGAGCGCAGTCTGCAAGCGGATCTTGGACTGGCACTCACGCTCGATTCGCAGCAGACGCTGCGCGAGGATCTGAAGCTTCTGGTGATGTCGGCGACGCTCGACGGTCAGGCCGTGGCGAAGCTGCTCGGCGATGCCGCGATCGTCACTTCGAGCGGTCGCATGTTTCCGGTCGCCACCCACTATCGCGAACGCCCTGCCACTGCGCGCACTTCACGGATGGACGATGACATTGTGGCGATTGCAGCACAGGTGACCCGTCGTGCGATCGAGGACGAATCCGGCGATGTGCTGGTATTCCTGCCGGGACAGGGTGAGATACGCCGAGCACAGCGCATGCTCGAAGATTCTGCGCTTCCTGCCGGCACGCGAGTGTTTCCACTGTACGGCGAGCTGGCCGTCGAGCAACAGGATGCCGCGATCCGTCCGAGCGAACGCGGGCAGCGCAAGATCGTACTGGCGACCAACATCGCGGAAACCAGCCTTACGATCGAAGGCGTGCGGATCGTGGTGGATTCGGGTCTGGCTCGGCGCTCGCGATTCGATCCTGCGACCGGGATGAATCGCCTGGAGACGGTCCGCATTTCCAAAGCCTCCGCCGAGCAGCGACGCGGACGCGCGGGCCGACTCGAAGCCGGCGTGTGCTATCGACTATGGTCCGAAACGGAACAGTCGATGCTCGCAGCCCATGCGCCTGCGGAAATTCTCGAATCGGATCTCGCACCGCTTGCGCTCGAGCTCGCGAACTGGGGCATTGCCGATCCTGGCAGTCTGCAATGGCTCGATCCCCCGCCCGCGGCGGCCTTCACGCAGGCACGCGAGCTGCTCGCCGATCTGGACGTCCTCGACCAGAGCGGGCGCATCAATGCGCATGGACGCACGCTCGCGCGCATCGGCACCCATCCGCGCCTGGCGCACATGATCGTTCGCGGCGAGGAATTGGGTGGTCGCAGACTTGCACTCGCGATCGCAGCACTGCTGGGCGAACGTGATCTGTTGCGTGCCGTGGCCGAGCCCGATGTGGATCTGCGATTGCGCGTGGACGCTTTACGCGAAGGCCGAGCCCCTGCCGGTATGACGCTCGATGCCGGCGCACGTCAGCGTGTGCAACGCTCGATGGAGTTGCTCGATCGACAGATAGAACGGAGCTCTCCTGCAAGGCCAGAGAAACCAGGCAGCGATGACGTCGGCCGAGTTCTTGCACTCGCGTATCCGGATCGCATCGCCATGACGCGCGGCGAGTCGGGACGCTTCCTGCTCACCAATGGCAGAGGCGCCCGCCTCAACAATATTCAGCGGCTCTCGAAGGCTGAATTTCTGGTCGTTGCCGATCTGGACGCAGGTGAACGTGAGGCGACGGTACGGCTTGCGGCGCCGATCGATCGCAGCGATCTCGAGCACGATTTCGCAGGCCATATCGAATCGCGCGAGCGCATCGAATGGAGCTCGCGTGAACAGGCCGTGCTCATGCAGCGCGAACGTTGGCTGGGTGCGCTGTGTCTCGAATCCCGGCGGCTCGAGAACGCCGATCCAGCGCAGGTCGCAGCCGCCCTGATGACCGGCATTCGCGAGCTGGGATTGTCCGCATTGCCATGGACCGCTCAGAGCCGGGCCTTGCAGACGCGCATGCAGTTCGCGCGTCGGGTGGAAACGCGCGCCTCGGTGCAATGGCCCGATGTCTCCGACGAACATCTGCTCAACACGCTCGAAGACTGGCTGGCCCCGTGGCTCGAAGGAATGAGCCGTCGCGATCATCTCAATCGCCTCGATCTGCATCAGGCGCTGATGTCGCTGCTGGACTGGGAGCAACAGCAGCGATTGAACGAGCTTGCACCGACACATCTCGACGTGCCGAGCGGTTCGCGCATCCCGATCGACTACAGCGGCGATTCGCCGCACGTCGCGGTCCGGTTGCAGGAAGTGTTCGGCATGCGCTCGACTCCGAAGCTCGGCAACGGTTCGGTGCCGCTCACGTTGCAATTGCTGTCGCCCGCACATCGTCCCGTACAGGTGACTCGCGATCTGGAAAGCTTCTGGGCGCGCGGTTATGCGGAGGTCAAGAAGGAACTGAAGGGCCGCTACCCGAAACACTACTGGCCCGACGATCCGCTCACGGCCGTCGCGACGGCACGCGCGAAACCTCGTCCCAGGTAGGAACGTTACGTTCGCATTGCCCGAGCCTGGCCCTGAGCAAACGAGAGGACATCATGATTCGAAGTGCACTGATGATTGCAGGATCGCTGGTGTCGCTCGCCCTAGCGCAGGCGGGCACCGTGCTCGAGACGACCACGCGCGATCTCACACGCAATACGACGACGCTCGCGACGACCCAGGTACAGGACGGGAAGGTTCGCATGCACGGCGACGATCACGATGGTTTTGCGATCTTTCGCGACGACACACTGTTCGTGGTGAACACGCGCGATAAGAACTATGTGCACATGGATCGCGCCACCGTCCAGGCGATGGCGGACACCCTGAACCCAGCGCTCAAACAGCTGCAGGAGCGCATGGCATCCATGTCTCCCGAGCAACGCGCGCAGATCGAGCAGCTGCTCGGGGGCAGCCTGCCGGACATGCAACCGCCGCCTGTTCAGGAGATCCGTCGTACCGGCCGTACAGGCAAGGTCGCTCAATATCCGTGCGATTACGTGGAGGTCGTCGAACAGTCGGTCGTGACCGACCAGCTGTGCGTCGCCGTACCGGCTTCGCTAGAGGGCGGCCCCGAACTCATGTCGACGGCCACCCGCATGAGCCAGCTCATTCAGGAGATTTTCAAGGATCTCGCTGCGCCATGGCTGAAGCAGACACTCGACCGGCAGCTTCAGAACTACGACAAGCTCGGCGGCATTCCCGTATCGGCCAGACATTTCGACGGCGGCAAGGTGGTGAGCGAGACAGTCCTGAAGTCGATCCGCAAGCAATCAATCCCGGCGCATGCCTTTGCGATTCCGTCCGGCTACGCACGGCGCGACGTCATGAACCCGCGCTGAGCTGCGTTCATCGCTATTGATCCCGCCCGCGCACCGTGACACCTTGCCGCTAACGAACAGGAGCCGATCTTGAACACACATGTCCGCGAACGTATCCAGGCGCTGCATACAGATCTGAACGCGCTCGACAGCATCGACAGTGCGGATCGCGAACTGCTGATGACATTGCTCACCGACATTACGCGCCTGCTGGAACGCTCCTCCGGCGGGACAGCCGACGATCACACCCTGGTCGAACGCCTCGATGAGCTCGCCGTACACTTCGAAGCAGAGCACCCCTCGCTCGGCGCGGCCCTGCTCCGCGTGGTGGACGCTCTGGGGAAAGCGGGGATCTGAATTTAATGAGTAATGAGTAATTAGTAATGAGCAATTAGGAGCACTCGGACTCTGAACTCATTCCCCCATTACTCATTACTAATTGCTCATTACTAATTTGCTAAATGCTCATTGCTCATTACTAATTGCTTCTGCCATGTACGACTCCAACAACATCTTTGCGAAAATTCTGCGCGGTGAGATTCCCGCGGCGAAGGTCTATGAGGACGCACAGACGCTTGCGTTCATGGATGCGATGCCGCAGTCGGAGGGGCACACGCTCGTTATTCCGAAGACCCAGGCGCGAACGATTCTGGACATCGAGCCGGCGGCGCTGTCGAATCTGATCATCGTCACGCAGCGGATCGCGAAGGCCGTGCAGGCGGCATTCAATCCGGATGGCATGCGCATCATTCAGTTCAATGAGCCCGCGGGCGGTCAGACCGTGTTCCACATTCATTTCCACATCGTTCCCTGCTACGAAGGCAAGGAGCTCAAATCGCATTCGCGAGAGATGGCGCCGGCGTCCGTTCTCGCCGCGCATGCGGAGCGCGTACGTCAGGCCTTGACGTAGGAACTCGCAAAGTCCGCCGACGGAATCGAAAGAGCCAACGAATCGGATTTATGTTTGACGACAAAGGCCGTTCGGGGCAGGTGCCTGGCCTGCTCCACTGACCCGCGGCCGGCCTGCGTTTCCTTTTTGCGGTCCATGGGGCCGTCCGTCTCGTCCTTCGGTTTCGATTGCGCTAGGCTCGGCTTCCGCCTATGAGGTCGGTCGATTGCGATGAGCCAGAAAATCTACAAAGTCCCGGAAGAGTTTGCTGCCCTCGCCCATCTGAAGAGTGCCGACTATCAGCGGCTCTATCAGGAGTCCGTGCGCGATCCGAACGGCTTCTGGGCACGCATGGGCCGGCGCATCGACTGGATCCAGCCGTACTCGAAGGTCCGGGATACCAGCTTCGACGAGCACGACTTCCGTATCCGCTGGTTCTATGACGGCAAGCTCAATGTCTCCGCGAATTGTCTGGACCGTCACCTGACGCGACGCGGCGACAAGACCGCCATCATCTGGGAAGGCGACGATCCCAAACTCGCCGAGCACATCACCTACCGGCAGCTCTATGAGCGCGTCTGTCAGTGCGCCAATGCGCTCAAGTCACTCGGCGTGCGCAAAGGCGATCGCGTCACGATCTATCTGCCGATGATTCCTGAAGCTGCGGTGGCCATGCTCGCATGTGCACGCATCGGCGCCGTTCACTCCGTAGTCTTTGGCGGCTTCTCCGCCGATTCGCTGGCGGGCCGCATCGCGGACTGCGGCTCCACGATCGTCATCACGGCAGACGAAGGCGTTCGCGGCGGCAAGCGCATCCCGCTCAAAGCGAATGTCGATGTCGCCCTCACAGCGCCGGGCACGGACTGCGTGAAGCATGTGCTCGTCGTCAAGCGCACCGGTGTGCGAGTGCCGATGTACGAACGCGATGAATGGTTCGAGCCGCTGGTCAGCGCTCAGCCGAAAGAATGCGCACCCGAAGCGGTCGACGCCGAGGATCCGCTTTTCATCCTGTACACCTCCGGCTCGACCGGTAAACCGAAAGGCGTGCTTCACACGAGCGGCGGTTATCTCGTGTATGCAGCGATGACACATGAGCTCGTGTTCGACGTGCGCGAGGACGATGTTTACTGGTGCACGGCCGATGTCGGCTGGGTTACCGGCCACAGCTATGTCGTCTACGGGCCGCTCGCGAACGGCGCAACCACCGTGATGTTCGAAGGCGTGCCGAACTATCCCGACGCCGGACGTTTCTGGCAGTCGGTCGACAAGCACAACGTCACGATCTTCTACACGGCACCGACCGCCATCCGCGCATTGATGCGCGAGGGCGAGGACCCCGTGAAATTCTGGTCGCGCAAATCGCTGCGACTGCTGGGCTCGGTCGGCGAGCCCATCAATCCAGAAGCCTGGGAGTGGTATCACCGCGTCGTAGGCGACGGTCGCTGCCCGATCGTCGACACCTGGTGGCAGACGGAAACGGGCGGCATCCTGATTTCGCCCCTGCCCGGTGCGATCGATCAGAAACCGGGCTCCGCAACGCTGCCGTTCTTCGGCGTGAAACCTGCAGTCGTCGACAACGAAGGCAACGTGCTGGACGGCGCATGCGAAGGCAACCTCATCATCACCGACAGCTGGCCCGGTCAGATGCGCACGGTCTTCGGCGATCACCAGCGATTCATCGACACATACTTCAAGACATTCCCCGGCCGCTATTTCACCGGCGACGGCGTGAAGCGCGATGAAGACGGCTACTACTGGATCACCGGCCGCGTCGACGACGTGCTCAACGTCGCAGGCCATCGCCTGGGCACGGCGGAAATCGAAAGCGCCATGGTCGCCCATTCCAAAGTCGCAGAAGCCGCAGCCGTCGGCTTCCCTCACGACATCAAGGGCACGGGCATCTACGTGTACGTCACGCTCGTCGCAGGCGCCGAATCGAACGAAGCGTTACGCACGGAACTGCGCGACTGGGTCCGCAAGGAAATCGGACCCATTGCCACCCCCGACTTCATTCAATGGGCACCCAGCCTGCCGAAGACCCGCTCCGGCAAAATCATGCGCCGCATCCTGCGCAAGATCGCCGCGAACGAACACGACCAACTCGGCGACACCTCCACCCTCGCAGACCCAAGCGTCGTCGACAGTCTGGTGCGTGAGCGGATGAACAAGCCCAAGATTTGAGAATGGGACGGCCGCAAAGACCGCATAAAAGACAATTCAAAGTGGATCGCGAGCAGACCTGAGCTCCAAGTTCCTGCCGCACCGCGGGACTCAAAGATGAACTCGAGCGGTGGTCGTTGCGTTCGACGGCGCGACTCGCGCTCGGAACTTTCGTATCTTTTATGCGGTCTTTGCGGCTTCCGTCTCTCAGACCCAAGACTTAAGAAAGGACGGCCGCAAAGACCGCATAAAAGAATTCGAAACGGGTCTGCTGCAGTCTGAGGTTGATGTCTGTTGAGCAGAGACTCGGGCCGTTGTCGCACTCCATGACGCGACTGGGTCCCAGAACATTCCAGTTCTTTTATGCGGTCTTTGCGGCTTCCGTCTCTCTCTCAAAACAGCCGGCCAGCGCCCGCGAGGCGCGGGCGGTAGTAGTCGTCGTCCAGCGTGCGCATTTCGATGGCGCGGCCGGTTTGGGGTGCGTGTACGAAGCGGCCGGAGCCGGCGTAGATCGCGACATGTGAAATGCGTTTGCCCGCGATTTTGAAGAACAAAAGATCCCCGGGGACGAGATCGTCCATCTTGACTGGTGTGGCGGCCCGGAATTGTTCAGCGGCCGTGCGCGGAACCTCGATGCCAATCTCCTCGTGGACGTAGCGAACGAGCCCGCTGCAGTCGAATGCGGTCGGGCCGCTGCCGCCATATCGGTACGGAGCACCGATCAGAGAAAGCGCACGGATCACGATCTCGCTGCCGACCGAGCTCACTGCGCCGGAACGCGTCGGCGCCGCCGGCACGACCTCAATCAGCGGATCGTTGCGCGAGATGTCGCCAAGTGGCGGCAGTGCATGCGGGGCCGGGGCGGTCGATGCGCACGCTTGCAACCCCAGCGCAATCGCGATCAGCCAGGCGCAATGCTTGTACGTGAGATGTGGAATGGCCGCGTCCATCGAATGCAATACGAGCGTCAAATCTGCAGATGTGAAGGATGCCGAACGCAGCGCGATGTGCCAAGGTTTGCGGCCGCGCGGGCCTCCCAATCCGAGCGGAGGCTGTGTACTGTGCGCGCGTCGGCCCGCGCGGCCCTCGGATGCGGATCCGCTATGTTCACTCACAAGACCGCTGCCTTCTACGGCCCGATGCTGGCCGCATTGATGCTGAGTTCGACGGCATCGATGGCCGCGGACCCATGGACGCTGGTGCGGGCCGATGCGATCCGCGCGCACGTGGAATTTCTCGCAAGCGACTTGCTCGAGGGCCGTGCAGCTGCATCGCGCGGATACGACATCGCGGCAGGTTACGTCTCGTCGCAATTCCGTCAGGCCCGACTCGAACCCGCAGGCAATGGCGGGACGTATTTGCAAACGGTGCCGCTCGTCGAAGCGACGCCGGTACTGCCGGGCTCTTCCGTCGAGCTCGTGGTGGGAGGCCGCAGTCACGCGTTCGAGTACGGCACGCACTATCTGCCCTCAGCCGACTATCTCTCTGCAAGCTCGACACTCACCGCGCCATTGACCTTCGCAGGCTTCGGCATCGCGGCGCCCGAGTTGAATCACGATGATTTCGCAAACGTGGATGTGAAGGGCCGCATCGCCGTGATCTTCATGGGCGCACCCACGAGCTTTCCGCACACACAGCGCGCCTACTATTCCTCAACGTATACGAAATTTCCGATGTTGATCGACCGCGGCGCGGTAGGTGTCGTGATGGTCGATTCACCTGAGCATGTTCGCTTGTTTCCGTGGGAGCGCACGGTCGCGATGAGCTGGACGCCGCAGATGCGCTGGCTCGATGAGAACGGGCAACCGAAGAACGCGTACGAGCAATTGAAGCTGCGCTTTCGCTTCAACAAGGATGCTGCAGCGGAACTGTTCGAAGGCGGACCGAAGAGTTACGAAGATGTGCTGGAGAGCGCCGAGAACGGCGAGCCGCAGGGCTTCGATCTGCCTGGCCTGCTCACGCTGTCCGCCACGACGGGGCTGCGGCGCACGGAAAGCACCAACGTGCTCGCACTGGCTGCAGGCAATGATCCGAAGCTCAAGAACGAATACATCGTCGTGACTGCGCATCTCGACCATCTGGGTCGAGGCGTCGCGGTGAACGGCGACTCCATTTACAACGGTGCGCAGGACAACGCGGTGGGAACTGCGATTCTGCTGGAGATGGCGCGCGCATTGAGCGCCTCGGGCGTGAAGCCGCGGCGATCGATTCTGTTCGCAGCGGTGACCGCGGAGGAGAAGGGCCTGCTCGGATCGGACTATCTCGCGCAGCACGCACCGCCCGGCGCCACGTTCGTGGCCAACATCAACATCGACATGCCGATGCTGTTCGCGCCGGTCACCGACTTCGTGGCGCTTGGCGAAGAACACTCCTCGCTCGGCGCCGTGGCTCGCGCGGCCGTTACGGCCCAAGGCTACAAGCTCACTCCCGATCCGACGCCCGAACAGGTCAGCTTCGTACGCAGCGACCAGTTCTCCTTCATCCGCGAAGGCATTCCGTCGCTGGTCTTGAGCGGCGGCATTCGGGCACGCGATCCGAAAGTCGACCTCGAGCAGCTGCGGCGCGAGTTCCGCGATCGGCGCTATCACCAGCCGAACGACGATCTCTCCGGACCGATCGACTTTGAAACGGCGGCAGATCTCGCACGCATCGATCTGCGCATCTTGCTGGAGGTTGCAAACTCGACGCAGCGACCGAGCTGGAAACGCGGGGATTTCTTCGGTCGCACGTTCGCTGCGAGCCCGCGCACTCCGGGCAAGGAATAACGCGCAAAAAAAAGGCCGCGCAAAAGCGCGGCCTTAAATGTACAGCCGCCGTTCGCGGTGTCGACGGGATCTCAGCGGGTGCCCCATCGAACTGGGAGGTCCACGTGGCGGACTGTACAGGATCGGAACAACGCGACCAGAAAGCTAAAGTCGGCAAAAGATGTCGACTGTTGCTCCAACGCACTTACGCGCGTTCGGGATCCGTCTTTCCGCAACTTTTTTGCGACGTCCGTAGTTCGTCCGCAGGAGACAATCCATCTGCGACGGTGATCGCGCACGACATGATCGCGATGCTGCCGCAGGTCTTTTGCCTACAAGCGCACAGAGGGGCGCCGAGAGTCAGCGCACTATTGATGGATTTGCGAGCCAACGAGAGCGGAGTTGCACGACCTCGGTCGCGGCTCCGCTCTCCGAGCTTCAGTCGACGAGCTGGTTGCGCACGGCGTAAGCAGCGATTTCGGCGTTGCTACGCATGCCCATCTTCTCGAGGATGCGAGCCCGATACGTGCTCACGGTCTTCACGCTTAGACCAAGCTCATTTGCCATCACGGCCGGCGAAATGCCCTTGGCGATACGGGTGAAGACCTGAAGCTCACGTTCGGACAGACGATTGTGCAGCGGCCCTTCCTCATCCGATGCCGCATCGGATGCGAGCAGCTCCGCGACGATCGGCGTGATGTACCGACGTCCTGCACCGACGGCACGAACCGCTTTGACCAGCTCTTCGGGCACGATCATCTTCGGCACGTAGCCGTTCGCGCCCGCGCGCATCAGACGTACGGCGAAACTGCGTTCCGGGTGCATGCTGAGCACCAGAATCGCAAGATCCGGTCGTTCGCTGCGCAATTGCTTGAGCAGCTCGATTCCGCTCTGTCCTGGCAGGGTGATGTCGAGTACCACGACATCCACTTTGGTACCGCTGTTGATGAGCTGCAGCGCTTCCTCCGCGGATCCCGCCTCGCCTACGACCTGCAGGTCCTCCTCGTCGGCCAGCATTTCGCGGACGCCAGCGCGCAAGATCGCGTGATCGTCAACAATCAGCACGCGTATCTGTTCCTGCACGTTCCGCGGGGTCTCTGGCACTTCATTTTCTCGGGCATTGAACATCAGTTGGCCACCTCGATGAGTTGACGATCGGTATCGCTCAAATCGAACCCTTGCGCGCGATAGGCGTTGAGCCGGTTGTAGAGCGTCTTCAGACTCACCCCCAGTAACGCCGCAGCCCGCGTCTTGTTTCCCTCACATTTCCTCAGTGTGGCCATAATCATCCAACGTTCGACGTCTTCGAGCGGTGTACCCACAGGAATCCGCAAAATCTGCCCATCGCTCGAGGATTGTGCGATCGAAGTACGTTCGAGCGCAGCACACAAATCGACATCGCGCTCCGCCATGTCGAAGGCGCGATGCACCGCATTACGTAGTTCACGCACATTGCCCGGCCATGGGTACTGCTGAATGCATTCCATCGACTGGGGCGTGAACTGCTTCGCGGTGCCCTCTTCGGTGTTCAGCACATTGAGGAAATAGGTTGCGAGGAGCTCTGCATCGTCGTCGCGCTCGCGCAGTGCCGGCACGCGGACCATGCAGATCGAAAGAAAATCGTAGAGCTCTGGACGCAGACGCGAGGCATCGCTCTCACGCTGCATGGTTGCAATCACGCGGCAGTTGACGATCGACTCGAGCTCGCCGCCCACACGTAACAGCCGACCGGACTCCAGCATGCGCAGGAGTTTGAGCTGCAGGTCGGGCGTCAACTCGGGAACATCTTCCAGCAGCAAAGTGCCGGACCCGGTGCGACCGACGTAGCCCTCTTGCGCGCTCATCTGCCCCGGCGCGCTCATCTGCCCCAGAGCACCGAACTGATGTCCGGACTCGCGCCCGAACAGTTCGGCTTCCATCAGATGCGCCGGCAGCGAGCCACAGTTCAAAAGGAGAAACGGCTGCTCCGCACGCGTGCTCATCTGATGAATGCAGCGGGCGGTCAGCTCCTTGCCGCTGCCGCCTTCACCCACCATCAGAATCGTGGCGTGCGTATGTGCGACCCGCGCGATGCGCTCGAAGAGCTGCTGCATCGCTGTCGATTCGCCCAGTAGTCCACCGACGCTACACACCCTTGCGACATCGAGTGCATCGCTCGCCGTGAAAGGCAAAGAAGTCCGCTCCGCAGACAAGGGGGTTCTTGTTGACATTGGGTTGCCTCCGCCAGAGCTTCTGAACGATCGCAATGCGATATCTGTTCCGAAGTCTGTCAGCGAATTCGCGGGTAGGCGTCGATGATGCAGTATGAGGAAAAGGCGCTATATCAGCACAATCCTACATGGCCCTGAATAGCCCTGAGAACTCAGAAAAATTACCTGCGAAGGGATCATCGTGGTGCCTGGCGTCGATGCCTTCGCGCCAATCTCGCGCATTCCGCGCACGACAACGCATCGAGCACCACGCGAGCATCGACGAACTTGCATTGACGGCATCGTTAAAGCGTCGTCGAGTTGCGACGCCCTGCGATCGATTGAGCAGAGTCACGGCGCGCTCCAACTCGACGGGTGAGCCAGAGACAAGAACAAGGAAAGAGATAGGTCAGCAGAAGAAAGAACAGTGACACCCGCGTTGAACAGCGCACGACCGCTCTTCCGGAACCTTCGAATAGACCGGGCGTTAACGACGCGACGCCTGCGTTGTGACTACAACAGCATGGCTCCACGAATCAAGCTTCAGGAGAACACACATGAAACTCAACCCCCTATGGATGATCGCCGTCGCGGGACTCGCGATGGCCGGATGTAACAAGGCAGAGTCACCCGCCGAGGTTCAGCACGACGTTTCCACCGCACAGGCCGAAGGGCAGAAAGACGTGGCAGAAGCGCAGGCTGATGCACGCGAGGACATGGCGGATGCCCAGAAGGACATCGCTACGGCTCAGGCGGACCGCGATCCGGCCGAAGCAGCCGGTGCGGCTCAGGACGCGAGCGAGGAGGCAGCGAAGGCGGAGTACAAAGTTGCCGTGGCTCAGGCAGACGCGAATCACAAGGTTGCCGTCCAGAAGTGCGAAGCTCTGCAGGGTTCGGCACAGAAGGATTGCAAGGACCGCGCTGACGCCGAGTACGATAGCGCCAAGCGCCAGGCCGAACTGCGTCGCGACGGCACCGGCTAAGGCGCCATAACAGAGTTCAACGATCGAGGAGTGTTTATGTCGAGCAACGTGACCAGTCGCACTCACCTTCCGGCGCTGCTGATCGCAGCAATGTTGGGTTCGTCGCTGATTGCAGGCTGCAGTTCCACCCCTTCTCAGCAATCAACGGGTGAAGCGATCGACGACGGCGTGGTGACTGCGCGGATCAAGGCCAAACTCATCGAGGATCCGGTGACGAAGGCCCATCAGATCAACGTGGACACGTTCAAAGGCACCGTGCAGTTGAGCGGCTTCGTTGAAACCGAGCAGGCCCGCAGCCGCGCGCTGCAGATCGCCCGCGAGGTGAATGGCGTGAAACAGGTGAAGGACGCCCTGCAGATTCGCAAGGCCAGCTCCTGATCCTGAATCGTTCGACGCCACGAAGGCGGATGCAGGAATGCATCCGCCTTTTTATTGCCTCGCGCTGCCGGGTATTGGGACCGCGATCATGACGCGTATACTCGCGCGCACTTCACGACCGCTCCCGCCATGGACCTTGCTTCTCTTCAACGCGCCTTCCAGCGACATGTCCTGACCGGAGATCCGGAGATCTCCCAGTGCATCGCAGGTACGAACAGCGCCCCGGTCCAGCAGCGACTGCAGGTGTACAGCGATGCCTACCGGCTGCGCCTGATCGATGCCATGGCGCACAACTATCCGCGCCTTCAGGAGCTTCTGGGCGGTGAACAGTTCGCGCACCTTGCGAGCGAGTACCTGCAGGCAAATCCGTCGCATACATCTTCGGTGCGATGGCTGGGCGATCAACTGTCCTCGTTCCTGCAGACACGAGAATGGACAGCGCTTTTGGCCGATCTGGCCCGGTGGGAATGGGCCGTCGCGACCGCGTTCGATGCGCAGGATGTTGCGACGATCGACTCTCATACGCTTGCGAGCATTGCTCCCGACGCTTGGCCCGGGTTGCGATTCCGGTTTCATCCCTCGATGCAACTGCTCGAGACTCGCAGTAATGCGGCTGTCGTGTTCAAGGCCTTGACGGAAGGAAGCTCCGTACCAGAACTCCGCATCGAGAGCTCGCAGAGCTGGCTGCTCTGGCGCCAGGACTTCACGCCTCGTTATCGTTCGCTGCCAGAGGATGAGCTCGCGGCGCTGCGTACTGCGCGGAGCGACGGCACGTTCGAACAGATCTGCGAATCTCTGACGGGTTTTCACGAACAAGACGAGGTACCGCTGCGCGCAATCACGCTGCTGAAAACCTGGCTCGGCGAAGAGCTGCTGACTGCAGCCGATCCCGAGCGGTGATCGCACCACGAACTGTGACTGAAGCTACTTATGGAATACGTCTTTCCACCCCCCGCTCCGGCCGCCGTCGACGTCGTCGGCACTGACCATCGCTATCCGGTCCGCCGCATTTATTGCGTCGGCCGCAATTACGCAGCGCATGCGCGCGAGATGGGCAGCGACCCGGACCGCGAGCCTCCGTTTTTCTTCTGCAAACCGGCTGACGCGATCGTCGCCAATCATTCGACGATCGCGTATCCCTCACGGACCTCGAATCTTCATCACGAAGTGGAATTGGTCGTAGCGATCGGACAGGGCGGAAAGAACATCCTGCCCGCCGATGCGCTCGATCATATCTACGGATACGCCGTCGGACTGGATCTCACGCGCCGCGATCTTCAGAACGATCTGAAGAGCAAGGGACATCCCTGGGAAACCGGCAAGGCGTTCGATCGCTCGGCACCGATCGGTGCGATCACGCCGGCCGAATCCAAACCCATCGACCAGGGGCGGATCTGGCTCAGCGTGAACGATCAGCTGCGCCAGGACGCGGATGTGGCAGATTTGATCTGGAGCGTGCCGGAGATCATCAGTGAACTGTCCGCGCTGTTCGAACTTTGTCCCGGCGATCTCATTTTCACGGGCACACCCTCCGGAGTTGCGGCCGTGAAGTCCGGCGATCGCATCGAAGCCGGCATCGACGGACTGGAAACACTCGTTATTTCAATTGCATGACCGCATGAAGCTATACACCTATTTCCGCAGCTCAGCCGCCTATCGCGTACGCATCGCGCTGAATCTGAAACGCCTGGACTACGAATCGATTCCCAAGAACTTTGGACGCAACGAGCATCGCGCCGCGGATTATCTCGAGATCAATCCGCAGGGCCTGATTCCGGCGCTGGACGATGACGGCCTGCTGGTGTCGCAGTCGCTTGCGATCATCGAGTATCTCAATGAGGAGTATCCAACTCCACCTTTCCTTCCTGCGAAGGCACACGATCGCGCACGCGTGCGCTCGATGGCACTGGCCATTGCCTGCGATATCCATCCGCTGAACAACCTGCGCGTGCTGAACTACCTGCGCCAGCAGCTTCATCAGGATGATGAGGCCGTGAACACTTGGTATCGCCATTGGGTGAGCGCAGGCTTCGAAGGACTGGAACAGCAGGTGCGTGCCACTTCGACCCGCCAGCGCTTCTGTTTCGAAGACAGCCTGTCGCTGGCGGATATCCTGCTCGTGCCACAGATGTTCAACGCACGCCGCTTCGGAACCGATCTCACTGCCTTTCCGACGCTCGTTGCGATCAGCAACTACCTCGAAACCCTGCCGGAATTCGCCGCCGCGCGTCCTGACGTTCAGCCGGACGCCACATAGAGAAGATTAAGAGTCTCCACGGGGAGAACACAGGGGGAAGAAAAGCGGTTCGAACAGACCGAGATCATTCCTATCCTTTGTTCATTCTGAGCCCCGCGCACCCCGTGTACCCCCGTGGAGATCTCTGATCTCAGATCTCAGCTCTTCGGTTCACGTCCGGAAACGGCTAGTCCCCGCCAGGTGCGCGGCGTATGGTCGCGCGCATGGAGCCGATTCTCGGACTGGATCGCAAAGCATTGGATCGCGCGCGCACGAGCCGCGACCGGCGCTTCGACGGGAAATTCTTTATCGCAGTGAAGACGACCGGTATTTACTGCCGGCCGGTGTGCCCTGCGCCGAGCCCGAAGAGCGTCAACGTCATCTATTTCGCGAGTGCGGCCGCGGCAGCTGAAGCGGGTTTTCGTCCGTGCCTGCGATGTCGACCGGAGGCTGCACCCGGCACGCCCGCCTGGCAGGGAACTTCAGCCGTCGTACGTCGTGCGCTTCGGCTGATTCATGAGGGCGCGCTGGATCGCATGTCGGTCGATGAGCTCTCCGACAAAGTCGGGATCGGCTCGCGACATCTGCATCGTCTGTTCATCGAGCATGTCGGCGTCTCACCGACTGCCGTCGCGCAGACGCGCCGAATGCATTTCGCGAAACGCCTGCTGGATGAAACGACTCTCCCGATTACGCAGATCGCGTTGGCTTCCGGGTTCGGAAGTCTGCGTCGTTTCAATGATGCATTTCAGAAGACGTATAAACGTGCGCCGCGCGAGCTGCGCACGCGACTTCGGCCCGATCGGGCGTCGGATACGAACGAAGTGGTGATGCGACTGGCGTACCGCCCGCCTTACGACTGGACCCACGTGAATGCATTTCTGGCGACTCGCGTCATCCCGGGCGTCGAGCGAGTGGATGCCGAGGGTTATGCACGAACGATCGCGAGCGCGACGGGACCGGTGTTCGTGAAGATCACGCCCAGAGAGGCCGAGCATCTGGTCGAGCTGCGGGTGCGCGGGGCACCGGCGAGTGCACTCCTGCAGATTTCCTCCGCGGCGCGCCGCATGTTCGATCTCTCCGCCGATCCGGCCCGCATCGCTGCCATCTTCAGCAAAGACGCCCTGCTTGCAGCTTCAATCAGGAAGCGACCCGGCATACGCATTCCCGGCGCGTGGGATCCCTTCGAGTGTGCAGTCCGCGCAGTGCTGGGTCAGCAGGTCACCGTCGCCGCAGCCCGAACCCTCGCGTCGCGGCTGGTCGCCCGAGTGGGACGACCCATCGACAGCACCCTCGACGGCTTGACTCATCTATTCCCGTCGCCGCACGACCTCGCCGTTGCGAGTCTCGATGGACTGGGAATCACCGGCAGTCGGATCACTGCATTGCGTGCGCTTGCGCAGGCAGTCGCAGACGGACGCGTCGATTTCAATGCGAGCGTCGAGCAGGTCATCGAATCACTGTGCGCACTGCCTGGCTTCGGCATGTGGACCGCGCAGTACATCGCACTGCGCGCGCTCGGCGAACCGGATGCATTTCCCACAGGCGATCTCGTTCTGCGACGAGTCGCTTCGGGGACCGAACGACTACTGAGTCCGCGTGAGCTCGAGGAGAAGTCGCAGGCGTGGCGACCGTGGCGAGGCTATGCGGTGATGCACTTGTGGGCCGCAGCCGCGACCCACAAGGCATCCATCCGGCGATAAGCGCTCGCCGCCCTGATCAGTTCTTCGCGAGCAGCTTTTCCGTCGCAGCGAGCAGTACCGCGAGCGCCACACCTTCGGCTGCCTGCGCCACTTCGGCAAGATCCGGAAAACTCGGTGCAATACGAATCGTGCGGTCCTGCGGGTCGTTGCCCAGCGGATGCGTCGAACCCGCGGGCGTGAGCTCCACTCCGGCTTCTTTCGCAAGCTTCACGACCTGCCTGGCACAGCCCTCGAGCACATCGAGCGTAATGAAGTAGCCGCCCTTCGGCTTGGTCCAGCTCGCAACGCCCGTGTTACCGAGATGCTCGTCGAAGAGCTCGATGACCTTGTCGAACTTCGGCGCGAGGATGGCGCGGTGCTTGTCCATGAGCGCTGCGACGCCTTCAGTCTTCTTGAAGAGCCGCAGATGGCGCAGCTGATTCACCTTATCGCCGCCGATCGTGCGCTTTTCGATGCGCTTGAGATACCAGGACACGTTGTCCTTCGAGCTTGCGAACAGACCGACACCCGCGCCGGCGAACGTCACCTTGGAAGTCGAGCCGAAAATGAACGTGCGATTCGGATTGCCGTGCCGCGCGCAGGCTTCGTCGATGTTCGCAATCTCGATGCGTTCGGCAGTGAGGTGATGCACCGCATAGGCGTTATCCCAGAAGATGCGGAAATCGCGAGCCGCCGTCTTCATTTTCGCCAGGCGCTCGATCGTTTCATTCGAATAGACCGCGCCGCTCGGATTGCTGTACTTCGGTACGCACCACATGCCCTTGATCTGCGGATCGGAGGCAACGAGCTTCTCGACCACGTCCATGTCCGGGCCGTCGTCGTTGAGCGGCACGGGGATCATCTCGATGCCGAATTCCTGGCAGATGAAGAAATGACGGTCGTAGCCCGGCACGGGGCAGAGAAACGCGATGCGCGATTCCTTCGACCAGGGACGCTCGCTGTCGCAGTTGCCCTTCAGCAATGAGAACGCGACCGTGTCGTGCATGATCGAAAGCGAAGCATTCTCGCCCAGAATGACGCGATCGCCCGTGACGCCAAACAGGGGAGCGAGCAGGGCTCGCAGCTCGGGCAGTCCGGCAAGCTCGCCATAGTTGCGCGCGTCGATCGACCCGGACATGTAATCGCCGGCGCCCGGCAGGGACAGCAGCGACTCGCTCAGATCGAGCTGCGCCGACGAAGGCTTGCCGCGCGTGAGGTTCAGTTTGACGCCGCGCTTGGCGAATGCGTCGTAACGCTGACGGATCTGCGAGTGATAGGCACGAAGATCTTCGGGGCTCAGGGCGGTGAGATTCGGCATGACGAGTCCTTGGGAAGCGGCGACAAAGCGCGCGCATTATCCGGAGTTGCCATCAGGCTTGCCATCGGAGAATGGAACGGCGCGCGGCCCGGGGACATTCCCATTGGATTCAATTATTTAAGAAGGCCTTGCGCGGACTCGGCGCGGTCCTTACGGTTCGTTTCGAAATCATCCCGGCCCGATTGCGGCGGAGAACCCATGTGCCGAAATATCCGGACGCTTTTTAACTTCGAACCCCCAGCGACCGATGAGGAGATTCGCGCAGCCTCGCTGCAGTTCGTGCGCAAGCTGAGCGGCTTCACTCATCCCTCCCAAGCGAATCAGGAAGCTTTCGACAAAGCGGTCGAGGACGTGACCGCGGTCGCGCGCACGCTTCTGCTCTCGCTCGTGACTTCAGCCGAGCCGCGCGACCGAGAGGTCGAAGCGGCGCGTGCAAAAGCACGATCGATTGCGCGCTTCGGACGCTGAACGTGACTTCCTCAGTCCTGATCGTGGGTGCGGGCGCCGTCGGCGCTTTTTTCGGCGCCGCCCTCGCACGCCAGAACGCCGCCGTGTCCGTCGTGTGCCGGTCGGACTTCACGCACGTGAGCGAGCGCGGTTATCGGATCCGCAGCAACCTGCTCGGCGACCACACATTTCGTCCGCACGCGGTCTTGCGCGAAGCATCCGCCTGCGTATCACCGCCTGACTATCTGATCCTGACGAGCAAGGTGGTTGCCGATCTCGATCGCGCGGCGCTCATTCGACCGGCGGTCGGCCCTTCGACAGTGATCGTTCTCATCCAGAACGGCATCGACATCGAACCGGAGATCGCCGAAGCGTTCCCCGACAACGAGCTTCTGAGCGCGGTGGCGTTGATCGGCGTGGGGCGCACCGGCGCCGGCGAGATCCATCATCAGTCGCTCGGGATGTTGGTCCTGGGTTGCTATCCGCGCGGCATCACACCGGCCGCTGAACGCCTCGCTCAGATGTTTCAGGCGAGCGGTGTCGGCTGCAAGCTCACGGACGAGGTGGTGGGAGCGCGCTGGCAGAAAGCCGTGTGGAACGCCGTCTTCAATCCGCTTTCGATTCTCGGCGGCGTATTGGACACGCAGATCCTGACGCAGACGGCGGGGAGTCGCGAACTGATTCGACGCGCCATGACGGAAGTCTGCAATGTCGCGCAGGCCGTCGGACATCCGATTGCCGCCGAGCACATCGACAAGCTTCTCGCAACGACGGTGCAGATGGGCGCCTACAAGACGAGCATGGCGCTCGACTTCGAGCACGGCAGGCCGCTCGAGCTCGAAGCGATTCTGGGGAACGTGCTGCGCGCGGCCAGAAACGCGAAGGTGGCCACTCCGATTCTCGCGACGCTCTATGAGCTCGCGACGATCGTGGATACGAAGCGGGAGCTCTCAAAGAAAAAAGCGACGTGAGCCTGCGCTCACGCCGCTTTTCGGGGATCGCGCCCGCGCTCGCGTTTAGCCCTGCGGCTTCAACGAGATGTTGTTGCGAACGTCCTTCACGCCATTGATGCCGCGAGCAAGCTCGGCAGCCTTGGCCTTCTGATCCGCACTGTCGACGAAGCCACTCAGCTCGACTACACCGCTGTTCACTTCCACATTCACGTCGGCCGCAGTGCCAAGCCCGGTCTTGCCAGCGAGCTGGCCCTTCACCTTGGCCGCGATCACGGTGTCGTCCACCGCTTGGCCGGCCGAGCGATTGCTATCGCGCACCAGCAGCTTGTTCTCGACCTGCTTCACACCTTCGACATTCTTGGCTGTCCTTTCGGCGGCGCTCTTCGCAGACGCGTCGTCGACGAAACCGCTGAGCTGAACTACGCCATTCTTCGTTTCGACATTGATCTGCCGCGCCTTGGTGGCATCGTTGCTGATCAAAGCCGACTTCACGCTGGCCGTCACACTCGCGTCGCTCTTGCCGTTGTTGTCCGCAAGTGCGGCGCCGGAAGCGAGCAACCCTACGCTCAGAACCAATGCGGGAATCTTGCGCATAACACTCACCTTCGTTACTCCTGTTGACGGCGTGTTAATGCTGCCGTCCCGAAGGAGGTTCCAGAACGAGGATGAGGCTCAGATCGCAGCGGCGATATGAGGAACTTTTTAAGCGCCTCACCCGTATGCGCGGTGAGTTGCCTTACGCGATTACGTACCGACTTGAAATCGGACGAGCAGCGCATGCTTGGTATGCGCCTGATGCAGCATTGGCGCTGTAAGCGGGCTCGCGCTGGCACGCTCTTCAATGCCAGCGCGTTCATTGCTGCGTCAGGGATTACCTGCGCTCTTGCGGGGCTTCGGCGGCTGCTTCACTGCGTGCAGCACGTTGTCTGCCACGCGCGACATCCAGCCGCCGGAGTACAACATCATCTTCAGTTGATGTAGCAACACCTGTCCCGGACCTTCCACCGCCAGACGGCAGTCTTCTTCGACCTGGCAATTCTGCATTTCGAATACGCCAGACCCTTCGATGATGAGCGTGGAGTCCTTGAAATGACACTCGACGAACGACTTGCCATCGAGCACCACACGCTGACCGTTGAACGACTTGCCACGTACTGCCTTCATTACGAATTCTCTGTTTGCTGGTGACGATCACGCGAGGTGATCGAAAAATTCCGCCATCGCGACTGCGCGATCATCGACAGTCCGCGCTCGGGCGAGGCGCGATCTTAGCAAAGCGCCGCAGCGACGCTCACAGCGTCCTCAGGGAAGGTGTGTGACGGGGGGAAAGAAACAAGGTAGGAAGACCACGCTCTTCCTACCCCCAGTCTCAAGGAGTGCACTCCGGGCTTTGTTGTTCAGTCACCAACCAACGGTCGGTGCTATTTGCCGAATCCGAGACTCGTTCGCTTTTCGCCAACGGTCTGCAGATCCCGGATGACTCCCTTTTACCCCCTGAGCTACTTGCTCTTTCTGGCCCTGGCGCTCGCCCTTTTTTTGGCTTTTCCGGCGGATTTCTTCCGTCCGGGGGCTGCCTTGGCCTTAGACCTCGATGTCCGGCTGCCGACTTTAACCGCTTTGCGGACCGCGCGGTTAACGCTTTTTGCGGACTTGCGCTTCGCAGGCGCGCGCTTGCCCGCTTTTGCGGCAACCTTCCCTTTCTTCTTCGGAACCTTCTTCTTGGCAGCCTTCTTCCTGGGCGAGCTCGCCCTGGAGGATTTCGCCTGGGTCCTCGAGGCAGACCCGGATCGAGTCCTGGGCGCAGCGCGCGGCGTCACTTCGGCTGAGGCTTCCTCATTCCTCGGGGCGCCGCTGACTTCGATCGCTGCAGGCGGTTGCGCCGTCGAGGCCGACTCCTCGCCCGCGGTTTTCTTGTCGGCTGCGAGCATGTGGACCGCGAACATTGCACCCTGGGGATCGAGAAACTGGGCGACCAGATCGCCTCCCGGCACTTCCATTGGGCCTACGAGGAGCGTTCCGCCTGCCTTGGTCGCGGCCTTGATCGCCTTGTCGATGTCCTTCACGCGCACGTATCCGAGCCAGCTGGGCGGACCGGTCATCTCGGCAGGTTTCTTGAACACGCCGGCGAACTCCGCATCGCCGGAGCGCAGCGTGTAGTAGATGCCGATCGGTCCCATATCGTGCTCGGAGGCGATCTCCCAGCCGAAGAGTGTTTTGTAAAACTCGATCGCAGATTCGACATCGTCGGTGGCGAGCTCCATCCAGGAGAACTCGCCGCGCCGGGGTGCTGTGGGCGGCGGAAGATTCACGGAGGCCAACAGACAGAATGTTGCACCCTGTGGATCGGTCAGCACCGCGTAACGGGCGCCGTTCGGCAGTGCCGCGGGCGGTGTCTGCACGGTTGCGCCCAGCCCGACGGCCTGTTCGGTCGTGGCATCCAGATCGGGAGCCTCGATGTAGTGTCGCCAGCGGGCAGGGCCTTCGCTCTGTGCGAGCGTGCCGCCGAGCGGGCCGGTCGACGCTGCAAACATCCGATACGAGGGATCGTGCTCCCAGGCCTGACTTTTCCATCCCACGACGCGCGCATAGAACGTATGCGAAGCGCCAGCATCGGGCGTGAGCAACTCATGCCAGGCAACATGACCGCGAACAGTCGATTCAGCCATCGCGAGTTCCTTCGACTTGAGGGAGTTCCGGGGGTTGATCTGCAGCGGTCCGCAACTTTCCGCGCGCCACACACGCAGCTCGGCCCGGGCATGCAGTCGGCCCGAGCATACTCCGGGACTGCGGCGGAAATCAGCCGCAGTCTCACGCACAGAAGACATCCGACTGCGCGTGACCCGCAGCACGGTCTGCACTGGATGGCTCCTTCGACCTATCGACCGGCCGGCGAGCCCACCTCGACACTAGACCTCGCACTTACGTGCGCAGTCATCGAGGTTTTATGTCTACCACGACGTCCGGACTGGCCGGCGTAGCCGCAGCGACCAAGGTTCTCGAAGCGCACAGCGCCTTTCGGCTGGCTGCTCGCGACCTCTATGACGCCAACGTCATCTGGATCGCACCCTCCCGCGATCTGCGACTGACGGGTCGTGATGCCGTGGTCCGCCAGCAGCTACGGGAAGCGGCCAGCATGCGCGATCCCGAATTCACATTCCTGCGTCGTCATTGCAACGACCGTCAGATCATCGATGAGTTTGCAGTGCGCTTCATCTATGCGGGCGAAGGAATGGATCGTGCGCCCGTTCGCGCTGGCGATTTCGTCGAGCTCAAGCGGGTGCGGATTCTGGATGTGCGCTCCGGAAAAGTGACACACGAGACCTGCATCGAGAACTGGACCGTGCTCAAAGCCGCGAGCTGAAGCGGCTCATCGATTCGCTGCCCGGATAGCACCTTCGACCTTTCCTTCGTGGCTCCCTGGCCGCGAGCACTCTGGCTCCTCCGACCGATGAGGAGCAGATGGCCGACCCGGACAATGCCTTCATCGCCTGCGGGCTCATCGACACTGTCCGGAGATCATCGTGAACAAACCCATCGTGTGCGGCGCAGCCGCCGTCCTGCTGACCAGCCTGTCGGCTGTCATGTTTTCTGCTGCCCTTTCTCAGACTCGCGACAACGCACTGCAGGTCGTCCCCAAGTCCGCTTCGTCCTTCAAAGCCGATCCGGTGCTCGCGGATCGCGGCCGCTACCTGACCCGCACGGCCGGCTGCAATGATTGCCACACGCCGGGGTACGCCGAAACCGCCGGCCAGGTCGCCGAGACAGCCTGGCTCACGGGTACCGCGCTGGGATGGGAAGGCCCGTGGGGCACGACCTATCCGATCAATCTGCGCTTGTTCATGGATTCGTTGTCCGCCGATCAGTGGCTGGCGATCGCGCGGCGTCCTTCGCGTCCGCCAATGCCCTGGTTCGCGCTTCGTGACATGACGGACGCAGATCTGCTCGCGATCTACCACTACGTCCGCTCGCTGGGACCCGCAGGAGAACATGCGCCCTCGTACGTGCCCGCCGGTGCGACGAGTGGCACGCCCGTCATCAAGTTCCCGGGCTGAGCGTGAACACATGAAAGCGAGCTTTGCATTCGCGATCATCGCCCTCGCCTTTCACCCCGGCGAGCACGGCGAGCCGTCGCTGACGCGGGGTGCGGCGGTGCGGATCACGTCAGCTCCATCGAAAGCGGCTGGCACAGCGGCCATCTTCCTCCTCCGACAACCCTGTGTACCCCGTGTACCCCGTGGAGCTCTTCGTCTCTCTTTCCGACTCTGTGATCTCTGTGCTCTCTGTGTGAACTCTATTCTTCCTGTGGAACGCCGGCATTCGCCCATCAGGACGCTCAGCAGTGCTGATGGTCAAACTGGATAAACCGACCAGGGACCATTACACGATGCTGGCGTTGCTGGCCGTCGACCGGCTGCAACTCGCACACGGCTCGGCCTGGAACGATGTGGCCGTGAAGCCGATCCTCCGCTCCTCACCTGCGCTTTGCCGCGAATACGGCGCCGACTGATTTCCTGCTGACGTTCGAATCCCCCGATTGCACGGCGAGAGATCGCCGTGCTTTTTTTTGCTTCCCGTAAGCCGCAACCAATGCATTCGCAGATGCGCGTGCAGATTCTCGAAAATCGAGTCGTGAACGATATTTCCCGTCACGCCGGTATGCGGTACAACAGTGGCTCGACACACTCGGTGCTGCTCGCGTGCTCGCCTGGGCTTACAAAACAACATGAACCTGGACCTCCGTTCGCCTGCGTTGCGTCGGCTCCTCCTGTCAACGTTGCTCCTTGCGGCCGTGACTCACGCCGCTGCCGGCGCGGCCGCCGAAGTGCAGTTCTGGTTCGTTCGTCACGCAGAGAGCGAAATCAACCTGGACTCGCTGCCGCACTCCGTTCCCGATGAGGGCGTGAGCTACCCGCTCACTCGCGCAGGGGTCGAGCAGGCGATCGCGCTGGCGGACGAACTGAAGGACACACGGGTGGTGGGCATCTACTCCAGCCCTCGACTGCGAGCCATCCAGACAGCGGATGCGATCGCGTTCCGCCAGCGCACGCCCGTCGCGATTGCTTCCGAAGTCGTCGAGATCGCGCTCGGCATTCCTATCGACGCGCCGGATTACCGTCAGTCGTACCGGGAGTTGGTTGCCAAGTGGGTCGTGGAGCGGGATCTTGGCGCTCGCCTGGGCGACGGCGAAACGTTGGCCGAGGCGCAGCGTCGCTTCCTGCCGTTCGTACGGGAGTTGATGAACAGGCACATCGACGACTCCGGCGTCGTGGTCGTGGTCTCTCATGGCACGGCGCTCGGAGTGCTCGTTCCAATGCTCGCGCCGAACGTACCGGCGGATCTCGTGTTGAAGCATCCGTTATCGAACACGAGCATCATCAAGACACAGTTGCGCGACGGAAGACTCTTCTGCATCGAGTGGGCCGGGCTTTCGCCGCCCGATTTCGCCACGCCAGCACCCGCCGCACAACAGATCCAAGCTCGCTGAGCACCGGCAAGCGCGCATTCGCGAGACATTGCAATTCACAACACCTGCAGAGAAGCTTTCACAATTCATTGCATCGACTGATTGAGGCGGGCGTGTAGGCTGCGCCTCCTGATCATGCGTTCCGGGGGATGAATGCGGAAGTTGTTCTGGATCGGCGTCGCACTGCTCGGCGCATTCGCCGTCGGCGGGCTCGCCTTGCATCGAGGCGAAACGATCAATGCCATGTGGATCGTCGTCGCCGCCGTATGCATCTATTCGCTCGGCTACCGCTTCTACAGCGCATGGGTGAGCGCCAAAGTGTTGGTGGCCGATGATCGGCGTTTGACCCCTGCAGTGCGGCTGAACAACGGGCGCGATTTCGTCCCCACGCATCGTTGGATCGTGTTCGGCCATCACTTTGCGGCCATCGCGGGCCCCGGACCGCTGATTGGTCCCACGCTCGCCGCACAGTTCGGCTTCCTGCCCGGCACGCTGTGGATTCTGATCGGCGGAGTCATCGGCGGATGCGTGCAGGACATGACCGTGCTGTTCATGTCGACGCGTCGCGACGGACGCAGTCTCGGACAGATGGCGCGCGATGAGCTCGGCCCCGTTGGCGGTTATGCCGCCATGGTGGGAACACTCGTCATCATGGTGATCCTGATCGCCGTGCTGGGGCTCGTCGTGGTGAACGCGATGAAGCACAGCCCCTGGGCAACCTCCACGGTCTTCGCGACCATTCCCATCGCAATTCTGGTCGGCCTCTATTTGCGCAATATTCGTCCGGGGCGAGTGATGGAAGGCTCGCTGATCGGACTGGCGTTGCTGCTCGGGGCGGTCGTGGGCGGTGGCGCTCTGAACGAGCACGAAACCCTGCGGACCTGGTTCGATATGGATGGCAAGCCGCTCGCGGCCTTCGTCATCGTCTATGGATTCGTCGCGGCGGTGCTGCCTGTCTGGCTGCTGCTGGCCCCGCGCGACTATCTCTCGACGTTTCTCAAGCTTGGAACCGTCCTGCTGCTGGCGATTGCCGTCGTGGTGATGAGGCCCGAGATCAAGATGCCGGCCGTCACGCAGTTCGTGGATGGGTCAGGCCCGATCTTCGGCGGCACGTTGTTCCCGTTCGTGTTCATCACGATCGCCTGCGGCGCGATCTCGGGCTTTCACGCGCTCGTCGCCAGCGGCACTACCCCAAAGCTCATCGGTAATGAGCGTGACGTGCGCATGATCGGCTACGGCGGAATGATGCTCGAGTCCGGCGTTGCGATCATGGCGATGATCGCGGCCACACTGCTCGAGCCGGGCGTCTATTTCGCCATCAACAGCGGACCAGGCGTCGTGGGTCACACTGCCGAGGCTGCCGTCGCAACGATTTCATCCTGGGGCTTTCCGGTGAGTGTCGAGCAGATGCAGACGCTCGCCGCGGAGATGGGCGAGTCGACCTTGTTTGCGCGAACCGGCGGAGCGCCCTCGCTGGCCGTCGGCATGGCGAGCATTTTCTCCTCGGCATTCGGTCAGAGCATGCTCGCGCTCTGGTACCACTTCGCCATCATGTTCGAGGCGGTCTTCATTCTCACGACGCTGGATGCGGGCACACGCGTCGGGCGCTTCATGCTGCAGGATTTCCTGGGGCATTTCTGGAAGCCGATGGGCCAGACCTCGTGGTATCCCTCGGTCGTGATCTCGAGTGCGCTCGTCGTCGCCGGATGGGGTTACTTTCTCTATATCGGCGTCGTGGATCCGAACGGTGGAATCAACATCCTGTGGCCGCTCTTCGGCATCGCGAACCAGCTTCTCGCGGGTATCGCACTCAGTGTCGTCACCGGCATTCTCATCAAGCAGGGCCGAGTGAAGTACGCATGGGTGACGGGCATCCCGCTGCTATGGCTGACGATCGTCACGACCACGGCGACCTGGTACAAGCTCGTCTCGGACGATCCGCGGATCGGCTTTCTCGCAGCAGCCGATCAGCTCGCCGAGAAGCTCGCATCCGGCGCACTGCCGCCCGCACAGGCGAGCGTCGCACCACAACTCATCTTCAATCAGCGGCTGGATGCTGCTCTCGCAGTATTGCTGACGGCGCTGCTGTGGATCGTGATCCTCGACATGCTGCGCATCGCCTCACGCGTCGTTCGAGGATTGCCAGTGCCCCCGAGCTCCGAGGCTGCGCGCGTCGTGGAGCAAGGCGCATGAACGAACGGCTGACCCGCTGGTGGCAATGGCTGCGTACGCTCGCAACGGACGACGCGTATGAGCGCTATCTCGAACATCAGCGCCAGTGTCATCCGACGTCCGCGCCGCTGGATCGCCGGACGTTCTATCTGCAGCAGCAGCAGCGCAAATGGAGCGGCGTCCAGCGCTGCTGCTGATCTGGTGCGATGTCTAAACGTTGATCCCCTGTTTGACGATCGGAAGCGTTCGTAGCCGCTTACGGGTCGCCGCGTAGATGGCATTGCAGACCGCCGGCGCTACGAGCGCCACGACCGGCTCGCCCATGCCGCCCGGCTTTTCCGTGCTCTCGAGCAAGTAAATCTCGATGGCAGGGACTTCATTGATGCGCATCATTCGATAGTCGTTGAAGTTCTGCTCGCGCACCTGGCCGTTCTGGATCGAGATGTCGTTAAAGAGCGCCGCCGTGAGACCGAAGATCACGCTGCCCTCGGCCTGCGCGCGGACGATGTCCGGATTCACCATCTGTCCGCAGTCGATCGCACACACGATGCGATGCACCTTGAGATTGTCGCCGTCCATGGAGATCTCGCTCACCATTGCGAGATAAGTGTCGTAGCCGGACATGGTCGCGATGCCCTGGAAATGTCCTTGCGGCGGCCGCCCCCATTGCGCCTTGCGCGCTGCTGCTTCGAGCACCGTCCGCCAGCGTGGCTGCTTGCGAAGCAGGTCGTAACGGAACTGATACGGGTCCTTGCCGATACCGTGCGCGAGCTCATCCATGAAACTCTCGACACTGAAGCAATTGAGTGCGTGGCTTACGGAGCGCCAGTAGCCGACGTCGATGCCGATCTCGTGCTGGACGTACTCGACCGAGAGATTCGCGGTGTCGTAAGGAAAGTTGTGGACCGCCTCGACCGCGAACGGATCGATGATCTCTTTCACGACCGCTGGCGCCCAACGCGCCGTAATCGATGGCGCCACCAGCTGGATCCTGAATGCCGCGAGGTTCCCCTGTGCATCGACTGCAGCAGCGCACGTGTTACGCGCGGGCGGCCGATACTTGTCATGTGTGGTGTCGTCTTCGCGCGTCCAGAGCAGCTTCACGGGTTTGCCTGCGGCCTTCGCGCATTCGACCGCGGCAGGCACGAAGTCCGCCTCGAGCCGGCGGCCAAAGCCTCCGCCCAGAAACGTCGTATGAACAATGACTTTTTCAGCCGGCAAACCTGAGGCCTGAGCGCCTGCGCTCTGAACCAGCTGCTGAGCCTGCGTGGGCGCGTAGATGTGGCAATTGCCGTCGGTCATGTCGACCGTACAGTTCTGCGGCTCGAGCGTCGCGTGCGCAAGCATCGGCAACTCGTACACGGCATCGAACCGTCTGCCAGCCCCTTTCAGCGCGGTACCGGCATCGCCTTCCTCTCGTGCCATCTTGCCTTTGGATCCCGCGGCCTTTTTCAAACCCGCGTAGATCGCCGCGTTGTTGAGCTTCGCGTTCGGGCCCGGATTCCATTTGATCTGCAAGGCATCGCGGGCCTGACGGGCTTGCCACCATGAGTCGGCGATCACCGCGACGCCGCTGGAGGTCTGCACGATCTGGCGCACGCCGGGCATGCCCCTGGCCTTCGTATCATCGACACTGGCCGCGTTTCCTCCCAACGTCGGACTTTGTGCGAGAGCCGCGTAAAGCATATTCGGCAATCTCACGTCGATGCCGAACTGCGCGCTGCCATCGGTCTTCGACGGAGTATCGAGGCGCTTCACGTCCTTGCCGATGAAGCGGTATTGACCGCGCGGCTTCAGCTGGACGTTCGTCGGCACGGGCAGCGCGGCAGCCGCTTCGACCAGCTCACCGAACGGTGCGCGGCGGCTCGTGAACACGACATAGCCATCTTCGACCGTGCAGCGCGAGGCGGGCACACCCCACTTGTCCGCCGCCACGGTGATCAGACGTTGACGCGCCTCCGCGCCTGCGAGCCGCAATTTGGCCCAGGCATCGCGCACGCTCGTGCTTCCGCCGGTGACCTGACCACCCAGCAAGTTGTTCACATACGCCGGCCCCGGTGGCGCGAACTCGACCTTGATCGTGTCCGGCGCGACGCCCAATTCTTCGGCAATGAGCGTCGGCAATGCGGTGTACACGCCCTGTCCCATCTCCGACCGATCGCACAGCACGCTGACCGAGCCGTCGGTGCCGATTCGCAGCCACGCATTCTCTTCCACCATCTTTACGGGTCCGGCAGACCCACTCTCCTGCTTGCCGCACGCGGGCAGGCAGATCGCGATCACCAGCCCACCCGAGGCGATAGCCGTCGATTTGAGGAAGCTCCGGCGAGAAAGCCCGGACTGTACAGCCGCGCCCTGGTGCTCGATGTTGTTATCCGTGGACATGCTCAGCCCTCCTTGCTCGATGCGAGTTCGGCCGCGCGATGGATTGCCTTGCGGATGCGCACATAGGTGCCACAGCGACAGAGGTTTCCGGCCATGGCCGTGTCGATATCGGCGTCGCTGGGTACTGGCTTGTTTTTCAAGAGCGCTGCGGCGGACATGATCTGCCCGGACTGGCAGTACCCGCATTGCGGCACGTCCAGCTCGATCCAGGCGCGCTGCAGCGGATGACTGCGATCGGACGACAGGCCTTCGATGGTCGTAACAGCCTTTCCTGCAACCGATCCGACCGGCGTGACACAAGAACGAGTCGGGGCGCCGTCGACATGAACCGTGCACGCGCCGCACAAGGCCATCCCACATCCGTATTTGGTCCCTGTCAGACCCAGCGTGTCGCGCAGCACCCATAACAGCGGCGTGTCTTCGGTCACATCGACGTCATGCGACTGACCATTGATCGAGAGCGTGATCATGAGTCCCCCCTGAAGTGCTGCGTCTGCGGCGCACTGCTGTTGATTGTCGGCCGACTATACGCCCGCCGGAATGCAAGGAAGTGCGGTGGGAAATACGGATCTTACGGCTCGGAATCAGGTTGAAATCGGCGGCCGGCGCGCTATACGGCACTGCACTAGTCTGACCGTCAAGTCGTTGCTTTTAAAAGGGATCGAGCTATAATGCATCGCAAAATAAGCAAGGCTAAAAGGAGGTGGAAAACCATGGTAGCGATTACTGTAGTGTTCCTCGTCGTGACATTGGCGATGACGCTGATGATCACGTTCGATAGCAACACCTGATCGAAAACGACTGACCCGCGAGAACCTGCCCTTCCGGCTGGTTCTTGCGGGCACGGCAATAACGATTATTCAAAGCCGCTCGCTTCCTGCCCTGTCGGCGTCGCCCGACAAATCGTCGGCATGTTTGACACCCTCCAGAGTGCTGTGTATTTCTCCTCGAACCCTCCAGTGTCGGAAGAGTCGAGAGGAGCTTCGTCATGGCCTTGTGGAAAGATCAATACGGCCGCGAACAGAGCGGTCCCGAGCCTGCCGCCGGATCCAGCGATAAGGCAGCGGCATCGACCGTAGCCAGCATCGCCCCTGCCGAACCTGCCCGTAGTACCTCGGCACGTACCGCAGACCCAAACGTCAAAGAGTCCGTGATCGCCGCGGGCCTCACCATCGAAGGCAAGATCGAAGGCTCAGGTCATGTCCGGATCGCCGGCAACTTCAAGGGTGATATCAATGTGCAGGGCAATCTCACCATCGAAAATGGCGCGCACCTGACGGGTGGCGTGCGTGCGCAAACGGTCATCATCGGCGGCGAGCTCGAAGGCAACATCGACGCAGCCTCACGCGTGGAACTGCTGCAAAGCGGAGTGCTGAACGGCGATTTGAAGGCGGGCTCCCTCACAGTCGCGGCCGGATCGCGGATGCGCGGACGTGCCGAGTTCGGCTGGGACGAAAAAACCAAAGGCTGACGGGCCTCGCGCCGATCACTCCCGATGAACAGCCGCGTTGCGGCACCCGGAAAAACCAGGATCTGCCCGCACTGCAAGGCCACGATCCTGGAAAGCGCGAGCATTTGTCCGGGCTGCCAACATCATCTTCGTTTCGACCCCAAGGCGATCGTCGATCGCAGATCCCAGCCGAGCTTCTCGCCGCTGCGCGTCGAAGGATCGTTTCGCAATCCGGAGGGCGCGAGCGGCTGGGAATACTCAGTGGTGGTTTCCATCCGCAACGAGCGTGGCGAAGAAATCGCCCGCAAAGTCGTCGGCGTCGGCGCGCTGTCTGCGACGGAAGCCCGCACGGTCACACTCTCGGTCGACGTCTTCGCGCCTCCCGCCAGCAAATAGCGCGCGCTCTTCGTCTGAATTGTGCTTCATGATCGATGCGCCCCGCTGCGCATCCCAATCGCGCACCTATAATCCGCGCCCCGCCATCTGGGAGCACACCTATGAAAATTTCAATGTACGAAGCATCGATCCCGGTATTCATTCATACCCTGGAAAATCTGAAGTCGATTCTCCAGAAGGGCGTGCAGTACGCCGAAACGCGAAAGTTCGATCCGAACAACCTCGCCGCGACGCGGCTGTTTCCGGACATGCTGCCGCTCACACGTCAGGTGCAGATCGCATCTGACTCTGCGAAGTTTGCGGCGTCACGCCTGAGCGCCACCGAAGCGCCGAAGTTCGAAGACAACGAAGTCACGATGGCCGATCTCATTGCACGCATCGACAGAACCGTCGACTACCTGAAGGGATGCAAGCCAGAGCAGTTCGAAGGCGCTGAGGACCGCACCATCGTGGTCAAGACCCCACGGAGCGAGTTCACCTTCACCGGATTGGTGTATCTGCGTCACTGGGCCATTCCGAATTTCTTTTTCCATGTGACGACGACGTACGCATTGCTGCGCCATTCCGGCGTCGAACTCGGCAAAGCGGATTTTCTCGGTAAGGTTCAGGCCTGAGCAGAATCCGATGTCGGCGCGCTGGCTCCTGCCGCGCGCCGCCACCCGGTGCACGGACAGTTACACCCCTTCCTCGGAGCACGAGCCGATGCCGCGTGCCGCAAGATGCGACCAGGCAGATTCCGCATCCTCGGCAAAAGAAAACAGATCCGCGTCAGCTTCACTCACCATGCCGTGCTCGAGCATCGCATCGAAGTTGAAGACGGATCGCCAGTATTCCTCATCGATCAACACGGTCGGCGTCATGGGCGCCTTGCGCGTTTGCTGCAGCGTCAGGATCTCGAACAGCTCATCCAACGTACCGAAGCCGCCAGGCAACACGACGAGCGCATTCGCCCGCATCGCCAGATGCATCTTGCGCATCGCGAAGTAGTGGAATCGGAAAGTGAGATCCGGCGTGGAGTAAGCGTTGGGTTCCTGCTCCGCCGGCAGCGTGATGTTGAAGCCGATGCTCGGCGCACCGGCTTCCGCCGCGCCGCGATTGGCCGCTTCCATGATGCCCGGCCCACCGCCCGTCGCAATCACGTTGTCGCGCATGTCGCCGCCCACGTTGCGCAGCGCTCCGCCGCGTTGAGAAGCGATGTAGCCGAACTTGCGCGCCTGCTCATACCAGAAAGCCTGGCGACCAGGTCCGTTCTCGCGGACGCGCGCGCCGCCGAAGACGACGATCGTCGAGCGCACGCGCCAGCGGCGCAGTGCTTCGTCCGCTTTGGCAAATTCGAGCAGAAACCGCACGCCGCGCATCGAGTCCCCGAGCAGGAAATCCTGATCGAGCGCGGCCAGGCGATAGGAGGGAGATTTCATCTGAGCATCGTTCGGGGGGACGGCAGGTGCGGCGTCAGTCATACACACACTCGAAGCTAAATTGACGAGCGGGCAGTGTCCCTCTGCCCGCTCGTGCTCTCAAGCTTGACGCGCTTCGTTCAGCATTCACCCGAACGCCGCGTCATCGGCTACACCGCACGCAGCGCGGTCGCGACCGGCAGACGAGCCGCACGCATCGCAGGAAACAAACCTCCGATCAGTCCGATCACGACTGCCCAGACGATTCCCAGCATCACAAGCGCTGGCGTAACACTCAACTCGAACACCAGGTGACCATTCGGACCGACGCCGGTGCTGGCAACGAACCCGTCGAAGAAGAGCCATGCCAACAGCGATCCGATCAGTCCTCCGATCAATGCGAGCAATAGGGCTTCGGCCAGCACGGAGACGACCATGGCCGTCGCGCCGAACCCGATCGCCCTCAGCGTCGCGATCTCGCGGACGCGTGCACTCACTGCCGAATACAGGGTATTGAGCGCCCCGAAGATCGCCCCGACGGCCATGATGCCACCGACGACATACGCGATGATGGAGATCACCTTGCTGATCGTCTTCGAACGCTCGCTCATCCATGCCGCCTCCGTCCATACGTCGACGGCGAGCGCCGGGTTCGAAGTCAGCGAGTCCTTGTACTTCTGAAACGACGAGGGTGAATCGAGCAGCGCTGTCACGACCTGATACCCGCCGCGATGATCTGCCGAGTTCACCGTTTCTGCATCGGCCATGATTTCCGATTCACGCGCGTCGCCACCGCTCGAATACACACCGACGACCGTCCATGTCACGCCACGCGCCGGGAACTTGCTGCCGATCTCGAGCCCCTTGAACTGCCGCTGCGCCGCTTTACCCACGATGATCTCGAACACTGCCGGATTGAACATCCGACCTTCGATGATCCTGAGCTCCGGGCGCAGCGCTGCAACCATGGGACCCACGCCGCGCAGGGTGATGTGAACCTCCGCGTTGTCTTCCTTCTTGCGGGCATCGACCATTCGCAGCGTCTCCGCCGACACAATGGGCTTGCCTTCAGCCGTGCGTTTGATGCCGGGCGCATCGCTCGCGACACGCACCGCATCCATCGACAGCGCACTGGCGAGATCGGTGGTCGAGCCGTTGCGCAACACCATTGCACGATCGTCACGCCCAGAGTTCTGCAGCGTGCGGATCATGCCGCTCGACATGGCGAGCACCGACACGAGCACAGCTACGACGCCTGCGATACCGACCACGATGACGAGCGAGGTCGCAATGCGCTGGCGCAGGCTGCGCATGTTCATGGCGGTGACGGAGGCGATCTGCCGGAATGTTTTCATTCGTATGACTCCGATGTGTATTTCAGCGACCCGCAAGCGCATCGACGATGTTGAGTTGCCTACCGCGCCACGCGGGCGGCAAGCCGCTGATCAGCGCAACCGCAACTGCGAGCACCGCACCCATTCCCACCACGACCATCGGCATCTGGAAATCGCCGAAGATCGGCTTCATCGCCGGAAAGGCGAGGCTGGCGAGAAACAAACCGAGCCCCGCAGCGAACAGGCATAACAGCATCGCTTCGGTCAGGATCAACCCCAGCACCTTTGCGTCCGAGAATCCGAGCGCCTTGAGCACCGCCAATTCCCCGGTGCGCTCGCGCACGGATTGCATCATCGTGCTGGCCGTCAGGAACAGCAGCGTGAACAGCACTGCACCCACGATGGCATTGGCAATGAAGTTGATGTCAGCGAGTTGCTTCAGCTGCGACTGCATCATTGCCGACTCGGTCTGGGTTCGCGTTTCAGCCGAAGAGTTCTCGAACAATCGATCGATCGCTCCCGAGATCTGCGCCGCGTTGCGCGGATCGTCGATACGGGCGATGGCAATGTGCACGACCCCGTTACCGAACGCCGCGTTCTCATCGAAGTACGAGTAGTTCAGATAGAACGACGGAAATCCGCCGCCGAACTTCGAAGCGTCGAACGTGCCCACGATGTCGAAATACCAGGTGTTGCCGCCGTCCTTGGTCGTCCAGATCGTGGTGCCCAGCGGTACGCGGTCGCCGATCTTCCAGCCGTACTTCTGCGCGAGCGCCTCGCTCACCAATGCGCCCGTCCGCGTTTTCTGCATCGCTTCGAGATACTCGGGCTTGATCTCGATCTCGTGATAGATCTTGAACAGCTCCACGGGATCGGTGGCGAATGCAGGGATCGCATTGTTCGCGGTTTGAAAGTAGCCGCCGAAATAATTCCAATGCGCAACCGCCTGCACGCCGGGAACGGTCAGGATGCGATTCATGTAAGCGATCGGGATGCCGTCGCTCGCCTTGGGCTGCACGTAGAGGCGATCGACATTGAGATTCTGCACGGCCTGGCTGAAACCTTGATTGATTCCCTGCAGCAGTCCGAACAGCAGAAAGGCGACCACGATCGAATGCATGGTGAAGATCGTGCGCGCCTTCTTGCGCCACAGTCCCGCCCAGATCAGTCGAAAGTACTTCATGCGACTTGCCTCGCCGCATCCGCTGCAAGGCGGCCCTTGTCCAGATACAGCTCACGGGATGCGTACTGGGCCGCGCGCGGATCGTGCGTGACCATCACGATGGTCTTGCCCTGCGACTGATTGAGCGCCTTCAGCAGGTTCATGATGTCTTCTGCGCTCTGGCGATCGAGATCACCCGTCGGCTCATCGCACACGAGCAATGTCGGATCCGCCACGATGGCTCGCGCAATCGCGACACGTTGCTGCTGACCACCCGACAGCTCGCCCGGCTTGTGCTTGGCACGATCCGCAAGACCGACCAGTTCCAGCGCGGTGCGAACGCGCTGCTTGCGTTGCGCGCGAGACAGGTTTGTCAGCAGCAGCGGCACTTCGACGTTCGCCTCGGCGCTCAGCACGGGCAGCAGGTTGTAAAACTGAAAAATGAAGCCGATGTGGCGGGCGCGCCAGTTCGCAAGCGCAGCGCGTGAGAGTCTGTCGATACGGTCGTCACCGACGATGACCTCGCCGGTCGTGGGCTGATCCAGTCCCGCGATCAGATTCAGCGTCGTGGTCTTGCCGGATCCGGACGGACCCATCAACGCCAGGAACTCACCCGGCGCGATATCGAGATCCACACCGTGCAGCACTTCAACCTTCTGCTTGCCGCGCAGATAGGTCTTGGTGACATTGCGCAAACTGACGAGCGGTGCCATCGGTGATCCTCCCCTGTTGTAAGACTTCGGCCGCAGTCTAGGGCGGCTTGCAGGGCACCGTAATACGCAACCGGCGAATCACAGGTCGCCGCCGGTGGATCAATCAACCGCTTACGAGCCGATGGCTCGATGGACGTGACCGGTCAGGCGGGGACCGGATGGGCTTTCACCGGAGCTTCGCGAATGGGCAGATTGATCGCCGCAGCCAGCAAGGCCAGTGCAATGTCTGCATACCAGATCCAGTCGTAACTGCCAGTGCGTGCCAGCGCGACGCCGCCGAGCCATGCACCAAGGAAGCCGCCGACCTGATGCGATACGAGCGTGAGACCAAAGAGCGTGGCGATATAGCGCGTACCAAACAGCTTGCCGACCAATCCCGCCGTCGGAGGCACGGTGGCGAGCCAGGTAAAGCCCAGCGCAGCCGCAAACATGTATACGTTCAATGCGGTTTTGGGCATCAACAGATAGATCGCGACGATGAGCCCGCGACTGGCGTAGATCGCGACCAGCAGATATTTCATGCGATAGCGTTGACCGAGCCAACCCGCCATGAGGCTTCCCGCGACGTTGAACAGACCGATCAGGGAGATCGAGTTTGCAGCGACCTGGCCGTTCAACCCGCACAGCTCCAGCTCGCTCGGCAGATGTGTCATCAGAAAAGCGATGTGGAAGCCGCAGGTGAAGAACCCCGCATGCAGATACAGATAGCTTGGATTCGCCATCGCATCGCGGATCTGCGCACCCAACGTCGGATGCGATGCCGCAGCTGCGCGGTGCGCAGCACCGTCTTGCGACCGCTCACGCAAGAACCAGGTCAGCGGAATAGTCAAAAGCACCGCCCCGGCGGTGAAAACCATGGCGCTCGCCCAATTGAAAGTCGCAATGAAAAACTGCACGATCGGCGCAAACACGAACTGTCCGAGCGATCCACCTGCATTGATGAATCCCGCAGCGAACGATCGACGCTCGGGCGGCAGCCGCTGGGAGGCGATACCGATGAGAATCGAGAAGCTACCCGCGGCTGCACCCGCGGCGCTGAGAACGCCCATCGTCACGAGCAAGCCTGCGCTGCTCGTCGCCACCAACGGCGTCAGCAAGGCACCTGCTGCGAGCATCACTGCGCCTGCGATGATGGTGCGGATCGCTCCATACTTATCGGCCAGGGCGCCAAAGACAGGTTGGGCCAGGCCGAACATGAGCTGCCCCACTGCGAGCGCAAAACTCATCGCAACGATCGACACGCCGGTCGACTGCGTGATCGGCAGCAGGAACAAGCCCGAGGTCTGTCGCGCCCCCATCGTGATCAAGAGGATCGCGGAGGTGGCAACCGTGAGGACCAGAATCTGCCGGTTTGTCAGTGAATTGGTCATTGAGTCAACCCGTGAGCACAGCCAAGCATGCCGCATCCATGCGCGACGCTGCAGACACAGAACGTAGAAGGACGACTGATACAGCGACAGATCGTGTCACCGTGCGACGCCGCCATATCGGCGGATCTTCACGGCATCGCGACACGTCTATGACGACCGGCCATCAATGAGAGGAGATTCAGCATGAATCAGGTCAATGGACTGTGGGGATTACTGGTCCTGATCGCGGACGTATGGGCGATCGTCAACGTGTTTCAAAGCAGTGTGTCCACGGGCAAGAAAGTACTCTGGACGGTGCTCATCATCGTGCTTCCCGTACTCGGCTTCATCATCTGGTTGATTGCAGGACCGAAGAGCCGACCCTAGAAAGTCGGTCATGGTGCTCGCCAGATAGCTCCGCGCAACTCGAACGAGCGGTCGTTCACTATTCGCTACGATCCGCACGTGTGGCCGCAAGCACGCGCGCGGCGAGTGCGGCAAGCTTGCGACGCAGCGCCTTGGGCTTCACGATCTCCACATCGTCGCCGAGCTGAAACAGCACGCGCATCGCCATGTCTTCGCGATCGAAATCGAGCGTGATCGACTTGCGACCCGGCCTGTCATCCAGCGCATCGAGCCGCGACTTGAACCAGCAGCCGTAGGTAGTGAGCAGATGTTTGCGGCCGCGCGGGGTGATCAGGATCTCCACTGAATAGTTGTTGGGCGGATTCTTCTCGAAGCGCTCGCACCAGGCGTGCCAGAACTTGTGCAGATCGAACTGTGGGTCACGCACGAACGTGCGGCCGGTCTGCTTCACGGACTGCAGTCGCGACAGCCGATAGACGCGCATTTCGGCCTTGCTCTCGCCCGATTTGATCCGGGTGCCGATGAGATACCAGGTATCGACCTTGACCACGAGCGCATAGGGCTGCACTTCGTACTCCGCGAGTGTGTCATCGCCGCGCCGGTACACCACCTCGATGCATTCGTTGTTCCACACGCACCCGCGCAGCTGATCGAGAAACGGCGACGCTACCGACGCGCGAAACCAGGCTTTGGTATCGAAGAGCATCCGTCCGCGCGCGTGTTGCGCTCGCAGCTGATGCATCGAGGGCACGGCCGCCGCCAGCTTGTCGAGCGCTGTGCGCGTCGGCGCTGCGAGCTCACTCGTGCCGATCGACGCGGGACTTGCAATGAGAGCCAGCGCCTCCGCCTCACCCGAGGAGAGACCAGTGAGGTCCGAGCTGTACCCTTCCATCAGACGGATGCCGCCGCCGCGCCCAGGTTCGCTGTACACGGGCACACCCATGGCCGAGAGCGCATCGATATCGCGGAAGATGGTGCGCATCGAGACATCCAGACGCGCCGCCAGTTCGCCCGCCGTCTGACGACCTCCGCGTTGCAATGCCATCAGCAGTGAAATCAGACGTTCGGCTCTCATGCCTGGCACCTTAAGCCCGCAACCATGACAGTGATTGGCATGGATGACAGGAATAATACCTCAACAACAACATTTCGCCGTTTGTCGGAGGGAGAAATGAACATCACTGCGTTGGGTCACGCCGCGATACGCGTACGCGACCTGGAATCGAGCGAAGCTTTTTACTCGGGGGTGCTGGGCATGCCCGTGGTGATGCGATTTCCCGAGGAACAGGAACTCGGCTTCGGCATCGGCGGCGCGAGCGTTTTCATGGTTCAGGCAGTCGGCAAGGACGCCCCGGCGCCCGATGAACGAACGCTCGGAGTGCATCACATGGCCTTCATCGTGGGTAACAATCCCGCGACACTTTCGGATGCCGCACAACAACTCGATCGCCACGGCGTTCGCTATCAGCGCGTGATGCACGAAGAGTTCGAGTCGTTGTTCTGTCGCGATCCAGACGGCCATCTGATCGAGCTTTACTACTGGCCCTCGTGGTAATCGCCGAAGGCTCGGCTATGCTCGCACTTTCGCCGCATAGCCTCGAGCGCCATGTCCGTTGTGAATCTGAAAAGTCATATCCGCGACGTTCCCGACTTTCCGTCGGCCGGCATCGTCTTTCGCGATATTGCGCCGCTGCTTCGCGAACATTTCAGCGCGACCATCGACGCACTGAGCGAGCGGCTGACGCCGCAGGAATGGAACGGCATCGACGCAGTCGCGGGCATCGAATCGCGCGGATTCATTCTTGCCGCGGCACTGGCCGAACGACATCGCAAGGGCTTCGTTCCGATCCGCAAGAAAGGCAAGCTGCCGCCACCGGTCATCGAACGCACCTATGATCTCGAATACGGCAGCGGCACGCTCGAGATGCAGTACGGCACGGGGCGCCTCGTTATCGTTGATGACGTGCTCGCGACCGGCGGCACGTTGCGAGCTTCGGCTGAGCTGTCGAGCGAAGCTGGCTACACCGTGAGCGCTCTCATTGCGCTCATCGATCTGCAACTCGCGGCCGAATTTCGCTGGCGCGAGACTCCTGCACGCAGCGTCATCACGTATTGATGGCCCGGGATTGCGCGAGCGCAACCTCGCCCAGCGGCGAGGGGTGCTTGATCCGCAGACTCTCGTTCCACTCGAGCGCAAAGTCGCGCCGGATACGAACATTGATGAGGGCCACAGCGGTCATCGAGATCAGCGCTCCGAGACTCGCCAGCGCCATGTCCTTGTGCGCATCCCACACATCGCCCTGCGTTCCCAGGTAGGCGACCCCGAGCTCGCCGCCAAAGAATTCCGCGGCACCCCATTCGATCAGCTCATAGAGCATCGAAGTCGACATCGTGAGGTCCAACGGCAGGAAGTAGCCCCAGAAACCGCGCACGCCAGCGACGCGCAGAAATAGCTCGCGTATGGGGTAGGCAAGCAGCAATCCGTAGCTGAAATGGACGATCCGATCGGAGTTGTTGCGTTCCCAGCCGACCCATTCGTTGAATGTCGATCCGGTCAGCGCGGACCACCACCGGTCGTACGGCACCTGGGCATACGTGTAGTGCGCGCCGATCGTGTGCAGGCACAGGAAAATGAAAATCAGCGTGTAGGAAATACGAGAGAGCGGAAAGCGACGCTGCGTCGCTGCCAGAACTGCAATCGCAAGCCAGAGCAGCGCGTTTTCGAGTAACCAGTCCTTGCGATCGAACGGATCGAAGGCCAGCGGAACCCACAACGCCAGCAACAAACCCAACAGCACCAACGCATACCGTCCGTGATTCACGATCCGCCTCGTTCTATGACCATGGGCTGCGAGGATGGTAGCAGCGTCCGCGAATTGACCTCATGGACGGTTTCGCAAATTTTTGAACCGCGCGGAACACCTCTGCATCGCCAAGCGTCCTTTTCCCGGAAGGACTCGATAGGCATCCGACGAAAGTGAGGCAGAGATTCCTCTGATAACTTTCACCCTCGTTTGCATAACGACTTCTTCCGCCGGAGCCCCGCCAATCGCTGACGGGGCTCTCTTTATTTGCGTCCAATAAAATTAAGCACTTTGACGACACGTTCGGCCGGCACGTCGTGCCGCGCACGTACCCGCTGAGCGCACGCGGATGGCAGATTTTGCCGAGGCTGGTCGTGTCGCCAAATGGCGAACTCCCGCCCATCCTGCGCATCCTCCGTTACTATTTGCCGGATGCGACGCCGCAAACCGGCGCGCGAGTCTTCCAATTCATGATGAGGTTGTCCGGGCATGAGAAGAGCCTTGTTCCTGCTATTGACGCTGATGGCCGCAAGCTCTCTCGCCGAGACGAAGTACATCTCCGACCAGCTCACCGTTCCCTTACGACGCGGGCCCTCCAATGGGCACAAGATCATCAATGCAGCACTGCCGAGCGGCATGGCGCTCGAAATTCTCGGAGAGGACAAGGCCGCGGGCTTCACGCAGGTGCGGACGCCGAACGGTACGGACGGATGGGTGCCGACGCAGTATCTGACCGCTCAGCCTGCCGCCCGCGATCAGCTGGCTACAGCGCTCAAGCGTGTCGAGGTGCTCGAGGCACAACTCAAAACGACCAAGGATACGTTCCAGGAAACGCGGAGCGCACACTCGCAGGCGGAATCGCGCAACGCCGCGCTCGACAAACAGGCCCGTCAGCTTCAGGCACAGCTGGATGAAGTGCGCCGCGTCTCGGCCAGCTCGCTGGCCCACTACGAAGAGAACAAGCAGCTGAAGACGGAGAATCAGCAGCTGCACGCCCAGGTCACGGATCTGAGCTCACGCGTCAACACGCTGCAACGAAATACCCAGCTTCACTGGTTGCTCGGCGGCGGCGCTCTGGTCCTGATCGGGCTCGCGATTGGCGCCTGGATCAAGTCACGACCGAAGCGCAGCACCTGGGCTTAACGAACGTCTCATCAACGCGCGCTCTGCTCGATCCATGCTGCATTTCAGGCAGTCACTAAGGGCGCGATTGCTACTCAGCGTGCCGCTGCGCGCTCGGCGCACGCGACTCCCAACGTCGCCAGACCCGTCGCAGATGATGCGCCGAGCTGAATCCCGCCTTCTGCGCCACCCGCTCGATGTTCAGACGACTGTGAGTCAATAACTCACGTGCCAGCGCGACGCGAATGCGTTGCACATAGTCGAGCGGTGAGCAGCCGGCATGTTCGGCGAACAATCGCGAAAGATTGCGCTCGCTCGTGCAGCCGATCGCCGCCAGCCGCGAAGCGGACCAATCGGCGGTGGGATTCCGGGTCACTGCATCCTGCACGCGATGAACGGCCGCATGCATGTGATTACGATGCATCAGCCATGGCGACAGCTGCGGATCGTTGCCCGCGCGACGCATATACACGACCAGGCTGCGCGCCACGCCGGCCGCCACATGATGTCCAAGCTGCTGACCGATCACATGCAGCGCAAGATCGATACCTGCGGTCACGCCGGCGCTCGTCAGAATGCGCCCGTCTTCCACGAAGATGCGATCCTCGTGAACGATCGCCGAGGGGTCGACCTCCGCCAGCTCGGCGATATGCTCGTGATGAGTCGTACATTCGCGACCGCTCAGCGCGCCGGCCGCGGCGCCGATCACGCTGCCCGCGCAAACACAGATCAACGTGACGGATGGATTGGCGAGTGCATCACGCAGCCAGCGCACCACTTTCCGGACGGACGGGGCTGTGAGGTCGACTCGCGACCCCACCAGGCCCGGAATGACGATCATGCTGCCGTCTGCGAGCGTCGTCGGTAGCGACTGGAGGCTGCAGACTTCAAGCCCGACGCCGGTCGTGATCTGCGGCTGCGGACCGATGAAGGACAGCTCATAACTTCCCGGCATCAGCAGATTGGCTGTCCGGAAGGCATCCGCCGCGCCTGCGACGTCGAGCAGGACGACCTCGGGCAGCACAACGAACAGAACCTGTCTCATGACGTGGGACGATTACGGCCAATCGGATGCCAGACCGAGCTTCGAACAACCGGCAGCGTTCGAGCCTTGAATATCCAGTATCAATGCAGGCGCGGCACTCGCCAAGGACATCGTGCGGTCAAAAACGGACAGCTATCCGTTCGTAAACTCGGAACCCGCATCGCTCGCGGGCGTATCGCGCTCGTCGAAAAAATCCACCACGCCGGTTTCGAGCGAATATTCGGCACCGACCACCAGCAGACCGTCCTTCGCAATCATGTGCTCGATGATCTGCGAACCATGGCGCAGATGCGCGGCAGACGCTCGGATGTTGGCCCGCACCGCATGATGAATGAGCTTCGTCGGATTCGAGCGCAGATCGGTTTCCATGAGCTCCTCGACCGAGGGACGCACCCGATCGACGATCGAACGCAGATTCGGCGAGCGCGTGCTCGAGGGCCGCTCCAGTTCCTCGACTGTTGCCTGAATGGCACCGCAATTGGAATGCCCGAGCACGACGACGAGCCTCGTTCCATAGCGCTCAGCCGCGAACTCGACGCTGCCGATCTGCGAGGGCGCAACGATATTGCCGGCCACGCGGATCACGAAGAGCTCGCCCAAGCCCTGATCGAAAACGATCTCAGCGGGAACGCGCGAATCCGAACAGCCCAGGATGATCGCGAAGGGTTGCTGGCCGGTGGCAAGCTGACGTCGCCGATCCTGGCTGGGTAGCGTCTGAGTGCTCCAGTCCTCCGAGACGAAACGGCGATTGCCTTCCTTGAGGATACGCAGTGCTTCCCGGGCTGAAATCATCATGACTCCTGGCAGATCCCGCCCACCACGGCGGGTGCGCAATACTACGTCAGAAGCGCAGGCGGTCAGAATCGATTTCCGCCGCAGCGCCCCGCCGGGCATCCTGCCGTCAACGGCACTCTTGAAAGCCAACCGCATCCGCTTCAGATTTGGCGCCCGCTCCATGTGGCAGGTGCACGATGACTCGGCCCTACAAACCGCCCGGACATACCTCGGTATCGCCCTACTTGCTGGCGAGCGACGTGAAGCACTTGCTCAGCTTTCTGACGAAGGTGTTCGATGCGCAGGAGCTTTCGCGCTGGGAGTTGCCCGATGGCACGTTGAAGCACGCCGAGGTGCGCATCGACGATTCCGTCATCATGATGGGTGAGCGGCCAGCGAGTCAGGCGGGTATGACAGGATCGGTGCACGTCTACGTCCAGGATGTGGATGCAACGTTCGCGAAAGCTCTCGCGGCCGAAGCAACCGCCATCGTCGAACCGCGCGATCAGCCCTATGGCGATCGCACTGCCGGCATTCGCGATCAAGAAGGCAATTACTGGTGGATCGGCACACGCTTGAGTCGCAGCTGAAGCGCGCGCGAGGTGATGAGGAAACATGAGCATTCAACGCATCGAATCGGGTCGACGCATGAGCCAGGCCGTGGTCTGCAACGGCATGGTCTATCTCGCAGGTCAGGTCGCGGCCGACGAACAGAAAGAGCGCACAGTCACCGATCAGACACGCTCTGCCCTCGCAGAGATCGACCGCCTGCTGCAACTGGCCGGCACCGACAAGTCGAGGCTCGTCTCGGCTTCGATCTGGCTCGCAGACATCCGCACGTTCGATGAAATGAACGGCGTGTGGGACGCGTGGGTTGCGCCGGGATGCGCACCTGCGCGCGCAACCGTCGAGGCGAAGCTCGCAGGGCCGGAGTATCTGGTCGAGATCGCAGTAATCGCAGCGCTGCCGTAAAGCGCGGTTCAGGCAGCGGTTTCGCGCTGCTCGAATCGGGCGAGCACCGCGTCCAGCTCAGCCGGAACGACCGGCTTCGTCATGTAGGCATCCATACCCGCCTGCAGACAGCGCTCGCGGTCCCCGCTCATTGCATGCGCAGTGAGCGCGACGATCGGCGTCCGCGTCGCGGTGCCAGCTTCCATTCGCCGGATGTCGCGCGTCGCATGGAAGCCGTCGACCACCGGCATCTGCACATCCATGAACACCAGATCGAACATCTCGCACGCGATTGCATCGAGCGCCGCCTGACCGTTCGCCGCGATCACGACCCGATGCCCGCGCTTCATCAGCAGGCGCTGCATCACGAGCTGATTGACGGGATTGTCCTCTGCCACCAGCACGTTCAGTCCGCCGCGCTCCACTGCGGCCTTCTTGCGCACTTCCACGCGCGCCGGCGCGCGATTCGCGACGACCTGCAGCAGGGTGTCACGTAACTCACCGGTGCGTACCGGCTTGACCATGTAGTGCGTCGCGTTGGCCTGACGGCATCGCTCCACATCGTCGCGCTGCTTCGCCGAGCTCAGCATCATGATCGGCACGGCCGCGATCTGCGGACGTTCCCTCAGCGACGTCATCAGGCGCAGGCCATCGGCCTCGGGCATATCGAGATCCGTCAGCACGATGCGGATCGGCGAGCTCGAGGACGCGGACTGCTCGAGTTGCGAAAGAGCCTCCGACACGTTGCGTGCTTCGCTCGAACGCACATTCCAATGCATGAGCGTATTGCGCAGCGCTCGCCGATTCGACGCATTGTCATCGACGACGAGCACGTGGAGACCTTCGAGATCCGGTGCCAGATCCGCTTCCTTCAGGAGCGCACGCGTGAGCTGCACGGTGAAATGAAACTGACTGCCCTGGCCCGGCTCGCTGTCGACCCAGATCTTTCCGCCCATCATGCCGACGAGTGCCGAAGAAATCGTGAGTCCGAGACCCGTGCCGCCATAGCGACGCGTCGTCGAGGAATCGGCCTGTACGAACGGATTGAAAATGTGCTCGCGCCGATCGGCGGGGATGCCGATGCCGGTGTCGATCACCGTGAAATGGATCTGACACTGTTCGCCGGTACTGCTCTCGATACGCGTCCGCAGGACGACTTCGCCGCGCTCGGTGAACTTGATGGCGTTACCGACCAGATTCAGGACGATCTGACGCAGCCGATTGGCATCGCCGATGAAAGAGGACGGAATGGACGACTCGACATCGCAAACGAGCTCCAGCCCCTTCTGATGCGCCCGCAAGGCCAGCATCTTGAGCGTCGTTTCGAGCGCTTCACGGATATTGAACTCCACCGGGTCGAGCTCGAGCCGCCCCGCTTCTATCTTCGAGAAGTCCAGGATGTCATTGATGACGCTCAGCAAACCGTCGGCGGAGAGCTTCACCGTTTCCACGTACTCGCGCTGCTCGCGCGACAGCTCGGTGTCGAGACACAGCTCGCTCATCCCGAGAATACCGTTGAGCGGCGTGCGGATCTCATGACTCATGTTGGCCAGGAATTCGCTCTTCGCCTGGTTCGCGGCCTCTGCCGCTTCGCGCGCCCGCTGCAACGTGATCTCCGCCTCCTTGTGCAAAGTCACATCGTTAGAAACGCCGAGCACATGCGTGGGCACGCCGTCGCTGCCCAGGATCGGACGCCGCGTCGTCTGCATCCAATGCCGAAGTCCGCGCGTATCCGTGCGACATTCATCGCGCACGACCTTGTCACGACCGCTTTCCAGCACCTCTCGATCGTCGCGCTGATGCGCTTCGCCTTCCGCCGGGATCGCGGCGAGCTCCGCATCGGTCTTGCCGATCATTTGCTCCGGCTCACAGCCATACGCTTCGGCTATCGCGCGATTTGCAAGCGTGAACCGGCCCGCTCGATCCTTCACGAAGATGAAATTCGGCGTCAGGTCGATCACATGGCGCAGAAACGCGCGCTGCTCTTCGATCTGCGCGGTCTGCGCCTGGACGCGACGACGCAGCGCGATGACCCAAAGCATCGAAACGCAAATCAGGAGCACCAGTAGCGCGAGCGCCGGCCATGCGTGCCGGAGATTCCACCACGGAGCGGCGCGCACCATTTCCACATCGTCTGCGGAGCGCAACATCAGCCTGAATGAGGTGGCCACGCTGGTCGTGCTCAACCCGACTCGCTGCTGCTGAATATCGGTCACGCCGGTGACTCGCACGATGCTGCCTTCGCGCAAGTTGGCGATCGGTGCAGCATCGCTGAGGAACGCGTTGAACATGCTGTAGCCGTCGCGCAGCACGAGGATTTGCTGACTCGAATTGGTCACCTGATTGAGCAGGCGCGCCTCGATGGTGACGAGCCTGTTCTGCACGTTGGCGCTCAAGACCTCAGGGGCGGCGAGCGTGCGCGACTCGATCTGAATGCGCTGATCGAGCTTACGAATTACAGCATCCGAGAACGTCGTGCCGTTGGCGCTCGGCGTGGGATAGCCGATGGCCTCGATCGTGTCACCGAGCTCCGCATCGGTGTTGAGAATCTCGATACGCAGGCTCCCCGTTTCGTCCTGCACGTAGAGCTTGTCCGCCTGACGCAGTGTGACCATGCCGCGCACCCGGACACGTCCGCTCGCCTGATCGTCACCTGAGAAGCGCAGCAGCTCGTTGATCGACTTGAATGGAATCGATACCGCCGTGGGCGAAGAGTCCACGACTTCGATCAGCTCTCGCGAAGGGATGTAGAGGCGATAGCCGGTCAGCACGCGCTCATTGTTGAACGTGCTCGAGAACACACCGCGCACTCGCACGCGCGCGTCGACCAGCGCTTCGGCGACCGACGCGTCCTCAGCTTCGAGCAGCACAGCACCGACAGGTCCAGCGGAGGTAATCAGATTGAACTGATATCCCAGACGGGTTTTCAGCATCGGCCGCACCAGCCCTTCGATCTGCGCCCAGCGCGAGTCGTACACGCCGGAGGCAGTCGCGCCAGGATCGACGGTGACCGGAGTGGGAAGCTCACCGTCGCCCAGAATTTCGATCTGCGGATGGGTAATGACGGGCGCGAAGCCGCCGGGCCAAGTGACACCACGCACACGCAGCCGGCTGCCGGGCTTCAGATCATCGAGCTTCTGATCGGTCGCATCGACATACACACCGACATCGCCTGCCTGCATGATGAAGCTGTCACGCTGATACAGAATCGCAGTGATCACCGCTGTCACATCGACCGGATAAGCACGGGCTGCCACATCGCCAGGAAGACGCCGGACTGCTTCCGTGCTGCGCATCGCCGGCAGTGCGGTTTCGATTCCGGTTTGTGCGATCGAAGCCTGCGGAGCTGGTGTCACTTCCGCCTGCTGCAGCGTGACCGTGAAACGACGCACGGTCGGCCAACCAATGGCTTCGATCCGATCGCCCCGGCTGTACTCGAGTGCGCTCGCCGTCTCGATGGGCATGCTCATGGCGCCGACACGAACCATGATGACCTGCGGTGATTCCTGACGCAGCACTTCGCCGATCACTCGCACGCGATGGCCGCGAGTCAGCCACGCGGGATTCGTGAGCAGATCGCGAACAGATGGAGCTAGTGGCAGATCCCTGGACGCAGGCTCGATGACGCGCACGTCGCGCGCCGATGCCACTTGCAACGACGGAACGGGCTCATCGGCGAGGAACGAACGTTCCCAGCGATTGCGCTCGATCTGTACGACGCCCCGAATCGTGACGCGGGCATCGAGCAAGGTATCGCGGGATAGCTGTGAGCCGTTGAGCACGCGAACCGGAATGCGTTTACCGACGTCGGCGAGCTCGATCAGCACGGAGGACCCCTCAGTGCGCAGCGCTCGTACGATGCCGGAGGTTTCGACACGCAATCCCTCTCGCGCCAATCCATCGTTGAACAGATCAGGAATGGACCTGGCATCGGCATTCGGCAGTTCGATCTGACGCAGCCGTTCGATTCGCAGGTCCGACAGCCCGACGCCGCGATGTGATGGACCGGTGTCGTAGACCGTGCGAACGACCGCGCGAATATCGACTGTGTCGCCGGTCGTGAGCGCCGTCGTTGCTTGATCCGCGTCGATGCGAATCCCTGCCGTCTGATCCTGCAGATAGAAGAAGCCGAGATTCTTGTCCGCGAAGGTCACGACGCCTGCGATATGGACACGAGTGCCGGCCGCCATCCGTTTCAGATCGTTGAGACCGATGGTGCGCTCGCGCGACAGATCGACGCTCGCGGGCGAGAAAAGCGGCAGAAGCAGGACGATGCAGGCAGCCAGGGCGATCGAACCGAGCACCAGCAAGGCGCGCGCGCTCCTGATTCCCGCCTGATTCGTTGAGTTATTTACAGAATGCGCCGTCACTATCCATCTGCGCGGAAGCTGTCCGTGCACACCCCCCATGGTGCGCATCAAGACCGACGCACAGGACTCTACTCAGATGCTCAGGCCCCAGAAGTGAGCCAACTCAAACTTGTGCGGCAAGCCAACAGCGATCCGCGCGCCGATAACCCCGTTCAGTGATGGACCGCACGTTCTGGGACTATTGCCAGGACAACGGCTCGGCGCTCGCGCCCTCAAGCGCGCCTCGGGGTTTTGCTCAATTCGCTCCCGTGCGGATATGGCCAAGGAGGCTCTGATTTATCGACCTTCCCTGACCTCGCAAGTCTGCAACTGGTTGAAAGGCTTCGGCGGGCGAAGCAACTATGGTTGCGAATGGCGAATTGATCAGAGGTTACCTGGTGGACTGTAACGACTGATTCGAGAGTGCTGCTTTGGTCGTCATCCAGGCGAAGGCCCGATCTCCGGCGGGATTCCCCTCGGGCCTGGACCCCGGCCTACGCTGGGGTGACCCCTCGGGGCCTTCGCTGGGGTGACATCAATACTGAATCGGCTGTTACAGGGCACTAGAACAGCTCCCGTTGCTGAGTCCCCAGCATCTGCGCTCCGACCAGCGGAATAGGCGGGCCGCCGTAAGACAAGAACTGATCGTGAAACTGCTTGAGGGATTTATCCGGGTTTGCCGCCATCCAGTCGGCGCGCAGCTTGCGGATCATCAGCTTGCCCATCGTGTAGTTCAGATAGGCGGGATCGTATGTCCCGCGCGCGGCCTGTTGACGCGCATTGCCCGGATCCTGATAACCCTTGTCGCGAAACATCTGCTCGCATTGCGCAACGGTCATGTCGCTGGTGTGCAGGCCGATCGCACACACATACCGAACATTTCTCAGCAATGCATTCAGCAGCTGCCCGACCTGCAGCTCGGGATCGTCCTTCGCAAGACCCTGCTCGACCATCAGCTCCTCGGCGTAATGCGCCCAGCCTTCGGCGAAGGCATAACCGACCATCAGCTGACCGAAGCGCCAGGGCGAACGATTCGAATGCAGAAACTGCAGGAAGTGTCCGGGCCACACCTCATGCACCGTCGTGAAAAGAAGTGTCGCTTCGGCAGGGATGTACGCCTCCTGTTCCGCCTTGCTCCAGCTGGGATCCGGAGGTGCGATGTAATACACCGAGGGCATGTTCTTCTCGTACGGCCCCGGAATGTTGATGTATGCGGAGTTCTGCGCCTTGTACGCGGGCGCTGCCTCCACCTTGGCCTCTTCGGTGCCCGGAATGCTGACAATGGCGTGATCGACGATGAACTTACGCAGTTCCCCGAGCTGATCGCGCGCACGCTGTACAGGCCCATCTTTCGGTTTGTTCGCTTCCTGCTTAGCTACACATTGTTTGAGCGAGCCCTCCGGCAAATACGCTTTGCAGGCTGCTTCGAGTGCCTGCAGATTGCGATCGAGATCAGCCTGACCGATCGCGGCGAGCCGCTCGACAGGCGTTGTCACGCCTTCGGTCATGCGTAGCATCGCGGCGAATTTTTCAGGCCCGAGCCTGAAATTGTCCGTCGCATTGGCTCGCTGCGACTCGATCCATTTGCTCATCTCCAGCATTGCCTGTGCGGCAGGCTCGAGCGCTGATGTGAGCTCTGACTGCAGCGCCGGATCCGCGACCTCAACGAACGCCTGCGGCACGTCATTGCGATAAAAATCTGCGAAACCCGCGAATCCCTTCACACCATAGTCGATGAACGTCTGCGGCATCGGCGTGCGCAGATTGCTCTTGATCTGGGCAAGCGCGCCGGGGACGGCGCGAGCGTACTTGATGAACGCGCGCAGACGCTCATCCGCGGGCGCATAAGGCACCGTCACATAAGCACTCGGATCCAGACCGTAGTCGAAGTAGTAGGAAACGTTAGTGAGCGGCAGCTGTGCCTCGCGCAGCCAGAACAAGTCATCATCGATCCTCGCGAGCAAATACTCGCGCTGGAATCGCTGCTCCGGCGTCAGACCGTTCTCGGAGATCGCCTCGGCATCGGCACGCGCCTTCTCGAGCCATGCCAGCGTCTTCTGCAAACCTTCGGCGCTCCAATCCGGAAGCTGACCATCGAACTCATGTCGGCCTGCACCAACAGCGAACGTCGGGTTGTGCAGGAAATAGTCTTCGATGTACTTGTCGACGAAGCTGGGCCAGGCGGCCTGATTCATCGACTCCGCTGTGGCAGGCTGCGTTGCTGGCGGCGAGCGATCGCAGCCACCGATCAGGACCGCAACCGTGAGGCAGAGAAGAACGCGAACGATGGGCGCCATGTCCGACCTCGAAGGAAAGGGATGGCCCGATCATACGCATTGAGATCAGCAGGGGCACGCCGCGCTCACGCTCGCTCGCCATGGCAACCGCTCGTCAGAAGTTCACGTGCACGTTTGCACCGTAAGTACGCGGTGTGTTGGTGAGATAACCGACACGCGCGCGCGTGCCACGCTCGCGATCCAGTGACAGAAATGCGCGCTCGTCCCACACATTGTTCAGGAACAGCGCAGCCTCCCATCGCGCCGTCCTGACGCCAATCCGCAAGTTGCCGATGTCGTAGCTCGGCAGCTTCGGATCGAACGTAAAGCCTGTAATGGTCGGATCGCCGAACGCGAAGAATCCGGGAGCGCCCGTGCAACCGACGACCACACCTACGCAACCGAACGGCGGCTCCTGATCGGCGAGCTGTGTCCAGGACGAACCGACATACTGATACGTGAAGTTGGCGAAGCCCTCGAGCGACGCGCTGAAATCCCAGTTGTACGTCGCGCTTGCAGCTGCCTGCCATTCGGGTGAGGTCGGCAATCGATTGCCATCGCGAATACCTGCGATGGGATTGCCATTCGCATCGTTACGCGTTTGCGTGATCTGCGCGTCGATGTAGCTGGCGGACACACCCAGATCGAGCTTGCCCCAGCGCGCGAGCATCTCCGCTTCCGCACCTTTGCTCTGGCCTTGCGCGTTGAGCACGATGCGCGACGAGCACGAGCCTGCATCGGCGATTACCTGCAAATTGTCGATATCCGAGAAGAAGACCGCCGCATTGAACTGGACGCGTCCGCCCGCCAGGCGCGTCTTGGCGTCGATCTCGTAGTTGGTCACCTTCTCGTCCTTGAACGTCGGCTGACCTTCATAGATCGCAAGATCCGCGGGCGTGCACAGCGTGACGTTCAACGGATCGTTGATTCCGCCGAGCCGGAAGCCACGCGAAACCTGCGCATTGAACCGCAGATCCTCGTTCGGCTTGAAACTCACGATCGCTCGCGGCGAGATGCCGTCCGAACTCGTCGAGCCCGGCTCGTCGGTGTAACCCTGATCGGCAAAAACGCCCGCGAATGTCAGCGTGCGGTCTTCATCGAAATCGTAGTACCGAACTCCGCCGGTCACCGCCCACTGCTGATTCAGATGCCAGGTCGCCTCGCCGAACAGAGCGAACTGTTTGAGCTTGAACGGAACCTTGGAGAAGTACGGTGTATCGGGCGGCGCATTGAAACCGCTGCTCGGCGGCAATCCAATGCGTATCAGGAATGCATCGTAGCCAGGCGTCGGCAAATCCTGCCCGTACTTGCGATCGATATCCTGATAGAACGCACCGACCAGCCACTCGATCGCTCCGCTCGAATCCGAAGCCAGGCGGATCTCCTGGCTGAAGGCTTTCAGACTGGTGGTATCGATGAGCGGCGAGCTTAAACGAACCTCAGCGGGATCGCCGCCGAACTGGTACGTCACGCTGCCGGACAGTGAGCTGGCATCGCGAGTCACGACCACATCGCGATCCGTGTACGAAGTGATCGAGGTCAATGTCATCGAGCCGAGCGTGAAATCCATGTGAAGGTCTGCGAGCTTGAACTCATCGTCGATGCCTTCGGTCAGCTGCGTGACCTGCCCACGCTTGCCTGGATCGATCGCCGGCTGCGTCGTCGTGTAGGGATTGCCGAGGATGTTGTAAACGTCGATGCGCGGAAAACCATCCGTTTTGAGCTTCTGATAGACGATGCGCGGCGTGATCGAGACGACATCGTTCGGCTTGAACAGCAGCGCGGCTCGCCCGCCGGTCCGATGACCACCATTCACGTCCTTGCGAACCGCGCGTCCGGGGTAATAGGAGTCGATGAAGCCGGCCAGTTCATCGTAGTACCCCACGATCCGGACTGCTGCGGTGGTACCCAGCGGTGCATTGATTGCGGCCTTGATGTCACCGCCCGTATCCATATCACTGCCGCTGTAGAGACCTGCTTCGGCGGCGCCTTCGAACTTGCCCAGTTGCGGTTGGCGTGTGATGTAGCGCAGCGTTCCGGATGCCGAACCTGCACCGAACAACGTGCCTTGCGGACCGCGCAGCACCTCGAAGCGCTCCAGGTCGAACAGATCCAGATCCGGCGTGAACAGCGCCTGCGAGATCGGCGACTCGTCCAGGTACACGCCGACGGACTCCTTCACGCCACCAACGAGATCGCGCACGACCTGCCCTGCACTCACACCGCGAATCGCAACCTGGCTCTGACCCGGACCCAGATCGGTGATCGACAATCCCGCCACGTTGCGTGCCAGCTCGGCGATGTCGGTGGTACCCGTGTCGCGGATCTGCGATTCACCCATTGCCGCGACCGAGAAGGGCACATCCTGCAGCGCGCTCGCACGCTTCTGCGCGGTAACGATGATTTCGACGATGAGTCTGTCCTGTTGTTCGTTACTGGCACCGAACGCCAGCATCGGAAGCATCGCAGCCGTAGCAATCGCCATGTTGATCTTGTTCATGGATTGCATCCTTTGAGCATCGTTGTCGTTCGACGGGATCGATCGGACGTCCTGGCTATCCACGAAAGCCTGCGCGCACTGCGACGAAGCAAAAGAAGGCGGACACCGGCGCGGATCGCAAGCCGATGGACCAGTCGATGACTGGGGAACGAAGCATCGAGGATGACGCAATCGAGCGCGGCTAAGAAGCGGCCGCAATGCGCAACGCGGGCACGACGCGGCCAGACGATCTCTTCAGAATAGGCTGACTGCGGGCGCGGGACGCACGCAGTGCGAATCAGCAACCGCCAGGCACGAGAGTCCCGCAGATCTCCAGGCGCATCCATGATCGCCGTCCCCATGGAAAGTCAGGGGACCGTATCACCGCCCTCGCGCAGTGCCACATACGCTGAAGTACGTCATGCACCGCGACAACTCCAATCCTCTCGACGTCAGAAGAGTGCGCGAAACAGCGATCCGTACGCTTGCGGAGTCAACAGTGCCACGAAGAGCAAACCTGCCACTGCACCGCCGAGATGTGCGTCGTGATTGATCCTTCCTTGCGGATGTTTCGATGCGTAGTAGCTGTAAAGAAGATAGCCGACCGCAAACAGCGGCGCGGGAATAGGAATGGGAATCGGCAGAATGAACAAGGATTGATCGGGGAAATACACGATCGCCGCAAACAGGACTGCCGAGATTGCACCTGAAGCGCCGAGGCATGCGTACTCGGGTTCGTTCTTGTGGCTGTAGTAAGTACCGGCATGACTCAGGAGCAGACCTGCCGCATACAACACGACGAACCAGAAGCTGCCGATGAAACGTTCCAGCGGAAATGCGAAGAAGTAGAACGTCATCATGTTGAACAGCAGATGCATCAGATCCGCATGCACGAAGGCGCTGGTGACCACGGTCGCGTACTGGCGACGGCGGAAGAACCAATAAGGCCTGAAGAGACTCTTCTCCGCCAACTGCGGCATCTGATAGAGCGCGAGCAGACTCACGATGATCGTGGCGAAAAAGATGACGGAGGCTGCGGGACTGCCGACGAAGTTCACGTGTCGATCCTTTTAAGTAGTCCGATGACATTTCCGCACGATGCACTCCCCGGATAGAGGCAATGCAGGCACGCGGTGTTTTTTCCGGAAATTTGCCTATCGTCCAAGGATACCTGCTGCGGCTGCCGTCCACACGAACCGCGGGCTAGAATCACAAGCTCGTTCAAATGGACACGGACGTCACCGACAGCCATGAACTCTCTCCACGCTGTTTCGGGCTCACTGACCCGCCTGGTCATCCTGGCCACTTTCATCGCCGCGGGTGTGTTCACGCATCTGCGCGGACGCGTACGTCATACGATCGGGCGACAGCTCACCGATCATTCGACGTTCATGGCGCCCTACAACGCGCTCATGTACCTGTTTTCGGCGGTGCCGGCGCGGCCGTTCATCGAGCTCAAGCATTTTCCGGAGCTCGACACGTTGCAGCAGAACTGGGAGACGATTCGCGACGAGGGCCTGAGACTCTTCGATGAGGGCTATATCCGCTCGGCATCGAAGTACAACGACCTCGGCTTCAATTCCTTCTTCAAGAGTGGCTGGAAACGCTTCTATCTCAAGTGGTACGACGACTTTCTGCCGTCAGCGCGGGACCTCTGTCCCAAGACGACTGCGCTGCTTTCGAGCGTCCCATCCATCCATGCAGCGATGTTCGCTCTGTTGCCGCCGGGCGCGCGCCTGCCCTCGCATCGCGATCCCTTCGCAGGATCGCTGCGCTATCACCTCGGACTGCGCACGCCCAACTCGGAGAAGTGCCACATCTTCGTGGACGGTGAGCTCTACTACTGGAAGGACGGCGAAGCGGTGATGTTCGATGAGACGTACATCCATCGCGCAGAGAATCAGACGGACGTGCAGCGACTCATTCTCTTCTGCGATGTCGAGCGTCCGCTCTCCAACCCGATCGTCCGGGCGATCAACCACTGGATCGGCCAGCCCTTTGCCCGCGCCGCAGCGACACAGAACCTTCCCGGCGAGAAGGTCGGTGTGCTGAACAGACTCTTCGAGTATGCGTATCAGCTACGGCTGCTTGCGAAGCGACTCAAAGCCTGGAATCGCACCGTCTACTACACGCTGAAGTGGCTGCTGCTGGGTGGCCTCGTGTACGCGATCTTCCTGAGACATCTCTTTTGATGCTCGGCCCATTCAGCTTCGCTCCAGGCAGAGCACGCGGCCATCGAGATCCATCGCATAAATGCGATCACCGACGATGAGCGGCGACGCGCCGAAACCCCAGCTCTTCCCGGCTCCGAGCGACTCCGGGTCGGGCGGATCCAGGTACAGCCACCGAATCTCCCCCGTGCGTCGATCGAGTCCGGCGAGCGATCCGGCGCGAAACCCCTGATAAGCACCCGTACCGACCGTCCCTGCGATCAACAGATCTTCGTCCACCGCAGGACGTGCCCATGCCCACCCGGGCACCGCTGTCTGCCATCGCAAAGCGCCGCTCTTCACATCGATCGCATAAACACTCACGGCATCCGACGAGCCCGTATAAACCGTATCGCCCTTCACGACCGGCGGACTCTCGATCCACGAGAACCAGTAGTAGTGCTTCCACAACTCTTTGCCTGTGGCCGCCTCGAGCGCAACCAAATCGTATGTTCGGCTGCCAATAAGCACCTGATCTCCCTCCACCACGACATCTCCCGGTACCGGCAGCTTCGCATCGTAGGTCCAGCGCGGCGAGCCGTCTTTCGCAGCGACCGCCTGAACTTTGCCATCGAATCCCGCGAAGATGATCGAATCGCGATACAGCGCGGGCGTGGCAGTCATCATGTCGGCGCTCGCCACTCGCCAGAGCTGTTTGCCCGACTGCAGATCGAGCGCGTACAGATGATTGTCGCGACTCGCAACGAACAGACGCCCCTGCGCCGCGACGACGCTGGAGCTGTAACGATCCCAGCGTGATTTTTCCTGGTCGGTAGGAATGCGTTCAGGACTGCCCGCATTGATCTTCGCGCGCCATTGCTCACGGCCGCTCTTCGCATCGAGCGCGAAGAGAAATCCGGCGTCCGAAGAAACGTAGACGATCGCTCCGATAACTGTCGGGCGAGCCCGGATCGACTTGCCCGTCTCGAACCGCCAGCGAATCGATCCCGAAGGATCGATCGCATGCAACACACCAGAGTCGTTTGCCGCGAAAAGCCACTGCGTCTGGCGATCGATCTCGAGTCCCGCCCAAGCTGGACCACCGATCTGTAGCGACCACAACGTCTTCGGTTTCTTGATCGACCATTGCGGCGCATCGGGCCGCTCGAGCGCGTCGCTACGCCGGAACTCGACCGGTATGTCGTAGACCGGCGCCGCGTCCTTCGGAATCAATCCTTTCAGACGCTGCGACCTGGCATCCCAGGTCAAAGGAAAGGACAGGGGCTTCGTATCGAGCTGGTTTCCCTCGATCGTCACAGCACCCAGATCGATGTCGTAAGCGCCGATGTTCGGAATCGCGAGCTGCGCCTTCTCCTGGCCCTCGACTTGCGCGAAGCGCAGGTGAATGCGCGAGCGCTCTCCGGCGTGCTCAGGCTCGCCGATCCACCAACCTTCGAGATCCGAAAACTGCAACGCCTGCGCAAGAACGCCTGCGGGCAACGACAATACGGCCACGATCGAACAGGTGATGCCGGCGCGCCTCATCCTGTGCCCCCTCTTTGTTATCAGCGATCAGAGGCCGAACTATATCGTGCTCGAGCGTATGTGCGCTCAAGCGAGGGGTGCACGAAGAGCCGAGCGGCTCGGCTCTTCCGCGGCAGTCACTGCCGCGATCAGTCGCCGAGCAGTTGTACGGCATCGATCTCGTTCCAGCCGGCGACTGCATTCGTAGCCAGCGTGATCCTGGCGCCGTTCACCTTGAATGCGGTCTTCTCGAACGTGCGATCGAACCAGCTGATGGTGTTCGCGGGATACGTCTGATCGTCGAGCCCCTGCCACACGGTGCGACGAGTTCCGTCTTCGCCGATGACTTCAACCTTGATGATCGCGCCGGGGCCGTAACTCTGACGAATCCGGATCTGGGTCGCATTCACAGGCTTCTCGAATTGCACTTCGAGCCATTCGATGCCCTTGTCCGCGGTCGCCGAGGTCCAGGCGTGTCCGTTATCGCCGTAACGCTCGACATTCGGTGCACCCGTCGCTGCGAATGCCGAGTAGCTGGTCTTGGCAGTAGGCGCCTTGTCACCCGAATAGGTGGAGCTTGCCGTTGCCGCGATCGCCCACTGACCCCGTGGATCGGAAACGATCGCGTCCTCGGCCAGCGCTGCCTGAATAGCCGCCGCCTTCTCATCGTTCGCGACGATGCTCTCAGCCGACTTGGCCGGTGCGGGACTGGCCGGTGCGGCGCTGGCCGTCGCGGGCTGGGTATCCGAAGCGGTAGCTACGGCGTTCGCGTCGCCGGACGTAGTCTCATTCTTCTTGGTGCAACCGCCGATCGCGGCTGTGGCAATCAGCAGCATCGCAGCCGCTCGCCTGGTCATCTGAGTCATGGAAGCTCCTGGAAGTGTTCGATCGGTGGGCGCTCAGCGCGGCGCGTAAGGTACGCACGCGACTGCCAGCCAGACAATGGCCCTGAAAGCGCCATCGCATGGCTCCTCCGGTCGATTCGTCACGACGTCGCAGTCGAGAAACTCACGACTCTTCAAGAACGATCGAACCGTGCCCGCGCACGGCACATCCCGGGATCCCAATGAATCTGCATCGCTTGCGCCGTCCGGCGCCCTTCATCATTGCTGCTGCGAGTTTGCTCGGCGCGAGGAACGCTCACGCGGTCGACATCGAACCGCTGCATGTCGAGATCAGCGTTCACGGCCAGCCGTTCCTTGGCGAGGGCTGTGAAGGCGGCGATTGGACACTCACGTGGGCGGGCGATGTTGCCGGCGAAACCAACAACCTCTCCGATCTGCTGATCAGCTACAGCAGTTTCGACACGACGCACGAGCACACGTCGACTCCTCCGCCGGCATCCGTCAGGGTGAACAACATCACGTGCCGCGATCAGAATGGCACCGTGGTGCTTCAAACATCGATGAGCGGCGGCAAGCGCGAAGTCCGCACGGTCGTCGCGCTGAAGAACGATCCAGGCATCCCTTCACCCTTCTTCGATTTCTCCGTCGATGATGCGGGGGTCTGTCGCGTCCGGGCTCAGACCGTGAATCAGGTGCTCGAGTCGAATGTGATCCAGATCCGCGCGCCGCTCATGGCGACATTGACGCCGGATCTTGCGGTCACGCGCGAAGAGCTCGAGAAGGGCTTCAGCAAGCGTTTCAAGATCGATGGACAAGCGCTCGTCAGCGCAACGCTGTGCATGGGAACTCCCATCGATCATGCAAGTGTCACCTTGAGCTATAAGCGCAACGACAAGACACCGACCGTGTCGCTGGCAGGATGTGCTCACGTACCGAAGGGCGCGAGCGCTCAAGTCATGGCCAGGTTCGATCCGCCGGGTGGACGCCTGCAGTTCAGTGCCGAGCCCGCTGCCGCGCTCAATCTCCGGCCTGCATCGGACTCAGTCACGATCACCGGTGCGACGCCAGGAAGGGCGACATTGAAGGCCGAGTACACGCTCAACGGAAAGAGCGCCACCGCAACATTGCCGGCAAGCAGCATCGAGCTGAGATCGATCAATGGCGGCACACCCATTCCCAAGCTTGGACTTCTGGGCGTAAACGGCAAGCCAAGCTCGAAGGTCTACACGTTCCCGTTCGAAGCGATACCCGGCGATGCCGGAGATCTGCTCATCTTCAAGCTCGAGCAGGAAGCGATCGCGAGCCTCATTACCAATCGCAACTCGATCGGCATTCAACCGGTTCGCGAAGGGCGCACGCTGCTGCAGGCGAAGACTGTCTGCGGCGCGCCTGTGGGCGAGCCCGTCGAGATCGAGATCGTCACGTGCGACGACGAAGTGCGGGGCGAACTGCAGCGCAAACAGGATGAGCTGATCCGTCGCGAGAAGGACATTGTCAGGCGGATCACCCAGATGGTCGCCGATCCCGAGTTTCAGCGTGCCGCAACCGAGATCCGTGACTCCACGATCACGCTCGCAACAAAGACCGGAGAGCTCATCGCCGCGACCTTGACCGCTGGCGAAGCCAACGCGGTGAAGAATGGCCTGGGCAGCGCCGTGAATCTGCATCAGATCTCTACCGCCCAGTCGATATGGGACGGCTATAACGTGTTCAACGACGTAAGAGCGGGCAGCTACGGCTCTGCGGCATTCAGCATGCTGGTGATGGCCATCAACGATGCTCGCGCTTCGGCGCTCAAATCGGCCTATGAATCTGCGAACGCCGCGCAGAAGTTCGGCATGGATCTGGGCCTGATTGCCGGCGTGGTGAAGGAACTGGAGGAGCTGGAGCCACAGCACGATCGCATCCGTCGCGATCTCGATCAGATCACGCGTCGACTGCATCAGTGCGACAAACTGCCGCCTCCCCCGCCGCTGCCGCCGAAGAAGCCTGACTCCAAACCGCCGAAGCCGACGGAGCCGACACAGCCCCCGCCAGTCGACGTGCCTCCCGATACTGAGATTCCGGTTCCGGAGCAACCGCAGCAGCCTGTCGACGAAGCGCCGCCGATTATTGATCCTCCGGACGCTCCGGTCTCAGGAGGCCTGTGCGTACGCCGTGTCGATGAGCCAGTACCGGCAAGTGAGCTCAGGAACATTCTCGAGTCCGCGAACCAGTTCAAGACGACGACACAACGCGCACGCGAAGTGTTCGAATCGTTCCAGGCAACGTTGAACCAAATGCAAGCGGCGAAGACGCTGGAGCCACTCGCACGAACGCAGGCGATCCGCTCACTCGAACCGGCCTACGACGCCTTCGTGCAGCAGTTCTTCAGGTTGGGCGAAGCATCGCGCACTCAGGCACAGCGCTTCGCGTTGTGTACTGAAGAATTACCGCGTCAGATCGATACCGCACGCAATGCCGCAGCAGCGAAGGAGTGATCGGAGCGCCGCGATCGTGACGGGGTTCTGACGAGGGTCAGAATGCCGGATCCATGAGTTCCCCATGCACACGCGACGATTTCGCAAACGGATTCTTCGAGCTCGTCTTCGATCGCGTGCCGGCGCGATCGAAGCGGCGCTGTGATTCAGAGCACGTCGATGAAGGTGTTGATCGAGAGTCGGGCCTTGGTCGGATCCGGATCGAACACACACTCGGGACTGATACATCCAGAGTGCAGCACATTGCGCGGATAGATCAGAACGCGATTGAAGACGCCATCTTGTAGCGCAGTCTGCTCATACAACGGCGTATCGCCGGCAATGTAGGCCGGCCCGGGAGCGTTCGGCCCTTTGCTCTCTTCAGTCAGGATCTTGAAGTAGCCCTCGGCACGTTCCGGGTTGATCGATTCGTAACCCGTGCTGCGGTGACGGTAGAAACCCGTGCCACCAAAATTGCCGCGAAACAGATAATGAACCGATGCGAGCGCATTGCGATTCGGCGAATCGAAATGTGGAATGCGCTGAAGAAACTCGAGCTGCGACGGCGGAGTCGTCACCACCGAGTAGTGGCACAGCTTGAAACTCAATCCCGTGCCCTTCAATCCGAAGAACTGAAACAGCAGATCGCGCAGCTTGACGGTGAACAACTGCTGATAGGACAGCGGCGCCTCGGAGCGGATGCCGGGAAAGTAGCGACCTCCCTTTCCATACATGCGACTCGCAGCGCGACGCACCAGTCGATCCGGATCCGCGACGAAATTATCGATGACCAGAAGCGGAGTTTGCTCGTTTCCGACACTCAGCTTCTGAACACTCAGCTGCGGATGGAGGTCGAGGATCATAGTTGGAAGATCGGCACGCGAGCCGCACTCAGACAGACTTGGACATGGGCTTGGCCGATGCCCAGATCTCATCGCCTGCCTTGCAGTAGTAATCGAGAAAATCCTGGTGGCTCGGCATGCGATCGACGGCCTGGGCGATGGTGCCGCGAATATTCTCGATGAGCCTGGACAGATCCTGATCGGGTAACGCCTGCACCAGTTGATGGTATGCCTGAGGCTGAAGGCGCTGCCCGAGCATCACGTGCGTCCACGAGTCGATGCGGAACAACTCCCCATCCGCCTGCCATGCGTGTGCACGCTCTTTGAACATGTCGATACGACGCTGGAGCGATTCCGGCACCTGCATGTGCTTACATTCACGCCAGAACGGCGTGTCTTCGCGATCGGTCACCTTGTAATGCAGGATGATGAAGTCGCGTACCTTCTCCGCCTCCGCGCGCACCTCGTCATTGTATTGATCGACGAAGGACTGCGTGATGCCGGCAAATGGGAACAGATGAATCAGGCGCGTCACGCCGCCCATGATCAACTGGATGCTCGTCGATTCCAGAGGCTCCACGAATCCGCTCGCAAGGCCCAACGCAATGACATTCTTGTTCCAAACCTTGCGCCGGCGTCCTGTTCTGAACTTGATCACGCGAGGCTGAATGATGGTCTTGCCTTCGATCTCGGCGAGGATCTTGTCGGTCGCCTGCTGATCCGACATGAAACGGCTCGAGTACACCAATCCGTTACCCACCCGATGCTGCAGCGGAATGCGCCAACGCCAACCCGCCTCGTGCGCGATAGCGCGTGTGTAGGGCACTGCTGGCCCGACTGATTCGGTCTGCACGGCCACCGCGGAGTCGCAAAGCAGCCATTGATTCCAATCCTCGTAGCCGGTGCGGAGTGTCTGCTCGATGAGAAGTCCCCGAAATCCGGTGCAATCGATGAATAAATCGCCTTCGATGACCTCGCCGGACTCGAGCACGAGCGCTTCGACGAAGCCCGACTCAGAGTTCTGTCGGACCTCCTTGATCTTGCCTTCGACGCGCTTTGCGCCGTAGCGCTCGGAGAAGCGCCTCAGAAACCGGGCATAGATCCCTGCATCGAGGTGGTAGGCGTAGTTGATTCCGGATTGAGGTGACGTTGCGAACTTGTTCGCCGCCGCCGCTGCATGCTCGAGACAGAACTCACCAAGCTGCGAAGACATTCCCTTCTTCAGTGAATGCAACCAGAAATGATGGAACTCGCATGCCCATGTCGACTTGCCGGTGATGCCGAACGGATGGATGTAGCGGTCACCCGGACGTCCCCAGTTCTCGAAGGAGATTCCCAGCTTGAAGGTTGCTGCGGTCGCTCGCATGAACTCCTGCTCGTCGATCTGCAGCAGGCGATGAAACGTGCGAATCGGCGGAATCGTCGACTCTCCCACGCCGACCGTACCGATCTCTTCAGATTCGATCAGCGTGATCTCAATGATGTCGCGCAGCTGATGCGACAACGCAGCTGCCGCGAGCCAGCCTGCCGTGCCGCCGCCAGCGATCACGACTCTGCGCACTTGCGGTGTTTCCAAGATCCTTGAGCTCCGTGTGTCCTGCTCGTAGCGCAGAAGTATGAGGGGCCGCCCGCCTGTTCAGCGATTGAGTTTGTTAATGAGCATGGCGCGCAGCTGTCGCGCCTGCAGATCGTCGATTGGGCCCAGCAGACCACGGGCCTCCTCTGGCAGGTGCTCGACCGCGCGCCCGGCAGATCCGAACACGTAGTACTCGAACACATTCTTCCACGCCTGCTTCTCGCGCTCGGGCCGATCCCGCAGCGTCCACATCGCATGGTAGAGAGCGTTCATCGGCGTGGGGATGTGGGCGGGCACCGAACTCCACCAGTAGTTGATGAGCGTGTTGAAAGGGCTGAGTCCTTCGACGTGATGCCACCACATGCTCGGAATGAAGATCGCATCGCCGGGCTCGAGCTCAGCGCTCTGTCCTGCTGCGAGGGCTTCACGAAAGCGCGGATACCTCTCGAAGTCTGGATCGTTCAGATCGACGAGGCTCACGGCCTGTCCGCCCGGTGTCGGCTCGAGCGGACCGGGATAGAGATTGATGATCTGATCAGGCGGAAACACTGTGAATCTGCGTCGGCCGACTGCGCAGCAAGCAATATTGTTGGGCGCGTCGTAATGGCAGGACGCAATCGTGCGGTTTCCGATCCAGATCGTGGGCGGTGCTTCGACGCCGTGCAGTTCGAGCTTGAGATCATTCTCGCTTCGAAGCCCGGGTAATGCGCTGTCCACCAGCAGCGAAGCGACGTAGTAGGTCGGTGGTCGGTCATCGTTCAAATGCGATTCGATCTGATCCAGCACGTCATCGAGCCGATCGCGTTTGACGGTGACATTGAGCTCGGTGAAGTTCTCGTTGTAGAAGGGGCGCCCGCCGATCTCGGGCCCGCCATAGGAGTAGCCGACTGGCTTGCCTGCGTAGAATGAACGCAGATAGCTCATTGCATCGCGACTGGAGCGCAGTCCTGCTTGAACCAGGCCCCAATTCGCAACGAGCCCTTTGAGCACGGCCGGCTGTCCAGACTCGAGCAGTTCACCGAGCGGCAGACCCTCGGATCGACAGCCCTCCAGAACACGTATTTTTCCGGCAACCTGACTCATGAATGCTCAACGGTAGAATGCTTGCGCACGAGCCAGTATATGCCAATCGAATCACGCAGCCGTGCGCGGCTGCGGGTATCTACCGGGACGACTTCGGGATCACCGGAGAACGGAGCCCGTGATCCTCAACGCAGCGCTGCCACCGTTCGCTGCCGATTTCCGAGCGTGAAGGCGTCAATGAACATCGATGACTATCTGATCAATCCGGCAGGTAAGGAATGGGCCAAGCTCCTGAGCTTCTGGGCACCGCCACTTCCTGACAAGTGCACCGTCTGGCTCGTCAACAAGCTGGGGGAGGTTTTCGTGATCTCGGACGATCAGCGAGTTTTGAGATTGGAGCTGGGAAACGGCACCTGCAACGAGGTCGCCCAAAGCCGCGAGCATTTCGCTCGACTGATCGATCAGCCGCAGAACGCCGATGCGTGGTTGCGAATCAGGCTCGTGGATGGATGCCGACGGGCGGGCATGACGCTTACCGATAAGCAGTGTTTTGGCTTTCGATTGCCACCGACGCTTGGCGGAAAGTACGAAGTGTCGAACCTGACCCCCACAGAGCTTGCGGTCCACTACTCGTATCAGTCGTACATTTGCAAGCAGACGGACATCTACTGGATTCCGCCGCGTTGAGGCTCAGCCGGAACGGGGCTTCGCAGTGATGAACGTGTTGAGCGACAACCGCGCTGTGCGTGGATTCAGATCGGGAACGAAATCCGGGGGCACGTTGACCGAATGCAGCATGCTGCCCCGATAGATGACGGCGCGATTGAACACGGCATCGTACTTGGCCGTTCGCTCGAACAAGTCCGTGCTGTCTTCGACGTACTTCGGAGATGGCATGCCGTGCTCCCGCACGTCCTCATTTACCGCGCGGATGTAGTTCTCCTGCTTCTCCGCAGTGACAATCTCGACCCCCGTGCGCCGATGGCGATAGAAGGACGTTCCACCTCGGTCGCACAGGTAGTGAAGAACGGCAATCAGGTTCGGGTCGACGGAATCGAAGTGCGGTACCCGCTGGAACGGCACCAACTTCTCTGGAGGAGTAGCGGTGATCGAAAACGTCGAGTCCGTGATGATCAGCTCACCGGCGATCCCGAAGGTTGCGCGGATGGCATCTTCGAGCATTGTGAGCATGCCTTGCGCATAGTCCTTCGGCGCGTTGGATCGCACGCCAGGATAGTAGAGAGAACGCACACTAAAATCGGTGCGCCGGGCCGCTTCGTCGACGAGCGATTGCGGATCGGACCAGACGTTATCGATCACGATGACAGGTGCGCGTTCGACGCCGACCTGATCGATCCGAATCTGCACAGCGCCGTCTCGACTACGCGGCCACGCCTTGTGCCTGCGCCAGTCGTCTCTGCTTGATGCCCATCAACTTCTTCACGTTGTTCATCGAGGAGATCACAAGGAACGCGCCCTGCAAGAACCCCGCTCGGTTGAGTTGTTCCAACGACTTGCCGTCGAGATTCGCAAGCTTCTGCTGATTGATCGTGTACATGCCGACGAGACTGTAAGCCGCCTCCTCGCTGAGTTTGATCTCGAGCTTCACCGGCTCGATGAGATCGAACGCCGAGAACGCAGCGAACATGGCCTTACTGATCTCAAGTCCTGTGCGCAGTCCACTCAACACCGCGGCAATGTGATCGAGATAAGGACTGTTCCCTCCTTGAGGCATGAACACTGGCTCGCCTTCAGTCGTGCTGATTCTCGGATGATCGAGATCCACGTGGATCACGGGCTCCTTGCGGGTGTCGCCGTTTACGTCCTGGTCCTGAAAGCCGATCAGGAAGGGCCCCTTGGCCAGCATCCCTGGAATATAGCTGGCATTCCAGCGCCCGTCCTCGAGGTAGAGATTCTCGTCCTTGGCGAATCCGAGCAGGGCGATCGACTGATATTCGCCGCTTGCGGGATCCTTGCGGAAGAAGATCGGGTACTCGCGCTGGACGTCGCCGTACTCCGTTGGCACGGTCGGCACGGTTCCGACGTTGTCGCCAAACTCCGCACCGAACCGAGTGATCACCCGCAGATCCTTGTGGGCTACGTTGTTCAACATCGCATGTCGTGGCATGGCAGATAGGCCGTTCCGCATGAAAGGGAGTCGATAGTGAAGAGTTCACGCGCGCGCATCAAGCGCGAGGTCAAAGCAATGCTTCGATGAAGGAAGGGCAAAACAAAAGGGGGGCCCCGGGTATGTACCGC
>JAFAEQ010000064.1 GCA_023423935.1 Pseudomonadota bacterium | reverse complement strand
CCCCCCCCCGCGGGCGGGCGACCGATATGCTCAGAACGTGTACTGGGCGGACAGGAACCAGTTACGCGGCCGGGCATAGATTGCCTCGGCATACCCCGCCGAGGTGCTGAACGAAGAGTTGCCTGCGACGCGGTAATCCTCATCCGTCGCATTGTTGAGGCCGGCGCGGACCTTCCATTGATCGAGCGACCAGGTCACCGAGGCGTTCAGCAACGTCACGGCATCCAGCTGTGCGACCTCGACCGAGTTCGCCGCATCGAAGTACTGCCCGTCCGTGTATGAGACATTCAGGCGCGGCGTCAGCGTGCTGGCGCCGAGCGTGAAGTCGTAGCCAATGCCCACGTTGCCCTGCCACTCCGGAGTGAACGGCAATCGATTGGACGGACCCACCGTCTGCGTCGTCCCGGGAACCACCGCGATCTCTTTGAACTCGTTGTCCAGGTATCCGAGGCTGCCTTCCAGAATGAAGGCGCCCGGCGCGTAGGTGAACTCGAGCTCCGCACCTTCGATCTTGGATTTACCTGCATTGAACAGCAGCGGCACGATGCCCAGTCGATAGGTGAGCTGCATGTCATCGTAGTTGGTGCGGAACACGGCGCCGTTGAGACGGAAGCTGCCGCCGAACTCCGACTTGAAGCCGATCTCGTAGGTTTCCGCATTCTCTTCATCGAACGCCACCGGCACGTTATCCGGAGGAGCGTTGTTGTAGCGCTGATTGAAACCGCCGCTCTTGAAACCCTGCGACCAGCTCGCGTAGGTCATGAACGCATCGGTGAACTGGTACTGCACACTCGCAGAGCCCGTCGTCGAGTCGTACTTGTTCTCGAACGGTCGCAAGAGAATGTTCAGGCCGGGACCTGCAACGTTCGGTGTGTTGTACGTCGTCGGAACGACCGCGGGCGCACCGAGCGGCGTCGTCGTGAACGAAATGATCTCGATGCCCTTGGTTTCTTCGGTGTAGCGCACACCTGCCGTCAGACTGAGCGCGTCGGTCACCTCGAACGTCCACTGAGTAAACGCGGCCCAGTTGTCGTTATCGATGAAGGCCTGCTGCCAGTCCTGCGATCCCGGGATCGCACCTGAGGCGACGAGCGGAGGCGGTGCTGCAAACGGCACGATCAGCAGATCCTCGATGCTCTCCTTGAAGTAGAACGCACCGACCACGCCCTTCACGGAGCCGAGATCGAACAATGCCTGCAATTCCTGACTGCGCTGATCACCGTTGCTCTTGTAGTCCGTATGCAGAACGAGGAGTGCCGTGTTGTCGGCGTCGCGACTACCCTCCCAATCGAGCTCACGATAGGCAGTAATCGATTTGAGCGTGACGCTGGGGCTGATCGTCCATTCCAGAACGCCGGACATGCCCCAGTTCTCCAGGGTGCTGCGGGCTTTCGCGGTCCCGCCGTTCGTGAAGTGCCCGAGATCCCAGGTCGCATCGTTTGCGCAGCGCGGATCGACCACGTTCTGCGGAACGAACGGCGGCGGAAACGTCGCGCCCGGGCAGCCCGCTCCGCGACTGATCGCCGCGGGAAAGGCCTGCCGTCCGTTCATCGTCACGTACACGAAGGGCGAGCCGTGTTCATCCGTGCTCGTGTAATCACCGCGCAATGTGAGGCGGAAAGCATCGCTCGGCTCCCAGCGCAGCGTCGATTGCACGGTGCTCGTGTCTTCGTTGCCCAGATCGAGACCATCGAAGATTCGCCGCACGTAGCCGTCACGCTCGCGCATACCGCCCGAGATGCGAACGCCCAGGGATTCCGAAATGGGCAGATCGAGCGCGGCAAAGCCTTCGCGCAGATCGTAATCGCCGACGCCGACGCGAGCCGTGCCGCCGAACTCCTTGCCGGGCAGCGTGGTGGTGAGCAGGACCGCACCGCCAATCGTGTTGCGACCGAACAATGTGCCTTGCGGACCGCGCAGGACCTGCACGTTCGCAATGTCGCGGAACTCCATGACCCCGCCGACGGAGCGGCCCATATACACATCATCGATGTACAGACCGACTCCGGGATCCACGCCCGATGAGCCGTCGCTCTGTCCGATACCCCGGATGTACACCTGTGCAGCGGCGTTGTTGCCCGTCAGCGGGCCGTAGCTTGCAAACTGCAGGTTCGGCGACACCTGATCGAGATCCGCAGTCGACTGGATCTGCTGACGCTCCAGCGAATCCGCCGTAAATGCCGAGATCGCGATCGGCGTCTCCTGCAGCGATTCGACACGCTTGCGGGCGGTGACGACGATCTCTTCGAGTGAGGCTCCGCCTTCGGCGGCCAGCGTTAGCGATGGCGAAAGCAGCGCGCCGACTGCAACCGCCAGAACGCCACCTCGCATAGCGATGGCGGTGGCACGACGCAGCGTGGACGGACGTGTGCGAACGACGAGATCGGACATGTGAACTCCCCCTTTCAGAATTGCGAGCAGCACGACTGCTCTTCTTATGTGGATCGCCAGCGCCTTCGACGCATGGCCGTGCCGAACAAAATCGAATCAGGGACCGCGAATCACGACTGCACTGCCACGCGATTGCACCGACAGCTGCGGATCGCGTTCGAGAAATGCGATCAGCGCCTGCGGGTTATCGGCATCGAACACGGCGGTGATCTGACGCGCCGACGTGGCCGCCCCTTCGATGCGCAGCTGCACGTCGTTGTACCGATTGAACTCGGCGGCGATTGCACCGAGCGATTCGTTGCGGAACACGAGCCTGCGCTCACGCCAGGCCAGAATCCGCTCGATGTCTGCGGCGGCATGCTCGAGCATCTTCCCCTGTTCAGAAACCTGCGCTTGCTCACCTGCGACCAGCCGTTCCGGTGCACGATTCGTTCGCGAACTTCGCGGCACCACTTCGACGATGCCTTCGACGACCGCCACGATGGTCGCGTCCTGACTGCGGTTCACATTGAACTGCGTTCCTACGGCCTGAACCACCGTCGCGCCCGAGAGGACGCGGAAAGGCCGCTGCTGATCGTGTGCCACCTCGAATAACGCCTCGCCTTCGATGAGCTCCACCGCACGCTGACGCTTCTCCATTCGCACCTTGATCCGTGAGCGTGTGTTGAGCATCACGATGGATCCATCCGCCAGCTTGAGCGTGCGCTGCTCACCCACGCCGGTGCGGTAGCTGGAACTGCCGTCATTCAGACTGACGAACAGAACACCTACGATCGCGATGAGCACGGCGGCAGCGCTGAGTGCGCCGCGCAGCACTCGAGGATTGCGATGGCGCCGATCGGACGATGGATGCGGCAGGTCCTCGTCGAGCCGGTGCACCGAGGCGTTCGCCTGCCTGAGGAGCGTCTCCACATCGATACGACGTGCCGGATCAATGCCGTCCGCTGCGCGCCACACGGCGGAGCACAGCAGGAATTCCTCTACATTTCGCGGCGAAGCCTCGAGCCACGCAGCGAAGCCTGCGAGATCCGCATCGTCCTCTTCGAGGTCCATGAGCCAGCTCGCGGCTTCTTCCGCGATATGCTGGTCGCTCGACACGGGTGTAACTGCGCGCACGTTGACTAGTCCTGTTCAAGCACACGCGCAAGCCGGCACTTCGCGACGGCACGGGCCAGATACTTCTTGACGGTATGCACCGAGATTCCCAGCTGCTGCGCGATCTCCGCATAGGAAAGCCCGTCCCGCTTGCGCAGCACGAGGATGGCCCGATACAACGGCGGTAATTGCTCCAGGAGCCGCTCGACCTCCCGGGCATCGCCGGATCGCTCACCTTCGGACGACGCTTCGGCCGTACGCTCGGCGATTTCCGTCAACGTCTCGGAGTCGTACATCACGGGATCGCGCTGCGAGCGCAGCCGGAACTCCGTCACCAGATTCACGGCAATTCGATACAGATACGCGCGCGGCTGGCGGATGAGCTCTGCCCGCTCCACACGCAGCAGCCGCAGATACGCTTCCTGAGCCAGGTCCTGCGCCTGCTGGGCACTGCGTAACCGACGCATGAGAAAACGATGCAGCTCCTCGTGGTACTGCTCGCATGCGTTGGCAACGATGCTTTGCTGACGTGGGGCTTTCAAGGCGCGCTTCTTCGGATCCCTGGGATTACGTCCGATGCTTGAAGAGTATGATGGTCGGCGAAGGAAAACGGGGTACTGGCTCAACGATTTGAACCGTGCCCTGACCGTTCCGACGCCATCGGGCATCCCTGTTCGCAAGTCAACCGTGGCGTGAGAATGAGTCTGGACGGCCGAAGAGCCGGATTGTGGATTGGGGGGAGATGTCGTCGATGGGATCGGTGGCCCGCGTCGTATCGCTGCTGCTTTGCGCGTCGCTCGCGACCGTGGCGGTTGGCGCGCAGAGTGCACGCGACCACGAGGCGCGGGTCCTGCAGCTGAATCTCGCGGCGCAGCCCATCGGCGATGCATTGAGCCGCCTCGCCGAAATAGCTCACCTGCAGATCGTCTTCTACTCCGAGGCTGCGCGCGGGATCCACTCCCCCGAGCTCATCGGATCGTTCGATCTGTCGACGGCGCTCGATCGACTGCTTGCCAATACGCCCCTCTACTATGAATGGGTCGGCGCAAACATCGTGGTCATTCGCGAGCGCACCGCTGCGCAATCTGCGCCACCGGCATCCCAAATCGACAGTGCGCCGAAGCCGCTTACGAATCCGCCCGCAAACCGAAGCCTCAGATCTTCACGAAACCATGGCGCCGATGAACCGCTCGCCCTCGAGGAAGTGCTCGTCACGGCCCGACGGCGTGCCGAAGATCTGCAGGAGACGCCTGTTGCAGTGACCGCGCTCGGCACCGAAGCGCTCGACGTGCGCTCCATCCGCTCGCTCGATGCGCTCGGACAGTTCGTGCCCAACATGCAGTTCGATACGGCGGCACCGCTCAGCGGCGCGGGCTACAACGCCACCATCTTCATCCGCGGCGTCGGTCAGAACGATTTCGCGATCTTCTCCGACCCCGGCGTCGCGGTGTATCTGGATGGCGTCTATCTGGGGCGTTCGATCGGAGGCGTGATCGATCTGCTGGATGTTGCGCAGATCGAAGTGCTGCGAGGCCCGCAGGGCACCATGTTCGGTCGCAACACCATCGGAGGCGCGGTGCTGTTGAGCTCGCGGGAACCGGACGCCTCGTTTGGCGGCGACATCGCGCTGGGCGCCGGCAGCCTGGATCGGCGCGAGCTGCGCGCCACGCTCAACATGCCGCTCACCGACGAGCTCTCGATGCGATGGAGCGCGGTCACGACACAGCGCGACGGCTATGAGACACGTCTGACCGATGGCACCCGACTCGGCGACAAAGGCGCCTCCTCCGCGCGTACCCAGATCGCCTGGCATCCTTCAGAAGATCTGAGTGCAAGACTCATCGTCGATGCAATGCGCGTTCGACAGTCGTCCGCGCCTTTGACCCTGATCGATGTCGCAACCTCCGGTGTGCCATTCCTGAATCTCTACAACTCGCTCGTCGCACCCACCCTCGACATCACGGCGCCGGATGGATCTAAAGCGGTCAGTCGTGCGTGGCTGACAGACAACATCGATCAGACGTACGCGGGCGGTCGCAGCGTGAACGATCTCGATTCGCGAGGCGCGACCCTGACGCTGGATTCGCGCGCCGGACCCACCTTGCTGCGCTCAATCACGTCCTGGCGCAAGCTCGCCGCCGAGTTCGCGCGCGATGGCGACAACACGCCCTTCACATATCGGGAAACCTTCAACGACGATCGGCAGGAGCAATTCAGTCAGGAGCTGCAGTGGTCCGGCTCCAGTGTGAGCCGTGCGCTCGATTGGGTGAGCGGCATCTACTACTTCCGTGAGAACGCGACCGAAAACGGCCGTGCGATTCTTGTGCCCGGCCTGTACGCCGCGCTGGAAGGCCTGGACATTCCTGCAGGCCAGACCTGGTGCGGGATGAGCGGCGCTAACCCGCGGCCGGTCACGGCCTGCCCGCCTTCGCTGCGCTATGGCGGCCCAGCGTTTCACGACAACAATGTCCTCACCGATCTGGATGTCGACCTGCTCACCCGTGTGCGGAATCGATCGGTCGCACTGTTCGGCCAGGGCACGCATCGCTTCGGCGAGCGATGGAGCCTGACAGCGGGATTGCGCTGGACGCGCGACGAAAAGGACGTCGAACTACGCCATCGCCGTCGTGCGAGTGACGTGTATATCGTGGGCTCGGCCGATGCGCCGCAACGCTTCACGACCTCCTCGACCGAGCTGACCCCGAAGCTCGGGCTCGAGTGGCAGTTACATGGGGATGCGATGCTCTACGCCTCCTACGCACGCGGCTTCAAGAGCGGCGGCTTCAACGGACGGCCGCTGATCAGTCGCGAGGAAGTCTCGCGCTACGATCCCGAGATCGTCGACAGCTATGAGCTCGGCGCGAAGACGCGCTGGTTCGACGGCCGCATGACCGCGAACTCGGCGATCTTCTACAACGACTATCGCGACATGCAGCTCTCGATCAATGCGACGCCGCAGAACTTCGTGCGCAACGCAGGCGAAGCCCGCATCCTCGGCGCCGATTTCGAGATGGCGACACGACTCGCCCGCGGACTCGACCTGAATCTCGCCGTCGGCTATCTCGATGGCACCTACGCGAGACTCAGCCCCGAGCTCTCTGCTCTGCAGCCGGCACTCACGATGGACAAGCAGTTGGTCAAAGCTCCGCGCTGGACGCTCGCCGCCGGTCTGCAGCATGAGTGGAGGCTCGATGCCGGCTCTTTCGTGCTGCGTGGCGACTACATTTTCAAGGACCGCATCTACAACGACGTTTTCAACGATCCGCGACTGACGCAACCGGCGTTCGATATCGTGAATGCCTATGGCTCGTTCACGACCGCGGACGGTCGGTGGGATCTGTCGCTGGCGGTCACCAATCTCACGGATGAACGCTACCGCGTCTCCGGCAATTCCAGCCTGGCGCTCGGTCTCGCCGAGAGCACCTTCTCCGCGCCGCGCGAGATCGGCGCGACCTTGCGCCTGAAATTCTGAGATCATCGAGCAGATTCATTCGCATGCTCTTGACAGGTGATGCTTTGAAAACTCCGATTGCATTGATCGCGCTTGGCCTGGCTTGCTGGACACCTGCTGCGCTCTCGGCGCAATCCACAACCGCGGCCGCCCCCGGCAAGCCGGCCAGAGCCTCGCTCGATATGGCAGCTGCATTTCCACCGAAGATGCAAACCTTCGCGCTCTATGGGGACGCTCCGGTGCCGAATTCGAAACCGGGAGCCGATGAGGAATCCGGCGCCGATCAGGGCTTCGTCAGGAACGTCTCGCGACCGCAGATCCAGGTATATCTCCCTGCGCGACTCAAGGCGAACGGCGCGAGCATCGTGATCTTTCCAGGCGGCTCCTACGCGGGGCTCACCTTCGATTTCGAAGGCAAGCAGCAGGCGCAGTTCTTCATGGAGCACGGGATCGCGGCATTCGTCGTCAAGTACCGCATTCCAAGCGACAAGACGATGGTGGACAAACCCATCGGCCCTCTGCAGGACGCACAGCAAGCCATGCGCTTCGTTCGTACGCACGCGCAGGAATGGAACCTCGACCCCTCGCGCGTCGGCGTCATCGGCTTCTCTGCCGGAGGACATCTCGCATCGACACTGGCGACGCATTTCTCGCGCGCCTACATCGACAATCCGGGCAACGTAAATCTGCGTCCCGACTTTTTGATCCTGATCTATCCGGTGATCAGCATGGATCCGCGCATCACGCACATGGATTCGCGCAATGCGCTGCTCGGGCCTAAACCCTCCGACGAGCAGGTGCGACTGTTCTCGAATGAGCTACAGGTAACGAGCGAGACGCCGCCGACCTTGCTGATCCACGCGACGGACGATCAACTCGTGGACGCGGACAACAGCATCGCCTTCTATCAGGCTGCTCGACACGCCGGCGTGCCGGTCGAGATGCACCTGCTCGAGAAAGGTCAGCACGGCCTCTTTCTCACCACGCGCGATCGCTGGCAGTCGACCATCATGGACTGGATCGCGGCCGGCAAGTGGCTGTATCCGAAATGATCCTGAGCGGCGCCTTCGTGGCTCGAAGGCGCCGCCCCTCGGATCAGTTGAGATTCTTCGTTTCCAGCTCCCAGTCCTTGTCCGCGCACAGGCGGCAATCGGGACCCACGAACCATTGCCTGGCCTTCGCATCGCCGCGCATCTGCCATTCGAGCCATGCCACCGCGACCTGCGCCGCGCGTCCGCCGTTCGGTTCGTTGTAGGTTCCGCCATGGCCGACGTCGAGATTCGCCACCGCCGCGGGCACGTGCTCGATGCGACGGAAATCATCCATGCCATTGTTGTACGCGATGTCCTTCGGTCCGCCGAGGATGTACAGCACCGGCGTGTGCAGCGACTTCAACGTGTCCTTGCCGAGATCCATCGAGGGCATGCGTACCGCCGATTCCGGATTGAAGATGCCGCTGTTCTGGATGATGACGGTGCGCAGACGCTTATCGCCCGCGACTTGCAGTGCCTGCAAGCCACCGCAGGAAAAGCCCGCGACAGCTATCGCCTTGGGATCGATGCGACCGTAGAGATCGCTGCCCTTGCGTGAGTTCTCGGCCAGCGCCCAATCGATGGCGTCGGTCAACTGCTTCGAGCTCGTGGCAGGCGGCGGCAACTGACCATCCGTACGCGGCGGCGGTGGCGGCTCCGGCTGAATGCCAGGTCCCGACTTGATCTTTCCGTTCGCGATGACGAGGTAACCGTGCGAGGCGATTTCCAGCAGATGCATGCGCGCACTGGCTCCATCGCTCGAACAGGCACCATTCCCCCAGGCAACGACACCGAGCTTCTTGCCGCCAAGCTTCGTCAGATCCGCCGGACGATAGACGACGTGATCCGGCAGCGAAACCACCTCTTCCTTCATTGCGGCGAACGGCCCGGTGCCTTTCGTGTCCGGCGTTGCATTGAAGCGCTCCTGCGCTTCCCGCATGCGTTGCTGGTCTCCCGCCGAAGGCGGCTGCGGCGCATTGCTCTGACTCCAGGCTGGCGCGTGGATCAGAACCAGCGCGCCTGCCATCGCCCTCACCCAGCCGCTTGCACTCGAGACAGAGCCCACTCTTTTCCTGATCATTCTTCATCCCCCCGGATCTGCATCAGTTGCGGTGTTCGCGAACCGCGAAATCGTTAGCGTATGGTTTGGACTGCAAACCAATACGCCAAGCATTACGGGAGGGGTATTTGTCTGTCAAATCCGCTAGGGCGCATAGCGGCTCAACCATTCGCAGGTGCGCAGGTATCCGCCGAAGCAAAAGAAGTGAAGGCCCGAGATCACCGACGCATCGCCTGCACGGGCGACTGCCAGATCGCGCATGACATCGTCCGGCCCATGCTCAACGATCAGTCTCGCCAGCGCGCCGGGCCGTGCAGCGAGTGCGCGAATCGAAGGTCCCACGCCGCAGCGCCGTGCAAACCTGAGCAGCGTTGCGATTCCCGCAGGACCTGCGAGCCCCGCGACCAGTCGGGCATCGCTCACGCCATGGCGACGCAGATGGGAAGCCCAACCCAAGAACGGCGTCGCTTCGAAAAAGAACTGCGTGACGAAAGTGACCTCGAGCGGGGCCGCGAGATGCGCCTTCTCGATTTCCGCTCGACGGATCTCCGCGAGCGGTACGCGGGGATGACCTTCCGGATGCCCCGCAATGGAAATGCGCTTGAAGCCATATCGGCGCAATTTCCCGGTACGCAGCACCTCCGCGACCGAGCTGTAAGGGCCGGCTGCCTGCGCATAGTCCCCCGCGATCAGCAGCAGCTCTTCGACTCCATCGCTCGATGCTCGCTCGAGAAGGCAATCGAGGGTTGCCTCATCCTCGATGAGTCGCACCGGGATATGCGGGATGGGAGCGAAGCCAGCTGCACTCACCTGGCGGCACGCGAGCAACGTCTCATCCCAATGCTGCTTGGGCAGATGACTGATGTAGATGCGCCGGCCCTGTCCGAGCAAGGCACGACTCGCTTCCAGATCCTTCAGATCGGTGACGTTCAGCTCGACGGACGCATCGCGTACGAGCTGAACCAGAATCTGCTCGATCGCCGATGCGTCCGCCAGTTCAGAGTGAAGCTGCTCCTCGGCTTGCATGCGTGCTTCACACCTGGCGAGTGCGCCAGCCCTGGTGATAGCCCTCGCGGGCATCGCGCGAGTACGGCACCGCCGATACCTTCACGCGCACTTCGCACTGCCTGTGACGTTCGACCGTGGGCTTGCCCGTGCCGCCGTTCTCTTCACCCCACACGAGCGTGAGGACGTCTCCGACATTGATGTTCTGATCGACGACACCGAGCGACAGACCGCAGCGCTCGTTATGGCTGTAGCCGGTGAACATCGACAGGCCCACCACCTTGTCGTTCATTTTCACGGCGTCGTAGGACGAAGATGCGTAGTTCGCGATCGGCAGATCGAAGAACTTGTACGGCTCGCTGTCACGCTCAGTGAGCGAGGCCAGCACCTTGCCCAGGTCCTCGGCGTTCCATTCGAACGTAACCTTCTTTCGCTGCGGACGCTCGTCCTTGACCATCTTCTCGAGCGCCTCGCGGCCGATGAACTCGTGGTCGAACTTTACGAACGGCCCATAACCCAGCTCGTAGGGCGTGAGGTAGTAGTCCTCGATATTCTCTGACACGAAGCTACCGCCGATGGAACCCGTCCCCTCATAGCCAGTTGCGGGAAGCCACTCGCGATAGGCCTTCATCTTCTCGCCCGTGTACACCGCAGGCAGCGGCGAGGGAATCCATCCGGATTCGAGCGTGTTGCTCGCGTACGTGCGCGAACCCACCGCCACGATGCCGACGTCTTTGCCCGCCTCCATTACCGCAGCGCGAATCTCCTCACGCTCTTCGTACGGACCCCAGATCTCGAGTCCCGGCTCACCGGCCATGCCGTGACGCAGTGCGCGCACCTTGCGGCCCTTGATATTGATCGTGTCAAAGTTGAAGAACTTGATCTCGGGCAGCGGCCCGCCATTCAGCTTCTGCAGAACCTCGGCGGCCTTCGGGCCCTGGATCTGATAACGATAGTGCCGGCGCGACACCGCCTTGCCATTCGGATGCGAGGGCGATCGATCGTCGCGAATGAAGTCGACTTTGAACGCGCCGCTTTCCGCATGGAACTGCAGCCAGTTGACCGTCGGCGCACGACCGACGAACAGCAGCTCATCCTTGTCGAGATAGAACAGGATGCCGTCGCCGATCACATAGCCATCGTGGCTCGTCGGGACCATCTGCTTCGCCTTGCCCGGCGTAAAGTTGTTGAAGCTGTTGATCGTCGTGTACGAGCACAGCTTCAAGGCGTCGGGCCCCTTGATCGTGATTTCCGCCATGTGATGACACTGATCGAACAACACGGCCGTCTCGCGCCACGCACGCTGTTCGGTGCGCCAGTTGCTGAACTCCGTCGGCACCACCGGATAAACGTACGCCCCGATCTGCGAATTGCGCAGCATGGACACCGGATTGCGAACGCCCTTGAGCAACTGTTCGAGGGATGACTGGGACATGGTCGATCTCACAGGTCGGATGAAATGGGAAAAGTTCTTCAGCGAAAGACGACGGTGCGCTGACCGTTCAGCAGGATCCGGTGATCGACGTGCCAGTGAACCGCACGTGCAAGCACGGCGCACTCGACGTCACGTCCGACGCCCGCGCACGCCTCGATGCTCATCGAGTGATCCACGCGTGCCACGTCCTGCTCGATGATCGGACCCTCGTCGAGATCGGCGGTGACATAGTGGGCCGTCGCACCGATCAACTTGACGCCGCGATCATGCGCCTGCCGATAGGGGTTCGCGCCCTGAAAACTCGGCAGGAATGAGTGATGAATGTTGATGGCGCGCCCGGCGAGCTGGGCGCAGGCCTCGGGCGAGAGGATCTGCATGTATCTCGCCAGCACCACCAGATCGCATCCTTCGCGCGCAGCGATCTCCAGCATCTGCGCTTCCTGCTTCGGCTTGTTCTGCGGATCGACGGGCAGATGATGGAAGGGAATGTCGCTCTGCGCCGCCAGCCGATAGAAATCGCGATGATTGGACACGATTGCCGGGATCTCGACCTGCAGCGCGCCGATCCGATAGCGGTACAGCAGGTCGTTCAGGCAATGCCCGAACTTCGACACCATGATCAGAAGGCGAGCTTTGCGGGCCGTGTCGTGCAGCGTCCAATTCAGCGAGAACTTGTCGCCGATCGGTCCGAAGGCCTGCTGTAACTGCGGGGCCGTGGTGTCGTGAGTCGAATCGAAGGCGACCCGCATGAAGAACTGCATCGTCTGCGGATCGCTGAACTGTGCGCTCTCGACGATGTTGCACGCCCGCTCGAGCAGGAAGCTCGATACCGCGGCAACGATGCCCATTCGGTCCGGGCCGGAAAACGTCAGAATGTAGCGCTGCATTGCACTGAAGCGTCAGGTGAACTTCCGCGCATCCTCATGCCGTGGTCTCTATTAGGCAACGCGATCGGATATATTCTCTGTATTCGATAAACGAATAGTCCGACCCATGATCCAGCAACTCGACCTGAACCTTCTGTATGTCCTCCTGGCGCTTGAGAAGAAGCGCAGCGTCAGTGCGGCGGCATTGATGCTCGAGAAGAGCCAGCCGGCCGTGAGCAGCGCACTCTCGAAACTTCGAGCGTTCTTCAACGACCCGCTCTTCGTCCGCTCGGGCAACAGCATGCAGCCGACGCCACGCGCCACGACGCTGATCGAGGCCGCGAGAGAGGTACTGGAGCGTGTGGGTACGGACATCGTCGCGACGCCGACCTTCGACCCGAAAACCAGTCGTCAGACCATCAGCGTTGCCTTATCGGACGTCGGCGAAGTGGTGTTCCTGCCTGCGCTGCTGAAGGATCTGCGGCGTGCAGCCCCGAACGCCCTCGTACGTTCGGTGAGCGTCCCTGCAGCCGCGGTGGCGGAAGGACTCGAAACCGGCAGCATCGATCTGGCGATCGGCTACTTTCCGGATCTGAAGCAAAGCAGCTTTTTTCAGCAGGCTCTGTTCACGGACACTTTTGCGAGTCTGATGCGCGCCGACCATCCGCTCACGGCGCGCAAACTCACCCTGAAGCAGTATCTGCAGCTGGACCATGCGGTCGTGCACGCGGAAAGCCGCACGGAGGAAGTCATGGAACGCTATCTGGCGCGAAAGAAGATCCGCCGCCGCGTGGTTCTGTCGACCCCTCACTTCGCCAGCGCGCCCATCATCGTGGCTCAGTCCGACCTGATCGCGACGATCCCCGAACCGTTGGCTCGCTATTTCGCAAGAGTCTCCGCGAACGTGCGAACCGTCGCCCTGCCCTTCGATCCACCGCGAATTCAGCTCCGGCAGTTCTGGCATCGCAAGTTTCACCACGATCAACGCAATGCCTGGATCCGATCGCGTGTATGCGAGCTGTTTCAGAAAAGGACATGAGGGATCGCGGGCGCCCTCGTCAACCCTATTCGATCACGCGCACATTTAGATCTGCGATGGCCGTGGCCGCGAGCAGAAATGCACCGACGCCGTAGAACTGCGTGTCTTCGTACTTCACATCGTCCGGTCGATCGGACACCTGTTGAACGTAGCCGAGCTTGCCATCCGGATGGACGGCACGCCTCAGTGCGGACCATCCGCGGCGTACTGCCGCTTCGTAGCGCTCGCCACTCACCAGTCCGGACTTCAATCCCCACGCAAGTCCGTAAGTGAAGAATCCCGTGCCGCTCGTTTCGGGCGGCGTTGCCTGCGGATCAGCAAGCAACGACGGTGACCAATAGCCGTCAGCCTTCTGCAGAGTGACCAGTTTCGTCGCCATTTCCCTGAAGATCTGTTCCATGCGCACGCGCGTCGGATCGCCGTCTTTCAGCAGCGGAATCGATCGCGCAAGCCCTGCGAACACCCACCCGACGCCGCGGCTCCAGAACACTTTCTCTCCCGCAGGGCCGCGGCGCACCGCGAATCTGGAATCGCGCAGATACAGGTGCTCGTCACGGTCATACAGAAAATCCGTGACGGCAATGAACTCCTGTTTCGCATAGTCGGCATAACGCGCATCTCCGGTCACCTGCGCCAGTTGCAGCCATACTGGAGGCGCCATGAACAACGCATCGCTCCAACACCAACGCTGACTGCACTCCACACCGCGCGGATCGTCGTACTCCGCGTGCTCGAGTCCGACCTTCGGTGGATACTCGAGAATCCTGTCGAACTGCGCGCGCAGTGGCGCGATCGAATCCGGACCTGCGCCGCGAGTGAACGCCCATAGATATGTCGAACCAATCACATGATCATCCGCGTGATAGAGCCGATGGCCAAGCTGCCAGCGGTTCGCCTCGCCTCGCGCAAGAATCGCCTGTCGGTAAGCCGTGTTCGACGAATGATCCGCAAGCGCAGCGAGTCCCACGAAGAACGCACCCTGCACCCAGCCCTGCCGATCATTGGTATCGCGATTCGTCGGCGAAGGCACCTCACCGCCTGCCAGGGTGGCGAGCTGATAATCAGCGACCTTCTCGGCAAGCTCGATCACGCTCCTGCGTTGAGCGGACACTTTCTCGGGGATCACAGATCTCGCCTGGGCGTGACCTGCCAGCAGCGCAAACACCGCCGCAATCGAGATCACTTTCACGAGCAGGACGCGGCTGCGGTCCACGCTGTGTTGGCGTCCGAGATACTGGACCATCTTCATCTCCTGCCGCCGCGATCAGCTCCACCTGCGAACACGGGAGCACCGCAGACAGCGACTAACGAGTTCGAAGGGACTGACGTCCTGCGCATCGAGGCGCGGCAAGTCGCGATTCGTTTGCACCTGGAACACGTTCTCCGCTTGGCTGACGATCACGTAACCTTTACGCCACAGATATCCCGTCCCAGATCATTTTTGAGCATGATCGTCCGTGCATAGATGTTGAGCTGTCAAGCCACTGGACAAAGTGCGGTCACGCACGATCGAATGCGATTGAATCGTCGGTCCTTTCGGTCATCGAACACCGGCCGCGCGATCGCACCGATGAGTACCGAACGTGCAAGTGCTTGGTACATGCTCGGCGCATCATGAACACACAGCGCATGGACATCGAAAATCATGGCGGACACATCAATGCCGTGCTCCACCGATGCGGGCTCCGACGTCAGCAGATCGCCACAATTCATCATCCTCTGCCGCTGTTCATTCGCGATACTGTACCGCTCGTGACGCTGCGTAAGCTTTAATGACCCGGAGGTCCAGGAATGTCCGCTGAATCGTGGTCGAGAAGTGCTGTTCTGGGTGGGCGGGATCTGCACGTGATACTCGCGGCGGCAGTGGTGCAGGGTTGGAGCCTCTACGCGCTTCACTACAGCGTCAACCATGCTGTCTGGCCCGCGACGAGCTCTGGCTGGCTGATCACTCTCTACGCCGTGGCAGCCGTCGCGCCGCTTACGGTGCAGATGTTGGCCGCGCATGTTCATCGGCCGCTGACCTGGATCGTGATCGCGTCATTGACTGCGTTCTATGCGCTCGTCGGTTGGTACTACGGCGCGAACGTTCTCGATGACAGCAGACACCTGCTCGATCAATGGCCTGAAGTCGGCATCGTACTCGTCATTCAATGGCTGCTCATCGTGCCCTTCGTACAGGCGCGATTGCTCGAGGGCCACTGGCGCAGTCGCTATCAGCTTCTCTTCGCCTGCGCATGGAACAACAAGCTGCTCCTGGGAGAGGCGGTCGCATTCACCGGCTTGTTCTGGTTGTTGCTGATGCTGTGGAGCCAGCTCTTCCACATGCTCGGCATCGACTTTTTCCGCGAGCTTTTCCAGGAACCGATCTTCGTCTATCCGGTGACTTCGATCGTCTTCGGTATCGCGCTGAAGCTGATCGGATCCGTCGAAGGCCTGACGCGCGTGGTGCTCGAGCAGACGCTCAACGTGCTGAAATGGCTGGCTCTGCTGGCTGGCGTCATTCTCACGCTGTTCACGCTCGCCCTGGCCGCGAAGCTACCTGTCATGATTGCCTCCGGCGAGCGAGCAATCGGCGCGGCGTGGCTTTTGTGGCTCGTGGCAGTAACCATCCTGCTCGTGAATGCAGCCTACCGGGACGGCTCCGTGGCGAAGCCTTATCCACGCCCGATCGCCTTCGCCCTGCGCTGCGTGATTCCACTCACCATCATCATCGCGCTGACCGCCATCTATGCATTGAGTCTGCGAATCGAGAGCTATGGCTTCACCGTGTCGCGAGTCTGGGCCTGCATCGTCGCAACGGCAGCGCTTATCTACAGCGTCGGCTACGCGCTTGCCGCACGCGATCGCCAGCAATGGATGGGCGGTATCGCGCGCGTCAACGTGTTCACGGCGCTCTATCTGATTGCGGCCATCACGCTCGCACTGACGCCCGTCCTTTCGCCTTATCGAATCGCGGCCGACAGTCAGTACGCGTTGGCGCTGCGAACGGCGCAATCGCGCACCGAGCCCGGTTATTTCCCGCAGATGGAGTACCTGCGCTTCGAAGCCGGTCGCTACGGCCGCGCACGGTTGGATGAGCTCAGTCGCATCGACGATCACCCGCAAGCCGCCCTCATCCGCACAGCCGCCACATCGATGCTCGCCAGCAAGGACAGGCACGAAGCCCGACGCATCGATCGCTCCTCGCAGTTGGCGGATATTGTGCTGAAACCTGATGGTCGGCATCTCGACGCGGCTCTCCTCGAGCTGCTCCAGAAGGATCCTGCAATGGCAGGCGCGTCCACTCCAGATGCGCGACTTACGGGGATATTCATCGATCTCAACGATGATCAGAAGGACGAGTTCGTGCTCTTGCTGGGCAGCCGCGGCGCCCTCTATCGCCATGAGCAGACCTGGATGCGCGTCGGAACCCTCTCGCCTGTCACCTCGGTACGGTGGAAAGAGCTTCAAGCGCAGATTGACGCCGGAGAGTTTCACGCGCGTCGACCGAAGTGGAACGAACTGGTCGTGGGCGGCGCCGTCTTTCGGGCCGACGGACAATAGAGATGAACGCGTGGCTCGCTGTACAGGTGCTCCGAAAGAACCAAGTCTCGAATCGGCTCGATGCGAGATCCTTGCTACAGCCAAAGTGCCTGCATGGCGTTTTCGGCAACGGACGCTAGCCGCCACCGCTGCCATGAATCGCGCCAGTTGCCGCCTCTTTTATTCGTGGCATCCAAATTGAAAACGCCAGACGAAACTGCAGCCGCCGCGGAGACAATGGACACCAAAGGTGCGACCAATCATTCGATATCGCATTCACAAATCGAGTCCTTCTCGGCCGCGCCCGATGTCGTAGTGCAAATCAGCCAATGCGGACGCTGCCGAAAGGGCAGTGTGTTCGCGTCCAAGCGGATCGCCTGGTCATGGGATCCGCGGTCGGTTCTTCGAATGGAAACTCATCTGACGGCAATCGAGACTCCGAGCGTCAGTCCGCTATTCAGCGTCGGGCTTGCGCGATCGCGTTGAAGATGCCGAGATAAACACGGGTTAAGCACCTGTACTCGCGATCGATTGTTCGCAACCCAAGGAACCTCGACATCACGAGGTGCAAGGTGGTTTCGAGGACTACATTCCGAGCATCGCGCACACATCGGAGTGTTAGGCGCTGGGGCAACCATCAAGCACAGCGCTTGCTGGACTCAGCGCCTCGCGATGGAAGCGCTGTGCTGCCACTCGGAGCGAAGGCGCGAGCACGGGCAGAATCTGCGCATTACCTTGAGCATCTGAGTTCGATGGACACGCGTAGCAAAAGCCTGCTGGGCGCTCAGCCGGCACGCGCGCGGGCACGCGAGTTCGGGGCCAATGGAGATCGAGAGATCAGAGAGGAATTAGAGATGGAGAGAATAGAACTGGGTGAGCGCCTGCCAATCCAACGGTCCGCACTGCTTACCACGCAATATGACCTTGTCATTAGAGGATTCGGCCTTACACTACGTCTGCTCTTGGGGGCGACCGGCTTCGACGTGGGTGGCGAAACTCCAGGTGCATGCCGAGTTGTAAGTAACTCGTAAAACTGCTTACAAACTTATAGTTGCAAACGACGACAACTACGCTCTGGCGGCTTAATCCCGCCTAACCCTCGCCCGGTATGTGCTTGTGCATCCGGATTGAGGGACGCGCTCACAAGCTCGCGAGTCAGTGTGCTCCAGGCTGCCTCGTTAAAACGCGCTGAAGCTGGTCACGCGTCTTCCCTGCCCTTCGGGTAGCGCGCGGCGAGATACAAAGAATGGGCTAAGCATGTAGATCTTGTAGTGTAGTGCTTACGGACGCGGGTTCGATTCCCGCCGCCTCCACCAACACACCAACGGCCCCGTTCGGGGCCGTTTTGCTTTGGCTGATCACTCAAACAGTCACCTGCAGGCAGGCGCTCTCGATTCCCCGGCGCGCTCTTCGAGCGCGTGAGTCGCCCAGGTCGACGGTCGATATCGAAACTCGTCCATATCGAAACTCATCGGACCGCTGAACTGGTGGGATCTGCAACTCAGGTCGGAGCGCAGTACGCATTGCATAGGTTTAGCGGCCACGAACGCGGCCGGTTGGCGAACGTCGCGCTCGCGACTCAGGCTGCTGGCAAGTACATCCTGTCTCCGCACTCCCGCTTGCGCGGGAGCGCGGAGCAATGCAGACCGTCCATGGCCTGTGTCCGTCGCCAAAGACCCCAGCCATCTGAAGCGCCTTTCCATCCGCTCCAAATGGCCTAGATCCTCGGCACAAATTGCAGAACGTCGCTCGAACGTCCGGCCAGCTTGACAGCCCGCCTTGTAGCGAGACCTCAAGCTGAAGAAATCACTCAATCGACTTCCCTGACTCGCAGGTTCGCAGTTGCCGGCTCGGAGCTCGAAGCCGCATCGAGGCATCCGGCAGAGCGAACGCGAACCCGCAGGGCATTCCCTTGAATCCGTCTTGCTCGTGCAGCAGCGCTCCACTCACTCCGTGACCTGAAGCCCGCGCCCTGCACGTTTACTGAAACATCGCCTTGTTCTTTCCCTGCCGCAGCACACCGACCACGACACCTTCGATCGTGAGCGTCTGCTCTTTGAGATCCACGCGGATGGGCTCGAACTCCTCGTTCTCGGGCAGGAGCCACACGATCTTCCCTTCCTGCTTGTACCGCTTGACCGTGACTTCGTTATCGAGCCGCGCTACGACCACCTGGCGGTTACGGATGTCCGGCGTGCGATGTACGGCCACCAGATCGCCATCCATGATTCCGATGTCTTTCATACTCATCCCGCGCACCTTGAGCAGATAGTGCGCCTTGGGCTGGAAAATCTTCGGATCGATCTGATAGCGCGCCTCGATATGCTCCTCCGCGAGGATGGGCCTGCCTGCTGCAACTCGACCAATCAGAGGCAGACCCATCTGCTCGCGAAGAGAATCTTTCAACTGGATCCCCCGCGATGCGCCGGGAATGAGATCGATCACACCCTTTTTCTGAAGGGCACGAAGATGCTCCTCCGCTGCATTAGGCGACTTGAAGCCGAACGCCTCAGCAATCTCGGCGCGAGTCGGCGGCATGCCCGAATCGGCGACAGACTCCTGGATCAACTTAAGGATTTCACGCTGACGGGGTGTGAGTTCGGACATGGACGGGCCTGTATGGAGACTCAGTATCTGTATTTATATACAGCCACCACAGCGAATGCAACAGAGGCTTGCATTCCGATGACTGAGAGGTCCGTCTCATTTCCCACAACAAGCATCGCGCAAAGTGGAGGCAGCGAGCTTACCTACCCGGCGCCGAAACCGCCTGTCCTCTGCGATTGGCCACTCGTCGGGAGCACCGATAACAGCTTCGAGACCTGCCTATAGTGCGGTCGTGCGAGGACCTAACTCAATGCGCAACACAGTGTCACGCGGCTTCACATTGGCTGAATTGATGCTAACGATCGCCGTTGCAGGGATCTTGGCCGCAGTTGCTATTCCCAATATGCGGGACTTCATTCGCAACAACCGCCTAACGGCTGGAGCAAACGACCTGCTGCGCTCTATGCAACTCGCACGCTCCGAGGCTATCAAGCAGCGCACGAATGTCGTGGTCTGCGCTTCAGCCGATCCCCAATCCGACACACCAGCGTGCGGCGACGACACCTCATTCGCTGGGTGGATCGTCTTCGCCGACGAGAACAGCAACTGGGAATTCGATGCCACCGAGCGGATATTGGAACGCCACCCACTGCTGGACTCAACCATCTCGGTAGTCCACGACGAAGATGGCATCGTCAGCTACGGGCCTTCTGGGTTTGCGAACACTGCCGGCGCAAAGACACCGACGCGCAATGTCGTGATGTGCGATGCACGCGGTAACAGGCAGGTGGCCGATAACTCGACTGCCAGAGCGATCGTGATCGAACCGACCGGCAGATCGCGGGCAACACGCTCCTATGCGGACGTTACTAAGGTGCTTGACGATATCGGCGGAGGCTGCGCCGGATGACCGCTTCGATCAACAATCAGGGAGACAGGCAGGCGGGCTTTAGCATGGTAGAGGCCCTCGTCGCCCTAGTCGTGCTCAGCGTGGGCATGCTAGGCATAGCCAGCCTTTACGTAGTGTCTCTTCGTTCCAGCGGCAGCGCTATCTCGCGCACACAGGCAGTGAACCTCGCAAGTGATCTGGCCGATCGGATTCGAGCAAACCGTAGTGCGGGTGAAGCGTACGAGGCAGTCGTATCAACGAGTGACGAAGCCGCGGCGGTGGACACTTGCATCGGACAGGCGGTGACATGCGATCCAGCGACGATGGCAGCTTACGACCTTTCGGTGTGGCGGCAGCAGATAACCGCCACCATGCCGGGAGGTACGACCGGCACAGTGGCAGTCGACGGTGCTGCGAGTCCACGGACTTACACCATTACGATTGAATGGACAGAGTCGCGTGAAGAGACGCTGTCGTACTCGCTGAGAATGCAGATATGAGTCGTCTAATTCACATCTGCCGAAATGCCCAAGGCGTCAGCCTGATCGAGCTGCTCGTCGCGATCACGATTGGTGCGATCCTTATCTTCGGTGCTACGCAGGTCTATGTGGATAGCCGCAAGACCTACGAGATCAATGAGAACGCTGCGCGACTACAGGAGACAGCACGATTCGCTCTGGGCGTACTCGAGCCGGACATCCGAATGGCCAACTATTGGGGTTTTGTCAAAGGTGCGGGCGTGGTAACTGGCCAAGCCTCCCAGAGCACCGCATCTGCGGGAGCGCCCACGAAGTGCGGTAACAATTTCGCACGCGATCTGGCCTTGAATATAGACGGGAGCAATAACGCGTATCGACGCAACAGCATCCTCACGTTCGACAATGACTGTAGTGCATACGGGCCATCTGGCGCGGTGGGCAGCGCAGACACTCTGACCATTCGCCGAGCATCGACAGTACCTGCGTCCTCCAGCACAGGGAGACTGCAGATCTGCTCAACACGACTCATCGCACAGCTGGTGGACAATAGTTCCGCATGCACGGCAGCGCCGGCTGGTCAGGTTAACGACTTGATCGTGCATGCATACTACGTAAGCCAGGACTCCATACAAGGTAACGGCATACCTTCACTCAGGCGAAAGACATTGATCGCAGGTCCCGAGATCAGGGACGACGAGATCATCCCTGGTGTCGAGGACTTGCAGATTCAATTTGGCATTGACCCCACAGGGAATAGTGGCGCAGCGCAAAGATATGTCGATCCGGATGCATTACCGGCAGGAGCTCAGATCGTCGCCGTCCGGTTGTGGCTCCTCGTTCGCTCCGAGAGCAGAGAAGTCGGCTTCACCGATGACAGGATCTATGAGTACGCAGACCGTAACGCATCCAACGGCGTTGTCGATGACCTCAATGATGCTGCTGCTGGCACAAAGGCCTATCAGCCGAACGATAACTTCAGGCGGCTGCTCGTCTCCCGCACCATTTACGTTCGAAATGCACTTGGCACATGAACACTTCATTTGAGCGCAGCCGCAACGCTGGCCAGCGGCACACAAGGCATACGCAGCGCGGCGCGGCGCTGGTCGTCGGAATGTTGCTGCTTCTCGTGCTCACTCTGCTTGCGATCTCAGGAATGGGCACCTCGAGCCTCGAGCTCGCTATGGCTGGCAACACGCAATTTCGTGAAGACGCGTTTCAAGCAGCGGAGACCGGGATCGAGAAAGGTCTAAAGGACGGTGTTTTCAACCCGGATGCGCCGCCTGAGGAGTTCGACACTCAACAGGTATCGGGTTCCACGGATACATACACCGTGACCATAACGCCGCAGCTCAACGGTCAGGCACTCGATGCGATGTGGGGATCGACAGTGGATAAGTTTTCCACCTATCACTACGAGATCTCGAGCGTCGGCACCTCAGCGCGTAATGCACAGGCCAACAACGTACAAGGCGTCGCAACCATCGCACCCAAGAGTCCGGTGCTGCCGCCTCTGGATCCAGACGCGCCGGAATTGGAGATGAGTTCGTCGGAGACACCATGAACCCCAAGAACTTCAATGGACCCAGCATGAGTTTCCTAAGGACTACGCAGATGCGCTCGTTACGTTTGCGGAGCCTCGCATCGGGTCTCGCTTTGGCACTCTTCGTATTCTCCTCGGCGCCTTCGTACGCCGACGACACGGAGATATTCATGGTTCAGCCGGCGACGAACACACAGCCCAATATCCTGCTTGTCCTCGACACGTCCGGCAGTATGAACGAGACCGCCGACGAGTCGCCCTTGCCGTATGACCCGACGAAGTCTTACGACAACAGCGGCACCAACTGCGACAACACGAAGGTTTACTACTATTCGAGCGCGAGCCCGCCGAGCGGAGCTCCGACGAAATGTGACGCGTCAGGCGTAGCATCGTTTCCTCTCAGCGATCTGAAATGCAAAGGGGCGCTCACTGCGATGAAGTTCGGCGCCGCTGATGCCGGTGCCGGATTCTATTCGGACAATTTCATTCGTTGGGGCGGCAGCGGCAGCAGTCGCTCTTGGTACAACGCTCTCAACCCATCGAGCAACCCTTCAACGGTCGAATGCTTTGGCGATAAGGGTATTCACGGTGTGGATGACGCCTCAGCCGCCAAGTGGCCGCAATCGGGTACGGCGAGCAACACAACCGGGCGGTTTACCAGTACTGAAACGAACATGTTCTGGTCCAACACCAACAAGGGTGTGACCAAGACTCTTTATAGCCCCAACTACATCCGCTACATGCGCAATGGGGCGGTTGCGAAACAGACCCGCATGGAGATCGTGCGTGCCGCAGCAGCTTCGTTCATCAACTCGCTACCGAACGTCAACGTTGGTGTCATGCGCTACAGCACCAACGCTGCCACGTACGTAAATCAGGATTCGGCTGCTGCCGGCGGCATGGTCGTGTCTGCCATTAGTCCCTTGGACGCAAAGCGCGCTGCACTCATCGCGGATCTCACCGATACAAGCGGCAAACATCTCTTCCTTCCCCACGGCTGGACGCCAATGTCTGAGACGCTTTTCGAGGCATGGCGGTACTACAGCGGTGGCGAAGTGCTCTATGGCAAGAACGACTCGTACAACCAAGCCTGGAAGAGTACGGGCTCTGGGATCTGCACGCGGGTAGACAGCGCTGCTGGCAGCACGGGCACCTGTCACGGCACCAGTGATATGAAGAATTTCCCCAGCGTTGCCGAGTCTCGGAATGGCAACACCTATATCAGCCCAGCGACGGAAGCCTGTCAGGAAAACTACGTTGTCTTTCTGACGGACGGTCTGCCCACGCGAGATACGCAGGCGAATGCCTTGATCAAGGCTCTTCCAGAGTTCAACACAGTCGTCGAAGCAGGTTGCGAGAGCAACGGTGATGGCGGTTGCCTCGGGGCGTTGGCGGAATACATGTGGGAGAAAGGCGTGCCCGCCGGGGGGAAGGTGAAGACGTTCTTCATCGGCTTCGGGTCCGACTTCGACGGAAACCTCGAAGGCGCCTTCGAATACCTCGACAGAGCCGCGAAACGCGGCGGCGGTTCGGCTTACCAAGCAAATGACTTCAGCAGCCTGACTGCCGTGTTTAACTCAATCATCGGAAGCATCCTGCAGACCAGCACGACATTTACGACGCCAACTGTTGCCGTCAATGCGTTCAATCGCACCCAGACCCTCAATGATCTGTTTGTCTCGGTGTTCCAACCGAACACCACTGTTCATTGGCCCGGCAACCTCAAGAAATATCGCGTTGTGGAAGGCGTCATTCAGGACTCTAAATCCACTAGCGCAATCGATCCAAACACGGGCTTTTTTGCAGAAGGGTCGCAGAGCTTCTGGTCGCAATCACCGGATGGTGCGCGAGTCGCAGATGGCGGCGCAGCCCACAAAATCCCGGCACCTGGTGATCGAAAACTGCTCACCTATTTGGGACCGAACAAACCCTCGTCGGCAGTGACACTCAGCGGGACGAATCATCAGATTGCGACGACCAACACAAGCTTGAGCGAGACTGTCCTGCAGCTAGGAGCAGGCGATCCGACGCGCGAAAATCTCATCGCCTGGGCGCGTGGTCTCGATATCAAGGACGAGAATGGCGACACCCTCAATACGGACACCCGAGCCGTGATGGGTGACCCCATCCACTCTCCTCCCGCAGTCGTGATCTACGGCGGCGATCCAGACAGCAAGGATCTAAACGATGCTGTCGTCTACCTGACAACCAATGACGGGTACTTGCACGCTGTCGACGCCGACACCGGAGTAGAGCTGTGGGCGTTTGTACCCCAGGAATTTTTGGGGCACCTTCGGGAGCTGTACGCGGATACGCCGGTCAATGCGAAGCAGTACACCCTCGATGGCGAAATCCGTGTGCTGAAGTACGACATCAACGGCGACGGCGTCGTGGACCCCAGCAGCGGGGACCGCGTGATCCTGTATTTCGGGACCGGGCGTGGCGGCAGCCGCTATTACGCAATTGATGTCTCGACCAAGACCACACCGAAATTCCTTTGGAGCCTCGGTGCGTCCGATCTGATTGGACTGGGTCAAGCGTGGTCCACGCCCGCTATCGCCCGAGTTAGTGTTAGCGGAAAAAAGCAGAACACCCAGAAGCTCTCATTGATCTTTGGCGGCGGATACGATCCCGCGCAGGATGCAGCCGCAGAGTTCCGCACCGGCGATAACGTGGGCAACAAGATCTTCATGGTGGATGCTGTGAATGGCGATCTGCTCTGGAGCGCGGGTGCAAGCGGTGCGAGTCTCAACTTGCCACGGATGACCCACAGCATTCCCGGAGGCATTGCCGTGTTGGACATGGACAGCGATGGATTTGCCGATCGACTCTACGCCGGCGACATGGCAGGCCAAGTCTGGCGGTTTGATATTACGAACGGAAATCCGGCCGAGACGCTTGTTGCCGGAGGTGCCATCGCATCCCTCGGCGCCAAGGAGCTACCGAGCACGGCATCAGCTCAGCTCAAGACCCAGGGAAACCGCCGATTCTACAGCCGGCCCGATGTCGCGGCCTTACAGCGGCCAGGGCAACCGCCGATCTTGAACATTGCGATTGGGTCAGGGTTCCGAGGGTCTCCGCTCAATACGGCCACACAGGATCGGTTCTACTCGATTCGTGACTTGCAAGGTTTCGCGAAGCTGACCCAGGCTCAATACGACGAGAAGGCGAAACCCGACAACATCGTTGAAGATGCCGACTTGCTCGACATCACCAATGACCTTACTCCCTCAATCAGCCCCGATTCTCCTGGCTGGAAACTGTTACTCAACCGTCCATCCTGGGCGGGGGAAAAATCCCTTAGCGCGTCGAGCACTTTCGATAACAAGATCTTCTTTACGACTTACATTCCGCCCACGAGCTCGGAAGTTGACGAGAACACATGCTCTCGCAAAAGCACTGGCTCGAACCGAGCCTACGTCGTGAATGCGCTCACCGGCGCGCCAGTACCACGCGATGGTGAAACTCCCGGAAGCGCAGATGATCGCTATCAAGAGTTGGCGCAAGGCGGCATTGCACCAGAGATCTCGTTCCTCTTTCCAGGAGTGGACGGTGAAAGCGATCCCGAAGATCCACCTCCGGGCGATCCGGTAGTCTGCTTATCGGGGGTCGAAGTACTGAACGTGTGCACTAACTTCAATAGTCGCATTAAGACGTACTGGCGCGAGTCGAGCGCGAACTGATTCCGTCAAGGCTATGTCCATGAAGTTCTTCGCGGAGACAAAGACCGTGCTAGCAAGACGACGCATGAGAGGCGTGACCCTCATTGAGTTGCTGACTGTGATTGTCGTCGTGGCGATTCTTGGAAGTATCGCTACTAGCAGCTATCGCAGTTATCTCCTTCGAACAAACCGTACAGAAGCTCGGATGGCGCTGCTTCGTGTGCAAGCGGCCCAGGAAAAGTTCTTTCTCCAGAACCGAAGATATGCTGACGACGACGAGATTGCGCTCGCACCTCCTGACGGACTGGGCGTCCCCGCAACCAGCGTTCCCGGCAATTTCTATTCAATATCGATCAGCGAACACACAGATACGACATACACCGCTAAAGCGGTAGCCATTAACGGCCAAACCTCCGATAAGGCCAATTGCCAGGTTCTGACGATCAACGAACTTGGAGAACGCACTCCCTTGGAGGGGGACTGCTGGAGGTAGACACCGTTGTCGCCGCCGCCCGACGCCTGCTACATAAGCTTTAACACTCACAGTCAATCTTGTATTCTCGCGCCTCGGCTCGGCCGGGCAGCTTTTACAAAGTAAAGGCTTCTGAGGCTAGGTCCACGGGAACTGACCTACAGTCTCGGGGATTAAGAGGCGTGAAATTTTTGGCTCCGTCCATTGTTCGACCCAGTATGAAGGGGAAAGAAATCATGAAGAACGTCATCTCCACTACGCTCAAGGCAGGCGTTGCTGCCCTCGTTCTCGTTGCTGCCAGCGGCTGCGTGTCGCAGAAGGCTGTTGACGAGATCAAGCTGACCGCAGACAAGGCCGTGCAGGATGCTGCTGCTGCCAAGGCTGCTGCCGACGCTGCCGCAAGCGCCGCTCAGTCCGCAAAGTCGGCGGCTGACAGCGCTCAGAGCGCTGCAAACCAGGCTCTGCAGGCCGCCCAGGCCAGCCAGGCTTGCTGTGACGCGACGAACGAGAAGATCGATCGCGCGTTCAAGAAGTCTGTTTCGAAGTAATTCGAACCGCTTCGGGTCGATACGGAAACGCCGCGCTCAGCGCGGCGTTTTCTTTTTGGGGTACCCCTTCTTTCCCGAGAGTCGCAAGGACATCCGCCGCCCCAGAACCCGATTGAGCTCGCCATTCTGATTCTTGAGCTCATCTTCCGTGCGACGCAGCTTTCTCAGCCATGGCTGCATCTCGCGCGCCAGCCTGTCGCCTGCTCTGGCGGCCTTCCGCAGACCCTCCAGCGCTTGTTCCTTCGCATCATTGATCGAGCTGAATTTGGCGCGTGCAGATGCCCAATCCGCTCGCTCGTCCTGCCGCGCATCAATCAACGACGCAGCAACTGGAACAGTCGCTCCGCGTGGCAGGCACTGACGGCAACCATCTGTTATTGATCCGAGGCGTAGTTCGCTCGAGCCTGCCTGCAAGACAGGACGAGCACCAACGCTTGTTATTTGCTCTTAGTCTGAGCCTGTCGTCTGCTCGGGCGGCTAGTGCTTCCGCAGGCCGTATAACGCTTCATTCCTCCGCATTGCTGGCGGAGCTGCGATGGGCAGATGCAGATGGCAATCCTCGCGCTCACGCGGGCTCGGGGTGTCTGTGAGCGCGATAACAATAGCGGCGGAATGAGGTCACGATGCGATGCATCGGATGGAGACGCAGCCCCCACAGCCTCAGCCATGGACTAACTCGGTGGAAAGGATAGCCTCGAACCGCGAGGGCTGCGCGTAGACAGTCTAGCAAGTCGGACGAACGGGCTGCTGTGCCGATTGCTTCAGGGTGATCGAACGAGCTGGGACGTCACCTCGCCGAGCATGACGGGTTGAGGAATGCCGCTCGCCTCGTTGAAGGTCTGTTCGGCCTTCGCCCAATCGATGACGACGCTGCGGTCCTGGGTAGCCGATACGAGCAGACGCGTAATCTGCGTGAGATTGTGATTCTCCAGCCCTTCAGCCCCCTCCAGAGGCGCGTGCACTTCCATGTAGAGCTCCTGCCCTTTCCAACCCATCTTGTATGGCTGATGGATGATCCGCACCGGCGTGTTCACGGACACCATCTTGAAGAAGCGCTCGATGTCTTCGGGATACATGCGAATGCACCCGTGCGTCACCTGCATGCCGACGCCTGCCGGACGATTGGTGCCATGAATGAGATACGCGCCGCCCGGGATGCCCAGACGCATTGCGTACTCACCGAGTGGATTGTCAGGGCCCGGCGGTACGGCTCTCGGAAGCGGACGCCCATCCGCTGCGTGCTCCTTGCGAACGGACTCTGGCGGATACCAAGTGGGACGAACGCGCTTGTCCACGATTCTCGTAAGCCCCAGCGGTGTTTTCCAATCCATGCGCCCGACACTGATCGGATACGTGACCACGGTCAGCGGCTCATCGGCCTTCGCGGGCGGGAAGTAATAGAGACGATGCTCCGCCAGACTGACGACAATGCCTTCGCGAGGCGCGTCCGGAAGGATGTAGCGGGAAGGAATGAGGACCTGCGTGCCCTCGCCCGGCAACCATGGGTCTACACGCGGATTCGCGGCCACGATTTCCTGGTACCCCACGCCGTAGGTGCGTCCCATATCCAATAAGGTGTCTTCGTGACGCGCGGTGACCCATTGGACTTCACCTACGACGGTGTCCGATCCGTTCACCACATAGGTTGCAGCCGCAGCAGGTCGTGCGAAGGCTCCTGCGAGGAGACTCATGACGAGGAACTGCGGAAAAAGTCGCTTGGTCGACATGGGGCGGGATCTGGAATGAAAACGCGTTAGTACACTATTTGGGCGGAGATTGGCCAACTGAAGACCGCAAAACGCGAAGAAAGTTTTCAGGCCTGGGCGGCGCGCAACAGATTGCTGATTTGAGTTGGAACGCCCTTCTGCGCTTCGATCTGCGCCACCCCGATAGCGTTCCCAAAGGAGACCACATCGGCGCTACCGTGGCTTTTGATCACCACTCCTGTGAGCCCGACCATGCTCGCGCCGTTATAGGTGCGCGGATCGAACTCGCGTCGCAACGAACGCAGCACCGGCCAGGAAGCGAGCGCACCGATGTACCGCAGGGGATTGCGTGTGTACTCGGCCTTCAGCGCGCCCACCAGCATGTTCGCAAGACCTTCCATCGATTTGAGTGCAACGTTGCCGGTGAATCCGTCGGTCACGACGACGTCCACTTCGCCGGAGAAGATGTCGTCGCCTTCGACGAATCCGACGTAGTTGAGCTTGCTTGCCGCGAGCAGCTGCGCCGCCTCCTGCACGACACTATCGCCCTTGGACTCTTCCTCACCGATGTTGAGCAGACCCACGCGTGGATTGCTGATGCCGTGCATATCGGCGGCCACGACCGAACCCATCACGGCGAACTGAAAGAGATGATCGGCGGTGCATTGGGAATTCGCGCCCAGATCCAGCATATGCGTGTGACCGTTTCGCGAACGGATGCGCGAGATGATGGCGGGACGATCGATGCCTTCGACTGTCTTGAGAACGAAGCGCGCCGTGGCCATCAATGCACCGGTGTTGCCTGCACTGACACAGGCATGGGCGGTGCCGGCTTTGACGAGATCGATCGCTACACGCATCGAAGAGTCCTTCTTCTTGCGTAGCGCATCCTGCGGCTTCTCGTCCATGGTCACGACCTGCGTGACCGCATGAAATGCGATGCGCTCGCCGAAGCGGCGCGCGCCATCGCTCAGGAGGGGTTGAACCGCGTCCGGAAGTCCTACCAGGACGATCCGAAGGTCCGGCTCACGGGCGAGCGCATCCAGCGATGCGGGCACGGTCACGGAAGGTCCGTGATCGCCGCCCATCGCGTCGACCGCAATGGTGACGGGTCGGAGGCTGGCCAAGAGGAGGAATCATGTTGCGCCGAATATCGGCGCCGCACTCATTCCGAGTCGGACTTGTCGTTGCGCGTCGCGAGGACTTTCTTGCCGCGATAGAAGCCGTCCGGCGTGATGCGATGACGCGTATGCGTTTCGCCCGAAGTCGCATCCACGGAGAGAGCCGGACGACTGAGCTTGTCGTGAGCACGACGCATGCCGCGGGTCGAAGGGGTGCGGCGACTTTTCTGGACTGGCATCTGAAATTCTCCAATTTGGCCTGCAAGCGGCCGGTCACGAGCTGTGCTCGCGCCAGCTCACATTCGAATCCTGGTCTACTTATCTTCGCGCCCGCGCATCAGCTCGCGCAGATTGCCGAACGGGCGTTGAGTCCTCTCTTGTGGAGGCTCAGCGTCTGTCGTCGGCGCGATCACGCCATCGATGCATGTTTCCGACTCGTGTTTAGGCACGAGCGGCAACGCAAGCAGCGCCTGGTCTTCCGCCAATGTCAGCAGATCGAACCGCGCCGGATTGCCCAGAACGGGCTCATACCCGCCCAGCTCCGCTTCCAACTGCTGCTCGTCTTGAACCAGCATGACCTGGAATGGATCATGAAGCTCGACACGCAACGGCTGCATGCAGCGCTGACAGGTCAGCACCGCGACGCCATTCAATTCGCCATCGATCACGACGTGGCCTTCGAAGTGCGAAAAACGAAACTTCGCGTCGATGAAGGAAGCATCGCTCGCACCTGCCTCCAGCAGACGCGGCAGCTGAGCTGCTGCAAAATGCCGCTCGATGGTGCTCCCAGCCCGCGCACAGACTGCAGCATCGATCCGGTTCTCTCCGGAGTTCGAGCTACCGGCTGAATTGCCGGGTGAGACACCCTGGGGTCGCGACATGGGGCGCGTATACTAGCGGCGACCCCCAGGGGTGTCAAAAGAAAAAGCCTGATAAATGCTTGTTTTTCTAAGAGAAGGGCTGGAAGTTGCGATCGAGGTCCGGGAGCCCGAATTTTCCACGCCGCTGGCAGCTCACGGATCGCCCTCTCGACCGATCCGCGACAGGCACTTCCCTGATGACTATTGGAGCTCTTCCCTGATGTCTCGTGCGTCCAGCTCATCTCAATTGCGATTGGTCCTCGCCTCGACCTCCCAATTCCGTCGCGAATTGCTCGAGCGATTCGGCGTGCGCTTCACGGTCGCAGCCCCACACGTGGACGAAACACCGCTTCCCGGCGAGACACCTGTCGATCTGGTCGCAAGACTGGCTCGTGCAAAGGCCGAGGCGGTAGCCCAGCGGCATCGCGGCAGCCTGGTGATCGGATCCGATCAGGTCGCGCTGTTCGGCCGCGAAATCATCGGCAAACCTGGCACGCCGGAGGGTTGCATCGAGCAACTGAAATCGTTCAGCGGCCAGCGCTTGTCGTTTCATACCGCCGTGCACGTCGTCCATTCCGACACCGGGTCCAACGAAGGACATCTCGATGTCACGACCGTGCAGTTTCGCAAGCTGAGCGATGAAGAAATCGAACGCTATGTTTCCCGCGAGCATCCCGTGAGCTCGGCAGGCTCATTCAAAGTCGAAGGACTCGGGATCAGTCTGTTCGATCGTGTGGAATCACAGGACCCGACCGCCCTCATCGGCCTGCCGCTGATCTGGCTGGGCGCCGCCCTGCGCCGTTCAGGATTTCAGGTGCCATGACGCTTACCGGCCGCGAGCTGATCCAGCACGTCCTGGAGCTCTTGCGGCAGCGGCGCTGAAATGGACATGGGTTTGCCGCGCAGCGCGAACCCGATCGTGTGCGCATGCAGGAACATGCGCTTGAGCCCGAAGGGCTTGAGGCGCGCATCGCACTCGCGATTTCCATACTTCTCATCGCCCGCCACTGGATATCCTGCATGAGCTGCATGCACTCGAATCTGGTGTGTGCGCCCGGTGCCGAGGTCCACGTCGAGCAACGTCGCGAGCTTCGCGAAATGCTTGACCGGCTTGAAGGTCGTGGTGGCCTCCTGGCCATCGGCATGAACGCGTACGACGCGCTCGCCTCCCTGCTTCAGATTCGTCTTGAGCGGCAGATCGATGGTCTTGGTACCGAAGGGCCAGCGTCCGCAGACGAGCGTGTAGTAGCGCTTCTCCATTTCGCGTTCGCGCATTGCAGCGTGCAATTCGCGAAGCACCGAACGCCGTTTCGCGACCAGCAGGCAGCCGCTGGTATCGCGATCCAGCCGGTGCACCAGATCCAGTTCCTTCAGTTCCGGATGACGTGCCCGCAGCGCCTCGATCACGCCGAATGACAATCCGCTGCCGCCGTGTACGGCGACCCCTGCGGGTTTATTCACGACAATCAAATCCGCGTCTTCATAGATGATGGCCTCGCCGACGAAATCCTTGAGCGACTGCGAGGGTGCCTGCGGCTCCTGACGCGGTTGCAAGCGGATCGGCGGAACTCGCACGCGATCGTGTGCCGACAAACGGTAATCCGGACCCACGCGCTTGCTGTTCACGCGGACTTCGCCGCTGCGCAGGATTCGATAGACGAGGCTGCGCGGAGCATCCTTGAGTACGCGAATCAGATAGTTGTCGATTCGCTGTCCGTCATCTCCCTCCACGGCTTCCAGATAACGGACTGCGGGCTTATCGGATGAAGCGGATGCAACGGTCGAAGATTTGCCTGAAGATTTCTGCATTGGGCTGAAGGCTGACGAGATGCACGTAAGCCATTGATTGAACAAAGGCGCCCTGTTATATTCCGCGCGGTTTTTCCGCTTTCGGTTCGCAGGCCACACAGAACTGACCTGACGCACCAAAGCACCAACGCAGCACTTTGCGGTCACCCTTCAAAGGTCAACCCCTTCGCAAGGCAACCAAAGGGCGCTGCATCTTAGTTGGTTCTGTCGGGATCTGCCTCGTTGTGATCCATGGATGATGTCCGCGCCTATCGTGGAGACGATGATCTCCGGTTCGCGCGCTGCGCAGCTCGTACTGTCCTTTCGATGGTCGCTGCTCGACCCATCCCGCGATCGTCGGCTCATCAGCATCCCGTCATGACCATCGCTCAGGCCGCGCGAACGGCGATGCCAAACCCGCAACTCGGGATTTGGGTCGACGCAGCGCTGATGAGCGGGCCCTCGAGTGGCAGGATTAGAAGAACTCGCGCCGCCAACCTGCGCCGGTAAATCATCGATGACCTACATCCTCGATCAATCCTTTGCTCCACCCCTGGCGTCCGTCACGCGTGATTGCGCGGCCCTTGAATACTCAGAAGGGCCTCATGAAGCGAATGCTCGTCAACGCAACTCAAGAAGAAGAGTTGCGAGTTGCACTGGTTGATGGACAGAGAATCTACGACCTCGATATCGAAATACCCTCCAAGGAACAGAAAAAATCCAACGTCTATAAAGGTCGCATCACGCGCGTCGAGCCGAGTCTCGAAGCGTGTTTCGTCGACTACGGCGCCGAGCGCCATGGCTTCCTGCCGCTGAAGGAAGTCTCGAAAGAATATTTCAAGAACGGTGGCCAGCCGGGCAACCGCAACATCCGTGAACTGCTCGATGAGGGCCAGGAAGTCCTGGTTCAGGTCGAGAAAGAGGAACGCGGCAACAAAGGCGCCGCTCTTACGACCTTCATCAGCCTCGCAGGTCGATTTCTGGTCCTCATGCCCAACAACGCCCGCGCCGGTGGCGTATCTCGCCGCATCGAAGGCGAGGATCGCGAGCAACTGCGTGAGGCGCTCGATCAGGTGCAGATTCCCGACGGCATGGGCGCCATCGTGCGCACCGCGGGTGTCGGTCGTTCGGCGGAAGAGCTGCAGTGGGATCTCGATAATCTGAAGGAAGTCTGGAGCGCAATCTCTCAGGCGAGCGAAAGCCGCCCCGCTCCGTTCCTGATTTATCAGGAATCGAAGGCGATCATCCGAGCCCTGCGGGATTACTTGTCGGATGAGATCGGAGAGATCCTGGTCGACAGCCCCGAAGTGTTCAACGAAGCACAGCAATACATGCAGCGCTTCATGCCGGCGACGCTTCGCAAGCTGAAACTTTACGAAGATCCCGTCCCCCTGTTCACCCGCTTCCAGATCGAGAATCAGATCGAATCGGCGCATTCGCACAAGGTGAACCTGCCTTCGGGCGGCTCCATCGTGATCGACCCGACCGAGGCGCTCGTATCGATCGACATCAACTCCGCACGCGCCACCCGCGGGACGGACATCGAGACCACCGCGCTCAATACGAATCTGGAAGCGGCCGACGAAATTGCCCGTCAGCTGCGTCTGCGCGATCTGGGCGGCCTCATCGTCATCGACTTCATCGACATGGAGTCGCAGAAGAACCAACGTGCAGTCGAAGACCGGCTGCGCGATGCCGTCAAGCAGGATCGCGCACGCATTCAGATCGGCCGCATTTCGCGCTTCGGCCTGCTCGAGTTGTCACGCCAGCGTCTGCGCCCCTCCATCGGCGAAGCCGCGAACATCAGCTGCCCGCGCTGCAACGGCATGGGCACGATCCGCGGTGTCGAATCGCTCGCGCTGGCGCTCCTGCGTCTGATCGGCGAAGAGGCTCGCAAGGACCGGACAGTAAAAGTCATCGCACAGCTGCCGGTCGAAGTCGCCACGTACTTGATGAACGAAAAGCGCGAATGGCTCAACAACATCGAATCCAAGAGCCATGCCGAGGTCGTGCTCGTCCCGAACAAGTACATGGACACGCCTGCGTACGACATTCGGCGAGTACGCGACGACGAAGCTCAGCTCCCGGAGAACAGTGGCGTCAGTCATCAGATCCCGGTCGTACCGGCGGTGGCGGCCCACGACATGGCCGCTCGCGAACGCGAAGCAGCTGCTCCAGCCCCTGCGGTGGCGACCGCCTCGCTGCCGAGCATTCCCGCCCCTGCGAGCATCGCGCAAGAAACGGCCGCGCCCGTCGCGAAACCCGAGGAACAGATCGGCATTTTCGTGAAGCTGTGGCGATTCCTGTTCGGCGGCGCAGGCCAAGCGCCGGCTCCCACCGAGCAGCGCGCTCCTCAGCGTAACGCCCGCGACTCGCAACGTCGCGACCGTACCGAGACTCGTCATGGGCGCGATCGCCACGGACGCGACCGGGATCGCTCGCGCGATCAGCGCTCGGAGAATCGTGATCGCCCTCACCAGGAAGCACGGCGCGAGGGCGGGCAGCAGCGACAGGATCGCAAACCGCAGCGCGAACAGAATCAGGCAGCACGCAACGAGACCCCGCGTCCGCAGGCGACACAACCGAAGCCGCAGCCTCAGCCACAACAACAGCAGCCGAGACCTGAGCAGCCGGCGGCAGCAGACAAGCCCGAAGCAGCCGCTTCCGGTGAAGGTCAGCGCGAGCGATCAGGCCGCAGTCGCCGCGGCCGTCGTCGCCGTGGTGGTCGTGGGCGCGGCGAGGATCATGGCGCCGCAGGATCAGGTGCGGTGAACACTTCGGGCGTCGAAGGGGGCGAATCCCATTCACCCGCCCCGGAGCACCGCAGCGAGCCTTCATCGGAATCCCGACCAGCGCCCGCGCCGGAGCCTCGCCCTGCGGCTGAAGCAGCACCGCGGGAACATGCACCGCGACCCGAACCGTCGCAGTCGCACTCTGAATCGGCACCGCCCGCAGCACCCAAGTCCGACGCTCACTTCACGGTGTGGTCATCGACGCCTTCGAGCGGCACCGCGTCCTTCGGCGGAACCCCAGGCGTGCGTCGCGACGAGTAAGTTGCAGGTTGATGGCCGGTTCAGACCGGCCATCAACCCGAACGACGTGACATCAGCTCCTGCAGCAGGCCCTCGGACGCCTGCTCCAGGAGATCCAGCACTTCTTCGAACCCGAGCGGCCCACCGTAGTAAGGATCAGGCACGAACCGGCGCGGAGCCGTCGGTGCGAACTCCATGATCAGGCGCACACGCGAGCGGTACTGCGGCGAAGCTCGTTCGCGCAGCGCTTCGAGGTTCTGCTCGTCCATGGCCAGAATCAGATCGAAGCGAGCGAAATCCTCATCCGCGATCTGGCGCGCCCGCAGTGCGGACAGATCGACCCCTCTTCGCCTTGCCGCTTCCAGCGCACGTGCATCCGGCGGCGCACCGACGTGGTAGTCATGGGTTCCCGCAGAATCGACCTCGAGGACGAAGTCGATGTTGCGCTCGCTCAGCAGCCGTCGGAACACGCCTTCCGCGGTAGGCGAGCGGCAGATATTTCCCATACAGACAAAGAGCACTCGCATCGGCTCAATCCTCGAAAGGTGGTCTTGCGAAGCATTCTAGAGATTTCCGAACAGCACTTTGAGCGGCGATCCCATACCCGAGCGGCCCACTACTCCAATCCCTGAAATCGATGCGGTCGGTGGAAGCGAGGGCGGCATCACCACAGGAGTGAGCAGGCGAACAACAACAAAGGCGCATCGACCGTATGAGCCAGAACGATTCGCACACATTCAAAGAAGGTGACCGGGTGGCCGCCATTTCTCGTCGGGACTTTCCGATGGGTACCGTGGTCAAAGTCCTGGACCGCGGATTCCTGCTGGTGCGCTGGGATGGCGACGCGCTGGAAACGGCTCATTGCTCCGCGGTCACGCGTTGCGAGGCCAAGTGACTAGAGCACTAGAGCATCTGGGCGCGCACACGCTCGAGGTCGTGCGGCGTATCCACACCGATTCCCGGAACCTCCCGCGCACAGCCCACGACGATGCGCAGACCGGCCTGCAGCGCACGAAGCTGCTCGAGCTTCTCGATGATCTCGAGATCGCTCGGGGGCAGCGAGGTCACTTTACGCAGGGCAGCAACGCGATAGGCATAGATGCCCAGATGTCGCTGCGAGCCGAGGATGCTCGTCTGGCTCATCAACCCCTGCGCCGCTCCGTCGCGGTGCCAGGGAATCGGCGCACGACTGAAGTACATTGCATCGGTCCCGCGCGCGGTCACCACTTTGACGACGTTCGGATCCAGGAACTCGTGAAGGCTCGTGATCGGCGTGCAGAGCGTCGCAATGGCGGCATCCGGATGCTGCTCGAGCAATTCGGCGACCTGATCGATCAACACCGGCGGCAACTGCGGCTCGTCGCCCTGCACGTTCACGACGATCGTCCGATCGTCCCATCCCTGACGCACAGCCACTTCTGCGATGCGATCCGTGCCGGACTGGTGATCGCTGCGGGTCATGACGGCGACGTTGCGTTCCTGACTATCGAGCGCGACGCGTAGTACGCGCTCGTCATCCGTCGCGACGATGACTTCGTCGGCGCGGCTACGCTCGGCAGCGCGGATCACCCACTGCAACATGGGGCGGCCGGCGATCTCGAGCACGGCCTTGGCGGGCAATCGCGTCGACGCGTAGCGCGCGGGGATAACGACCTTGAATGACATGCAGCTCAAGACAGCAAAAGAATCGCTGTCCCCTCCCCGTACGGATCAATTCTTCAGCAGCGGATCGTCCGGCTCCAGGCGGCGAGCTTCGTCTTCGAGCATGACAGGGATGCCATCGCGGATCGGAAACCCGAGCCGATCGGCGCGGCAGACGAGCAGTTGCTGCGCACGCGCATGCTGCAGCGGCCCCTTGCAGACGGGACAAGCCAGAATATCCAGAAGCTTCGTGTCCATGGTGCGAGCTTACCGCGTTCGGTGGGTCGATCGCAGCAGCCGCTCGAGCATACGATCGAGCTTCAACTCGTCCGCAGGCTCGAGCGCGACCTGCAGCGGCACGAACCAGTGTCGCGCGTCAGCGAAGCTTCTGCACTTGACTGCGTCCTTCTCGGTCATGAGGACCGGTCGATCGTCCGGGAAATCGATATCCCTTCGTGTGTAGGTCGCATGATCGGGAAAGACGTGCTCATGAATGGAAAGCCCAGCGTGGCGCAAGGCACTGAAAAATGCCTCGGGATGTCCAATCCCAGCGAGCGCATGAATGGGCTCGTCTGCGAAGCTCCGCAGATCGCGTTCCTCGTTTCCCATCAGCGAAATCGCCCTGTGAATGCGTCCATGGGAGCGCACTTCCTTCTCGCCCGACTGGCCAGCGGAAGCCTCGTTCCGCGCGGTCTGCACGATGAGATCGACCTTGCGTAACCGTGACGCCGGCTCGCGCAAGGGTCCGGCGGGGAGCAGCCAACCGTTGCCCGTCCCCCGACGCTCATCGAGCACACAGATCTCGCAGTCGCGGTGCAGTCGGTAATGCTGCAGACCGTCGTCGCATACGATCACTTCCGCACCGAGACTCACGGCAAGCCTCGCGGCCGCGACTCTGTCAGCGCCGACCACCACGATGGATGCCGAGCGCGCGGCGTGGATCAGTGCCTCATCGCCGACGTCATCGACTCGCATGGCGGGCGTGACCTGTCGGGCGGGCTGGTTCGTATCACCGCCATAGCCGCGCAAGACCACGGCGACGCGCGCGCCGGAGGCCTCGATGCGTCGGGCCAGCCAGCCGACGAAAGGTGTCTTGCCCGTACCGCCGACCGTGATGTTGCCCACGATGATGACGGGCACACCGACCTCCTGTGATCGCAGCACTCGCATGCGATACAGCGCTCGACGCAAAGACACGAGAAGAAAAAACAGACACGACAGCGGCGCCAGCAGCACGAACAGCCAGAGCGGCTGACGCTGATACCAAAGACGCTGCAATGATCGATCGGACAACACGGTGGGCCGCGCGAGCTGTGTCCGGCCGGCGATCAGACGTTGAACTGCATACGATGCAATGCCGCGTACTGACCGTTACGCGCGATGAGCTCGGCATGCGTGCCGCACTCGATGATGCGACCGGCGTCCATGACCACGATGCGATCCGCCTTCTCCACCGTCGAGAGACGGTGAGCGATCACGAGCGTTGTGCGATTTTGCATCAGCTCTTCGAGCGCGCTCTGGATGATGCGCTCCGATTCGGTATCGAGGGCCGACGTGGCTTCGTCGAGAATCAGGATCGGCGCGTTCTTGAGCAATGCCCGAGCGATCGATACGCGCTGACGCTGGCCGCCGGAGAGCAATACGCCGCGATCTCCGACCATGGTATCCAGCCCCATCGGCAGTTCGCGTACGAATTCCATCACGTGAGCCGCATGCGCGGCACGCTCGACATCTGCGGGTTGAACGTCGCGACCGAAGGCAATATTCGCGCGAATGGTGTCGTTGAACAGGACGACATCCTGACTTACCAGCGCGATCTGCTCGCGCAATGCCGTGAGATCGTACTCGCGCACATCGTGACCATCGACGCGCACCGCTCCGGTGTTCACGTCGTAGAACCGCGGCAGGAGATTGACGAGGGTGGACTTGCCGCTTCCCGAGCGGCCCACGATCGCGATCATTTCGCCGCGAGAGACGGTGAAGCTGACTTCGCGCAGGGCCTCGCCCTTGCCTGCGGGATACGTGAAGCCGATGTGATCGAACTCGATATCGCCCTGCACGCGCTGCGGCTTCAACGATCCGCCGCGCAGTTCGACTGGTTGATCGATGAGGGTGAAGATGCTCTCGCCCGCGGCGATGCCTTGCTGAATGGGACCTGCCACACCGACCAGACTGCGCAGTGGCTGAGCGATCTGGACGAGCGCCACCAGGAAGGCCAGCAGATCGCCCATGCTCATGCGATTGTTGATCGCATCGGAGATCGCCACCGACAGCACGAAGGCCGAGCCGAACGACATGACCATCTGCACCACGGGATTCGACAATCCACGGGTCAGGATCAGGCGCATGTTCGAGCGCCGGTTGTGCTCATTCACTGCTTCAAACTGGCTGATCTTGTAGTTCTCGGCGTTGTAGACCTTGATCACACGCGGCGCTTCAAGGGCTTCCTTCGCGACCGTTGTGACGTCCGCCATCGAATCCTGAATGCGACGGCTGTAGCGGCGGAACTTGCGATTGATGATGGTCACGAGCCACGCGATGACCGGCCCCATCGTCAGAGCCACGAAGGCCAGGCGCGTGTTGAGATAGAACAGCAGGAAGACCGAGCCGATCAGCGTGAGCGCCTCGCGCACTGCAACTGTCACGGAATCGGTCGAGGCCTGACCGACCTGCTCGGTGTTGAAGGTCAGCCGCGAAAGCAGCGTTCCGGTGGAGTTGCGATCGTAGTAGCCCACGGGTAGCTGCATGACCCGGTCGAACACCTCGGATCGCAATTGCTTGACGATCCGACGGCCCACATAGCCCATGCAGTAGGTCTGCGTGAAATCACCCAGACCGCGCAGGAAGAACAAAGCAATCAACGCGAGCGGCAATGCGATGATGGTCCGCGGATCGCGATTCTCGAATGTGCCGTCGCCGAAGTACTTCGCGAACACGGTGAAGCTCACCATGCTCACCGAATACAGCAGCGCGCCCACGATACCCAGCGCGAATACGCCACGGTAGTGACGCAGGTAGCTGAGCAGACGCCAGTACACCTGCAGGGGCGTGTACGCGGAAGTGTTCGTCGCAGGTGCAGTCATCGTTCGGATAGGGTCGTTCTACTTGGCGGCCGTATCGGTCGGCTCGTTGACCGTCGCCATGTTGATGGCACGGAATCCGAGGCGACCCACGACGTCCATGGCCGTGATCACGGACTGATGGGCGGTCCGCGCGTCGGCACGAATGGTCACTGAATTGTCGCGAGCCTCGCCTGCGACTTTGGACACCGCGGCTGAAAGCGTCGCGGGACTGTTGTTCAGCAGCGTCTTGCCGTTCACCCGGTACTCGCCGGACGCCGTCACGGTAATTTCGATCGGAGCGCTTTGCACTTCCGCCGGCGCCTTGGCACTCGCCTGCGGCAGCTGAATCTCGATGCGCGATTCGTCGATGAAGGTGGTGGAAACCATGAAAAAAATCAGCAGCAGCAGCACCACGTCGATCAACGACGTAAGGTTCAGCTCGGGCTCTTCGCTCTGATTGGGCCGCAGATTCATGGCGTCACGCGGCGACGGAGCGACCGCTCTCCTCGATGGCCTGGACGAGCTTGATCGCTTCTTTCTCCATTTGAACGACCAGATTCGTCACGCGCCCGCGCAGATACTTGTAGGCGAGCAACGCCGGGATGGCGACGGTCAAGCCCGCAGCAGTCGTAATCAGCGCTTCGGCGATGCCTCCGGCGAGCGCCATCGGATTGCCGGCGCCGGCCACCGACAACGCATTGAACGTGCGGATCATGCCGACGACCGTGCCCAACAGGCCAAGCAATGGCGAGACGGATGCGATCGTCCCCAGCGTGGGAATGAACCGGTCGAGCTCGTGCACCACATGGCGGCCGGCATCCTCGATGCTTTCCTTGATGACCGAGCGCTCCCGATGTCGATTGGCGAGTCCGGCCGCGAGAATCTTGCCGAGTGGCGAATTCTGCTGAAGCGCGAAGATGTGCTTATCAGAGATCTGCTGCTGCTCGACCCATTTCCAGACCTTGTCGGTCAGCTCGCTCGGAACGACTCGCCGGGGCTGAAGCGTCCACAGACGTTCCAGGAAAATGGCCGCAGCGATGATGGAGGCCAGCACGATGGGCACCATCACCGGGCCGCCGGCTTTCACGATTTCGAACATGCGTGTGTCTGATCACTGCCGTTGGACTGGCGCGAATACTAGCATTGACTCCGCTGCGGCGAAGTGGCGGATCCGGGACAGACTCTGTCCATCCGCTGATCTGCGCCTTTCGATCATCGCGCCCGCCAGTAGCGAGGATGCTCGCGCCGATACTCGTGCACGATCACAGGTGAGCTGTCAGTGAGCTCGATCACAACCGCGCCGCTTGCAACGGTCGTGAGGGCATGCGCTCCGGCCGAGTTCCAGCGTTCCACGACGTCCGCTTTCGGAAAGCCCCAGCGATTGCGATACCCCACCGAAAATACGGCGAATGTCGCATGGACTGCCTCCACGAATTCAGGTGAGGAGGAAGTGCGACTGCCATGGTGAGGCACCACGACGACCTCTGAGCTCGCAAGTTCTCCCGCGACCAACACCTGCTCCGCCTCTCGCTGAATGTCGCCGGTGAGCAGCGCGCGGCGAGCCGCCACGACGCTGAGAACGCAGGAAGACTCGTTATCGCTCGCCTGCGTCTCACGCTGAGGATGCATGATCTCGAACTGAACACCGTCCCATTCCCAGCGCTGCCCGCGCTCGCACGTATCCACCTGCGCACCGTACGCATCCGTGACTGTCACGGAGGGCCCCACGAGCAAACGCTCGACACGGACGCCCTTGAGAATGGAACGCATGCCGCCCTGATGATCCAGATCGCCATGACTGACCACGAGCGTATCGATGGAGCGGATGCCCTGACTGTACAGATACGGAAGAACGACGAGCTCGCCGGTATCGCGACCGCTGCGAAAAGCCGGGCCCGTGTCATAGATCAAGACATGCGAGCGTGTCTGCACGACGGTCGCGAGCCCCTGCCCTACATCCAGAATGGCAAGCCGAGCTTCGCCCTCCGCAGGAGGTTGCGGACGCCAGATCAATGCGGGCACACACAGTGCGATCGCCGCGGTGCGCGTCGCCGCGATGCCGGGCAGGACCAGGATGAGCGCACCGATCAGCAAAGCAACATGCAGCACGAGCGGAAACTGGGGGAAATGCCACAAGGCGATTGGCAGCTGCGCACACCATTCGAGCGCAGGCCACGACGCGTCGAGCAGACGGGCCGGCAGCCAGAGCGCATACGCACCGGCGCTACTCGACACGGCAGCGATCAAAGTGCCGAACAACACACACGGCACGATCAGGCAGGTGAACATCGGCACCGCAATGGCATTCACGAGCGGAGAGATGACCGAGAAACTCCCGAATGCGCCGAGCAGGACGGGCAACAGACCCAGACTCACCGCCCATTGCGTGCGCACGAACGCCCTGATCTTGCCCTCGGCGACACGTCGTCCGCTCGTTGCGATCAGAATGGCTGCGACAGCGCCAAAGGACAGCCACGCGCCCGCTGTGAGCGGCGCGAAGGGATCGACGATCAGGACGGCGACGATCGCGAGGCTCATCGCATTGCTGACGCTGAACTGACGACGCGTGAGTCGAGCGAGCAGCACGATCAGGAGCATGACGAGCGTGCGCTGTGTCGGAACGGACAGCCCGGCGAGGGCGGCATAGATCAACGCAGCCGCGCTGCCCGCAAGCGCCTCACCGTGCACCGCAGTCAGGCGCAATCTTTGCGCGGCTCGCCAACGCACGATCTGGCGCCCGACCCACGCGCCGAGTGCGGCAACCATGGCGATATGCAGTCCCGAAATGGCCATCAGATGCGTCGTGCCGGTTGCAGCGAAGACCCGCCATTGATCTGCGCTCATCGCGCCCGTGTGCCCGACCGCGAGCCCCTGGATGATTCCGAGCATCGAATGCGCGCCGAGAGAGCTGGCGATCGCCTCCGCCAGGAAGGCACGCAGACGCAAGACGGGATAACGATTCGACCCGGCCGAGATGCGCCGATTGCTGACGTCCTCGCGAATGTAGCCAGTCGCACCGACGCCTTCGCGCAGCAGTTGCGCTTCGTAGTCATAGCCCCCGGGATTCGCAAACCCGCTACGGCGTTTCAGCCTCACGACGAACTGCCATGATTCACCGGCGCGGGGTCGCTCGTCGGTCTCGTACCAGGACAAACGCAGTCGCGACGGCACTCCTTCCTGCGCAGCACTCACATCGAAGTCGAACTGCGGGTCGCGGTCGGAGGAATCCGGCAACGAAGCCACGATTCCCTGTACGAGCAGATCCTCACCTTCGAGCACCGCTGGCAGATCGTTCGCGAGTCGCAGGGATGCACTGAACCACGTGAACGCTACGGCAATCAGAAATGCGCTTGCCGCGCGCGAGCGCGCGAGCAGCGCGAGCCCGAACACCAGGGTGAGCACGGCACCCCACGGCCATAGCGGCGGGATCGCAGGCCATAGATGGACGAGCACATTGCCGGCCAGAAATGCGACAGCAGCTTGCAACATCCCTCTCTCCCTGCGGATGTAGTCGGCGGACTGATGCGAAATTCGTCGACCTGCGATACTTGTGGCTCGCCCGGACGTTCGGACAGTCGAAGTCCCTCTTCCATCGACTGACACGTAGCGAGCACGGACCTCTCAAGACACCAACATGCCTCGACGACTTTTCAAGCCTCTGAGCCGGCAGCGGCACCGGTGGAAGGAACGCTGGTTCATGCGTCCATTCCGTCTGCTCCTGGAGCATCCGGTCTACTGGACGCTGAATCGGCGCAATGTCACGCGCGCGTTCGCACTCGGGTTGTTCGTCGCCTACGTTCCCCTGCCCGTTCACATGCTGGTGGCCGCGCTGCTTGCGATCGCGCTGAGGCTGAACGTGCCTGCGGCCGTGATGGGCACGTTCGTGACGAATCCTTTCACGATCGTGCCGCTCTACGTCGCGGCTTATTGGCTCGGATGCGCACTATTGGGTCTGCCTCGGCACGAGTTCCATTTCGAGCTGAGCTGGCATTGGCTCGCGACGGATTTGCTCCCTGTGTGGAAGCCGTTCTTATTGGGGTGTCTGGTGCTCGGCATTACCACGGCGGCGGTCGGCTACGCGATCCTTGCCGGCGCCTGGCATCTGGGCCTGGTGCTCAAGTACCGCGAGCGGAAAGACGCTCGCCGCGCAGTATCAGAAGATGAACGATGAGCTCAGGACGGGACGAGTCGCCCGTCGCGCAGCGTGAGCGAACGCTGCAGTTTGGCGGCAAGCTCGGGGGCATGCGTCACGATGACGAGCGCCGTGCCCAGTTCCCGATTCAGCTCCAGCATCAGCTCGAACACCTGACGCGCATTCGCACCGTCGAGATTTCCCGTGGGCTCATCGGCCAGCACCACCGGCGGACGTGTCACGAGCGCGCGGGCGACCGCCGCACGCTGACGCTCACCTCCCGAGAGTTGTCCAGGTCGATGCTCGATGCGCGCGGCCAATCCCACACGGCCCAGCAGCTCACGCGCACGCTCGCGGGCTTCTTCTACCGGTGTACGACGAATCAGGAGCGGCATGGCCACGTTTTCCAATGCTGTGAATTCCGGCAGCAGATGATGGAACTGATAGACGAATCCCAACGCCTGGTTGCGAAGCTCACCGCGCGCCGCATCGCTCAGCGTGTTCACTTCCTTGCCCATGATGCTCACGGTGCCGGAACTGGGAAGATCGAGCCCGCCCAGCAATTGCAGCAGCGTGGTCTTGCCTGAGCCCGATGCACCGACGATCGCCAGGCGCTCGCCTTGCGCGACTGCAAGCTCGACGCCCTTCAGCACCTCCACGCGCGTGTCACCCTGCTGAAAATGCTTGTGCAGATTCGTACAGGTGAGCACGGCACCCGAGGCTTTAGGCTGAAGGCTGTGGGCTGTAGCCAGAGAAGAAGTTTCATTGCTCATACGTTGTCACGCTCGACCTTCGTTCGTCGTTCCTCACTGCAACCGCCAGAGGTCTCAGTCATGTCGCAACGCTTGGGCCGGCTGCGTGCGTGCAGCTCGCCATGAGGGATAGAGCGTCGACAGGCAGCACAATCCGAACGCCGTTGCGCTGATCTTCAGCACGTCGGCCCACTGCACCGTCGCGGGCAGATCGCTCATGAAATACACCTTCGCGTCGAGAAACTGCGTGCCGAGCACAGCTTCCAGGCCGTGGATCAGCGATTCGAGATTCACCGCGATCAGCACACCCAACGCCACGCCCGCAAGCGTGCCAATCAGGCCAATCGTCGTTCCCTGCGTCATGAAGATCGCGAGAATGCTGCGCGGCGAAGCGCCGATCGTCCGCAGGATCGCGATGTCGGATTGCTTGTCCTTCACCACCATGACGAGTGTCGAGATGATGTTGAAGGCTGCGACGGCGACGACCAGCAGCAGGATCACGAACATCACCGATTTCGTGAGCTGGATCGAACGGAAGAAATTCGCATGCTTGCGGGTCCAGTCATCGATGTAGTAACCGCCGCCGAGCGAGAGTGCCAGATCGCGCACCACGCGCGGCGCCATGAACATGTCATCGAGCTTCAGGCGCAGGCCCGTCACGTCATCGCCCATGCGATAGAGCTTCGCCGCATCCGCCATGTGGATGTAAGCGAAGTTGCGATCGAATTCGTACATGCCCGACTCGAACAAGCCCACGACCTTGAAGCCGCGCATGCGCGCCATGACACCCGCAGGAGTGATTACCGGCTGAGGCGTTGCAATTACGACGCGCCCGCCGATCCCTACGTTCAGCGCCTTCGCCAGATCCGCGCCGAGCACGATGCCGTAGCTGCCCGCGGACAACGCATCGAACGAGCCTTCCTTCATGCGATCAGCGATGGCCGCGACCTTGCGCTCCTCTTCGGGCAGCACACCGGAAACCGATGCGCCACTGCTCTTGTCGCCTGCCACCAGAAGCACCTGATCTTCGATGTAAGGCGCGGCGGCCACGATCTGCGGATTCTCGAGTGCCTTGCCGACCAGCGAACGCCAGTCGGCGATGCGACCGTCGAATCCGCTGATGGTGGCGTGCGAGGTCAGGCTCAAAATGCGACCGCGCAGCTCCTGCTCGAAGCCGTTCATCACCGAGAGCACGACGATCAGGACGGCCACACCGATCGCCACACCGACCATCGAGATGATCGAAATGAACGAGATAAAGCGATTGCCGCGGCTCGCGCGCAAATAGCGTCGACCGATGAGCATCTCGTACGACATCAGAGATCCCGTCCCGCAGCGCGCATCATTCGTACCTCAGCGCTTCGGCCGGCTCTGTCGCAGCACCGCGCAACGAGGGATAGATCGTGGCGAGCACGGTGAGGATGAGCGCAGTCGCCGTGATCCCGAACACCTGCGGCCAGTGCACCTCCGAAGGCACCTCGGTGATGTAGTACACGGTGGGATCGAAAATATGGACGCCCATGATGCGCTCGAGCACCGGCACGATCACATCGACGTTGAAGGCGAGCAGCAACCCGAGCCCACATCCGAGCAATGCTCCGAACCATCCGATTACGACACCTTGTGTCATGAAGACGGCGAGGACCGATCTCGGTGTGATCCCGAGCGTGCGCAGGATGGCGATGTCCGTGCGTTTCTCGTTCACGACCATCACCAGTGCAGACACCGTGTTGAATGCAGCGACGGCGACGATGAGCATCAGGATGAGCGTCATCATGGTCTTCTCGATCTTCACCGCGCGAAAGTAGCTTGCGTTCTCTTTCGACCAGTCGCTGATCTCGAAACCGCCGCCGAGATCCTGCGCGATCTGTGCGGTGCGGCCCGGCGCCGCAAATACATCCGCGAACTTCAGACGCAGACCGGCAGGCGCGCCTTCGGTGCCCGCCAGCGCCGCAGCGTCCTGCAGATCGATGAGTGCAAGCACATTGTCGTGCTCCTGCAATCCGACTTCGAAAATGCCAACGACCGTGAACGACTGGATGCGGGGCGTGAGATCGATTCCGGAGACGAATCCCTCGCCCGCGGCAGAGCGCGTCGGCACGAGTACGGTGATCTCATCGCCCAGGCGCGCTTCGAGCGCCCAGGCGAGCCCAGTCCCCAGAACGATGCCGCGCTCTCCGGGATGCAGCGCATCGAGAGACCCGGCCGACATGTGGGCTCCGATCTCGGAGACCTGCGATTCCTGATCGGGCAGCACGCCGCGAATCAGTGCCGGCCGCAGCTCCTGCCCTCGCCCGACCATGCCCTGCAGATCCAGGTACGGCGCCACACCGACGATGCCCGGCTCAGCCCGGATCTTTTGGGCGAGATCCGGCCAGTGCTGCATGCGATCGGGCGCTGCCGCAATCGTCGCGTGCGATGCGAGGCTCAACAGGCGAGTGCGCAGCTCACGCTCGAATCCGTTCATGACCGAAATGATGGTGATGAGCGCGGTCACGCCCACGCAGATCCCGAGCATCGAGATCCAGCTGATGAACGAGACGAAGAACCCCCGGCTGCGGCTGCGCACATAGCGCAGTCCGATGAACAAAGGCAGCGGTTGAAACATCGATTCGGTGCAGATGACGAGGAGTTAATGCGCGAAGCTGCGCAATGGGCGTTCGGGGTCTGGAGTTCCGTCGCGTGGCTCGCAAAGCTGAGTCATCTGGGGTTCCGCATGAGGATCAAGGACTCGAAGGCTACGCGGGGTCATGTGGAATGTGAACTGCGACACAAATGGCCGGCCCATCCTGGCGACCAGCTTGGTCCTTATGTAAGCGCTGCTATAGAGTTGTCGCGCTTTCATCTGGAGGATGACTCATGCGGTTCGCATCCTGGACGGTTTCCTCGCTCGCTGGCCTGATGGCTGTCTTCAGTGCGGTCGCACATGGCGATGAGCTCACGATGCCCGCAACGGGTCCGGCGGTCGATCATCCCAGCCGCGGCATGTCGATGGAGAGGGTCGAGTCGACGTTCGGCGCACCCACCAGTCGTGTTCCGGCCGTAGGTCAGCCCCCGATCACCCGTTGGGAGTATCCCGGCTTCGTCGTGTACTTCGAGAACAGCACGGTGCTGCATACCGTGATCAAGGGCTGATCGGCTCTCAAGGTTTCAGGTCTCGCTAAAGGGCCGGCGCAAGCCGGCCTTTTTCTTTTGCCCTCCCTCACCGCGCCGGCGTTCCTCGTCTGGAGCCGCTCGCGCATAACCTGATACCCTCCCGGCGCCTTCGGGGGCGCACTGCGTCGGCCCGAGTGCTGTCATTTGCTCGAGCGACCCAAAGTCCCATGTCCCAGATCGACGAACCCTTATTGCCCAGCAAATCCCGGATGCAAGTGCGCTGGGGCCAGCTCTACGGCTCCGCGACGTCGCTATGGCTCGCAGAGGCGGCCCGGCGGGCTTCCGGACCGCTGCTCGTCGTTGCAGCCGATGCGCGTCAGGCGAGCCGCTACGAAGACGAGCTGAGGTTCTTCGGCGAGCCCGGCCTGTACATCGAAAGCTTTCCCGATTGGGAGACGCTGCCTTACGACCTTTTCTCGCCTCATCCCGACATCGTTTCGCAACGGCTGCGGATGCTCGCGAGTATTCCCAGGCTCGAAAAAGGCATTGTCATCGTCGATCTCGAGACGCTGTTACAGCGACTCGCGCCGCAGACGTACATCGATGCGCACGCCTTCGATCTGGCCGTCGGCGAGGTGCTCGATATCGAGCGCTTCCGTGAACGACTCGCGGGCGCCGGCTACACCGCGAGCTCACAGGTCATTGCGCCAGGCGAATTTGCGGTTCGCGGGTCGCTCATCGATCTGTTTCCGATGGGCAGCGCAACGCCTTATCGCATCGATCTGTTCGACGACGAGGTCGAGAGCATTCGCATCTTCGATCCCGACACACAGCGCTCCGGCGACAAGGTTCAAGCGTTGCGGTTGTTGCCCGCGCGCGAGTTTCCGTTGACGAGTGAAGGCATTCAGGCCTTCAAACGGCGCTTTCGCGTGCGCTTCCCCGGCGATCTCACGCGTATGCCGATCTATCAGGACATCGCCGAAGGCGCGCCACCCGCGGGCATCGAGTACTACCTGCCGCTGTTCTTCGATCGCACCGCAACGCTATTCGACTACCTGCCCGCCAACACGATCGTCGCCGCAGATCTCGATATCGAGAACTATGCAACGCACGCATTCGCCGAGATCCAGGCACGTTACGATCAACGAGGACACGACGCCTCGCGGCCGATCCTGCCACCGGCCGAAGTGTTCATGCCCGTCGCGGAGCTCAACGAGCGGCACGCTTCCTTTCGCCGGATCGATCTGTCGCGCGTAGAACTCGATCCGCTGACCCAAGGCTCGCTCCCGTTTCAGAATTTCGGCACACACGCGCCGCCGCATGTGCGCGTGGATGTGCGCAGCGACGATCCGTCGCGGGGCCTGAGCGCCTTTCTCGCCGAATTCGAAGGCCGCGTGCTCATCGCGGCGGAATCGGCGGGCCGGCGCGAGCTGCTGCTCGATATTCTGCGCAAGCGACATATCGAGCCCGCGCTCGTCGACACCTGGAACGCATTCCGCGATGCGCAGGCGCCCCTTGCGATCACGGTATCGCCGATCTCCACAGGGCTGGTCCTGGATCAGCCGCACATCGCGCTGATCGCCGAAGAACAACTTTTCGGCGAACGCGCACGTCAGGAGCGGCGTCGGCGCCGCCCCGAACGCGATCCCGAAAAGATCATTCGCGATCTGACCGATCTGAATCCGGGCTCGCCCGTCGTTCACGAGCACTACGGCGTGGGTCGTTTCCTCGGCCTGCAGACGCTCGATGTCGGCGGACTCACCAGCGAATTTCTGGTGCTCGAATACGCGGACGGCGACAAGCTCTACGTGCCGGTGCAGGCGCTCGATCTGATCAGCCGCTACACCGGCGCTCCGGCCGAGAGCGCGCCGCTGCACAAGCTCGGGACCGACACGTGGTCGAAAGCGAAGAAGAAGGCTGCACAGCGCATTCGCGATACGGCTGCCGAGCTTCTCGATCTGTACTCGCGTCGCGCGGCACGTCAGGGCGAGCAGCTCCGCGCCGATGATCAGGAACTGCGTGCATTCGAAGCCGCGTTCAAGTTCGAGGAAACGCCCGATCAGCAACAGGCGATCGAAGCGGTGATCTCGGATCTGGGCAGCGGCAAGCCAATGGATCGCGTGGTCTGCGGCGATGTCGGATTCGGCAAGACCGAAGTCGCGCTGCGTGCCGCGTTCGTCGCCGTGCAGGCCGGCAAGCAGGTCGTCGTACTGGTGCCGACCACTCTGCTTGCGCAACAGCATTTCCAGACGTTCGCGGACCGCTTCGCCGACTGGCCGGTCAAAGTCGAATCGCTGTCGCGCTTTCGCAGCGCCAAGGAAGTCGAGCAGGTACTGCAGGGACTCGAGCAAGGCAAGGTCGATATTGTCGTGGGCACACACCGGTTGCTTCAGACCGGCATCAAGTTCGCCAACCTGGGACTTCTGATCATCGATGAAGAACATCGTTTCGGCGTGAAGGACAAGGAACGCCTGAAGCAACTGCGCGCGGAAGTCGACGTGCTCACCCTCACCGCGACACCGATTCCGCGCACCCTGAACATGGCGATGGGCGGATTGCGCGAGCTGTCACTGATTACGACCCCGCCCGTGACGCGACTGTCGATCAAGACCTTCGTCTCCCAATGGGACACCGGGACAATCCGCGAAGCGTGTCTGCGCGAGATCCGTCGCGGCGGACAGATCTATTTCGTCCACAACAGTGTGGATACGATCGAGAAGACCGCCAGGACTCTGGCCGAGCTCGTTCCTGAAGCACGCATCGCGGTCGGTCACGGTCAGATGCGCGAACGCGAGCTCGAGCAGGTCATGCTGGATTTCTATCACCAGCGCGCAAATCTGTTCGTCTGCACGACCATCGTGGAAAGCGGTATCGACGTGCCTTCGGCGAACACGATCATCATCGATCGCGCCGACAAGCTCGGATTGGCGCAGCTGCATCAGCTACGCGGCCGCGTCGGCCGCTCGCATCATCAGGCCTACGCCTATCTGCTCACGCCACCGCGCAACCTCATGACCGCCGATGCGGTCAAGCGACTCGAGGCGATCGAGTCGCTCGAAGATCTCGGCGCCGGCTTCACGCTTGCGACCCACGATCTCGAGATCCGCGGCGCCGGCGAACTGCTCGGCGAAGAACAGACGGGTCAGATCCAGGAAATCGGCTACGCGCTCTACATGGAAATGCTCGAGCGTGCGGTGAAAGCACTCAAGGCCGGCAAGATCCCCAATCTCGATGGCGATCTGCACCAGGGCCCCGAAGTGGATCTGCATCTGCCTGCGCTGCTTCCGGATGACTATCTCCCTGACGTGCACCTGCGACTCGTGCTCTACAAACGCATCGCGGCTGCGGCGAGCAACGAAGAGTTGCGAGAGCTTCAGGTCGAGATGATCGACCGCTTTGGTCTGCTACCGCCCCCAGCCAAGAATCTGTTCCGCATCGCCGAGATGAAGCTCACTGCAAAAGCGCTGGGTATTCGCAAGATCGATCTGGGTCCAGGCGGCGGCTCCGTCACCTTCGAGTCGGATACCAAGGTCGATCCGGCCACCTTGATACGCTACGTCCAGCAGAACGCGCGTACGCATCGTCTCGAAGGAGGCGCCAAGCTCAGGTTCACGTTGAAGCTGGAACAGGACGAGCGACGCTTCGAAGCAGCCGACCAGCTGCTCCAGGCATTGAGCGCGCCCCCGCCTCCCGCCGCACCAGGGAAACAACGCGCCGGATCGGGTAAGAAATGAGCCCGACAATAGGCACCAAGGGGCTCTGCTAAACTCGATTCATGAACACACGCCTGCTCAAAGCGCTCGCTGTTTGCCTTGCGGCCCTGATCACCTCGTCCGCCATCGGCCAGCAATCGGGACTGCAGTCCTACGATGTGGAGCTCGTGATCTTCCGCAGCCTCGGCAGCTCCGGCACGCCCGAAGACTGGTCGAAGGAAACCGTCACAGCGGCGACCGCCACGCCGAGCGATGAGGATGGCGTCATCAGCGGTGCGGCTGCAGAAGCCGCGCCCGTCGCCACGGCAACGGAGACCTTTCCCGCACTGCCTGCGTCGAAATTCAAGCTGGACGGAATCGTGGATACGCTCAAGCGCAGCCGTGGATATCAGCCGCTCGCGCATTTCGGCTGGACGCAGCCGGGCTTTCCGCGCGGCGAAGCGCATTACATGAACATCGATGGCCTCGTGAACGAAGGCTCCGGAGTTACGGGTCGCGTGGCACTGGCCCGCGGCCGCTACCTGCATCTCACACTCGATCTGGAACTCCAGCCCGCCGGTTCGCAGGAGCGCTATCACCTGCGACAGACACGCCGCATGCGCAGCACGGAGCGCCATTACATCGATCATCCCAAGTTCGGTGTCATTGCGGTGATCACGCCTAGCACGGCACCGTAACGTAAGAAGAGCCGCAAAGACCGCAAAAAGGAACGTAAGGGTCGAAGAAGACTGGAGCGGCAGGCCCGCGGTCGATCACCGGCGTGACAAGCGCCACAAGCCCAGCACGGGACCGTAGAGGGCCGCAAAGACCGCAAAAAAGAACTCACGGGTTCAAAGCTGGAGCAGGTGCATGTAGGTTCGCTTGCCGCCGCCTCCGCTGCGTTGTTCGACTGAAGTCGAACCCACCGAGATGCTTTGGTGCGACAACCGCCTAGCGCTCGGCCCCTGCCTCAGTCATCCACTTTTCTTTTTTGCGGTCTTTGCGGCCATCTTGGATCGGCCATCTTGGATCGGCCATCTTCGATTCGGTCTTTGCGGCCGTCTTGAATGACTCTCAGTCCACGTCGCGACTGACCACACGATTGCGGCCGAGCTCCTTGGCGTCCTGCAGTGCTTTCAGCGCGGCTTCGTAGATTCTCGAAGGCGGCGCATCGTGCGACGGGACCAGCGACACCACGCCTGCACTCGCCGTCACATAGCGCGAGACGTTCGAACGCGGATGATGAATCGCCAGGTCGCGCACGCGGCCCAGCACGGCCTCGGCGAGCTTCGAGGCCTGTGACAGATCGAGTCCCGTCGTGAGCGCGGCGATCTGATCTTCATCGAATCGTCCGCACAGATCGCTGGCCCGGCGGAAACAGCCGCCGATCACTCGCGCGATACGTCGGAACGATTGATCCGAGCCCTGGCGGCCGAACACATCGCGGTATTGCAGATAATGGTCGAGATCGAAAACGAGAAAGCTCAGGCGGCGCGACTCGCGCTGCGCGAGGCCCCAATCCCGCTTGATCAGTTCTTCGAAGTACGGCCGCCGCAGCAAGCCGGTGAGTTTGTCGTCGCGCAGATAAGCCAGCATGGTCTGCGTGCTCATGTGCGGATCGCGGCTTTCGCTGCGCAGCTCGATGGGAGTGGTGCCGCTTTCGCGATGGAAGCTCGCGAAGTGCGTGATCTTGCCGTCGGCGTTCTTGAGCGGGGCCAGCATGATCTCGTTGAAGAACTGCGTGCCGTCGCTGCGATAGTTGCGGACGATGGTGCGGCAGGGTTTCCCGTCCTTGAGGGCTTCGCGAATTTTCGCGAGACCTTCCTGATCGTGATCGTCCGCCTGCAGGAAGCGCAGGTTGCGACCGATCATCGCCTCGGCCTGATAGCCCGTGAGCTGCTCGAGCGCCGAGTTGACGTACGTCACATTCCAGTTGCCGGACGTTGCTTCGCAGATAGCCACTCCCTCTGGAGTGCTCTCCACCATCGTCTTCAACAGATTCGGATCTACGCTGCTCATTGGTCAATGACCCGTCCGATGCCTGATCCCGGATGTTCCGTGACCGTCAGGCGTCGAGCCGCAGGTCAGGTCTTTCCAGAGTGCCTTTGATTGCCTGTTCGCAGGTCTGCCATTCCGCCGCACCGCGCAACGCGAGCCGATCGACCGTCATCCTGCCGCGCAACCGCGCGAGGCGTACATGACTCAGAGGATCACCAGTTCCGTGCAAGGAATCGATGACCTGGAGCACACCTTGGCGATTGTTACAGATGGGCACGATGTCGCACCCAGCCCGCAACGCCGCACGGACGCGTTCCGGCATGTCACCGACAACCCCCGCACCTGCCATTGAGAGGTCATCAGAGAAGATCGCCCCGCTGAAGCCCAGGCGACCCCGCAACTCATCCTGCAGCCAGACGCGCGAAAAGCCGGCCGGCAGCGCATCGACTTCGGCAAACACGACATGGGCCGCCATCACGGAGGCCAGCCCGTTATCGATCAAACGCTGATACGGATAAATGTCATCTTCCATATCTGCCAAGGCTCGCCGATCTATAGGCATCGCGACGTGAGAATCAGGAACTACCGCACCGTGACCCGGGAAATGCTTGGCCGTGGCGGTCATGCCGGCCTGCTTCATGCCATTCATAAAGGCCACTGCGAGCTCGGCCACGATCCGGGGATTGCGATGAAATGCCCGATCGCCAATAACGGAGCTCACGCCATAGTCCAGGTCCACGCAGGGCGCAAAGCTCATATCGATGCCCACGGCCAGGAGCTCCGCCGCCAGCAACCAGCCGCACTGACGGGCGAGACGCCGCCCGACGTCTGCATCAATGTCGTATTCGCGCCCGATGGTCCGCATGGGCGGCAGAACCGTGAAGTCCTTGCGAAAACGCTGGACCCGCCCGCCCTCGTGATCGACCGCAATCAGCAGCGATGGTGTGCGGACGGCACGAATATCGGCGATCAGCCGCTCGAGCTGTTCGATAGAGGCAAAGTTGCGCGTGAACAGGATGCAGCCGCCGACCAGCGGGTGCGCCAGCAAGTCTCTGTCCTCGACCGTCAGCTCCGTGCCGCCGACATCGATCATCAAGGGGCCGAGGGTCATGGAGGATCTCCCGAGGTTAGCGTGTAGTGCGTGGGACGGGCGGCATGCGTGGGATAGAGAGGATGCGCGTTGTTAGTAGTGCTGCCGCTTCGCATTCCGACCTCGTCACTTCCATTGTGTGTAGGGATGTCGCGCCAGATTGAAGTTGTAGTACCGCTCGTCTTCGGTGACTTCCTCGCCCAGCCAGGCGGGACGCTCGAATTCAGTGTCTTCGCTCGGCAGCTCGATCTCGGCCACAATCAGACCAGCGTTTGCGCCCAGAAACTCATCGACTTCCCATACCAACTCACCGGCGGGAATTTTGTGCCGGTACTTTTCGAGAATGGGTCCTTGTGCCAGCTCATCGAGAATCTGATTCGCATCGGCGACCGGAATCGGATACTCGAACTCGAGCCGCGTCATGCCGGACTTGCGAGCTTTCAGATTGAGCCAGGCGTGCTCACCCGCGATGCGAGCCCGAATGGAACACTGCGCGCCGGAGTTCAGATACCCCTGCCGCAGCAGTTCGCGCGTGACGACCTCGCCTCGCCATGCGTCGGAGCGCACGAGAAACTTTCGTTCGATCTCGAGGGCCATGCGTCAACGCTTCTCGAACACGGCGACCGACTCGACATGCGCAGTGTGCGGGAACATGTCCATGACGCCTGCCGCCTGCAACGTGAAGCCATGCTCATGAACCAGAATGCCTGCATCCCGCGCCAGCGTGCCGGGATGACACGAGACATACACGACGCGCTCGGCACCGGTCGCGGCCACCACCGACAACGCTTCCTGCGCACCGGCACGCGCCGGATCCAGCAGCACCTTGTGATAGCGGCGCTTCGCCCACTGATCCGAAGCCAGATTGGGCATCGCAAGGTTGGACGTGAAGAACTGCGCGTTCGTAAGCCCATTGCGCTGCGCGTTCTGACGGGCGCGGGCCACCAGACCCGACTCTCCTTCCACACCGACCACGCTTCGGGCGCGTCGCGCGAGCGGCAATGAGAAATTACCCAGCCCGCAGAACAGATCGAGCACATCCTCGTTATCCGCCGGCTGCATGAGCTCAATGACCCGATCGATCATTCGTTCGTTCAGCTCGCCGTTCACCTGAATGAAATCGGTCGGCAGGAACTGCAGCCTGACGTCGAAGTTCGGCAGCCGATATGTGAGCGGACGGGCTTCTCCGCTCAGAGGCGCGACAGTGTCGTAGCCACCCGGCTGGAGATAGATCTGCACGCCATGCCGCTCCTCGAAGGCGCGCATCAAAGCGAGATCATTTTCGTTCAGCGGCTCGAGCACACGAATGACGAGTGCAACCGCTTCATCGGCCACCGACACTTCGATCTGAGGAATGCGATTGCGGATGCTCATGCCTGTGAGCAACGCGGACAGCTCCGGGACCATACCTGCGATGGGCTCGCGAAGAATCTCGCACCGCGCGAGATCCGCGATGTAGCTGGTCGCCCGCTCCTTGAAACCGACGATCACCCGCTCCTTTTTCGGGACCCATCGCGCGCCGAGTCGTGCACGACGACGATAGTTCCACGCATTCCCGTGCAGCGGCTCGAGCACCGCACCCGGCGTGACCTTGCCGATACGCGTAAAGGATTCGAGCAGCTGCTGCTGCTTGAATTCGAGCTGCTTTTCCGGGGCGAGATGCTGAAGCGCACAGCCCCCGCAGATCCCGTAGTGAATGCACCTGGGTTCGGCACGATCCGGCGATGTCTGGATGATCCGGGTCAGCCGTGCCTCGTCGAAGTTCGGACCGCGCTTGGTCTGCTGCCATTCGACCTGCTCGCCCGGCAGCGCATCCTCGACGAATACGACCTTGCCTGCGTAGTGGGTGACGCCGCGTCCTTCGTGCGACAGATCCTCGATCGTCGATACCTGGGGTTCGAGTTGGGGCCGCCCCCGCATGCGCGCGTTCAAACCTGAATCTCCTGCCAGGCTGCGAGGAACTCATCGAAGTGAGGTTTCCCGTATGCACGCAGCGCAAACCGTACGCGGTCGCACTCGCGGACGAGTTCCTCGCGCGACAACACTCCGCGCATGAGCTCGAAGCGCAGATAGATGAGAAACGTGTTCAGCACATCCGTCTCGCAATAGTCGCGGATGAGATTCACCTCGCCCGCCAGATACGCATCCCACACCTTGTCGCCGCTCATGCCCAGCTTGCCCGGCAAGCCCAGCAGCATCGCCGCCGCCTGCAGACTCACACGCGCACGCGATTGATAGCTCGACAGAACGTCCATCAGATCCATGTGCCGCATGTGATAGCGGTTCAGATAATTGTTGAACCGGAAGGACTGATCCTCGTTGCCGGTTTCCCAATACCGCGGCGCCTGGATGCCGTGACGCATCGCACGGTAATGCAGCACCGGCAGATCGAAGCCGCCGCCGTTCCATGAGACGAGATCGGGCGTGTATTTTTCGATGCCGTCGAAGAAGCGCTGAATGATCTCCGCCTCGGGTGCATCCGGCTCGCCGAGCGACCAGACCTTGAAGGTGTCGCCGGCGCGCAGTGCCACCGAGATCGCGATGACACGATGCTGCTCGTAGGACAGAAAGTCGCTGCCCGTCGCCTCGCGACGCTTGGCTTGCATGACATAGCCGACTTCCTTGTCGCTCAGGCCGTGCAGATCGTAAATGCGGCGTCCGAGCTCCACGTCGGGGATGGTTTCGATATCGAAAGCGAAAATGGCCATGAGAGCCTGTTGAATCCTATTTGCGCATGAGAATGGCGACTGCGACGACGAGCCCTGCTTCGTCCGTCAGCGTGACATGACCCTCGCCGATGCCGAGCTGCCTGCAGCGCTCGAGCCCGCGTTCGGACCAGATGATCTCGGGCTTGCCGAGATCGTTGGCAGCGATACCGCAATCGCGAATCCACATGCCTTGTGCGAAGCCCGTGCCCATCGCCTTGACGATGGCCTCCTTCGCCGCGAAACGCATCGCGAGAAAGCGTGCAGGCCGCGTCTGTTCGCGAAACGATTCAGCTTCCTGCGGCATCAGCAGATGCTCGACGAAACGCTCGCCATGCCGCGCATGAATCTTTTGAATGCGCTCGAGCTGCACGACATCGGTCCCGATGCCGTAGATCATCGTGCGCGCGCCTCCAGCATCAGCCGCTTCATCTCGGAGACCGCCACACGAATGCCGTCGATCACGGCGCGCGCGACGATGGCGTGGCCGATGTTGAGCTCCACGATCTCCGGAATCGCCGCGATCGGTTCGACGTTGTGATAGTTCAGTCCGTGACCCGCATGAACCGTGAGCCCGAGACGCGCGGCATAGCGAGCTGCTTCCTGCACCCGCTTCAACTCACGCGCCTGCGCATCGCCGACTGCTTCAGCATAAGCACCCGTATGCAACTCCACGACCGGCGCGCCTACGCGGACTGCTGCGTCGAGCTGCGCATGATCGGGATCGATGAAGAGCGACACGCGGATACCCGACTGCTTCAGACGCGCCGTCATCTCATTCAGCTGCGCCTCCTGACCGACCACATCGAGCCCACCTTCGGTCGTGATCTCGGCACGGCGTTCGGGCACCAGACAGCAATCCGCGGGCCGCACTTCACGCGCGATCGCGACCATTTCTTCCGTCGCCGCCATCTCGAGATTCACTCGCGTCTGCAGGGCCTGCTGGCACAGACGTACATCGCGATCCTGGATATGCCGACGGTCCTCACGCAGATGCAGGGTGATGCTATCTGCGCCCGACTGCTCGGACAGCAACGCGGCCAGCAACGGGTCCGGATAGACGGTACCGCGCGCCTGACGCAAGGTCGCTACATGATCGACGTTGACGCCGAGATGGATGGACATGGCAATGACGTGATGACGGTGATGAAAGTGAGATCGGTGATAGCTGCGAAGAGTAATACGATTGCGCGATCAGGAACACGGCTCGACGCGCCGTCGATACCGCTTATTTCCGTCTGAGCGCGAGCATCACCTGACGGCTTTTCAGCTCACGCCCTTCCAGCACACGATCCAGCGCAGCCCGCAACAGACGCCTGGCCTCGGCGCAGCTTCCCGGGTGCTGCAAATCCTCACGATGCAGGGCAAGCAACGAGCTTCCCGCAAAGATCAGCGGACCTTCGGCGACATCGTGAGCGCGCACGGCACCCTGCTCGAGTCGATAGTGATACGCGCAATCCGGCTCGAGCGGCGCTCCGGCAGCGTCATGACTCAACGACAAACCGTATCCCAGCGCTTCGAGCAGACGCTTCTCGAACACACGCAGCAGCGGCAGAGGCTCGGCCGTGGATTTCAGCAGCCCGAGCGTCTCGCCATAAAGCTCGAACACATCCGTGTGAGTGTCGTGCCGCGCGAACAGACTCATCAGAAGCTCGTTCAAGTAGCAGGCGCTGACCAATCGATCCGGGGGCAGGATCGAGTAGGCACCGTCGAACTCGGCTCCATTCACCGTGCCAGCCTCGGCGCCGGCGGTCCATGACACGAGCAATCGATTGAAGGGCTGCAGAATCGAGGTCAGCGCCGCGCTTTTACCGCTGCTGCCTCGCGCGCCGCGCGCAAACACCGTGACCCGCCCATGATCGCGCGTGAAGAGCTCCAGGATGCGGCTGGTATCGCGATACGGCCGATGATGCAGCACATAGGCGGGTTGCAACTGGACGCGGCGGGACATGGGGCTGATGCAGTGATGACGGTGATGAGGTGATGACGGTGATGGCGGTCAGAGTCGGAGACCGCGACGAAGATTTCTGGCCGTCATCACCTTCATCACCGTCATCACTTCCATCACCGGTTCTTAAGACTCATACCCCAACTGCCGCAGCGCCGCTTCGCTGTCCGACCAGTTCTCTTTCACTTTGACCCACAGCTCGAGATGCACCGGCATGCCGAACAGCTCGACCATCTCGAGTCGCGCTGCGCGACCGACTTCCTTGAGCTGCTCGCCGCCCTGCCCGATCACGATGGCTTTCTGACCTGCGCGCTCGACCCAGATCACCGCGTTCACGAGCAGCCGTCCGTCCTCGCGAACGAAGCGTTCGATCTGCACGGTGAGTCCGTACGGCAGCTCCTGATGCAAGCGCAGGGTGAGCTTCTCGCGCACGATCTCGGACGCCTGGAATTCCGGGCTGCGGTCGGTCACCTGGTCGAGCGGGAAATGCGGCGGGGACACGGGCAGATACTTTGCGATGAGGCCTGGCAAGACCTGTACGTTGCTGCCCTTCAGTCCCGACAACGGAATGACTTCGGCGAAGTGAGCCCTGCGGCTGAGTTCCTCGATGTACGGCAGCAGACGCTCCCGCGGCGTCACGCGATCCACCTTGTTCACGCCGAGCAGAATCGGCCGTCCGCGTTCGACGAGCTGATCGAGAATGCGTTGATCTTCGTCGATCCAGCGCATGGCCTCGATCATGAAAAGATTCACATCGGCATCGTGCAGCGACATCAACGCGGCGCGATTCATGTGCCGATTCATCGCGCGTGTGCTGCCCGAATGCAGGCCGGGCGTGTCGACGAAAATGATCTGGCTCGCTGCGTCGCTGCGAATGCCCAGGATGCGATGGCGCGTCGTCTGCGGCTTGGGGCTGACGATGCTCACCTTGCGCTCGAGGAGCGCGTTGAGCAGCGTCGACTTGCCCACATTGGGCCGCCCGACGATGGCGACGAATCCGCAGCGAAAATCCGGCGGGATTGCCTCTGCAGAAGCGCTGGTGTCAGTAGGTTCTTGCTCGTTCATGATCCGGAAGTGCTGGAAGGATCCGACCCGTTCGGCTCTGGAGCAGAACGCGGCGCAGGGGCCGAAAGTCGCATCAGGATTTCATTGGCCGCGGCCTGCTCGGCGCGTCGGCGGCTGGGACCGATTCCTGTCGCTCTCAGGCCCAGTGATTCGACCGCACAGACGACCTGGAAGGTCTGACTATGCGCCTCGCCGCTCACCGCTTCTACCGTGTACACCGGCAGCGGCAGGGCTTTCGCCTGCACGAGTTCCTGCAGGCGGGTCTTGGGATCTTTCAGTTCGGCGGCACTGGGCAGGCGATCCAGGCGTGCCATGAAGAGGCGTTCGATCACCTCGGCCGCCGCATCGAAACCGCCATCGAGATAGATCGCACCGAACAAGGCTTCGAGCGCGTCGGCGAGGATCGATTTGCGGCGGAAGCCGCCCGATTTCAACTCGCCCGATCCCAGGCGCACATGGTGTCCGAGATCGATTTCGGCGGCGATTACGGCCAGTGCTTCGCCACTGACCAGACTGGCGCGGAAGCGCGAGAGATCGCCCTCGTTGGCGCTCGCGAACTCGCGGAACACCAGACGCGCCACGACGCAGTTGAGGACCGCATCGCCCAGGAACTCGAGCCGCTCGTTATGCGAGCCACCTGCGCTGCGATGCGTCAGCGCGGCTTCGAGCAATGCTGGATCGCGGCATTCGTAACCAAGCGCATCGCGCAGCCATGCAGCGGCGCTTTTCAAGGCAGAGTCCAGCCGCGTGAGAGTGCGCGGCGATCGACGGAACGCTTCAACGATGAGCTACTGGACATTGACGGTCTTGTCGAAGTCCACGACCAGCGACACGTTCGCGATGAACGGCGCTTCGGCCCGATAGTACGCCCGCATCGCAAAGCCATTCGCGATCTTCTTGATCTCGATCTCTTTGGGTTCGATGCTCTTGATGTCCTCGATCGTCCAGCGACGATCGAGCGCAGCACGCAGTTGCTGCGGCGAGGTGGAGCTGCCGTCCTCCTCCTTCGCAGTCTGATCCATCGCCCTCACGATGGCCATGTACTCGAAGTACAGGGGTACGAGTCTGATGCCGGCATACAGGCCCAGACCCAGGATCGCGACGATGATGAGCATGCCCAGAAACGTGGCGCCGCGTTGACGTGCGTACATCGAATACTCCTGCCCGAGATGTTCGTTGCTATTGTCGAGGAGCCTTGAAGTGCGTGGCACCGCTTTAGCGGATCGGATCGCCGATGCGATTCCAGATTGGCGCGCCAGGGAGATCCCAGTTCAGCCAGATCCGCACCGCCTTGCCGACCAGATTGCCTTCCGGAACGAATCCCACGCGGTCGAACCGGCTGTCCTGACTGTTGTCGCGATTGTCGCCCATGAAGAAGTAATGTCCGGCCGGTACGACTGCATCGTAGTCAGCAGGTCCACGCCCGGGAATGTACAAAACGCGGTGTTCGACGCCGTCCAGGTCCTCGATGGCCTCGATCGCATCGGCTTGTGCATCGGTGTTCCGAGGACCCATATAAGGACCTTTCAATTGCACCGGCATCAGTTGACCGTTGATGTAGAGGCGATCCGAGCGCACCGAAATGTGGTCGCCGGGTAATCCCACCAGTCGCTTGATGTAGTTCACCGAAGGATCGCTCGGCAGCCGGAACACGATGACGTCACCCCGCTTGGGTTCGCCGACGCTCACGATCTTGGAATTGAGCACGGGCAGACGCAGTCCGTAGGCGAACTTGTTCACAAAAATGAAATCGCCGTCGAGGAGCGTGGGCATCATCGAGTCGGACGGGATGCGGAAAGGCTCGAACAGGAACGAGCGGATCAAGAGCACGATCAGGATCACGGGGAAGAACGACCGGGCGTACTCGACCACCACTGGCTCGCGCGCCTGCTCTGCAGTGCCGCCCGCGGCCACTGCAGCCTGAACGCGCTGGGGCTTCCACAGCCAGGTGTCGAGCGCCCAGATCACGCCCGTGATGAGCGTCGCCACCGTGAGGATGAACGAGAAATCGAAAATCATGGGGCTCACTTTTCCTTGCCGATCTTGAGGACCGCAAGGAACGCTTCCTGCGGGATCTCGACGGTGCCGACCTGCTTCATGCGCTTCTTACCCTCTTTTTGCTTTTCGAGGAGCTTACGCTTGCGGCTCGCATCGCCGCCGTAGCACTTCGCGGTCACATTCTTGCGCAGTGCCTTGACCGTTGCGCGTGCAACCACGTTGCTGCCGATGGCGGCCTGAATGGCGACTTCGAACATCTGACGCGGAATGAGCTCCTGCATCTTGTCGACGAGCTCGCGACCGCGCGTATACGCATTGTCACGATGCACGATGATCGAGAGCGCATCCACGCGATCGCCATTGATGAGCACATCCAGACGCACCAGCGGTGCGGACTCGAACCGGTTGAACTCGTAATCGAACGAGGCATAACCGCGGCTCACCGATTTGAGCCGATCGAAGAAATCGAGCACCACCTCGGCGAGCGGCATCTCCCATTGCATGGAGACCTGACTGCCCACGTAGAGCATTTTGATCTGCCTGCCCCGCTTCTCGGTACACAGCTTCATGACCGCGCCGACGTACTCCGGCGGCAGCAGCATGTTCGCGGTGATGATCGGCTCGCGCAGATCCTCGATTTCGTTGCTGGGCGGCAGCTTCGCCGGATTGTCCACGTAGACCAGAGTGCCGTCGGTACGCAGGATCTCGTACACGACCGTCGGCGCACTGGTGATCAGGTCGAGGTTGTACTCGCGCTCCAAACGCTCCTGCACGATATCCATGTGCAGAAGACCGAGGAAGCCGCAACGAAAGCCGAACCCGAGCGCGCCGGAGACTTCGGGTTCGTAATGCAAGGCGGAGTCGTTGAGCTTCAACTTCGCGAGCGCGTCGCGGAAGGATTCATAGTCTTCTGCATTCACCGGAAATACCCCGGCGAACACGCGAGGTTGTACTTGTTTGAATCCCGCGAGCGGTGCCGATGAGGGTCGGGCATCCAACGTGATGGTGTCACCGACCGGCGCACCATTGATCTCCTTGATACCGGCGATCACGAAGCCCACTTCGCCGGTCTCGAGCGACTCGGTGGCGAGCGACTTCGGCGTGAAGCGCCCGAGCTTGTCGACCGTATGGGCACGACCCGTCGACCAGACGCGAATCTTCGCGCCGGTTTTCAGTGAGCCGTTCATCACGCGTACGAGCGATACGACGCCGACATAGTTGTCGAACCACGAGTCGATGATGAGCGCCTGCAGCGGCGCGTCCGGATCGCCTTTGGGTGGCGGCACCCGCCGCACCAGTTCTTCGAGCAGGTCCGCGACGCCCTCGCCCGTCTTGGCGCTCACTCGCAACGCATCGGAGGCTTCGATACCGATGATCTCTTCGATCTCCTTGATCACCCGGTCCGGATCCGCCGAAGGCAGATCGATTTTGTTCAGTACCGGCACCACCTCAAGTCCCTGCTCGAGCGCGGTGTAGCAGTTCGCAACGCTCTGCGCTTCGACGCCCTGCGCGGCGTCGACGACCAGCAGCGCGCCTTCGCAGGCGGCCAGCGAGCGGCTCACTTCATAGGAGAAGTCGACGTGTCCGGGGGTATCGATCAGGTTCAGCTGGTAGGTCTGCCCGTCCCGCGCCCGATAGCGCAAGGACACGCTCTGCGCCTTGATCGTGATGCCGCGCTCGCGTTCGAGGGCCATCGAGTCGAGCACCTGACTTTCCATCTCGCGGGCTTCCAGGCCCCCGCATAGTTGGATGAAGCGGTCTGCCAGCGTGGATTTGCCGTGATCGACGTGCGCGATAATGGAAAAGTTGCGGATCAGCTTCATCAAAGGTCAGCTGGCTGTGCGAAAGGGCGGCGGATTATAGCGGAGGGGCCGGATCAGGTACGGAATACCGCCGGACCGGGGCCGCATCAGGACGTCAGATAGGCTTTTACCCGATCCCGGTCCAGACGGTAGGCGCAGACGAAATCGCCGTCCGCAGTCAGTACGGGGATGCGTCTGGCGTATTTCGACTCGAGATCGGGGTTATCGGTGATGTCGACGACGGCCACTCGGGCCGCCTCCTCATCACCCAGGAGTTCCGCCAGCTCCACCAGGAGTTCTTCGCACAGCGTGCAGCCGGGACGTGTGTAGACAGTCCAGGCTGTCATGCTCGATCGGGCCTCGGGAGAATCAATGGGCGGGTGCAGGCTGCGGCTGGCTTGCTGCGGGTGCAGGAGCCTCCTCGGGGGCAACATCCTGACGCGTCACGCCTGCGGCAATCGCTTCAACCGTCGCTGCAGGCACCTCGCCCACCGCGATGACCTGATGGCCATCCAGATTGCGGGTAAAGGCAAACGCCGCCCCCACTTTGGACAACCCGTGCAGCGGTGCCGCCTGGTCATCGCGCGGCTCGATGAACACCGAAACCGAAGCCAGACCGTCGGAATAGACGAGATGGCGCACCGGCCGCGGCGAGCCAGCAATGATCTGCATCCGCCATGTGGTCAGTTTGAATCCGGCCGGCAGGCGCGTGACGCTGTAACCCATGACGGCATTGGGCATACGGGCGGCAGCTGCTTCGTCCTGGCGGATCCAGCGATAACCTTCACCGCTGATCGATGCCTTCAGTTCATCCGTGGGAATGCGCTCGCGCAGATTGAGCTCTGCAAACAGGATCTGTTCGATGACGTTGCCGTTGTTGTCACAGAGCTGCGACTTCAGCGGCATCGCCGTTTCCTGATCGAGCCAGAGTCGATAGCCATAACGATATTGATCGCGTGGCTGCACTTCGATGATCTGAGTCCTGCGACCGAGCGCCTTCACCACCCCACCCGACCGCTCGATTTTGTAGAGCGATTCGAGCGCCTCGTTGTAGACGGGCAATGCCGACACCAGCGAGTTGTTCTCCGTGCGCTTCTCGACCAGAACGATTTTCTTGTCGGGCAGGTAGCAAATGACTTCTTTGTCGTTGCGAATGATCTCGCGCCCGCTGCCATCGAGGGACACCAGTCTTTCGGTGATCCGCCCTTTGGAATCGACACGATGGATGATGCGCATCGACTCCGACTTGGACTGCCGCAGATGAAAGAAACGGCCGTCATAGCTCTGGCTCGATAGCGCACGCGACATGCGCTCGAGCCACGCCCGTGCCTCAGGATCGCTTGCATGCGCGGGCAGCACCGCGCAACACAATGCCACGAAGCAGTAGCGAAGCAGCTTCATCAATGCGGCCACTCCACTGATTCACGTGCGGGCGCTGAGGCCCCGGACGCAGGGTCCTTTGAAGTGGATGGCGTGCCCGATATATGCACATCGGCCTCGACCTGCGGATTCTCCGAGTCGGAGTCCTGATCGTCCGAAAGCACGCCGCTCAAGACCGTCCTGCGGGCCAGCGGCGAGGAATATTCGCTATGCGCCACGACGTAGTTGGTCAGTCGGGCGGCCGGCACGAAGGCCGTGCCGCGGTCGAAGTTCGTGGGGACCGTGTAGCTCGCAGACGCGTCATCGGGCTGAGGAGTATCGGTCACGATTCGGGCAACGTGCTGGTCTGCAGACGTGGGCGGCCTGAAAGAAAGCACTGCCACAGCCGCAACACTCGCGGCGACCGCGAGACCGCCCACCGGACGCAACCAGCGCATCATTCGTTCGCGAGGCAGATGCATCGGAGCACCGTGCAACGCAGGTTCGGCAGCAATGGCTTCCGAGATCCGATCCGCAAAGCCGGAGGAGGCACGCACGGCATTTCCGCGCAGCGATTCGCCGATCAGCGAGTAGCCGTCCAGGGTCCGCCGCAGCTCGCGATCGCGCTGCACCCGCTTGAGCATCAGGTCGAGCTCACCTTCTGGTAGCTGGCCATCCAGACAAGCCGAAAGCTGCTCTTTCACCGCGTCGGTCATATCCGCTTCACCACCTGCACTCAATCGCTCAGGAACCCAGCCGCTCACGAATCAACCGTAATCAATCCAGCAACGGTTTCAACTTTTTGTCGATCGCCTCGCGCGCCCGGAAAATGCGCGACCGAACCGTACCGACCGGACAATCCATCGCTTCTGCAATCTCTTCGTATGACAAGCCTTCCAGTTCGCGCAGCACGATGGCCGTACGCAGGTCATCGGGCAGCTGTTCCAGCGCGCGTTCCACCACGCCGCGAATCTCGTCCGTCAGCAGGACACCCTCCGGGGTATCCGCATCCTTCAACAACGCCTGCCGGTCGTGTTGTTCCGGATCCTGGAGGTCCAGGTCGAAGTCGATCGGCCGTCGGCGGTTCGACACCAGTGTGTTCTTCGCCGTGTTGATCGCAATCCGATACAGCCACGTATAGAACGCACTATCGCCCCGAAACGCCGGCAGCGCACGGTATGCCTTCAGAAAGGCTTCCTGCGCCACGTCCTCCGCTTCGGCGGCATCGTTCACGAACCTGCTCACGAGTTTCAGGACCCGGTGCTGGTACTTTCTGACCAGCAGGTCGAAGGCGGCCTTGTCGCCCTTCTGCACCCGCTGGACAAGTTGCTGGTCATTGTCGTCCTGGATCATTGACCCGCAACCCCGCCGGACGTCCGGTCCGGTGCACACGCTGGCCTGGCACTGACGCGAGGTTGCTCGGATAGACCGGAGGCGTTCTGGAAAGTTCGCCCGTCACCGCATTTCATAACGCAGTGCTTGAGAGTGCCGTCACACATTGGATCGAGCGGCGAACGAATCATGAATGGGAAAGCGAAGTTGCCAGCGGATGCCATTGTGAACGATCGATGCGCAGACGAACCAGCAGCCGACGGAAGTCATGGGCTGGCAGGTCCCATCGCGTCAGCAGAACGACCGGCGACGCTCCGCAGGCAGGCGTCGTTTCCTCCTCTACGACTGTCCAGCGAAGCCAGACAGCAAATGGACTCATTCTTGCCGAAGGTTGCAAAGCGGCAGTCACCGACCGACCGGACGGTTCGGTCAGAATCCAGTGACCCTCGGGTTGCCATGCCGCCCGTATCAACGATCGCGGTCCGACCCATCCGGCTCGAATCAGCGTGAGTACACAAGTGCCGAAAATGAGGAGCGCCGCGCCGAGCGCCACCGCTATGCCGCAGAGGTGAACGAGAAGTACGGGCGCGCACGAGGCGATCGCGGCCAGCGTAAGGACGAGTCGCCGATCGAACCTGCGCGAACGCAGGTCAAGCACCAGCGTGGGACAGCCGGGCGATGACACGCGCTTGATCCGGATCGGAAGGTTGTTCGCGCCCCATCAAGAATCCCATTAATTGCGGATCCTGCTGCTCGAGCAACGCTTCGAACGCTTGCTGCTCGCGGGCGGGTGCATGCACGTAATGTTGTTCGAGATAGCGCTGCAGCACCACGTCGAGCTCGCGCATTCCGCGACGGCAACGCCAGCGCAGACGAGCGAGGTGCGAGACGGCAGTTGTATTGATGGGTTCAGACATGAGCGGCGCGATTCTGCCCGAACCTGCGACCGCATGCGACTCGCCAGCGGTCAGCCTGGCCCTTCTGAGTGCTGATCACTTGCCCAGAAGGACCACATCCAGATCCCGAATCAGTGGCGACGTTCCGCGATCAGCTTCTTGATCTCGGCAATGGCCTTGGCCGGATTCAGATCCTTGGGGCACGCCTCCGTGCAGTTCATGATCGTGTGGCAGCGATACAGCTTGAAGGGATCCTCGAGCGCATCGAGCCGCTCACCGGTGGCTTCATCGCGCGTGTCGATGATCCATCGGTAGGCTGCCAGCAGCGCCGCAGGTCCCAGGTAGCGATCGCCGTTCCACCAGTAGCTCGGGCAGGAGGTCGAACAGCACGCGCACAGGATGCAGGCCGACGGGCGGTCGATCTTTTCCTGATCTTCCTTCGATTGCAGACGTTCGCGATCCGGCGGTGCAGGCGAGCGCGTCTGCAGCCACGGCTTCACGGATGCGTACTGCGCATAGAACGTGGTCAGATCCGGAACCAGATCCTTCACCACCGGCATATGCGGCAGCGGATAGATCTTCACGTCGCCCTTCACGTCGTCGCACGCCTTGGTGCAGGCGAGCGTATTCACGCCATCGATGTTCATCGCGCATGAGCCGCAGATGCCCTCGCGGCACGAGCGGCGGAACGTCAGCGTCGGATCGATCTCGTTCTTGATCTTGATCAGCGCGTCCAGAACCATCGGTCCGCAGCTCGCCATGTCGACTTCGTAGCTGTCGACGCGGGGGTTCGTGCCGGCCTCCGGATCGAACCGATAGATCCGGAACGTGCGCACCTGCTTCGCACCCGCGGGAGCATTGAAGGACTTACCGGGTTGAATCCGGGAGTTCGGAGGCAGACGAAATTGGGCCATGTTTCTTCTCTGGCTAGCAGACTGGTGACTAGCAGCTGGATAGCACTCAGTAGGTTCTCGCCTTCGGCGGCACGGGTTCGACATCGCTCGTGAGCGTGTTCAGGTGCACGGGCCGATAGTCGATCTGCACATCGCCGTGCTCGGTCACCCACGACAGCGTGTGCTTCATCCAGTTCTGATCGTCGCGATTCGGGAAGTCTTCGCGCGCATGGGCGCCGCGACTTTCCTCGCGATTGCGCGCCGAATGCATCGTCGCCACCGCCTGCCCGAGCAAGTTGTCGAGCTCGAGCGTTTCGATCAGATCAGTGTTCCACACCATCCCGCGATCGCTCACGTTCACTTCGGCGAACGAATTGAACACCTCGGAGAGCTTCTGTACGCCCTCCTCCAGCGACTCGCCCGTGCGGAAGACGGCAGCATGTCCCTGCATCACCCTCTGCATGTTCAACCGGATGTCGGCGGTGCGCAGCGACCCCTTGGCATAGCGCAACTTGTCGATGCGGCTTACTGCGAGCTCGCCCGCATCGGCAGGCAGCGGACGGTGCTTGGTACCGGGTTTGACCGTCTCGGCGCAGTAGCGCGCGGCTTCGCGACCGAAGACCACGAGGTCGAGCAGCGAGTTCGAACCGAGTCGGTTCGCACCGTGCACCGAGACGCAAGCGGCTTCGCCCACCGCCATCAATCCGGGGACTACCGTGTCGGGACTGCCGTTCTTCAGCGTGACGACTTCGCCGTGATAGTTCGCCGGGATGCCACCCATGTTGTAGTGCACCGTCGGCAATACAGGAATCGGCTGACGGGTCACATCCACGCCTGCGAAGATCTTCGCCGTCTCGGCAATGCCAGGAAGTTTCTCGTGGATGGTGTCCGCGCCGAGATGTTCCAGGTGCAGGAAGATGTGATCCTTGTGCTGACCGACGCCGCGACCTTCGCGAATCTCGATGGTCATTGCGCGGCTCACGACATCGCGCGAGGCGAGGTCTTTGGCATTCGGCGCATAGCGTTCCATGAAACGCTCGCCCGCCGAGTTGCGCAGGATGCCGCCTTCGCCACGCACGCCTTCGGTGATCAGACAGCCTGCCCCGTAGATGCCGGTCGGATGGAACTGCACGAACTCCATGTCCTGCATCGGCAGTCCGGCACGCAACACCATGCCGCCGCCATCTCCTGTGCATGTGTGCGCAGAAGTACAGGAGAAGTACGCGCGACCGTAGCCGCCCGTCGCGAGAACGGTCTTGTGACCGATGAATCGATGCACCGTGCCGTCGGCCATGTTGATGGCGACCACACCGCGGCACTCACTGTTCTCCATGATCAGGTCGACGGCAAAGTACTCGATGAAGAACTGCGCTTCGTGTCGCAGCGCCTGCTGATACAGGGTATGCAGCATGGCGTGACCGGTGCGATCGGCCGCAGCGCAGGTGCGCTGAGCCGTGCCTTGCCCGAAACGCGTCGTCATACCGCCGAACGGACGCTGATAGATGCGTCCATCTTCGGTACGTGAGAACGGCACACCGTAGTGCTCGAGCTCGATCACTGCACCCGGCGCTTCCTTGCACATGAACTCGATCGCATCCTGATCGCCCAGCCAGTCCGATCCCTTGACGGTGTCGTACATGTGCCAGCGCCAGTCGTCCTCACCCATGTTGCCGAGCGCAGCGCTGATACCGCCCTGTGCTGCAACCGTGTGACTGCGAGTCGGAAAGACCTTCGTGATACACGCCGTGGACAGACCGGAATGCGCAAGACCGAATGTCGCGCGCAGTCCCGCGCCACCGGCGCCGACGACGACGACGTCGTAATAGTGATCGATGAATTCGTATGCACTCATGCGGGCATCCCAAACGCGATGCGCAGCACGGCGAAGACACCCAGCGCACCCAAAGCGACATGAAGGAAGTTGAGCAGGAGCAGCACGGCGACTTTCGCACCGTGATGCGCGACGTAATCCTCGACGACCACCTGGACGCCGAGTTGCGAGTGATAGGCAGTCGTTCCGACCAGGAGCGCCAGCAGCACCGCGTTCACGGGTGATGACATCCAGGCAACGACCGCACCGTAACTGAGATCATCCAGGCGCAGCAGCGCCGACACGAACCAAAGCCCGAGGATCACGAGCGCGACGGACGTCACGCGTTGTGTCCACCAGTGGCCCACACCTTCTTTGGCCGAGCCGAGGCCCAGCACGCGCCCGATCGGGGTACGCAGGCTCATGCCACACCTCCATTGCCACGACTGAGAATCAGAAACCAGAAGAAGAGCGTCAGTGCGACCGCGCCGAGGAACGCGATCCAGCCGCTCATCCGCGCCGTCTTGCGTTCGAATCCGTGGCCGGCATCCCACACGAGATGTCGCACGCCATTCAACAGGTGATAGAAGAATGCGAACGAGAACGCGACGAGCGTGAAGCGAATGAAGCCGTTGGCGAAGAACGCCTGCGCATCCGCATACGCCTGTCGACCCGAGGCCAGCGCGACCAGCCAGTAGACCAGCAGCAGCATGCCGACCGACAGCGCGCATCCGGTCACGCGATGCAGGAACGACAGTGCCATCGTGTACTGCCAGCGATAGCTCATGAACGGCGACAACGGCCGCGTGTAACGGGTGGAACTGCTCAAGAGGCGCACTCCATAACGATTCGGGGGCCGTCAGAAATCGATGCAGCGACCGCGCCGCTCCCAATCTCCGAAGCGCGTGGGCTCCGGACCTTCACGTCCACCGATCTCGATCGGGCGTGCATCAGCGCGCGACGTTGAATCTGCAGAAGTCGTCGGCACGTTGGGAGAGACTGCAGGCGCAGCGTCCGTCTCGGTCGGGACGGCAGAAGTCGAAGTAACCGGTGATTCCTGGCGGGTGCTGGGCATGGCGGCGTAGTCTGCCAGAAGCCCCACGTGGCGAGGAGCCTGGGCGGTATATCAAGTGACGATGGGTCGTTTCGGATTTCACGAATGAACTACACGATGTCCTCTTCCCCGTACGCGCTGCCACAGTACGCAGCCATCCTGGTCAGCGGGCCGGATGCGGCGAACTATCTGCAGGGCCAGCTGAGCCTGGATCTGGACACACTCACACCTGCGTGGATGGAACTGGCGAGCGTGAACTCTGCACAGGGTCGCGTGCAGGCAGTCGTGTGGCTTCTGTCACGACCGGAAGGGATCGTGCTGATCGTGTCCTCGCAACTCGTGGAAGCGACTATCGCGCGACTTAAAAAGTACACGCTGCGCGCCAAGGTGCGGATCGAACCGCTGGCCGGAACGCTCGAGATCCGCGGCAGCGACGATGCTTTCGATGCTGAACCGCAGACGCATCATTATCAGGACGGCGTGAGTCGCGTGCGTTGGCCGGGCTCGGCAGCGAGAACCTTGTGGCTTCTCCCCGCATCGCAGGTTCAGGCGAGCGATGCAGAGGGAGCCGATCGCTGGCATCTCGCAGACATCCGCGCCGGACTTCCGCAGGTGTATTCGGCCACGCACGAAGCCTTCGTCGCGCAGATGCTCAACCTCGATCTGCTCGGAGGTGTGAGTTTCGAGAAGGGCTGCTACACGGGACAGGAGATCATCGCGCGCACGCATTTTCGCGGGACGGTGAAGCGTCGGATGCTGCGATTCAAAGCGGGGACGGACGCACCCGTGCCCGGCACGCGAGTGACGAGCGCCGGCGCACACGCAGGCGATGTCGTCGATGCGATCCAGACTCCGGAAGGTTGCGAGCTGCTCGCCGTCGTCAATCTCGCGCAACGCGACAGCGAGCTCACCGTCGGCGACACACGGCTGGAACCGCTCGCCCTGCCCTACCCCATCAACTGATTACTTCTCGATCTCCGGGCGCATGTACGGGAACAGCAGCACGTCGCGGATCGACGGCGAGTTCGTGAACAGCATGACGAGTCGGTCGATACCCACGCCCAGTCCTGCGGTGGGCGGCAGGCCGTACTCGAGCGCGCGGACGTAATCCGCGTCGTACTGCATCGCCTCTTCGTCGCCCGCAGACTTGCGCTTCAACTGATCGAGAAAACGTGCGGCCTGATCTTCAGGATCGTTGAGCTCCGAAAAGCCGTTCGCGAGCTCGCGACCGCCCACGAAGAACTCGAAACGATCCGTGATGAACGGGTCCGCATCATTGCGGCGCGCGAGCGGCGACACTTCGGCCGGGTACGCGCAAACGAACGTCGGCGCCTGCAATTCGTGCTCGGCGGTCTTCTCGAAGATTTCGATCTGCAGCTTCCCTGCGCCGTCGCCTTCCCCGTACTTGATCCCGAGCCGCTCGCACTGTGTGCGCAGGTACGCCACGTCACGCAGTTTCGAACGATCGATTCCACCATTGAATTCCACGATGAGATCTTCGACCGTCACGCGGCGGAAGGGCTGAGCGAAATCGAACGTCTGCCCCTGATACTCGATCTGGCGCGTCCCGCAGATCGAATCGCAGATGCCCTGACACATTTGCTCGACCAGCGCCATGAGATCGCCGTAGCTCGCATAAGCCTGATACAGCTCGAGCATCGTGAACTCGGGGTTGTGGCGAGTCGACACACCTTCGTTGCGGAAGTTGCGATTGATCTCGTACACACGCTCGAAGCCCCCGACGACCAGTCGCTTCAAATACAGCTCGGGAGCGATGCGCAGATACAGGTCCATGTCGAGCGCGTTGTGATGCGTGACGAACGGCTTCGCAGCGGCACCGCCAGCGATCTGCTGCATCATCGGCGTTTCGACTTCCATGAAGCCCATGGAGTCCAGCAGATCGCGCAGGAATTTCACGATCCGCGTGCGGGTCTGGAAGACCTGCCGGCTCTCCGGACTGATGATCAGATCGACGTAGCGCTGACGATAGCGAGTCTCCTGATCCGACAGGCCGTGCCACTTGTCCGGCAGCGGACGCAATGACTTGGTCAAAAGACGCAGTTTCTCGACGCGGATCGACAGCTCACCGGTCTTCGTCTTGAACAGCACGCCTTCGGCACCGAGGATGTCGCCGACGTCCCAGCCCTTGAACTCCTCATAGACTTCGCCCAGCGAATCGCGCTGCAGGAACAGCTGAATCTGTCCGCTGCGATCCATGATCTTCGCGAAGCTCGCCTTGCCCATGATGCGCTTGGCCATCATGCGACCGCCGACCTTCACCGGAATGATGTTCTGATCGAACCATTCCGGCGCACGCTCGCTATAGGCGGTCAGCAACTGATCTGCCAGCGCGTCACGACGAAAGTCATTCGGAAATGCGATGCCAGCTGCACGCAGTTTCTCGAGCTTCGCGCGCCGCTCGGCGATCAGCTTGTTCTCATCCTGCGGAGGTTGGGTTTGGTCGGTCATAGGTTTGATTCAGAACAAGAGCGGCCGCAAAGACCGCAAAAAAGATCACGAGACGACGAGAGCGGGCAACATTCCTTATCTCTTACCCTATTTCCGTCTTTTATGCGGTCCTTGCGGCTCCCCTTCCTCAAAGGCCCTGCTTCAAGCTCGCTTCGAGGAATGGATCCAGATCACCGTCGAGCACCGCGGTGGTATTGCCGATTTCGACGTTGGTGCGCAGATCCTTGATGCGCGATTGATCGAGGACGTAGGAGCGGATCTGGTTGCCCCAGCTCACGTCCGACTTTGCGTCTTCGAGCACCTTCGCTGCGGCGTTGCGCTTGTTGACCTCCAGCTCGTAGAGCTTGGCCTTCAACATCTTCATCGCCTTGTCGCGATTCTTGTGCTGACTGCGCTCAGCCTGACACGCCACGACGATACCCGTCGGCATGTGCGTGATGCGCACGGCCGATTCGGTCTTGTTCACGTGCTGACCGCCGGCACCGCTCGAGCGATAGACGTCCGTTTTCAGGTCGGCGGGATTGATGGAGATCTCGATGTCGTCGTCGACCTCGGGCGATACGAACACGGACGCGAACGATGTGTGTCGACGTGCGTTGGAATCGAATGGCGACTTGCGCACCAGGCGATGGACGCCCGTTTCCGTCCGCAGCCAGCCATACGCATATTCGCCCGTGAAGTTGATCGTGCAGCTCTTGATACCCGCCACTTCACCGTCGCTGGTATCGACCACTTCGGTCTGAAAGCCATGCGCCTCGCCCCAGCGCAGATACATACGCATCAGCATCTGCGCCCAGTCCTGCGCTTCGGTGCCGCCCGCGCCCGCCTGAATATCGAGGAACGCGCTGTGCGAATCCATCTTGCCCGGGAACATGCGCTGGAACTCGAGCTTCTTGAGGTCCTGCTCGATCGAGGCGAGATCGCCCTGCACGTCGTTCGCGGTGGACTCGTCGTCCTCCGCGACGGCCATGTCGAGCAGCGCCTGCGCATCGCCCAGACCGTTGCGAATCCGATCCAGCGTGCCGACGACGGCATCCAGACGCGCGCGCTCGCGACCGAGCTCCTGCGCCTTGTCAGGGGTGTTCCAGATCGCGGGATCTTCCAGTTCGCGACTGACCTCGGTCAGCCGATCGTGCTTGTTGTCGTACTCAAAGAAACCTCCGAAGAGCTTCACTGCGCTCCGAGAGATCGTCGATGGTGCGGCGGATGTGATTGACTTCCATGGGAAAAGCGAACCAGAAAACGAAGGGCGGCGATGATAGCAGAGTGATGCACGGTCAGTGATGCACGATGAGTGGCGCGACGGCTAAGCAGGAGGTTGACCGACGCACGCGCCATTTGCCTCCCTGCTCAGCCGATCACCTTCACGTACTCGACGAGGAGCTGCACCTTCTCCAGGCCGTTGTATCGATTCACGTCGAGACGATACGCAAGCTGGACTCGATGGTTCGGTTCGACGAGCGGGGCATCGTCGTGATCGAAATGGCGGAATGAAATGGCCTCGAGCGCCGGACCGCGTGGCGCCTGTACTTGCATCTTCAGATGCCGTTCGCTGAGCGTGCGAACGCTGCGCACCTCGAACTCTCCGTCGAACAAGGGTTCCGGAAAGGCCTGGCCCCAGGGACCGGAGCTGCGCAGCAGCTGTGCGACATCGATCGTGATCTGATCCGGATCCAGCTCACCGTCGGAGTGGACGACGCCGCGGGTGTCGTCATGCGTCATCCAGCGAGAGACTTCTGCGTCGAACGCCTGACTGAATTCTTCGAAACGCGCCGCCGGCAACGTGAGCCCTGCAGCCATTGCGTGTCCGCCGAACTTTTCGATGAGCCCCGGATGACGCGCTGCGACCGCATCGAGCACGTCGCGGATATGAACGCCGCTGACCGAACGAGCCGAGCCTTTCAGCCAACGTTCGTCTGCTCGCGCCAGTGCGATCACGGGGCGATGCACGCGATCCTTCACCCGCGAAGCGACCAGACCGACCACGCCCTGATGCCAGGTCTCATCGAAGAGACAAAGCCCAAGCGGCAGCGCGGAAGTGTCGCGCATGTCGGCGATCGTGAGCATCGCCTCCTGCTGCATCTGCAGTTCGAGCTCGCGCCGATCCTGATTGAGCTGCGACAACCGGCCGGCGAATACGCGCGCGGTGTCGATATCCTCCGCGAGCAGACATTGAATGCCGACCGACATGTCGTCGAGGCGACCTGCGGCGTTGAGCCGCGGGCCAACCTGAAATCCCAGGTCCGAGGCGACGACATGCTCCGCTGTGCGATTGGCGACTTCGAGCAACGCCCGGATACCGGGCAGACATCGTCCCGCGCGAATCCGCCGCAATCCCTGCTGGACGAGGATCCGATTGTTGCGATCGAGCGGCACGAGATCCGCCACCGTTCCCAGCGCAACGAGGTCCAGGAGTTCTGCCACCGAGGGTGCGTTCGGCTCGATTCCGCGAGTCTGGAATTCGCGCGTCAGCGCAGCCATCAGATAGAACGCGACACCCACGCCGGCGAGCGCTTTGCTCGGGAAAGAGTCGCCCGGCGCGTTCGGATTCACGATCGCCGCTGCATCGGGCAATGTCGCTGCAGGCAAGTGATGATCGGTGACCAGCACCTCGATCCCCAGCGCGTTCGCCTCGGCAACCCCGGCATGACTTGCGATGCCGTTGTCCACGGTCAGGATCAAGGCAGGCTGTTGCTGCGCGGCGAGCCGCACGATCTCGGGTGTCAGCCCATATCCATACTCGAAGCGGTTGGGCACGAGGAAGTCGACGCGCGTGAAGCCGAGCCTGCGTAACTGACGCACCACCAAAGCGGTGGACGTCGCGCCGTCAGCATCGAAATCACCGACCACGACGATACGACTGTCGCGCAGCCGATGCGCGCACAGCAACTCGACGGCACGCTCAACGCCGCCGAGCTGTCGCACCGGAATGAGTTGATCGAGGCCGAGCTCCAGATCCTGCGCTGCGCGAATACCTCGCGCCGCGTAGAGCCGGCGCAACAGCGGATGCAGCGTCGCGGGCAATTCGACGTCGGTGGCGCATTCACGCCTGCGGATCGAAGCAGCGATCATGTGCGCTGATCCCAGCCCGACGGTGCCAGCGGCTTGCGCCAGAAACGACGCAATGCGCTGCGATCCGCCTGCAGTCGCCATTGATCGAGGACCAGCTCGAGGCCATCGATCTCACGGGAAGCCAGCGCATGAATCAGCGGATCGATCCACTCGCGTTGCAGCTCTTCGACTTCCACGACGGGGGCAACGGCTAGTCGCGCGATTCTCGAGTGCGACATCATCGACGTCACCGGGGCAAGCGGTTCGAGATCCGCACCGTGCAGCCGATAGACCCCTCGGGTGAAGTCATCGTCGCTCCAGCCTTGCGGCAGGCTTTGCGCTGGATGGCTTTCCTGCGCCAGCGAGCCCAGACCCCACAACCAGATGGCATTGGCCGTGGGCAGTCCTTTGCGCTCGCGCGCGGTGTTGACGGGATGATCGTGCAGCGCCATCTGCATTTCGGTCATGAGCCGACGCAGCTCGGAAGCATCCTTGCCGCGCGGCAACACCTCGGCGAGCTCGTGAACGGCTGCGGCTTCGGGCGTGCTGGTGAGCACTTCGAGCGGTCGTTCGCTGCGAATGAGCCAGCTCTGGGCCGTTGCGTGCCAGGTGAACTGCGCATGAGGAAATTGCGCACCGAGTACCTGGGCAAGCGCACTACGCTCCTCGACGGATAACGGCGCATGACGCTGAAGATCGACGAAGGTGAGGCGATCGAGCCCGGCGACGAGATGTACGGGCTCCGCATGCATCCACACCCCGGATGCATCGAGGCCGCTGCCCAGCGCGCAAAGCGGTGCGCTCGAATATTCCCCATCGCTCAAACCGAGTGCGCCGAGCAGCCCGCGCTGCCAGGGACGCAACGCCACGTCCGCGTTGCGCCGATGCCAGCAGCGCCGCAATTTGCCGCGTCCGGCAATTCTGGCAAGCGATCCGGGTTCATCGGTCGCGCCCTGCATGGCGGCCGTGGCTGTGAAGCTCGAAGAAACGAAATGGAACCAGCAGGCGTGGGACATCGGGCACGGAATGGACGGCAGGTGCGTTATCGTAGCGGAATGAAACTGACCGATGACAGCCGCCAGAACATCCTGCTGGTCCGCTCCTTCTCGCCGGGCGAACTGCGCGTGGGCGAAGAGATCGTGCGAGCGAGCTGCCTGCTGAGCGCTGCGCGCCTGGTGACCGACTGGCGGCCGCAGAGCGTCGATGATCTGCGCGCCGAGGATTTCGAAGCCATTCTGGAACTGCAGCCGGAGATCGTCGTGCTCGGATCGGGATCACGCCAGCGATTCCCCGATTACTCGCTGCTCGCGCACCTGATGAGCAAAGGCGTGGGCTGCGAAGTGATGGATACCGGTGCTGCGTGTCGCACGTACAACGTGCTGGTCAGCGAAGATCGTCGCGCGGTCGCGGCGTTGTTCGTGAACGATTGAAACGAAGTGTCTTCTGCAGGAAGGCCTGACCTAGAAGAAGGTCAGCGCGCCTTCCGGCACGCTGACCTCCGCCATCCCCCCTCACTCGTCACTTTATTCTTGGATGCTTGGCCGATGAATCCCGGCAAGCTTGTTCGTTATCGAGCGCCCGTTCGGGTCTTGTCTCGATCGAGATCCGGTGCGAGTCACGTTGTACTCGTCGGATTCTCTTTGTTCGGTCCTTCCCCATCGCAAGATGATGAGGAGAAGACGCGAGGGACTGAAGTTCGTTCGACCAACTCGTCGCTGCGTGTTCACGAGGAACATTCACTTGACGAAGTATTCTTTTTCTTCTGATTTTTTTCTTCTTCGCGCTGTTTCCTCGAATCCCCCTCCGCCCCCGCGCCTTCACCCCATCACCCTGTCTGTGACCGGCGACGCTGGGGGCGGATGTTAGACACACGACGACGTGAAGTGCAACTACTGACTCGTCGTGATCGAAAGATCGTTGCAAGTGCAATGATCGCGCCAACTCACAAGGAACGTGACGCAGATCGCGATCGCGGCAGTCGACGCACGGCGCGACGCTGGAAAGACAGCCAAATACCAGCAATCTTGTGCAGGGAAACACTCAAGCAGGCTGTTGATGTCTCGACTGCGCCCTCACTGCGTTGTGCTTGCGCAGTTGACGTGTCTAGCGCCGTTGCGGCAGCAACGCGAGCGGATTTCCCGGCGAACCGTTGGTGCGGATCTCGAAATACAACATCGGCGTGCCTTGAGGTCCGTGCCCCATGGTCGCGATGCGCTGACCTGCGCTGACCTGATCGCCTTCGCGCACGACGACCGCCTGCGTGTGGCCGTAGGCCGTCAGATAAATTTCGCTGTGCTTAATGATCACGAGCTGGCCGTAACCGAGCAGTCCGTTGCCGGTATAGACGACACGTCCGCTGCTCGCCGCGCGGATGTCCTGGCCTGCGCGCCCTTCGATCGTGAGTCCTTGACCGCCATTGGGACGCGTCGTGAGCGTGAAGCGGCCATCATCGACCGGCCATTGCCACTTGATCGGCGGACCGGTCGGTCGCGGCGTCTCGCGCTTTACAGGCGCTGGCGCAACCGGCGCTGCCTTGCTCACACCGACCTTGGGACCGAGCTTCAGAATCTGACCGGGGTGGATCACGTAATCGCGACCGATGCCGTTCCAGCGCGCGAGATCGCGATAGTCCAACCGGTGTTTCGTCGCGATCGAATAGAGCGTGTCGCCGCGCTTCACGATGTACGTTCCCGCACCGCGCGGCTCGCTTGCGCAGCCGCTGAGCACGAGCGCGATCAGCACCAGGCTCAGGCGCCACCTGCTTCGTTCGCGAATGGGAAGGGATGGGCAGCGGGCCAGCGCCATCACCTGCGACTCGTCACCCCAAACCCTTGAGCAGCGGTACGAAGCTCACGAGGCCGAGCGTTTCGGTGTGGAAATCATCGCCGCGGCGCGTGATGCGCACGAGATGCTGGCGACCTTCAGGCCCGACCGGCGCGATCAGGCGACCGCCGGGGCCGAGCTGGCTGAAGAGAACCTCGGGAATGGCCAGCGGCGCTGCGGCCATGAGGATTCCATCGTACGGAGCATGTGCGACCCAACCCTGAAAACCATCGCCATGGCGCAAATGTACATTGCGGATGTTCAGTTCCTTCAACCGTGCCCGCGCGCGTTCGAGGAGCGCACCGATGCGCTCGATGCTGTACAGGAATTTGACAAAAGGCGACAGCACCGCGGTCTGGTATCCGCAGCCCGTGCCGATCTCGAGCACTTTGCGCGGCGGCGTTCCTTCGATCAGCGCCTCCGTCATGCGCGCGACCACATAGGGCTGCGAGATCGTCTGACCGAGCCCGATGGGCAGCGCAGTGTCTTCGTACGCACGTGTGGCGAGCGCCTCGTCGACGAAAAGATGTCGCGGCACGTTGCGAATCTGCTCGAGCACTTCCGGATTGCTGATGCCCTGATCGCGCAATCGCTGCACGAGACGTTCGCGCGTGCGCGCCGAGGTCATGCCGATGCCGCTGTGCCGATTCGAATAGGCCGGAGGCATGCCGTTGGAACCATTGCCTGGGGGCTTCATGCGTCCCTTCCACTCAGCCACTGAGTCATGTCTTCCAGCATGCTGTGACGCGTGAGATCAATCTGGAGCGGTGTGACCGACACATAGCGCTGGGCGACCGCATCGAAGTCCGTGCCCTCGCCTGCGTCCTCCCCGAGTCCTGCAGGACCGACCCAGTACACGGGACGACCGCGCGGATCCTGAGATCGCACGATGGGCTCGGAGCGGTGCCGGTAGCCCAGCCGCGTGGCGCGATAACCTTTGAGCTGCTCGTAGGGGACATTGGGCACGTTCACATTCAGGATCGTGGCCCGATGGAGCGGCGAGCGCTGGATGCGCATCACCAGCTCGGCTGCGACGCGCGCCGCCGTGGCGAAATGCGCAGTGGAGTTCGGCTCGATGCACAGCGAGATGGCAATCGCGGGCAGGCCCAGGAACCGGCCCTCGATCGCAGCGGCGACCGTACCGGAATAGAGAACATCGTCACCGAGATTCGCGCCGTCATTGATGCCGGACACGACCATGTCGTGCTCGTAATCGAACAGTCCGGAAATGGCGAGGTGGACGCAGTCCGTGGGCGTGCCGTTGCCGACGAAGTAGCGATCCTTATCGAACTCGAACACGCGCAGCGGCACATCGAGCGTCAGGGAATTACTTGCACCGCTGCGATTGCGATCGGGCGCAACGACGGTGACGTCGGCCAGCGGCGCGAGAGCTTCGGTGAGCGCCCGAATGCCCTCGGAGCGATAACCGTCATCATTGCTGATCAGAATCTTCAAGCATTCATCCGCTGCGCGACGCACTCACGCAGCTCTCCGGAAGTGGCTCATTCGGGCCTGCAGGCACCCTGCTTGCAATTCGCCCAATCAACTTCATCTGCACGTCGGACATGCCAACGAATTTCGTATGCCAGATACGGCGCGGCGGCAGACTATACTGGAAACGCCGCAAGGAGACCTCTTGGCATGCCTCGCGGGCACAGCCGGATTGCACGCCTCATTGCCATGACAGCAGACGACGACGATGACAGGCAGCTGTTCCGCGACGCGATGCGCGAAGTAAAACCGCTGCGCGCGACCGCCACACCGCTGCCGAACACCCCGAAACCAGTACCCGCCGCACGCTTTACGCGACTGGATCATCGCGAAGTGCTCAGGGAAAGCCTGCTTCCGCCGGGCGATGACTCCATGCTGCTCACGGGCGATGAGCTTCTGTTTCGTCGCCCACATGTGCCCGAGGACGTGCTCGTCAAGCTTCGCCGCGGACATTACTCGGTCGATGCAGAAGTCGATCTGCATGGACTCACCGGCGCGCAGGCAAAAGCCGCCTTGCGCGAGTTCGTCGCGGATGCATCGCTTCGCCACATGAACTGCGTGCGCGTCATTCATGGCAAAGGCAAGCGCTCCGGACCTCGCGGCCCCGTCCTCAAGCACGTCGTCAATGTCTGGCTGCAGCATTCCGATGCGGTGCTGGCATTCGCCTCCGCCCGCACGGTCGATGGCGGTAGCGGCGCCGTCTACGTGCTCCTCAGGCGCAGCTGACCGCCCTATTCCTCTTCGGCCTCCTCGACGCCGCTCTCGAACACGTTCCCGACCAGCTCGTGCAGCACGGTCGTGGCAAACGCACCTCGCCCCAAACGGAAACGCAATCGCAAGGCGCCATCGTCCGTTCGTTCGTACGCAAGATTTTCGATCTTCAAACGCAGCGCTCGACGCTCTTGCTCGAGCCCTGCCCGCTCGAGTCCGTTGGCGAGGACGGGTTCCGATGCTGCAACTTCCTGTTCGAGTGCAGCGATCGAACCGCGCGTCGCCAGCTCACCCCGCCCCCAGAGCGGTCCCGTCGGATGAATATCGAGCTCCCGACAACGCTCTTCGAGCTCAGCGGTAGCCTGCTCGACCGCGAAGATACTGTTACTGCCCTGCAGATTTGCGACGTCGCCATCCAGGATGCGATCCCAGTTGCCGAGGACGACCCGTCGTGACACCACGGCGTTGAACAGCGCAGCGCGAGCCGCGGAAAGCGCGAAGCCCCGCTCCCATCGATCGCTCAATTCGATTTCGCCCGAGAACCAGCGGCGTGCACGTGCGAGATTCGCACCCTCTCGACCGAAGCGCTGCGGACCGAAGTAGTTCGGCACGCCCAGGCGTTCGATCGCAGTCAATCGATCCTGCAACGCGACTGCATCGAACTCGGCGTCGCGGACCAGGATCTCGAAATCATTGCCGCGCAGTGCGCCGCGTTTGAGCTTGCGCCGATGACGCTGCGCCTGAACGACCTCGAACCCCTCGCCCGAAACACCGACCCACTCGGCCACGGCCGAGCGCACCGGCACAGTGAAGGCTTGCTCGGTGACCGCGCGACGGTCCTTGAGACCGGCAAAGCCGACGTCGCGTGGATGGATGTTGGCGTGCTTCGCGATCTGTTTGGCTACCCACATCGTGTTCGCATCGCGTTTGCGAACCGTGAGCAGCCAATGATCGCCTTCGCCGTCGGCGGCAAACCCGAGCCATTCGCGCACGATGAAATCTTCAGGAACGACCCGGAGCCGGCCGCTCACGGGCGGTGCGCCGTGAGCACAGGGATGCGAGAGTGTCTCCATCAGCCGGCCGCGCGATGTTCGATCAAAACCACGGCATGGCAGGCGATCCCGCGCCGTTCACCGATGAATCCCAGTCCTTCGCTCGTCGTTGCCTTGATGTTCACCCGATCGGCATCGATGCCGAGATCCGCCGCAATGTTCGCCCGCATGCTGTCGCGATGCTTTCCCAGGCGCGGCGCTTCGGCCAGCACCGTCACATCGACATTCACGACCGAGTAGCCTCGATCACGGATCAATCCAAGAACGTGACGCACGAAGTCGCGACTGTCGGTGCCGCGCCATTTCGGATCGGAATCGGGGAAGTGCATGCCGATGTCCCCCAGACCCGCAGCTCCCAGCAACGCATCGCAGAGTGCATGCAGTACGACGTCACCGTCCGAATGCGCCCGAATACCGCGATCATGCGCAATGCGCTCACCGCCCAGCGTCACGAACGTGCCGTCCTGAAATGCGTGGACATCGTAGCCCTGACCGATCCGCAAGCCCGTCATGCCGAAGCCTCTTGGGACCGCGCACGTTGCGCCAGAATGTTTTCAGCTCGCACGAGATCCTCTGGAAGGGTGATCTTGATGTTGTCTGCATTGCCGGCGACGAGACGTGGCTTGAAGCCGAGGCGCTCGATGGCCTGCGATTCGTCGGTGACTGTCACGGCCTCGGAAGCGGCCGCGTGAAGTGCGCGACGGAGCAATCCGAAGCGAAACATCTGCGGCGTCAATGCCCGCCACAACCGCTCGCGATTCACCGTTTCGGCGACTCGATGCTGATCGTCCGATCGCTTGAGCGTATCGACGACATGCGCCGCTAGCAGCCCGCCCACGGCGTCCGCGCTCAGATCCGCCAGAAGCCGCGAGAGCTCCTGCGCGCTCAGACACGGACGCGCCGCATCGTGGACCAGGATCCAGTCCTGCTCGTCGCAGTGCGCTTCCAAGGCGGCCAGGCCGGCACGAACGGAATCGCTGCGTTGTCCGCCACCGACGGTCACCGCTACGCGCGGATGTCTCGCGAGGGACAGGCTCGGCCAGATCTGGTCGTCCTCCGCAATGGCGACGACGAGTCCTGCACAGCCGGCATGCTCGAGGAATACGCTCGCAGCGTGCTCAATGACGGGCTTTCCAGCGAGCTCAAGATATTGCTTGGGCAAAGCTTCGCCCATGCGTGTACCGCGACCCGCCGCGGGAATCACGACCCAGAAGCGAACGGCAGGCTGCGCGACAGTCATGTGCGTCCCGGGCTTCAGGTGCAGAAGCGATATCGCGCCAGCAGCTGAAGATCAGCGCTGCTTGCGCGCCTGCGCGACGCGAGGTTCCTGAACATCCTCGTCGGCCGGCGTATCGACCGTGGCGCCGTCTCGCGGCGTGACGACCTGATAGAAGGTTTCGCGTTGACCGACCATCCCTAAGTCGGTCCGGGCACGCTCCTCGATCGCAGTCGTGCCCTTCTTCAGATCCTGCACTTCGGCGGCCAGCGTGCGATTGCGCTCGCGCAGCTTCTCGTTCTCCTGCGTCTGCTGAGTGATCTCTTTACGCAGGGTGGCCACTTCCCGCATGCCGCCATCGCCCAGCCACATGCGGTACTGAAGTACCAGCACCAGCGCGACGAGGACGGCTGCGAGAATCTTCATGTGCGCTTTCTAGCACGAGATCCCGGGCAGTGGCACGGGGAACGCTTCGACACCGGCATAGCGAGCATCGGCGCCGAGCTCGGCTTCGATACGCAGCAGCTGGTTGTACTTCGCGACACGATCGGAGCGCGACATGGAGCCGGTCTTGATCTGCGTCGAGCGCGTTGCGACCGCGATGTCCGCGATCGTCGCATCCTCGGTCTCGCCCGAACGATGCGACACGACGGCCGAATAGCCTGCGTCGTAGGCCATGTCGATGGCTGCCAGCGTCTCGGTAAGCGTTCCGATCTGGTTGACCTTGATCAGGATCGAGTTCGCGATCTTCTTTTCGATGCCTTCGCGCAGGATCTTGGTGTTCGTCACGAACAGATCGTCACCGACGAGCTGCACCTGCTTGCCGAGCCGTTGCGTCAGCAGCGCCCAGCCGTCCCAATCCTGCTCGGCCATGCCGTCCTCGATGGTGATGATCGGATAGCGTCCCGCCAGACCCGCCAGGTAATCGACGAACTGGGCGGAGGTGAACTTGCGGCCTTCCGACTCGAGGTTGTACACGCCGTCGGCGTAGAACTCGGAGCTGGCGACATCCAGACCCAGGTACACCTGCTTGCCCGCCTTGTAGCCGGCGCGATCGATCGCTTCGAGGATGGTTTCGAGCGCGGCTTCGTTCGACGGCAGATCCGGCGCAAACCCGCCTTCGTCGCCGACCGAGGTTGCGAGCTTGCGCTCGTGGAGCACTTTCTTCAGCGTGTGGAAGATCTCGGCGCCGTAGCGCACGGCTTCCGAAAGCGAAGGCGCGCCCACGGGGAGCACCATGAACTCCTGAATGTCGACGCTGTTATCTGCGTGCGCGCCGCCGTTGATGATGTTCATCATCGGCACCGGCAGAGTCTTCGGACCGGGTCCGCCGAGGTAACGGAACAGGGAGAGCTTCTTCTCGCGCGCTACGGCATGTGCGTTGGCGAGAGAAATTGCCAGCAGTGCATTCGCGCCGAGCCGGCCCTTCGTCTCAGTGCCATCCAGTTCGATCATGGCTTGATCGAGCCCTGCCTGATCGCTGGCGTCGCGACCGACGAGGAGCTTCTTCAACTCGCCGTTCACGTTGCCCACGGCCTTGAGAACGCCCTTGCCAAGATAGCGGCTCTTGTCACCGTCGCGCAGCTCTACGGCCTCGCGCGTTCCGGTCGAGGCACCAGAAGGAACGGCAGCGCGGCCCACGGCGCCGGAATCCAGAAACACATCGGCCTCCACGGTGGGATTGCCGCGTGAGTCGATGATTTCGCGGCCGCGGATGTCGACGATTCTGCTCATAACAAACTTTCCTCGTACGGTTTTGATTTGGCGATCTGGTCCAGCGCTTTCAGCGTTTCGAGCAATGATTGCATGCGCGGCAGCGGCCACGCATTCGGCCCATCGGACAGCGCCTTCTCGGGATCAGGATGCGTTTCCATGAACAATCCCGATACTCCGGCTGCAATCGCAGCGCGCGCGAGCACCGGAACGAATTCGCGCTGACCGCCCGATGCGGTGCCTTTACCGCCCGGCAGCTGAACCGAATGGGTGGCGTCGAACACGACGGGACATTCGGTGGCGCGCATGATCGACAACGAGCGCATGTCGGACACGAGATTGTTGTAGCCGAAGGTGAAGCCGCGCTCGCAAACCAGAATCTCCTGGTTGCCGGTCGAACGCGCCTTGTCGACGACGTTCTGCATTTCCCAGGGCGACAGAAACTGGCCCTTCTTGATGTTCACGGCGCGCTTCTGCGAGCACACATTCAGGATGAAGTTGGTCTGACGCACCAGGAACGCAGGCGTCTGCAACACGTCGGCGACTTCGGCCACTTCGGCCAATGGCGTGTCTTCGTGCACGTCGGTCAGCACAGGCAACTGAAGCTGACGTTTGACCTCGGCAAGAACCCGCAGACCCTCTTCCATTCCAGGTCCACGGAAGCTGCTCCTGGACGAGCGATTCGCCTTGTCGAAGGACGATTTGAAAATGAAAGGGATGCCCAGCTTTCCCGTGATCTCCTTCAGCGTGCCTGCGGTATCGAGCACGAGTCCTTCGCTCTCGATCACGCACGGGCCGGCAATCAGAAAGAAGGGTTGGTCAGGGCCAACGGTGAAGTTCAGTAATTTCATGGGCCTTGGGGCTCGGGAGAAAACCAGGATGCGAACATTCTGGCCCGAGCTTCAGAGCCCGGGCCTCGCCACGCAGCTCAACCATTCGCCGCGGCCGGCAATTGACCCTGACGATAAGCGCGCGCCGCCTTCACGAAGCCCGTGAACAACGGATGACCGTCGCGAGGCGTCGAGCGGAATTCCGGGTGGAACTGGCTGGCTACGAAGAACGGATGCACGGGCAGCTCGATCATCTCGACCAGGCCGTCGCGCGAGAATCCGGAGAAACGCAGCCCCGCATTCATGAGCTTCTGCAGGTAGCGATTGTTGAACTCATAGCGATGACGATGCCGCTCGGCAATGACATCCGAGCCGTAGATCTGATGCGCGCGTGAGCCATGCGACAGGCGCACCTCTTGCGCACCCAGACGCATCGTGCCGCCCATGTCCGACTTCTCGGTACGCTGTTCGACCGTGCCCTTCTGATCCTGCCATTCACTTATGAGCGCGATGACTGGATGCGGCGCGCTGCGATTGAACTCGGTGGAATGCGCACCTTCGAGCCCGGCGACGTTGCGTGCGTACTCGATGATAGCCAGCTGCATCCCCAGGCAGATACCGAGATACGGAATCTGACGTTCGCGGGCATAGCGGATCGCCTGGATCTTGCCTTCGATACCGCGCTCGCCGAAACCGCCCGGCACGAGAATCGCGTCCATGCCCTCGAGACAATCCGTCCCGTGCTTCTCGACGTCGGTCGCTTCGATGAACTGGATGTTCACGCGAGTGCGATTCGCCACGCCCGCGTGCGTGAGCGCTTCGCTCAACGAAATGTAGGCATCACGCAGATTGACGTACTTGCCAACCATCGCGATGTTCACCGTCGCATCGGGATTGGTCTTGGCCGCGACGACGCGACGCCATTCGCTGAGATCGGCAGGCTTCACGTCCAGGCGCAGCTTGTCGACCACGATGTTGTCCAGACCCTGCTCGTGCAGCAGCATCGGAATCTTGTAGATGTCGTCCGCATCCACCGCGGAGAAGACGGCACGCTCTTCGACATTCGTAAAGAGCGCGATCTTGCGACGCTGCTCGTCGGGAATCGCGTTCACCGAGCGGCACAAGAGAATGTCCGGCTGAATGCCGATCGAGCGCAGCTCCTTCACCGAATGCTGCGTCGGCTTGGTCTTGATCTCACCCGAGCTTGGGATGTACGGCACGAGCGTCAGATGCATGAAGATCACGTTGTTGCGACCCTGCTCCACGCCGAGCTGACGGATCGCCTCGAGGAACGGCAGCGACTCGATGTCGCCCACCGTGCCGCCGATTTCGATCATGCACACGTCGGCATCGCCCGCACCCAGACGGATGCAGTGCTTGATCTCATCGGTGATGTGAGGAATGACCTGCACTGTCGCACCGAGGTAATCGCCGCGACGTTCCTTGGCGATGACGCGCTCGTAGATGCGGCCGGTCGTAAAGTTGCTGTTGCGCGAAGTCGTCGTACGGACGAAGCGCTCGTAATGGCCCAGATCGAGATCGGTTTCGGTGCCGTCACTGGTGACGAACACTTCGCCGTGCTGAAACGGACTCATGGTGCCTGGATCGACATTGATGTACGGATCCAGCTTCACCATGCTGATCTTGAGGCCACGCGCCTCGAGAATGGCACCTAAAGAGGCTGCCGCGATGCCCTTCCCCAATGAGGAAACGACACCACCAGTCACACAAATAAAACGAGTCATGGGGCACCGTCGAAGATAGAGAGAGGGCGACACAATTTGATGTCGAGGCGGTGCACTTGAAGTGCGCGCCGTGCTCACGACGGGAGCGCAGTTTATCGGAATCGTCACACCGATGAAAGACACAAATGTGTTGGAGAGCGATTCGCTGATGACGAATTACGCGAATCGCATGCGTCTTACTCTCTCTGAGCAAGGATGGCCGGCCGATCCTCCCACACGATTCGCATTCGGCCACCCTCACCCGATGCCGCGAGCTCTTCGGCGATCCACAGATCGCCGACAGCAATCAACGCAGACTCGTTTCGAATCATCGGCAGACAATGACGCCACCAGGGGAGAACACCCGCCTCCTGCAGCACTTTCTTGAGTTTGCGATGGTGCATTCCGTCGTGCGCCGGCAATCGCAGGCCATCGCGATCGAAATCGACCGACAACCTCGCCGGCATCCTCGACTCGTCCAAACCCTGAATCCGGTCCGTCTGAAGGACGATTCGTCCAAGCCCATGCCCGAGCTCGAGGGGGACGCGCCAGTCCCACATGAGCGGTTGCAGGACCGATGCATCCGGCGGGAGCGCGACATCGGCGTACAGCAGTCCGCGATACCGTCGCACCTGCATGCCGTCCCACTGCGTTCCGGGCTGTCGATCATCGGCTGCGTGCAACAGATCGTGTTCGAGCGCCGCAAGCTTGCGCAGCGACGGCGCACGCAGCCCGCGATCGCGCAACCAGTAACGCATGACATTGCGTCTGCGCGCGGAGCTCAACGACATCAGGGCGCTCATTCGCAGACAAGGACCCGCCGCGGCGCTCGTCATATCGAGCCTGGCCAGATCATCGAGGAGCATGTCTGCTTCCGCGATGTGCCGCGCACTGCGCGATGCCGTTTGCGCAATCGCCGGCCAACGCCGCCTGAGCCTCGGCACGATCTCCGAGCGCAACAGATTGCGGTCGAATCGCGCATCGTCATTCGTCGGATCATCGATCCACGTTTTCGATTGCGTACGGATCCAGTGTTCGATCGCATTGCGCGTAAAAGGCAGCATCGGCCGCATGTGCCAGCCAGAACCGAACGGCTGCAATGCGGGCATGGACGCGAGCCCGCGCAATCCTGCACCCCGCGCCAATGCGAGCAACACGGTTTCGAGTTGATCGTCCGCGTGATGCGCGGTCAGGAGCAACTCTCGCGGACGCAGCAGATCGCGCAAGACCGCATAGCGCGCAGCGCGGGCCGCGGATTCGATGCCCTCGGCAGAGTGCGCATCGACGTCGACGGTCACGGTCTCGCAGACGACGCCGAGGCTACGTGCGAGCTCATCGCAATGTGCCGCCCAGCTCGCGGAATTCGCTTGTAACTGATGATCAACGTGGATTGCGCGAACCTGCAGCTCAGGCGTCGCGGCTCGCAACTCGGCGAGCGCGAGCACGAGCGCGGTCGAATCCATGCCGCCACTGAACGCGACACAGAGATCGCCGCTCGCGCCCGAAGGCATCGCATCGAGGATCTGCGTCCGAAGCAATTGCGGTGAGAAGCTCATGGAGCGCCGAGCTTGCCTTCCGGATGCACAGGACCGCACGCGAATGCGTACGGTCAGCAATCAGCCTTCGCTGTAGACGCCGTAGCTGCGCAGCCGCTTGTCGCGCACTGCGAGCAATTGATCGATCGGTTGCGACTCGAGCTCTTTCAGATGACGAAGGAGCGCTTCCTTGAGCGTATCGGCCATCGCCAGCGGATCGCGGTGTGCTCCGCCCAGCGGCTCTTTCAGCACCTCATCGACCACGCCGAGCTTGGCAATGCGCTCTGCGCTGATGCCCATGGCTTCGGCAGCCAGATCCTTCTTGTCAGCGCTGCGCCAGAGAATGCCCGCACATCCTTCCGGAGAGATGACCGAATAGATGCTGTACTGGAGCATCAGCAATCGATCGCCCACCCCGATGGCCAGCGCGCCTCCCGAGCCGCCTTCGCCGATGACGACACTGATGATCGGCACGCGCAGCTGCGACATTTCGAACAGGTTGCGCGCGATGGCTTCGCTCTGGCCGCGCTCTTCCGCGCCGACACCTGGATAGGCACCGGCCGTATCGATGAACGTGATGAGCGGCATCTGGAACCGCTCGGCGAGATGCATCAGGCGCAGCGCCTTGCGATAACCCTCGGGCTTGGGCATGCCGTAATTGCGCCGGACACGCTCCTTCGTATCGCGGCCCTTCTGCTGGCCAATGATCATGACCGGCCGCCCGTCCAGACGCGCAGGACCGCCGACGATCGCGTGATCGTCCGCATACATGCGATCGCCATGCAGCTCCTGAAAATCGGTGAGCATGGTGCTGATGTAATCGAGCGTGTACGGACGCTGCGGATGGCGCGCCAGCTGCGCGATCTGCCATTGGGTAAGGTTCGAAAAGATACTGGTCGTGAGCGAGCGGCTCTTGGCCCGCAAACGTGCAATCTCTTCGCCGATGTTCACTTCGGCGTCGTTGGTTACGAACTTGAGCTCGTCGATCTTGGCTTCGAGCTCGGCGATAGGCTGCTCGAAATCCAGAAAATTCATTGCCATACGGCGGATCGTCCTCCAGGAGCAGCGCGGAACATAGCGGGAGATTGCCTTCGAGGCAAACACCATCCCGGCAATTGCCGACCGATTCGCATAACACCTGACCCGGACGGACGAGCGGCCACGCTGAACGCGGCCGTTCGAACAGCGAATTCCATGCCCGCATTCATGCGCTTTCGGGACGGGGCACCGGGCTCGCGAGACGTCCACGGCCCGTGTGCAGGCTCATGACCCGACGGATTTCGTGTCGACGCTGAAAATCAACCTTCGCTGTCCGGCACGCCGCCGCTGCGCGCGAGATCCTGTTGCCTGATCTTTTCGACATTGAACTTCCCTGCCCGCTCGCGCATGGTCTTGAGCACCTGCTCGAGCGGCGGCGGCTCATCCTTGATCCAGCGCAGCGGATTGATGCGCGCGACGACAAACGCCCGCAGATACGGACTGACCAGTCCGCGCTCCTTCAGCTTGTCGACGACGCCTGCGACGCTCTCATCGAGCGCGAACAACTGCTCCGCATATTCTTCATGCGTGCGAATCGCCTCGCGCAGCGGCTCATCGGAGAACTCCATCAATCGACGCAGGATCGAGTGATAGGCGCCGCCCGCAAAGTTGCCGCGCTTCTGGTAGCACATCCCCAGAGTCACGAGCGCGGGATCTTCGAGATAGAACGAGAACTCTTTCTCGGGGCGGGCGGGCTCCTCCTCCAGCAAGCCTCGATAGATCCGGATCACTTCCATCGCGCGTTCACGCAGGTTGTGCGCCTTCTCCGTATTCAGCGCGAGGATCTGCCAGGCGATCTCCCGCTTGGGCACGACGAGCGCGATGATCGACTTCGCCCCGAGGCGTCGCAGCGCTTCGAGCCGGTGACGACCGTTCGGCGTCCAGAATCCCTTGTCCGGCGCGGTGATCGCAATGACGGGATCGAGGAAGAGCCCGGTCCGGTCGATCACTTCCGACAACCGCTTGTGATGAGCGTCCGACAAGTCGCGTTGGAATGGGGTGGGCTCGACGCTGTCGATCGGCAGCGCAGCCAGCAGTAACGGATTGCGCCCGAGCGGCTCGAAGTAGCTGCCGACAATGCACCCACCCTCGTCCAGAATGCGCTGCGACGCTTCTGCAGCAATCGGAGGCAGCGAGTCGATCTGGCAATCGGAAGGCTGAATTCCCCGTGTACGTGGAGCCGCCTTCTTGGGTGTGCGGCGCCGAACCGGCGCGCGTTTCTTGCTTGCCGTCTTGCGCTTGGCCGTCGCCATCGGTGACTCCTTTAACGGACTGCCCGTCATCATGGGCAAGGTCGCCCTCGCGCAGCAAGGGCCGCCTTTCCCCGGAACCCTACGCCGTCCTAGACGTTCCCCCTACGTTCAAAATCTTCTCTTCCGGAAGGAGCTCATCCATGAGAAACGGCAGTGCTTTACGGTCCCCGATCCGGGATCTGCGGAACGACCTGCGCGTGGTGGCACGCGACACTGAAGCCCTTCTCAGAGCGACCGCGGACGTCTCCGGCGATCGTATTCAGGAGGCCCGCGCGCGCACCGAGCGCTCGCTCCACAACGTGCTGGAGCACGTGTACGACCGCAAAATGCGCCGTCGGATGCGCAGAATGGCGCGGGATACCGATGCGTATGTGCGCGACCATTCCTGGAGCATGATCGGTGCCGTGGCCGCAGTTGCGCTGCTCGTGGGTCTGATTGCTCGCGGCCGGCACTGACTCGATGGGATTGCCGATGAGCCTCGATGCCTCATGGGATTCACGCCAGGGATCGAGCGCAGGTCGGGACAATTTGTGTCCTCCGTTTACGCGGCCCCTGCAGGTCGTCGATGACGACACGCTGGACGTCGATGCCAAGCGCCAGATTCTCGAAGGCTGGAATCAGGACGCGAGTGTGTCGAACGAGGAAGTGCGGTTTGCGTTGAACAAGCTCGAGCGTAAGTACTGCGCGCTCACCTGAATTATTTCGGGCGGCGGGCCTCAATTGCCCGCCGCCCCCGGGCCGGAAAATAATCCGCCCTGCTCATTTGAAGTTAAGCAGGTTG
>JAFAEQ010000051.1 GCA_023423935.1 Pseudomonadota bacterium | reverse complement strand
GGAGCGAGGGCGTGGCTCACCGGTCGCAGCTACGTCGCCGACTTGCGCAGCTACTACCGGCAGGAGCACTGGGACACGCATCGATTTTGCCGGACCACTCCCGCGAGATTTGATGCGTGTCCTCGTTCGGACCGGACCGACGAAGCCCATGATCTGGCCCGCGAGGAGATCGAGCGATACATCGTGCAACTGAAAGAAGCGATATGCCTTGTGCACGTTGCGCATCTGCACTGCTGTTGCCGTCATTCGTTTTTCCCCAGCTTGCGCTTGATCTTCCGCAGACGCGTGGCCAGCTCATCGTCACTGAGCCCCATGACTCGGGCGAGCCGAGCCGCTTCGAGTAGGTGCTCATCCAAGCGTTGCTCCTGCAAATCGCTCGTGAGCGCGGGTCGCTCTGCGACGAACGATCCGCGACCATGACGCGTCACGATCACACCTTCGGCGCCGAGTTCCTCGTAGGCCCGTTTGACGGTGATCACGCTGACGCGTAAATCAACCGCCAATGTACGAATCGACGGGAGCTCTTGCCCCGGTGGCCAATCCCCGAGCGCAATGCGCTGCCGGATCTGCTCCATGATCTGCAGATACATAGGCCGCGCATCGGTCTGAGAGATGTACAGTGAACTGTGCATATCGATGTGCACAGTATATGCACAGTATGCACACCGACGCTAGGGGCGGACGGAAGATCGTTACGGTTAGGATGAGAGGCGCGTCGCGCTTTAAGATGCCCATCGTGCCCGAGAGGTCCCGTTGATATGTCTGACCACCCCCGATTTCAGCGTGATGCGAGCGAAGTCCGATGCATTGCGAAGGAGATCGGGTGCGGCGATCTGGCGGACGCAAGCGCGATAAGAAGGAGGTTACCAATGTTGTCGAATACAGAACCCCGGCGCGGTCGAAGGATCATCTATGTGGCGTGTGGCTCGCTATGTGCCGTTCTACTTGCAACGGCCTCCACGACACCGCGACTTACGAGCGTGGGAGCGATGAGCACCGAGCGCGCCGCTCACCAGACGGTCCGCTTGCCGACGGGCGGTGCGCTGATAACAGGAGGTTGCGGTGGCGACAGCTGCGGAACAGTCCATCGCTCGACCGAGCTATTCGATCCGGAAAGCAGCACGTTCCGCTCTGCTGCGCCCATGGTGGTTCCGCGTGCGAGTCACGCGGCGGCGCTCTTGCCTGATGGTCGAGTGTTGATCGCGGGCGGCTGGACCGGATCGACCGCCACTGCGGCCGCGGAGATATACGATCCCCTGAAAGAGCGATTTTCCCGAATCGCTGACCTTGCTGGCCCGAGAATCCATCCGGTCGCTGTCGTATTGCAGGACGGTCGCGTGTTGATTACCGGCGGCGAAATGAGAACGGGAGCGCCGCTCGATACTGCAGAAGTGTTCGATCCGCAAACGCACAGCTTCACGCTAGTGGAGCGCATGACCGACGCGCGTATGAATCACGCGGCAACGCTGCTCGCGGACGGGCGCGTGCTCGTAACCGGCGGTCATCGCGCGCGAGGCGAAATACTGAGGTCGGCGGAGATCTTTGACCCCGTCACGAATCGATTCACCGCAGTGAACAACATGGTATCGCCACGGACCAAGCACGCGGCAGTGCGCCTCCTGGATAACCGCGTCTTGATCGTCAGCGGCTCCGATGCGCGGGGTTTCAACGGGCGGTACTCCTCGACAGAGATCTTCGATCCGTCTACCGGACAATTCGTCGACGGACCCGCTCTCAGTTCCGCGAGGCACAAGATTCCGGATGCGGTGCTCGTGCTGTCGTCCGGAGACGTCCTCGTGCTCGGAGGCGCGCGTCGTCCCGAGATCCTGCGTGCCGGCGCAGAGCGATTCGCAGATCTCGAAGGCGAGCTTCCGGGCGACTTGATGTTTGCGACCGCGACGCTGCTGTCATCCAGAGGCGTGCTACTCGTCGGCGGTTACGACGAGCGAATTCGGTCGCATGACGATGCTTGGATGGTGCGACTCGAGTGAGCCATGATCTCGCTCGCACCGTGTAGAGACTCGCGGCACCGCAGGGCAGTCCAAGCGAGATAACGATGACTCATCGCGTCGCGCGCTCTCCGGTGCCGGGCCGCGGATTCGCGGATCTAGGAGGGGTAATGGCGCTGGACGGCCTCGCGCAAGCTGGATTCACTACGCTGCAGCAAGCGAGCGACATGGGAGAGCGAAGCGACTCGAAGAGTGACAGCCTGGTGTGCGATCCAAGCCCGTGCCTGCGTCAGTTTGCGCTGCTTGCTGGATGAGCGCAGCGCTTCGGGAGTGATCAGAAAAGTGTGTTCGGCCTCGCTGATCAACTGTTCCAGGGACTTGCGTGACTTCGGTCGCCATGCGATGCCGAGCAGCTTGGCGGCGAAATCGTCACTGCCGAGAATGCGGCGATCATTCGGATTACAGTCGGCGAGCGGGGAGGTCGCTTCACGCACATCCTTGATGAAGCGACGGTAGCCGGCGATAGCTTGATCAATGCTCGAGTGGAACATGGACAATGCAAACTCGGTCGTGACCCATCGCTCAGGTCGTGAGCCGCAATATGCATGGTGACTCGACCACGGATAGTCGTCCGCCGTCTCGACCATGTGTGCGCGCACGGGATTGAGGTGGATGTAGCGCAACAGTTCGAGCATGTATTCATCGACATCGACGAGCACGGGGTAGTAGCGCTTCTCGAAGAGATGACCCGTCGTATGAAGGTGACGTTGAACGATGCGCGCATACTGGCCAGCGATCCGCAGCATCAAGCGGCCAAGCGGTGTGTCACCGACCTGCACGAGCAGGTGCACGTGATTGGTCATCAGGCAGTACGCGTGAAGTCGAGCCGAGAATCGTTCGATGACTTCTGCGACGAGTTCGTTGAACACCTGTCGATCCGCAGGCGTGAAGAAGATGTTCTGGCGGTGATTGCCACGCAGTGTTACGTGGTAGAACGCGCCGGGAACGTGAAGTCTGAGCGGCCGCGGCATCCTGCCTCCAGGGGTGCGAAGTTCGCGCTACATTGCCGACATGACGGCTGATATAGCGCAGCAGTTTCTGCGTGTTCTGGAGGAAATCCGCGAATCCGCGGCCCGGCACCGGCGAGTCCGGCAAGTATGAATCGGAGAGGGGAGGCGGCTTTAGCCTGGTCGATTTCGTGACAGACGGGGCCTCCTACCAGATGTTTAACTCTCATCCGTGCCCACACTAGATTAGAGGGGAACTGGTTTGCGAGGACTTGAACACGCCGCTGCTCTCGCGGGTAACGGCAGCAGGACGAGGGCTACAAGCGGCTAGCGTCGCTTAGGGTAAGTCCGGTTTGTGTCATCGGTGCCCGCGATTTACATCAACTGACACTCAGTCCTTCAGTCGTCGCAGTCCTCCCGGTGCCGGGCTGCGGATTCGCGGATTTAGGAGGGGTAGTAACGCTGGACGGCCTCGCGCAAGCTGGATTTGCCTCCTCGGTGCCGGGGCGGGAAACCGGGAAAACTCTGTGCCTCTCTGACGACTGAACAGGACACCCGCCAATGAGTTAACGTGGGCGTGTGAATTTGATGGGTGTCCAATTGACCCCGCTTCAAGGGCGACTTCCGCGTCGGCACGCAGAAGTGGACTGCCTTCGACTTCCAGATCTCCCTGCTGCCGCCGGAGACCGGAGAGGTGCAAATCCCGATCGGAAAGCTATGAGCCTGCGAAGCAACGTCGGTCCCGGCATCGTCTGCCTGCTGCTGCTCGTGTTCGGCGGCGCGATGGCGTGGCTCACCGGTCGCAGCTACGTCGCCGACTTGCGCAGCTACTACCGGCAAGAGCTGACGACGGTGACCCTCGACGCCATTCGCGTGACGCCGCGGCAAGTCTCGCTCGAGGTCCGGATGGAAACATTCATTGACGTGCTGTTGAAGGCGCGCCGCGCCGACGGCGCGCAGTTGGAGCTGTCGACGACGTTCGTGGGCAAGACGCCCGCGCACGCCGACGACATCAATTACCTGGCGGAGAACAAGGGCAAGCAGGTCCAGCTGTGGATCGATCCCATCAACCCGACCGGTTTTGCGGTCCGCCGCGAGTTTCCGCTGTATCGCGCGGGACCGCTGCTCGTCTGGCTGATGTTTGCGGTGCTCGGGGCTTGGGGCTTGTACAGGAGCGCGAAATCGTGACGGTGACGTCCAAGGAAATGGCGATGATGAAAACCCTTCGGCGGGGCTTGCCGGCGCTGGTCCCGGATTACTAGGACATATATGGACGCCTCCCCACCGTCAAGCGAGTTGAGCGAACGGAAGCGGAGCTCGGACATATATCCGGCCTCTTGATGCAGCTTCGATGTGCTGCGCGCCATGATGAGCTTCGGGCTTGCTGACCCAAACATCCGCACGTGCTCAGTCGCGATGCGACGACGGCACTCGTCCTGGTCGGGTTCAAGGCAGGTGCGGTGACCGCGTTGTTCATCACTCGCCAGACTCGGCTGGAAAGGGATAAGTCCATTGATGGGCTCGCTTGCCCAAATCAGCTCGACCGTCGGGGAGCCGCGAGAGATATCTACAAACGCAGAGTTTGCAGAGTACGGGGTGTTAAAGGTCAAAGGAGGCACAACGCGAGCTTGCTTCTGTGTTCTATCGCGAGGGCGACCGTTGGCTTCTGGATAGCTTCTGATGAAGAAGATGCTCGGCTACGCATTGAGTCTTATGGTGCTCGCGATTCTAGTCTCGAGTTGCTATCGCGAGTGGGAATCAGCGGGGTTCAGTGGTCGCATCGTTAACGCGCGAGATGGCGAGCCAGTAAGCGGCGCGATCGTAGTCGCGCATTGGGATCTTGTTGGTCCGAATGAGGGCTATCCGCGCGGTCAACTTGCGGTCATTGAGACGATAACTGATGCGGAAGGCAGATATCAGATTCACGGTTGGGGGCCACGAAGAGTTTCTGGTGCTGGAAGAGTTAGAGGCGATGCCCCCCTCGTGCATATCTTTAAGCACGGGTTCGTTCCGGTGGTGCTTACAAATATCGGGCCTGGATACACGGGCGATCGAATGCTTGCTCCTCCAAGAATCATCTCGCGGCTCGATGGGCAAACGATCCAGCTGATTCCTTTCGAGGGATCGAACCGTGAGTACGCATCTCTCCTCGATGCGTTCTATGTTCGGCTGCATTACTTGGTGATGCAGCCGTGCAACTGGAACTCTGCGCCGGAAATGTTCGCCGCACTAAGTTCGCTGGGTAAACAGTTCTCCGCTCAGGACATACGAAGTTCTCTCCCCAATATAGACGGCCTGTGCAAGCGAGACAAAGATGAGGATCTTTACCAATGAGACTGTTTACTGCCACCTCGGCCCGACGTCGACGAGCGGGTGCGTATTCCGCCCGATGCCGGCCCCTGATTCCGCCGCATGCCGGCCGGGGATTCCGCGGCATGTCGGCCCCCTCTGTTGAGGTGATCCCAAGCCGCGGATGACGCCGGGGTAACCACCGCTATCGTGCGTCCCTTTTGCTCGAAGGGGACGAGGGTCGATGGC
>JAFAEQ010000026.1 GCA_023423935.1 Pseudomonadota bacterium | reverse complement strand
CCAGTCGGTCGGCCGGCCAGCCAGCTAGCCTACTAGTCGCTAGGCTGCTAGCCAGAACAACTTCCGGCTGTGGGTTCGGCTCAGCCGCACATTAAAACCTGTCCGCCTAAATCAGACTCACAGGAGTGAGCCACGCTAGCTATCCGCCTCACTGGCTGGCTAGTGGACTGTAACGAGGGATTAGAGAGTGCTGCGGTCGTCGTCCCGGCGAAGGCCTGGCGAAGGCCGGGATCTCCAGGGCCTGGCCCCCGGCCTTCGCCGGGGTGACGTCACTGCCGAGTCGGCTGTTAAGGTCACTAGTCCCTGGTCTGCTACCCGGAGCAATTTCCGACTGTGGGTTCTGCTTTAGCCGAACAAATAGCCTTTCTTGTCTGGCCAGCAAACCAGCAGACCAGTTGGCTAGCTGCCTCTTCGTGGGTTCGCCTTTAGCCGAACATCAAAACTTGTCCGACTAACGTCGGACCTACAGAAGTGAGCCAGGCCAGCTTTCTAACTAGCTGGCCAGTCGCTCGTTACTAGTCCCCTGGCCAGAGAGAAGAGTAGGCTTCGCTCAACATCGATCTACAGGCGGGTGGCTAGCCGCTTCCTGATCTGACCAGCGGACCAGTTAGCTAACCCCCTTCCTCCTATGTCTGTCGTCAATCTACGCAAGTACAAACAGAAGCGGGCCGAAGGCAAAACGCTCTGCGGTTCCGGCTTTCACAAATGGGAGTTCGTGCAGAAGCGGTTCGACGTGCGCGAAGGCAAGCTGGTCAGTGCCGAACGTTGCAGGCGCTGCGGAGCGGAGCGGGTTGGGCTGAGCTGAGCATGAGCGCGCGAGCGTGAGATCCGTCGCGTTTCCTTAGGATACGTGTGAGATAACCTGCCGGCTCGCGGCAGAATCGTCAGCGGACTTTGACGCATCGGTTCAGTCCGGATTCAGCGCCAAGTGGCGAGCGTGTCGCTCGGATAATTTCAGGGGAAGAGATCATGCGGAAGATGCAGGGCGGCATTCGAACCACACTGATTCCGAGGCCTGTTCCGTTAGTGCTGGGCTTACTCGTTCTCGCAGCAATGAGTGGCTGCGGTGGTTCCGGCGGGAACGATGGTGGAATCGGCAACGGCGGAGGGAATGGCGGCGGCAGCGCCTCAGTGTCCTACACGCCCGGCGTATTTCCCAAGTACGACACGCTCGACAATCAATGCGCCGCGCCTCGCACGGGCATCAATCCAAACACGAACCGTCCCTATCCCGATACACCAGGCTCCGCGGCTATCGAGAAGAACTGGTTGCGTTCTTGGGTCAACGATACCTATCTCTGGTACAGCGAAGTGCCGGATCTGAATCCGAACTCGGCTGTCTCGGTCGAAGATTTTTTCGAGCAGCTCAAGACGTCCCAAGTCACGCCGTCGGGTGCGCCGAAGGATAGATTCCATTTCACCCTTCCGACCGCCAAATGGGAGCAACTGTCGCAGTCGGGCGTGTCTGCCGGCTACGGCGTGCAATGGTTCATTATCAAAGACGATCCACCGCGCGAGGTGCGTGTGGCGTATGTCGAGCCGAACTCGCCCGCAGCCAATGCAGGGTTGAAGCGCGGTGACATCGTTTTGAACGTCGACGGCGCGGATGCCGTCAACGGAGATTCGCTAGCCATCGTGGATACGCTGAACGCGGGTCTGTTTCCGGCGGATGCAGGCAAGTCCACCGCGCTGACTTTGCGCCGCAGAGACAACAGCAGTCAGTATTCGGTAACGCTCACGTCCGCACAGATCACCTCAGTGCCTGTTCAGAACGTCAAGGTTGTGGACGAGGGTGGGGTGAAAGTCGGCTATCTCCTGTTCAACGATCACATTGCGACGGCCGAATCGCAGCTCATCGCGGCTATCAATTCGCTGAAGTCGCAGGGTGCAACCGAGCTCGTTCTGGATATTCGCTACAACGGTGGCGGCTATCTCGCGATCGCCAGCGAGCTCGCTTACATGATCGCGGGCCCTGTGCGTACGTCCGGGCTGCCGTTCGAGCGGCTGACGTTCAACGACAAGTATCCGAACACAGATCCGGTGACGGGCGAAGTACTCACCGCCACTCCTTTCTATGACACCAGTGGATTTCCGGGAACGCCGCTCGGCACGCCGCTCCCGACGCTGGATCTCAATCGCGTGTTCGTGCTGACGGGGTCGAACACGTGCTCGGCCAGCGAATCGATCATCAACGGACTGCGCGGCATCAACGGCTTCGAGGTCGTACAGATCGGTGCCACGACTTGCGGCAAGCCCTATGGGTTCTATCCCACGCCGAACTGCGGCACGACTTATTTCGCGATTCAGTTCAAAGGCGTGAACGCAAAGGACTTCGGTGACTACACCGACGGCTTCTCGCCTGACAACGTCGTCACGGTCGAGGGGACCGAGATTCCGGGTTGCGCCGTCGCCGACGATTTCACGCGCGATCTGGGCGATCCGGCCGAGGCGCGTTTCGCAGCGGCATTGCAGTACCGGGCAGGAGGCACCTGCCCGACTCCGCCTGTCGGGCCGCAGCTGAAAGGCAATTTCCAGGCGCCCCGCGCGAGCGAGGGATACATGCATAAGCCGCCGATGCTCGAGAACCGCATTCTTGGCCGGCCGCGCTGAGAGAAGGACATTGCATGCGCGCATTCCCGAGCCTGCTGATGGGTCTGCACCTGATCGGGCTGTGCGCATGCGCGACCCCTGAAGCTGCGGTTCAGCCGACCGTCCGCGAGCAACCGGCGCGCATTACCAATCCCTCTGCCCAGGTCCAGGCTGAGCTGCTCGCTGCAATCACGAACGCATTGCAGAACAACACAGTCACGATCGCCGACGACGCATTGACCGCCAGCAACGTGCTCATCATCGAACGTGCGCCTGCGCGCGATACCAACGGCCGTCTCTTGAGCGGTCGCGATCTGGGCCGGCCGCAGCACTTCGAGTTGGTCAAGGATGGCGAGCGCTGCATCCTCGTGCATCCCCAGACGCAGCAACGGTATCCGCTGGAGCACGCTCGGTGTGCGGTGATGCAAGAGGCCGGTGATGGCGGTGATGGCAGTGATGGCAGAGACCGGTGATGGCGGTGATGCCAGTGATTTTTGAAGGCAGCCGCTGGCGGGGCTGCGAGCTTTTCGATGACGTGAGCTGAGCCTCTATCGGAGCGGATTGCCTTTCTAAGCGAATGAGCGCGGGAAACCTCGGCGGTCGTTGATGCGTCCTGCTGCTGGGATCCTTCGACGGGCGGCGCTCATGGACTTCATCGATCTTCTGCAATGGCCGGCGATGGTCGTCACGATCTTCGCGGCGTACATGACGGCCTCGCAATCGCGGCACAAACGCGCCGTGGGCTTCTGGTGCTTTCTGGCGAGCAACGTACTGTGGGTCGTGTGGGGTCTGCACGATGACGCTTATGCATTGGTGGCGTTGCAGGTCGGACTTGCGCTCATGAACTTTCGCGGTGTCTACAAGAACGATCCTGAGACGAAGGCCAAGGTCGAAGCCAGGCTTTGATCGTGCGGTCGGATACAATGGACTGAGAAGGGAATAGAGATCGAGAACAGGCAGGAACTACGAATGGGAGCGACGATGAGCAATGGCGTGGGGAGTCGTCGATGTCATGCGGTGCGCCGCGGGTTCTCGTTCATTTCTCATTGTCCATTCCGCATTGCTCATTGACGTTCATGGGATATTCCGTAGAGGTCAGGACTGTCTGTGTAGGCGCTGCGGAGTATCGGATACGGATGCTGAGCGATCGCCAGCAGTATCACGATCCCGAGGGCCACGCGGAACGCGCTGGAATTTCTTCTGCGACCTGGCCCTTGTTCGGCGTGATCTGGCCCGTCGGTATTGCGCTCGCCGATGAGCTCACGCGCATCGATATCGCCGGGCGTCGCATCCTCGAGGTCGGCTGCGGGCTTGCGTTGGCGAGCCTGGTGCTCAAGCGGCGCGATGCCGATATCACGGCGAGCGATCATCATCCGCTCGCGCGCGAGTTTCTCGAACACAACGCGCAGCTCAATGGTTTGCCGCCCATTCCCTATGTGGATGCGCCTTGGGAGCGGCCCGCGCCGGGGCTCGGGCAGTTCGACCTGATCGTGGGCAGCGATTTGCTGTACGAACCCAATCATGCGCAGCTCCTCGCCGGATTTCTCGCGCACCACGCGAAGCCAACGTCGGAGTTGCTCATCGCTGATCCCGGGCGCGGCTACCGCGGACAATTTGCCAAGCGAATGACGGCGCTGGGTTTCGACCGCTCCGAGCTTCCCTGCCGCACGGGCGGCCCCGAGATCGAGCGCAAGGGGAGAATTCTCCGATTCGTACGAGTTGCAAGCTGAGGGCTGTGTAAGCCCAGGACGAATCGCGAGAAGCATCCTGTCATCTTACGGACAGCTGCAAAGGCATAGTGGTTGTTACTGTTCGCCAGCGTTTCAGGTTGGATTTGACGCGGCCTTCGCGCATTCTTCGCAGGAATATCAAAGGCAATGGATGCACTACCGCGCGAGGACGCGCTGCAGGCGGACGGGACTTGGGGGCCGCGGCTGCGTTGACAGGATAAGACTGACAAGGCTCATCGATGGCAATCGCAGTCGCACATCCGCAGCGCTCGTCCGCATCCCGCTGGATGATCCCGGCCTGCTGGCTCGCAGGACTCCTCGTGTATGGCGCGTCTCTCGCGCTCGTGGGCGATGAGGTCGTCCGGTGGATCAACGACGCTGCATGGACGATCGCTTCGGGCGCTGCAGCACTTACATGCATGGCGACCGCTCGCGGACTGCGAGGTCGCGATTCACGAGCGTGGTGGTTGCTCGGTTTCGGTGCTCTGAGCTGGTTTCTGGGGCAATTGTGCTGGAACTACTACGACCTGGTGCTCGGCACGACGATGTCTTATCTCAGCATCGGCCAGGGACTTTATTCCGTTCTTCCGGTGATGGTCATCGCCGCGATCAGTCAGCTGCCCGAGCGCCAACAGAGTGCGCCGTTGAGGCTCAAGCAGCTTGGCAACGTGGGACTCGTGACCTGCTGTCTCATGGCGACGGTTGTGCTCGGCCTGATCGAACCGGCGATGCAGTCCGGCATGCCGGCGCAGTTTCTGTGGGTCGGCGCCTATCAGAACGTCATCATCGGCAGCACGTTTCTGTATGCGCTGTACGTGCTGTGGACCTACCGCTGGAGCGAGATGTGGGGATCGATGCTGCTGATCGTGGTGGCTACCGGCATCTATTCGGTTTCGAACCTCATCTACATTCATTCGCTTCTCAAGCACACCTATGTGCCGCGTGATCTGGTCAATGTGAGTTGGCTGATCGTGTTCGGTCTGTTCGCCTGGTCAGCGAGCGAGCGGCTATGGGCGTATCGGCATCAGCACACTGCGGCGTCCGAACATGTGCTGCTGCGCGAGCGCTGGCTCGAAGCGGTGATTCCTGCGCTTCTGATCATCACCATGGTCGTGGTCGGTATTGCGAACTCTTCGTCGCTGACGTCGCGTGTGCTCGGCTGGGCCGCCATCATGTTCATCGTGTTCGCAGTGATCCTCGGTGCGCGCGAAGCTCTGATCCAAAGCGATGCGCAGCGGCTGAACGAGGAACTCTTGCTTGCCAATCGCCGCCTGAAGGAAACGGTGGGCGACCTGCGCGACAGCGAGATGCGTTATCGCGATCTGAACGCGGCGTTGGAGAAGCGGGTGGCAGAGCGCACGGCGCAGCTCGAACGTGCCTACGGTGAGCTCGAAGGGTTTTCGTACGCGGTCGCCCACGATCTGAAAGCTCCGTTGCGCGCGATCAATGGATTCGCACATCTGCTGCGCGAGGAGCTTGGCGATTCGATCAACGAAGCCGTCGACGCGCACCTGGTCCGCATTCGCAATGGTGCGTTGAAGATGTCGGCGCTCATCGACGACCTGCTCTCGTACGCACACATCGAACGGCGGGACATGCACGCGTCCTACGTGAAACTGAACGCGTTGCTCGATGCGGTGCTTGCCGAGTTCGCCGACGAGATTCGCTCCCGCGAGGTCCGTGTGCATGTCGACGTGGCGCCCATCGAGGTCTTCGTCGACAGCGACGGTCTGGCGCTCGTGTTGCGCAATCTGTTCGAGAACGCACTCAAGTACTCATGCGAGAAAGCCCGGTCCGAGATCGCCATTCGAGCCGAGAACGGCCCGCAGCGTGTCGTGCTGTCGGTTCGCGACAATGGCATCGGCTTCGATATGCAGTATCACGACCGCATCTTCAAAGTCTTCGAACGTCTGCATCGCGACGATCGCTATCCAGGTACCGGTATCGGCCTGGCGCTCGTTCGCAAGGCTGTCGAACGCATGGGCGGAAAAGTCTGGGCAGAAAGCACGCCCGAGCAGGGAGCGACGTTCTTCGTCGAGTTGCCCCGGCAGCACTGAGCGATGCCGATCAGATGTAGTCGATGGCGGATCGCCAGATCCCTCATCCCGCCTTACGGTCACTGCTGTTTTCGCATGGCTATTTCAACGTCGGTATCTCCACCTCCGTCACTTTCCGGTCTTTGAGCGTGATGCTGCCGCTCAGAAACCCGTTTGGCCCGATCTCGAGCGCATAGAACAATTGCCGGTCGGCGCCGTCCGCAGCGCCGCGCATCGTAGTGGGCGGACCCAGCAGCCGGATGACATCCATTTCACTCATTCCCGGGTGAACTTGTTTCCAATTGTCCGCGACTAACCAGTTGCTGGAGCTCGCCTGTACACCGGATGCGCGGTTGTCGGGGCGAGTGACTTGGGTGCTCGTGCGCGACGAGCGTTGCTGGAGATCGGCAACCTGTCGCGTCAGTTCCTGTACCTGGCGCTCCAGGTTTCGCACGTCCTGCTCGAGCTTGATGACCTTGAAATCATCCGCCGCGGATGCGGTATTCAGTGCTGCGTACAACGCGAGCCACGAGCATGCGAGCAGCATTCGATGTAGCCGATTGTGTACAGCGCATGGGAGCCGCAATCGTTCGAGCAATCTCTGACACATGGTGCGGGTGCTCCCCGGGTTGTACGCGCGCGCGACGTTTGGGTACGCTTGTGTAACAGGCAGATCGACCTCAACAATGAGAACTCGTCGCGCATCGTTCGAGTTCAATGCGACGCCTCGCGATTCTCACCTCCAGTCGTGCTGCCATGATCCGTCCGTTTTCGGAAATCCTAGAGAGTGTTATGAAGCTATCTGTTCGTCGTCTGCGACCGTTGGCTATCGCAACTTTCGTGCTCGCTGGTGCTGCATGTTCGCGGCCTCCGGCACCGGTCCCTGCTGAGCCGCCGGAGCCGAAGGCTGCCATCGGTACGTGGGGCTTCGATACCACCGGGATGGATACCGCGGTGAAGCCGGGCGACGACTTCTTCAAGTATGCGAACGGCAAGTGGCTCGAGACCACGAAGATTCCCGACGACCAGACACGCTGGGGTGCGTTCTCGAAGCTCGCGCTCGAGGCCGAAGAGCGCGTCCAGGAGATCATCAAGACGGTCCCATCCGATGCTCCGGCCGGAAGCGCCGAGCAGAAGGTGCATGACTTCTATCACTCGTATCTCGATACCGACACGATCGAGAAAGCCGGCATGGAGCCTGCGCGCGCCGGTCTGAACGATATCGCCGCGGCGAAGACGCATGCGGACATCGCTCGACTGATGGGTCGTCCAGACCTCGGCCTCGATACGCCGATCAACGTGGGTGTGACGATCGACGACAAGAATCCTGATCGCTACATCGTGATGGTGGGCCAGAGCGGGCTCAGCCTGCCCGAGCGTGAGTACTATCTGAAGGACGATCCGGCGCTCAAGGACATTCGCCAGAAGTTCGAGGCACATGTCGAGCGCATGCTCGCGCTTGCCGGCGAGCCGGACGCTGCGAAGCAGGCCAAGTCGATCCTCGATCTCGAAACCCAGATCGCCAAGCGTCATTGGCCGGCAGCCAAGCGACGTGAGCGCGATCTGACTTACAACCTGAAGACGCGCGATGAGCTCGGCAAGCTCGGTGGCGGCAAATATCCCTGGACGGAAATCCTCACCGCAGGCGGACTCAACGATCAGAAGGAATTCGTGGTCGCCGAGCTCGATGCCGTCGATGCGCTGGGCAAATGGTTCACGTCCGTACCTGTCAGCACCTGGCAGAGCTATCTGAAGTACAGCTATCTCGTCGGCCACGCGCCCGTGTTGCCGAAGGCGCTCGACGATGAGCGCTTCGCGTTCTACGGCCGCGTGCTGAACGGTCAGCCGCAGCAGCGCGAACGCTGGAAGCGCGCAGTCCAGACCATCAATGGCGCCCTCGGTGAAGTCGTCGGTCAGTTGTATGTGAAGCAGTACTTCCCGCCCGAATCCAAGCAGCAGATGGTGGATCTGGTGGAGAACCTGCGTCGCGCCTACAGCCAGCGCATCGATTCACTGCCCTGGATGACGCCCGAGACCAAGGCTGTGGCGAAGGAAAAGCTCGCGACCTTCCGCCCCAAGATCGGCTATCCCGACAAGTGGCGCGATTACTCGAAGCTCGACGTCAAGCCCGGCGATGCATTCGGCAATGCCGTGCGCGCTCGTGTCTTCGATTGGCAATACGATGTCGAGCGTCTTGGCCGGCCGACGGATCGCGACGAATGGTTCATGACGCCGCAGACGGTGAACGCTTACTACAATCCGACGTTCAACGAGATCGTGTTCCCTGCGGCCATTCTGCAGCCGCCGTACTTCGATCCGAAGGCCGATCCTGCCGTGAACTACGGCGCGATTGGCGGAGTGATCGGGCATGAGATGGGCCACGGCTTCGACGATCAGGGTGCCAAGTCCGATGCGCAAGGCGTGCTGCGCGACTGGTGGAAGCGTGACGATGAAGTCGCGTTCAAGAAGCTCGTCGACGTTCTCGTCAATCAGTACGACAACTACGAAGCGCTGCCCGGTCTGAAGGTGAATGGTCGTCTCACCGCTGGTGAGAACATCGGCGATCTCGGTGGCCTCACCGTCGCACTCGAGGCGTATCACATGTCGCTCAACGGCCAGCCAGCTCCCGTGATCGATGGCTTCACGGGCGATCAGCGCTTCTTCCTCGCCTGGGCGCAAGCCTGGCGCGAACTGCTGCGTGACGAAGCCCTGCGCAACCAGGTCATGAGCAATCCGCACAGCCCCGGCGTCTTCCGCGTCTATGGCGTCGTGCGCAACATGGACTCGTGGTACAGCGCCTTCGATGTCAAACCCGAAGACAAGATGTACATGGCACCCGAGCAGCGGGTGAAGATCTGGTAAGAGTTCAGGAGTAAGAACTGGAACTCCACGGGGATCGCAGGGTTCGGCGATGAGTGCATGGAGCGCTCATCTCCGACTCGTCACTCAGCGTTCCTCTTCTACCGGTGGGTTCGACTCAGTCGAACATTCCTTGTCAGGCTAAAGCCTGACCCACAGTAGAAGCTCCGCCGCGTCGTCGCCGGCTCCGCCTTTCTTCGGCTCCCGCGGAAATCACAGGCTTTTTGGGAGATGAATGGAGTCAGTGCTCATCTCCCTACTCGTCGACTCGGTGTCCCTCGTCTGCCTGTGGGTTCGACTTCAGTCGAACATGCTTTGTCAGGCTAAAGCCTGACCCACAGTGGATACCTTGTGCGCACCTCAGAGACCTGCGCTCCTTCGATCTCAGCGCTGTTCTTCTTCGATCCCCGTGATCCCCGTGCCCCCCCGTGGAGATCTTCTCTTGTCCGAAATCTCTGTGATCTCTGTGCACTGTGTGAACCTCTTCCCGTGAGGCGAAGACGCAACCTGTGAGGCTGAACCTGATCCACATCAAGTCGATCCCCGTGCCCCCCGGTGTGCCCCGTGGAGATCTTCTCTTCTCCGAAATCTCTGTGACCTCTGTGCACTCTGTGTGACCCTCTTCCCGTGAGGCGAAGACGCAACCTGTCAGGCTGAACCTGATCCACATCAAGTCGATCCCCCGTGATCCCGGTGCACCCCGTGGAGATCTTCTGTTCTCCGATCTCGGTGCACTCTGTGTGAACTCTTTCTTTATAAAAGCTTCGTGCCGTTCGGCACGGAGCGTTCGGGCACGGCAAGCACGACGCGTCCCTGCTCGTCGTGAAAGCCGGTGACGAGAACCTCGGAGCGGAACGGTCCGATCTGTTTGGGTGGAAAGTTGACCACGCCAATGACTTGTCGGCCGATGAGATCCTCACGAGAGTAGAGCGCGGTGATTTGCGCGCTCGACATTCTGACGCCGATCTCGGGGCCGAAGTCGACGCGCAGTTTCCAGGCCGGCTTGCGCGCTTCCGGAAAATCCAGGACTTCGAGCACCGTTCCGACACGGAGCTCCACTTTGAGGAATTCGTCCCAGTCGATTTGCTGCATGAGAGTGATGGGTGATCAGTGACAAGTAAAAGAAAGGGTGCTGAGCATTTTCTGATTCAAGCGTAACGCATTAAGGCGGTCTCAACGTTCTTTTGCGTCTGTCACGCTTCACTCACCCGCATTTCATGATCGAGTGCGTCCGTATTGGCGGCGCCTGGAGCGACCATCGGCAGCACATGCTCGTCGGGTTCGATGGGCACGCGAATCAGCATCGGTCCCTCCGTGCACAACGCGCGCTGTAGCGCTTCGCGTGAGTTCGTCGACGAGTCGAGCTCGATGGCTGGAATTCCGAAGCTATGCGCGATCGCGACGAAGCGACTCGGGTGTGCGAAGCGCGAAGCAACCAGCTGACGTCGATAGAACAAGGTCTGCTGCTGACGAACGAGGCCGAGTCCGCCGTTGTCGAGCACGATGATCTTCACGTTGAGATCGAGCTCGGCGAGGGTTGCCAGCTCCTGAATGTTCATGAGCAAGCTGCCATCGCCCGTGAAGCAGATGACCGGGGCATTCGGTGCCGCGATGGCTGCACCGATGGCCGCCGGCAAGCCGAAGCCCATCGTGCCCAGTCCGCCGGAAGTCAACCAGCGATCCGGGCGATGAAACGGATAGGCCTGCGCGACCCACATCTGATGCTGACCGACGTCGGTCGTCACGATGGCATCGTGCGCCGCCATCTCTCCGACTGTGCGAACGATGCCGTAGGGAGAACAGAGTTGATGACTTCGCGGCATATGCAGTGGAGCGTCATCGCGCAATTCGCGAATGCGTTGCAGCCAGTCGGTACGCGATTGCGTGCGGGTACGCGACAGCAATTCGTGCAGCGCAGTTGCGGCATCACAATGGATCGCAAGCGTGGGCGCGCGAATCTTGCCGAACTCGCGCGCATCGATGTCGATGTGAATCACTTTCGCATGCGGTGCAAATCGATCCGGCTTTCCCGTGGCGCGATCGTCGAAGCGTGCGCCGATCGCCACCAACAGATCGCATTCCTCGATGGCCTGATTGGTGAAGCGTGCGGCATGCATGCCGAGCATGCCGAGATTGAGCGGGTGATGCGTCGGCAGCGCCCCCAAGGCCATCAGCGTCGTGGTGACAGGAATCTGAGTCGACTCTGCAAGTTCACGCAACAGCGAGTGCGAGCGTGTTCGCGTAACGCCGCCGCCGACGTAAAGAATCGGTCGCTGCGCTTCGCGCATCAGCTTCCAGGCATGATCGAAGTCGTCTGCAGGGTTACTTTCTCCCTCGATCGCTCGTGCCATGAGCGATGGCGGATCAGCAGGTGGTTGCGGAGCTGCGTTTTCGCAGATTGCGGAGTGCGTAGCTGCCTCCGGGAGCTGACCGAAATCCAATCGCTCGATGCGCTGCACCTGCACGTCTTTCGGCACATCGATGAGGACGGGGCCGGCTCTACCGGTCTGTGCGATGCGAAAGGCTTCGGGGATGACATGCAGCAACTCCTTCGCATGCCGCACGAAGAACGCGGCCTTGACGATCGGGGTGACCATCGCGACCGTCGGCACCTCCTGAAAGGCGTCGGTGCCGATCAGATGCTGCGGCACCTGACCTGCAATGCACACGAGCGGAATCGAATCGAGCTTCGCATCCGCAAGCGCAGTGATGACATTCGTGACGCCCGGCCCCGACGTTGCGAAACACACCTGACCGATGCCTGTGATGCGGGCCATGCCTTGCGCGATGAACCCGGCAGCCTGTTCGTGTCGCGCGAGTACATGGGAGATGAGCTCGGATCGTCCCAGCGCGTCGTACAAAGGCAATAGCGCGCCCCCGGGAATACCGGCAACGATGCGCACGCCCTGACGCTCGAGCAGATGGATGAGAAGTTCGGCACCGGTGAATGTCATGGAAGGGTTCCTGATTGAACCCCTTTGGAAATCACCGGCAGAGACGAAAAACCCCCTGCCGGCGACGCCTGCAGGGGGTTTGTTTATTCGTTTCGAATAGCCCCTACGGCGCCTCGGTAATGACTCCGATGACTACCAGGACTACGACCAGGTTCAGCACGCGCACGGGCATATCCGCGACCGAAGTCGCAGCAGCGCGAGCGATGGAGAACACGTGGGTCATGGATACGCTTGCCGGAAGAACGACCCGACTATAGCCAGCCTTTGACGCCGCTGGCAAGCAAGGACAGATAGAGACAGGCCGCAAAGACCGCAAAAAAGAGCTCGATACTCACACGGTAGCCGTTGCGAGCAGCGATGTGCATGCGGCGCGTTGAGCTCCGGCGCAGTGCGTTCCTCGCGTGACTATTCCCTTCCTTTTTGCGGTCTTTGCGGCAACTCCGTCCTCAAGCCGCCTGCTGAGGTTTCGGGCCGACGTAGAGTGCGGCGGGGCGGATGATGCGGTTGTCCTGGCGTTGTTCGACGACGTGGGCGAGCCAGCCGAAGACGCGTGAGGCGGCGAAGGTGGCGGTGAAGTATTCCTTGGAGATGCCGAGGCCCAGGCACAGCACGCCTTTGTAGAACTCCATGTTTGCGCGCAGGGCGCGGCGTTTCGCGCTGGTCTGTTCGACGAAGGCGGCTTCGACAGCGACGAGCGTGTCGAAGATGCGGCGATGGGAAGGTTCGCTCGCGATCTTGTCCGCCATGTTCTTCAGGATCTTCGCGCGCGGATCGACGACGCGATATTCGCGATGTCCCATGCCCAGCACCTTGCGACCGCTCGAGAGGCACTCGGTCACGAACTCGACTGCCCGCGCGGGATCGCCGACTTCGATCGCCATCTCCAGCGCGCCCTGATCCGCCGCGCCATGCAGCGGTCCGTACAACGCACCCATCGCTGCAGCCAATGCAGAGGAGGGCGGTGCGAGCGTGGATGTCACGACGCGTGCAGTGAACGTGCTTGCGTTGAACCCATGATCGAGCTGCAGGATCTGCATGACCTCGAAGGCATCGACAGCAGCCGCACTCGGGGCGGTGCCCGTGATCAACGCGAGATATCGCTCGCCATAGCGTTGGGATTCGGGATATTGCGGTTCGGCGCGCTTGCTCTGCACTGCATTGATGAGGCCCAGGGCAGCGGGAATGCGTGCGGCGACGACCAGTCCCTCTTCCTCTTCCGGCGTGCGACCGATGCGCGTGGCAGGAGGTTCGAGCGCGAGGAGCGGCGCGATCGACTGCAGCGTCAACATCGGATGCGCGTCGTTGCCGGCCAGCGCTCGCAACGAAGTTGCGACCGTGCCCGGCAGGCGTCCTGCGTCCCAGAGGTACTCCTCGAGCGCCGTGAGCTCTCGCGCATCGGGCAGCTCGCCGAAGACGATCAGATGAACGACTTCCGCAAAACGATGCTGAACCAGCGCCTCGATCGGGTACCCGCGGTAGTACAGGGCGCCGGCTTCGCCATCGACCAACGACGTCGACGTCGTGTCCACCACGACCCCTTCCAGACCTTTGTGAATCTGATCGCCCATAGAAATCTCCGTGAAAGCTGCGGCCCGGACGGGCATACGCGGAAGATGCCGCCGTACCGGCCCTTGCGCTATCGCGACAAGTGATTTCCCTATCAAGTCTGTTGATTGGGGCGTAGCGGGTTAAACACTCTTTATCCGGACTGTCTAATCTGCCCTGTGCCCTTTGTTGAAGCCGCTGCTCGCGAGACAATGCCTCCATGCAGATCGAGCGCAATGAAATCCGCTGTTTCCACGCAGTCGTGGAGGCTGGCGGTTTCAGTCGGGCCGCCGAACGCCTGGATCTTTCCCAATCCGCCGTGAGCCAGGCGATTGCCAATCTCGAGCACCGATTGGGTGCAGTGCTGCTGCGTCGAGGCAGTCCGCCGCAATTGACGGAAGCCGGCATTCGCTTACTGCGCTTCGCCGAGACCATGCTGAACGAAGAGCGCGAAACGCTCGCCGATATTGCGCAGATCAGATCGGGCGCCCTCTCGACCCTGTCGCTCGCACTGTCGCCTGCGGCGAATGCGCGGTTCGGCATTGCCCTGCTCAGGGACTTTTCCGAACGCAATCCGCTGACGCGCCTGAAGGTCGTGGTCGCGCCGAGTCGCGAGATCGTCTATGGCGTGACCGATGGCCGCTGGGAGCTGGGCTTTGGTCCGCTGCTGCATTCCATGCCGGACTACTTCTCCTTCCACTCGTGCTTTTCTGAAACGCGCCGCCTGATGATCGCAGCCGATCATCCGAGCCGCGAAGCGCTGCGGCGCGATCCGCAAGGCGTGCTGCGATCCTTACCGCTCGTCACTTCATACCTCGACGAATCCACTCGCCGCAGCGGCGGCCACCGACTGCGCAATTCATTCGCAGCCGTCTGGGAAGTGAGCCACATGGATCTGCGCCTCGCACTCGTCGCGGAAGGCAAAGGAGTGACCTTCGTATCGGACCTGGTGAGCGCGATTCCACCGAACCTCGTACAGATCGAAGGCTTGCCCTTCTCGAGCATCGACCGCCAGGTCGGCGTGTACTACCTCAAACACCAACCGCTCTCGCAAGCGGGCACACGCTTCCTCGCGTTGTGTCGTGAGACGTGGGGCGATTAGAAGTTCGGCCGCAGGCACCAAGGCGAGGAAAGAAGAGCGGACGGCCGCAAAGACCGCATAAAAGACGAGCTAATGTTCGAAAGGATTCAGGCTGCGCGCCGCTTCAAGGACAGTAGAGGCTGAGGGCTTGATTGCTCTGACCTCTTGCACTTTCTTTTTTGCGGTCTTTGCGGCCATTCTTCCGTGGCCCGCCTTTCTTGAATCTCAAGCTTCCGCGTACGCGGGATCGAAGATCACATACCGATTCTTGCCTGCGGACTTGGCGCTGTAGAGCGCGCGGTCGGCGCACCGGTACATGGTTTCGAAATCGGCGATGGGGGGTGTCGCGATGCAGATGCCGATGGAGACGCTGAATTCACGATCCCCTAAGCGCGGTTCGGTGCTGCTGACTTTCGCGATGATGCGGCGGGCGATTTCGGTGGCGGCGTCGAGATCGCACCCGGTGGCGAATACGACGAACTCGTCGCCGCCCAGTCGTGCGCAGACGTCGGCATCGCGGACGCTGGCGCGCATCGCATCGGCCACGGCGAGCAGGAAATCGTCGCCGGCCGCGTGACCGTAGTTGTCGTTGATGCCTTTGAGATCGTCGACATCGATCAGGATTGCGGCGTAGCTGGCTGCCTGTGCGGCGAATGCACGGTTGACCTGAGTCAGCGCGCCGCGACGATTCAGCAGCTGTGTCAGCTCATCGCGAACGGAAATCTGATACTGCGCATCGATGCGACCGCTGACCTGATAGTGATACCGCGCGGCGAGATAGCCGATCAGCAGCGCCGCGAGCAGCGCAGCGGCCAGCGTGCCGATCGAGATCATGCGGAAGTTGGCTTCCTGCGCGAGGTAGTACTGCAGATCGAAGTCGACGCCGACGAAACCGCTGTAGCGCCCCTGGCTGTCGTAGATCGCTTTGTGTCCCGACAGGAAGTAGCCATATTCGTCGTGAATGAACTGCGGGTAGACGTAAGTCTGGCCGGACGCGATGCGTTGCAGCCAGTCAGGATCGGGATCCTTGTCGATCGTTTCGAACGGCTCCATGTACGCCGAGGCACGCAGCTGATGACGCGTCAGCAGCTTGTCGGAGGCAGCCGTGTCGACGACGAAGAAGGTTTTCCCTTCCCGCTCCACCATCGTATAGACGTAGAAGATGTCCGGGTCCGCGGAATGAAAACGCACCAGCGGCGCGAGCGTGCGCTCGTACAGTTCAGGCGTGTAGTTCGCCGGATAGAGAAGCCGGCGATGCAGATCGCCATCCACCACGCTCGCCGCCAGCTGTGCCACTTCGCCGACATGCGAGCGCAGGACATTCAAGCGGGCCTGTTTCGACAGCCATTGCGGAACCGCCACGATCGCACAGAGCACCGTCGCAGCGGCCAATGAGACGAGCCAGAACGTTCGCGGTGTGAACTGACGTGAGAGGAGCTTCGGCATGCGCGGGCGTGTCGATGGGCGAGCGTCTCGGAAGGACGCGGCATTGTTGCACAGGCACGTCGGCAAAACTGCGACGCAGTCAGTTCGCGGAGGAGCCAACTGAGCGCAAGGAAATGGCGGAATAGTGAGTCGTCAGCAGAGTCGCTCTACTTCCCTCAGTGCCCGCTACTCCTGTTCCCTATTCGCTACCCTTCCAGGAATGTGTCAACGCAAGCTCGAGGGTGCTGCGACGGGTCAGGCGAGCGGCGCGTTCCCGCTGTTCGCGCTCACGACGAAGCTCTGGCCAGCGCTCGAGATAGGCATCGAGGAGCTTGCGATCCGGTGAATAGCGGCGAAATGCTTCGGCGTTGGCCGCGCGCATCGCGATTGCGCCGTTGTAACCGCCGAAACCCTGAGTGGCGCAGATCGCGCCACCGTCCAGATTGCCGGTGACCGGCAGGGGCTGAAGGGTGAAGGATTCGGCCACTTCGTCGAGCTCGGGATCCCGATGGCGCAGTGTCGGCACGCCTACGGCCTGCTTGCCCAGCAAATATTGAATGGCCTGGCCTGCGCCTTTGAGTCCCGTCTCGCCCATGGTGTGACCGTCGCCTACGGCCTTCGGCGTGCCGACGATCATCGAAGGCAATTTGCCCGTCAGGCCCTGGCGCTGCGCCGCCGCCTTGCGTGCGTGCGCGGCTGTCGTCAGATCGGTCTTCGAGTTCGTGCGTGTGCCGGTGGCATGCGCGATCAGGTAGTCGAAATCGCCGAGTCCATATCCGTGCGCACGCCACGCGATGTCCAATGCATGGATGAGCGCGTTTTCGCCGCCGAACCCCACGCCGGCGAAGTGTGCTTTGCCGCCCGCCTCGCCACTTTGGCCCCAGCCCACGATGATCGAAGTGATATCGAGAAAGTTACGCAGCGCGAAATCGAGGGTCGTGACCAGCACGCCGGAACCGCCTTCGCCGACCACGGTGCCGTTGGCATCGACGTCGAAGGGCGCGAGACAGTCCGCGACAGCGCGCTGCTCGGACGCAGGACGCGATGCATTCAGCGCCTCGAGCTTGGTGCGCGTCATCAGTGCGCCGGGGCCGAACGCATCGAGGATCTGCCAGTTCGGCCGGGTGGCGGCATCCGCAGCCATCCACAGGGTCAGCATCGGCCGGCGAAAGCCCGGATAGTCGAGCACCATCTGCGGCGCGATTTCCGAGAACGCGATGGAGCTCGATGCGCATGCGCCGACGACATTCAAGGGCGTTTGTGGCACGCGCATGAATCCACTCGGTGAGCGCAATGAATCGAGCAGGGCCGGATTCTTGAGCGACTTGCTCAGCGGATACGAGGGCGCAAGCATCGTCGCCACGAGCGCTGGTCCATGCGAGGCGAGCGTGTTCGCGAGACGCATCGCGAACTTGTCGCGCAGCTTGTCGTTCTGCGCATCGACCGTGCCCGCACCACGCAATTCGCCCAGTGCGTCCATGCCGGGAAACGCCGTCGCGGCGGCAATGCGGAAGTCGTAGGGGTCGGGCAGCAACTCGGGCAGGGCGACCGGTAATGCCGCCAGCGCGCCAAGGCCGCCATACATGAACAGCTGCGCCTGCAACGAGGGACCCAGGCGAGGGTCGTCGTCGAAGAGCCCATACATGTCCTTGAGCGCGGACTCGCGCACGTCGCGGTAGTTCAAGCCCGCTTGCCGGCGCAAGCCGCCGTGTGCGAAATCGTGCGGCAGGCTGGCAGCGATGTCAGTGACCACCGTACTGTCGAGCTTCGTCAGCTCGTCGATATAGCGAATGCCCAGATTGGCACGCAGACGGGCGCCGTATCTCGCTTCGATGTCTTCGCGGGTCGCGGCCTGTCCGGCGTGTTCGCCGCCGCTCCAGCGCAGGCCGATCGCGCCGTCCGCTCGCAAATCGATGTCGACCAGGCCGGCATCGAACGCCGCGTAAGCGATGAAATTCGGATCGCCGAGCACGCGCGCGTTGTAAGTCTCAGTGCTGCCCACGGCAGAGACTGAGCAGGGAGTTCCGATCGTGACGAGGACTTTGTCTGCCGTGAGCACAGGTCTTCCGCTGGACGTGGATCGCAGGGCGCGAAGGATACACCGCCGGGCCCGTCCGCAGGCGCCGACGACGCAGGGCGCTGGATGATCGAACAGGCTTTCGTGGTGCTCAGGCGGCCGAGCTGCGCGGGCGGCGTTCGACGCGGAAGGTGCCCGTTTTGAGTGTCTGGTATTCGCGATCCATGACCACGGTGCGATTGCGACCGCGCTCCTTGGCCGTGTAGAGCGCCTCATCGGCGAGCTGAATCAGCCCCTCCACATGTCGTCCCGGCAGCGGTCGGACACAGGCGGCCCCGATGCTGACGGTGACGGAGCGGCTGCCGCTGAAGGCAGGGTGTGTGACGCCCAGATTCGCGAGGTTCGTGTGCAGCTCCCGGCAGACCTCCTCCACGCCAGCGCGATCGATGTCGTACAGCAGGACCGCAAACTCCTCGCCGCCGTAGCGCGCAGTCAGATCAAGCGGTCGGCGTGCCGCGCGGCTGAGCATGCCCGCCACTTTGACCAGGCACGCATCGCCTGCCTGATGTCCGCCGTGATCGTTGAACGCCTTGAAATGATCGATGTCGATCATCAGCAATGCCACCGGCACCTCTGTCCGCATCGCCTGTTGCCACAGACGAGTGGCGTGTTCATCGAACATGCGGCGATTGTGGATGCCCGTCAGCGCATCCCGGTTCAAGGACTCGCTCATGAGCTGCGTCGAAAGGTAGTTGTGTCGCACGGCCTTCTGCAGCGAATAGTGCAGCGCTACGCCGAGCGCGGCAGAAAACAGCACTATGAACAGATCGAACATGCGCTGTCCGCTCTCGAGTCCTCCCAGGTAGCCGCCGAGCGCGTAGATCACCACCACCATGGCAGAGGTTTGCAGCGCCTGCGCCTGCAGCATGCTGAAGAGCAGATAGGGCGCGAGCACCAGCAGCGGCATCATCGAGCTCAGGGAATAACCCTGCTTGTGCATGAGCGCGTCGAACACGATGAAACAGATCGAATGCAGCGGCAGCACGATCTGCGCCATCCGCGTGAACCAGCGCGAATACAGATCCGTGTAAGTCACGAGGAGCATTGCCACGCACGTGGGCAGAATGACGCCGAATCGCAGTGCATCGATCAGCGTCTGTCGTTCCTCGCCGAGGATCGTTGCGCGCAGCGTCTCGAATGGACCGCCGCCGAGCATGACCAGGAGCAACGCGCACATCGGCATCCACATCGCATTGCGGATACGTGCGCGTACGTGCTGTGTATACCAGCGACGGAACTGCGTCTCGAGCGGCTCGTCGAATGCGAGCAGTGGCAGTCCGCCCGCAAGCAGACGCGCGCGCCACGCGCGGTGGCGCTGCGGCTTCGTTTCGGGCCGGGACGACGATCTGCTGAAGTCGCTGGTCATGAAAAAGGTGCTGTGCGAGATATCGCTACGGTACCGCGCGAGGATCCGGTTTGCGCGGGGGAACCGTCACACAGTCGGGTGACCCGCTTCACAGAATGGCGGAAAAAATTCGTCGTCCGGCACGTCGCGACCGCACTCCCGGACGTGCATCACGATTCTCGAATCGATTCTGGGATAGCCGGAACTTTCCGGCGTCGCGCTCTTTAGACCAATGCGGCGAAGGAGACCTCCATGCGTACGGCCCTGATCTGCCTCTCCAGCCTCGCAGTCCTATACACGATTGCACCCCGCAACGCGTCGGCTCAGGCGGCGGACTTCACGGGCACGTATACCGCCGCCGATGGCGCGGAGCAGATCGTCGAGCAGGCGATCCAGCAGGCGGTCGCCAAGATGAACGTGATCGCCCGGCCCATCGCTCGCAGCCGGCTGAAAAAAACCAACTCGCCGTACCGCGTCATCCGCATCGAGCAGCAACCTGCACAGCTCACGTTCCAGTTCGATCACCGCCAGCCATTGGAGCTGCCGGCGGATGGTCGGGCGATCAAATGGGCTCGCGAAGACGGTGAGGTCCTCGACGTGAGTGCGCGCCTTCAGGACGGTGTGATCACGCAGACTTTCCAGGCGGAAGACGGGCAGCGGACCAATCGGTTCACGCTCGGGCCCGATGGCGCGACGATGACCCTGGACGTCACAGTCAGCAGCCCGCGTCTGCCGGAGCCTTTGGCGTATTCGCTCGACTACCATCGACAAGTCGGACGCGAGAATCCGCATCGAGAATTCACCGGCGATGGCCGGTAGTTTGCCGGTCATCGCTTATCGCAGCCGTGACGCGGGCGCATGATGCGAGCCTCTGCCGGAGGTCTCATGAAGCTCGCCCCGATCCTTGCGCTGACGCTGACGGCGCTGCTCGCCATTGCGGGTTGCGGCGACAACGACATTCGTACGGGGCCCAAACGCGCCGAAAAGCGTGAGGTCGGCCAGTTCCAGAGCATCGACGTGCAGGGCGCAACGCGGCTCGAGGTCACGGTCGGCTCGCCCGCCTCTGTCGAGCTGGAAGGACGCGAGCGGTTTCTGAAGCACCTCACCACCGAAGTGCGCGAGGGCACCCTGTTCATCCAGTCGAAACGCCGCGATTGGGTCAGCATCGGCACCACGCAGCCCGTGACGATTCACATCACGGTACCGACGCTCGCTTCAGTCAGGCTCGCAGGCGGCAACAACGTCGATCTGCGCGGTTTCGACGGAGGTGCGCTGTCACTGCGGCTCGAGGGCGCCGCGAACGTCGATGGATCAGGTCGTCTCGACGAGCTCTCTGTTTTCATGGCGGGCGCAGGTCATGCGGATCTCGGCAAGCTCCTGGCGAAATCCGTCAAGGTCACCGTTGCCGGGGTCGGCAGCGTGTTCGTGCATCCCGAAGAGTCGCTGGATGCCACGATGAACGGCGTCGGCGCCATCTTCTATGCCGGCAGCCCGCGCAACGTGAGCACTCACGTGAACGGCCTCGGCACGATTGGCCAACGTGGCGGAAACGACACTCCGGCCGCGAAGCCGCCAATCGATCCCGATCAGCTACAGCCCGAATACGAAGAAGGCGAGGAGCACAAGGCGCTGACGGAAGTGATTTAGATTTGAGTGATGAGGAGAGAGGGCGGTGATGGATAGCAGGGATGGGGTGATGTCGGTGATGGCAGTGATGTCAGGGCCCTTCCCCCGCTTGCGGGGGAAGGTTGGGATGGGGGTCTAGGTCCCGAGCCCCACGCCCCAAGTCCCAGTCACGCCAAATCGCCCAACAGCGCCGGTACCTGACGGCGCAGCAGCAGGTTCTGCGCCTGCCATTGCTCCGCGGTTTCCAGTGTCTCCAGAAATTTCACTTCGCCGCCCGAGTAGATCGCGATCGGAATGCCGTCGCGATACAGCACGCGATTGCCGGTGAGCGCGGGCAGCCGCGCTCCAGGCGTGAGAATGCCAAGCAGATTCAATGGATCGGCGGCCGAGAGAGAAACGTACTCACCGCTATCCGGTTTGCGGCGCGCCTCGCGCAGAGCGGTCACTGCTTCGGGCAGTGCGAACTGTTCGCCCGAGAAACCGGCGACGAAACGCCCGCCACGAATCTCGCCGCGCGCTTCGAGTCGACGCAGACACATGAGCAGCTGACGCCAGGGTGGTAACCAGTTCGCTTCCCGTTGCAGCAGTTTCCAGAACACCACGCCCCAGCGTCGCAAGAGCGTGCGGCACAGATGTTCGATGGCGTCGGCATCAGTCGATGAGGACGGTTGGCCACCGGCTGGCTGCCGGCCAGAACCGGGAGTGCTGTCCTCCTCTGTCCCTTTGCCCGTAGCCACTGGCTGATAGCTTCTTCTGACCATTGCCCAGCGTCCCGCATCCTGCATGCCGAAGATCGCCACGCGACGTCTGCGACGAGTATCGCGTGCGTGCGAACGGCGGCGATCGGCAGGGATGAGCAGGGCTCGCAAGCCACCGAAGCTGTCGGAGTTCACGAGCCCCATTGCGACGAGCTCGGCCAAGCCTTCTTCGACCTGCGATGACAACAGCCCCGCGCCATCGACGATGTCGTCGAAGAACGAAGCCCCGTGTGCCTGGATGAAATCGGCGATCTGTCGTGCTTTCGCGGTGAGTTGCGCGGGCTGCGTGGATTCGGCGAAACCGGACCAGATCCGAACGTTGCGCCGATTCAGCAATGCGATCGGTGTCGAGCGCACAGGCGCCGCACCGCGCTCGCCATCGTTCGAGCGACTTGCAAGGCGTGTCCAGACGATACGCCCGGCCATGCATTGTTCATCGAGCCACGCAGGTTCGTACTCGGCAATCCGCGCCGGAAGAATCTCCGTTTCCCACGCACTCGCGGCCGGCTCGAATCCCTCCAGTTGCGCGAGCACCGCCGGTACTGCGTCCGGCCCTTGCATGCGTGCGTCAGGCAGCACGCGCTGCCAATGAAACAGAAACCGCAGATAGTCGCGCGCCTGAACCGGTTCGATTTCGGCGCGCAGCTTTTTCACCGTATAGCGATGAATGCGGGCCAAAAGGCGCCGGTTGCACCATTGGACTGCGGCGCTCGCGATGGGGGACGCGCCGGAAAGAGCGGGCCCCTGCGATTCGAACTGCCCGCGCATCGCGGTGCCTTCGGCTTCGAGAGCGAGAAGCGCTGCATCGATGAGGTTCTCATCGATTGCCAGCGAATCGGCCAGCTCACGTGCGGTGACCGGGCCTAAGCCTTCCAGTCGTCCGCGCACGATCTCGATCAACGCATCTTCGCGCGACCATTCCTTGGCGAGTGACGTGGGAATCGCGGCGCGCGTTTCGGCATCGAGCGGAAAGATCGCAGCCCAGAGCGGCAGCCGTTCGACAGCGACGAGCAGCGTGTCATCGACGGATTCGAGCGCCGAGTCGCCGGTCTCGCGCTCTTTTCTCACCTTCACCACCCTGCGCTGTCTCTCCAACTCCTGCAGCAAGGAGGGCCACGCTTCGTTGCGTCGTGCTTCCTCCGCGCTCATGAATGTCAGCCACAGCAGCGCGTCGTGGATCTCGTCGATCGACGTCGCATCGGGCCACACTTCTTCGCGCACACGTGCGATGGCGTCGGGATCGAGCTTGCCGATATCGGCGGCCGATTCCGGATCCATCCAACGGCGCGCCATGACCGCCTGGGTGCGACGCTCTTCGAGCGGTGCATCGTCGAGATAAGCGTAGGGACGTGCGGACATCACTTCGAGTGCGAGCGGCGAGGGCTCGGTCAGATCGCGCGCAACGACATCGATCTCACCGCTGACCAGTCCGCGCAGCAGATGCTCGAACCCGTCCGCATCCATGGCTTCTTCCAGACAATCGCGCAGTGTCTGTTGCACGAGCGGATGATCGGGCACTTCGATGTCGCCGACGATGTTCTCGCCGCACGCGACCTGATCCGGAAACACGGAGGCGAGCAGATCCTCCGCGTTCATGCGTGCGAGCGCAGGCGGCACTTTCTTGCCGCCGCGAAAGCGTGGCAGCCCGAGTGCAATCGATGCGACCCAGCGCCAGCGCGTGGTGAACATCGGCGCATCGAGCAACGCCTGAATCAGCAGCTCGCGCGCAGTATTCGGATGCAGATAGCGCGCGACATCGCTCAGCTCGAAGCTGTGTGCGGTCGTGAGCGACAGAACGATCGTGTCTTCCGTCGCGGCGGCCTGCAGCTCGAAATTGAAACTGCGACAGAAGCGCTTGCGCAGTGTGAGCCCCCACGCGCGATTGATGCGGCTGCCGAACGGCGAGTGAATGACGAGCTGCATGCCGCCGGCTTCATCGAAGAAGCGTTCGAAGATGATGCGCTTCTGCGTAGGCAGATGACCGAGCGCGGCGTGGCCGGAACGCAGGTATTCGAGCAGCTGAGCACAGGCGGCATCGGAAAGGCCCAGCTCATCGATGAGCCAATGATTCGCGCATGCGGATTGACTGCTGCGCTCATCGCGATCCTCCGCACGAACACTCGCGAACTCCAGGTCCAGCCGCTCGCGTAGCGATGAGACTGCGGCCGACAGCTCGTTGGAACGGCCCGGTGCTTCACCGAGCCAGAAGGGAATCGAGGGCGGTTCGCCGTGCGCGTCTTCGACACGCACGGTGCTGCGTTCTACGCGAATGATCCGGTACGACTGATTGCCCAGCTGGAAGATGTCGCCTTGCAGGCTCTCGACCGCGAAGTCTTCATTGACGGTGCCAACCAACTGACCTTCAGGTTCGAGCATGACCTGATAGTCGGCAGTATCCGGGATGGCGCCGCCGGAGGTAATGGCCGTGAGTCGCGCACCTTTGCGTCCGCGGATCACCCCGTTCACGGCATCGTGATAGACGAGCGCGCCATGGCGGCCGCGTCGCGTCGTGTAGCCTTCAGCCAGCATGTGCACGACGCGATCGAACGTTTCGCGTGCAAGTGTGCGGTAGGGATAGGCGCGGCGGATCAGATGCAAGAGCTCATCCTCGTTGCAGTCGCGTGCGGCTGATTCCGCGACGATCTGCTGAGAGAGCACATCGATCGCGTTCTCTGGAATGCTCAGCCGATCGAGCTCGCCGCGACGCACTGCCTCGAGCATCGCCGTGCATTCGACGAGGTCGTCGCGCGACAGTGGGAAAATACGTCCTTTCGGTGTGCCACCGACCGCATGCCCGGAGCGGCCGACTCGTTGCAGGAACGCACTGATGGAGCGCGGCGAGCTGATCTGACACACCAGGTTTACATCGCCGATGTCGATGCCGAGCTCGAGCGAAGCGGTCGCGACCAGTGCTTGCAACTCGCCCCGTTTGAGCCGCTGCTCGGCCTGCAAACGTCGTTCTTTGGCAAGGCTCCCATGGTGTGCGGCGACATTCTCCTCGCCCAGCCGTTCGGATAAGTGCCGCGCCACGCGCTCGGCCAACCGTCGCGTGTTCACGAAGACCAGCGTGCTGCGATGTTCGCGAATGAGCTGCGCGAGCCGATCGTAGATCTGCGTCCACACTTCGCCCGACATCACCGCTTCGAGCGGTGCATCCGGCAACTCGATGCCGAGATCGCGTCTGCGCACATGACCGCTGTCGACGATGACGCAGGCAGCGGGACTCGGGGTCTCGGGTCCGGCGCCTGGGTCTGAGAGCGATGAGGAACTCGGCGACTTCGCTTCTTGCCCGAGTCCGCTCTCAGTTTTGCTTCCCACAAGAAACCGGGCTACTTCCTCGATCGGCTTCTGCGTCGCCGACAAACCAATTCGTCTCAATGGGCGCGATGCCAGCGCTTCGAGTCGTTCGAGCGAGATCGACAAATGACTGCCGCGCTTGCTGGTCGCGACGGCGTGAATCTCGTCGACGATCACGGTCGATACCGTCGAGAGCATCTGACGACCCGATTCGGAGCCCAGCAGGATGTAGAGCGATTCTGGCGTCGTCACCACGATATGCGGCGGGCGTTTGCGCACCTGGCTGCGCTCGTGTTGGGGCGTGTCGCCGGTGCGCACCCAGGAGCGGATCTCGAAGTCGCGAGACGTGTGCTCGCGCAACCGCTCGCGAATGCCGGCGAGCGGTGCTTCCAGATTCTTGTGAATGTCGTTCGACAGTGCCTTCAGCGGTGAGACATAGACGACACGCGTCTCATCCGGCAGTCCCCGTTCGCAGCCCTCGCGTACCAGCTCATCGATCACGGCGAGAAATGCCGCCAGCGTCTTGCCAGATCCCGTGGGCGCGGCGATGAGTACGTGTTTGCCCGACTGAATCGCAGGCCACGCATCCAGCTGTGCCGGCGTGGCGGCGGCAAAGGTCTGGCTGAACCAGCGGCTGACTGCGGGATGAAAAAGGGATTCGACGTTCATAGGGAGGAGACGAGCATACGCTGCTCGCGGAGCATTCCTAACACTAAGCCGGCACGATGACACCCTATGTCATGGTTCATCGGATGAAGCCTGAACGCGCCCTCAGCGCAGTTCTCATCGGAGGATGCGGTCCACTCTGCACACGTGCAGGGATCGTTGCTCACGGCAAAGCAATGACAGTTTCGCGTGACTTACGTTCATACGCGCTGCGCCGCAGGCCAGTAAGTTGCGCGCCATTCCATCAACGGCCTGACGCGGATCTCCTGCGCACCACGCCGCTGACCGAGAGTCGGTCGCAACCGACGCAGATCTTTCAGACGACGGCTCGTGAACGAATCTTCTCCGCTCCATCGACGTTCCGGATTTCGCATTGCGCTGCTCGCACTCCTCGTTGCAGCGATGAGTGCATGCGGCGGCGGTGGCGGCGGTGGCGGCGGTTCGGGCTCCTCCTCATCGCAGAGCGATGCTTCGACGCCTCGATCGAACACCCCGGTCACGCCGGCGAATCCGTCGCCAACTCCAACGACGCCGCAGACAGATTCACCCGGCTTGCCAGTGCCGTCTGTCGACGATGATGGGTATGCGCCGCCGAAGTACACGCCGAGTCCCGATGGATGGGTCTTCAAGCAGGACGCATTGCGTTTTCTGAATCAGAGCACCTTCGGTGCAACCGCCGACGATCTGGCGCATGTGGAGGAGATCGGGTTCGAGGCCTGGCTCGATGAGCAGTTTGCGACGCCGCGCACCGGTTACAACGGCTTCATCTACTACAGCACGAGCGCGCCCGCGAACTGCCGAACCGATTCGTCGGTGAAGGGCACGCCCGAAAACATCTGCGCGCGCGATCACTACTCGCTGTTCGACGTGCAACGCCAGTTCTTCGCGAATGCGATCAGCGGACGGGACCAGCTGCGTCAGCGCGTCGCATTTGCGCTGTCGCAGATCTTCGTGGTGTCGGGTAACGAGATCACGCACGCCGCCGGCATGGCCGGTTATCAAAACATGCTGCTCGATCGCGCCTTCGGCAACTATCGCGACTTGCTCGAGGACGTGACGCTCAGTCCGGTCATGGGCCTGTATCTGGACATGATCAACAATGCGAAGGGGAATCCGGCCAGGAACACGCAGCCCAACGAAAACTACGCACGCGAATCGCTACAGCTGTTCTCCATCGGATTGGAAGCTCTGAATCTGGATGGCACCGCCAAAAGAGACGCGCAGGGCATGCCGATCCCGACGTATGACCAATCCGTGATCAGCGAGTTTGCGCGCGTGTACACCGGCTGGACCTTCGCACCTGTCGACGGTGCGAGCTCGCAATGGACCAATCCTTCGAATCTGGTCGCGCCCATGGTGGCGATCGACGAACAGCACGACGTCGGCAGCAAAGTGCTGCTTGACGGCGTGACGCTGCCGCCTGGGCGGACGGCGCGCGAGGATCTGGATGCGGCCCTCGATGTCGTGTTCAACCATCCGAACGTCGGGCCGTTCATGGCACAGCGGCTGATCCAGCATCTGGTCACGAGCAATCCCACGCCAGCGTTCGTGGCGCGCGTCGCAAGCACGTTCAACGACAACGGTCGCGGCGTTCGCGGTGATCTCAAAGCCGTGGTGCGCGCGATTCTCATGGATCCCGAAGCACGCGGTCAGCGAGCGCAGACGGCAGACTTCGGCAGACTCAAAGACCCCGCGTTGTTCATCACGAGCTTCATGCGCGGTCTGGGCGGTCGGTCGGATGGCGTGTTTCTACGCTCACAGTCCTCGCTCATGGGCCAGAACATCTTCACCGCACCCTCGGTGTTCAACTTCTATTCGCCACTCAACAAGATCCGCGGCACAGACGTGCTCGGTCCCGAATTCGGGATCTACGACAGCAACCGCTCGCTGCTGCGCGCCGAATTCGTCTATCAGTTGATCTACGGCGGGGGCGCCGCGCCGGCAGACAACGTGATCGACAGCACGGGCACGAGCATCGACTTCACTGCGCTCGCTGCGCGCTCGCCCGATGCCGTGATCGATGAGCTCGATGTGCTGCTGACCGGCGCGTCTCTATCCAATGCCGCACGCCAGATCGTCAAAAACGCCCTGTCGAGTCCGGCTCTGACGAGCAGGAAGGCCCGCGCACAGATGGCGCTCTATCTGTTTGGCGTGTCCCCGCAATTCCAGGTGGTCCAGTAATGAGACGACGCGATTTTCTCAAATGCGCTGGTGCAGGCGGGCTGCTGCTCTCGCAGCTCGGTGCGTTGCGCGCCATGGCGCAGGGCACGAATGACTATAAAGCGCTCGTGTGCATCTTTCTGAATGGCGGCAACGACGGTAACAACACGGTCGTGCCGCTCGATAGTTCTGCGTACACGCAGTACGCAAAGGTGCGCGGCACGCTGGCACTGTCGAAAAGCAGTCTGGTACCGCTCGTCGAGTCGGACGGCAACGCTCGCTACGGGCTGCATTCGGCGCTCCAAAAGCTTGGGCCGATCTGGGATGCGGGACAGCTGTCGATGCTGTTCAACGTCGGCGTACTACAGCGACCGATGTCCGCAAGCGAGTACCGGGCCAATCAGGCGAGCACGGGCATCAGAGGTCTGTTCTCGCACGCCGACCAGCAGCAGCAATGGCAGACCGCGGTCGCAGGCAAGGTCAGTGCGACAGGCTGGGGCGGACGTTTGATGGATGCGCTGAGCGCGGGCCGCGAAGAGATGCCAGGACTCATTTCAGTCTCGGGTGCGAGTCGCTTCGGCATGGGCGCGAAGTCGGAAGCGGTCGTGGTTCCCGCGTCCGGAAAACTCGAGCTGAGCGGCAACGATGGATCTGCGGAAGCGCAGGCACGCATGCTGGCCTGGCAGCAGCTGCACTCGGTAGATCACGCGTCGGATCTGGTCGCGGCCGCAGGGCAGGTCACGGGCTTTGCGTTGCAGAAGCGCGAACTTCTGAATGCCGCGCTCGCTGCGCGCGCGCCGCTATCGACGGCGGCATTCTCCGGACTGAATTCGACGCTCGCGAAACAACTGCTCACGATCTCGCGACTCATCGAGCAACGCCACTCGCACGACACGCGCCGCCAGATCTTCTACGTGTCGCTCGGCGGATTCGACACGCACGCCGGCCAGATCAGCACGCAGCACTCTCTTCTGAGTCAGCTCGGCAGTTCGCTCGCGGCGCTCAACACCGCGATCAATGCGATGGGCGCCGGACCGCAGGTGACAGTGTTCACTCACTCTGAGTTCTCGCGCACCTTGCGAGTGACGACGGGCGGCGGCTCGGATCACGCCTGGGGCAATCATCACTTCATCATGGGCGGCGCAGTACGCAGCAAGACGCTGCAGGGCACTTTTGCAGAGCTGCGCCCGGGCGGTCCGGACGACGCCGATACACTCGGTCGCTGGGTACCGACCACCTCGGTCGATCAATACGCATCCACACTCGCCCGCTGGTTCGGCGTCGGTGCTCGCGATGTGGCGAACGTGCTGCCGAACCTCGCCAACTTCAGTCAGCCGTCGTTGGATTTCATGGCAGGTTGAAGAGAAGACAGAGCAGATCGGATCTCCACGGGGTACACGGGGGCACGGGGCTTGGAGATGGAAGGATCTTCCATTGCATCTGCGTCTTGCTCGCCGTTGCAGGTCGACTTCCGTTCTCTTACCCGGTACACCCCGTGTTCCCCGTGGAGATCTTCATCTCCTCTGCTCCTCTCCTATCGCGAGGCGCTCGCTGGCAACGGGCGGAAGCCGCCACCCAGGGCTTTGTACATGGCGAGCAGTGCCGTGGCCGTTTGTGTCTGCGATTGCGCGAGCTGATCTTCGGCTTCGAGCACGGTGCGTTCCGCATCGAGCACGGTGAGGAAGTCGGCGGCGCCGTTGTCGAAGCGTGCTCGCGCCAGTTGCGCAGCTTCGGCGGAAGCGACGGCGCTTTCCTGCAGGTGCCGTTGCTTGATGCGTGACTTGGCGTAGTTGGTCAGGCTCGCATCGGTTTCTTCCAGCGCCTGCAATACCGTCTTCTGATACTGCGCGAGTGCGCCGTCGGCAGAGGCTTCGCGTTGCTTGATGCGCTGATGCACGCGACCGAGATCGAATGCTGCCCATTGGATCGAGGGGCCGAAGGCGTAGGTCTCGCTGCCGGCGTTGCCCAGATCGCTCGATGAGATGGCATCGAAGCCCCAGGTGCCAACGAAGGAGATGCGCGGGAATAGATCCGCCACAGCAATGCCGATGCCGGCCGTCGCAGCCGCGAGCTGACGCTCTGCCACGCGAATGTCGGGACGACGTCGCAGCAGTGTCTCGGGCGTGCCGATGCCGTAGGTTTCCGGCAGTGCGGGCAACGCTTTCGTCGTGCTCAGTTGCGAGAGCAAGGCCTCGGGCGCCTGACCGGTCAGCACGCCGAGTCGCAGGATCGAACGCGTGACCGCCGCTTCGAGATCGGGAATCGTCGAGAGCGTCGTGCTCAGCTGCGCCTGCGCTCGAGAGACATCGAGCTGCGTGCCTCGGCCAGCCTCCAATCGCGCCTGTGTGATGCGCACCGACTCCGCCTGATTCTCGGCGTTGCGTCGTGCCACTTCGAGGCGTTGCTGCGCTCCGCGCAGCTCGAAGTAATTGCGTGCGGTTTCGGCGGTCACACTCACCTGCGTGGCGTAGAAATTCGCCTCGGCGGCCTGTGCCAACGCCGACTGCGCTTCGTAGTTGCGGCGCAGGCGGCCGAAAAAATCCAGCTCCCAGATCGCATCGAACGAAGTCTCGTAGTAGTCCTGATCGCGAGGGATCTCGGGGAAGGGCTGCTGACGCTGACTTGCGCGCGCCTCGACATGGCTGCCGCCTGCAGTCACCGTCGGCGCGAAATCGAGGCGCGCTTCACCGTGAATGGCACGTGCCTCGCGCAGTCGTGTGAACGCGATGCGGATATCGTGGTTCGCGCGCAGCGCGTCCTCGATGAGTTCATCGAGCGTCGCATCGTGGAATGCTTTCCAGAAGTCCTGCTCGAGCTCTGCCGTACTCGCCTGTGTCGATTCGACGCTCACGAACTGGTCGGGGGTCGCCATCTTCGGCTCGTGATAATCGGGACCGACAGCGCACGCCGCGAGGATCGCGGAACTCAGTGCGAGTGCTGCGGCCCTCGCAGCGCGCGTCTGCGACATCCGCCGCGTGGGATGTGCATCGATCTCATCTGTAGGCGGGTTCGTGTCGCGAAGCTCTGCGTCCGCCGCGTCGATGTCGCGCACCACGTGCGGCCATTGCTCGGCGGATGAGCGCCAGTAGTTCTTCTTAAGCATGTGAAGCTCCTTCCAGAGCGCCGGCCGGCACATCGCGACGAACACGACGCTTCACGGCAGCGCGCAGCAGTACGTAGAAGACAGGTGTCAGGAACAGGCCAAAGAACGTGACACCGAGCATGCCGGAGAACACGGCGATGCCGATGGCGTGACGCATCTCGGCGCCGGCGCCCGTGGCGATGACCAGCGGCACGACGCCCATGATGAAGGCGATCGAGGTCATCAGAATCGGACGCAATCGCAGGCGTGCGGCCTCGAGCGCTGCGGCGACCGGATCGACACCGGCCTGCTCACGGTCCTTCGCAAACTCGACGATGAGGATCGCGTTCTTGCTCGCCAGGCCCACCAGCACGAAGAAGGCGATCTGCGTGAAGATGTTGTTGTCTCCGCCGGAGAGCCACACGCCCAGAATCGCGGACAACAATGCCATCGGCACGATCAGCACGATCGCAAGCGGAAGCGTCCAGCTCTCATAGAGCGCGGCGAGTACCAGCACGACCAGCAGCACGCACAGTGGGAAGACGAAGATCGAGCTGTTGCCCGCGATCACTTCCTGGTACGTGAGATCGGTCCACTCGTACTTCACGCCGTTCGGCAGCGTCTCATCGAGGATCTTTTCCATGGCGGCTTTCGCCTGACCCGTCGAGTAGCCGGGTGCCGGTCCGCCATTGATGTCGGCGGTCAGATAGCCGTTGTAGCGGAACACGCGATCCGGGCCGTAGCTCTCCGAGACGCGCACGATCGAACCCAGCGGCAGCATCTCGCCGTTCGCGTTGCGTGTCTGCAGCCGCAGGATGTCCTCGGCCTTGGATCGGTACGGCGCGTCCGCCTGCGCGATCACCTGATAGGTGCGGCCGAAGCGGTTGAAATCGTTCACGTACATCGAGCCCAGGTAGACCTGCAGCGTCTCGAAGACATCGTTGAGCGCGATGCCGTGCTCCTTGGCTTTGACGCGATTCACATCGGCCTGGATCTGCGGAACGCTTACCTCGTAATTCGAGAACACACCGACCAGCTCGGGTTGCTGACGCGCCTTCGCGATGACCGCTTGCGTCGCGCGATAGAGCTCGTCGTAGCCGACGTCCGCGCGATCCTCGAGTTGCAGCTTGAAGCCGCCGATGGTGCCGAGGCCCTGCACCGCGGGCGGTGGGAACACGACGATCTGTGCGTCCTGGATCGCGCTGAACGCGCCGTTGAGCTGGTTCGCGATGTTCAGTCCATACAGTTCCTTCGATTTGCGTCTGTCGAAGTCATCGAGCGCGAAGAACACGATGGCCGAGTTCGGGCTGTTGGTGAAACCGGCGATGGACAGTCCCGGGAACTGCACCGCGTTCGCGACGCCCGGTGTCTTCAAGCCGATGTCGCTGACGCGACGTACGACCTCTTCGGTGCGATCGAGCGATGCCGCATTCGGCAACTGAATCATCGTCACGACGTACTGCTTGTCCTGGACCGGGATGAAGCCTTTCGGCACGACCTGGAACATTACGTAGGTCAGCACCAGCAAGCCGGCGAAGATGCCCATCGCGATGGACTTGTGCGCGAGCACGCCGCGCACGCCGCCCACGTACTTCGTGCCGGATCGATCGAAGAATTGATTGAAGCGGCGGAAGAATCCACCGAACACGCGATTCATGCCGCGCGTGAGCGCATCCGGCTGCGATCCATGCGGCTTGAGCAGCAAGGCCGCCAGTGCAGGACTCAACGTGAGCGAATTGATCGCCGAGATCACGGTCGAGATCGCGATCGTCAGCGCGAACTGCTTGTAGAACTGACCGGTGAGTCCCGTGATGAACGCGATCGGTGCGAACACGGCTACCAACACCAGCGCGATCGCAATGATCGGGCCGCTGACTTCCTGCATCGCCTTGTAGGTGGCCTCGCGAGGCGTGAGTCCGGCTTCGATGTTGCGCTCGACGTTCTCCACGACGACGATCGCATCGTCGACGACGATACCGATGGCGAGCACCAGTCCGAACAACGACAGCGCGTTGATCGAGAAGCCGAACGCCAGCATCAGCGCGAACGTGCCGATGATCGAGACTGGCACGGCGATCAGCGGAATGATCGACGCGCGCCAGGTTTGCAGGAACAGGATCACCACCAGCACGACCAGCACCAGGGCTTCGAGCAGCGTCTCGATCACGGCCTTGATCGAATCGCGTACGAAGATCGTCGGGTCGTACACGATCTCGTAAGACATGCCTTCGGGGAAATTCTTGCTGAGCTCGGCCATGGTCTCGCGAACCGCATCCGAGAGCTCGAGCGCATTGGCGCCAGGGGCCTGCGAAATCGGAATCGCGACGGCAGGCTGGTTGCTGAGCAGTGCGCGTAATGAATACTGACCGACGCCGAGCTCGATGCGCGCCACGTCTTTGAGGGTCGTCACCGAGCCGTCGGGCTGCGTCTTCACGATGATGTCGCCGAACTCCTGCTCGGTGATCAGTCGGCCGGAGGTCGTGACGTTGAGCTGATAGTCGGAATTGCCGGGATTCGGCTGCGCGCCGATCTGTCCTGCGGCGACCTGCACGTTCTGTTCGCGGATTGCTTTGACGACATCGCTCGCAAGCAGGCCGCGGCTCGCGATCTTGTCCGGATCGAGCCAGACGCGCATGGAGTAGTCGCCCGAGCCGAACAGGCGCACGTCACCCGTGCCACGCAGGCGTGCCAGCACATCGCGGACCTGCAGCGTCGCGTAGTTGCGCAAGTACGCCGTGTCGTAGCGACGATCCGGCGAAGTCAGATGCACGACCATCAGCAGATCGGGCGATGCCTTGAGCGTGGTGACGCCCAATCGCCGCACATCCTCAGGCAGTCGCGGCAATGCCTGCGACACACGGTTCTGAACCTGCACCTGCGCGGTATCGACATCCGTGCCGAGGCGGAAGGTCACCGTGAGGATCATCGAGCCATCGCTCGTGCCGAGCGACGACATGTACAGCATGTTCTCGACGCCGTTGATTTCCTGCTCAAGCGGCGCGGCGACCGTTTCGGCAATCACCTTCGGGTTTGCCCCCGGGTATTGCGCGCGAACTACGACCGAGGGCGGCACGACCTCGGGATACTGGCTGATCGGCAGCTGCCACAGCGAAATGGCGCCGACCAAGAAGATGATGATCGACAGGACCGCCGCGAAGATCGGGCGGTCGATGAAGAAGCGTGAAAGATTCATGGCTTTCTCGGTGATGCGTGATGAGTGATGTGTGATGAGCCAGAAGGACTGGGCGGGGATGGCTGTCGACGCATCACCCTTCGCTCATCACCGATCACTGTTGCTTCAGAGTGCTCGCGAATTTCGACGCGTTGTCCTGTCTCGCATCCATCGCAACCAGTTCCGGCTGAACGACGCTGCCCGGATGCACGCGCTGAAGGCCATTCACGATGACTTTCTCGCCCGGCGCGAGTCCCTGCTGCACGATGCGCAGACCGTCGGTGATGCGGCCGATCTTGACGGTGCGATAGGCCACCTTGTTTTCATCGTCGATCACATACACGAACTTCTGGCTCTGATCCGTGCCGATCGCGCGGTCATCGACGAGCACGGCGGAGTAGGAGTTCTGTCCCAGCAGCTTGACGCGGGCGAACAGGCCGGGCGTAAAGAAACCTTCCTTGTTCGAGAAAGCTGCACGGGCGCGGATCGTGCCGGTATGCGGATCGATCTGGTTGTCGACGAAGACCATCGAACCGGTGTGCGGATAGCCTTCCTCGTTGGCAAGGCCCATCTGCACGGGATTCGCTGCGTCGCGCGAGCTTTGTCGATCACCGCGCCGCGCAAGCTCGGTGTACTTGAGATACACCTGCTCGTCGCCGTCGAAGCTCACGTAGATGGGATCGACCGAGACGATGGTCGTGAGCAACGGCGCGCTTCCAGAGCCGCCCGTCACGAGATTGCCCGCAGTGACGGCCGCCTTGCTGATGCGTCCGCTGATCGGCGCGGTCACTCGCGTGAAGCCCAGATCGAGCTGTGCTGCTTCGACGGCCGCTCGTGCGGCGATCACGTTCGCATCCGCTTCGCGCGCAGCATTCAATCGCTCGTCGTACTCTTCCTGAGAGACAGCCTTGATCGCCAGCAACTTTTCGCTGCGCGTCGCATCGCTGTGCGCAAGTTCCGCGCGTGCCGTCGCGCGCGTCAGCTCGGCTTTCGCCTTATCGAGCGCGGCGCGGTAGGGTCGAGGATCGATCACGAACAGCAGATCGTCCTTTTTTACGAGGCTGCCTTCGGCAAAGTTCACGCTCTCAATATAGCCCGTCACACGTGGACGGATCTCCACCGATTCAACGGCTTCGAGCCGACCGGTGAACTCGTCCCACTCCGTGACCTTGCGTTCGATTGCAGCCGCTGCCGTCACCGCAACTGCCGTCGCAGCGGGTGGAGTATTCGCCTCACTCTTGCAGCCGGACAGCGCGATTGCTGCAGCAACGGACAGGGGCACTGCAATGGCGACGCTCTTCAGTACGTTCGATCGGATCAACATAGGTTACTCCCCAGCCGTTTGCGTTTCTAAGGGAGGCGACTGTAGTGACGCACGATCGATGGACCAATCCAGCTGAGTGCACGACATTCATGAAATCGAATCAGGAATGCACAAATGAATGTGCTTATGTGCATTCGGGAATGAGATGCTCGAAGCGAGCGCAGGTCGCAAGCTGGCTGCACCGCTTCAGGCTCGAGCAGCCTTATATGTCGCGGCGCTGGATTCAGGATCGAATGAGGGTGGAGGCGATTGGCGCGTGCGTCGCAGATTCAATGATGTGCGACTGCGTCGAGCCTGCGTGTTCGAAAGGAAACGGCCGCGGCTTTCGTTTAGGAACGCACCTTGATTTGAACTTCTTTCAGTCGGTAGTCGACTACGAGTGTGTGCAGAAGGCCGAGGACATCCATGCCGATCAATATTGCAGGCTCGTCGTCGAGGTTCCAGACCTTGAACACATGCATGTCGCCGTAGATCACGTTGACATCGGTGAGGGTCACATCGCCGAGCTGAATCTTGCGAGTCCAGATGGCATCACCGCGCTGTTCGGCTTCGGTGACGCCGATGACACCTGCCATGACGGGTGCTTCGGGCAGCCGCTTGCGACGTATGAGCTCGCGTCGCAACGCCGAGTTGCCCAGTGTGCGCTCGGCGCCGGTATCAATGACCGCCTGGACCTTGACGCCGCCGACGCGGCCGTGGGCGAGCAGCAATCGATCGAAACGCACCTGGACCGGGATCGACGCGAACCGGGATCCCGCCCGTTGACCGCGCGATGAGGAGATCTGGATCCTGTCGTTCACGAAATCGACGGTGATGCGTTTGCCGCCGAAGCCCTGCATGCCAAGAATTCCTTCGGCGCCGCCACTCACGTTGCCCAGGACTGCCACGCGCAAGCCCTTCTGGTGCAGATCGCCGGTCTCGAGCGAATCCAGCGTGATGGTCGGCACTACGAGCGACCCTGTAACACCTGTCAGTCGTACGCTGTTCTCGGGAACGATCTGCAGCCCGAGTGCCTGAACGAGCGAGCTCGTGAGAACGGACTGATTCGCGCCGGTGTCGACGACCAGACGGAAAGGACCGCGGCCATTGATTTTCACGGGCGCCATGATGCGACCGATGCGGTCGGCCCGAGTCGGTGCGGCAAAGAGATGATCTGGTTCCTCGATCGTGCGCTCGAGCGGGATCCGCGGAATGTCGAGCTGCGGCGGATTGCCGCGTCCCGGCGCTGCATAGGCGCAGCTGGCGAATGCGACGATGCTCAGCATCGCCGAGTACAAAGAAGCGTGATTCGTCCTCGAGCCTACCGTGCGCATGGCCATTTCCATTCCCCCGGCACTTCCGGCACCCGCTACAGAAATCCTGGTCCGTCCAGTGTGTGCCTCCTACGACATTGAGGTAGTGAACCAGTTCCGTTGACAACTCATCTTCTACAGAGAGTGCGGCAGACGTGCTGCGGTAGTGTGCTCCGGATCACGGGGACAGGTATCCGCGAAGTCCACGAGCAATGCGCGAGCCGTCGGATGATCTCCGGTGTCGTGTGCGAGTCGGGCGAGGCCGATGGTATCGCAGGCATCGCGAGGCCGGAATCTTGTGTTCGATCTCAAATGCTCGCGTGCAAGATCGAGCGCTTCACCGGTGCGACCTGCTTCGAGCAGGCGATGAAGAAGTGGCTGCGCAACATGATCAGATAGCCACCGATCTGGCCATTGACTCGTCTGCTCATGAAGCCGCCGCTATTCGCTGAGCGGATCGCTTGCAGCGGCGACTTCGGCATCGATTGCTCGCATGGCGTTGGCATACGAGCCGCCACGCCATTGTGCATAGATTCGATCGTGCCATCAGCGGCGAATAACGCAATCCATTGCGAAGACTCACGCGCATCGCTCGTCCTTATCGCTGCAGATAATCCGTGGCCACGGCCAGCATGGCGCGCGTGCCCAGCTCCATTGCGGATTCATCGACGTAGAACAGCGGGGAATGATTGAACGCCGCCTTTTCGGGATTGCGATCGGGCGGCGTGATGCCGACCCAGAAAAAGAGTGCGGGTACCTCGGCGCCATAGAACGAGAAGTCCTCGGCGGTGGTTTGCAGGCTGATCATCCGCACGTTGTTCTTGCCGGCGACGCGTTCGAGCGAGGGCAACGAGCGTTCGGTGAGCTGCGGATCGTTGATGACGGGAGGGATGTGATTGTCCCGAACCTGCAGCGTTGCGCTGGCGCCGCTCGCCTGCGCAGTGCTCTCGGCCGTTCGCTTCATGTTGCGAATGATCTCTGCACGCATCGTGTCGTCGAAGGTGCGGATCGTGCCGATCATCTCGACCGAATCCGGAATGATGTTGAAGCGGATTCCGCCTTTGATGGCGCCGACACTGATGACCGCCGGCAGCGCCGTGATGTCGATCTGCCGGCTCACGATGCTCTGCAGATTCACGACGATCTGCGAGGCGGCAACGATCGGATCGACGCCGCCCCACGGACGCGAGCCGTGTGTTTGCTGGCCCTGAACTTTGATCGTGAAGCTGTCGGAACCGGCCATCATCGGACCCGAGCGATAGCCGATCACACCCGTCGGCAAGGATGCGATCACGTGCAACCCGAAGACTGCCTCGGGCTTCGCGATATCGAACAGGCCTTCCGCGAGCATGCGTTGCGCGCCTCCCGTTTCGCCTTCAGGCGCGCCTTCTTCTGCGGGCTGAAAAATAAACAGGACCTGCCCGCGTAGTTGTTCGCGACGTGCCGCCAAAATTTCGGCGACGCCCATCAGCATGGCCGTGTGCGCATCGTGTCCGCAGGCGTGCATGACACCGACCGTTTCGCCGCGGAATTGACTGGTCACTGTGGACTTGAACGGCAGATCGACCTGCTCGGTAACCGGCAGTGCGTCCATGTCTGCTCGCAATGCAATCGTAGGTCCGGGGTGCGCACCTTTGAGCAGACCTGCGACGCCGGTGAGACCCACGCCTGTTTTCACTTCGAGACCGAGCGCGCGCAGATGCTTTGCCACCCGCTGCGATGTGCGCACCTCGCGATTGCTCAGTTCAGGATGAGCGTGGAGATCGCGCCGCCATTCGATGATCTTCGGTTGCAGTTTCTGCGCTGCCTCATCGAGAGTCGTCACAGGGATCTGCGCAAAGGCATCGGACGCCAGCAGGGCAAGCAACGTGGACCAGACGACGCGCCGCATGGGTCTTCTCCGGGACCTGACGGCGGAAGTGTACGTGAGCTTCCACGAATGCCTACGGCAAACAGTCGCTTACGGGCTCCTCTTGCCAGCCGATCTGAGACTGTATAACCATACAGGCTGTTCATCCGTTCAGGAGCTCATCCGTGTTCACCGATCCCGTCGTGCTGATCGATCAGACCCTCGACAATCTCGAAGCGTTGAGCGCGCTGTTCGAGGACGAGACGGACGTGCGTACGAATCGCTCGAGCGAGCTGACGTTACGTGCTCAACGTTGCCGGGATGCTCAGCGGGCCATCGCGTTCCTGCTGCCCAAACTGCGTGCCGCCCGACTCACGCAGATCGCCTCCGCGCAGTCCCAGGCGTGTCTCACCTGCGACTGATCAGGGGAATGGCGGTGGCGCGACGGGACGGTTTTTCGAATCGGTCCGCGTGGTTCGTTGGGTCGCCGAGGATGCGTTCACGAGCGGCGCGATTGCAGGCTGCACGGACTGGGGGAACAGGCCGGCCGCAAAGTCGATGAACGCCCGAATCTTCGCTGTGGGCTGCCGATGCTGTGGATACACGACGGAGACGGGCCAGTAAGCACCGTCGTTCCAGTCTTCGAGAACGGGGCGTAACAGGCCGGAGGCGATCTGCGCTTCCACCGTGAAGTCGAGACTGCGAACGAACCCTGCGCCGCTCACCGCCGCAGCGACCGCCGATTCCGGATCGCTGAACGCCAAACGCGCTGACGGCGTGATCGTGTGTTCGACCCCGTCTTTCTTGAAGATCCACTCGCGCACCTGGTTCGTTCCGCCGCGGAACATCTGCAGACAATGCTCCGGCTGCAACTCGGTCGGATCCTGCGGTTCGCCGAAGCGCTCGATGAACTCGGGCGATGCGCAGGTGACGCCGCGCAGATGGCCGATGCGGCGCGCGATCAGGCTCGAATCGCTCAGATTCCCGATGCGCACGGCGGCGTCGATCCCTTCCTGAACCAGATCGACCACCCGGTCGTTCATGCTCATCTGCACGCTGATCTCGGGGTACTGGGCGATGAAACGGGGCAACGCGGGCACGATGATGCGTCGTCCCAGCGAAACCGGGACTTCGACACGTAACCGGCCGCGGGGAACGCCGCGTGACTCGGAGACTTCGCTTTCTGCGTGCTCGAGCTGCCCCAGTGCCTCGCGACACCGTTCATAGAACGCGGCGCCGATGTCGGTCAGACTCAGCGAGCGCGTTGTACGATTGAGCAAGCGGGCGCCCAATCTTTCTTCCAGGCGGCTGACGGCTTTACTGATTGCCGAGGGCGACATCCCGAGGGTTTGTGCCGCCGCGACAAAACTGTGTGCCTCAACCACACGGACATAAGCCACAATGTCACTGAAATTATTCAATCAGTCCGTTCCCCAATCTCGGTTGCCATTCTATTGAACGGGATTGTAGGCGGGGGATTCATGACGGCCGCGCACCAGACTATTCGCTGGACCCGCCGTTTACCGGGGCGGTTTCGGCCCTTAATGTATCTCTCGAATCGGATCGGACCATCAGAGTTCTCATTAGTGCGATTGACGGTGAAACGATGCTTCTTGTGACCGGTGCAACGGGGAATGTGGGCCAGGCGGTGCTCGCCGGACTGGCGGACAAGCCCGTTGCGGTACGAGCTTTCGTGCGAGATCCCGCACGATTGCGCGTGTCGGCGGCCAATATCGAGGTCTTTCGCGGCGATCTGGCTGACGATACCAGCCTGCAGAAGGCCCTTGAAGGCGTTGATGCCGCATTCCTTGCCTCCGGTTTCTCGCCGCGAATGGCGGAGCTCCACAGCAAATTCGTCGCGGCCGCCAAGAAATCTGGCGTCTCCCGGTTGGTTCAGCTCTCGGGCGTAGGTGCGAATGCAGGTCTGTGCTGTGCGCGGGCGTTGCGGTGGCTCGGACAAGTCGAGGGCAGCACCCAAAGCAGCGGTTTGCAGGTCACCCATCTGCGGCCCACATTCCTGATGCAGAATCTTCTGCAGTTCGCACCAACGGTTGCAGCCCAGAGCGTCATCGCAGGCCCGTTCCGCTCAGGCAAATGGACCTTCGTGGATGCACGCGACGTCGGGGCCGTCGGCGCCGTGGCTTTGCTGAATCCGTCCCACGCCGGCCGCACTTACACCGTCACGGGAAGCGAATCGATTACCTACGATGAAGTGGCGAGCCGCATGAGCCAGGTGCTCGGTAAGCCCATCCGCTATGTCGACATCACGGCCAACGAAGCTCGCGGTCGTCTGCAGGCCGCCGGCGCCGCACCTGTGATGATCGAGGCCACCCTGGAACTCTGGGACGCCTGCGCTTCCAACCTGATCAATGTCGCCCCCACCCACGTCGTCCGCGACGTCACCGGCCAGGATCCCCGCTCATTCGACGACTTCCTGCGCGACTATCGTCACGCGTTTGTCTGACAGAAGACGGCCGCAAAGACCGCAAAAAGGAAAAATGCGAAAGAAGAAGGTCGAGCTGTTCGGCTTGCGTGATCTTTTATGCGGTCTTTGCGGCCGCTCCTGAAGTCTTCAATTCAGCGGCGGAGGCGACACCGACAACTCCACCGTCCGTTTCTCGTTGTCGATCGTGGTAATCGTCACGGGGCGGCGCCAGACGCGCGCGATGTATTCGAGGACTCGGCGGCCGCGTTCGGGGTCGAGGCCGCGTCCATCCGTTGCATGGTCGTGGATCAATTCGAGTCGGCCATCGACGTGGACGCGCGATGCGCTCACGGTCGGGGCGCCGAATCCATACTTCGGTGCGAGCAGGGCATCGTGCAGGAGCGGAAGATCGGTCTCCTGAACGGTCAGCGTGCCGTTCGCGGGGCCTTTGTAATGGAACAGCTTCAGCTCTTTCGCGAGATCCATCGTCAGATGATTGCGGATGAAGGCGAAGTCGTCGTCTTCGCACATGATCTTGCGCGCGTCTTCGATGCCGCGTTCTTCGACGATTTTCTCCCAGATGGAAAAGCCCAGGTGATAAGGGTTCGTGGCGAGCGCGACGTTTTCGCCGCTCGCGGTGGGGCGGACGACGTCGGAGTGACACTTGATCGCATCCACGTAAGCGGACTGGGGCAGGAAGTCCGCCTCGCGTAACAGCCGTGCGTGCCAGAACGACGCCCAGCCTTCGTTCATGATCTGGCAGGCAAACACGGGATAGAAATAGAACGACTCTTCGCGGACAGCGAGAAAGATGTCGCGTTCCCAGGGTTCGAGCTCGGGCGCATAGTGGGCAATGAACCAGAGCAGATCCTTCTCGGGATGCGGGGGAATTGGTGCGCGTCGCGGTGTACTCGTCGGTCGCGGTCGTGCGGTGTCGGGGCCGAGCTGGGCAAAGCGGCGTGCGAACTCAGAATCCATCGCAGGAGAGGGTTCCGCAATCACATCCGCATAGCGTTCGCGTCGTACGCCTTGATCGATATCGATGTGTTGCTCGAGGGAGAGCGCCGCATCGAGTACCGATTCCACGCGATCAAGACCGTGTTCCTGGATCGCCATACCGATTTGGCGTGCGTGCGCTGCGGCTTGCTCGACGATGTGTTCGCCGACCTGGTGCTGACTGCGCTTGAACAGAAGATTGTTGCTGGAGAAGTCGGCGTGTCCCAGCACGTGAGCGGTCACCAGAACGTTTTCGGCGTACGAGTTCGTCTTCGCGAGATAGGCGCGCCCGGGGTTACCCGGAAAGACGACTTCGAACAGTCGCGACAATCCCATCCGATGTTGAATGAGCTGGTAGATGTAGCGCACGCCGAAGGACCAGTGCGGCATGCGCACCGGCAGTCCGTAGATGGCGATCTCCGTCATGAAGCTTTCGGGCACGACCTCGAATTCGACAGGGTCGTACCGCAGCCCTTGGCTGCGTGCGAGCTGTTCGATGCGGGTGATGTGTGTTTGCCAGTCTTCGGTCATGAGGAGGTCCAGGAAGGCGCTAGGTACTAGGCGCTAGGTCCTAGCAAAACGGAGGCACGGATGCATCGCATCTCACTGCTCCACGTACTGCTTCAATGAAATCGTTTCTTCCAGCTAGCGCCTAGCCCCTAGAGCCTGGCGCCTCAATCTTCACTCCCCTGCCGCTTTGCCAAAGAAATGTCGTACCGCGTTCCAGATGTCGTCAGTGCTGTTCACGCGAAACGCTCCGATCTGCGGATTGTCCTGTGACATGTCCGCGAAGAGTCTGCCGAGCTCGCTGTCCGGGATCGTGCCTGCGAGTGGAGCCACTTCGAGAAAGCCCGCGTAGTTGCAGTCGGGGGCAAGGTCCACGAGCGCTTCTTCGGCCTGTGGCTGATCGGACGGAAAGTTCTCGCCATCGGATGCATAGAACAGATAGACGTTGTACTGGCTGGGACTAAAGCGCTCGTCGATGATCTCGCGAACCTTTCGCAGGCCAGTGGATGCGACCGTGCCGCCCGTGCCGCTGACGCGGAAGAACTCTTCTTCCTGAAACTCCCAAGCCTCCGAGGTGTGCGCAACGAACACCAGCTCGAGCTGTCGGTACTGGCGACGCAATCCCTGGATCGCCCAGAAGAAAAAAGTCTTCGAGATCTGGCGTTCGCGATCGCCCATGCTGCCTGACACGTCGAGCAGCAGAATCACTACAGCTTGAGTCGCCGGCTGCTCACGTCGGGCGAGCTGACGAAAGCGCAAATCCTCGTCAGTGAAAGGCGGCGCTTCATTGCCGCCGAGCGTCTGCACACCGCGCCGCTTGATGGATTCTTTCATCGAGCGCCGCCGATCCAGGCGCGAGCGGGCGCCGCGTCGGTCCCATCCTTCACGTGTCCAATCGTCGTCGCGCGATTTGCCAGCCTTCGCTTCGAGATTCGGCAGCTGCATCTCTTCCCACAGCCAGTCGACGATGTCGTCGATGCGAAACTCGAGTGTGTACTGGATGCCGCCGTCTTCGTTGCCGCCCTGTCCGCGCTGGTCGCTGTCCTGCTGCTGCGGGCGGCCGATGCGATCGCCGGGTTTGGCCTGACCTTGTCCGACACCCTGCTGCTCGTTCGGCGGTCGCAGTCTGAAGCGATAGTGCTCGAGCATGCGCACCGGCACGCGCACGGTGCTCGCGCCACCCGTGAGGACATCCGCGCCCGCGACGATCTGAGGCAGATGCTGTCGCACTGCCTCACGCACTTTCTCGTTGTGGCGCAGCCAATCCCGTGCGCCTCTCGAGAACAGGTCGTACCAGCCTGCTTCGCCAGGACTTGCGGGAGTACCGGAGGTGGAATCGCTCATTGCGTTACCGCGCCTCGACCGTGCTGCTACTCCTGAGCGAGCAGTGTGGTCACGTAGCTCAGTGCCTCCTTGGCACTGTGTTCGTCATAACCATATTCGCCGGTCAGTCGTTCCTGCACGGCGGAGATCTTCTTGCGCGCCTCGTCATCCGGACGCGCCGCCGAAGTCACCAGACGCAACACGTCGCGGCGCTCTTCGAACAGGTACTGCTCGATCGCCTCGCGCATACGCGAATGACTGTTCAGCGTGAATTTCTCTCCCGTCTTGTAGGCCACCATCGCCTTGCGCACGACTTCCTGACGGAACGTCAACTTGCCCGAGTCGGAGACCTTGATCTTGTCTTCGACCGAGCGCAGGAAACGCTCATCGGCAGGACGCGTCTCGCCCGTGATCGGATCGGTCACCTCGCGGTGATCGAGCGAGGCCTCGACTTCGTCGAGATATTTGTCGAGCAGTTGTTGCGCTTCGTCCTCGAAGGAGGCGAACAGCGCACGATGCACGTCTTCCTTCACCCAGCGGTTGTAGAAGTCCTTACGCGCGACGACGAGGTAATCGATCCAGAGCTTCTTCGCCTTCCCATCCATGCGCGCGTCCGTCTCGATCGAATCCTTGAGCGCAAGCAGCACTTCCATGCTCGTCAGGCTCTTCTTGTCGCTGCGCGTGATCGCATTCGAGATCGAATTCACGATGAAGCGCGGACTCACGCCCGTCAGACCTTCCTCGGGTGCTTCGGCTCGCAACCGCGAGATCTCACTTTCCGGAAATCCTTCCACCGCCTCACCCGCATACAGACGGACCTTTTTCGACAGATCGAGTCCTTCGCGCTCTGGCTTCATCAGTCGCGTCAGAACCGCGAACACGGACGCGAGGCGCAGCGCATGCGGATCCAGATGCACGTCGCGGAAGGCAGGCGCCGCAGACACGAGCTTCCCGTAGATGCGAGCTTCTTCCATGTACGAAAGCGTGTACGGCACTTTCACGATCACCATGCGATCGAGCAGAGCCTCGTTCTCTTTCTCCTGCAGGAATTTGTGGAACTCCGCCAGGTTCGTGTGCGCGAGGATCGTCTCGTCGAGATAAATGAGCGGGAAGCGCGAAACCTTGACGTTCTTCTCCTGAGTCAGCGTGAGCAGCAGATACAGGAACTCGCGCTTGACCTTGAGGATCTCGATCATCTCGAGCACACCGCGGCTCGCCGCGTACACCGCACCCGACCAGGACCATGCGCGCGGATCGCCTTCGTCGCCGAACTGAGCGACTTTAGACAAGTCGACTGAACCCACGAGGTCAGCAAGATCGGCAGTCGTAGGATCATGCGGCGCATACGTACCCACACCGATGCGTGAGGCTTCGGAAAGGAACACTCGCTCGACGGGCATTCGCAAGAAGTCGCCTTCGAACTCGCGCTCGAGACGGTCGCGCGCCCAAGGGCTCAACTCACCGCGGATCTCAACGCCATACGTATCGCGAAACTCGCCGCGCAAGCTGGCCGGAATCAGATTCAATGGGGACTCGTGCATCGGCGAGCCCTGCAGCGCGTACATCGCACCTTCATCGGTGAGGCTGTACTCCTCGAGGCCGCGCTTGAGCAGAATGGCCATCGTGGATTTGCCGCCCGAGGGTGGACCCAGCAACAGCAGCAGTCGACGACCGACATCCGAGCCGGCGGCGGCTGCTTTGAAGTAATCCACGACGCGACCGAGCGGCTCATCGATGCCGAACAGTTCGCGCTTGAACAATTCTTTCGCGCCGGCCGTCTCGCCATTGGTGTTGCCGTTCGAACCCGGACGGCCATACCAGTTGAGCATGTCCCACAGATACTCATGACTGGTGCGCGCGAGTTGGCGCGCATTGCCGGGAACGACGGTGCGGAGGAATTCGCCGAACGTGCCGGACCAGTGCTGCGCACGGTGGAACCGGCTATAGGCGCTCAGGGATTCAACGAAGCTTTCGCCACGTTGCGAGGCGGACCCGCGTTGCGGGCTTGCCATCGGGCTGTCTGACATCGAACCGCCCTCCAACTGCTAGATATGTCAACGGATCAGAATGTGGCCGGTGGCGCGACCGTCGCGCTATCCGATCAACCCAGTCATTTAGATTCGTCCCTCCCCCGATATGACCCACGAAAATTCATTTCATTGCAGCTCACGTCATTGCAGCTCAGTCAAAGGGGGAACGTGCTCTCGTTCGACGGCAATGTCCCATAAACCAAGACTGATCCATCAGGGCACAGGTTCCATCGGGCACTGCGCCAACGCAGTGCGCCAGCTGATGCTCCATCAGCGCAGCCCGCGCGAAATGATGTGCGATGGCAGTGAGGTGAAGTGTAAGAAGACGGCCACGACTCATGATGATCAGAGCCGGATCGCGCATCGTTGCGCATGCCACGAGCGTGCGTGCGAAACATAATTCCCTGATTACTCCCTTCCGGTGGATCTTGCAATGCGATTCATTGCTGAGGGTGTTGCACGGCACATGCCAGCGAATGCACATGCGCATGCGCGCGCATCTCGATAGAAGATGCGCGCGCCATTCAGTAGGGATTCAGTTGGAGAAGCGGGGGGGGGGGGGGGGGGGGGGGGGGGGGGGGGGGAGAAGTAGGACGAGGAGGT
>JAFAEQ010000034.1 GCA_023423935.1 Pseudomonadota bacterium | reverse complement strand
CATGGGCCGCGCCGCGGGTCCGTTCTTAGCGGCGCGGGCGGCAGAAAATCCGCAGCCCGCGAGACCTCAGATCAGGAACTCCTGCGCCGGCTCGCGCAGGTTGTAGGTGAAGCTCATGGCACGTCCGTAGGCGCCCGCCGTTGCAATCAACAGCACATCGCCTTCCTGCGTCGGAGGCAACAGTCGATCGAGGCCGAGCTGATCACCCGACTCGCAGATCGGACCCACGACGTTGACCACCTCGGTTGCGAGGTCATCGAGCCGCGTGAGATTCAGGATCTCGTGATGTGCGCCATAGAGCGCAGGCCGGATCAGCGAGTTCATACCCGTCGCGACACCGACGTACTGCACCTCGCCCTTACCCTTGAGCTGCGTCACCTGAGCCAGGAGCACGCCTGCTTCGGCGACGAGGTAACGGCCGGGTTCGATCCAGAGCGTGAGCTTCGGATGTGCAGCTTTGAGTGCGGCGAGCGATGCTCCGAACTCCGCCAGCACCACGCCCTGCTGACCCAATCGCTCCGGAACGCCGAGTCCGCCGCCCAGATCGATCGTATGGACGTGCGGGAAGCGCTGCGTCAACGCCGTCAATGTCTCGCCGACGGACTTCCAGTTCTCGACGGTAAACACGCCGCTGCCGGTGTGCGCATGCAGGCCGACGATGCGTGCGCCGCTCGCATCGGCGAGCCGCACCAGCTCATCCATCTCGAACAGGGGTACCCCGAACTTCGAGTGCACGCCGGCCGTGCGAACCTTGTCGTGATGTCCGCGTCCGTAACCCGTGTCGATGCGCGCGAACACGTCACGACCTTTGAACAGCTCGGGCCACGCCTTCAGTGGATGCAGGTTGTCGAGGGTGACCCAGATGCCCTGCTCGAGCGCCCACGCGTATTCGTCCTTCGGCGCGAAGTTCGGCGTGAACAGGATCTTCTTGCGATCGAAACCGGGCAGTGTCTTCATCACGTGCTCGACTTCATTACGCGAGACGCATTCGAAGCCCAGACCTTGCTCGTGGAAGATCTTCAGGATCTGCGGATGCCAGTTCGCCTTGAGCGCGTAGAACACGCCGTCTATCCCGGGCAGCGCTTTGAGCGCCTGAGCCTTCGCGGTCAGTGTCGCGCGGTCATAGACGAATGCTGCACCGTGCTTGCGGCCGAGCTCGAGCAGATCTGCGCGACGCGCATGCCACCATTGATCCGACGTGTCGGACGCCTTGCTCGACCCGCCGTACAACTCTTCCCAGGTCGGACCGAGCACCCGATCCGCCGTCATCTTGCGAATCGCGATCTCATGCAGTCGCGACACCAGCCGATCGCCCTGCTCCTCGTCGATCACGAACGTGATGTTCAGATCGTTGGCTGCCTGGGTCACCAGATAGATCTTCTGCTCTTCGAAAAGCTCGAGCGCATCGCCCAGCCGATGCAGGATCGCGCGGATATTGCGGCCAACGAGGCTGACGGCGGAACACGGCCCGATCACCTGTACCCGGCAAATCTTGCCGAGATCCAGCGTGAGCGCATCGAGCGCTGCTTTCGTCAGTGTGTTCGCGGCCGGGTCCAGCGACACCGTCACGCTGGTCTCGGAAGTCGATACCAGATCCACGCTGATGCCGTGGTCCTTGAACACCTGGAATGCGTCGGCGAGAAAGCCGACCGAATGCCACATGCCCACCGTCTCCATGGAGACGAGCGTAATGTTCTTCTTGATCGTGACGGCCTTGACCTGCGCAGCGACATTGCCGCCATGCGCCGTGATCACCGTGCCTTCGAGCTTCGGCGTCTGTGTGGCGTAGACGTAGATCGGGATCGCGTATTGCTTGGCCGGCATGATGCAACGCGGATGGAGCACCTTGGCACCGCTGCTCGCGATCTCCTGGGCTTCATCGTATTCGAGCGCACGCAGCAGGCGCGCCGTCGGCACCGAGCGTGGATTCGCGCTGAACATTCCCGGCACGTCCGTCCAGATCTCGAGACGGCGCGCCTGTAGTTTGGCTGCGAGATAGCTGCCCGAGGTATCCGAGCCGCCACGACCGAGGAGCACGGTATCGCCCTTCTCGTCGCTTGCGATGAAGCCTTGCGTGATCCACACCGTACCCGGTGCCGACCAACGGCGTTGCAGCTCCAGATCGGGCTCGTAGGCACAGGTCGCCGAAAGATAGCTCGCGCGTACGCTCGCGTTGCGGCGCACTTCGGCCTTGAGCACGGTTCGCACGTCGACCCACTGAGTGTCCAGACCTTGCGCCGTCAGGAACGCGGCGCCCAGCCGCGTGGCCATCAATTCGCCCTGTGCCATGACGCGAGCGTGCAGACGTTCGCTCACCTCGCCCACGAGCGAAATGCCCGCAGCGATCTGGCGCAGCCGTTTGAACTGATCCTCGAGATCCGGAGACGGAACGATGCCCAGATCGCGTGCCAGATCGCGATGGCGCTGCTCGATCTGGTTCATCACCGGCTCCCATTCGCCGCCCAGCGCAAGCGCAAGCAACTGCTCGAGGCGATCGGTGATACCGGACAGCGCCGAATGGACGATGACGGGTCGCAAGCCTTCGGCGAGGCGATCGCGGAGCACTCCCGCGACGTTTTTCCAGTTCGCTGCCGAGGACACGCTCGTGCCGCCAAACTTGAGGACCACCCAGGGCGAATTGCCGGGCGAAGCGCCAGGCGCGGGGGCCTGGGCCGGATCTGCCGTCGTCATTGTTCTAGGAACCAGAAGAAAGTGTGGGTGCAGGTCGTCCCTGCGGGTCAGTCGGGCCGATGCCTCCCAGACACCGGCCTTTGCACGATCCGCGGACAGCTCGTGCGTCCGCGGGCGCTATCGCGCTTACTCTTCGTCGAAATCCGTGAGCTCTTTTTTCAGGCGCCGTTCGGCCAGAACGTCTTCCAACTTGCTCCAGGCTGCCTTGCCCTTCTTTGCGTCTTTGGATGCGCTCGGGCGCGCTCGCCGATCCACTTTGTCGATGAACCGATCGAAATTCTGATCCTCATCGCTCTCAGCGACGAAGTCATCATCGATATCGAAGTGCTCGTCGTCTCTCTCCACCATGATGATTCCTGAAAAATTACTTGAGAATCAATGACATCTGAACCGCCCCGGCGCGGGGGCCTGCGGACTATATACGATGCGCCGCGGTTTTCAATGGCCGCGGCCTTGAAGTAGACCCGCCCGGCTGAAATGGTTCGCAATCGGCGGAAATCAATCGCTTGCAGACACAAGCGGGGGGCGGAGGCTGGCCCAGACGGCGCTCGTCTCGTCTTAATTTCCGGTGACGACGACCGGCGCGCCCCGGCTGAGTCCCAGGCCTTCGGCGGCGCTTTGCTCCGCCCGCGCCACCTCGACCACGCCGAAAGAATTCACCAGGGCCAGGTATTCGCCCGGACTCACATCGCCATAGGTGCGACGCAACGGGAAGGTGTGTCCCGCGGTGCGAACGACGGGGTTCGCGAATCGCTCGATGAGCGCAGCGTCGATGTTGGTGATCAGATTGCCGAAATGATCCATGGTGATCACGACGCCGCTTACGTGATCCGCCGCAACGGTCGGCTCATCCACCCAGGCGGGCACGACGTCATGCGTCTGAGGACCCAGCTCGGCTGGCCCGAGCTTGCGTGAGGCCAGCGCGGCGGCAATGGGGGCGAAGATGTCGCGGCCGTGGAACGTGGCGCTGGGATTCGCAAGCCCGAGTCGGTGCCGCACCGCGTCCAGGTCCAGCCTGTAGATCACCGCGCTGGCACTTCGCCCGATCACCGGCGCGAGAAGACCGTTGTCCGGCGCGAGGAACATGTGTCCGTCGGCTTGAACCGCGACGATGTCCCGCCGCGTCCCGACGCCGGGATCGACCACGCCGACATGCACCGTGCCGTCCGGGAAATACTGGTAAGAGCGCGACAGCCAGAACCCCGCCTCTGCTGGCCAGTAGACGGGCACCTCGTGGGTGACGTCGATGATGCGAGCTTCGGGCATGCAGCTGAGAATCCGGCCTTTCATGGTGGCCACGAAAGGACCCTGATGACCGAAGTCGGTGGTGATGGTGATGACGCCGCAGGGAGAGAACATAGTCAGTCCAATTCGCGATGGAGCTGGATTGTTGCTCAGGCCACGTCGTTTTCCTACGCAGCCGCGACGTCAATCCGCTGGCCCGATGCACCATCGAAGAAATGAAGCTTTGTCGGATCGGCCCGCAGAGCCAGCGATGTGCCCACCTCCGGCAGATCATGCGGCTGCATTCGCACCGCGAGCGGCCACGGTCCGACGCGCGCGTGCACGAATGCCTCGCTCCCGAGTGCCTCGACGACTTCCACCACCGCGTCGAACCGCAATGCGCCTGATGCGGCAGCATCCGCACGCTCGAAATGTTCCGGCCGAATGCCCACGACGCACTCGCCGCTGCGCAGGCCATTCAGCTCACCCAACGGCAGCCGACCGTCCTCCTGAACCAGGAAGGCTTGCTGGCTTGAATGTTCAATGCGGCCCTTGAGCAGGTTCATGGCCGGGCTGCCCAGAAACCCTGCGACGAACAGATTTGCGGGTCGATCGTAGATGCGCATCGGCTCGTCGATCTGCTGCACGACACCTGCATTCATGACTGCGATCCGCTGACCGAGCGTCATGGCTTCGACCTGGTCGTGCGTCACGTAGATCATGGTCGTTGCGAGCGAACGATGCAGACGCGCGATCTCCGTCCGCGTCGTGGTGCGCAGCCGGGCGTCGAGGTTCGAGAGCGGCTCATCGAGCAGGAATACCTGCGGCTGGCGCACGAGCGCACGGCCCAGTGCCACGCGCTGACGCTGCCCGCCGGAAAGTTGTTTGGGCAACCGATCGAGCAGCGGTTGCAATTCGAGTGTCTCAGCCGCCTCCTGCACGCGCTTGCGAATGTCGTCGCTTCCGTGTCCGCGCAGCTTGAGTCCGAAGCCGAGATTCTCGGCGACGCTCATGTGCGGATACAACGCGTAGCTTTGAAAGACCATCGCGATGTCGCGATCGCGAGGCTCGGTCGACGTCACATCGCGTCCGCCGATGAGAATCGATCCCGACGTGACTTCTTCGAGTCCTGCGATCAGGCGCAGGAGCGTGCTCTTGCCGCAGCCCGAAGGTCCGACCAGCACGAGAAGCTCGCCGTCCCGGACGGTGAAGTTCGCTTCCGACACGGCCACGTGACCATTGTTGTAAACCTTACGAACCGAATTCAGCGCCACTTCGGCCATGCATTGCCCTCGTCGCTGCGATCACGCACTCTCTTGCACATCGCACCAGATCGAATATCTCATGACCACCCTTCCCGCTCGCCGTTTTCCCGATGACTTTCTGTGGGGCTGTGCGACGTCGGCCTATCAGATCGAAGGGTCCACACTCGCGGACGGCGCGGGCCCCAATATCTGGCAGCGCTTCTGTCATACACCGGGCCGTGTCGCCAACAACGATACCGGCGATGTCGCCTGCGATCACTATCGGCGGTTCGATACCGACGTCGAGCTCATGAAACAGATCGGCTTGAACGCGTACCGCTTCAGCATTGCATGGGCGCGTGTACTGCCTGCGGGCACGGGACGTGTGAATGCCGATGGCCTCGCCTTCTACGACCGGCTGGTCGATCTGCTGCTGTCGAAGGGAATCCAGCCGATGGTCACGCTGTTCCATTGGGACATGCCCGCCGCGCTCGATGATCGCGGCGGCTGGTTGAACCCGGACAGTCCACGTTGGTTTGCCGACTATGCCGACGTCGTCTTTCGCAAGCTCGACGATCGCGTGAAGCTGTGGACCACGTTGAACGAACCCTGGGTCGTGGCCGATGGCGGCTATCTCTATGGAGCGCTCGCACCGGGTCATCGTAATCTGTTCGAGGCCCCCATCGCTTCTCACCATCTGATGATGGCGCATGGCATGGGCGTGCAGGCCTATCGCGCCACGGGCAAGCACAAAATTGGATTGGTCGTGAACATCGAGCCCAAGTATCCGGCCTCGCAGTCCGACGCCGATCTGGCAGCAACCCGCCGTGCCGAGGCGTACATGAATCGCCAGTACATCGAACCTGCCATGCTCGGTCGCTACCCCGAAGAGCTCCAGGACGTGTTCGGCGATGCGTGGCCGAACTGGCCTGCGAACGATCTCGCACTGATCCGCCAGCCGCTCGACTATGTGGGCATCAACTACTACACGCGCAGCGTCACCCGCTTCGATCCCGCGGCGTGGCCGGTTCGAGCTTCAGGCGTACCGCAAGAGCACGCCACACACATGACCACGGGCTGGGAAGTGTTTCCCCAGGGACTCACCGACACGCTGTTGCGGGTCAAGAACACCTATGGCAATCCCGCGCTCTATGTCACCGAGAACGGTGCAGCGTTCTACGATCCACCGGACGCCGAAGGCTCGACGCTCGAAGATCCATTGCGCGTGGACTATCTGCGCAAGCACGTCAAAGCCGTGTACGACGCAATGGTGCAAGGCGCCGATGTACGCGGCTACTTCGCCTGGTCCCTGCTCGACAACTTCGAATGGTCACTCGGCTATGCGAAACGCTTCGGCCTCATTCACGTCAACTACGCAACCCAGAAGCGCACATTGAAAGCCAGCGCCCGCCTGTACTCTGAAATCATCGCGTCGAACGGAGCAGTCGCGCTGCGTTAATTAGTAATGAGTAAGGAGCAATGAGTAATGGAGGAATAACGACGCTCTACGCTCGATCTCAGTTAAATCATCATTCATTATTCTTGGGAGTCGAACGGCGCCACTGTGGGCAATTAGTAATGAGCAACGGAGGAATAACGACGCTCTGCCTCTGGTCTCAATTGCTCATTGCTAATTACTCATTACTCATTAAATTCATTGCTCATTGAATTCCATCCGGAACGGCACCTTGCTCACGCGCAGCTCATCGCCGAGCCAGCGCGCGGTCCCTTCCCTGATGCTCGTCTTGCCTTCAGGTCGTTTCGGCCAACTCACGGCAATACCGCCCGCCGGCAACCTCGTGAGATTCTGAATCTCCAGCACACGAACGTCACCGCGGACATCGAGGCTGTAAGTCAGGAGCCCATACGGAGTTCGCAAGTTACGTACCGCGAATCCTTCCTTCTCGATCCAGCCCGCCGGCACGCCTGCCATGAGCACGAGCGTTTCATCGCTCGGCCGCTCATAGGCGAACGTGTCGAGCAGCGAGCGGCCGTAATCGGAAGCAACCCAACCATGCGGGATGTCACCGACGAATCGTGGCTTGCGCGGCTCACGGCCCACGACCTCCGCCCACTGATTCCAGCGCGCCGGACGCCGATCGTTCATGAAGAACTCGAGCAGCTCCTGCGCGCGCTCGCGCCAACCCAGTCGAACGAATGTACCGAGATTGCGCAGTTCGTACGGCGTATATGCGTCCCAGTTCGTATCGTGACGTCGCTTGTCGAATTCGCGCCAGTAACGCTCGAACGTCGCATCGAGCGCATCCGGCGGCAGCATCTGCTGCTCGCCTCCGGGTGAAATCGCAATCGAGGTGGAGGTCGCATCGAAATCGCCGAGTTCCGCTGCGCCTGGCAGAAAATCGATCTTGTGCATTTGCATCGCGGCCTGCAGCGAGCGATACACGTCGGAACGGAACTCATCGCGCGAGGCGATGAACTCGCGCATCTGCGCCTTCTCATCGAGCGCCCGCGCGATGCGCACGGCGGCCTCGTATCCCGTCAACGCCCAGAAATTGTCCCAGTACGAATGCATCGGCTTGGCGGAATAGCCTTCGTGACTGATCGACGCCGGCATCAATCCATAGAAGGCCTTGCGATCGCCTTCACGATTGGCATCGGTACGCTCGGATCGGCGTAGCTGATCCATGTATTCGACGGCCTTCACCACGCGAGGCCACATCTCACGCAGCAGATCGCGATCGTTCGTGTAGCGGTAGATTTCATCGACCAGAAAGACGAACTCGCCGCCGCTGTCGTTCTCCGGCACTGGATCTGCGCCTCGCACATCGACGCAACAGGGAATCTTGCCGTTCGCGAACTGATACTCCGCATACCAGCGCAGGTAAGTCTTCGCGACGTCCGCATGTCCCATTCGCAGCAGCATGTCCGAGGTCATCGCGCCGTCGCGAATCCACGAACGTTCATAGGAGCGCGAGCCCGGCTGCAGCGCAGGCCCGTCGGCATTGATCAGCACGTGCGCGAGCGCAGTACGCAGCGTGTCGATCATCGCCTGCCCTTCTGCCGGAACGCGGAACTGCACGCGGTTGAGTTTCTCTTTCCACTCGACGGTCGCAGCGTCGAATGCCTGGCCCGTAAGAGGTGTGACCGCCTTGCCTCGCTGCGCGTGCTGCGGCAGGTCGATGACGATGCTCGATTCGCCCCGCGGCGCGACGTCCACATCGAACAGCAGTGCACCGGTCGCGAAACCCGTCTCATCGCGAACGCTCGTCTGTTGCGGCCATTCGAACCAACCGCAGGCATTGCCCGCTTCGGGCGGCCCGGCCACGAAAGAGGTCGGCGTTACGAGTGGAATCAATGCGGGGACGCCATCGACGAAGACCTGCCCATCTTTCCAGGTCAGATTCTGAATGGGACTGACGCCGCCAGGAGTGTTCAAGAACTGCGCGGGCGGATTGACCTGGAAGGGTCGAACCATCACCGCAAGCGTCGCCTTCTGTGAGGAACTGCTAGCGTTCTTCAATGTATAGACGACTCTCGCGTGCGCCTGATCCGCGGGACCGGCAGCACTTGCAGTCACTTTCAGCTGCAGTGATCCGCGCGACCACGTGGCACTCGGAATCGGCAGATAGTCACCCTCGAGCGAGTGCTTGATCTCGACATCGGCCCAGCTCAACGCGTCATGGCCGACTCTCAGGAAGGGCTCGACGGAAAATCCTGCCTTGTGAGGTTCAATAGCACCATCCTCGGAAAACAAAGCCTCCTGCGAATCTCGTTCGACGCCGACGATGGTCCAGTACGACTGCTCTTCGTAGTAACCGCGCGGATAGCAGCCGCGTTTGCTGTTCTTCGCGAGCGCGGTGATGAAGGCATTCGCCGATGCGCCGAACTCGAGATCCCGAATATGAAACTCCGCAATGCCGAGCTCATGCCCGGGGTTCTGCATGGTCAGGCGGATATAGCGCGCTTCCGACTCCGGCAGCAGATGCGAATCGCGCGCTCCGTTTCCCGCTGTCACGGAACGAACATTCCGCCACCGCTTGCCATCGAGCGACACCTCGATCGTGTAGCGCTGCGCATGCATGTCCTTCAGCCAGTCGATCTCGATGCCGCCGAACTCACGGATCTGCTGAAGATCGATCGTCAGCTGCGCGGACGCGCCGATTCGCGGCCCGCTGCGCCAGGCCGTGTCTTCCTTGCCATCGAGGACGAAGCTGGCTTCGTGCCCTTTGCCCGATACGCTCGCCGTGACCTTTGGCGGCTCGACATCTCTGGGTCTCTCAACAGTCTTGAGCGCGAGGCGATCGAACCAGAGTTGTCCCTGCCCTCCTTCGGCACCCGCGCTGACGACGAACTCGATGGAAGCAAAGCGATGCAATGCGCGATCAGATGTCGGCCCCCAGGCGAACTCGATCTGGCGGCGCTTGATGCGGATGTTCTGCCATTCGCCCGAGAACACGTAGTTGGCACGGCGAAACCACCAGACATTTTCACCGGAGGCATCGACGAACTTGATCTCCAGATTGTTGCGGCCGGCCTCGCCTCGCATCCAGAACGAGATTTCATAGTCTTCGGGCAACTCGACCGGAAGTGTTCTCGTTGCGGCTGCATAACCGGCCGTCTTGTTGAAGTTGAAGTCGAGCACCATCGCGCTGCCCTGTTCCACGCCGCGCGCAGCGTGGAGCGACGCACTCACGCCATCGGACGCCAACACGCGCCAGGCGGACAGGTCCTCGAACTCATCCAGCATGCGGACCTCGGAAGGTGTGTCCACGGCGGCAGCACCCAACGCCATGAACACGAGAATCGCAAGACCACAACGAACAGCAACTCGGAACACGAGCAATCCTTCTTCAACCCTTGACGCTGCCAGCCAGAATGCCGGCGATGTAATAGCGCTGCAGCGCGAGGAACAACACCAGCACAGGAATAACGGTCAGTACGGCACCGGCCATCATGAGCTCATTGTCCTGAACATGCTCACGCGACAGGCCCGCCAGCGCCACGGGCAGCGTCTGCAGCTTCTGCTCCGTCAGCACAATCAGCGGCCACATGAAATCGTTCCAGGTCGCGAGGAACGTGAGAATCGCGAGTGTCACCAGAATGGGCTTGAGCAAGGGGACGACGATCGTCCAGAAGATTCGACCTTCGCTCGCACCGTCGATGCGCGCAGCCTCGAGCAGGTCATCCGGAATCGACAGTGCGTATTGGCGCACGAGAAAGATCCCGAACACGCTCGCCATGCTGGGAATGATGACGCCGCCGTAAGTACTGACGAGGCCCATTTCCTTGACGAGCGCGAACAACGGAATCATCGCGACTTGCCCAGGAATGACCAGCGCTCCCAGCAAGGCACGGAACATCTTTTCGCGTCCCGCGAAACGGAGTTTCGCGAATGCATAGCCGGCCATCGTGTTCAGAATCAGCGACAGACAGGTCGCGGCGGTGGCGATCACTGCGCTGTTGAACATGTAACGACCGGCCTGATAGTTCGCAAACATCGAGCGGTAATGCTCGAGCGTCGGATTCCGCGGCAGCAACGGCGGTGGCGAATGACTGGCCGCACCTGTGGGCATGAACGAGACCGACAACATCCACACCAGCGGGAACGCCGTGACAATGGCACCGACGACCAAGGCGCCATTGATCCAAAGAGTGGCCGATCGGCGGTTCATGCGCGCTCCCGACGGCGCGAGACGCTCAGCTGCAACAATGTGATCGCGAACATGATCACGAACAGCAGGAAAGCCACCGCGGAAGCGCGTCCCAGGCTCCACCATTTGAAGCCTTCCTCGTACATGAAATAGAGGACGCTCATCGTGCTCTGTAGCGGACCGCCCTCGGTCATGACATACGGTTCGGCGAACAACTGAAAATAGCCCGCAATCGTGAGAATGCTGACGAGCGTCAGGACAGGTGCAAGACCCGGCAATGTCACGTGCCTGAAAAGCTGCCACCCCGAAGCCCCGTCGATGCGTGCAGCCTCATAAAGGTCATCCGGAATGCTCTGAAGGGCCGCGAGCAGGATGATCATGTTGTAACCGAAGTTCTTCCAGACCGCGAGGATGACGATGGCAGGCATCGCCCAACGCGGCTCGCCCATCCAGTCGATCGGATCGATCCCCACCCAGCTCAGCACATAGTTCAGGAACCCGTAGCGTGTGTGAAAAATGTAGCGCCACACGACTGCGACAGCGACAAGCGTCGTGACCACGGGTGCGAAATAGACGGTGCGAAAGAAATTTCGGAAACGCGCGAGCTTCGAGTTCACGAGGAGCGCAGCGCCCAGCGATGCGCCGATCGACAGCGGCACTCCCAGCAGCACGAAATAGAACGTGTTCCCCAATGCTTTCCAGAACAATGGGTCGACGAGCAATTGCCCGTAGTTGCGCAGGCCGATCACTCGTAGATTCGAAAGATCTCCGAGCGCGTACAGATCGAAATCCGTCAGGCTCATCGCAAACGCCGCCAGCACGGGAATAAAAAAGAAAACCGCCAGCACCAGCAATGCCGGAGCCACGAACCACCATGCGGCGTAAGAACGGCTCATCTCAATGAGTAATGAGCAATGAGTAATGAGCAATGACAGGAACGGACAGACGATACCCCCACCGCACCCAACCCACGCCGTTGGTCATCTCTCATTTGTCATCCCTCATTCCCCATTCCCCATTCCCCATTCCCCATTCTCCATTCTTCGATATTCATTACTACCTGCTCATTGCTCATTGCTAATTGCTCATTGCTCCTTGCTCATCATCCATCTTCGCTTCTCCAGAATGCTGTCGGTCTTGGCATCGAGTGCGGTAACCGCCTGATCGATCGAGGCCTGCTTCTGAACGACACGTTCGGCCGCGAGGCGCATTTCCTGAGCGATGCGCTCCCATTCCGGCACCTTGGGCGGCGAGCGCACACGATCGAGCTGCTCGTGGAATGCTTTCGCATAGGGCGACTGTGCAAGGGCGGGCAGCGACCAACTCGTGCGGCGCGGTGGCATGTCGCCCGTGAGCTCGTAGAAGCGCTGCTGGATCTCGGGCTGCGACAGATACTCGATGAGCTGCCAGGCAGCGTCCTTGTTGCGTGAGCTTTCGAAGATCACGAGGCTGGCGCCACCGGCCGACGACACGCCGGGTCCCTCCGGTCCGGGCATCGGTGCCGTCATCCACGCATCCCTGAGCTTCGGCGGAAGCCGCTTGCGGAACTCGGCAATGTTCCAGGGCCCCGAGATGTAGAACGAGAAGTAGCCATTGCCGAACTCGTCCCAGACATTGGAGACCTGCGTGTTCGTCATGCGCGGCGCCCACCCGCGATCGAACATGTTCACGTAAAACCCGAGTGCGCGCCGGAAATTCTCACTGCGAAAGTTGCCGTAGCGACCGTCATCGCGCAGCACCTCCTGCGGCTGCTGAAGCGCAAACACGAGCAGCGGTTCGAACTCATTGATCGGCAGCAGGACCGAATAGCGATCGGGCCCCACCAGCTCCTTGATGGCGGCCAGCATGCGACTCCACTCTTCCCACGTGGTCGGGGGCGCATCGAATCCGACTTGCGACAACAGGTCGCGGCGGTAATAGAGCAGGCGTGTGTCGACGTACCAGGGAATGCCATACAGCGTCTCGTCGACACGATTCGAATCGAAGAATCCTGCGAAGTAATCGCTCTTCGCAATGATGGTCGAGCCCTGCTGGCGCTCATCGAGACTATGCAACGCATTCAACGCCGCAAATTCCGGCACCCATGTATTGCCGAGCTGGCACACATCCGGCAGCGTCTCGCCCGCGTACGCAGTGAGCAGCTTTTCATGCGCCGCCGTCCAGGGAAGCTTCTGGATCTCCAGATCGATTTCAGGATGCTGCCGTTCGAATCCGGTGAGCAGCTCGGCGGCCACTTCGCCTTCGCGCCCCACCGCCCAAAACGTCAGGTGGATCTGTTTTCTCTTCTTCGACGCACACCCTGCGGCAATCGCGGCCGTCGCTGCTAGTCCACCGATGACCGCACGACGAGTGAAACGTCGCGACACACGCTCACCGCTGCTCGGTGCTGTTCGGGCTCGTCACCGGCGTTGGGCTGCTCGGCGAGAGCCAGCCCCCGGTGAATCCGGCCCGCTCCAGACCGCGGCGAATGTGGGGATTGCGTTGCATGGTTCTCCAGATCACCTCGGAGCGATAGTTCTCGATCATCGCCACGATCGGCCCCTGATCGATGCCGAGATAGTCATCGGCGATCCAGCCGATGCCAGGCACGATCTTGCCATGGCGCAGCGGCACGTCCGTGTACGTAAAGCTCGGGTTGACCGAATCGAGAAATCCGAAGCGCTGGTACAGATGCTCACCGAAACGCGCTCGGAATGCGCGAATCGTCGGAATCACGATCTCGGGCGCAAACGCGATCGAGGCTACTGCGGCTGTCGGTGCAATGGTCCCGTCGTCGACGATGTGGGGCGAAGCAGTGCTGCGCGCTGCATAGGTGAAGAAGCCGCGCTCTTCGTTGTTGAAGATCTGCACGGTATCGGCCGGCCCGTCGCAGGCCGTGAGTCCCCAGATCTCACTGTCATAGCCTCGCCAGCGCAGCGGGTTCTCGGTCGCGTAATTACGCTGGGCGTAGGTGGCGCGGCGGCTGTTCTCGAAGTAGTCGATGCCCTTCTCGCGCATGAACGCATCCTGGATGCCGCGAAAGTCGATGAAGACATGCGAGTACTGGTGTCCGAAGTGCGGACCGAAGGACAGAAACTCCTGGCCGTTGAACTTGCCCCAGCTGTGCTTGTACGTCTTCATCCACTCATCCCATGCGCCATCGGCCACGGGGTGGGTCGGCGAACCGAGTGCGAGGACGTAGACCAGCATGGCCTCGTTGTAGCCGCGCCAGTCGAAGCGCAGAAATCCTGATTCAGGCCGCCAGCCCATCGAGATGAGCGGCGAGCGATTCTGCGCCCACACCCAGTCGACGCGACTGTAGATCTTCTCAGCGAGATGGCGGATCTCCGCTTCCGCGGCGGTGTTGCGATCGAAGTACGACTGACACAGAAGCACGCCCCCGAGCAGGAGCGCCGTATCCACCGTGGAGAGCTCGGACGTGCCGTGGCGCAGCCCGTTTTCCATCTGGATGAAATGGTAGAAGAACCCCTTATAGCCCGCCGTGCCCTGCTCATCCGGACCTTGTGGCAGCTGCTCGAGGAATCGCAGGGTTCGCAGCACACGCAAACGGGCCTGCGCGCGTGAGATATAGCCACGTTCCGCGCCTGCCACGTACGCGGTGAGGCCAAATCCCACAGCGGCGATGCTCGAGAACGAAGGCGTGGGATAGCGATCCGGGATGAGCCCGTTTTTCTTGTTGGCGGTCTGCCAGAAAAATCGGAAGGTGCGTCGCTCGAGATTGTTCAGCACCGGATCGGCATCGCGATCGGGTGCGACGGAGCGCGAGCGCTCAACCACGACGTCCGCCACGCCTGCGGCCTGCGCGGGCGCCCCCGCCATGAGGACGACAAGAAAACTGAGCAGCGTTGCGAGCCACTGCGAACCTGTTTTTGCACATCCGGCTATTGCGCGTGCCATCACCAATCCAGATCGACGTCGACAACACCGACGCATTCTATGCGCCGGGACTCGCTTACGGGCGTACTGTCCCGGTTGTGTGACCACGCAGAACGCGCTGAGTTGCCCCCACTGGCATATCGATGCATCTCGTCTGCTCACTGCGTCCGCCGAGGCCGCAACGAGTCGAGGAACTTGTAAGTTCCTTCAGGACAGTGAGACTCGCAAAGGCAGTCGAGCGTCAGGCGTACTCGACGGTGCCATTGTCGACGATCGGCCCAGGATTTTCCGATTGCGTCGGTGAGGGCACCTGCGAGCGGCAAATGCGCACGCAGTTGCGTCCGCCGCGCTTCGCCTCGTACAAAGCGGCGTCCGCTCTCTGCAATATGCTTCCCTGCGTTTCCGCCGCATCCTGCGTCGTCGCGACACCGATACTGATGGTGATCCGGCGCTCCACCAGCCATGGGAGCGTGTCGATGCGCATCACCTCCGCCCGCAAGCGCTCGGCGATCTCGACCGCGCGCTCGCCGTCAGTCTCGGGCAGGATCGCGATGAACTCCTCGCCACCCATTCTTCCCAGATAGCCGTCGGTACCGAGCGCATCGCGCAGTCTGGCCGCTACGAGCTTCAACGCTTCATCGCCTTGCGCGTGGCCATGCTGATCGTTGATGGTCTTGAAATGATCGATATCGATGATCGCCACGGAGCAAGAGGCCTTCTCGGCGCGCGCCAGCAGCGGCTCCAGGATGCCCAGCACCGCGCGCCGATTCGGCACGCCGGTGAGCTCGTCGGTCATCGCGAGCGAGCGCATGCGCATGGAGGTGCGCCGCTGCTGGAGTGCCAGGAACAGCAGCACCAAGGCGAGCACCACGATCAGCATGATGACGATCGCCTGCAGCTTACGTACACGATCCTGTTGCGCGAGGGCTTTCTCGTTTGCCTCGTTCTCCCGCAACAGCAGTTCGTTCTCCTTCTCCTTGGCAGCCGTGTCGAACTCGACACGCAGGGTCGCGAAGCGTTGATCGATCTGATTGCGAAGTTGTCGCTCGGCGGTTTCGGCAGCCTTTGCCAGAAATCCGTAGCCTGCGCGCCAGTTGCCCATCGCCGAATGCACCGCTGCGAGCTCGGCATACGTGGCATGCAGTTCGCTCAACGACGCGGCCTGCCTGAACACCTGAAGCGCATCTTCGAGCGCCGTCACGCTCTGCGGCAGCTGCTTCAACTGATGAAGTGCTATCCCGCGTGCGAGATTGATCTGGGCCTGCAGTCGCGCATCGGGGGTGTCCTTCTGCAGCGCTTCGGCCCGCTGCAAGATCTCCAGGGCTCCACGAGGATTCCCTTCGCCATTCTCCACGGCAGCAAGCCCACGCAAGGCGTATGCCTCACCCCGCGGGTATGCGATCTGACGATTGATCTGCAGCGACTCATCGAACGCCTTGCGAGCGTCGTCCCATTCCCTGAGATTCTCGTTCGCGCGACCCAGGTTGTGCAACGTGACCGCCTGTTCACGCAGAAGACCCGATGCACGCTGAGCCTTGAGCGCCTGTGCGTACATGTGACGAGCCTGTGCGAAATCACCCATACGGTTGTAGAGAATGGCGATCCCATTCACGGCCGTAAGCGCGTGCTGAGGCAGATGCTGCTGGTCGTAGAGGATTTGCGAGCGCTTGAGATCCGCCAGCCCCGAGGCGTACTGCCCTTCCAGCCCCATCAGATACCCGCGCGCGAACAAGGCTGCAGCGAGCATTTCATCGTCGCGCGCCTGAGTCGCGACCGTTACGGCATCGATATAGAGTTCTTTGGCCTGCTGATTGTTGCCGATGGTTTCGGCCATCTGGCCTTTGCACGTCAGCATGCCGGCGCGTAATCCACTGCGTCGCGCTTGCGGCAGCAGTCTTTCGATTTCGACGATCTCCTGCTCCGCGGCCTTCGTGTCGCGCTCGGACTGGTAATCGCAAAGGATCAAGCGTGCGCGGATTTCCAGATCGGGTTCCGGCTGCTGCCTCAGCAGCTCGATCGCCTGCTCAGCTGAGCGACGACTCGCTTCGGGGTCCGACCGGACCGCACGATCGGCCTGTTCGATCATCGCCTGGGCAGGATGCAACTGAGGCGCAGCAGTGGCGCACACGTGCCAGAGCAACAGCAACGAGCTGCCGGCCAGTGCACGCATGAAAGAAGCCGCTTTGATGCCGAACGAAGTTGCCACGCAATGTGACTCGCGAAAGCCGACCCGATTGCTGCGACTTCCGTGTGCCTGAAGTCCGGTGGATCCGGACATCGCCCCGTCACGCAGTCGCGTACTGTATCTGATCGCCCGCCTCTGCGGCACCGCGGACGAAAGTCACGACTGGAAGTAAGGAAGATTGGTCGGGGCGAGAGGATTCGAACCTCCGACCCCTTGCACCCCATGCAAGTGCGCTACCAGGCTGCGCCACGCCCCGACCGGGTGAATCCTGAAGAACAGGATTCGGAAAAGCGGCGCGCATCATACTCGAAGAGTGAGCTGCGCTGTAGACCTGTGTTGCCATGATCGCCATCGCACAGGTCCAGGTGATGGGCGAAAGAATGATTCGTGAGGGATTTCCGCGCCTGGCTTGCGAGCGCAAGTCAGGCGGACGGTTTTCAGCGCCTCAGGATCCGTAAGATTTCTTCGAGCTCTGAGCGGATCTGACGAACGATCTGCTGCGCCTGCGACACGTCATCGCGCGCCTCATCGCCCTGAAGACGATTGCGTGCTCCGCCGATCGTGAAACCCTGTTCATACAGCAAGCTGCGGATCTGACGAATCACCAGCACGTCCTGGCGCTGGTAATAGCGACGATTGCCACGGCGCTTGACCGGTTTGAGCTGCGGAAACTCCTGCTCCCAGTAGCGCAGCACGTGCGGCTTCACGCCGCACAGCTCGCTCACTTCACCGATCGTGAAGTAGCGTTTGCCAGGGATCGCAGGGAGTTCGCTGTTATTGCCTGCTTCCAGCATAGGCCTCGACTCGCGCTTTCAGTTTTTGTCCGGGCCGGAATGTCACCACACGACGGGCGCTGATGGGAATCTCTTCGCCTGTCTTGGGATTGCGACCGGGGCGCTGATTCTTGTCACGCAGGTCGAAGTTACCGAAGCCCGACAGCTTCACCTGTTCGCCGTTGGATAAAGACGCACGCAGCTCCTCGAAGAACAAATCCACGAGCTCACGTGCCTCACGCTTGTTGAGTCCCAATTGGTCGAACAGTGCTTCTGCGATCTCAGCCTTCGTGAGTGCCATGATGACTTCTTATCTCTTGCCGGGGTCTCGTATCGCGGCATTCAGCTGGCGAACCAGATGGTCCTCCACCTGAGTCACGATCCGATCCGCGTCTTGGTCCGTCAGGGTCCGGGAAGTATCCTGTAAATGCAAACCTAAGGCTATGCTTTTCTTGCCTTTCTCGATCTGCTCACCGCGATACACGGACAGCACTGTTAGCTCCGTGAGCAACGGACCCGCACTCGCTCGAACCGCAGCTTCGATGCTTTCCAGCTCCACGCCTTCATCGAAGATCGGAGCAACATCGCGACGAATGGCTGGGTATCTGGAAATCTCACGGAACACGGGCACTTCAGCCGCAAGCGCACCTGCAGTCTCCAGCTCGAACACGATCACCGGATATGTCAAATCCATGGACTTCAGACGCTGCGGATGCACGGCCCCCAACCATCCGATCGGTTGACCATCGCGCCAGATGCGCGCGGATTGCCCCGGATGCAGCGCCGGATGTGACTCGGCCTTGAACTCGAAATCGCCGCCAGACAAGCCAAGCAACGCTTCCACATCGGCCTTCACATCGTAGAAGTCCACCTTGCGCGACTCGCTGCCCCACTGCTCATCGAACGCAGTTCCACACGCGACACCCGCGATCACTTCGGTTTCCGCGCCGGTCACTGCCGCGAAACGTCGGCCGATCTCGAACAGGCGTACGCGCGATTGCTGCCGACGCTGATTCTCCCGGACGACGTGCAGCAGGCCGGGCCATAGCGAGAGCCTCATAACGCCGAGCTCCGCAGAAATCGGATTCGCCAGCGCAACGGGCGAATCGGCAAACAGCTCCGCCTGCCATTTCGCATCCGTGAACGAATACGTGATCGCCTCGAAGTAGCCGCGATCGATCAGCAGATCTGCTGCGCGCTCGTTGCGTACGCGTGTTTCCGTCCAGGGACGGATGTCCTGCGATGTGGTCGCGTCGGTTTCGGGAATGTTGTCGAAGCCGTGCAGGCGCGCGACCTCTTCGATCAAGTCTTCTTCGATATGGATGTCGAAACGCCACGAGGGCGGCGTCACCTTCCAGGCTCCGCTGCCGCTCGACTCGGCTTTCATGTCGAGCAGTTTCAGATACTGCGCAACGAGCTCTTCGCTCACCTGGGTGCCGAGCACGTGCTGAACGCGACCGTGGCGCAAGGTCACCGGCTTGCGCAGCGGCGGCTCAGAGCCGGTCGTGAGGACCGTGGGCCCCGCCTTACCGCCGGCACATTCGAGCAGAAGTTGCGTGGCACGCTCGATGGCGAGTTCCTGAAGCTGCGGATCGACGCCGCGCTCGAAACGCTGGGACGCGTCCGTGATCAATCCATACCGGCGACCGCGGCCAGCCACCGACTGGGGATCGAAGTACGCCACTTCGAGGAATACGTCCGTCGTGGCGTCGTTGATGCCGGAGTCCTCACCGCCCATGACGCCGGCCATGCCGAGCACCGAGCGTTCGTCGGCGATGACCGTGATGTCGGAGGTCAAATCGATCGTGCGGCCGTCGAGCAAGGTGAGCTTCTCGCCTTCAGCTGCGAAGCGCACGACAACCGCGCCATTCAGCTTCGTCAGATCGTACGCATGCATCGGCTGACCGAGCTCGAGCATCACGTAATTCGTGACGTCCACGGCGGCACTGATCGGACGCACGCCCGCGCGACGCAGCCGCTCCTGCATCCAGCCCGGCGACTTCGCACCCGGCTGCACACCGCGAATCACTCGGCCTGCGAACCTCGGGCATGCCTGGCCCGCTTCGATACGCACTGGGAAGCGGTCATCGATAGTGGCATCGACCGACTTGATCTCAGGTGGATGCAGCGGAATGCGGCGCACTGCGCCGACTTCGCGCGCTACGCCCGCAACGCTCATGCAATCGCCACGATTGGGCGTCAGATTGATTTCGAGAATCGTGTCGTCCAGCCCGAGTGCGCGGGTGATGTCTTCGCCCGTCCGCAGTTCGGCCGGCAGATCCATCAGCCCCGAGCTTTCCTCGCTGAGCGTCAGCTCGCGCGCGGAACACAGCATGCCGCTGGACTCGACACCGCGAAGCTTGGCCTTCTTGATCTCGATGCCGCCAGGAAGCTTCGCACCGATCAACGCGAGCGGCGCCTTCATACCGGCGCGCACGTTCGGTGCGCCGCAGACGATTTGCAGCTCCTCATGACCGTTCGAGACGCGGCACACGTTGAGCTTCTCCGCATCGGGATGCTTCTGGACCGACAGCACCTCACCGACAACGACGCCCTTGAGATCGGGACCGGCGCGATGAACACCTTCGATCTCGAGCCCGGCCATTGTCAGAGCATGGGACAGCGCCGGCACGTCATCGCCGGTGTCTACCCAATCACCCAACCATTGCAGACTGATTTTCATGTGTGCACGCGCCTCAAGCGAACTGCTTCAGGAAGCGCAGATCGTTTTCGAAATACAGACGAATATCGTTGACGTTGTAGCGCAGCATCGTCAGTCGATCGATGCCCATGCCGAACGCGTAACCCGTGTAGCGTTCCGGATCGACATTCACCGCACGCAGCACATTCGGATGCACGACACCGCAGCCGGCCACTTCCACCCAGCCGGTCTGCTTGCAGACGCGACAGCCACTACCGCCGCACGCAACGCAGGAGATATCGACTTCAGCCGAAGGCTCCGTGAAAGGGAAGTAGGACGGACGCAGACGCATCTTCACATCCTTCTCGAACAGCGCCTGCATGAAGCCATGCAACACGGCTTTCAGATTGGCGAACGTGATGCCCTCGTCCACAACCAGGCCTTCAACCTGATGGAACATGGGTGTGTGCGTCATATCCGAATCGTTGCGGTATACGCGGCCAGGCGCGATCACTCGAAACGGCGGGTTGCGACCCCGCATGGCGCGCACCTGCACGGGCGAAGTGTGAGTTCGCAACAAGCGTCCATCCGGAAAATAGAACGTGTCGTGCATCGCACGCGCCGGATGATTCGCGGGAATGTTGAGGGCTTCGAAGTTGTGCCACTCGTCCTCGATCTCGGGCCCGTCTTCGATGGTGAAGCCGGCGTGGCGGAAGATCTGCTCGATCCTGCGACGTACGCGCGTGACGGGATGCAGACCGCCTTTACCCTGACCGCGGCCGGGCAAGGTCACATCGATCCGCTCGCTGGCGAGCTGCTGCGAGAGCTTGTCCGCCTCCAGGGCTTCACGGCGCGCTTCGAGGGCGGCCGTCAGCTGAGCCTTCGCCTCGTTGATCTTCGCACCCGCAGCTTTGCGCACTTCGGGCGGCATCGCACCCAGCGCCTTGAGCTGCTCGGTGATCTCGCCCTTCTTGCCGAGCAAACGGACCCGCACCGACTCGAGGTCCTCGATGGACCCGCACGAGCCGATTTCAGTCAGTGCAGTCTGGACGAGCGTCTGGAGATCGGATGTCGTGTCAGTCATGCGCGTCATGCTGACATCGCGACAGCGCTTCTGTCAGCTCTTATGTGGCTTTCCGGCTCACCGGAGTTTTTTCCAGAAGAGGTCCGACGGACGCCGGACCCAGAAGCAAACAGGCGCTGCATGCGCAGCGCCTGTTTCGCTGGGCTTTAAGCCCGAAGGCCGAAGCCGCGGCTCGTCTTCAGGCTGCCTTGGGCAGCGCGTCGCGAGCGCGCTGAGCAAGCACGGCAAACGCCGCTGGATCGTTCATCGCGATATCGGCGAGCACCTTGCGATCGATCGCAAGTCCCGCCTTGGTCAGGCCTGCAATGAGCTTGCTGTACGACAGACCGTGAACGCGCGCTTCCGCATTGATACGCACGATCCACAGCGAACGCATGTTGCGCTTGTTGGTCTTGCGATCGCGGTATGCGTACTGGCCCGCCTTGATGACGGCCTGCTTCGCAGCGCGGAAAACTTTGCGACGGGCGTTGTAGTAACCCTTCGCCTTCTTGAGAATTTTCTTGTGACGGGCGCCCGCAATGACGCCTCTCTTGACGCGTGCCATGTCTTATCTCCTCACTTCGCGTGCGGCAGCAACGAATCGAGCCGCACCAGATCCTGCTTGGACACCATGCTCGGTGCGCGCAGCTGACGCTTACGCTTGCTGGTCTTGCTGGTCAGGATGTGACGACGATGAGACTGGGATCGCTTGAATCCCTTGGCGGTCTGACGAAAACGCTTCGCCGCCGCCCGGTTGGTTTTCAACTTGGGCATGTAAGAACTCCACTTGTTTAGCCTTTGAAGTACGCCTGTCGCGGTGTGCGACCTGCGCCTCGTGAGGCGGGACAACGAGTAATCGCTGCGATTACCCGTTGAGCACTTTTTTGTTTTCGAACCTTGAAGCTGCCGGAAACGTCGAATGACGCTACCGGACGTCCTTACTTCTTTTTCGGTCCGAACATCATGACCATCTGCCGCCCTTCCATCATCGGGTGCTGTTCGACCTGCGCATAGGGCGCGAGATCCGCCTGTACCCGACTCAGAAGTTCGCGACCGACTTCCTGATGGGCCATTTCACGACCACGAAACCGCAGCGTGACCTTGGCCTTGTCTCCTTCCTCCAGAAAGCGGATCAGGTTACGCATCTTCACCTGATAGTCGCCCTCTTCCGTCCCTGGGCGAAACTTCACTTCCTTGATCTGAATCTGCTTCTGCTTGCGCTTTGCCGCATGCGCCTTCTTGTTCTGTTCGAACAAGAACTTTCCGAAATCCATGATCCGGCACACAGGCGGATCAGCGGTTGGCGAGACTTCGACGAGATCGAGCTCCGCAGCCTGGGCCATTTGCAAGGCCTCGAACCGCGTGACTACGCCGACCTGCTGACCTTCCGCATCGATGATGCGAAGTCGGGGTGCGGTGATCTCTTCATTGCGCCGAACGCGCTTAGCAATAGGGGCAGCGATGCGTCATACCTCCAAACTGGTCCGACCGCGGCTCGTAATTTCTGCGGCAAGCTTCTCAGCGATGACGTCGACGGACATCGCTCCGAGATCTTTACCGCTACGGGTGCGCACGGCCAGAGAATTAGAACCTGCCTCGCGATCGCCTGCTACCAATAGGTAAGGCACGCGTTGCAGCGTGTGCTCGCGGATCTTAAAGCCCACCTTTTCATTACGCAAGTCTGCGCTCACGCGAAGCCCCTGATTTTTCAGGGTTTCAGTGACTTTGCTCACGTACTCGGCCTGATGATCGGTGATGTTCATGATCACCGCTTGCACCGGAGCCAGCCAAGTAGGCAGTTTCCCAGCGAAGTGCTCGATCAAAATGCCGGTAAATCGCTCGAGCGATCCGAAAAGCGCGCGGTGGAGCATGACCGGGGTGTGCTTCTGGCCATCCTCACCGATATAGGTGGCCCCGAGCCGTCCCGGCATGTTGAGGTCGACCTGCAAGGTGCCGCACTGCCAATCGCGCCCGATGGCATCGCGCAGCACGAATTCGAGCTTCGGACCGTAGAAGGCGCCCTCGCCTGGATTCAGGGTGTACTCCAGACCGAGCTGATTGAGCGCCTGCTTCAATGCATCTTCAGCCTTGTCCCACACCTCGTCGGATCCGACGCGCTTCGGCGGACGGTCGGAGAATTTGATTCGCACGTCCTCGAATCCGAAGTCCGCATACAGGCCGAGGATCAGCTTCGTGATGCTCACGCTCTCATCGAGCAGCTGGTCCATCGCACAGAAGCTGTGCCCGTCGTCCTGCGTGAACGCGCGGACGCGCATCAAACCGTGCAGTGCGCCCGAGGGCTCGTAGCGATGAACTTTGCCAAATTCGCAGAAGCGCACCGGCAGATCGCGATAGCTCTTCAATCCCTGATTGAAGATCTGCACATGGCCCGGACAGTTCATGGGCTTCAGGCAGTACTTGCGCTCTTCGGGAAGCTTCACGAAGAACATGTTCTCGCCGAAGGTCTCGAGGTGACCTGACTGCTGCCACAGACGCTGATCGACCACTTCCGGCGCGCTGACTTCCTGCCAGCCAGCAGCCGTCTGGTATTTGCGCATGTACGCAATGAGCGACTGGAACAGCGACCAGCCTTTCGGATGCCAGAACACCGCACCCGGCGACTCTTCCTGGAAATGGAACAGATCCATCTCCTTGCCGATCTTGCGATGGTCGCGCTTCTCCGCTTCTTCGAGACGCGTGAGGTAAGCCTTCAGGCTCTTCTCGTCGGTCCATGCGGTGCCGTAGATGCGCTGAAGCATTTCGTTACGCGAATCGCCACGCCAGTACGCGCCCGCAAGCTTGGTGAGCTTAAACGCGCGCAGAAAGCGCGTATTCGGCACGTGCGGGCCGCGGCACATGTCGACGTATTCTTCGTGGTGATACAGGCCCATCGCTTTTTCGTCGGGCATGTCTTCGATCAGGCGCAGCTTGTAGTCCTCGCCACGCGACTTGAAGATCGAAATGACTTCCTCGCGCGGTGTCATGCGCTTGATGACGTCGTAGTCCTTCTGGACCAGCTCGCGCATGCGTGTCTCGATCGCCTCGAGATCCGCGGGAGTAAAAGGCCGCTCGTAGGCGATGTCGTAGTAGAACCCGTCGTCGATCACCGGGCCGATCACCATCTTCGCGGTCGGATACAGCTGCTTGAGCGCATGTCCGAGCAGGTGCGCGAATGAGTGGCGGATGATCTCGAGACCTTCCTGGTCCTTCGGCGTGATGATCTGAACTTTCGCGTCTGTATCGATCGGATCCGACGCATCGACGAGCTTGCCGTCGACCTTGCCGGCCACCGCTGCTTTGGCCAGCCCCGGCCCGATATCGGCAGCGATCTGAGCGACGGTGGTGGTGCCTGGATAAGTCCGCTGGCTACCGTCTGGAAGTGTAATGACAGGCATGACGACGAGTTTGGGGCTTGGTACAGAAAAAAAAGCGACGCTACGCGTCGCCCGTTTTAACCGATCGGTTAGCCATCGTCATTCCTGCACAGGCAGGATCCAACCGAAGCGCCTTTGCGCTTTATGAGCGCTTTCGCATCGGCGATCCAGCGTTCTCTGATCGTCAGGAATGCAAAGCCGACGAAAGGGTGGTGCGCGCGACAGGGATCGAACCTGTGACCCCCACCATGTCAAGGTGATGCTCTACCGCTGAGCTACGCGCGCTCCGAAAAAGGCGGGCAAGGATAGCGGCGAGGCGCGACGGAGGCAAGGAGACCGACTGTGTTTCTGCGAGTGCCTGCGGCCGACCGATTTTGAGCGCCTGTTCGCGTTCTGCGTTCGCTCTGCTTTTGAGATCTTCTGAGACCGGACGTTGCTGTCTCTCGCCCAGTCCTCTATCCCACCTTTGAGTCCCCTATCCCACCTTCGCATTCGGCGGCAAACCCAGTTCCACGTTGCGCAGCTTCTGAATTTCATCGCGCAGACGCGCGGCCTCTTCGAACTCGAGGTTGCGCGCATGCTTGTGCATTTCCTGCTCGAGCTTCTTGATTCTCCGCAACGCCTGTTCAGGCGTGAGCGAGCGATAGTTGATACCGCCATCCGCGACTTTCGCTGTGCGCGGATCGATCGCGGCTTCCGAATAGGCGCCTTCCATGATGTCGGCGACGGCCTTTTTGATGCCGCGCGGCGTAATGCCGTGCGTCGCGTTGAACTCCAGCTGCTTCTCGCGACGACGGTTCGTCTCCTCGATCGCGCGCTGAATGGAACCTGTCATCCTGTCTGCGTACAGAATCGCCCGTCCGTTGAGATGCCGCGCTGCACGACCGATGGTCTGAATCAGCGAATTCTCCGAACGCAGGAATCCTTCCTTGTCGGCATCGAGAATCGCCACGAGCGAAACCTCGGGCATGTCGAGCCCTTCGCGCAGCAGATTGATGCCGACGAGCACGTCGAACTTGCCGAGTCGCAAGTCGCGGATGATTTCCATGCGCTCGACGGTGTCGATGTCGGAATGCAGATAACGCACCTTCACCTTGTGCTCGCCGAGATACTCGGTCAGATCCTCCGCCATCCGCTTCGTGAGCGTCGTGATCAAGACACGCTCGTTCTTTTCGACGCAGAGCCGGATCTCGGACAGCACATCGTCGACCTGCGTGCGTACGGGGCGAATCGTCACTTCCGGATCCACCAGACCCGTCGGTCGCACGAGCTGTTCGACCACCTGACCCGACTTCGCCATCTCGTAATCGCCTGGTGTGGCGGAGACGAAGATCATCTGCGGCGCAAGTCTCTCCCATTCGTCGAACCGCAACGGCCGGTTGTCGAGCGCCGACGGCAGGCGGAAGCCATATTCGACGAGTGTTTCCTTGCGCGAGCGGTCGCCGCGATACATCGCGCCCAGCTGCGGAATCGTCTGATGGCTTTCATCGACCACGAGCAATGCATTGCCCGGCAGATAGTCGAACAGACACGGCGGCGGCTCGCCGGGGCCGCGGCCCGACAGATACCGCGAGTAGTTTTCGATGCCGTTGCAGTAGCCCATCTCGCGGATCATTTCGAGATCGAAGCGCGTGCGCTGCTCCAGCCGCTGCGCTTCGACCAGCTTTCCTGCGCCCTTCAACTGCTGCAGACGATCGTGGAGCTCATCGCGGATCTCATCCACGGCGCGCACGAGCCGGTCTTTGGGCGTGACGTAGTGCGTACCCGGGAAGACGGTGTAACGCGGCACCTTGCGCAGAATCTCGCCCGTCAAAGGGTCGAACATCATCAGCGACTCGATCTCGTCGTCGAACAGCTCGATACGCAGCGCCTCGCGCTCCGACTCCGCCGGGAAAATGTCGATGACATCGCCGCGCACGCGATACGTGCCCTGCGTGAGTTCCATCTCGTTGCGCTTGTACTGCATGTCCGCCAGGCGTCGCAGCATCTTGCGCTGATCCATGCGATCGCCGCGCGACAGATGCAGGACCATCTCGAGATACGCCGCAGGATCGCCGAGGCCGTAAATGGCCGAGACCGTCGCGACGATGATGGCGTCGGGCCGCTCGAGCAGCGCCTTGGTTGCCGACAAGCGCATCTGCTCGATGTGCTCGTTCACGGAAGAGTCTTTTTCTATATAGGTGTCCGATGAGGGCACGTACGCTTCTGGCTGGTAATAGTCGTAGTAGGAGACGAAGTACTCCACTGCGTTGTTCGGAAAGAACTCCTTGAACTCGCCGTACAACTGCGCCGCCAGCGTCTTGTTATGCGCGAGCACCATCGTCGGCCGCTGCACATGCTGGATGACATTTGCAATCGTGAAGGTCTTGCCCGAGCCGGTCACGCCGAGCAGAGTCTGATGCGACAGCCCCGACTCGAGCCCATCGACCAGTTTGGCGATAGCTCCCGGCTGATCGCCCGAGGGCTGGAAATCTCCAGCCAGGCGGAAGTCCGAAGGTTTGGCGATGACGTCACTCATGGACTCGAAGTATGGGCTGGAGGATGAGGCACAAGCATGTCAGCGAAAGTTGCCAGCGCGTGTCAGGGACTCCCAAATCGCTGCCGCGCATCCGGGTTGCGAAGGGCTAGAATCCGACGGCATTCCTCGCATCGGAAAATCATCGTGAGTCTAGCAGTCTCCAAGCGCGTTCAACGCGTGAAGCCCTCCCCCACCGTCGCGCTCACCGGACGTGTTGCCCAGCTCAAAGCCGAGGGCAAGGACATCATCGGCCTCGGCGCCGGCGAGCCTGACTTCGACACGCCCCTGCACATCGCCGATGCCGGCGTGGACGCCATTCGCCGCGGATTCACGCGCTATACGGCCGTAGAAGGCGCTGCGGATCTGAAAGACGCGATCATCGCCAAGTTCAAGCGCGAAAACGATCTGGACTACAAGCGCACCCAGATCGTGGTCTCGACGGGCGCCAAGCAGACGATCTTCAACCTGATCCTCGCGCTCATCGACAGCGGCGATGAAGTCGTCATTCCTGCGCCGTACTGGGTGTCCTATCCCGACATGGTGCTGCTCGCCGACGGCGTGCCGGTCACCGTCTTCGCCGGACCCGAGCAGGGCTACAAGATCACACCCTCGCAACTCGAAGCTGCGATCACGCCACGCACACGACTGTTCATCCTCAACAGCCCCAGCAATCCGACCGGCGCCGCCTACACGCGCAGCGAACTGAGGGCCTTGGGTGAAGTGCTGCAACGCCATCCGCAGGTCGTGATCTGCACCGACGACATCTACGAGCACATCTACTGGGGCATTGAACCCTTCGGCACGATTGCCCAGGTCTGCCCTGCACTCTACGACCGCACCGTGACAGTCAATGGCGTTTCCAAAGCGTATGCCATGACCGGCTGGCGTATCGGCTACTGCGGCGCTCCGCCCGAGCTCGCCATCGCCATGTCGACAATTCAGGGACAAAGCACCTCGAATGCATCGACCATCGCGCAGAAGGCCGCCACCGTCGCGCTGAACGGCGATCAAGCGGAAGTCCGCGAAATGAACAAGCACTTCAGGCAGCGCCACGACTTCCTGGTCGATGCCCTGAACCGCCTGCCCGGCATTTCATGTCTCGCGGCACCGGGTACCTTCTATGCATTCGCGCAGGTCGAAGCCGCAATGAAAATCGTTGGAGCAAAAGACGACAGCGCATTCGCTGAATTTCTGCTCAACCACGGCGTCGCCGTCGTTCCCGGCAGCGGCTTCGGCGCCCCCGGCCATATGCGCCTGTCCTTCGCCTGCAGCATGCAGACCCTCGAGGAAGCCGTGCGCCGCATCGACAAGGCTCTGAAAGCTGCACAGGCGGCCTGACGGGAAAAGCCGCAAGTCCGGGAGAGCGATCAAGCACGCGGTCATGTGCCGCGCTGCCTTGACACCCCCCGGGTGCTTTCCGCAGAATCGCGCGCCTTCGATTCCTGCCTTCCGTGTTCCCCGGTAGCTCAGTGGTAGAGCGACGGACTGTTAATCCGTTGGTCGCTGGTTCGAGTCCGGCCCGGGGAGCCACTCTCAGTCATTGAGTTAGCTGCGTTTTTCGGGCTCTCGTTCGAGCTCGAAATAGACGTTGCTGCCATTTTGCTACCACTCTCGTTTGACTCTTTTGCAGGCTCGAGTTCCGGTGCCCTAATAACGATCTCTGCGACACGATTCACTGCGACGTCGCGTGTGCTCGGCGCGAGATGCGCAACCGATAAGCAACCCGAGCAACTGTTCCAGGTCCAAGCCCTTCGGTGCGCTCAGCGTCGCACTCCGATTCAGACACGAACTCTCATCAGGCCGCCTCGATACGGTAGCCCATTGCTCGATAGCCCTGCTGTCTCTTGCGCCACATACGACCCAAAGCCGGGTGACATGTGTCGACAAAATCGAAAATCCGCACGTCAGACTTTCCGCCGTGGTTGCGATGCAATCGACCAGCGTACTGCTGCAGTGTTCCACGCCAAGAGATGGGCATCGCGAGAATCAATGTGTCCAGCGCCTCATGATCAAACCCTTCACCGAGTAGCTTGCCCGTTGCGATAAGAACACGAGGCGCCTCTATCGGAAGATTGTTCAATTCTGCAAGGATCGCGTCCCTCTCCTTCTTCGGCATCCGACCATGCAGCACGAAGACCGTGCCGACAGTATTCGGAAGCGCTTGTCGGATCAGGTCGAGGTGATCGGTACGTTCCGTCAACACAAGAATCTTGCGGCCGAGCAGATAATTCTCGTTGATCTCGTTAGCGATGAGTTCCGTCCGTGCTGCGTCGGCCGTGAGTTGGACGAAGACGTCTTGAATCGAAGCTTCTGGCGACATCGTTGCTGATGAAGCAACGAGCCTGGGCACAACGGCCAGATCTTCTGGGATGCCTTCCGGAGCCGCCGCGCGATGTCGGATCGGCCCGCATTGCATAAAGATGATTGGGTGTTGCCCGTCTCGGCGGATCGGAGTCGCGGTCAAGCCAACGATGTACTTGGCCTGGACGCGCTTGAGGATCGACTCGAACGAGTACGCTGATATGTGATGGCATTCATCGACGATCACGTGCCCATAGTTGGCTACGAGATCGCTGACCTCACCTTTGCGCGACAGAGATTGCATCACTGCGATGTCGATCTTTCCTGTTGGCTTCGATTTGCCGCCACCGATTGTTCCGATCGCGTCGTCCTCCAAGCGCAGGAAGGTCCGTAAGCGCTCGCTCCATTGCTTCGCCAGCGCAGACCGGTGAACGAGTATCAACGTGTTCGTCGCTCGCCGGGCGATCAGGGCAGCTCCAGTCACGGTCTTGCCAAAAGCGGTAGGCGCGCAAAGGACGCCAACATCATGCTTGAGGAGCGCATCCAGCGCGACTTGTTGGCCCTCTCGTAGTGAACCGATGAAGGTGGCTTCGAGTGGGGTGCCAGCATGTCGCTCGTCGGTCCAGTTACAGCGAATTCCGCTCTGCTCGCACAGCTCCGCAATCGCATCTCGACAGCCTCTCGGCAAAGCGATGTGCTTCGGGAAGTTTTCGGCGCATCCAATCACGCGTGGCTTGTCCCATACCGCGAAACGCATTGCTTGAGCACGGTAGAACTCTGGATTCTGAAAGGCGGCGATCCGGATAAGGCGATTCACCAACGCCTGTGGAAGCTGGGACTTCTTGAAGAACAGCATGTTGGCGACAGTGACATCCAATGTGCGTGGCACCGAGCCCGAGAACTTGGCGCCGTCCAGCGATCTACGAACCCACGGCTCATCGGATTCCTCGGGGGAGACGAACGTGACGTCCAAAGGATGCCCGCCGCCGGATGCCCGCATCGTCGCGTCTTCGAGGTACTGCGCGGGCATCTTGCTCACGGACTCGAGGTACGCCCATTGGTCTGGGTATGGGCACAGGTTCTCGTCGACGAAAACGCTCCAGCCAGCTTCGCGCGGGCCTCGCTGAAGTGGCAACGCGATGAGATTGCCGTAACCACCCTTTGGAAGTGCGTCTTGGTTAGGAAAAATCCTGTCGTACGATGTCAACCGCAACTGTCGGGTGCGCGCACAAACGTGACTGATGATTGCCGTGGCCAATCTTCGCGCGTCGCGCGCAAGCACAGCTGATCCGAAGAAGATCCAGATGTGCGCTCCGTTTCCAGAGCGCGAGATTTCGAGTGAAGCCGGAACGTCGAGCGTCCGGCAGGAAGCCATAAAGGCCAGGGCATCCTCGCGCCAGTCTGCTTCATCGAAATCAACAGCAACGAAGTAGCACGTGTCATCAGGCAACAGCGGATAGATGCCGACCGTATGCTGCCCCGAAAGGTGCGCATAGATCACCCGATCCGAGACCTCGAGGAAGGATCGATGCATGCACTCGGCACACTTGATCCTGGGTTTCTCACACACACCAGCACGCCATTCGTTCGCACACGCGGGGGCGTATCCAGATTTCCCGCTCTTGTTCTCCCAGCGGACCGCATACACATCGGTACGGCCGCGGAAAAGCCGTCTGAATAGAGCAATCTTGTCATTCGGTGTGAGCGGTCCTGTGCTCCTTGCCTCCACCGGAGCCGGCCTTTTCTCCGGATCGAGAATTCCGTGCAAGGTCAACAGTGCCCGCAACCGAGCGTTCTCGGCGCGCAATTGCCGCAGCTCATCTGATTCCGAGGTCATGGAGCTATAGAAGACTGGTCAACTGAGCCAGTTATCCACTCGCAATCCGGGCACCTTGCGAAAGTGTCGCTCATTGTTCGTGACCACGGCTATCCGACAACTTCGCGCATGCGCCGCAATCATCGTATCTAGGTTGCCGATCGCTACCCCTGCAACTTCGAGCGCAGCGCGAATCTCAGCGTAATGCTCAGCTGCCTCATCATCCCAAGGCAGCACGCGGACAAACGCCAAAAACTCATTCACCGCAAGCCGATTGACTCGCTTGTTGGAGGACTTTGCGACGCCGTACAGCAGCTCCGCCTTGGTCACGACAGAGATGCAGATGTCGTTCAGAGGTATTTTCGCTAGTCGTGCAGCTATCACCGCGTCACGCTTCTTGATGATGTAGCTCGAGATGTCCGTATCCAGCATGTACCGCGCCATCAAAGGTCCTCGCGTGTTTGCGGCCCTGTGTCGGAACGCTCCTGCATAAAGTCCTCAGTCGGCCTGGTCTTGGACGCGAAGAAGGCGTCCCAAGAAGTTGGACGAGGCGACAGGATGACTTTCTCGCCGTCTTTTTCGATGAAAACTTCGTCGACGTTGAAACGAAACTCGGCGGGCAAGCGAACCGCCTGGCTGTTTCCGCTCTTGAAAATCTTCGCTTTCTGCTTGGCCATGGCTACACCGCCCGGAGAAATGTATATCCCAGAGTATATACACCAGCCGCGCGTGAGCCTGCTACTACGTCGCTACCAATTAGCCTGGCTCTGGATCCTCGCAACGTTCGACCGACGCGCGACGTAGCTCTCGGCTCAGTCTGCGGCCAGATTCTCGGGGAGTGCTCCGCTCGCCGCGGGACCGCGCGTTTTGCCCGATCGCAGCTCGACATAGCGGACAGAGAGTCAGTCATCGCATGTACCCAGGCTCAACAGCAGCTCTGCCCACACGGTTAACCCTCCCCTCCATGGCCACTCGAACAAACTGCGGTATAACGCAAATAAATCGATCGTTCAGCCAATATTCTGCGTTATAGTGCATGTTATGAGGATCGACGCCTACATTGCGGGCCGGTGGCATCACTGCGCGGATCTCAGCGGAGGGGCTGGCAACCGCCAGAACGCGGTGCGGCTGACCTATGCCGCGGACTATGCCGCGGAGCATCTTTTTGCGCGCGATTTACGCGCGGTCTCGGTGCGCCTGCCGGTGGATTTTGGAGATCGGCAGTGTGAAGAGTGGCCTGCATTCCTGATCGATCTGCTTCCACAAGGCGCCGCACGAAAGCGTCTGGAGCGCACGGCGGGTGTGGCGCTCACGGAGTGGGATGTCCTGCAGCGCGGGGCTTTCAATCCGGTAGGCAACCTACGTGTGATCCCCGATGTGATTCCGCCATCGCTGGCGCACAGGCCATTCGAGCTCGCCGAGATGACACAGCGAGGTGATGAATTCCTCGAGTACGCGGCTGGCGTCGGTGCCGCAGTAACAGGTGCGACCGACACGCAGGGTGAAGCGCCGAAGTTCTGGGTGGTGCAAGACAGAGAAGGTCTGTGGTTCCCCGATGATGGGAGCTGCGACGCCTTTGCCGTGAACCACGCGCTTCTGAAATTTCCCGTGCCGGATGCGGGCCCCAATGCCGAGCTCATCCTTCGAACCGAAGCGGCATATCAACGAGTCGCTCGGCATATCGGTCTGCGCACGACCGAAGAGTTGCCGCAATTCATCGATGGTGCCCTCCTCGTTCCCCGGTTCGATCGACGCGGCGCAGAAGGCCACGTCGAGCGATTGGGAGTGGAGAGCCTTTACTCCGTGACTGACATCACGTCAGCGGGCCACCCGCTTCAGCACGGTCAGGTGCTCGTCGAGTTGGCGCGCGTCGTGACCGATTTCAATACAGAGCTTCGCGAGTACGTATGGCGTGATCTGCTGAATCTCGCGCTCGGTAATCGCGACAACCACGGCCGTAATACCGCAATCCTGAAGGACACGGACGGCACCATGCAGCTCGCGCCGCTTTTCGACGTTGGGCCTACCTTTCTGGATGCGCGAGCCATCACGCGAGTGCTGCGCTGGGAGGGCGAGGAGCCCGGACAACTGAACTGGCCAGCCATCATCGAACGAGTCGCGATCCGGGCGCGCGAGGCACATGTTGAGATCGACGAGCAGCTGTTCGCGCAGGCGCTGGGTGACTTCCGTGAGCGTGCAGCCGATTTGCCCGCCGTCATGAAGCAATGCGGTGTGGATGATCTCATCCTTGAGTATCGACAATCCCACGTTGATCGAGTGTTGAACACACTCGTCGATATGCCGCGTTCGAACAGGAGTGGCCATGCGCCGAGTTCGCCGTAGCCTGGATGCGCAGCAGGTACTGGAGATGCGCAATGCACTCAGCGCTCAGTTGCCGAGCTCGGATCTTCCGATCAGCGAGGTTGTGCGCAACATGCGACTGAGCATCAAGCGATCGCAGTCGGAGTACGCACAGCTTTGCGGCGTTGCGCCCAGAGTGCTTGCGGACATTGAGGCTGGGCGAGGCAATCCAACACTCAATACGCTGCGATCCCTTCTGTTGCCGTTCGCCTGTGATCTCGGAGTCGTTCGGCTTTCCGATAAAGAGCTGGATCAGCGCCGCTCGGCCTGGATGGCTACCAGGAAGGCCTCTCGATGATGACGCCTCGTAATCTAGCGAAGCTCTGATTTATCGACTTCCCTGACCTTCGCAAGTCTGCAACTGGTTGAAATGCTTCGGTGGGCGAAGCAACTATGGCCGCGAGTGGCGAATTGATCAGAGGTTACCTCGGACTGAGACTGCAAAGGCATTGAGCGATTGCTCGCGTTGGGCGGCTGCCCGGATGTGAACCGACCGCATGCGGCGTAATCGGAGGCCAACATCGACGATGCGATCGGCCTCCGCGCGGCGCTAAGTCAACACCTCTGCGGCATTCTCGGCAGCACCGAGTTCGCTCAGCAGCGCGCGCGGCGCGACACCTGCGATCGCGTGGAAGTCTGCAATGAGGTGCGCCTGATCGAAATATCCGGCCGCAGCGGCGATGCTTGCCCAGCCGAGTCGACTCTCTTCGCGGGCGGTACGCAGTGCGTGACGAAAGCGTGCAACACGAGCGAACTGCTTCGGGCTCATCCCAACGGCTTCGCGAAACACGCGACGCAGGTGTCGTTCGCTCACACCCAGACCGACGGCGACCGAGCTCACCGGAGCCTCCACTAATCTCTTAGCCGCCTCCAGCGCGAGAGGCACGCTGGCATCGCTTGCTTCCGCGCATGCGAGACGCCCTGCGATTGAAGCTTCGATGATGTTCACCGCTTCGATCGTTTCATTGACTCCGGCCAGCTGATCGAGAAGGCGCTCTGCGCCCGCGACACCCCAGAGGTCCTCGAGCGGAACGACAGATCCGGCCACGACAGAAGGCGGCACACCGAGCACCGCCTTCGAAGCACCGAGCTGCAGGCGGACCGTTACGGCGCGCTGCCCGCGTCGAATGAGCTTACGACGTACCGTGTGATGCATACCCAACGCATGCGCATCGAGACCATTGCGTGCCGAAGGACCGAAGCGAAAGACGATCTGAATTTCGGGAGACGGAAGTGCGACGCGATGACAGTCACGGTCGATTTCGTCGATCCGGAACATCGACACGGCTGTGGCTATCGGCCGGCTCGGCGCGAGGCTGCGCGGGTTGAGCTCGATGTCATGCATGGCCCCATTCTGCGAACCGTCAGGTCTGCGCACAAGTGTTGCCAGGCATGTCCGTTTATTCCAATTCGGGGGGAGTCGCCGACGCTACCGTGCCCCCATGAAAATCCTGCTCACCGGTGCCACCGGAAAAATCGGAAGCCGCCTCACCCGTCGACTGGCAAAGCGCGGTAATCACATTCACGCGCTCGTCCGGGATCGCAAGCGGGCAGCTGACTTGCTGGGTCCGCGAGTCGAACTGGTTGAAGGCGATCTCCTACATCCCGCCACCCTGGCTGATGCAACGCGAGGAGTCGATGCGGTCGTCCACTGCGCGGCGTTCTTTCGCGGAGCGACTCCGGAACAAGCGCACGCCACGAACGATCTCGGCACCCGACACCTCGCCGGTGCCGCGCGTGACGCGTCAGTCAAGCGTTTCGTCTTTATCAGCACGGGACTGGTCTACGGCGCGAACGGCGGCCGCCTTGCTCGCGAAGACGACGATTGCGCGCCAACCGCTGCGTACCCTGTCAGCAAGCTCGCTGCGGAGCGCTACCTTCTCGGCCTCGAAGGATTAGACGTACGGGTACTTCGCTTGCCGTTCGTCTACGGTGACGATGATCCGCATATCCAGGAAGCGATACCGATGATGCGCGGATTTCCGCCTGCCCAGCGCACGTCCATCGCCCATCATGGCGATGTCGGCCAGGCGGTGTCGCTGCTGCTCGACGCACCTTCGCCGTCCTATCGCATCTACAACGTCGTCGATGACGAGGCGCCCGACTATGCAACGCTCTTCGCATCAGTGGGCGAAGCGCCGCCAGACGGCTCGAACGCCGAGTTGGCGCGTGCCTTCGACGCGCTCCTGGACGGCCGGCGCATCCGCGAAGATCTCGGCTTCAGGGCCGAATTTCCGCGACTCGCAGACGCGGTTGCCGCGGGACGCATGTAGGCCAAGGTGGCAGGACGCAGTGCGCGATGTCGATACGGCCCGGATGCCGATGGGCTCGGCCGAAATCGATGGCGCTCACAACTCCTCGAGCGTGCCGTTCGGTCTCGCGCGGTGGAAGCGGCCGTCTCGTACCAGGAGCGCTTCGAAAGTCGTAACACCGTCTGGACTTCGGCGTGGATAGACCTGCACCGCGATCACAGCTCCTGAATAGAGCGGCGTGATCGTCGGCACGCGCGTATGGCCGACCAGCACCGTGGTCACGCCGAAGTACTCGCGGATGCGTTGCACGTCCTGCGTGGTCGCTTCCTGCCTTCCTGCATCGTCAGGAAAATAACCGCGGTACCACAGTGGTCCTTCGGGACCGGAAAGGAATTCCGCGAGATTTCGCTCGCCGGCACCGGCGAATGTTTGCCGCGCGAGTGTTGAACGCAACGTCGAGTTGATCTGCGCGAGGGTCAATCCTCGTTCGACGATCGCGGGTGAAACGCCTCCGTGAAGAACGAGCAGTTGATCGATCTTCATGATCGAGGCCCGGGTTCGCAGCCATTGGCCGAGAAGACTGGCCTCGCTGAACAAGCGTGTGTACGCATCGACCCCGAGTACCTGCGCGGTACGCTGATACTTTGGATTCAGGTATCGCACATCGCCTTGAAGAATCATGAACTCGTGATTGCCAAGCAGCAGATGAACTCCGCCGCCCGCCTTCTGAGCCTGAGCTTCGAGCGCATACAGAAGCCAAAGAATCTCGAGCTGATTCGGGCCGCGATCGAAAACATCGCCCAGCACGACCAAATGTCCGGACCCAAAACTCCATCGCAGCTCCGGGTCGACGATGCGGTGCTCCATCAGCATCTGCGCCAGAATCTCGAACTCGCCATGCGTATCTGCGGCGACGAAGATCGGTGCCTTGCGATTCGTTTTCACTTCTTCCCTGGGAATGTCCGCAGGACCGCGCAGCGCCACCTCGAATGACGGTATGGCACCGACCGCAGGAACCACGATCGTTGCGTTCTCCTTCAGCGCACGCACGCGCTTGCGGGCGACATCATCGATGACGTCCACCGACCACGCATCTAGCGAACCGTCGGATGTGCGGATGACGTACGGACCATCGCTCTGTGCCGAGGCGTGGATGCTGACCAGGAGCAGGAGCGCGATGCAGAGGGAGCTTAGGCGTGCCATGGCGTCGATCAGTTGACGAAACTGACCGCACTCTACTCAACGAGCGCACGGGGTACTGCCTACTGCATCTCACCGCCTTCACGCGTACCGCCAGCGAGCGGTCGGCGAGTCCTCATGCCCGTCTTGGTGTGTGCTGGTCCCGGAATTCAGGCAGCATCGAGCGGCGGGGGATCATCCAGCTGCTCATAGTGACTGAGCCACATGACCAGATGTGCCCTGCCCTGCGACATTTCCTTCAATGCGTCCGGATACCCCAGAAGCATCGTCATCGGCGCGCACGCGCGGATGATGCCGAAGGTGCGGGTGACTTCGGTGTCCACGATGACCCCGCGGCGCAATCGCAGGTCCGAGCGAATCGGTTCGTAGTGTTCGTGTGCACAGAGCACGCGTAGCCCGATGATGGGTTGTTCGATGCGATCGCTCTTGCGATATCGGACCCGGGGTGGACCGATTCGCACCATATCGCCGTAGACCTCCCGCAGCCGGCGAACCGGACGCTCGAGCGACAGTTCGGTCTCTGCCGCGATCACGAGGCCGCGCGGACCGGGCTCATACGTCGTCGCTTCATCCGACGGCAATACCTCCATGGCTTTGCGTGCGAAGTCGGCTTGAGCCTGCTCGCGCCGATGCGTGCACGAGCGTTCGATCGCATAGCCGGCAGTTACGAGCACGTGCCATGCGCCTGATTGCATCGACGTCGTACGACGCGCGCGATAGCTTGAAACCGACATGCTGCCGACGCAGCACTCGTTTGCAGCGAGTGCACGAGAACCCTCTTTCCTGTGAGATGACTTCCCGGTTTGTACCACCCCTCGCCCGATAAACCATTGGATTTTCTCTGCGTACGCGTTCGATCTTCTCGAACAGACCCGCGACGGTATTACCGCTAGAATCTCGCCAGCGCGGCGAATGCCTGTTCGCTGCGCTCAACCCATGCGCACATCATTCACATCACAGCCGTCGATCGATCGCACCCACGCGGCGCTGTGGTTCGTGCTCATGGTGCTCGCATCCTGGGCGGTACTCGCAAAGCCGGCTGCCGCTCACTCGACGGTCGAACAGGCGCTGGCGGGCGCGCATTCGCAGCCTTCGATCCTGGCTGCAGAACGCGCCGCCTCGCTCCATGCACCGCATCACCGCCGCGATGGCACGTTGAATGGCGGCAATCCGGGAGGGGCGATTGCAGCTGCGCTTCCTCGATCGCCGGCTATCCACACGCTTCAGTCTTTCGAGCACTTGCATGCTCGAATTCGTGCTCCCGACCTTCACTCCTCTGCGCAACCTCGCGCACCTCCTTCGTTCGCGCGCCTGCATTGATTCAGGACGATTCGGGTGCGCCCTGACGCCCCCGAATTCATTTCGTTTGCGCCAACCGGAGTGATCTCATGGTTCCCTCTACCTGGAAGCTCGTTCTATACGCGCTCGTCGTGGTCATCGGCAGCCTCATTGCGCTGCCAAACGCTCTTACACCTTCTCAACGTCAAGCATTGCCTGAGTGGCTGCCCAAGGAGCCGGTGGCGCTCGGGCTCGATCTGCGCGGCGGAGCTCATCTCGTGCTCGAGATCGACTCCGCAGCGCTATTGCGCGATCAGCTCGAGAATCTCTTGGCCGACACACAGACGATCCTGCGCGATGCGCGCATCGGCGGGGTCCGCGGCACGGTCACGGCGGATGCGGTCGTACTGCGGGCGAACAGCCCGGAGATCGCGAAGCAGGCCGAACGTGCACTACGCAGCAATGCGGCGGCCAATGCGACACCTGTAAACACGATCGATCTGCGGCCTGACGGCACGATTCAACTCAAGCCGGACCCTGCCGCGCTGGTCGCACGTCAGCAGTCGGCGCTGCAGCAGAGCATCGAGATCGTCCGTCGGCGCATCGATGCCATCGGCGTTGCGGAACCCACCGTTCAGGCGCTCGGCACCGATCGCATTCTGGTGCAGCTCCCGGGCGTGCAGGACTCTGCGGAGATTCGCAAGCTCCTCGGCAGCACCGCAAAGCTGACGTTCCATCGCGTCGAATCCGTGCAGCCACGCGGCAGCGGGACGCCGGGTGTGAACTCCATTCGCGTGCCCGCGGCCGATGAGCCCGTCGACTATGTGTTGCAGCGTCGTCCCCTGCTGCAGGGAGAACGACTCGTGCAGGCCGCATCGGGGCTCGACTCGATCGAGGGTGGGCCGATCGTTTCGTTCCGCTTCGACGATCTGGGCAAACGACAGTTCGCGCAGATCACCCGCGACAATGTCGGCCGTCAGATGGCGATCGTGCTCGATGGAGAGGTCATCAGCGCGCCAGTCATTCGCGAGCCGATTCTCGGTGGGTCGGGCCAGATTACCGGCAACTTCACTGTAGCCGAGACGAGCTCGCTGGCCGCGCTGTTGCGCGCCGGCGCACTTCCCGTACCGCTGCACATCATCGAAGAACGTCTGGTCGGTCCCGACCTGGGAAGCGACGCTATCCGCATGGGTGCGATCACAGGCGCAGTCGGACTGCTGCTGGTGCTGGTATTCATGACCGTCCTCTATCGAGGCTGGGGCGTCGTAGCGAACCTTGCGTTGATGGTGAACATCACGCTCACGCTGGCGGCGCTGAAGCTGATCGGTGCCACTCTCACGCTGCCCGGGATTGCGGGCATCGTGCTCGGCATTGGACTTGCGGTCGATGCGAACGTGCTGATCAATGAGCGCATTCGCGAGGAGACACGCAATGGCAAGTCGGCGATGGCCGCACTGACGAGCGGCTTCAACCGCGCTTATGCCACCGTCATCGACTCGAACGTGACTGCGCTGATCGCGACCGTGCTCCTGTTCTGGTTCGGCTCCGGCCCGGTCAGAGGCTTCGCCATTACCATGGCGATCGGCATCGTCATCTCCATGTTCACGGCGGTCACGATTGTCAGATCGGTGATGGCGCTCTGGCTGCGTTGGCGCCGTCCACGCCAGTTCGTGATTGGTTCGCTCCTGCCGACGCGTTGGATAAACACCACGCCAAAGCTTCAGGTGATGCGCGCGCGCTTCATCGGGCTGGGCGCCTCGCTGGTGCTGTCGATCGCCTCATTGTTCCTGTTCGTCAATCCCGGACTGAACTACGGCGTCGATTTCACCGGCGGCACGATCATCGAGGCGACAGCACCGCAGGCCATGAGCATCGCCGATCTTCGCGCGCGCCTGGAGAATGCAGAGCTCGGCGAGATCAGCTTGCAGCAGGCGGGAACTGACGGCTCGACGGTGCTCGTGCGGCTGCAGGAAAAACCGGGTGCGACTGCCGCCGCACAGACTCAGCAGGCGGAGCTCGCCAAGGCCGCAATGCTCGAAGTCGAGCCGGATCTTCGATTCGACCGTGTGGAAGTCATCGGGCCGAAGGTCAGCGGCGAACTCACCGATGCGGGCATTCTCGCAGTGCTGTTCGCGAGCATCGCGATGTTCATCTACATCTGGGTGCGCTTCGACTGGCATTTCGCCATCGGCGCAATCGCAACGCTGGTACTCGATACGACCAAGGTGGTTGGCTTCTTCGCCCTCACTGGCCTGGAGTTCAACCTGACCGCGATCGCGGCGCTCCTGACGTTGATCGGGTACTCGGTCAACGACAAGGTCGTCGTGTATGACCGGATGCGTGAGAACTTGCGATTGAACCCCAGAACTCCGCTGCGGGACATCATCGACCGCAGCATCAACGAAACGCTCGCACGCTCCGTGTTCACCTCGGTGACAGCGTTCCTGGCGATGGTGCCGATGGCCATCATGGGCGGCAGTACGGTCGCGAGCTTCGCGATCCCGATGGTGTTCGGAATCGTCATCGCAGCAAGCTCGTCGATCTTCATCGCAGCGCCGATCATGCTGTTCCTTGGCGACTGGCGCGAGCGTCGCCGCGCATCGGCGCCTCCGGGCCCGCTCCAGACGATCGACGAGACGCCGTAAGGATCCATCGCGGCGGAGCACATTCGCTC
>JAFAEQ010000003.1 GCA_023423935.1 Pseudomonadota bacterium | reverse complement strand
TTTCGGCGGCCGCGCGCCAACCGGGGGCGTCTTTCTCATTTGCGAAAGAGCTAATCATGTCCACGGCCATCCCCACCTCCGCTGAAGCTCCATCCAGATCGCATCGAGCGCCATCGCTGCCGAACTGGACTCGCGAGCCGCTGCTGCATTTCGTCATCCTCGGTGCCGCGCTGTTCGGCGTGGATCATCTGCTGGCGAGCAGGACCGAGGATCCGCACGTCATCACGATCGACGCGAGTGTCGATCGTGAGGCGATCCAGGTATTCAAGAACGCTCGCGGACGTGAGCCCAACAAGGACGAACTCTATGCGCTGCGCAAGGTGTGGCTCGACAACGAAGTGCTGTATCGCGAAGGCATCGCGATGCAGCTGGACAAGGGCGATACGGCCATTCGCGATCGCGTGATCTTCAAGGCGCTGAGCGTGATCGATGCCGGCACGAAGGTTCCCAGCTTCGACGATCGATCGCTGCGCGAATGGTTCGAGAACAATCGCGCACGCTACGACGAGCCGGCCCGCTTCGACTTTCAGGAAGCCATCTTGTCGGGCGACAAATCGGAATCGGCCGTTCGTGCATTCGCGCAAGCGTTGAACTCGGGTACCTCGGGGGATGCGCAGGCCGGTCTGCGCGTGTTCAAAGGTCGCCCGCACGAGAATCTGGTGCAGAGCTATGGCGAGGACTTCGCCCGCGCGCTCGAAGCACTGCCGCTCGGCACCTGGAATGCACTGAAGAGCAAGGAAGGGCTGCGCATCGTTCGGCTGGATGCCGTAAGCGCTCCGCAACCTGCAAGCTACGAGGACTTGCGCGGCGTCGTTCTCCAGGACTGGACGAGTGCGATGCTCGCCGAGCAACGCAGCGCTGCCGTTCGCGCGCTCGCGAAAAAGTACACGATCCAGGTCAAGGAGCCGGACCAATGAGCAGACTCCTTCGAACCCTCACACTCGTGTGGCTTGCGTTCACCGCGAACGCTGCGCTTGCGCATGAAATGACCCTGGCCGAGATGGAAATGCGCGAGACCGCGTCCGGGGAATTCATCTGGCAATGGCTGGCAAGCGGGAATTTTCCGGCGAGCGACGAGCTCACGCCGACGTGGCCTGCCGGCTGCGTTGCAGAGAGCAACGTGCTCCGTTGCGGCAAGAACGGTCTCAGCGGCGAGTTATCAGTGCAGGGGGTTGGCAAGCGCTATTCAGCTGCGATGATCAAAGTGTTCTGGCTCGACGGTCAAACGCGTGTCTACACACTCACCTCGGGTCACTTGACGGTTCGGCTCTACGGCTCCGCCGATGACAAGCGCGGCATGAGCGAGATTGCTGGCGCTTACGCCGTGCTCGGCGTCGAGCACATCCTGAGCGGCTTCGATCATCTCCTGTTCGTGCTCGCGCTGCTGTTCCTGGTCGGCTTCAATCGACAGCTGTTGCTGACGATCACAGCATTCACAGCCGCACACAGTCTGACGCTCGCATTGAGCGCGCTGAATCTGCTCACACTGCGATCTCCGCCTGTGGAGGCGACCATCGCACTATCGATCGTATTGGTTGCCGCCGAGGCAATGAGGGACCAGAAAACCTTATCGCGCCGCTGGCCTGCCGTCGTGGCGTTCCTGTTCGGACTCGTACATGGACTCGGTTTCGCCGGCGCACTCAAGGACATCGGCCTGCCGCAGCAACATCTTTCCGTCGCACTGCTCACCTTCAACGTCGGCGTCGAGATCGGGCAGTTGTGCGTCGTAGCCGCCGCGTACGCGCTTCACCGCGCATTCCGGAAATACCCACGCTTCGCGCTGGCACGCGTCCCTGCGCTGTATGTGATCGGCGCGATCGCTGCGTACTGGTCCATTGGACGCATCATGAGCATCGTGGGGTGAGCGCGCGCGAGTCACTAGCCAACCAGGCAGCTAGACAGAGAACAGCACTAGCTTCTACTGTGGTTCGGCTTTAGCCGAACAGGGTTGGCGATGTCCGACTGAAGTCGGACCCACAGATTCTTTCCCCTTCCTTTTTGCGGTCTTTGCGGCTCTCTGAGTCTTTGTCCGACTGAAGTCGGACCCACAAGGGGGAAGTAGCTAGCCAACTAGTCCGCTAGGCTGCTAGCCAGAGAGCAGTAGTAGCTTCTACTGTGGGTTCGGCTTTAGCCGAACAGGGTTGGGGATGTCCGACTGAAGTCGGACCCACAGGGGAAGTAGCTAGCCAACTAGTCGTTAGGCTGCTAGCCAGAGAACAGCAGCTTCCACATTTTGTCCCTTCTTTTTTTGCGGTCTTTGCGGCCCTCTGAGCTTCTGTCCGACTGAAGTCGGACCCACAAGGGGGAAGTGGCTAGCCAACTAGTTCGCTAGGCTGATAGCCACAGAGCAGCAGTAGCTTCTACTGTGGGTTCGGCTTTTAGCCGAACAGGGTTGGAGATGTCCGACTAAAGTCGGACCCACAAGGGGGAAGTAGCTAGCCAACCAGGCGTTAGGCTGCTAGCCAGAGAACAACAGCTTCCACATTTTTCCTTCTTTTTTGCGGCCTTTGCGGCCCTCTGAATCTCTGTCCGACTGAAGTCGGAACCACAGATTCTTTCCCCTTCCTTTTTGCGGTCTTTGCGGCCCTCCAGTGGCTGCCGCTTACCGCTTCGCGCTCGTCTGGATGAACGCTTGTCGTTCGGCCGCGCGCTTCAACAGCACTTCTTCGACGTAGGCGCGAGCTTCGGCCTTGGTGGTTCCCGCCGGCAGTTCGAACACCTCGCTCTCATCGAATGGATTCTTCACGAGCACGGGCTGCTCCTCGACGGGCAGCGGTTCTTCTTCCACGTACGGATCGGGTGCCGCAGGAATCGTCGAACGTGTGTGCGGCGAGGAAAGTTTGCGCTCGGAGAATGCCTCCTTGCTGAAGACCACCATCACGCATGCAGCCACTGCGATCACACCTGCGAAAATGCACGCGGTGGCGAACGATGAACGCTTGGTCTTCGCCGCTTCGGATTTCGGTTCCGATTTCGGTTCCGGTTTCGGTGCCGGTTTCGTTTCCGATTGCGGCTTGACCGCACGCTCGGCGATCGCGGCAGGCTCGATCGGCGCGCTCTGGACCATTGCCGCCGCGAGCGTCGTGGTGCCCGCGACCCGCGTCACTGTGTCGTCACGTCCGCTGCTTGCGATCGGCAAGGGCGAAAGATCGAGCAGGTCCTGCGCTGTCAGTTCGACTTCAGCCGCAGAGAAATCCTCGTTCTCGAGATCGTCCGAACGCTTCATGCATCACCTCAGCCAATGAACCGAGAAAATAGGTGAAACGGATCCACTGCATTCGGGGCATGTGTCATAACCATCCTGCAAATTGACAATGCGTGATAGCCATCGCGTCTTTCGACGTTTCGCCCGCATCTGTTCGTTCTACCCCGCTGCGAACCGAGCAACGATCGCGCATCCTGCTTGTTCCAGAGTTAAGTCAAGGCGATCCGAAAACTTCGGCATCTTTTTCGCGGTTTGACCGAATCCGGAGCGCAGCGCTACAGTCGCCCGCATGCACGGACTCCTCGCACGCTCACATCGACAGCAACAACTGCGCATCGAGCGCGGCGGTTGCGTGCGTGCGTTCTGAGTCCGGCTGCTTCTCCAGTCCCTTCTCTCACGAACTTTCCGCAACCTCCGCGTCGGCGGGGCTTGCATGACTCGAGCTTCGCCTGGCGTTCATCATCAGGAGCTCGACATGGCATCTTCATTCTCGGCAGCGGACATCGATCGCATCGGATCGGGCGTGCTGCATCGAACATTGCCCAAATGCGAATGGACACACGCGGCACATTTCGCCGCTGCGTTCTGGCTGATCGACAGGTCGGGTGCGAACGCCGCGCGTGAAATGCCGGCGCTGATTCGCGCATACAACGAAGCCACTGGCGTTGCGAACACTGACACCGGCGGCTATCACGAGACGATTACGCTGGCATCGCTGCGCGCGGCGCAGACCTGGATTGCGGGACGACGACATCTCGCCTTGCACGAAGCGCTGTGCGAGATGCTTGAGTCGGACTATGGGCGCTCCGACTGGCTGCTCGCCTACTGGTCGAGGCCGGTCTTGTTCTCGGTCGCCGCACGGCGAAGCTGGGTCGACCCGGATCTCGCGCCGCTGCCGTTCTGAATCACGGCAGCGCCGAGAAAGACTGGTTCCTACTTCAGCCGATCTTTGATCTTCTCGATGCCGGCGAGTGCACACGCTTCGTCATTCTCGCTGCCGCGTGCGCCGCCGACTCCGATCGCGCCGATCACCTCGCTGCCTACTTGCAACAGCACGCCGCCGGCGCGCGTGTTGAAGTTCGGGTTCGCCGCGATCTTTTCGGCGAGCGTCGCATCGCCCCTGGCCTGTTGCTCGAGTGCGCTCGTGCTGTTCCTGAACGTCAGTGCAGTGACGGCTTTGTTCGTACTCGAGTGCACGCCCCGCGAATGCGCACCATCGGCGGCCAGCAGTACTTTCAGCACGCCCGCCGAGTCGACCACCGATACGCTGACATTGAAGCCTTTGGCGGCGCAGAAGCGAATCGCTTCCTGCGCAGCTTCGACCGACACATCGAGAGCAGGACCGCGTGCCGCAGGAACCGGCGAAGCCGGCGGACTTGCAGTAGGCGTCGGCGCAGCTTGGGCAGCACCTACCGCGCAGAGTGCAGCAGCCAATGACCCGGCCAATTTCATCATCATGACTCTCCTTGAAAGAGGCAGCGCGACTTCAGAAGTGCGCACGCAGCACGACGCCGACGTAGCGGCGTGGACCGATGCCGTCGTATCCAACCGGCGCGCTGTTGCTGAAATCGTTGACGCTCGTCGTGTACTTGGTGTCGAACACATTCGTACCGACAACATTGATCTCGTACTGCGACGAGCCGGCCTCGAACTGCACGCCTGCGCCGAGGTCGGTCAGCGAGTAGCCGCCCTGTTCGCCGTACTCGGAGAGCAACTGCTCGAGGTTGTGACGCGAGCGATACACGTGATTGCCGAAGAAGTGAGCGGTCACGCCGTTTGCAAACGGCCATTGATAGTCGAGGCCGACGATGCCCGTCAGGCGCGGTGCGCCGACGATCTGCTTGCCCGTGTTGTTGCAGACCGCGACGGTCGACGGATACGAGCGCGGGCAGGTCGCCGTAGACCAATCCGTGTACCCGGCATCGTTGAACGCACCGCCCAGCGTAAGTTGCAGCTGATCGGTGGCGGCAATGAGCGCATCGAACTCGAGACCCCGCGCGCGGATCTCCGGAATGTTGCCGAGTCGCGAGCTGAAGCCAGTAGGCGACGTCGGATCGGGCTCGCTGGTCACGTTCTGATAGTCACGCACACGCGTGTAGTAGACATTGGCATTCAACGTTACGCGCCTGTCCCACAGGTAGCTCTTGATGCCGGTTTCGAAATTGAGCGATCTCTCGGGATCCACATTCGCCGGCTTGCCGCTGCTATCGAACGCCACCGCGCCTGATTTCTCTCCTGCACTTGCAGAGGCATACAGAAGCACGTCTGGTGTCAGCTGGAAGCTCGGGTTGATCAGCCAGGCGAGCGAATCGTTCTCGATCTTCACGCCTTCGATCGGGCCGTAGTCAGTACCCGTCTGTGCCGCACGAATCGCATCCGCAGTCGCATTGCCTGTCGATACGAGCGGCGATCCGTCGACGAGCGAAGCTTTGCGAGTGACCTGGTTGGTCTTCCATTCGTAAGTCTCGCGCAGACCCACCGTCAGGCGTGTGCGATCCGTGAACTGCCAGTTGAGCTGACCAAAGATCGCCGCGCTGTCGGATTCCGGATCCTGGCGGGTAGTCGAAAACACATCGCGCAGCGACGCCTGAAGCAATGCGCGTCCCTGCGGCGTGTTCAATGATTGGTACTGCGCGTTCGTCGCATAGAAGGCGCCGGCATCCTGCCCATAGGTGTTGCGGCCGGCCGAGTTGGTATCGATATTGAAGAGGTAAATCCCAGTCTGATAGTCGATCCTGTCGGTGATGTTGCCCGCGACCCGGAATTCCTGCGAAAGCTGGCGCGTATCGACGAGCGAGCCGCTGCGAGCGATCGCGAAACGCGTCTGCTCCTGATCGTTCTTCGCGTCGAAGTGGAACCAGCGCGCGGCCGTGATGGACTTGAGCTCGACCGACCCCACCTCCCAGGCGACGATGGCGGATGCACCGTAGTTGCGTGTGATCAGGGGTTCGGCCATGTCGAGCTCGATGCGATCCCACGAGCCGATGATGGGCGTATAGCCACCGAAGTAGTCGCGCGCGAGTCGGGTGGTGTACGTCGTAGTGCGCGCCGAACCGTCATTCAACGTCGCAGGATCCACCATGAACGGCTTGGTGTTGCTGTTCTCATCCGTGAACGCACCATCGACATTGAGCTTGATCGAGAGACGTTCGTTCGGCTGTGCCAGTAGCTGCACGCGCCCACCATAGCGATTGCGCTCGTGCCAATGGCCACCGCTGCTGACGTTCTCGAGATCGCCCTCCTGCTGGTCATAGAACGCCGACGCGCGATACGCAACGACATCTCCGATCAACGCGTCCGAATGCGAGGCGCGCGCCTTGAGAGACGAGCGGTTCACGCCGCCTTCGATCTCGAAGCCACCTTCAGGAGTGAAGCTCGGCGCGCGACTCGTGTACTTGATCGCACCGAGCGAGGTGTTCTTGCCGAGCAGCGTCCCTTGCGGGCCGCGCAGAATCTCCACGCGCTCCAGATCGGTGAAGTCCTGGTAGGTCATGCCGACGTGACCCAGGAACACATCATCGATGATGACGCCAACCGCCGGCTCCATGTTGTCGTTGCCGCTCGTCTTGCCGATACCGCGAATCGAGACACCGGTGCGTCGCGCATTCGGCGTCGTCGCGGTGAGTCCGGGCGCACGCTGCGTGAGATCGGCGACTGTGAAGACACGATCGCGCTCGAGCTGCCCACCGCCGATCACGGAAATCGGAATCGGTACGTCCTGTGCGCGCTCGGTCCGGTTGCGCGCCGTGACCACCACTTCCTCCACCGCGGGCTTCTCGTGCTTCCCAGCAATCTCCTGCGCCTGACCGGATACGCACACGACACAGCCGCTCAACGCCATCAGCACAGTCATGGCGTTGCGCGGAGTGCGTTCAGCCTTGAACGAGAGTGTGTTCTGCAAATCCACAGAGCGACGCATAGTGAGTTCCTTCGTGCGTTCGAGAATCCGATGCGCCGGCGCATTCGATCCATGCGCCAGTCACGAGGGCGCGGACGATAGCCACGCTGGCAAATCCCGAACAAATGCCGAAAGACTATGTGTCGCGCACGTCTCAGTATGTGACCGTGCTGAAATGTCACTGTGACCGGCGGCAGCATCCGCGACCGTGCAGGACTGGTTTACCCCTGAGCGAGAGGTAGTCACGGTTATGACGCTGTTACTGCATCCCGCAGCAGCTCCATGAGGACCACTACAGGAGAAGCTTGTCGCGGCGCGATCTGCGCAAGCTTCAACAGTCGAACAGCAGCGTCGTGTGATTGCAGTTGATTGATCTACGATGGATGACGTCACCCACAGGGGGGAAGTAGCTAGCCAACTAGGCGCTAGGCTGCTAGCCAGAGAGGAATCACCTCTGCTGTGGGTTCGGCTTCCGCCGAACATCAAACCCTGTCCGACTGAAGTCGGACCCACAAGGGGAAGTCGCTAGCCAACCAGGCGCTAGCTGCTAGCCAGAGAGGAATCACTTCTACTGTGGGTTCGGCTTCAGCCGAACAGGGTTGGCGATGTCCGACTGAAGTCGGACCTACAGGGGAAGTCGCTAGCCAACCAGTCGGCTAGCCAGCTAGCCAGAGAGAATCACTTCTACTGTGGGTTCGGCTTTAGCCGAACATCAAGACTTTGTCCGACTGAAGTCGGACCTACAGGTGGAAGTCGCTAGCCAACTAGGCGCTAGGCAGCTAGCCAGAGAGGAATCACCTCTACTGTGGGTTCGGCTTTAGCCGAACAGGGTTGGAGATGTCCGACTAAAGTCTTGACTAAAGTCGGACCCACATTTTTGTCCCTTCTTTTTTGCGGCCTTTGCGGCCCCTCTCCGAGTCTCTGTCCGACTGAAGTCGGACCCACAGGTGGAAGTAGCTAGCCAACTAGGCGCTAGGGAGCTAGCCAGCGAGAATCACTTCTAACAGTGGGTTCGGGTTTAGCCGAACAGGGTTGGGATGTCCGACTGACGTCGGACCCACAGATTCTTTCCCCATCTTTTTTGCGGTCTTTGCGGCCCTCTGAGCTTCTGTCCGACTGTCCCTTCCTTTTCTGTGGTCTTTGCGGCCTTCCGAGTCTCAGCGAGCCGAAGAGAACTCATGTGCCGCCTGGGCGTGCGCCTGCAGCTTCGGCAGCATGGTGCTCGCGTACTGGCGCAACTCTTTCGTGAGCTCGGGGGACTTGCTGGCTGCTTCAAATAGCGTCACCGCTTCGTCATGCGACGAGGCCATCACCTCGACGAACTTTGCATCGAACGCGCGACCGTCGAGTGCGGCGAGCTGATCTCGAACCTGCTGACGTTCGACATCAATTTCGCCTGGCATGGCGAGTTTCGCTTGTGCGGCCGGCGCCTTGAGTTGGGTCTGCGCGGCGCGATGGTCGGCGATCAGTTGCGCAGCGTATGTCTTGATCTGCGGATTGCTCGACTTGGCCTGCGCCATGTTGCCGAGCTCCACTTCCATGAGGTTCGTAACCGCCGCCCTGGTCACGAAGTTGGCGGCTGTCAGCGGAGTCTCCACATTCTTCGTGGGCGGCGTGAAGGATGCCGTTCCGAGCGGCGGCGGATCTCCTGGCGGAATCGCGGGTTTGGCGTCGGCGGCCATGACCTGACACGTCAACAGGTGACACGCAATAAGACATGAGGCGAACGCTACGCTGCGCATGGCTGCTCTCCGTCCAGATGACGGAACAATGAGCACGGTCGGGCTTTGTTCCCGCCGGAAGTTTTCCCGTACGATGCGCCCACAACAACCGAGCAGAGGGATCCATGCCTATTCAATCGCAGCTGGTTCTTGCCGTCGCGCTGGGAGCTTTCGTAAGCGGCGCACTCGCCGAGCGTAGCGATGTGCAGACCTTCGACGGCAAGACACTCAAAGGCTGGCACAGCTTAGGCGGTGGCGCGGACTACAAGGTCGTTGACGGCGCAATCGTAGGCTCCTCGCGACCGGGCGTGCCGAACAGCTTTCTGGTGACGGATCAGAACTTCGGCGATTTCATTCTCGAGCTCGACACGCGTCAGGACGGCGGTCCGACCAACAGCGGCATCCAGTTTCGCAGCAAGAGCGAGCCGTCATTCGAGAACGGTCGCGTGCACGGCTACCAAACCGACATCGATCCGTCGCCGCGCGCTTGGAGCGGCGGCATCTACGACGAAGCGCAACGCGGCTGGTTCTATACGGGCGAGATGAATCCACCTTCGAAGCAGCTATACAAGTTTGGCGAATGGAATCACTACCGCATCGAAGCCATCGGTCCGCAACTGCGCGTGTGGATCAACGGCGAACCGGCGGCGCATGTGATCGACGATGTGCTCAAGGAGGGCTTCATCGGACTGCAGGTGCATTCGATCGAGAGCCCGGAAGACGCCGGACGCACAACCAGCTGGAAGAACTTCGTGTTGCAGACGAAGAACCTTCAGCCCGCGCCGCCGATGGGGATCTTCATTCGCAATCTGATTCCGAACGATCTCGATCCACAAGAGAAGGCGCAGGGCTGGCGACTGCTATGGGACGGCAAGAGCGGCAAGGGATGGCGTAGCGCGGAGGGCTCGGCTTTCCCTGAGAAAGGCTGGACGATGCAGGATGGCGTGCTCGCGGTCGTACCCAAAGCACGCGGCGGCGATATCGTCACCGATCAGGAATTCGGTGCGTTCGAGCTGCAACTGGAGTTCATGACCAGCACCGGCGCCAACAGCGGCATCATCTATCTGCTGACTTCGCCGCGCGATGAGGCCAGCGGAGGCGCGCCGCTGGGACTCGAGTACCAGATCCTCGACGACGAGAATCATCCCGACGCCAAGCAAGGCATCGACGGCAATCGCACGATCGCCTCGCTCTACGATATTTTTCCGCGTGCGAAGCTCATGACCAACGTCGGCATCGCACCGAAAGTCGGCGCCTGGCAGCACGCACGCATCGTCTCGCGCGCCGACGGCTCGGTCGAACACTGGCTGAACGGCGTGAAGGTCCTCGCGTTCAATCGCACTTCGCCCGAGTTCAAAGCCAAGGTCGCGACCAGCAAGTTCAAAGCGACACCGAACTACGGCACGGCTCCGCGCGGCCGCATCCTGCTGCAGGATCACGGCGATGACGTGCGATTCCGCAGCATCAAGATTCGCGAGCTGTGAGAAGCGCAGAATCCGGAACAGGATTTCACACAGAGATCACAGAGGACACAGAGATCACAGAGATCGGAACGGATCTCCACGGGGGAACACGGGGTGCACGGGGAGTGGTCAGTACCTGTGGGTTCGACTTCAGCCGAACGATATTGGGGCTCAGCTCAGTGGTTTGTAGCAGAACAGGAAGGATCGCGATGAGATCGATTGCTGCACTGGTGATGTTCTTCAGTGTTGTTGCCGCTCACGCAGCCGAATCACCCCGTATCGAACGTCATTACATCAACAGCTGGGAGAAGGACACCGGCTATGCAGCCGTCACGCAGGTCGGTGACACACTGCATGTCTCGGGACTCGCCTGCGCTGGAGAGAACATGCAAGCCGCCGTGACGACGTGCTATCGCCGACTCGGCGATATCCTGAAGAAGTTCGGCGCGACACCCGATCGCATCGTCAAAGAGACCATCTACACGACTGATATAGAAGCACTGAAGAAATGCATTCCTGACCGCAAGAACTTCTTCAACAACACCGACTATCCAGCGGCAACCTGGGTCCAGGTCGTGCGCCTCTTCAATCCGGAACATCTGCTTGAAGTCGAAGTGGCGGTGCAGTTGTGATGCATCGATTCCGAGAGAAGATCTCCACGGGGGAACACCGGGCGCACAGGGGCTGAGCGAAGCAGCTGGCTAACCAGTCCGCTAGCCAGAGAGCAACTTTCTGACTGTGGGTTCGGCTTCAGCCGAACAGAAGCGTTCGGAAACATCTTCATCTGGCCAGTAGACCAGCAGACCAGTTGCCAGCTGCTCCTTCTTTGTGGGTTCGGCTTCAGCCAGGCTTCAGCCGAACTACAAACCTGTCCGACTAAAGTCGGTCCAACAGGAGGAAGTAGCTAGCCAACTAGCTGCTAGTCAGCTAGCCAAGTCGGACTACAGTTTGTCCCTTCTTTTTTGCGGTCTTTGCGGCTGCTCTGATTCTCTGTCCGACTGAAGTCGGACCCACAGGAGGAAGTAGCTAGCCAACTAGTTGCTAGTCCGCTAGCCAGAGAGCAACCACTTCTGACTGTGGGTTCGGCTTCAGCCGAAACAAAAGCCTTCGGAAAACTCTTCGTCTGGCCAGCAGACCAGCAGACCAGTTGGCCAGCTGCTTCTTCTCTGTGGGCTCGGCTTTAGCCGAACAGGCTCGGGATGTCCGACTAAAGTCGGACCCACAGATTTTTCCCCTTCCTTTTTGCGGTCTTTGCGGCTTTCTAAGCTTCGCCGTGCTCCCCGTGGAGATCTTGTTTCTGAGTCCTCGCGGAGTGATGACGGTGACAAGGTGATGTCAGTGATGGCGGCAACTCGCTTCGCTCCAAGAGCCTCCGCTCTCCGAACAACCCGTGCACCCCGTGTCCCCCGTGGAGATCCGTTCCGAACTTGGTCTCAGCGCAGCCCGAACACGATCAACTTCGTTCCCGGTGGCGATGACTTGTACGAGTGACCGCCGGCGGCGATGGCGATCATGGTGCCGCGCTTCGATTCGAACACCAGGGGTGTTGCGCGAGCGCCGGTCGGGAGTTTCGACTTCCAGAGTTCCTTGCCCGTTGCTGTGTCGAAGGCACGGAAGTAGCCGTCGAGCGTGGCGCCGACGAACGCAATGCCAGTGTTCGTGGTTGCAACGCCGCCGAGGTTTGGAGAGCCGGTTGCCGGACCCTGGCCGTCACCGAGATCGCCGAGCGTTACGCGCCACGCGATTTCTCCCGAATCGACGCGAATGGCAACGAGCTCACCCCAGGGCGGCGCGATGCAGGGATTGCCTTGCGGCGACAGAAAGAATTCGCGCGACATGCCATAGGGCGTGCTGTTCTGTTCCGTCGTCTCGCGGTTGGGAAATTCTTTCTTCGCCGCTGCGAAGTCGGCACGCGGAATGAGTCGGATGATCGCGGGAAAGCGATTGACGGGTGCAATCAACACGCGATGCACCGGATCCCAAGCGAGCCCGCCCCAGTGCAAGCCGCCGATGTTGCCCGGTACGTGCAACGTGCCGCGCAGACTCGGCGGCGTGAACACGCCTTCATTGCGCAACGTGCGGAATGTCGCACGACAGCTCTCGAGCTCTTCCGGCGTCGCGCCCCAGATGTCTGCTTCGGTGATCTGCTGCGGCACGAGACTTTGTGGCTTGGCCGGAAAGGGTTGCGTCGCGAAAGCGACCTCGCCGGGAACGTCGCTCGCGGGGACCGGCTTCTCGACAACAGGAAACAGCGGCTTGCCAGTGAGCCGATCGAGCAGGAAGACGTGACCCGATTTGCTGCCCACTGCGACCGCCGGACCGTTCGCGCCTGGATAAAGTGCGGCAGGCGATGCGACATCGTAATCCCAGAGATCGTGATGAACGGTCTGGAAGCTCCAGACGCGCTCGCCCGTGGCAGCCTTCAACGCGATCATGGAATTGGCATCGGCATTGGCCCCCGGACGCAGGCCACCGAAGTAGTCAGGACTAGGGCTGCCCGTGGGAATGAACACGAGACCGCTCGATTCATCGACGACGATGCGTGACCACGCGTTGGCACCGCCGGCGGGCGAGTCCTCGGGCAGTGGATGGAAGGTCCAGCGCAGCGCACCGGTCTTCGCATCGAAGGCACGGACTTCACCGGAGGCCATCTGGGCCCGACTGTTGTCGGCGACGGACGAGCCCACGATCACCACATCCCCATATGCGGCGGGCGGTGAGGTCACGCCGTATTCGCCGAACCACTGCGGCGCATGTCGCAATCCGCGCGCGAGATTGATCTGCCCGCCTTCTCCGAACTGAGTACAGAACTTGCCCGTCTTCCGCACGAGGCAGGCGAGCCGGCCATCGTTCGTACCGACATAGAGGTGATCTCCATGCAACGTCGGACCGCGATTGGCGAAGTCGCTGTAGTTAGTACTGCGACGGATCTGGAGATCGACTTTCCAGAGCTCCTTGCCGGAATCGGCATCAAGTGCGGCGACCGTTCCCATGGGCGTAGAGAGATACAGGACGCCGTCCTTGACGACCGGGGTTGCCTCGAACGCCGGAGCTTTACCGCCGGGCACGAGCGGCTCAGTCGGGTCGCCCGTGTCATAGGTCCAGGCAACTTCGAGGCCACCGACATTCGCTGGCACGATCGGCTCGGCGCCGAAAGCACCGACGCTCGCCATCAATCCACACACACTCGCCACTGCTCGCCTCATACACCCTCCGTCAGAACTTGAGCGCAACGATGTCTGCGCAGCTCGCAGCGATCCATTCGTAAGTGACTGTTGGGGGAAGACTTGGGGCCCAGCGGCGGGAATCAGTGACGAGCGGTGACCCGTGGCTGCAGGACCTGCGACTCGTTAGCGCGACGTCATCGATAGACACTCGGACAAGGCAGCAAGAACGGGAGCGCGACTACAATCTGCCGATGCCGAACGAATCTCATGGCGCACTTGACCGTTACGATCGCCATCGCCGCATGTGGGAAACCTTGCTCTGGGGGACCTGGTGGTCAGTGAACGCCGCCTTCAACAGCGTCGTCTCGTTCATGGACATGCACCGTCATGGCATGGACGTCGAGTGGTGGGAACCGCTCACCTGGGAATACTCGAGCGCAGCGCTCCTGTTCGCACTGCTGCCGCTGCAGCTGTGGTTTGACCGCCGCTTTCCATTCCGGGCACAGACCTGGCGTCGCGTGCTGCCTTGGCATGTACTCGCGACGATCCCCTACTCGCTGCTTCATGTCCTCGGCATGGTGGCGATCCGGGAGGTGGTCTATCAGCTGAACGGAAGCCGCTATCAGTTCGGGAGCTGGAACGAGGAACTCTTCTACGAGTACCTCAAGGACGTGCGGTCCTACGCGTCGATCCTGCTGGTGGTCTATTTCTACCGATTCCTGCTTCTGCGCCTGCGCGGCGAGGCACGCTTACTCAGTGCGCCGGATACCGGCCCACCCGTCGAAGCGGTCGATCGCCCAAGCCGCTTCCTCGTGCGCAAGCTCGGCGCTGAATTCCTGGTCCCGGCGAACGAGATCGAGTATCTCGAAGCCGCAGAGAACTACGTGAACCTGCATGTGCGCGGTCGCGTGTATCCGTTGCGTTCGACCATGACGGCCATCCAGGAGCGCCTCGACCCGGACCGCTTCGTGCGCGTGCATCGCAGCTACATCGTGAATCTCGATTTCCTGACCCAGATCGAACCACTCGACAGCGGCGATGCGCGCTTGCTCTTGAAGGACGGCACTCGCGTGCCCTGCAGCAGACGTTACCGCAGCGCGCTGCGGTCGGAGTTGGCGAGTGGGGTTCAGGCTTAGGAGCGCTGCGCGAGTCACTAGCCACTAGGCGCTAGCTGCTAGCGAGAGAGAACCGTTGCACTGTGGGTTCGGCTTTAGCCTGGCTTTAGCCGAACAGGCTTTGAGATGTCCGACTAAAGTCGGACCTACAGTTCATCCCTTCTTTTTTGCGGTCTTTGCGGCCCTCCGAGCCCTGTCCGACTGAAGTCGGACCCACAGGGAGAAGTAGCTAGCCAACCAGGCGCTAGGCAGCTAGGCAGAGTGAAATCCACTCCTACTGTGGGTTCGGCTTCAGCCGAACAGGTTCTTGTCCGGCGGAAGGGATCCAGGAAGGAAGGAGGGTTCACACAGAGGGCACAGAGTGAAGAGGAGAGATCTCCACGGGGAGCCCGGGAACACGGGGTTGGGACCTACAGTTCATCCCCTCTTTTTTGCGGTCTTTGCGGCCCTCCTAGCTCTGTCCGACTGAAGTCGGACCCACAGGGGATGCTGCGCGAGTAACTAGCCAACCAGTTCGCTAGGCCGCTAGCCAGAGAGAACCGTTTCACTGTGGGTTCGGCTTTAGCCGAACATCAAACTTGTCCGGCTGAAGTCAGGCTGAAGTCTGACATCCAGTTTGTCCCTTCTTTTTTGCGGTCTTTGCGGCCCTCCGAAGCTGGCTTTAGCCGAACAGCTCCGCTCCTCACCCAGCAGCCAGGAAAGCTTTCGCTTCTTTGAGCGGCGGCTGGCGTGTGCCTTGTCCTGCAAGCGCGACGAGTTGTTCGTAGTACTTGCGCGCGTTCGCTTTATCACCTGACGCGGCAGCGGCCTGTGCTGCGCCATGGAGCGAATTGAATCTGTTCGGGTAGCGCGCGAGTGATTGCTGATACGCCTCCAGCGCCTCTTTCGGTTTCTTCTGCTGCATCAACAGATCGCCGAGCTGCTCGCCGGCCGGCAATGTCGGCGCGGGCGTGACGGCGTGCTTCGGCGTCGAGGTTTCGAGCGCGACGGCTTTGTGCATGAGCTCAAGCGCAGGACCCGTGCGCTTCTCGGCCTGCGCAATCCACGCGTCGAGCTCCAGTCGCAGGACACCGATGTTGCGCGCAAACAGTGTTTCACCGGTCGAGGTCGTCGCCGCTTCCAACGCCTGCAATCGCTGCGCGGATGCCTTCGCTGCCGCCACATCGCCCAGTCGCGCTGCGCCCAGACCGTGTGCAAACACGGCAGTCGCTTCAGGCCAGCCGAATCGATCCCAATCGAGATCCGCAGGCTGTCTCGGCTCGATCAGCGCAGCTTCGTTCCAGGCATGACGTTCGAGCGCATATCTCGCAGGCGTCGACGCCGAGTGGAACGCAGTCTTGAACGATGGCTCGATGTGCCCGACCGTTTGCAATCGCTTGATCTGCTCTGCCGCGGCCTGATCGTTACCCTGCTGCAGATACGCGTAGACCAGGTATTCGATTGCATGCGGGAACTCGTCCCACACGTATTCACCCTTCTCACCAGCCGGATACTTCAACGCAGCATCGGCCGCGCGCAGATTACCGCGGATGACGCCGTCCCAATCCCCGATGCGCGTATATATATGAGTGGGCATGTGCAGCGCGTGGGGATTGTCGGGCGCGAGCTGCGCATAACGATTCGTGATCTCGAGTAGCTCGTGTTCGCGACCGGGCACGTCGTTGGCGTGAACGAGGTAGTGCATCGCGCCGGGATGATCGGGATTGCGTTCATACACTTTCAACAGAATCGCCGCCGCGCGATCTGCATGCTCGCGACCTGGATTGTCGGCGGGTGTCGTCGCCAGATGCGACAGCGCATAGAAGACCTGAGCTTCGGAATCATCGGGCAGCGCTTCGAACGCTTTCTGTTGCGCCTGTTCCCAACGACGAATACGCAACCAATAGTCGGTTCCGCTGGGCTCGAGAAAGAATGCTTCGGCCGCGGTAATGAACAGCCCTTCGCGATCGTTCTGCGGGTGCAGACGCTTCGCTGTCTGCACTTCGTTCCACCCGCGCTGCAAGTCGGCGGGCTTAGGTCGAGTGGGCCACAGCGGCTGGAACAACGTCATCGCAATTCCCCAATGCGCCATCGCACATTGCGGATCGATGGCCACCGCTTTCTCGAACGCCTCGCGCGCCTGCGGATACGTCATGTGATGCAGCAACAAGGTCGCAGTGGTGAATTGATCCTGTGCAGCGGGCGAGCAGCTCACAGGAAAGTCGATCTTGCCGAGACCATGTGCGGCATGCGGATCGGTCCGCGAATCTGCGTTGGAGATTGCCGTAAACGTGAGCAGCGCGAGAGCGTACAGAACAGAGCGCATAGGAACTCTCCGGGCGAACGGCGCCCGCGATTCTACTCGCCGCAGTTCGATTCACTTCAGTGGCCTTTTGTGCAGAGCTGAAGGACAGAGGGGCCGCAAACTGCGGGTCCCGATTTCAGTCGACAGAGGACAGAGAGCCGCAAAGACCGCAAAAAGGAAGGAGAAAAACTAGAGGGTCCGACTTTAGTTGGACATCCCGACCTGTTCGGCTAAAGCCGGCTAAAGTCAGGCTAAAGCCGAACCCACAGTAGGAGTGGATTTCTCTCTGGCTAGCTGACTAGCGCCTAGTTGGCTAGTGACTCCCGCTGTGGGTCCGACTTTAGTCGGACAGAGGACAGAGAGCCGCAAAGACCGCAAAAGGAAGCGACAACCTAAGGGGGAGTCGACTTCAGTCGGACATTCCCAAACCTGTTCGGCTAAGCCGAACCCACAAAGAAGAAGCAGCTGGCCAACTGGTCTGCTGGTCTGCTGGTCAGATGAAGAGTTTTCCGAAGGGTTTTGTTCGGCTAAGCCGGCTAAAGCCTGGCTAAAGCCGAACCCACAGCAGAAGGTGCTCTCCAGCTAGTGGACTAGTTGGCCAGCGACTCCTCCTGTGGGTCCGACTTCAGTCGGACAGCGGATCAGAGAGCCGCAAAGACCGCAGAAAAGAAGGGATGAACTGTGGGTCAGAATTTAGTCGAACATCCCCAAACCTGTTTGGCTAAAAGCCGAACCCGCAGTAGGACTGGATTCCTCTCTGGCTAGGTGACTAGCGCCTAGTTGGCTAGTGACTCCCGCTGTGGGTCCGACTTCAGGCGGACATCCCGACCTGTTCGGTTAAGCCGAGCCCACAGCAGAGAACTGAGGTGATCAAGCTCAGCCTCGGTCTATGTGTTCTCTGTGTTCTATGTGGTTACTCTTCGATTCTTCTTTTTTTATGCGGTCTTTGCGGCCGCCCCACTCTTCACGTCTTCGGTCCCAGACCGTCTTCGATCGCACTCGTCAGCGGCTTCATGAAGAAGGAATCCTGTGGCATCAATCGTGGCGTGATCTGGCGTCGCGCCAGAGCATCTGCGACGACCGGACCAACGGCGGCGATCGCGGTGCGCTCGAGTGCCGTCTTCACCAGATCGATTGGGCCGACCGAGAACAGGCGTTCGACTTGCGGCGTGCTGGTGAACGCAATCACATCGACTTCTCCGGCCGCCATTTTCGTGAGCAGCGCATGCACCGCTTCGTCATCGGCTTTGTCCGCATATATATAAGGTGCAACCGTCGCGACGGTCGCGCCGGCGGATTCCAGAAAGTCGATCAGCGGCCGGTTGGGCTCGGTGCCATACAACTGCACCGCCACTTTGCGCGCGCTGAGATCGCCGGCACTGCGCAGCGATGCGATCACGCCTTCTGTCGTCGGCGTTTCGGCAGCGATGTCGGGCTTCAGGCCCAGCTCTCGCAGCGCGCGCGCAGGCTTCGGTCCGCGTGTGATCTTTCGAACGCGCGCCAGCTGAACGATGAAAGCTTCGCGCTCACTTGGAGCATGCAGATCGAGACACCGAAGGATGCGACGCAGGCCTTCGCCCGTGAGCAGGATCAGATCATCGAATTCACCTGCATTGAAACGGCGCACCCACTCGAGAATCGGCTGCGGATCCGGCGCATCGAGAATGGCGACCAGCGGGCAGCGCAGCACCTGAGCACCGCGGCGCTCGAGCATCGATGCAAACACATCGAGCTCGCGCGTTTCCGGCACGGCGACAGTGCGGCCTGTCAACGTTTGTTCCTGCATGGTGATCTCCGACACTAACTGCGCGGCCGCAACTGCATGGCTCGGCCGACTCTTCGAATGAGACGCTTACGTGACCTGGTGTCGCAAGTAAGTCATCTCATTCGCGCGAGCGGCCGCCTCCTACAGGGGATCGCATCACATGCTATTGGTCGTCACTCGACCAACGATGTTCGGCTGAAGCCGAACCCACAGAAAGTTGTTGTTCTCTGGCTAGCCGACTAGCGGACTCGTTGGCTAGCGACTCGCGCTGCGTTCTCCCCTGTGGGTCCGACTTTAGTCGGACAGGTTTGATGTTCGGCTAAAGCCAAACCCACAGGAGCCTCTGTTCTTTGCTAACAGCCAGTTGGCTAGCGGACTAGTGGACTGAACGACTGATTCGAGAGTGTTGCTTTGGTCGTCATCCCGGCGAAGGCCTGGCGAAGGCCGGGATCTCCGCGCGGGGCTGCCCGTCGGTCACAGGGCCTGGACCCCGGCCTTCGCCGGGGTGACCCCTTAATGGCCTTCGCCGGGGTGACCCCTTAATGGCCTTCGGCGGGGTGACCCCTTAATGGCCTTCGCCGGGGTGACATCAATACTGAATCGGCTGTTACAGGTCACTAGTTGCCTAACTACTCGCGCAGCGCACTCTCGCACGTCGACGCAAAGTCAGCGCTCGACAGGTCTGAGAATCGCGACTGCACCACCTGAGCCGGCCAGCTTCAACGAAAGAGTGCTCTGTGCGCGCACGTTCGAACTCGATGTCCTGACCCGATTCATGTCTGCGCCGTCCTGCCAGATGCGCGCCTGCCACGCGCGTCCGTCGAGGAATTTCAGCGGCACCTTGAGCTCACGCCCAGTTTCGTTCGTCATCGCACCGACGTACCACTGCTCGCCCCTGCGCCGGGCAAGCACGACGAACTCGCCCACATCGCCTGCGATGAAGCGCGTTTCATCCCAAGTGGCGGGCACTTCCTTCAGGAAGTCGACGCCTTCGGCGAGTGTGCCGTCGCTGAGCACGTAGGAGTCGGGACTGTCCGCGAGCATCACCAGCGGACTGTCGTACACGACATACATGGCGAGACCCTGACCTCGCGTCGTCTGCACGAAGGGGCGGATCGATCGACGCTGCTTAGCGAACTCCGCAGGCGGCAGCGCGTGAAAGCCACCGGGGGTGTAATCCATCGGACCGAGCAACATACGCGTGAACGGCAAGGTCACGTTGAGCGAGGCCGTGATACGCATGCCGAACTTGTTGTACTCGGCACCGAGCACACCTTCCTGTGTGAGGTAGTTGGGATACGTGCGAGCAAGACCGTCGGGCGGATAGGCGCCATGCAGATCCACCATCAGCCGATGCTGCGCGGCCTTCGAGAGCAAGCGATGGTAGAAGGCGACCATCTCCTGATCGTTGCGATCCATGAAATCGACTTTGATGCCCTTGATGCCCCAGCTCTCGTACAACGCGAGCGCATCGTCGAGCTGACGCTCGAGCTGTTTCCATTGCAGCCAGACCCACACACCGATGCCGCGTTCGCCCGCGTATTTGACGATGCCGGGCAGATCCATCGCGGGAATCGGCACAGTGACATCTGCGGGACGCGGTGCTTCGGAGCTGCCCCTGTACCAACCTTCATCGATCAGGATGTACTCGAGCCCCAGCTTCTGTGCGAAGTCGATGTACGCCTTGTAAGTCGCGGTGTTGACGCCGGCATCCGGCACGTCCACTGCCCAGCCGTTCCACCAGTCCCACGCCGACTTGCCTGCCTTGATCCAGCTCGTGTCCTCGATCTTCGAAGGCTCGGCCAGCAACTCGATCAGATGCGAAGGAATGAGTTCGCCCGGCGAATCGGCGAGCATCACGACGCGCCACGCCGTGAGCAGCGGACGTTCTGCCAGAGAGCTGCGCACGGCGACCTTGAACGCAGTCGAATCCTGCGGATTGTCGGTCCGTGTCGTGAGACTGATGTTCACGCCGAGTCCGCCATCGCCGCGACCGCGAAAGTAGGCGCCCGCGTAATCGCGCTTGTCCGATTCCGCCAGCGCGAACGTTGCGCCGCTCGCCGTTCGGCAAAGCAAAGGCGCGTCGTACAAATGGAAGTTGCGCATCTTCGAGGCTCGCACCGGATCGAACTCGAACTCGTGACTGTTCGCATGAATGCCGGCGTTGGCACCCCAGCAGCTGTAGTCGGCGGGGAAGTAGAAGCCCGTGGTTTCCCAGAACACATCGAGTGCGTTGAATCGCTCCTGCGCAGGCACCTCGAAGCGAAACGCAACGCCCTCCGGGTAGGCGCGAGCGATGAGATCGAACTTCACACCATCGCGAGTACGCACCAGATGCAGAACACTCTGGTTGTAGCGTTCGGGCACACGCGAGGATTTGCCCACGACCGGGACATACACCTGATCGACGGACGACGGGTCGATACCGCGGATTTCAATGTCGGCGCCGCCCAGCGGACCCTGACTCGTAAACAGCCCCACCGGCGAACGGGTCAGCACTTCCTTTCCGTCGCGCCAGACTGAATAGCTCAAACGCCCGTCCTGCACTTCCAGATCGATGCGATTGCGGCGATCCGGCGAAGTCACGCTGGCTGAGGACTCGGCCTGCGCGGGAATGGACGTGCAGAAAGAAGAAAGCGCGATTGCAGCGACGATGTACCTAACCATGACACCCCTGAAGCTTTGCTCTTTGTCGTGGCCGAGCACGCAGCTCGGCAGGCCAAGAATATCTCAGACAAATAGATTGGGGGCGTCAGCGGCTGCGGTAACGCGGGCGCATGTCCGCGCTCGCGGCGAACGAAGTGACCGACGATCATCTCAGGCACATGGATGTGCCCGCCGCTGTAAGCGGCGAGCGCCGGGGAAAAGTCACGCCTTTTCCTTGGCGCCTTCAGCGCGAGTGGCAGGACGCCCGAGTCGCTGATTAAGAAGTGGCGCGCCCGACTGGGTGAGGACGGCTGCCTCGCATCGCCTTCGGCGATGGCCGGACGAACGAGTCATCTCAGGCACATGGATGTGCCCGCCGCTGCAAGTGGCGAGCGTCGGGGAAAAGTCACACCTTTTCACCGAAGCCTTCAGCGCGAGTGGCAGGACGCCCGAGTCGCTGATTAAAAAGTGGCGCGCCCGACTGGGTGAGGACGGCTGGCTCGCATCGCCTTCGGCGATGGCCGGACGAACGAGTCATCTCAGGCACAGGGATGTGCCCGCCGCTGTAAGTGGCGAGCGCCGGGGAAAAGTCGCGCCTTTTCCTCGGCGCCTTCAGCGCGAGTGGCAGGACGCCCGAGTCGCTGATTAAGAAAGTGGCGCGCCCGACTGGATTCGAACCAGTGACCCCTGCCTTCGGAGGGCAGTACTCTATCCAGCTGAGCTACGGGCGCGTGTGCTGCAATCTGTACTCACGAGCATCCCTGCGGAGGATTCCAGCCGGTACATCCATGTACCGTCGTTCGCACGGTCCGAAGACACGTTAAGTGTCTTCGGAAAGGCATCCGTGCTCACCCAGCTGAGGGGCGCGTGTTCTGCAATCTGTGCTCACGAGCATCCCTGCGGAGGATTCCAGCCGGTACATCCATGTACCGTCGTTCGCACGGTCCGACGACACGTTAAGTGTCTTCGGAAAGGCATCCGTGCTCACCCAGCTGAGGGGCGCGTGTTCTGCAATCTGTGCTCACGATCAGGCGGCGAATCTTACGTGAGCGGAACGTCGGGTCCAACGCCTGATCGTAAGGCTTTGCCGCAGCGAGCGGCACTTTCGAGTTTGAGCACGATGGCCGGGCCGCTATACTTGCGCGCCTTTCTACTGGGCCGATCGGCTGGAGCCGCTGTGAGCGCTGCGCAAGATAAGAAGTTCTTCAATACATTCATGCTCGTTCTGGGCATTCTGATTTTGATCGCACTGGGCCTTTACGCCTTCGCGCGCATCGTCGCCGTCGATACGCAGGAAGCGCATGTTCGCGCAGATCCGGCGATGCAGGCTGCGCTGAACGAGCGCCTGAAGCCGGTCGCAAGGCTCGCGGTGAGTGGTCAGGACAACTCGGCCCTGGAACCTGCGAAACCCGCAGGCGCTACGCCGGCCGAGGATCTTGGGGGCGAGCAGGTCTACAACATGGCGTGCGTGGCCTGTCACGGAGCCGGTGTAGCTGGTGCTCCGAAGTACGGTGACAAGGCAGCGTGGGCCGCGCGCATCGCTGAAGGCGCCGACACCCTGCACAAGCACGCGATCCAGGGTTTCCAGGGCAAAACAGGCTTCATGCCACCTAAGGGCGGCCGCGTGGATCTGTCGGATCAGTCGATCATGAATGCGGTCGACTACATGGTTGCAGGCAGCAAGTAATCATCTTTTCTCTGACGCGACGGGCACCAGCGCAATGCTCGGTGCCCGCGCGCGATCGAAGCGTCTCAGCGCCACCGCCTCGCTGATCTGAACCGCTCCGATCTCATCCTCTCCAGCCAGATCCGCGATCGTGCGGGCCACCCGCAGAATGCGGTGATGCGCGCGCGCGGAGAGACCTAGCATGGCAGTCGCTCGCTCGAGCACATCAGCAGCGGTACGCGAAGTCCTGCAATGAAGCTCGAGCTCCCGGTTGGCGAGATGCGCGTTCGCCTTCTTCTGCCGCGCAAGCTGACGCTCACGTGCCGTGAGCACACGTGCAGCAACGATCTGTGTCGACTCGTTCTGCTGAATACTCGCGCGCAGTGCTGTGACCGGAACTCTGGGAACTTCGACATGCATGTCGAGACGATCCAGCAGCGGCCCTGAGATCTTCGCGCGATATCGCGCGATCTTTTCCTGAGTACATCGGCAACGTCCGGCCGAGTCGCCGAGATATCCGCAGGGGCATGGATTCATCGCCGCGATCAGCTGGAAGCGCGCAGGAAATTCCAACTGTTGGGCGGCACGCGAAACGGTGATCGAACCGTTCTCGAGCGGCTCGCGCAGCACTTCGAGCACGCGCCGGTCGTACTCGGGCAGCTCATCCAGGAACAGCACGCCGTTGTGCGCGAGCGTGACTTCTCCCGGCCTCGGGATCGCGCCGCCGCCGACGAGCGCAATAGCGGAAGCCGTGTGATGCGGGCTGCGAAACGGCCGGATTCGCCATTCCTTCGGTGCGAGCGTTGCGCCGATGATGCTGCGAATGGCGGCGACCTCGAGCGCTTCCGACTCGCTCATGGCCGGTAACAGGCCGGGCAGACGTTGCGCGAGCATGCTCTTGCCGGTGCCGGGCGGACCGATGAACAACAGGCTGTGCTGACCGGCCGCTGCAATCTCCAGGGCACGTCGCGCCTGTGCTTGCCCATGCACGTCAGCGAGGTCCAGCCCCCCACTCGCGAGCGGGCCTGGCGCTGCACCGAACGCAAAGGTGAGTGGATTCGCTTTCGTGGCGTGCGCGGCCACTTCGAGCAGATGCTTGGCCGTCGCGACCGGACACCGGGTCACGAGCTGCGCTTCTGCCGCATTGGGCGGCGGAACGATCAGGCGATGACCGGCTTTGGATGCGGCAAGCGCCGCCAGCAGCGCCCCCTTCACGGGCTGGATTTCCCCGCTCAGCGACAACTCGCCGTACAGCTCGCATTGATCGAGCTGTGCGCCGGGAAGCTGACCCGACGCAAGCAGAATGCCCACCGCGATCGGCAAATCGAATCGGCCACCTTCCTTGGGAAGATCCGCCGGCGACAGATTGACCGTGATGCGCCCCGCGGGTATTTCAAAGTTGCAGTTGGCGATCGCCGCCCGGACGCGATCCTTGCTCTCCTTCACCACGGCTTCGGGCAACCCGACGATTGCAAAAGCCGGCAGCCCGCTGCTGATATCGACTTCCACCCGCACCTGCGGCGCATCCATGCCGTGCTGCGCCCGGCTCAAGACCGTTGCCATCGCCATTCCCTGGCTCCTTGCCGATCAATCCCAGAGGTTCACACAGAGTACACAGAGATCACAGAGTGAATCTAAAGAGATACCCGCCGGATGCCGTCGGCGAGACGACGAACATTGAAGTTGATCAGCAGCCCGGTCTTCAGGCGCGCAAGTCTCAGGTATGTGATCACCTGACGAAGGTGTACATCATCCAGGCGTGCGACCGATTTGATTTCGACGATTAGTCGTTGATCGACGAGTAAGTCGAGTCGAAATCCCATTCCGAGATCGACTGTCTTGTAGCGAACCGGCATATCGACCTGCGCAAGGACGGGAACGCCGCTCGACTGCAGTTCGAAATGGAGCGCTCGTTCGTAGATCGATTCGAGCAGTCCCGGTCCGAGCGTGCTATGGACGGCGATCGCAGCGGCGATGACGCGCTCGGACAACTCTACGTTTGCTGCGGACATCGGCCTCCTCCATGACGCCTCCGGCACTCTGTGTTCTCTGTGATCTCTGTGTGAAATCTTCTCTTTAGCTCTGAGGCCCCTTCTCGAGTGCGGCGAGGCGCGCTTCCAGCGCTTCCAGTTTTTCGCGCGTTCGGCGCAGGACGCCGGCTTGCACATCGAATTCCTGGCGGCTGACCAGATCGAGCTTGTTCAGACCGGACTGCAGGACGGCTTTGAAATTGGCTTCGAGGTCGCGACGCACCGTGTGCAGGCCTTCGGGGACGGCGGCGGCGAGGCGGCGGGCGAGGTCGTCGAGGGAGCGAGGATCCATGGGGAGACACCTGCGGTAAGTGATGCGTCGGCACTCTATGGAGCGCATACAGGGCTGGCAAGGAGCACGCCGAGGCGCTGTCGTGCACCCTTTTCGGCGCGTTCGGGCCCGCTTTGCCGAGCCATTTGCTTGCAACGCACCGTTGCTGCGCCCTTGTGAGGCAAAGACCTTAAAAATCCGCACCAATCGAGTGCGCGAATTGTATCCGGTTACCGACAGACCAACGTTCTATCGCGCAGATTTCGTGGCATAGAAAGTGCATTTCCGATGCGGCGCGAAACGAGTGCTCAGACGATTCACGAAATCTCGAACCGCTCGCGCTCATGAACCTCCTGGAGTCGGAATGCGATGAAGTTGATTACCGCGATCATCAAGCCCTTCAAGCTGGATGACGTCCGTCAGGCCGTCGCGGATATCGGCGTTCAAGGCATCACCGTCACCGAAGTTCAGGGCTTTGGTCGGCAGCGCGGTCACACCGAGCTGTACAGGGGTGCCGAGTACCGGGTGGATTTTCTCCCTAAGACCAAGATCGAGCTTGCTGTCGACGACTCGGTTGCCGAGCAGGTGGTGGAGGCGATCACCAATGTCGCCCGCACCGGGAAGATCGGCGACGGCAAGATTTTCGTGATCGATCTCGAGCAGGCGGTTCGCATTCGTACAGGCGAGACCGGCGTCGAGGCGGTTTAGGTTTTTCGAGAGCACCTCCTGGCAACTAAATAATCTTCCGTAGGAGAACGACAGTGAAAAGACCCTTGTGTACGAGCCGCGTGCTCACTTGCCTGTGGAGTGTGGTGCTTCTAGCACTTACGTTCCTCGGGTCCGACATGGCACTGGCGCAAGACACGCCGGCCGCCGAGGCGCCCGCTGCTGAAGCGACTGCTGCACCGGCTGAAGCTGCAGCCGAAGCTCCTGCGGAAGAGGCAGCACCTACACTCGATAGCGGCGACACCGCCTGGATGCTCACGTCGACAGCGCTCGTGCTGTTCATGACGATCCCGGGCCTCGCGCTGTTCTACGCCGGCATGGTCCGCTCGAAGAACGTGCTGTCGGTGATGATGCAGTGCTTTGCGATCACCGGCCTGATGACGGTGCTGTGGACCGTTTACGGCTACAGCCTGGCATTCGACGCCACGGGCATGGAGGAGGGAGTCACGAACTTCAACTCGATCGTCGGCGGCCTCGGCAAGTTCATGCTGTCGGGTGTGACCACCGAAACGCTCACGGGAACGATTCCCGAGACGGTGTTCGTCACGTTCCAGATGACGTTCGCCATCATCACGCCAGCCCTCATCGTCGGCGCGTTCGCAGAACGCATGAAGTTCGCCGCCACGCTCATCTTCATGGCTCTGTGGTTCACGATCTGCTACGCACCGATGGCGCACATGGTGTGGGGCGGCGCAGGCGGACTGATGTGGGACTGGGGCGTGCTGGATTTCGCGGGCGGCACGGTCGTGCACATCAATGCCGGTATTGCGGGTCTCGTTGCGGCACTGGTGCTCGGCAAGCGCAAGGGTTATCCCGGCACCGCAATGCCTCCCCACAACCTCGGCTACACGCTGATGGGTGCCTCGATCCTGTGGGTGGGTTGGTTCGGCTTCAACGCAGGCAGCGCTGTGTCCGCAGGCGCATCGGCTGGCATGGCCTTCCTGGTCACTCAGATTGCTACCGGTACCGCGGCACTGGCCTGGATGTTCGCCGAATGGATCTCTCACGGTAAGCCTTCGGTTCTGGGTATCGCCTCGGGCGCCGTCGCAGGCCTGGTTGCGATCACTCCGGCAGCAGGCTTCGTCGGCCCCAGCGGCGCACTCGTGATCGGCATCGTCTCCGGTGCGATCTGCTTCCTCGCCTCGACGAAGCTCAAGCGCACGCTCGGCTACGACGATTCGCTGGATGTCTTCGGCGTTCACTGCATCGGCGGCATCGTCGGCGCGATCCTCACCGGCGTCTTCGCCTTCCCCTCCGCCGGGGGCGGGTGGTCGCCGGCGGAAGGCGCAACGATGGCGAGCCAGGTGTGGGTGCAGACCAAGGGCGTGCTCTTCACGCTGGTCTACACGGGCGTACTGTCCTTCATCCTCCTGAAGATCGTCGATGTGATCGTCGGTCTGCGCGTAACGACCGAGCAGGAAGAAGAGGGTCTCGACCTCAGCCTGCACGACGAGCGCGGCTACAACCTCTAAAGTTGATCCCGAGGGCTCGCACCGAGCGAGCCCTCGGCCACTTCATCGAACGGGCGCCTCTGGCGCCCGTTTTTTTGTCCAGCTCAGCCAGCGTGACGCAGTCCTCAATCCTTGATGCAGCCGCGCCTGACTTAATGGCCCCACAGAACCTTCCTGATACACTCGGCCACGCTCTCACCGATGGTTGGGGATTCGCGTAAGGCGCTGCCCGCAAAGAGATTTCTGGGTACCAGATCCCGCAATCGGGCTGAGTGCTCAAGAATTCCGTCTCAGGGCCGCTGCTGACGTAATGCGGACCAAAGCGCCGCACAGGACGCCTCACCGTGTCGTCGCGCCATTCAAGCCGACCATCGGTCAGTCCGAGCGGAGTTGATCGGCGTCCCTGCGAGCGGTCGCGATCGGGCATACGGATCCGCCGCATCGGCGACGGAGAGTTTTTTGTAAGTGCGCCCCGGCAGGCGGTGCGCATCAGGACCGGCGAGACAGACTCCCGGCGATCTCGAGTGGTGAGGATGGAGACAGCCATGTTGCGATGCTCGCTGAAACTGATGATGGCGGGACTGATCCTGGCTTCGGCTACGGTCAGCGCTGACGTCTACAAGTACGTGGACGCGAACGGCAACGTGCTCTACACCGACAAGCCAGCCACGCTGCCGGCCGAACGATTGGGCCTTCAGTCCCGCAAGACCGACACGTCCGAAGTTCAGGCACGCCAGCAGGCGGAGCTGAGCCGCATGCAAGCGGCCAATCAGGCTTCGGCGCAGAACTCCCAGCAGCAGTCGGACAAGCAGGTCGCCACTCAGGCCACGGAGAAGGACAAGGCCGACCGCTGCATCAAGGCTCGCGAACGCTACGACAAGTACATGAACTCGCAGCGTCTCTATGAGGCGGACGCGAACGGCGAGCGTCGCTATCTCTCGGACGCAGAGCTGACCGCCGCGCGCAATGCCGCCAAGACCTCCATGGACGAGCTCTGCAAGTGAAGTGATGGATGATGAGGCGATGGAGGCAACCTGCCTCCATTCCCGCAGACGGATTCGAGCATCCCGCCGACCGGTCCCCTGCGTACAATGCGGCCCGTCCTGCATTGAGAGCGTCCCAAGCAGATGACTGCTAATTCGTTTCCTGCTCGCGTCGGATTCATCGGCCTCGGCGCCATGGGCCTCGGTATGGCCCGCCAGCTCCACAGGCATCAACTGCTCGCTGCCGTCTGGAATCGCACGACCAGCAAGGCTCAGCAGCTCGCAACCGAAACCGGCTGCCAGGCCCCCGCCTCCATCGCAGAACTGGCACAGCAGTGCGACGTCGTCGTCTCGTGCGTCTCGGCCGATCAGGACGTGCTCGACGTCGTCGATCAGATCATTGCGGCGATGTACCCGAATACGCTCGTCATCGACTGTTCGACCATCAGCGCCGATACGGCACGAACCGCAGCCCATCGCGTCCGTGAGAAATCCGGGGCATTCATCGATGCGCCCGTGAGCGGCGGCGTCGAGGGTGCTCGCGATGGCACGCTGGCCATCATGTGCGGCGGAGATGAAGCTGCGTTCGAACGTGCCAGGCCAGTACTGGAGGCGATGGGTCGCGCCGTTACCTACTTCGGTCCGAGCGGCTCGGGGCAGGCCGCGAAGGCGACCAATCAGATCATGTGCGCCGGGGTGATCCAGGCGGTCGCCGAAGCCATGGCATTTGCGAAAGCCGAAGATCTGCCGCTCGACAAGCTGATCGAAACGCTCGGCAAGGGCGCAGGCTCGAGCTGGTACTTCGTGAACCGCGCGCCGAACATCGTGCGCGACAGCTATCCGGCGGGATTTCGCGTCCGGCTACACGAAAAAGACCTCAAGATCTGCCGCGAGATGGCCGCACGTCACGGCGTGCAGCTGCCGCTGATCGAAATGACGCTCGTCCACTACCGACGACTCATCGAACAAGGCCACGGCGACGAGGACATCTCGACGCTGTTCCATCTGAAAGATGCGCTGTTCGCCGCAGCGGCCAAAGAATCCAAACGCAACTGACGCAGCGCTGCGATGCCCGCGAACAGTACAGAGACCCGCGGGACCCCCCGACTTGTGCTCCCGGACTTCTGTGCGGCCTCGGCCGTGCTCGCCGTGGTGCTCATCACCGAGCTCGTGGCGATCATGTTCGCGATTGCCCGCCAGACGCTTCACGACAGTTTCTGGATCGACCTGGCGGCAGGCTCGCTGTTCTTGCTGTGGATCGGACTCAGCTGTGCCGCAGTGTTGTGTCGCGCGCGTACGTGGCTACAGCAGATGCCCGCAGCGCGTGCGGCCACCATCGCGATCGCCTTGCTGGTCGCAACGGTGGGCATCATCTCCGAGCTCGTCTACCAGGTGGGGCAATACTGGAATCGCGGCGTGGACGAGAACGGCATGCTGTTTCCGGTCGATCACTGGGGCTTTCTGTTGCGCAATCTCGCGGTCGGTTTCATCGTGAGCGCGCTGGCACTGCGCTACTTCTACGTGAGTGCGGAATGGAAGCGCAGCATCGAAATGGAAGCCCTCGCACGCATCCGCGCATTGCAGGCCCGCATCCGGCCGCACTTTCTGTTCAACAGCATGAACACGATTGCTGCGCTCACGCGCACGAACCCGGACCGCGCCGAACAGGCCGTCGAAGATCTCGCAGATCTGTTCCGCGCGAGCCTCGCCGAGGCCGACACGATGATTTCGCTGAAGGAAGAGATCGAGATCGCACGCACGCACGAGCGCATCGAACGGCTGCGCCTCGGCGATCGGCTGCGAGTGATCTGGGAAATCGATGAGCTCCCGCACCGCGCATCAGTGCCGAGCCTCATCGTGCAGCCGCTGCTCGAGAACGCCGTCTATCACGGCATCGAGATGCTGCCCCACGGCGGAACCGTGCACATCGAAGGCAGCGTCGTGGACAGGCAAATCCAGATCGAAGTGCGCAACCCCATCCCGTCACAAAGCGGTTACGGCGAACGCGAAGGCAATCGCATGGCACTCGAAAACATCCGCCAGCGCCTCGAACTCGCCTGGCCCGGCCGCGGCCGCATCGAAACGACTCAGGAAGGCTCGGAGTTTTCGGCCCGCCTGATCTTCCCGTATGCTGAGACCGCGGAGATCCAAGACTAGGCCGCAAAGACCGCAAAAAGGAACTTGGAAGGTAGAGAGCCGTGGACCCTGAAAGAGCGAAGCGTGCTGTCCAGTGGAGTGCCAATTCTCTCTGCGCCACCTGTCTCTGCTAATGACTAACTTGTCTTTTTTGCGGTCTTTGCGGCTCCTATCATCTTCACTATGAATCTGCTCATCGTTGATGACGAAGCGCCGGCCCGTGATCGGCTGCGACGGTTGCTCGAAGAGATCGGTGACTGCGAGAGCATCGCGGAAGCCGGCAACGGTCAGGAGGCGCTCGACTACTGCAGTGAGAAGCAGCCGGATGTCGTGCTGCTCGATGTGCGCATGCCGGGGCTTTCGGGCATCGAGATCGCACGTCACATCGACACGCTGCAGGATCCGCCTGCAGTCATCTTCACCACCGCGTACGATCAATACGCCGTCGAGGCCTTCGAAACCGAAGCGGTCGGTTATCTGCTGAAGCCCGTACGCAAGGAAAAGCTTGCGCATGCGTTGCGGCATGCCGCGCGGGTGTCACCGTCGCGGCTGGTGCGTGTCGCGCAGAATGCACGCATCGAGCACAGACGCGAGCAGATCTGCGCGCGCCTGGGCGATCAGCTCAAGCTGATCCCCGTGCGCGACATCTATTACTTCCTCGCCGATCAGAAGTACGTGACCGTTCGCCACAAGAACGGCGAGAGCCTGATCGATGAATCGCTCAAATCGCTGGCCGACGAGTTCGCCAACGACTTCGTGCGCATTCATCGCAATGCGCTCGTGGCGCAGAACCAGATCTCGGCAGTGGAGCGCACGGAAGACGGCAAGTATTGCGTGCGGATCAGGGAAATCGGCGATGTGCTGGAGGTGAGCCGTCGTCACGCCTCCGAACTGCTGAGGCGCATCCGCGGCGAGACGGCTTAGCGCTGCTGCTCAGGAAGGCGCGACGATCCTGCAGCTCAGCGCATCAATCGCAGCATGCGGCGACCGGCGCTGAGCAACACGGCGCTTCGGCCGGCCCAGCTCAGCAATCGACGCGGCCCGATCATCACCAGTAACGCCACGCCACCGGCGAGCAGCAGCGGCTGAGCGGCATAGCGCCGCACGACATTGATCGTGCGATCGACGGAGGCGAGCCGCTGCTCGATCTGTGAGACCTGCTGCGACAGAGCATCGCGCTGCGCGGCACTGTGCGCCAGCAATGCCACCCGCCGCTGTGCCAGACGCTGACGGCGCTCACTCACAGCCGGGCTCTCAGCTGATCGCGATCCTTCGCCAGTTCCGCGAGCGTGTCATCGAGCAGCGGCGGCTTCGCCGCGAGGCGGCGCATCAGGAGGAAACCCGCGATCGCTGCAATGAGCAGGAAAGCACCTGTCATCAGCAGCGCCGCGAGCAACCGGTGCGAATCCCAGAAAACGAAGATCACCGTGAGCGCACCCAGGAACAGCGCCATCATCGCCGCGAACAGCGCGATGAAGGACCACACCAGGATCAGACCGACCTCGCGAACCTCTTCCTGAAGCTCGGTCGTCAACAACTGCAGACGCGTGTGCCCGATGGCAACGAGCGTCGCGATGAAGCTGTTCAGTGAATGGAACAATCCCGCCACCGGGGCGGGGTCACCCGGCTTGCCGCTCTCGGTCTGGTGCATGGCGCCGTCCGTCAACGACGGCTGATCAGAAGCCCCAGGACCAATCCGACGCCCGCTGCGATGCCGACCGATTGCCACGGATTGTCGCGAACGTACTCCTCGGTTGCGTCGGCAAACTCGCGCGCGCGACGCAGAGCCTCTTCTTCTGCCGCCGTCAGACGCTCCTTCGCGACCCGCAGGGACTCCTCGGCCCGCGCACGGACTTCCTGGATCTTCTCGCCGGTCTGCGCGGAAGTGGCCTTGAGCAGGGCCTCGGCGTCCGACATGACCGTCTTGAGATCGGCGATGAGCTGCTCGGTGGTGACGTCGCTGTTCATGTTCATTCCTCTGTCGAAGCGTAAATCGATCGTGAGCCGCCCCGCATCATCCCATCGAGGCATGTATCAGGTACGCGAGCAGCGTACTCAATGCATGGAACGATAGTAGTCCGCGGTCGTCCCTTCAACTCGCCAACGCCGCCTTCGGATCCGGGGCGATCTGCGAAGTGTTAGCATGCGGTCGCCTTCGCATCCGAAGGCCACCATTGCTGGAGTTTTGCCCATGGAGGCGCCCTCAACCACGACCGCACAAGGTGATCGCTTCTACACCCGCGCGTTTGCGCTGGTGACCTGCCTGGTTCTGGCGATCGCGCTGTACAAGATCGTGCAGCCGTTCCTCGGTCCTTTGATGTGGGCCATTTTCATTGCTTTCCTGCTGTATCCGATCCACGTGCGGCTCAGCCGGCGCTTGCGCAATCGAACGGAACTTTCGGCAATGATCCTCACGATCGCAGTGTTGTTGCTGTTCCTCGGACCGCTCACGGGGCTGAGCGCCGCGTTCGCATCGCAGGTCAGCGACCTGTTGAAGTTCATGCAGACGACACTGACCGATCAGGCGCAATCGAACGTGCTGGATTTCAGCAATGTTCCTTGGGTACGCGAGCTGCTTACTCGCGCCGAGAGCCTGCTGGGCATCGATTCCGCTCAGGTCCGGCAGTACGTCGAGCAAGGCGCCAGTACCGTCTTGCATTGGCTGGCATCCCTCGGCGGCAAGGTATTTCTGGGCGCAGTCGGCACGGTCATGGGGTTCGTCCTGACCATGTTCATGCTGTTCTTTTTCATTCGAGACGGTCGCGAGATGTTCGACACCACCCGTGATCTGATCCCGATGAGCGAGGAGTACAAGGCGCGGCTGTTCACCCATCTCGCAGCGGTGACACGTGCGATGGTGCTGGGTACGGGTGCGACCGCATTGATCCAGGGCACGCTTACGGGTATCGCGTTCGTGATCGTCGGGCTGCCTTCACCGCTGGTGTTCGGTGTCATCGCAGTGTTGTGCTCACTGCTGCCTTTCGGCGGAACTGCGCTCGTGTGGGTGCCCGCCGCGATCGTGCTGGCGGCTCAGGGACATTGGGGGCAGACAGCCTTCATGGTGATCTGGGGCGCGCTGCTCGTGTCGCTCGTCGATAACGTCGTGCGTCCGATGCTGGTCTCGGGTCGCGCAAACGTCGGCACGCTCACCGTCTTCATCGGCGTATTGGGCGGCCTGGCTGCGTTCGGTGCCATCGGTCTGTTTCTCGGACCGGTCGTGCTCGCACTCATCATCGCGCTCATCCGCTTCGTGCAGGAGATCCGCGTCAATCGTCCGTCCGCTGTGGGCGAGGAGCCTGCCGTATGAGCGCAGCGCTACGGATCGCCACCCGGCAGAGCCGGCTCGCGCTGTGGCAAGCGGAACACGTCGCCGGCCGACTGCGGGAGTTGCATCCCGGACTCGAGGTCGTGCTCGTGCCGATGACCACGCAGGGCGATCGCGTCCTCGACCGGCCGCTCGCGGAAGTCGGTGGGAAGGGCCTGTTCATCAAAGAACTCGAGATCGCACTGCAGGAAGGTCGCGCCGACATCGCCGTGCATTCGATGAAAGATGTCCCAAGCGAATTGCCGCCCGGAATGACGCTGGCGGCCATGCTCACGCGCGCCGATCCTCGCGATGCGTTCGTGTCACGACGGATCGCGCACTTCAACGAATTGCCGCAGAACGCGCACATCGGCACATCGAGCTTGCGCCGGCAAAGCCAGCTCAAGGCGCTGCGGCCCGATCTGCGCATCTCGCCCCTGCGCGGCAACGTCGATACGCGGTTGCGCAAACTGGATGAAGGACAGTACGACGCCATCATTCTGGCGGCCGCAGGATTGAAGCGGCTCGAGTACGACCAGCACATCACTCATCTGATCGATGTCGATCAATCGCTTCCTGCCGTCGGACAGGGCGTGGTCGGCGTCGAATGTCGCGCGGACGATGCTCGCAGCATCGCCGCGGTGGCCGCGCTGAACGATCCGGTCTCACGCATCTGTTGCGAATGCGAACGCGCGTTCGCCCTGCGCCTGCAGGGAAGCTGTCAGTCACCGATCGCAGGATTCGCTCAGCTGAGCGGTGATCGCATCGAGCTGCGCGGTGTCGTCGCATCGGAAGACGGAACGACCATCTATCGCGGCACCATCGACGGCGCCGTCGCTGACGCAAACGCTCTGGGCACACAGCTCGCACAACGCCTGCTCGATGCAGGTGCCGAACAACTGCTCGCCGAGCAGCGCGCAGCAAGCGCGCATCATCTGCCTCCGCCATGATTCCCGCGATCATTCCACGCCTGACGGGGCTGTCGGTCCTGGTGACCCGCCCATTGCCTCAGGCCGAGCGCCTGGCCGCAGCGATCGAAGTGCACGGCGGCGAGGCTCACGTGTTGCCGGCCATCGAGATCCTGCCGCGCACCGCCAGTGTGACCGCCACTTACGATCTGATCGTCTTCGTGAGCGTCAATGCGGTGGAACACGGCGTTCCATCGCTGACCCGTACCGAGCACATGCGCGTCGCGGCGATCGGCAACGCTACCGCCGCGGCTCTGCGAGCCGCGGACTGGACCGTCGATCTGGTGCCCGAGCGCGGATTTACGAGCGAAGCCTTGCTCGCCCATCCGGACATGAGCATCGAACCTGGCTCGCGCGTATTGATCGTTCGCGGCAACGGCGGCCGCGAGCTGCTGCGTGAAACCTTCACCTCGCTTGGCTGTATCGTCGAAACACTCGAGGTTTATGAGCGCGCATTGCCTGTAATCGATGAGGCGCGGCGCGATGCAATCGAAAGCCTCTGGGAGGCGGGCGAGGTTCATGCCGTAACGGCGACCAGCGCCGAAACACTGGCGAATCTGGGATCGTTGCTGAGCGAGCGCGGCCAGGCACTGCTCGCATCGACACCGCTGATCGTGCCGAGCCCGCGAGTGGCGCACGTCGCGCGCGAGCTCGGCTTGCAAGGGGACTGCATCCTCGCCGACGGTGCCGATGACGATGCGACGATCGATGCGCTCGCACGATGGCATGCGCGTGCTCGCATGACGCCAACCGGCGACGCTCAGTAACCTTCGTCCATTTGTCGGGTGTGAGGGCTGCTGCCATACTTCGCGGCCTGCTGCAGATCCTCCTGCCATGGCTGATGAGCTCATCGACACTTCTCGCGATCCTCTGAGTACGGGTTCGCCTCACGCGGCAAGCTCCCCGCCGCGCCGACCGCATTCCTATGGGCGGTTGACGACCGCTGTTGCCGTACTGGCCTTGGCCACCGCCGCATATTCCTTGTGGCGTCTGGATGCGACGCGCGATCGTCTCGAACAGGTCAATCATCAGCTGGTCCAACTCGAATCCAGCCGTCAACTGCTGCAAACGGAGCTCAAGACAGCTGCCGAACGCGAGATCGCTGCACGACGCGAGCTGTCGCAACGTCTGGATACCTTGAGCGATGCGCCGCGGCAGCTTCAGGAATTCGGCCATGCACTCGAAGAACTGCGCGGCCGTTCAGAGGGACCCGAGCGCGCCTGGTCGCGAGCCGAAGCGGCGTTTCTGATGGAGCTCGCTCAACAACGATTGAGTTTCGACCGCGACGTCGACACCGCGATCGTTGCGTTGGAAGCTGCCGATGCGCGCCTGGCTTCCTTGCGCGATCCCGCCGTGAGCGTCGTCCGCCAACAGCTCGCCAAAGACATTCAGGCGCTGCGCGCCGTGCGCAGACCGGACACGACGGGCATTCTCGCGCGACTCGCGACGGCCGAAGAACAGGCGGCTGCCCTTCCGGTGCGCGGCATCGTCGCTCTCGAACGCAATACGCAAACCGCCGAACTGCCGTCCGGTTTCTTCGCACGCGCCTGGGCCGCCACACGCAACGCACTTGCAGCGCTCATCACGGTGCGCAAGGTCGATGCCCGTGACAGTACGGTCGTGACGCTCGAGGAGCAGGCCCTGCGCCGCCAGCACCTGCAACTCCTGCTCTATTCGGCGCAGGCTGCCGTGATACGACACGATGAAGCCGCGTACCGCAGCGCATTGGCGGCGGCACGGCAATGGCTGGGTGAATTCTTCAACCTCGACGATCCTGCAGTGACGACGCTTGCACAGGAGATCAGCCAGCTCGAGCCGATCGATATCGATCCGCCGCTGCCTGACATGTCAGGGTCGCTGCGCGCATTGCAGCGCTTGCAACCTGGCCGCGCGGCTCGCTCATGAAAGCCGGACTGTACATCGCACTCGCGCTGCTCCTCGGCGCCCTGCTCGCACAACTGCTCCTCTCGGATCCCGGTTACGTCGCGATCCGCTTCGCCGGCGTACTCATCGAGATGTCTGCGATCACCTTCGTGCTCGCACTCATAGCGCTCTACTTCCTGGTCCGCGTTGCGCTCAAAGCCACGCGTGCGCGGCAGTTGTGGCGTGAAGCGCAATTGCAGCGTCGCCAGGAGCGTGCACGTCGCAGCCTCGCGCAGGGTCTGCTGCAAATGGCCGAAGGCGAATGGGATGCGTCGGAAGAGACATTGATCCGCTCGGCGCACGAAGCTGAAATGCCTGCAGCCCATTATCTCGTGGCGGCACGCGCTGCCGATCTGCAAGGCGCGAGCGAACGGCGCGACGAGTACATCAATCGCGCGCTCGATACGCCGGGCGCCCCGCGCGCGCCTGCATTGATCATGCAGGCCGAAATGCATCTGAAGCACAAACAGTATCAAGCGGCGCTCGCTGCCCTTCAGCAGCTCGAGGCGCACGGCGAATCCAACGCGCGCGCAGTACTGCTCATGGCACGCATCTATCGACAGACCGGCGATTGGCAGGCATTGCAGGGGCTCGTGCCGCGTTTGCGCTCGACACGAGGCATCACGGCGGCGTTTGCAGATGAAACCGTCGCGCAGATCTATCTGGATCGCCTCCAGGCAGCCGGGGCCGCCGCAGATCTGAGTGCGTTGAATGCCGCGTGGAAAGATGTGCCGAAATCATTCGCACAACGTCCCGACATCGTCGTCGCTTATGCGCGCGGCGCGATGAACTGTCAGGACCACGCCTCCGCAGAAACGGAGTTGCGCCGACTGCTGAACCGCCAGTGGGATGAAGCGGCGGTACTGGCGTATGGCGAGCTCGATGTCGAAGAGCCGCTCGTCGTCCTCGAGCGCGCCGAGCAATGGCTCGCGGATCATCGTGAAGATCCGGCGCTGCTGTTCACCTGTGCGCGGCTCTCGATTCGCGCAGAGCTGTACGGCAAGGCGCGCAGTTATCTCCAGACCAGCATCGCGATTCGTCCGCGTGTAGAAAGCTGGCATCTGCTTGCAGCCTTGCTGGAACAGCTGGGTGAGCGCGAGCAGGCTCATCAGGCACTGAGCAGCGCGCTCATCGAAGCGATGGGTCGCAAGCCTGCGGTCCCGAAGATTCGCGCCCGCCGCTGGATCGAACGGCGCCAGACGGAACGCCGACGCAACTGAACCGGGATGGGCAACGTGAGCGATTTCTCACTCTCCGGCGCTTATAGCCAGAATCTATAACCGCCCGGTTGAGGGCCTGCGGGCCTTTGCCTATAAGTGCCTGGCGGCCCACACAACCATGCGCGAGCCCAATATCGGCCGCTGTTTCCGATGGCGTACACCACCGTCACCCTAGTGCCTTCGCAGCAGGTCCTGTCGGTTCAGGAAGGCGAAACCATTCTGGATGCGGCTCTGCGCGCGGGATTGAATCTGCCGCACAGCTGCAAAGGCGGGCATTGCTCGGCATGCCGGGCGCGCATCGTCAGAGGTGAGGTGCAGTATCCGTTCGGCGCTCCGCTTGGCATCACATCGCGGGAACAGGCCGAAGGATTCACGTTGCTTTGTCAGGCACACGCTGCCAGCGAGGAGCTGATCATAGAGATCAAACAGATTCGCCCGCCCACGCCGGAGTATCACGTGCGTAGCCTGCCCTGCCGGGTCGAACATATGCACGAGCTGGCACCGAGCGTGATGGCGGTTTTTCTGCGCCTGCCCGCGACCGAGATGTTCAATTTCGTCGCGGGCCAGTACATCGACATCATGCTGCCGCAGAATCGCCGGCGCAGTTTCTCGATTGCCAATCCGCCTCATGACAGCAAGCTCATCGAATTGCATATCCGTCGGGTTGCGGGCGGCGAGTTCACCGAGCAACTCTTCAGCGGCATGAAAGAGAAGACGCTGCTGCGCATCGAAGGACCGCTCGGGCAGTTCTGGTTCAGACACGAGTCGTCGCGCCCCGCGATTCTGATCGGCGGCGGCACCGGCTATGCGCCGCTGCGCGCGATGCTCCGTCATCTGCTCGAACGCGGCGATCGGCGACCCTTGCATCTGTACTGGGGCGCACAGACGCAAGCCGACCTGTATGAGGACGCAATGCTGCGCGAGATGACCCGACGCTTCGCGAATCTTCGCTACACGCCGGTGTTATCCATTCCATCGCCCGACTGGGATGGCCGCACCGGCTGGGTTCATGAAGCTGCGCTTGCGGATCATCCCGATCTTCGTGCACTCGATGTGTACGCGAGCGGTCCGCCGGTGATGGTGGAGACGATCCGACATCAGTTTCTGTCGCGAGGCTTGCCGTCCGAACAACTGTTTTTCGATTCGTTCGATTTCGCACCGGATTCGGCCGCGAAAGCACGACAACCGGTCACGCCTTGAGGCTTGCGCAGGCGCCGATCGCACCGCCGCGGAGCACAGGCTGCGCATGCGCGGACAGGTGCCGCAGTGAACCCATCCCGGATATCCTTGAATCCCGATCGCCAGTGAGGACATGGCGAGAACCATGGAAGCATTTGCGCGTGCATCGATCCGAGGAAGAGCAAGGCATGAATTCGCGGCGCCTAACGCCTCACGCCACTTCCGAGCTTGCACGATGCCGCTGCGGAGAAGCCGATGTCTGATGCGCCGCATGCGCTGATCGTCGGTTGCGGTTATGTCGGAACGCGTCTGGCGCGGCGACTGGCAGGACTGTACGACGTGACGGTAACCACGCGTTCGGCCGAGCGCGTGCAGGCGCTGCGATCCGCCGGTATCCGCGCATACGCACTGGATCTGGATCGCGTACGGCTGGGCACGTATCTGCCCGAAAAGCTGGAACAGGCGGCCATTTTCTATCTGGCGCCGCCCCCAGCCGCTGGCGAAAGCGATCTGCGACTCGACCGGTTTCTGCAACTCGTGACGGTTCCGCCGCGAGCCTTCATCTACATCAGCACGACCGGTGTCTATGGCAACACCGACGGCGAGTCGGTCGATGAAAGCTCACCGATTCAACCCATGACGGATCGCGCACGACGTCGCGTCAGCGCGGAAGAAATGACGCGCGTGTGGTGCACAGAACGTCGTACGCGACGCGTGGTACTGCGTGTGCCCGGCATCTATGGTCCCGGCCGATTGCCAACGGAACGTCTGCGCAAAGCCGAGCCCGTCGTGCATCCCAACGAAGCAGGCATCAGCAATCGCATCCACGTCGACGACCTGGTCGAAGCGTGCGTTCAAGCCGCCACCAACCCCGAAGCACGTGGCGTCTACAACGTCACCGACGGCAACGCCTGCAGCGCGACCGAATTCCTGGACCTGCTCGCCGCCGTGACCGGCCTTCCACCTTGCCCGCGAGTCTCAATGGATGAAGCTCAACTGACATTCAGCCAGGAACGACTGTCGTTTCTGAACGAGTCGCGCCGCGTCTCGAACGAACGCATGCTCAAGCATCTCGGCGTGAAGCTGCGATATGCAGATATGGAAGAAGGGATCAGGGAGAGTCTGGAAGAGCAGGCTGTAGGCTGTAGGCTGTAGGCTGAAGGTCAGAAAAGGAACGCCGAGACTCTCTATGTTCTGGCCTAGAGCCTAGTACCTAGAGCCTAGAGCCTGGAAGAACAGGCTGTAGGCTGTAGGCCGGAGAAGGAAAGCGGAGACTCTCTGTTCTGACCTAGAGCCTAGTACCTAGAGCCTAGAGCCTGGAGGAACAGGCTGTAGGTCAGAACTGAAACGAACCTCCCTCTTCTCTGACCTACAGCCTACAGCCCAGAAACCTACAGCCTGCGAAGCCTCGCCTGGCGAAGCGCTCCGCGCTCCGCGCTTCGCTATCCCGGCTGACTCTTCTTGCTAGCGAGCCACTTCGTGATCGGGGCCCATTGCTCCCAATCGGGGCCGGCCAGATATTCGGGGAGTTCGAAGATGCCCATCCCTCGCTGGAACGCGCGCAGATAGTTCGTCGACTGACGCAGTGACGCGAGATAGGGCACTTTGAGCTTGCCCAGATACTTGTCGAGCTCCTCGAACATCAGGGTGTTCTCGCGAACCCGATTGGCGACCACTGCGAGGCGCGCCTGTTCACGCTGCACCTTGCCCAGCTCGAGCAGCTCAGCCATGAAATGGCCGCAGGCCTTCATGTCGATTGGCGAGGGCAGCACCGGTACGAGAATGGTTTCAGCACGCCGCACGAGCTCATTCATCTCCGATCCGTGCGTGCGGGCAGGCGCATCGATCACGAGCACTTCCATATCGCGCGGTACCCCCCGAATACCTTCATCGTAGGCGGCCACGCCTACGATCTTCGGCAGATCATCGGGACGGGTTTCCAGCCAGTCGAGGCTGGTACGCTGCGGATCGTAGTCAGCCAATGCGACTTTGTAGCCCTCCCGTGCAAACCAGGTGGCGACGTTGGTGGCCAGCGTGCTCTTGCCGCAGCCTCCCTTCGCATTCATAACCATCACATGGCGCATGAATACCTCGCTTATGTCCCGTGCGGACTCGGCGGCGTTGTTGTTGTTCGAAGAGCCTTTTCAGGTGACCTACGTTAAGGTGAGCCACCGCAAATGTCCACGTGAGGAGCCGCTCGATGGCATTCACGAATCCGGATCAGACCGAGATTGCGCGAGTTCTGCGCGAGTCCCACACGATTGCGGTCGTCGGACTCTCCGATAATCCCCAGCGCGAGAGTTATCAGGTCGCGGCGACGCTGCTCGACTACGGTTATCGAATCATTCCCGTGAATCCACGACTGGCGGTCTGGGAGGGACGCCGGGCCGTTCCCGACCTGGATCACTTGAGCGAGGTGCTGGGCCCCGGCGAGCAGGTCGATGTCGTCGTGGTCTTCCGGCAACCGCAGTACGTGGCCGAAGTGGTCGACGAGTGCATTCGTCTGCAGCTTCCCGCCGTCTGGCTGCAGCTCGGCGTGGTGGACGAAGCCGCCGCGCAACGTGCCCGGGACGCAGGACTCTTCGTGGTCATGGATCGGTGCATGAAAATCGAACGCATGAGACTCGATGCGGAAAGAGATGACGGATAAGTCCTCCGCTTGAATCCGCTTCCCGTGCGCCTAGCACACGCGCACAGCTCACCTGTATCCTCGCGCGCATGCGGATTCAATTCACCAAGATGCATGGACTGGGCAACGATTTCATCGTGTTCGATGCGGCCTCCGATGCGGAGGTGCCTTCGAATCAGCTCATGCGTCGGCTAGCCGATCGCCGCACCGGCATCGGTTTCGATCAGGCGCTCGTTCTGTTGCCGCCGCGCGATGGCGACACCGATGTGTACTACCGTATCTTCAACGCCGATGGCTCCGAGGTCGAACAGTGCGGCAACGGTGCGCGCTGCGTAGGACGACTCGTTGCAGATCGACTCGAGCGTTCGTACGTCCACATGGACAGCCTGGGCGGTCGTGTCGATGCTCAGCTGCGCGAGGATGGCCTGATCTCCGTAGACATGGGTGTCCCCGACTTCTCACCGGCCTCGCTGCCCTTCGAGGCGACGCGTGAAGCCAATATCTATCCCTTGCGCGTCGGCGAGTCGGAGCTGCAGATCAGCGCAGTGTCGATGGGGAATCCGCACGCAGTCATTCAGGTGCCCTCGGTCAAGGATGCGCCCGTGGACACTGTGGGCCCTGCGGTGGAGAATCATTCGCGCTTTCCCCAGCGCACGAACGTCGGCTTCATGGAAGTCGTGAGCCGGACACGCATACGGCTGCGAGTGTTCGAGCGCGGTGTCGGAGAAACGCAGGCATGCGGCACGGGTGCATGTGCCGCAGTGGCGGTCGGACATCGCCTCGGCCTGCTCGATACGGAAGTCACCGTCGATGCGCCGGGCGGACAGATGATCGTGCGCTGGCCAGGACCGGGAGAACATCTGTGGCTCACCGGACCGGCCGTAAAAGTGTACGAAGGGACGATCGAGATCGAGTGATTCAGAGCCGGACATGGAATCTGGCCTTCCATGTCCCGTCCGAATCGAACAGGCCGCACTGCATGCAGCTCGAGAAATATTAGGGGAGCTATGAACAAACAACCCGCACGCGGCATCGAGCCGCACGCGATCTCCGAAGAGGCGATTGCCGACTATCTCCAGCACAACGCCGATTTTTTCGAGCGTCACGCAACGCTCTTCGGCAAGCTGAAGATTCCTCATGGCCGCGGCCCCTCGACGGTATCGCTGGTCGAACGTCAAGTGCTGGTGTTGCGTGAGAAGAACGAGAAGCTCGAGTCGCAGCTGCACGAGCTCATCAGCGTCGCACGCGCGAACGACGTGCTCGTCGGCAAGATCCACCGCCTTGCGCGCCGACTGATTCGCGCACGCACGGCCGAAACCGTCATCGATGCGCTCGAGTCATCGCTGCGTGAAGATTTCGGCGCGTCCGAATGGCTCATGCTGCTCTCTCCAGCCAGCAACTCCGGCTTCGAGCAAGTGAACAGTCGTCATTTGCGCCTGATTCATCCGCCCGCACAGGAAATGAAAATGTTCGACACGCTGTTCGAAGGCGGCAAGCCGCGATGCGGCCAGATCCGCGACAGTCAGCGCGATTACCTGTTCGGGGCCGGCACCACCGAGATCGGATCGGCCGCACTCGTACCGCTCGGTCCGCAGACCTCCTCGGGATTACTTGCGATCGGCAGCCCCGATACCGAACGCTTCCATCCGACCATGAGCACGGAATTCCTCGCGCGCATCGGCGAACTCGTGAGCGAAGCGGTCGGAGCGCTCTAAGCAGGCAGCTTGTCTGGCGACCAGAGATCGGCGTCTGTCATGTCCCCTGCTGCTTTGGATTGGATCGGGCGTTTTCTCACGCATCTGTCGTCGGAGCGACGTCTCTCCAGACACACCGACGAGAACTATCGGCGCGATCTCAAGCTCGTTACGGAGTATTGCGATCGCGCTTCGATCAGCGACTGGCGCAGCCTCGACAGTCAGCATATTCGCAGCTTCGCGGCGAACGAGTTTCGACGCGGTCAATCGCCACGCACCATTCAACGACGCCTCTCCGCGCTGCGAAGCTTCTGCAATTACCTGATTCGCGAAGGCGAGCTGAAAGCCAATCCTGCCGATCAGGTACAGGCACCCAAGGCACGCAAGCGTCTGCCCGAGACACTCGACGCCGATCAGATGTCCCGTCTGCTCACGTTTCGCACCGACGACACGCTGAGCGTGCGCGACAAGGCGATCATGGAGCTGTTCTATTCGTCGGGACTGCGCCTGTCAGAGCTCGTCGATCTGGATCTCGCCGATGTCGATCTGCGCGATCGCACCGTACGCGTCACCGGCAAAGGCAACAAGACTCGCATGGTGCCGATCGGCCGGTTCGCCGTGGACGCACTCGTCGCCTGGCTCAAGGAGCGCAGCGCGATTGCCGCGGCGGGCGAAGATGCCTTGTTCGTGTCGCAACGCGGAGGGCGGCTGCTGCAGCGAGCCGTGCAAGTGCGCATCGATCGCTGGGCAAAACTTCAGGGCCTCGGCGTGCATTTGCATCCGCACATGTTCCGTCACTCCTTCGCGACACATCTGCTCGAATCCAGCCAGGACTTGCGCGCCGTCCAGGAACTGCTGGGTCACGCGAACATTTCGACCACACAGGTCTACACCCACCTTGATTTTCAGCACCTGGCCAAGATCTACGACCAAGCGCACCCTCGCGCTCGCCGCAAGACTTGAGAGCAAAGATTTCCACGGGGAAATATTGTGTGTTGTCGATGATCTTCGTTAACGCGCCTAAGTCGAGAGTCGTCAGGCATGCGTGCTCAATCTTGGTATCCTCTGACCCGGCGCTCCCCGTGTACCCCGTGGAGACTCTTCTTCCGAATCTTCCGAATCCTCCGCTCCCATGAATCAGTTCGAAGGCACAACCATACTTTCTGTGAGACGAGCCGGTGTCGTCGCGATTGGCGGTGACGGGCAGGTCTCGCTTGGTAATACCGTGATGAAGGGCAATGCACGCAAAGTGCGGCGCTTACACGACGGCAACGTTCTTGCTGGATTTGCAGGCGGCACGGCCGATGCGTTCACGTTGTTCGAACGGTTCGAAGCGAAGTTGCAGCAGTACGGCAATCTCACGCGCGCAGCGATCGAGCTCGCCAAGGACTGGCGGTCCGATCGTAGTCTGCGCCGGCTCGAAGCGTTGTTGTGCGTGGCCGATCTGCGCAGCTCGTTCATCATTTCAGGCAATGGCGATGTGATCGAACCCGAGGACGACATCATGGCGATCGGCTCCGGCGGATCCTTCGCTCTCGCTGCCGCACGCGCGCTCACTCAGAACAGCGAGCTCGACGCACGCAGCATCGTCGAAAAATCGTTGAACATCGCCGCAGACATCTGCATCTATACGAACAGGAATCTCACGATCGAAGAACTGCGCAGCTAACACACGCAGGCACTAGGGACTAGGCCCTAGCACCGATCACCGCTCATCTGGCTAGCGCCTAGTAGCTAGCGACTAGTGGCCTTCTATGTCCTCCATGACTCCCCGTGAAATCGTTCAGGAGCTCGACAAACACATCGTCGGGCAAGGCGACGCCAAGCGTTCGGTTGCGATTGCGCTGCGCAATCGCTGGCGTCGCATGCAGATCGACGAGAATCTGCGCGCTGAAGTCACACCCAAGAACATTCTGATGATCGGCCCGACCGGTGTCGGCAAGACCGAGATCGCGCGACGACTCGCGAAGCTCGCCCGTGCACCGTTCATCAAGGTGGAGGCGACCAAGTTCACCGAGGTCGGCTATGTCGGTCGCGAAGTCGACTCGATCATCAAGGATCTGATGGACGTCTCGGTGAAGATGACGCGCGAGATCGAGATGGAGAAAGTGCGTCATCGCGCGATGGATGCCGCGGAGGATCGCGTGCTCGATGCCCTGCTGCCGCGACCGCGCTCGGTGGGATTCACACCGGAATCCGAACCGCGCGATCAGGACACGCGCCAGAAATTCCGCAAGATGCTGCGTGAAGGGCAGCTCGACGATCGCGAGATCGAGATCGAAGTGCGCGCGCTGCCGGTCGGCGTGGAGATCATGGCGCCCGCCGGCATGGAAGATCTCACTCAGCAGTTGCAGAGCATGTTCTCGAACCTGGGTGGATCGCGCACCAAGATGCGCAAGGTGAAAGTGCGCGAAGCCTTCAAGCTGCTCACGGACGAGGAAGCGGCGAAGATGATCAACGAGGAAGAGCTCAAGGCGCAGGCGCTGCAGAATGCCGAGCAGAATGGCATCGTCTTCATCGACGAGATCGACAAGATCGCCCGTCGCCAGGAAACACAAGGCGCCGATGTCAGCCGCGAAGGCGTTCAGCGCGATCTGCTGCCGCTGGTCGAAGGCAGCACCGTGAGCACCAAGCACGGCATGGTGAAGACGGATCACATCCTCTTCATCGCCTCCGGCGCATTTCACATGTCGAAGCCCTCGGATCTGATCCCGGAATTGCAGGGACGCTTTCCGATCCGCGTCGAGCTGCAGGCACTCAAGGTCGAAGACTTCATTCGCATCCTCACCGAGCCCGACGCCTCGCTTTGCACTCAGTACAAGGCCCTGCTCGCGACCGAAGGCGTAAACCTCGAGTTCACCGACAGCGGTGTACGTCGCCTCGCCGAAGTCGCGTTCCAGGTGAACGAGCGCACCGAAAACATCGGCGCGCGTCGCCTGCACACCGTACTGGAACGCTTGCTCGAAACCCTGTCCTTCGAAGCGCCCGATCGCAACGGCGCCACCATCGAGATCGACTCGGCCTACGTCGACAAGTATCTCGGCGAGCTGGTGAAGGATGAGGATTTGACGAGGTACATTCTTTAGGCTCTAGGCTCTAGGCTCTAGGCTCTAGGCTCTAGCAAGATGCTGTCGCATCCTCTGGCTAGCAACTAGTAGCTAGCGCCCCAGTATCTTCCTCCGTCTCTGGCTAGCCCCTAGCGCCTAGCACCTAGTACCTTCCTCTCCCATGTTCCCCACCTCCCTCAAACTTCGCACCAAATCTCGCGTGCTTGCAGTCACTTTCGATGACGGTGCGAGCTTCGAGCTGCCGTTCGAGTATCTGCGTGTGTATTCGCCATCGGCGGAAGTTCGCGGGCATGGTCCTGGTCAGGAGACGTTGCAGATCGGCAAGCATGAGGTCGGCATCAAGGCGGTCGAGCCGGTCGGCAACTACGCGGTCCGATTGGTGTTCGACGATGGACACGACACCGGGCTGTACACGTGGTCCTATCTGCACGAGCTCGGGCGCGATCGTGAGAACAAATGGCGCCAGTATCTGGATCGGCTGAAGGAGCTGGGCATTCCGTATCCGACGCCCGGCGTGCGTCGTTAGCCGCAGCGCGCGAACCCGGATTGTCATTGGCCGCGGGCGACTCGAGCCTGACTCGCTCGACCAGCGCACACCACGGCCGGCAAGCCGCGGAACCCAAATGCCGTGCAGCCGATTCTTCCCTGGCGGGCAACATGAGCGCATGAATCGCGAGAGGCTCTGAGCCCGCCGCAATACTGCAGCAGCCCAGAATTCGGTAGGCCGGCTCCGCACTCATGGCTACAATGCGGACCTTCGAATGAGCACCACACCCGACAACGCCGGACCTGCGGATACCACCGATTTCGGTTATCAGCAGGTGCCGAAATCCGAGAAGGCCGCGCGCGTGCGCGCAGTCTTCGAATCGGTCGCCGGCAACTACGACGTGATGAACGACCTCATGTCGGCCGGGACTCATCGGTTGTGGAAGCGTTTCACTTTGTCGCAAACCGGTCTGCGCCCCGGTCAGCGCGCGCTCGATGTTGCTGGCGGCACAGGCGATCTCGCCGCAGGCATGTGCGCTCAGGTGGGCCCCGAAGGGCTCGTCGTTCTGACCGACATCAATCCGGCGATGCTCGCCGAGGGTCGCGATGCGCTCACCGATCGCGGCATCGCGGGCAACGTGCGCTACTCGCTGGCGAACGCGGAGCGGCTGCCGTTTCCGGATTCGAGCTTCGATTGCGTGACCATCGGCTTCGGGCTGCGCAACGTCACGGACAAGGCGGCGGCGCTTCGCTCGATGACGCGCGTGCTGAAACCCGGCGGTCAGCTGTTGATCCTCGAGTTCTCGCATCCGGTGTTGCCCGGACTCAAACCCATTTACGACGCGTATTCGTTTTCGATCCTGCCCTGGCTCGGCAAAGTCGTCGCCAAGGATGAAGCGAGCTATCGCTATCTCGCGGAGTCGATCCGCCGGTTTCCGAAGCAGGACACGCTGCTCGAGATGATGCGAGAGGCAGGACTCGATGATTGCCGTTATCACAATCTGAGCGGTGGAATCGTGGCGGTACATCGAGGCTGGCGATTCTGATGCGACTGATACCGCTCGAGTCCGTACTGAACCGCAACATCGCGCAATCCGCACAGGCGCGGACATTGTGTCGTCGTCTGCAAGGCAAGGTGCTTTCGGTCAAGTTTACGAACGTGCCCTTTGGCATCAGCTTTCAGAGCGATGGCGAGCGCATGGCGCTCGACACGGCACTGCCCGAGATCGCGAATGCAACGCTGACGGGCTCGCCGGTTTCGCTGCTGCAACTCGCAACGCCGAAGCCGGAAGTCGCGCTGCGCAGCGGCGCCGTGCACATCGAAGGCGACGCAGAGGTTGCACAGACGTTCAGCGAGCTTCTGAAGCATGCGCGGCCGGATCTCGAAGAAGAACTCTCGCGAGTGATCGGCGATGTCGCCGCCCACCAGATCGGCAACGCGGCGCGCTCGGCATTCGCCTTCGGGCGGCGTGCGGCAGACACCCTGGCGCAGAACGTCGCCGAATATCTCACCGAAGAAGGACGCGATCTGCCCAGTCGTGTCGAAGCCGACGAATTCGTCGCAGGCGTGGACAAGCTGCGCGACGATGTCGCGCGCTTCGAAGCCCGGCTCGCCCAGTTGGAACGTCGCTGACGCATGCGCTTTCGCGTCCTGAGCAGACTTCTGCAGATCCAGCGCGTGCTCGTCAGACACGGACTGGACGAGATCATTCTCGCAACCCATCTGTTTCGCCCAATCCGTTTCGCGTTCTATCTCTCGCCCGTCACCTGGGTGCGGCGCGACCGGTCCGCGCCACGCGGCGTTCGTCTGCGCAAGGCGCTCGAGGAACTCGGCCCGATCTTCATGAAGTTCGGCCAGACGCTGTCCACGCGCCGCGATCTGCTGCCGCGCGATATCGCCGATGAGCTCGAGAAACTCCAGGATCGCGTACCGCCCTTTCCGAGCGCGCTGGCCAAGCAAATCGTCGAAGACGCCTATCAGCGCCCGCTGAACGAAGTGTTCGCGCGCTTCGACGAGAATCCGCTCGCCGCTGCGACGATCGCGCAGGTACATGGCGCACAGCTACTCAACGGCAAGGACGTGGTCGTCAAGATCGTGCGTCCTCACATCCGTGAGCAGATCGAGCTGGACATCGAAGTGATGTACGCGCTCGCACGGCTCGCGAATCGTTACTGGTCACAAGCGCCGCGACTGCGGCCCGTGGAGCTGGTGCACGAGTACGAGAAGACGATCCTCGACGAGCTCAATCTGATGCGCGAAGCGGCGAACGCTGCGCAGCTCAGGCGCAACTTTGCAGCGTCGCATCTGCTCTATGTGCCGGAAGTGTATTGGGACTTCTGCCGCAAGAACGTCATGGTCATGGAACGCGTGCACGGCGTTCTGATCAATGACATTCCCGAGCTCGAGCGGCGCGGCGCCAACATCAAGCGACTTGCCGAGAACGGCGTGGAAATCTTTTTCACGCAGGCGTTCCGCCACAATTTCTTTCACGCCGACATGCATCCCGGAAACATTTTCGTGATGCTCGACGATCCGGAGCACCCGCGCTACGCCGCCGTCGACTTCGGCATCGTCGGCACGCTCCACCCACGCGATCAGCACTATCTCGCGGAGAACTTCCTTGCGTTCTTCGAGCACGACTATCGCCGGATCGCGCAGCTTCATATCGATTCCGGATGGATCCCACCGCACGTGCGCGTCGATGAGCTCGAGTCCGCGGTCAGAACCGTGTGCGAGCCGATCGCCAACAAGCCTCTGCGGGAAATTTCATTCGGCCAGGTGCTGATCAGCCTGTTCGAAGCGGCACAGCGCTTCGATGCGCAGATCCAGCCACAGCTCATGTTGATCCAGAAGACGCTGTTGCAGATCGAAGGCGTCGGCCGGCAGCTCTATCCGGATCTGGATCTGTGGCAGACCGCGCAACCGCTGTTGCGGCAATGGATGCACGAGCGTTACAGCCTGAAATCGCTGCTCAAACAGACGCGCGATCAGCTGCCGGGCCTGCTCGATGCGTCTCGCAACGCGCCGCAGCTGATCCAGCAGACGCTGCGGCGCGCAGCGGACGGTCGTTTCGCGGTCCCGGTGATCGCACCCGACGTCGAGATTCTGCGGCAGGAGATTCGCGAGGACGGACGCCGTCGCGATGTGACGCTGATCGCCGCCATCACGCTGCTCGGCGGTTTGTTCTGGCTCGCGCTCGATCGCAGCCCGTCGTGGCCGGGCATCGTGCTCGTATTCGGAAGCGTCTTCTCGTTGTGGTACTCGCGGCGCTGACGCCGCGCTTTCCGATCAGTTCGCCGGATCGGTTTTGAGCTCGATCCAGGTGGCCTGCGCCACCGCCATGCGGTGTCCTTCCGCATCGAACAATGCGGTGCCTGCCACAGACTTGCGACCGCGAGTCTCGATCCGCCACGCCGTCACGATGTACGGCTCACCCGCACGCACTTGTGCCTCGATGCGAGTCGCGAGCTCTCCGAGCAGCGCGACGCGCGGCTCGCACGTCGCGTAAAACCCCGGACAGTCCAGCGCAGCCCAAATGAATGCGGGCTTCACGAACCCCTGCCCGTCTGCGAGCGAAAGATCAGGACGCCACGGCGCCGCGAGCAGATTCGACCCCGGCACTTCAGCAGCGAAGATGCGTAAGCCATCACCTTCTGCGCGCGCCGGACCGCAGACGAAGCAGTGCGGAAAATTGTGATGCGCGAAACCCGTGAAGTGGTGAGACGCACCAAATGCCTCCACCCATGTCGGCGGCGGCGGTGGCGCGAACTCCAAGGTGCACGCGGTGGCGGTCGCGATCAGCTCGTCGCCTGCGCGCGCTTCCCACGTATCCGCCGAGATCGCCTCGATCCGCAGATCCGTTTCGAGCGGCACGGGTCGATTCAAGCGCACACGGACATCTGTTCCGATCGCGCCCGCGATCACGCCGCAGCTATAACCGCCGTTGCCGCAGCCGGGCGGACCATTGAAGCGAGCGTCGATGCGTACGAGCATCACAGGCCCGGCGTGTCAGGCTTCGGCGCCGGCTTCAGCAGGCCCCATGCGACCGGCAGCAACGACACGACGATGATGACGATCGTGACGATGCCGAAGTTCTCTTTGATGAGCGGTACGTTGCCGAACAGATAGCCGCCCCAGATGAAGATCGTGAGCCACGCGAACGCGCCGAGTAAGTTGTACGCGGCGAACTTGCGACGCTGCATCATGCCGACGCCGGCCACGAACGGCGCAAACGTGCGGATGATGGGAATGAAACGCGACAGCACGATCGTCTTGCCGCCGTGCTTGTCGTAGAAGGACTGCGTTCGCAACAGATACTCGCGTTTCAGCCAGCGGAAGTTGCCGCTGAAGGCCCGCGGCCCGACGGCGCGGCCGATCCGGAAATTCACTTCGTTGCCGAGAATGGCGGCAATCATCAGCAGTAGCCACAGCCAGACCGCATTCAGCGTACCGCTCGCATCGATCGCGGCGAGCGCGCCGGCCGCGAACAGCAGCGAATCGCCGGGCAGAATCGGTGTCACGACCAGTCCGGTCTCGCAGAAGATGATCAGGAACAGGATCAGATAGATCCAGAAGTGATACTGCAGCACCAGCTCCGACAGATGCCGATCCAGGTGCAGGATGAAATCGATGAACCAGTAAATGAGATCCATGAATGCAGCGTCGCCTCGAGAGCTTAGAAGAAGTTCGTCCGTGCGAGTCACGCCGTGCGCAGTGAACGCCCCTTGAGCGGCTGATTCTTGCCATCGACCAGCACGACGATCGGCTCGTGAGTCGCGGCCTCCGCTTCGGTGTATTGCGAATACGCGCAGATGATCAACAGATCGCCCACCATCGCCTTGCGTGCAGCGGCTCCATTGAGCGAGATGACGCCCGAGCCGCGAGGCGCTTTGATGATATAGGTCGAGAAGCGCTCGCCATTGCTCACGTTATAGAGCTCGATGTACTGATTGACCCGCAGTCCCGAAGCTTCGAGCAATGCCTCGTCGATACCGCACGAACCCTCGTAGTCGAGATCGGCTTCGGTGACGCGGACCCGATGAAGCTTGGCTTGCAGCAACGTAAGAAGCATCGACGAACTTTCCTCATTTCCTCGCCGCGGCAAGGCTACAGGCTAAGCCCACGGAACCGAAGCGTTTTTTGGGCGAAGCACGCTCGCGGCACGCGTTTTCACGACGGCAGCAAGCGCTCGACGAGCCGTTCGAGTTCCGTGTCGACCAGCAAGGCGTCGCGATAGCGCGGGCGTAGGAAACCTTCGCTCGTGCAGGTATCCAGGAACTGGAGCAGTGCATCGTAGTAACCCTCTTGGTTGAGCAGGCCTGAGGGTTTGTCCTGCAAGCCGAGCTGAGTCCAGGTCCACGCCTCGAAGAGCTCATCCATGGTTCCGATGCCGCCCGGCAGCGTCAGGAATGCATCAGCCATTTCCCCCATTTTTTCCTTGCGCACCGCCATGCTGTCGACGACGTGCAGTTCGCTCAGTCCGCGATGACCGGCTTCGCGATCGAGCAGCAATTTCGGAATGATGCCCACTACGCGAGCGCCGGAACCCAACGCGGCATCGGCCAACGCGCCCATGAGACCCACACGCCCGCCACCATAGACGAGCGTCAGGCCTCGCCGGCCGATCAGCTCGCCCAATGCACGCGCCGTCTCCAGATACTGCGGACGATTGCCGGAGTTAGAACCGCAAAAGACGCACAGGGATTTCATGAGGGGATTCTAACGCTGGGCGCGCAGGAGGCGCGCCTGCGCCCAGCGAGGTGCTAGGCGCTAGGTCCTAGGCGCTAGCCAGATGAAGAGCCGGAAGCGTGGTTTCGGCCTGAGCTTAAAGCGAAGCGCCTCTGACCTAGAGCCTACAGCCTAGAGCCTAGAGCCTAGGACCTAGAGCCTAGGACCTAGAGCCTTGGCCCTAGAACTTAGGTTCTAGGGCCAAATTGAGATCCAGTGCTCATTTCCTGACCCTTCCGGCTCCGTTCGTCGCACGGGGGAGGGACTTGTTCTCAAGCAGCGATCGTTGGGCCCGATATGCATATCGGATGCACCGCCGCTTCCGCGAATGCGCGCTTTGAGTATGCAAGGCACCTACACCCCCTGGCTGGTCTACCTGTCGATCGCCGTGGCCATTGTCGTTTCGTATACGGCTCTGAGCCTGGCCTCGCGGGTATCCGTCAATCCAGAACGATCCAACGTGGGATGGATCGTCGGCGGCGCCGCCGTGCTGGGCGTGGGTATCTGGTCGATGCATTTCATCGGCATGCTGGCGCTGTCCCTGCCGATTCGACTCACCTATAGCGTGCCCGTCACTGCGCTTTCGCTGGTGATCGCCATTGGCAGCGGCGCGCTCGCCCTCATTGCGGTGAGAGGCGAATCGTTGGGCCTGACGCGCCTGATCGCAGGTTCACTGGCGCTCGGCACCAGCATTGCGGGCATGCACTACATCGGGATGACAGGCATCCGCATCGTTCCGGGCATCTCCTATGACCCTTTGCTGTTCGCAGCGTCGCTTGGCATCGCGTTCAGCGCATCATTCGCGGCGCTATGGCTGGCTTTCAAGCTGAGGCGGGGTCGCTCCTGGCAGATCAAACTGGCGCGCTGCGGCGCCGCGATCATCATGGGGCTGGCGATCAGCGGCATGCACTACACAGGGATGGCCGCATCGAACTTCGCAGCCGGGTCCTACTGCCTGAGCGGTGCGACGCTCGACAATCAATGGTTCGCGATCGTGTTGAGTGTGTTCGCGCTCGGCATCATGGCCATTGCGATTCTCACTGCGGTCTACGACGCATGGCTGCAACAGCACGAGCGCGATCGAGACGCCGCGATCAACAGACATGTACGCAATGCGAATCGCTCCGATGCGCTCACCGGCCTGCCGAATCGTGTCGCTCTCGCCGAAACAGCGGACGCGGCGCTCGCGCGGGCCGCACAACTCGACGGACAGCTCGCCGTACTGGTACTGGATGTCGATCGCCTGAAGTCGATCAACGACTCGCTGGGCCATGAGGCCGGCGATCAGATGCTGCTCGAAATCTCGCGACGGCTTCGTTCAGTGCTTCGGCACAACGACACACTGGCGCGACTCGCGAGCGATGAGTTCACCATTCTTGCAACCGAGCTGCGCAGCGCGCGCGACGCCGAAGCGATCGCCGAGAAGGTGATGGAGCAGTTGCAGAAGAAGTTCGTATTCTCAGGCGTCGAAGTGCATCCCTCCGTGAGCGTCGGCATCAGCACCTTTCCGCTCGATGGCGAAACATTCGATCTGCTGTTGCGCCGTGCGACGGCAGCGATGCGCTACACGAAGGAAGCGTGTCGCGGCGGATATCGATTCTATGCGGCGGAAATGAGCAGCGGAGCGGATGACAATCTGGCTCTCGAAAGCGAGCTTCGACACGCGATCAAGGAAGGTCAGCTCGAGCTCCACTATCAGCCGAAAGTCGATATTTCCACCAATCGCGTACGCAGCGCGGAAGCGTTGATCCGCTGGCGCCATCCACGACGTGGCCTCGTGCCGCCGATGGTTTTCATTCCGGTTGCTGAAGAGACCGGGCTGATCGTGCCGCTCGGCGAGTGGGTATTGCGCCAGGCCTGCAAACAGGTGCGCGCATGGATCGATGCCGGAGTCTTACCGGTGCGCGTTGCGGTGAACTTATCCGCGAAGCAGTTTCGCGATGCCGATCTTGCCTCCGTCGTGAAATCCGCCTTGAACGATGCACAGCTCGAACCGGGCTTTATCGAGCTCGAGCTCACCGAAAGCGCCGTCATGCACAATCCGGAGCAATCCGCCGAAACGCTGGCGAAACTGAGCGCGATGGGCGTGCACATTTCCATCGACGATTTCGGTACGGGCTACTCGAGCTTGAGTTACTTGCGTCGCTTCCCGCTCGACAAGCTCAAGATCGATCGCAGCTTCATTCGCGATCTGATGAAGAACCCGGACGATGTGTCCATCGTGAAAGCCATCATTTCGCTCGCACACAGCCTGCGCCTGCGCGTGGTCGCCGAAGGTGTCGAGACTGCAGAACAACTCGACTTCCTGCGACAACTCGGTTGCGATCAATACCAGGGCTTTCTATGCAGCCCTGCCGTGCCGCCAGATACCTTCGCACAACTCATGCGCCGCTACCGCGCCGAACGCCCCGAACTGACCGAAGCCGACATGCTGCGCACGCAAAGTCGCCTCTCGGCGTTCACGCCTGAACCTGCCAGATAAGGAGTTAAGAGGCCGCAAAGACCGCAAAAAGGAATGTCCATTGGTCGCGATGAGCTTCAGATAGAAAAGCTCGATCAACTTGCGAGCGCTCACTGATTCGAAGGTTAGTTGCTGTTCTTTTTTGCGGTCTTTGCGGCCGTCTTCTCCATCATCTCCACTGATCCTCAGCACGACGGCCGCCGGTGCGGCGCCGTTCGGTGCCGTCGAAAAGGCCCGTCATCATTCCCTGATCGCTACGACGGCGAGGACCGGCGCGCCGGTCCTCGTGATGGCGGAAGCGACAGTTGCATTGCGCAGCCGTGCACGTCGGCAGCGGCAACCGCGGCGCTTGCACGGACAGGAAGCGGATGCCTTTGAAGCGCACGGCCGAATCGCAGGCATTCGCACCCGCGATGATCGACACGGCGTGATAGGGATTACTGGCTTTCGTGGCGGCTCGGGCCGGCTGTGGCTGTGACGATTTGAACAGCGCCGACCACCAGTGCGACTTCGATGTCATCGCGCTCTCCGGATGCGAGCTCAATCGCCCGACCTTCAAAGAGAGCCTCAGCAAGAAATGTTCCAGCCGACAGCGCAGCGCATTGGCACTGCGCGTCGGTTATTCGACGACGTTCGTCAGCCGCGCAGACTCTGCAGAAATGCGGCCGGATCCTCACCGCGCTCGATCACTTCCACGAGCGCAGAACCCACGATGACGCCATCCACGTACGGCGCCATGCGTGCGACCTGCTCGCGACTGCGGATGCCAAAGCCTGCACATACGGGAACGTGCGATACGGCTTTCACGCGAGCAAAGTAGTCGAGCACTTCCTGTGGCACGGCCACGTTCTTGCCCGTGGTGCCCGTCATCGTGACGCCATACATGAAACCGCGACCGGCATCGCATAGCTGCTTCACTCGCGCTTCCGGTGTGACTGGCGTGACGAACTGGATGAGCGCAATGCCGTGACCTTCGAGTGCCTCGCGCAGATCCGCACATTCTTCGTAGGGCAGATCCGGAACGATGAACCCGCTCACGCCGGCCTCTGCGGCCGCTTTTGGCAGCGCATCGAGTCCGTAGGCGAGCAAGGGATTCAGATAGCTCATCAGGAGCAGCGGGGCTTGAAACTGGGGACGCGGTCCAGAGAGCACCGAGAGGATCCAGCGCAGCGATACTCCCTGTTCGAGCGCGGCACGGCTCGAACGCTGGATCGTCGTGCCATCGGCCATCGGGTCGGTGAATGGCACACCGATCTCGATCACGTCTGCAGCGGTCGCGACCTTCGCGAGTTGCTCGATAAAGCCTTCGCGCGTGGGGAACCCTGCGGTGATGTACGCGACGATCGCTGCGTTGCCTTTCGACTTCGCGGCGCGAATCGCTTCGGCAATGTTGTTGCCTGCGGCAGTACTGTTCGGCATCAGAGCATTCCCTTGAGCAAGGTCTTCTGCAATGTCGGCATGTCTTTGTCGCCGCGGCCCGAAAGTCCGATGAGAATGCGTTTGCCTGGATTGGCCTGCGCAAAACGCTTTGCACCGGCGAGTGCATGCGACGATTCGATGGCGGGCAGGATGCCTTCGGCCGCGCAGCATTCCGCAAGCGCTGCGAGGGCTTCATCGTCGTTCACCGCTTCGTACTTCACGCGGCCCGTCGATGCGAGGAGTGCGTGCTCCGGTCCGACACCGGGGTAGTCGAGACCGGCAGAGACTGAGTGCGTTTCCTGAATCTGTCCGTTCTCATCCTGCAGCAACAGAGAATACGTGCCCTGCAGCACACCCGGCGTGCCGTAGGCGATGGACGCGGCGTTCTGACCGAGACCGGTGCCCATGCCGCCGGCTTCGAGGCCGAGCAACTGCACGTCCTGGTCTTTGACGAAAGGATGAAACAGGCCGATGGCATTCGATCCGCCGCCCACACAGGCGACGGCGATGTCGGGCAATTTGCCCGTGCGTGACAGCATCTGTTCGCGCGCCTCGCGTCCGATCACCGACTGCAGCTCGCGGACGATGTACGGATAGGGATGCGGACCAATCGCCGAACCCAGGCAATAGTAGGTGCCGTTCGGGTCCGACACCCAGTCGCGCAGCGCTTCATCGACGGCAGCGCGCAAGGTCTGATCTCCGCTGGTCACCGGCACGACGGTAGCGCCGAGCAGTTTCATGCGGCCGACGTTCGGTGCCTGACGCTCCATGTCGATCGAACCCATGTAGACGGTGCACGGCATGCCGAGGCGCGCGCACGCAGCGGCCGATGCCACTCCATGCTGACCCGCGCCGGTCTCAGCGATCACGCGCTTTGCACCCAGCTTCTTGGCGAGCAGTACCTGACCAATGGAGTTGTTGATCTTGTGCGCACCAGTGTGTGCGAGATCCTCGCGCTTCAACCACACGTCCGCGCCCCACTTTTTCGACAGTCCTCGCGCGTGCGTGAGTGGCGTCGGCCGGCCGACCCAGGTGTTCAGCTCCGCATGAAACTCCGCGAGAAAGTCCGGGTCGCGCAGATAACGATCGACGCCCGTCTGCAGCCGATCGAGTGCGGGCACCAGCGTTTCGGGGACATAGCGTCCGCCGAACGGGCCGAAGCGACCACGCGCGTCCGGATACGCATCGCTCATCATCGCTGCGAGATAGTTCTCGGCCTCGCGGCCCTGGGGATCGATTCTCATGGTGACTCCGCTGCGGCTCGCGCCGCGTGGACAAACTCAAAAATCTTCTGCGCGTCTTTCACGCCAGGCACACGCTCGACGCCACTGCTCACATCGACGCCGAATGGACGCACCGTTCGCACGGCCTGCGCCACGTTGAGTGGGCTCAATCCGCCTGCGAGCACGAGCTGCGTTCGCGTTGCGACCTGCGCGGCCTGACTCCAGTCAGCCGTCGTGCCGGTACCGCTCACCGGCCCTTCGAACAGCAGACGCTGCGGCAATATCGAGGGCAGTGCCTGCGAGCTGCGAAACACCGGCATTACCGCGATGTGCGCAGGGATGTTCAGCACTCGCAGATCCTCCGCATCCGTCTGCACGATATCGGGCGCGAAACCTGCGACGACTTCATCGAGCTGCGCCTGCGAAGGATGCAGCATCACGGCAACACGCACGATCGATCCCGGCGCGGCAGCGGCGAGCTCTCTCGCCGTGCTCACATCGACCCGACGCTTCGAAGGTGCGAACACGAAACCGATCGCATCGACATTCGCTTCGCTCGCCGCCTGCACACCCTCTTGTGTCGTCAGCCCGCAGATCTTGATCCAGAGGCTCATGCGTTCAGATCACACATCCGCAGGCTTGCCCCGGAGCGCTATCGCGTGCTCTCGTCCCGCAGTGAGCATCTCTTCCAGCAACTGTCGCGGATGGTCGGAGCGCATGAGCCGGGTACCGACGAGCGCGACGCGATAGCCGAGCGCGACGACCGTCCGCACATCTTCCACTGAGTTCACGCCGCTTTCAGCGACATGCGGATATCCCGCGGGCAACTGATCGGCGAGCTCATCGAGACGGCCGAGATCGACGTTCAACTTTTCGAGGTCGCGGCAGTTCAGTCCGACGAGCACCCGCTCCTGATGATTCTTGCGCGGTTCGAGGATTTCGCTCGCGCATGAAAGATCCTGGGCGTCGAAGCCCTCGAGCAGCACGAACATCTTCAGGATCGCGGCGCAATCGAGCAGCTCGGTGATGCGGCTGCGATTGAGCATGCGCGCGATGACGAGCACGCCGCCGGCACCCGCTGCACGCGCTTCCATCACCTGATAGGGATCGCACAGGAAGTCCTTGCGCATGACCGGCACGTTCAACGGCCGCAGAATCTGTGCGGCCTGACGCAAGTGATCGAGGCTGCCGCCGAAGCGCGAGGGTTCGGTCAGGACCGACACTGCACACGCGCCGCCCAGTGCATAGCTCTGTACTCGCTCCTCGACACCGCCACTCGTATGACTCGACAGATCACCCGCCGACGGCGAATGCAGTTTGCACTCGGCGATGATGTCGAAACCTTCGGGACAGAGCTTGAGCGGCGGCGGCGGCGGCAGATCCGAAACCCGCGACCAGAGCGACTTTTCGGATTCCTGCGCCCGCGCCTGCTCGAGCCGCTGCAGACTCGATTGCGCCATTTCAGTCAGAAGGCCACTCATAAAATTAAGTCCGTGATGATGCGAATAATTCGTCAGGCCAACGCGGCGTTGGCTCCTACGCTGCGTCCGAAGGCAGCGAGCTTCTCGAGCACGATGCGACCCGCGCCACTTTCGATCGCATCTTCAGCCATGCGAGCAGCGGCCCGTGCGGAGTCCGCCTTGCCCAGAAGTTCGAGCACGAGCGCGGCCTGCAGCACGATGGCATTGCGATGCGCGCTGCGATCGCGCCCCTCGAGCACCGCGCGCAGATGCAGTGCGTTGTGCGCTGCATCGCCGCCCTTGAGCTCCTCAACCGTGCAAGGCGGCAAGCCGAACTCCTCGGCGCTACGTTCATAACGCGTGACGGAACCCGGTCGCACATCGAAAAGCGTGAAAGGTCCGATCGGCGTCGCTTCGTCCCAACCTGGATGACCGTGAACGACGTAGGTGCGCTCGATCGGCATGCCCGCCAGCGCGTCCGCCATCAACGCCGCGGCATCGATGTGATAAGCGCCGATGAGATGAAACGGCGGCGCTGCGGGATTCAGCAGCGGTCCGAGCATGTTGAACACAGTGCGCACACCGAGTGCCTGCCGGATCGGCATGATGGCCTTCATCGCAGGATGAAAATGCGGCGCGAAATAGAAAGTGAATCCGGTCGCAGCCAGACATTCACCGGATTGCTCTTCATTGAGCGGTAATGGCAATCCCAGTGCACGAATCACATCTGCACTGCCGCTGCGGCTCGAGATGGAACTGGTGCCGTGCTTGGCCACGCGCACGCCCATCGCCGCGACGAGCAGCGCGGCACCGCTCGACAGATTGAAACTGCCCGAGCCATCGCCGCCGGTTCCGACCATATCGACGATCGGCGAGCCGGGTGGAACGACAGGACGCCGCGCAAGGCTGCGCATCGTGGTCGCAAAGCCGCGCAGCTCGTCGGCCGTCACACCCTTGCTGCGTAACGCAACGAGCAGCGCGCCTGCCATCGCCGGCGCAGTCGTGCCGTCTGCCAGGGCCATCAATAGCTGCGAAGCCTGCTCCTGAGAAAGATGCCGGCGCTCCAGCAACTGTTCGAGCGTGTCGCGCAACGCATTCATGCCGCTGGCCCCCGCTTACCCGAACGCTGCTTCAGAAATCCGCCCATCAGCACGGGGCCTTGCGGGGTCAGCACGCTTTCGGGATGAAACTGCACGCCTTCGACCGCGAGATGCTTGTGCCTCACGCCCATGATCTCGCCTTCATCCGTCCTGGCCGTGACTTCGAGCTCACCCGGCAATGAATCCGGCTGAGCGATCAACGAGTGATACCGGCCCGCTTCGAACGGCTCCGGCATGTCCTCGAAGATCGAGCGCCGATCGTGATGCACGAGCGAGGTCTTGCCATGCATCAATCGTCCAGCGCGCACGACCTTGCCGCCGAATACTTCGACGAGCGATTGATGACCGAGACACACGCCGAACACGGGAATCTCTCCAGCGAACGCCTCGATCATTTTCATTGACACGCCCGCATCGTGCGGAGTGCCCGGTCCGGGCGAGATGCACAGATGGGAAGGATTCAACTTGCGCGCTTCGTCCACGGTGATCTGATCGTTGCGATGCACCAGCACGTCCGCACCGAGCACCATGAAGGCCTGCACCAGGTTGTAGGTGAAGGAATCGTAGTTGTCGATCAGCAAGAGTCTTGGGGTGGCGTTGCTCATAGTCCCTCCTCGGCCATGGCCAGTGCGCGGCGCACGATCGCGCTTTTGGCGAGGACTTCCTGATATTCCATCTGCGGGATGCTGTCGGCGACGATGCCTGCGCCGGCCTGATAACTGTAGGTGTCGCCGCGGAAGACCATCGTACGGATGGTGATGGCCTGATCCATGTCGCCGCCGTTGCCGAAGTAGCCCACGGTGCCGCCGTAGAACCCGCGACGCACCGGCTCGAGCTCATCGATGATTTCCATGGCGCGAACTTTCGGCGCACCAACGAGCGTACCCGCCGGAAACGCTGCAGCGAACAGATCGAACGCGTCCTTGCCTGGCGCAAGCTCGCCATTTACGCCGCTCACGATGTGCATCACGTGACTGTAGCGTTCGATATGACGATAGGGATTGACGCCGACCGACCCGGCCTTTGCGACGCGACCGAGATCGTTGCGGGCAAGATCGACGAGCATCACATGCTCCGCATTCTCTTTCGGATCCGCGAGCAGCTCGCGCTGCAGGGCTTCATCGTGTGCGCTGTCGTTACCGCGCGGGCGCGTGCCTGCAATTGGCCTCATCTGTGCGCGTCCGCCCGAAAGCTTGACCAGCGCTTCCGGCGATGAGCCCACGACCACATAGTCGCCCAGATCGCAGTAGTACATATAAGGAGACGGATTCAGCAGCCGCAGCGCCCGATAGGTTTCGAACGGCTCGAGACTGCATTGACCCGAGAAGCGCACCGAGAGCACCAGCTGATACACATCGCCCGCAGCAATGTATTCCTTCGTGCGCGCGACGCCGTTCAGGAATTCCGCTTCGCTGAGGCTCCCCACTGCAGGCGCATAGGCGATCCGCTTGTTCGAGGTCGGAATCGGACCTCGCAGCGCCTGCACGACTTCCTTGCGCAGCGCGAGCCGCTCCTCTTCGCTGCCCGCGTGCAGCAAGGCGACGCCGCGCGTCAGATGATCGAACACCAGCAATGAACGGGGCGCGAGATAGTGAGCCTCAGGTGTCGGCTCGAGCACTCGTGACTTGTTGGGCAGTCGCTCGAAACGCCTCACCAGATCGTAGCCTGCGACGCCGACCAGCCCGCCAAGCAGGGGCACCCCGGGAATGTGCGGCGCGGGTTGTGGCGCTTTGGCCAGCGCACCGCGCAGCGCGTCGAGCAGTTCCGCCTGCGTGTCCGGGGCCGGCTGGGTGCGACCATCGATCGTCAATCCTCGCTCATCGAGCCGGACCTCCAGGCAATCCCCGAAGCCGATGAACGAGTAACGCGCCAGACGCTCGCCGCCCTCGACGCTCTCCAGCAGAAAGCGCGGCTTGAAGGGCTTGAGCTTCATATAGGCCGATACCGGGGTATCGAGATCGGCGGCAATGTCGAAGGGTGGTTTCATGGTCAGTCAACGTGATGACGGTGAGATCAGTGATGTCAGTGATGGCAGCCAGACGAACCGGCCCACGGCGAGAGTGTCGCGCCCCTCGGACCGGCATCACCGTCATCATCGTTATCACTGGTCATCTGATTTTTCCTTCGCCCAACAAAAAACCCATCCCGGCCTTGAGCTCGGAGATGGGTTCTGTGGGTTCTTACGATTCGTTTTCTAAGCGCGCAGCGTCAGTCCAGCAGCCCTCTCCTTATGAGTGCCGCCACCACCAGCCGGAAACGTGGATCTGACGCGTGTACATGGGCCGGGAGTATTACTGGGCCTCGGCAAGGGCGTCAAGGCGTACGGGTCCCCGGCCAGGTCGGGAGTGATGAGACCGGTCGGGGGTGATGAAAGTGATGTCCCGTTGGGAGTGATGAAAGTGATGGAGGTGATCCCAGCCGGGAGTGATGAAAGTGATAGAGGTGATACCAGTGATGGGGCTTGGGCATCACTTTCATCACCTTCATCACCTTCATCACTGCCATCACCCTTCATCACCGCCAGCTATACCGGGGAATGAGGCCAGCTACGAAGGTCGGAGCTGGCAGAATCGTGATGGGCGGTGAGGCCGGTCGGGGTGATGAGCGTGATATCGGTGATACCAGTGATGAGGTCTGGACATCACTTTCATCACGCCGGCCGGTCGGCCGGCTTCATCACCTTCGTCACCGCCATCACCCCCATCACTGTCATCACTTCATCACTGTCACCTTCACAACCGTGATCACCTGCAGCTACACCGGCCTTCCATCTGCCAGAATAGAGTGAATCATCGACTCTTCCGCTCATGAAACTCCAACAACTGCGCTATCTCGCCGCCGTCGTCCAGAACGGGCTCAACATCACTGCCGCCGCGGAGAAACTGCACACCTCGCAACCGGCAGTCAGCAAGCAGATCAAGCTTCTGGAAGACGAGCTCGGTTTCCGTATTTTCGTGCGCAGCGGTCGCACTCTCACGAAGGTGACGCCCGCAGGACAGCACGTCGTCGATCGTGCCATTCGTGTGCTGCGCGAAGTCCACAACATCAAGGGGATCTCGGACGAGCACAAGGATGAAGATCGCGGCACGCTGTCGATCGGCACCACGCACACTCAGGCGCGCTACGTGCTGCCCTCGGTGATCCAGCAGTTCCGTTCACGCTATCCAAACGTAAAGGTGCATCTGCATCAGGGTACCTCCGATCAGATCGCCGAAATGGCTGCGCTCGATCGCATCGATTTCGCGATTGCCACGGGCTCGGAAGGCTTGTTCAGCAACATGGTGCTGCTGCCCGCCTATCAGTGGCATCGGCACATCGTCGTGCCGCTCGATCATCCGCTGGCATCCGTGAAGAAGCCGACGCTGAAGCAGCTCGCACAGTATCCGATCGTGACGTACGTGTTCAGTTTCACCGGGCCTTCCTCGCTCCAGCAGATATTCACGAAGGCGGGTCTGACTCTCAACGTCGCATTGACGGCGCGCGACTCGGATGTGATCAAGACCTACGTGCGACTCGGACTCGGCGTAGGTATCGTCGCCGACGTCGCGGTCGATCCACGTGAGGATCGCGATCTGGTCGCCATTGATGCCTCGCATCTGTTTCCGATTCACACCACCTGGATCGGCTTCACACGCGGCGGCTTGCTGCGCCGTTACATGTACGAATTCCTGCAGCTCTTCGCTCCGCATCTGAATCGTCGACTCGTCGATCGCTCCATGGCAGCCAACTCTCAGGAAGAGATCGCCGCGCTGTTCGCGGACGTCAAAGTGCCGATCAAGTGACCCGAACCTAACTGCCGGCGATGAGCTCATAACAACCCGGCGATAGCGGCGAATTCGCGGCGGCGCACGGTCCCCAAGTTTCACCCTGCCTTCTGCAGGCGTGACCGCTTTGTCACGCGAGTTCGACTGATCGCTGACCCCCCGCTCCTTACGATGCCTGTCCACATTGGCGCGCTTGCGCCGCTCAACGGCAACAAGGGGAGAGTTATGCGTTCTTCGATCCGGCTCGGAGCCACTGCGGGTTCTGTATCCAGTACTGCGACAGGTCAACACCTGGGTCAGTCGCTCGTACTCGCAGCCGCAGTTGCCTGCGTGCTTGGTGCCGTCGCGCCGACTCAGGCGCGTGCAGAGCCGGCAGCGGAAGCGGCCAAAGCCGACAGCTCTCTCGAAAGCGTCATCGTCACCGCGCGCCGCCGCGAAGAGCAGGCGCAGGACGTACCGCTCGCCATTTCGGTGGTGAACGCAGCTCAGCTCGAGAACACGGGCACGTTCAACGTCGGCAAGCTGAGTCAGATTCAGCCGTCCATTCAGTTCTACTCGAGCAACCCGCGCAACTCCGCGGCCAACATTCGCGGTCTCGGCGCGCCATTCGGCCTCACCAACGATGGCATCGAACAGGGCGTCGGCATCTACATCGATCAGGTTTATTACGCGCGCAGTGCGACGGCGACATTCGACTTCCTCGATGTCGATCAGATCGAAGTGCTGCGCGGCCCGCAGGGCACGCTCTACGGCAAGAACACGACCGCCGGTGCGATCAACGTGACCTCGCGCAAGCCGACCTTCACGCACGAAGCGCAAGGGGAGATCACCTATGGCAACTACAACTTCCGTCAGGGCAAGGCGTCGGTCTCCGGCCCGCTGATCGCCGACAAGCTCGCGTTCCGGCTGGGCACCTCGTACACAGAGCGTGACGGCACGCTCTACAACGTGGCGACCGGCAAACACATCAACGAGCAGGACAACCTCGGTTTCAAAGGCCAGCTGTTGTGGCTGCCGACGCAGGATCTGAGCATCACCTTCTCGGCCGACTACACGCATTCGAATCCGCTCGGCTTCGGTCAGCTCTATGTGCGCGAAGGCTCGACGCAGCGTGCGCTCGCTCGCCAATATGCGGCGCTGGCTGCCGCCTCCAACTATCAGGTTCCCAGCACCGATCCGTTCGATCGCAAGACCGACCTCGATGCAAACCTCTCGGCGAAGCAGAACTTCGGCGGCGGATCGGCGCTCGTCGAATGGGACGTGGGTCCCGGCCGGTTCACTTCCGTCACGGCGTATCGCAAATGGGACTGGGTGCCCGCAAACGATCGCGACTACATCGGCCTGCCGATCACCACCATCTCGGAGAACCCCTCGACGCAACGTCAGTGGTCGCAGGAATTCCGCTATGCCGCCTCCGGCGATGTGATCGACTACGTCGTCGGCGTGTACGGCTTCTATCAGACGGTCGATACCAATGGCGTTCAGGAGCAGGGCGCGTTGGCGAGCCGCTGGCTGCTGAGCGGTGCGAATGCGAACAACCCGGCGATCCTCGATGGGCTACGCGCGGAGAACGACATCGGCCTGAAAAACACCAGCGCCGCCGTGTTCGGTCAGCTTACCTGGCACGTCACCGACGATCTGCGTCTGCAACCTGGCCTGCGCGTGAACTACGACAAGAAGGACGGCAAATACATCGCGACGGTGACGAACGCCACGAACACCCCGCTGACCGCTGCGCAACTCGGCGTGCTCGCACCCCAGAGCTACACGCCGAAGTTCGACGACACCAACGTGTCCGGCGACTTCACTGCCTCTTACGACATCGCAGACAACGTGCTCGGCTATGTGACGTACGCGCGCTCATTCAAGTCAGGCGGCATCAACCTGTCCGGCCTGCCGCTCGATGCGAACAACAATCCGATCACGGCGGTCGAAACAGTGAAGCCGGAGAAGGTGAACCACTACGAAGCGGGTATTAAGACGCAGTGGCTCGACAACCGACTCACGGCCAACGTCGCTGCGTTCTGGACCGAGATCGACGACTACCAGGCGACGGTTACCAACAGTCAGGCGAACGTCATCCGCGGCTACCTGGCGAACGCGAAACAAATTCGTGTGCGCGGTGTTGAAGTGGATCTCGCGCTGCGCCCGATCGATGCGTTGAACATCTATTTGAACGGCGCCTACAACGATCACGAATACACGAACTTCCCGGATGCTCCGTGCCCGCCCGAGTTCTCGGGCGGTTCGGCCGCTTCGGCAGCTAATCCCCCGAGCGCGCCAGGCACGCCGGGCGGTTTCAGCCCGCCGTCGTGCGATATCTCGGGTCAATGGCTGCCGGGCATCTCGAAGATCTCCGCGTCTTACGGCTTCCAGTACGATCTGCCGGTCCCGTCGTTCGGCACCAACGGCGCAGCGTTCTTCGGCTTCGATGGGCTCTATCGGTCGAAGTTCTCCTCCAATCCCTCGCGCTCGATCTACACCGACATCGACGGGTACTCGATCGCGAACTTCCGCGCAGGCGTGCGGCTCGGCAAGTCATGGGAAATCTATGGCTGGGCCCGTAACGCATTCGATGAGAAGTACTTCGACTTCCTGTCCACTCAATCGGGCAGCACAGGCCTGGTCATCGGGCAGCCCGGCGATCCGCGGACGTACGGCCTGACCGTTCGCACATCGTTCTGATCCGCTCCAACAGGTGCCGTTGCCAAGGCAATGGCACCTGCCCTTCCACGTCGTCAGCACCTCCGGCGGGTTGAGCCGGGAATTCATATCGAGTCACCCTCATGCGCAGACTCCTTCATTCGTTTCCTGCTCGTCTGGCCGCAGTGGCGCTGGGCATCTGCGTAGTGGGTCTTGCTCCCATTGCGCACGCCGCCACGACCACGCTTCTCAACGTTTCGTACGATCCGACCCGCGAGCTCTACGAGAACTACAACAAGGAGTTCGTCAAATACTGGAAAGCGAAGACGGGTGGCGATGTGCAGATCAAGCAATCGCATGGCGGCTCGGGCAAGCAGGCCCGTACCGTGATCGACGGCCTGCCTGCGGACGTCGTGACGCTCGCCCTCGCAGGCGATATCGATGAGCTGGTGACCAACGGCAAGATGCTGCCCGTGAACTGGCAGTCGCGCCTGCCGCACAACAGCTCGCCCTACACCTCGACGATCGTATTCCTGGTACGCAAGGGCAATCCGAAAGGCATCAAGGACTGGGCCGATCTCGTGAAGCCCGGCGTCGAAGTCATCACGCCGAATCCGAAGACATCGGGTGGTGCACGGTGGAATTATCTGGCCGCCTGGGGCTGGGCGTTGAAGCAACCCGGCGGCTCGGACGCGACCGCAAAGGAATACGTGCGCAAGCTGTACAGGAATGTTCCGGTCCTCGACACAGGAGCGCGCGGCTCGACGACGACATTCGTGCAGCGGGGCATCGGCGATGTCCTGCTCGCCTGGGAGAACGAGGCCTTCCTATCGCTCAAGGAAGTCGGCGCCGACAAAGTCGAGATCGTCGTTCCCTCGCAGAGCATCCTTGCCGAGCCTCCCGTCGCAGTGGTCGACAAAGTGGTGCTGCGTCGAGGTACGCGCGATATCGCCACTGAATATCTCAAGCACCTGTACAGCCCGGAAGCGCAGGAGATCATCGCCCGCAACTACTATCGCCCGATCGACGCAACGGTCGCTGCGAAGTACGCGCATCAGTTCCCGAAGATCAGGCTGCTTACCATCGCCGACTTCGGCGGCTGGAGCAAAGCCAAGAAGGATCATTTTGCGGACGGAGCGAGCTTCGATCAGATCTATGCGCCGGAGTAGTTGCGCCGGAGCATTGAGCAGTCCCGACTAATAGTTGGGACCAGGTAGCCTTGTCTTTGAGAGGCGAGTGCCAGAAGGGAACGTCGATTCTTTGTCGATTCTTTTGTGGGTTCGACTTCAGTCGAACGTCTCCTGAGCGCCGGATCTCTCCGTGCATCACTCAGTGCTGGCCAGCGCACTGGCTGAGTCCTCCGGCTATTCGTCCTCGTCCTTCTTCTCGGCCAACCGCTTCTTCAGCTTCACCCATTCATCGAGCTTTCGCAGATCGGTCGGTTTGCGAGCCGGCGCGGGTGCAGGCTGTGCCGGACGCACTTTGTTGCCGAGCGAGCGAGCGTTGTCGTAAGGATTGAATCCACCGCCCGCGCCTTTCGCTGGAGCTGCTGCATTGTCATAGGGGTTGAAGCCCCCACCGGGCAACGGCTCTTGCTGTTTGGGCTCTTCGAGCCCGTCGGGCCGTTTGTGCTTGGCGGTTTCAGCGATCGACAATTCCCCAAGGTCGAGCTTTTTCAGCTTCTGTGTGCTCATGTCGCGGCTGTAGACGCCTGTCTCGAGCTGCCATTCCCACACAGGATTGCCGCGCGAGTCGTGCGTCACACGTCCCGAGCGTTTATTGCTCCCCTGCGTGCCTACGGCGGTGGGCTCGTTGGAGCTCTTCGGCGGGTTAGGATCCTTGGGATCCTTGGGATTGCTCATACATTACCCGACATGTCACCAGCCCTGATTCTCTGCCCCGACTCCCGGCAAGGCAATCGCCACGCATTGTCGGACGTCGCACCTCTGCGAAAAATTGTCCTCGCATCGTCGGGCAAGGTGCGCCGAGCGCGATGAGCCCGCATCATCCTCGTCAAACCACCGACAAGCCTGAGCTCGCCCGCGGCTTTCTGGGCGTGTTCGGCTATAGCCGCCGCGCCTTGCAGCTGGTGTGGACAACGAGCCGTCCACTCAGTATCGCGTTCGCCATCCTCACGCTCATTGCGGGTGCATTGCCCGCCGCAATCGCCTACGTCGGATCCTTGATCGTCGATGCCGTCGTCGCCGCGATCCAATCGGGCGGTGCGGAGCAGGCAGCGCGCACATCGCGCGCACTCGTTCTGGTCGTAAGCGAAGGATTGCTGGTCGCCGCGCTGGCAGGTGCGCAACGAGGCTTGTCGTTGTGTCAGTCGCTGCTGCGCGCGCAGCTCGGCCAACGTGTGAACGTGATGATCCTGGAAAAGGCGCTCACGCTGGATCTCGCACATTTCGAGAACTCCGAGTTCTACGACAAGCTCATCCGTGCCCGGCGAGAAGCCTCCAGTCGCCCCCTCTCGCTCGTCGTACGTACGTTCGGCTTGCTGCAAAACGCAGTCTCGCTCATCAGCTATGCCACCTTGCTGATTCAGTTCTCGCCCTGGGCGGTGCTCGTGCTCATCCTCGCAGGATTGCCCGCGTTCCTCGCCGAAGCGCGCTTCTCGGGCGTCGCATTCCGGTTGTTCCTGTGGCGTTCGCCGGAAACACGCATGCAGCTATATCTCGAGACGCTGCTGGCGCGCGAAGATCACGTGAAGGAAGTGAAGCTCTTCGGACTCGGACCGCTGTTCCTCGAGCGTTACCGCCGGATCTTCGAGAAGCTCTATCAGGAAGACCGCAACCTCACGATCCGTCGCGATACGTGGGGATTCTTTCTCGGCCTGATCGGCACTGCGGCGCTGTACGGCGCTTATGCATGGATTGCTTTGTCGGCAATCGCCACTCGCATCACGCTCGGTCAGATGACCATGTACCTGATGCTCTTTCGTCAGGGCCAGTCCGCGGTCTCGGCGATTCTCTCCGCCATCGGCGGAATGTACGAAGACAATCTGTATCTCTCGACGCTCTACGACTATCTCGAAGAGCCGGTCGACGCGGCGCGCGGCGATGTCGTGCGCGGCCCCGTGCCTAACGACGGCATTCGCTTCGAGCATGTCGGCTTCAGCTATCCCGGCGCGGAAACGCCGACGCTCGTCGATGTGAACCTTCACATCAAGCCGGGACAGTCGCTGGCCCTCGTCGGCGAAAACGGCTCGGGCAAGACCACGCTCATCAAGTTGCTGACACGACTTTATCGGCCGACCTCCGGTCGCATCCTGCTCGACGGTCAGGACCTGCAGGATTGGGATGAAGCCGCACTGCGCGATCGCATCGGAGTGATCTTTCAGGACTTCGCGCGCTATCAGTTGCTCCTGGGCGAGAACATCGGCGCGGGCGATGTGCAATATTTCGAGGATGAGGAACGCTGGCGCGAAGCCGGCGAGAAAGGCATGGCGACACCGATCGTCGAATCACTCCCCGCCGGCTACCACACGCCGCTCGGCAAATGGTTCAACGACGGGCGCGAGCTCTCAGGCGGTCAATGGCAGAAAATTGCGTTGTCGCGGGCCTTCATGAGATCACGTGCCGACATTCTGGTGCTGGATGAACCCACCGCCGCCATGGACGCCGCTGCTGAAGCGACCATCTACGAACACTTCCGCGCACTCACGCAGGGCCGCATCGCGATCCTGATCTCGCACCGCTTCTCCACCGTCCGCATGGCCGACCAGATCGTCGTCCTCCAGGACGGCCGCATCATCGAACACGGCAACCACGAAGAACTGATGCGCCTGAACGGCCACTACGCCCACCTGTTCTCGCTGCAGGCGAAGGGATACAGATGAGGAAAATTAGTAATGAGCAGTGAGTAATGAGCAATGGAAGAAGGCTTGCGTATTCCTCTTCCCAATTACTCATTGCTCATTACTCATTACTAATTGCTCATTACCCGTTATCCCATCACGCCCAATGCAACCAGCATGACGGCGAAGATGCTTTGTACGATGAGGGCGGAAATCAGCAGAAAGATCAGCCGGCCGAAGGCGCCGATGCGCGAGAGCTGGTAGGTTCCGCGCAGCTGCTTGTACATGTGGATCGGGACGATGAAGAAGGCGAGGCTGAGCAGCCCGCCGCTGACGTGCAGCGCGCCGAGAACGCTCACGATGACCAGCAGCAGCATCATGAAGGTGATCGAGTACGTGACAAAGATGGCGTGATCGTAGAGATGCACGTCGCGGCGCCAGAAGAACAGCAGCCACATGAATGGCAGACTCAGGGGAATGAGGGCCCAGGAGAATTTGTAGCCGTTGGTCTTGAGCTTGTAGAGCAGGAACTTGGGGTTGTCTCTGACGTCCCTGAGACCCGCGGAGAGACGTTCATCCAGTACCTTGCTGCCGCTGTTCACCTTGATGTCATCGGAGAAGAGCTGTCCTTTACCGTCTGACTTTTCGTCGGTCGCGGAGGACTCTTTGCCTGCGATGAGCTTGCTCACGTCGCCCGCAGCCACGGCGGCCAATCCATCGCGCGCGACCTGCGTTGCTTTCAGATCCGATTCGAGATCTGCGCGTGCTTCCTCCGACAGATCGGGCGCAGCGAGTTTCGCCTGCGTCTCTGCGATCTCGGCATCCAGCTCCTGGATTCCTTCGGCGAGGCTTTCCTTCGTCCGAGGCGTCTGATCCTGACGGACCAGGTTCGTATTCGTGTCCCCGTGAAAGAACGGGCCGCCGATCATTCCGAAAACGGCGAACATCAGAAACACGGTGAACAGATACAGGGCCATCGGCGAGACGAACTTCACACGCTCGCCGTCGATGTACCGGCGCGTCAGGCGGCCGGGATGAAAGAACAGCTCCGGCAGGGTCCGCCACACCTTGCCCTCGAAATGAAAGACGCCGTGCAGAATGTCATGGCCGATCGAGCTCAAGGTGCGATGAAGATGCACTGCCTGGCCGCACGCCGAGCAATACGCGCCCGACACCTGGGCGCCGCAATTGAGGCATCTGCCCTGTCCGGTGGGAGCATGCGCCTCTCCCGTCTTTCGTCCTTCCACCGTGCGTGCCACCACGGCACCGGTCAGGACATCGCCCGCGCTTTCACCTTCTATGGTCATGAGCATCAGAATACCAGCGCGGCCCGCATTCCGAAGGCCCCGCCGACTCCTCCCATCGAAAATCTCTGAGTGCCTGTCAACCGCCGGGGCCGGCTTGCGTTGAGCGTCTCAGGAACCAGGCCCAGCGCTATCCATGCCAAACCTGTCTGCTACGCTCGAGCCGCACGTGCCGCAAGAAGAATCGGACATGCGGCGTCATTCGCAAGGAGAACTGCTTCTGCAGAATCGCGACCTGGAGCGGTTTCTGGCCGATGTCGAACGGCGGGCGTTTCGCATCGCGCGCATCGGGCTACGCAACGACGAGGACGCGCTCGATGCGGTTCAGGACGCGATGCTGAAACTCGCGCACGGCTATGCCCACCGGCCGAGCGCCGAGTGGGCGCCCCTGCTTTACCGGATACTCCAGAACCGCATTCGCGATGGTCAGCGTCGGCGCCAGACCCGCAATCGCATCTTCGCCTGGCTGCCGGGCTTCGATCAGGACGATTCGGCGGACCCTCAGGACAATGCACCCGCCGATCAACCCGGCGAAGTCGAACGACTGATGGCGCACGAGGCCATGCATCGCCTGGAGCAATGCATTGCCGAATTGCCGCAGCGACAACAGCAGGCGTTCATGCTCAGAAACTTCGAAGGACTGGATGTCGCACAGACGGCAAGCGCCATGGGCTGCTCCGAGGGCAGCGTGAAGACCCACTATTCCCGCGCAGTGCACACCCTGCGCCAGCGACTGGGAGACACATGGTGAGCGAAGAGAATTCCAGGACAGCATTCGAGCAGCGCAGCAAAGCACTGTTCGACGAAAGCGTCGCAGAGCTCGACGGCAGCATTCGCTCGCGACTCACGCAGGCGCGTCATGCGGCACTCGAAGGCGCAGACACTCAACGCAGATACCGTGTCTGGCTGCCATTGGCCGGGCTTGCGACGGCAGCCGCCGTGACCGCGTTCGTAGTCGTTCCGGGCTTGAGACAGCAACGCACCCTGCCGACCTCGACTGCTTCCGCCGACGATATGACGCTTCTGTTGAACAGCGAGGATCTCGAGCTGCTGGAAGACATGGAGTTCTACGCCTGGCTCGATGGTGATGACGTCAATGCGCGCACGTAAGCGCAGATCGCTGACAACCACGGAGCTCACGGGCGTTCAGATCGCCGCGGCCGTTGCCTTGGGCGCGCTGCCGGCGCTGACACGGGCCGCAGAGCCCGATGTGCTCGAGGAAGCCTTTCTCGAATATCTGACGGAGTTCGATGACGAGAAGGACGACTGGAGCTGGTTCGACCGCGGTGACAAAGCAACGACCACCAGGGATACCGGCAAGAAAGAGCCCGAACGCAGCGCGAACAAAGCGCAGAAGGAGAAACCATGAGCCCGCACAGACGCCAGTTGCTCCTGATGCTGATGGGAAGCGCATTGGCTGGAGCTGCCGCGTTGCCCTCGCACGCCGCTGAGGCCGGACTCGAATGGAATCAACTCAATGCCGATCAGCAACAGGTGCTGAGGAACTTCGCGAACCGGTGGAGCTCGCTGCCCGCCGAACGTCAGCACCGACTGGCCGAGGGCGCGACGCGCTGGCTGGAACTCTCCCCTGAACAGCGCCAGCAGGCGCGCGAACGCTTTCAGCAATGGCAACAGCTCCCCGAAGCACGACGCGAGCGCATTCGCGAGCGCTACCGCGAATTCCGCTCACTGCCGCCCGAGCAGCGAGATCGTCTGCGCCAAGCCTTCAAGCGTTTCCAGCAGCTGCCTCCGGAACAGCGTGAGCGCCTGCGCGAACGCTGGAGAGCAATGAGTAATTAGCAATGAGTAGTGAGCAATGAAAGAAAGAAAGGTCAGCGCATGGCGCTGACCTCATTGCTCTCCGTCCATTACTCATTACTCATTGCTCATTGCTCATTGCTCATTGCTCTCCAATCATTGCTCACTACTCATTACTCACTGCTCATTACTCACTGCTCATTACTCATTGCTCATTGACGAAGCACTGCTTCGTCATGTAACCGATTTCTATCCACCCTTCGACCGATCGTTCACCCGCGGCTTGTTAGAGTCGCCTCGCCTCGACATTCCCTTGCCGTGTCGAGGAACTGGAGGACACGGCATTCGTTCTGCTGGACGTCCAATGCTTCCCCGCGTTCATCTTCCATCTGAAGGATCCCTATGCGCTGCTGGCTCCTGTTCCATCGCGAGGTCGCACCCGACGTTCCGGAAGCCGCAGAAGTCGTGCGCTTCCAGCAGACCGCATTCAAAGCCGGCATCGAGTTGCAGGTGCTGCAGCCCCGCGATTTCGATCTGATCGTCGACTCGGATCACAACTGGTCGGCAATCTATCGTGGGCGCACCTTGCCGAAGCCGGACCTGATCATTCCGCGTACGGGCAGCGAGACCAGCTACTTCACGCTCGCGGTGTTGCGACATTTCGAACGCCAGGGCGTCGCGATGCTGAACGGGCCTGCGGCCATCGAAGCCGTCGCGGATAAATTGCAGACCCTGCAGATCGTCTCCGCAGCAGGGCTGCCGATTCCGAAGACGATTCTGGGAAAGTTTCCGGTCGATGTGAGCGTGGTCGAGCGCGAGCTGGGATTTCCCGTGGTCGTGAAAACACTCAAGGGCACGCGTGGTAACGGTGTTCTGCTGTGTGCCAATCGCGAACAGTTCAACGACCTGGCCAATCTGCTCGATGGCGCGAATCCCGGAGCCGACTTCATCTTTCAGCAGTACATCAAGTCGAGTCATGGGCGCGACGTGCGTGTGCTCGTCGTGAATGGCCGCGCCGTGGCCGCGATGGAGCGCAAGTCGGCGGATGGCAGCTTCAAATCGAACATTTCACTCGGGGGCATCGGTACGCGCTTCGACTTGCCCGATGAGATGGCACAACTCGCGGTGCGAGTGACCCAGGTGCTCGGACTGGATGTGGCCGGTGTCGACATCCTGTTCGACGAAAGTGGATACCGCGTATGCGAGGCAAATTCCTCGCCGGGCTTTCAGGGCCTGGAGAAGGCCTGCAACGTGAGCGTTCCCGATCTGATTTTCGAAGCCATGCGCGAAAAGCTGGGCTTGCCGGCCCGCCCGCGCGGCAGTTCATGGCGCCGATTCATGGACGGGCTGCGCAGTTCGCTCGTCGGCCGCAAAAAATCAACTGATCGCATGCAGACCGCCGACTCGCACTGAAGCTTTGGTTAATTCCCCGTAGCGGCTGGTCGCCCACATACAGCCTGCGTTAAGCTTGGCGACGTAACCATCGCCCGTCCACTGCGCGCGCGAAGAACATGCTTCGACACACGACGCCAGTGCGACACGACCGGCCGCGTCGCGAGCGCGCCACAAGCTGAAGGGAGAGCAAGTGCATCACCTCCACGGTGCGCGCCGCATAGCCGGCGTCGCATTGCTTCTATCGCTCGCCGCCTGTTCCAGTGGCGGCGGCAATGATCAAGGCTCACGTTCCATTGCGTTCTCGACGCAGGAAATATCGTTCTCCGCTGCGGCGCCCGATGCCGCGACACCCGCTCCGCAGGTGATCACAGCGACCCTGAGCGAGGGCGCCGCCAACATCGCGCTCACCTTCAGCGGTCGCGGCGTGGACAACGTCACCAGCACGATCAGCGGCAACACCGCTCAGATCACCATTACGCCCAGCGCGCCCAGCTCGCTCGGCGGCGGTGTTTTCTCGACGACGATCGCAGCCACGGGATACTTCTGCGCGGACACCACCTGCAGCCGGCTCGAGGCGGGCGCCTCGACCACCATGAAGGTGAGCTATCAGGTGTCCCCGGCCGTGAGACAGGTCGCACCGAATGTCGCGACCGCCGGCGTGTCGGATCTTGCCGTTATCCGCGGCCTGGGTTTCGGGGGCTTCACAATCGGCGCTGTCCGTTTCGGCGATGTGGCGGCGACAGACGTGAGGGTCGTCAGCGATACCGAAATTCATGCGACCTACCCGGCGCTGGCGGCCGGCACTTATCCGGTGGCGATCGACGTCCCGACTCATCAGGGCCCAATAGCGAGCAGCGCCACCCTGATTGCACTCGATCCGGTCACATTCGCGGCTGGAACGTTCGCTTATCCGGATACCGTCACTACGGCGCGTAACGTGATCTACGATGCGCAGCACGGCGCGCTCCTCGTCGGCACCGATGCGAACGGCGGCGAGATTCTTCGTTATGCCCAGAACAATGGCGCCCTCGACCCGCCCACCGTCCTTGCCGTACCCAATCTGCGCGACTTCGCGTTGACGACGGATGGCGCGCAGCTGCTGGTGATCAACACAACTCAGCTGATTCCCGTGGATCCGGTCACCCTGACTGCCGGCACGGCCATCGATGCGCCCACGCTGGCGGAGGGTGCCACGCTCAAGAACATCGTGGTCAACAATGTAAACCGTGCAACGATCACCGCCGCGCAAGGCGCTACAGCCACGCCGCTCTACGACTACGATGTCGCGACCGGTACGCTGGCCAAGCTGGAGGGCGCGCTCATCAATGCCACGCCTGGCATTTCGGGCAACGGCGCAATCGTGGCGCTGACCCAGGGCGATCCCTCGCTGACGGCGGCGCCGTCCGTCCTCATCGCAGATGCGTCGACCGGTACGATTTCAGCCACCGGTCTTGCGATCATGCAGAACTCGGTGCCGCCCGTACTCGACCGCAACGTGTCGCGGCTGATTCTGGCCGGCCGCAGGGTGTACAACGCAGCACTGGTCCTGCAGGGCTTGATTCCGGAGACGACGGCAGCCGTTGCGATTTCGCCGGACGGTAAGCGTGCGTACACGTACGACACTGCTGCGAACGCCGTGCTCGTGTTCGATATCTCGGCAACGAAAGAGGGTGGCGATTACACCGCGACCAGTACCATCGCGCTTGCGGGCCTGCCCGGATCCAACCTGCGCATGACACTCAGTTTCGATGGCAAGACGCTGTTCATTGCAGGCGCGACCCAGCTGGTCGTGCAACCGACGCCCTGATCACCCGCCGCGAGCCCTCACTATGAACATCAGAACTTCCGTTCATCTCGCAGCGCTCGGCGCACTCCTTTGCGGCAGCTCCGCGCTTGCCCAGACGAAAGCCGTCGAAAGCAGGCATTACGAGTTCGGCCTGAACAGCAGCGACAGCGATACGTCGGATAGCACTTCCAACGGCACCCTCGGCGTCGATGCGATTGCGACCTTTCCGATCGGCGCCTACTTCGGCGCATCGGTCGGCGGCTCATACTCCAGATCCAAGGTGCGCACGCGCGATGTGCTTGGCAACAATCCGGATGCCGTTCCCGGCAGCCGTCAGTCGTGCAGCTTCGACAACAGCAACGGCGAAGCCGGTCTGTTCTTTCGTCGGCCCGAGTATGGACGCATCGGCGCGAGCTACGGCAAGGGCAAGATCTCGGCCGATTGCGATGGTGAATCGATCTTCCTGCTGACCGGCACTGACTCTCTCGATACGGAGAACTATGCCGTGGATGCCGAGTACTACCTCGGCAACTTCACCTTCGGCGCCGAGTACCGGGTCGCCGAGCTCGAGAACAGCACGGAAGATCTCAAGTCCACCACGCTGTCGGCGAGCTGGTATCCGATCGACAGCCTGAAAGTTTCGCTCTGGGGCAACGATCTGCACGAGGACGACACCTACGGCATCGTGGTCGAGCATCAGCCGCAGATGCTCGGCGATGGCTTCAGCGTGAAGCTGGGTGTATCCACGACAGACGTGTCGCCGAAGACACGCACGGTCACCCTGGGACTCGCGTATTTCTTCGGTCGCGAAGTGCCACTCAAGACCCGCGACCGCCAATACCGCTGATCGCAGAAGGCATCGACATGTCGCGCAACGCCATCAACGCTCCAGGGGCCGCCGTCGTCGGTCCCTATTCGCAGGCTGTCGAAGCCGCCGGGCTCGTATTCTTTTCAGGTCAGACGCCGCTCGACCCCGCCACCGGCAAGCTCGTGACCGGCTCCATCGCGGATCAAACCGCGCAATGCTTTCGCAATCTGTTCAACGTGCTCGACGCCGCCGGCCTCACGCCTGCCGATGTCGTGAACGTGCAGGTGTACCTCACCGACATGAACGACTTCGCCGCGATGAACGAAGTCTACGCAACGCAATTCGCAAAGCCTTATCCCGCACGCACCACCATCGGTGTCGCAAGCCTCCCGATGGGCGCACGCATCGAGATCGGCATGACGGCTCGCACGCGTGGTGCTTACGCTGTGTGAAGAGCTGAAGATTTCACACGGAGCACACAGAAGCTGAATCTCCACGGGGGGCACGGGGTACACAGGGTTGTTCGAAGAAGGGAAGCTCATCGACTCCTCCATCACTGACATCACCTTGTCACTTTCGTCACTCCGAGAGGATGCGGAAACAAGAGCTCCACGGGGATCACGGGGTGTTGGAGAAAGTGGAAGATTCACACAGAGGTCAGAGAGAGCACAGAGACAGATTGCTTCTACTGTGGGTTCGACTTCAGTCGAACAGGTTTTCATCACCGCCATCACTCAGAGAAGACAGAAGAATCTCCACGGGGGGCACGGGGTACACGGGGTTGTTCGGAGAAGGGAAGCTCGTCGACTCCGCCATCACTGACATCACCCTGTCACTTTCGTCACTCCGAGAGGACATGTGAAATTCCGATCTGCTGCCAGGCGGACAAAGCTGTTCGACTGAAGTCGAACCCACAGCAGAAAGGCGCTCCGGGGCATGGTGATCACCGTCATCACTGCCATCACTGCCGCCACTGCCACCGCTGGCTCAGTGGTTACATCGTGAGGAGACGGATCTCCACGGGGCACACCGGGTACACGGGGTTAAAAAGCTGAGTGCAGTCAGCGGCTCGAACTGCCATCACCCCATCACCCCATCACTGCCATCACTGGCATCACCGTCATCACTGGCATCCTTGCCATCCCATCATCACTGCTCTCACCTCATCACCGCGCTGCTCCTGCTCTGTGATCTCTGTGTGAACTGATCTCTTCTGCCTCAACTCTTCTTCCGCGCGATCCACCGATCGATCTTCTCTTCGAGGATGTCCATGGGCAGTGCGCCATCGCGCAGGATCTGGCTGTGGAATTCCTTGATGTCGAAGCGTGAGCCGAGGGCTTTCTCTGCCTTTGTGCGCATCTCGCGGATGCGGATCTGTCCGATCTTGTAGCCGAGTGCCTGTGCGGGATTGGCGATGTAGCGTTCGACTTCCGCTTCAACGTCGGTGGGAGCCATGGACGAGTTGTCGAGCATGTATCGAATGGCTTTCTCGCGGGTCCAGCCGCGTGTGTGCAGGCCCGTGTCGACGACGAGGCGCATGGCACGGAGCATCTCATCGCTCAGGCGGCCGTAGTACTGATACGGATCGGTGAACATGCCCATCTCCTTGCCGATTGATTCGGCATAGAGGGCCCAGCCTTCGACATACGCGGTGTAGTTGCCGCCGAAACGGCGGAAGCGCGGCAGACTCTCGAGCTCCTGCTGGAGGGCGATCTGAAAATGATGTCCGGGTGCGGCCTCGTGCAGCGCGAGCGTTTCCATGCCGAACTTGGGCTGCGCCTTCAGGTTGAAGGTATTCACATAGAAAATGCCGGGCCGTGAGCCGTCGGCCGAAGGTGCCTGATACATGCCGCCCGCAGCCGATTCCGCGCGGAAAGCTTCGACCGGTCGCACTTCGTAATCGGCTTTGGGGAAGTCGACGAAGAACTTCGGCAGGCGTGCATCGATCTTCTTCTTGATGTGCTGATATGCGTCGATGAGATCTTCTGGCTTGTCGAAATAGAACTGCGGATCGTCCTGCACGTAGCGAAAGAACGCCGGAAGATCGCCCTTGAAGCCCACCTGCTTCTTCACCTGCTCCATCTCTTTACGGATGCGCGCGACTTCCTTCAATCCGAGCGCGTGAATGTAATCGGGCGTGTAATCCGTGGTCGTGCTGAGCTTTACGCGATACGCATACCAGCGCTCCCCATCCGGCAGATCGGTCCAGGCAACGCTCGTGCGCGTCTGCGGCAGATATTCGTCGCGAATGAAATCGTGCAGTCGCCGATAGGAGGGCTGAATACGATCGGTGATCGCGCGCCGATAAGCCTCGGCGAGACGCTCACGATCCGCTTCAGAAAGGCCCTGCGGAAAATTCAGGACCGGTTGGTAATAAATGCTCTTGGTCGGATCATCCACGATGAGCGCAGCGAGTTGCGGCAGCACCTTGCCCATCACGACGCGCGGCTGTACCACCTTGTGTTTCGCACCTTCACGCATATTCGTTATCGCCTGATCGGACCAGACGATGTAGTCGTCCATGCGCGCCAGGAACTCATCGTAGTCCTCGACCGTCTCGAACGGTTGCGCGTTACTCGCCGAGCCGAGCACCGGCATCAGCATGGCAAGGCTCGACATCTGATCGATCGGCAGCCATTCGAATCTGAACCCGGCTCCCGCAATCGCGGCACGACGTTCGCTGACGAAAATCTTCCAGCTCAGCCGATCGGCCTCCGATAACTTCTGCGGATCGAACTCGAGTGCACGATCCAGATAGCGCCGCTCCACATCGAGCGCGAGGGCGATGCGTGCCGGTGAGATCGCGTTGGTGAGGCGATCGTCGTAGCGATGGTCTCCAATGAAAGTCGCCGCGAGCGGATTGAGCAGCAGCGAACGCTCGAAGTATTCATCGAACAGCGAATCGAGCCCTGCCTCGGGCTCGACACTCTGCGCGAGCACGGCAGGCGTCGCCAGGATCGCCACCAACACGATCCGTTGCCAGAAATTCCTCATGGATCACCTCATCGTCGATTCGCCAGCTTTGCATAGGGCCACGATAGTGGGAAGCTGCAGCCCAAGCGCAAGTCGCAGTGATCGGGCGACTCGTCGTGTATCGGCCATCATCATTGAGGGAGTAACAATGAGTTCGAATCGACGAGAATTCGTGCAAGGAAGCGCCGCGGCCCTTCTGTCTGGAGCGGCCGGGCCCTCATGGTCGGCCGAGCGGACGTTGCTCGAGCAGATGCGCTGGCTCAATCCGCCGGCTTCCGCGCAGATCCGCGAGGGTCGCCTCACCGTCCGAAGTGCAGGCAAGACCGACTTCTGGCGCAAGACGTTCTACGGCTACATCACCGACAACGGTCACTTCCTGCATCTGCCGGTGCAAGGTGAGTTTCGGTTCGAGGCACGCATTCACGGCAAGTACGCCGATCAATACGATCAGGCGGGATTGATGGTGCGACTGAACGAAACGCAATGGATCAAATGCGGCACCGAGCTCGTCGATGGCAAGCGCAATGCGAGCGTCGTGTTCACGCGCGATTTCTCCGACTGGTCCACCTTGCCCGATCTGTCGCAGTCAGCGCCCATCTGGTGGCGCGTGATCCGCGCGAAAGATTCGATCGAGACGCACTGTTCGCTCGACGGCAAGACGTTCATGGCTGTGCGCCAAGGCTACTTCCCTCCCGAACACAAAGTGGATGTCGGCCTCATGTGCGCGGCGCCCGAAGGCAATGGCTTCGAAGCTGTCTTCGATGAGATCAAGCTCGAAAGCCAGGCGACGCTCTCGCGCATCGAGTCGCGTCACTCGCCCTCGTAGGTGTGCTTCACACACGGCGCATCGGGGATTTGCTCATCGAGTGATTGGCGATAGCGGATGCAGCCCTGCATGAATACCGGCCACTCGGGAACTTCGGGCCGCGGATCGCTCTTTTCAGGCAGCAGCGACCAGAGCGCGGGATGAAACCAGCACAGCTCATGACGCGAACTGTCGCGGTGAGCGCGGATTGCCTCGCGAAGCTTGCGCACTTCGGCAATCAAATCTTCACGCGACATCGAATCAAGGTCCGTATCCATGGATCACCTCACACGAAGGGCAGTGTATTCAAGATTTCCCGTCCACAGGCATGGCAGAATGCAGTCCATTTCTCGTCTTTCGTTCGACTAAAGGAGTCTGCATGCGTCTTGACGCAGTTTCGATCGGCCGCGATCCGCCCCGCGAAGTGAACGTCATCATCGAAGTGCCGGTGGGCGGCGAACCGATCAAGTACGAGATGGACAAGGAGGCCGGCACGCTCGTGGTCGACCGCTTCCTTTATACATCGATGCGCTACCCCGGCAACTACGGCTTCATTCCTCAAACGCTGTCGGGTGACGGCGATCCGTGCGATGTGCTCGTCGCCAACCAGCGCGGCATCATCCCGGGCGCGATGATGGCGTGCCGGCCGGTGGGCGTGCTCAAGATGCAGGACGAAGCGGGTCCGGACGAGAAGATCGTCGCCGTCCCCGTCCCGAGGCTCACACGTCGTTACGAGCACGTTCACAACTACACGGACCTGCCCGAGATCACGATCAACCAGATCCAGCACTTTTTCGAGCACTACAAGGACCTCGAAAAGAACAAGTGGGTGAAGGTGCTCGGCTGGGGCGATGCCGAAGAAGCACAGCAGCTGATCGTCGAAGCGATCCAGCGCGCGAAGGCAGGGAAGTAATTCACGGATAAAGATCCACGGGCCACACGGAGTACGAAACCTACGAGGATTGCTCAATCGTCGACGAGCTCGTCGAGCTGAATAGCTGTCGGGAAGTCGCGGTTCGGTCCGTGTCGTGACGTCGGCCGTGCCCGAGCCATGTTTCTCCGCCCCGCGTGCCCCGTGGATACTCCTTAGTCCTGGCTGGAGACTGCAGACGCCGCATCATGAGCACGATGATTCAGCTGCGAGGCGTCAGTAAGTCCTTCGATCACGGGCCGGCGATCAGGAACATCGGTTTCTCGGTCGCCGGCGGTGAGTTCGTCGTCATCGTGGGAAGCTCCGGCTCGGGCAAGACGACGACGCTCAAGACAATCAATCGACTGATCGAACCGGACGCCGGCACGATCGTGGTGAATGGACACGATGTCACCACGGTCGAGACCCATTCCCTGCGCCGCGGCATCGGGTACGTGTTTCAGAGCATCGGGCTGTTTCCTCATCTGAGCGTCGGCGAGAACATCGCCGTGACACCGCAGCTGCTGGGCTGGAATGCGAGGGATATCGAGGCGCGAACGCTCGAACTGCTGGATCTGGTGGATCTGCCGCGGGAATTCGCCGCGCGCATGCCGGCCGAATTGTCTGGCGGCCAACGTCAGCGAGTCGGCGTGGCACGTGCGCTGGCTGCACGACCGCAGATCATGCTGATGGACGAACCGTTCGGCGCACTCGATCCGCTGACGCGCGATGCACTCGGACGCAACTATCGCCGTCTCCATGACCAGATGCGTCTCACGAGCGTGATGGTCACTCACGATGTGATGGAAGCCGTGCTGCTGGCCGACCGTATTCTCGTCATGCACGCGGGCGAGATCATTGCGGACGATACGCCACGCGCGCTGCTGCATGATCACCCGGATGACCGCGTACGTGCATTGATGGACACGCCGCGTCGTCAGGCATCGAGCGTGGGTGCATTGATGGACGGCGGATCAAACGCGTGAGCGAGCAATGGCAGGCCGCCTGGCGATTGCTTCCCGAATATCTGGGCGAGCACGTCATCCTCAGTGCGACTGCATTGCTCTTCGGCGTGTTGATCAGCCTGCCGCTCACGATCCTGGCTGTGCGCCGCCCGCGGATACGCTGGTTCATTCTCGCCGTGGCAAGCGTGGTCCAGACCATCCCCAGTCTGGCATTGCTCGCACTGTTCTATCCGCTGCTGCTGGCCGTCTCTTCGCTGACGACGCATCTGTTCGGTTTCGGTTTCCGCGCGCTGGGATTTCTGCCGTCAGTGCTTGCCCTGACGCTGTACTCGATGTTGCCGATCATTCGCAGCGGTGTGGCCGGCATCGCAAATCTGCCCGCACCGATCATCGAGGCCGCGCGCGGCGTGGGTATGACCGATTGGCAACGCCTGATTCGCATCGAGCTACCGCTTGCAACGCCGATGTTGATGGCGGGCGTGCGTACGGCTGCCGTGTGGGTCATCGGCGCAGCGACGCTGTCGACACCGGTCGGTCAGACGAGCCTGGGCAATTACATCTTCTCCGGTCTGCAGGTCGAAGACTGGGTATCGGTGCTATTCGGCTGCATCAGCGCTGCCCTGCTTGCGCTGATCGTCGATCAGCTGCTGGGCGTCATCGAGCACGCGACCGTGAAGCGCCGCAACCGCGGACGCATCGTCGCCGCAAGCGCCGCGCTCATCGCTGGCGTGGTGGCGGCGATCTGGATGCAGCTTGCTACGCCGGCATCGACCTATGTCCTGGGTGCAAAGAATTTCTCGGAGCAATACATCCTGGCCGAGCTCATGGCCCAGGACATCGAGCGACAGGGTGCCCGCGCCGTACAGCGCACGGGACTCGGTTCGGTGGTCGCGTTCCGCGCACTGGAGCGCAACGAGATCGATGCATACGTCGAATACTCGGGAACGCTTTGGGCCAATGTCCTGCGCCGTACCGACACGCCGCCACGCGACCAGCTGATGCAGGAGCTGAGCACCTGGTTGCTCGAGCAGCACGGCATTCATCTGCTGGGTTCGCTCGGGTTCGAGAACGCCTATGCCCTGGCCATGCGGCGGCAACGCGCCGAGGAACTGCACATCCGCTCCATCGACGATCTGGCCGCGCATGCATCGCGTCTTACCATGGGCGGTGATCTCGAGTTCTTTCAGCGGCCGGAATGGACCGCGATCGAGCGAGCCTACGGGCTGACGTTCGCGGCCAGACGCCAGTACCAGCCCACCTTCATGTATCGCGCGATCGCAAGCGGTGAGGTCGATGTGATTTCCGCCTTCTCGAGCGACGGACGAATCGCGCGGGACGATCTCTTGATCCTGAGCGATCCCCGTCAGGCCATCCTTCCGTACGACGCGGTCATCCTCATCGCTCCGGCTCGCGCTGACGATACGACGCTGCGTTCAGCGCTGGAGCCTTTGCTCGGAAGCATTCCCTTGGCGACGATGCAGCAGGCCAATTTGCTGGTCGATCGCGAAGAGGACAAACTCACCCCGGCAGCTGCCGCAAGGTGGCTCGCAGAACGTCGCTGAGCGACGACAGATCGAATCTCCAGGCATGGAGGACGAGCCTCATTTCAGCTCGCGTTCAAGCTAAGGATGGCAACGTGCCCTCGATCCCAGTCTGTAGTTTTTTCACCGTTGCGGGAACTGGATCCCGCGACATCACGTTTGCACGTCGGACCGTGCAAGCGCCGTCGATAAGGAGCTGTCCATGTACCGTTACATCCTCTTCGCCGGGCTGAGCGCCGCGGCCGTAAACGTCTGCGCCGATGAACCCGCTTCACTGTCCACCACAACCCGCGTCCAGATCACGTTCGAATCGATCGATCGAAATGCCGATCACCGCATCAGCCGCACCGAGGCTGGTGTCGTCAAGCAGCTGCTCGATCGTTTCGCACAGATCGATATCAACGGCGACGGGTTCATCAGTAAAGAAGAATTTGCATCCTTTGGCGGATGAGGGCGCTGGCGATGACCGCCTCCGTGTCATCGCTGCCCGCCTTGCACGCCGGACGCTGGAATATCGATCCCTATGCAATCGGCCGAACAGAACGCACTGCTGACCATCGCGATGCTCGCGGCATTCGCGGATGGGGCTCAGGACGACCGCGAACGTGCAGCCATCAAGGCCACCGCTGAATCGATCGCCGGCGATCTCGCAGCGCCGCAACTAGCGACCCTGTATCAGGACGTGTTGCTCAACCGTGTGGATCTGCGCCAGGCAGCGAGTGCACTGACCCAGCCCTCCCATCGGCGACTCGCCTATGAAACTGCGGTGTGTATCTGCGATGCCGATGGCGCCACAACACCGGCCGAGCGCACCTTCCTCGACGAGCTGCGCGTCGCACTCCATCTGGACGCGCAGCCGGTCGCGCGACTCGAGCAGGACGCGCTGACCCTGAGCGCGCTGCCGGCCTCGGCGTTGCACACGGATGCGGCTGCGCCTGCCTCGACGACCTCGGAAGCAGAGCTCGACCGTTACGTTCTTCACCACGCGATCCTGAACGGCGCGATCGAGCTGCTCCCGCAATCGCTCGCTTCGATGGCCATCCTCCCGCTGCAGATCAAGATGATTTATCGGATCGGCCAGCGCTATGGCTACGAAATGGATCAGGGCTACATCCGGGAATTCATTGCGGCGGCCGGTGTCGGCCTGACATCCCAGTATCTGGAACAGTTCGGCCGGAAACTGCTTGGCGGGCTGCTGGGATCGGTGGGCGGCGGCCTCGGGCGCGGCCTGGGCAGCGTCGCAACGGGCGCAGCATTTTCCTTTGCAACGACATATGCCCTGGGCACGCTCGCCCGGCGCTACTACGCCGGCGGGCGCCAGATGAATACCGCCCTGCTGCGCTCGACCTACGAATCCCTCCTGACCGATGCGAAACAGCTGCAACAGCAGAACCTCACCCAGATCCGCGATAAGGCTCGCACCCTCGATCTAGGTCAGGTGATGGCCTTGGTCAAAGGAACATAACGTCCCGGGCCTATTTCATAGACCCATGTCCCAAGGGGCCAGGTGATTACGGCCCTCCAGCCGATCGATCCTTCCTGTAAGACCCACCTCAAAGACCGGATGGCATTGGGGCACGGCTCGGGTACTCTGGAGCCTCGCTTCCGGATCCAAGGTCGGTGCCATGTCGACTCAGCCAGAACATGATGATCTGGACAAGACCGACGAGCTGCCCCAGCTCGATGTCGCTGCATACGAAGCCAGCCTCGCCGAGGATGCATTGTCCGCAACCGACAGCTGGATGGTCGAATCGCTGCGCGAATCAGAAACCGTTCGCGAGCTCGATGTCGCCAAGCGCTCGCGCGACCGCGCTTCCCCGCCGCTCGTCACGAGTGGAGTCGATCTTTCGGTCATCGACCGACTCGAAACGCGCATCGGTTCACTCGAAGCAGAGCTGACGCAAGCACAGGCCGCAAAGAGCGCATGGGAAGCGGAACGCGAAGCCTGGAATCAGCAGCGGGCGGCGTTCGAGCAGCAACTTGCAGGTTTTGCCGGCGAGCGCGAGCGGCTCGAAGAACAGCAAGGACTTTCACGCGAGCTCGTCGCGCGGCTGCAAAGACAACTTCAGGAGCTCTCGCACGAACACGCCGCGCAGCTGCGACTACTGATGAGCGAGCGCGAAGAGGAGCGCGCGCAGCGTGATCAGCTGCATCGAACGCTCACACAGCAGCTCGAGCAGAGCGCGAGCGAGCTGGCGAACCTTCAGCAGCAGCAGGCACAACTGCATGCTTCGCTCGAGCAGACGGCGAGCACGGCCGCGGAGCGCGAGCGCGCACTCGACGATCTGCAACGGACATTGGTGACCGAGCGCAGCAAGAACGACACGCTTGCGCGCAATTTCGCGGCCAAGCTCGCTGACTACGACATCATGTCCTCGCTCGTCACGCAGCGAAATGCCACCGTGGCCGGACTGGAGAGCGATCGCAAGAATCTCGCAGAGCGTCTCGAGCGTGCACAGGCCGATCTTGAATCCCTGCAACGCCAACTCGAAGAAGTCTCGCAGCGCGCGAGCGAAGCCGATCGCATCGCAAGCGAACTGGGCCTTCGCGACGGGCAGCTCAGCAAATTCGGCAGCGATCTGGAGCGCCTCACACGCGAACTACAGGAGACCGGCGAAGCGCGTCAGCGCGCAGAGCGTGAGCGCGAAGAGCTTGCTGCTCAAACGGCGCTTCTGGAACAGCAGCTCCAACAAGCTCAGCGCGAGCTTGCCGAGACGCGCGAGATGCGCGATTCGCTGAGCGCCGAGCGCGACACGCTGCTGCCGCTACGCGATGAGCTGTCCCAGCGCCTGCGCGAGCTCGAAACCATGGAAGTGGAGTTGACGGACCTGCGTGAATCGAGACTGTCACTACAACGGCAGGTCGCAGAGCTGCTGCCGCTGCGAGAACAGCTCGAACAGCGCAATCGCGAGTTCGAATCCGCCAGCAGCGAGCTGGAACTCGCTCACGCTCATATCAAAGAACTGCACACACAAGCCGCTGCGCAGACGAATGTCGCGGTGACACAGCGCCAGGAGCTCGCGATCGCTCAGCAGGCGCTGGTCGACATCCATATGCATCGCGATCAGGCCCAGCGTTCGCTCGATGAGGCTTTGCGCAATATCGAGCGCCTCCAGGCAGTGTCGAAAGACGACGAAGTACTTCTCAACGAACGCAACGAGCAACTCGCCGCAGCCCGTCAGGAGCTCGAAGCTCAGACGGAGGCTGTGCGCGGACTCGAGCATTCGCTCAGTGCACGCGATCAGCTGATCGAGGATCTGCGCGCCGAGATGCGCACGCTTCAGGAAGAGCGCGGCATCGTTGCCGAGCAGCTCAAGAAGTCGCGCGCACGCGTGTCGTCGATGACTCAGGAGATCTTCAATCGCGACAACCGTATCGCACTGTTGAAGGCGGATCTGGCCGTACACACCGAAGCGCTGGCCGCCATCCGCCGCGACGTCGACCGGATCGAATCGCCCGCAGCCATCGCCGAGAACCCGCAGGAACGCGTGCTCGAACCGCTCGACCACGACAGCGATCCGTTCGTTCTGAATCGCCGCGTGATGACCATCGGTCGCACCAACGACAATGACATCTTCATTCCCTCGAAGATGATCAGTCGTCATCATGCGCGCCTGCTGGTGGGGCCCAACGCCGTAATCGTCGAAGACACCGGCAGCACCAACGGCTGCTTCGTGAACGATCAGCAGATCAAGCAGCACGTGCTGCGCGAGGGCGATGTGCTGTCGATCGGCGATCTGAAGTTCAGGCTGGTCGTGCGTAATAGCGATGGCACGCGCCTGCGCGACAACGTCGTGGACTTCGATCCATCGCGTCATCTCGACTCCTGATCCGCGATACGCCGCGCGGCGGCTGCCCGGCATTTCTCGACGAACGCTCGGATAACAGCCTCTTCGCTCCAGAGGTGTGCCTATGTAATGGCTCGAAGCTTCATTGCCGCGAGCTCACATGCGCCACGCTCACCTGCTCTTGCTGTTGTCCCCGATTGCAACGCCGTCGCTCGCTGCGAGTACAGCGCCACCGGCATTGATGCTCGCCAACGACTACCGCGCGCAGATCGATATCGCGAGCTACTGGGTCAGCGAGAAGTACGACGGAATCCGGGCCCTGTGGACCGGCACTGCGCTCATCACTCGTTCCGGTCATCCGATCCATGCGCCGGACTGGTTTGTCGCGGGCTGGCCTGCGGAGCCGCTGGATGGCGAACTCTGGATTGCACGCGGTCGGTTCGAACGACTCGCTTCTACCGTTCGCGATCGAAAGCCCGATGAGGACGCCTGGCGCGAAGTGAAATTCATGGCGTTCGACCTGCCGGCGGAAGCCGCCCAGTTCAGCTCGCGACTGGCGACTCTGGATCAGTTGCTGTCCGGCACCGAGAGTCACACGCTCCAGAAGGTGCACCACTGGCGAGTATCGAGCGAGCCGGCGCTGCTTTCGCAATTGAACGAGCTGATCGCAGCCGGCGGCGAAGGACTGATGCTTCATCGCGCGGATTCGTACTACCACGGCGAGCGCAGCGACGATCTGCTGAAGCTCAAAGCTCATCTCGATGCGGAAGCGGAAGTGATCGGCTACGTGCCCGGCCAGGGCAAGTACGCGGGCATGATGGGCGCCCTGCGTGTGCGGCGTCCCGACGGGCTCGAGTTCAATCTCGGTACCGGCTTCTCCGATGCGCAACGTCGTCATCCGCCTGGCATCGGCAAGCGCGTGACTTACAGCTTCAGCGGCGTCACCGCACGCGGCGTTCCTCGCTTCGCGCGATTCGTCCGCATGCACGCGGAGCAATGATCGCGGCGAGACCAACGGCACGATACTTACCCGAGACCCTTCGCATTCCTCGCACCATTCGCTCACGCGCCGAGGCGATGAGTACTCCTGACCGTGCATCGGCTCGCATTCATTCAACCCACCGTCTCGCGTTGCTTCCCTCCACTCTTCCCTCTCGCATGCGGCCCGCATTCTTCGAGTCTCAATGAAACGCTGCTACACAAAAGATTGAACGCTGTTTAGCTTGGATTGACGGCTCGAATCCTGTGGATTCGACCGCAAGAAATAGGATGAACTCCCGTACCGATTCGTTCAAAGTCGCCCACCCTACGAGCGAACTCACGGTGCATTGTGTCGAGCTCTGCTGTTGTCGCTGCCGATCCCAAAGTGTCGTGGCTCACACCTGTCGAGCTCGTGCTGCTCGGCGCAATCTGGGGTGCGTCCTTTCTGTTCATGCGTGTGGCTGCAAAGGACTTCGGACCCTTTGCACTGGTCGAAGTACGGCTCGCTCTCGGCGCACTGATTCTTCTGCCATTCCTCTGGCGCGAGCGACATCGGTTCTCGCGATCGCTCTGGTGGCGCATCGGCGCGATTGCAGCCATCAATTCTGCGCTGCCTTTCGTTCTGTTCGCATGGGCCGCTGAGCGTGCTCCGGCAGGCATCGGTGCCATCAGTAACTCGACCGCAGCGATGTTCACGGCGATCCTTGCCCTGATTTTCTTCGGCGAGCGTATTCAGAGTCGTCGTGCAATTGGACTCGTGGCAGGCTTCATCGGCGTCGTGGTACTCGCCGCGGACAAGACCGCGGGTGGCAGCGTCTTGAGTGCGGCAATAGCAGGCACCACCGCCGCACTGCTCTATGGATTAGGTGCCAATCTGCTACGCCGTTATGTACCCGGCCTTCCCGCGGGCGCCATCGCCTCGGCGACGCTGATCTGCGCAAGTGTGCTGCTCTTGCCTGTTGCCATCATTACTTGGCCGAGCACACCCATTCCAATGCTCTCGTGGTTCTCCGCGGCGGCCCTCGGTGTGCTGTGCACCGGCATCGCTTACGTTCTTTACTATCGACTGATCTATCGCATCGGAGCGCCGCGCGCCTCGACAGTCACCTATCTGGTTCCATTGTTCGGAGTGATGTGGGCCTGGTTGCTACTGGGCGAAGCCCTCACGCCCAGCATGGCGATCGCATGCGCATTGATCCTGGGCGGGGTCGCCCTCGGTCAGCAGCGCGCCACGAAGTAGGCGCGCCTGGGCTTACTAATATCCGCACAACGAGCTTTGGAGACCACAAGGCCGCCGCCAGACCTATCGGAGCCGATTACCTGTAACCCAAGTGCAAGTCGGGTGTTCTCGACTCAAGGGGCACAGGCCTCGCTTATCCGTTGCATATGGGGGCGTCGTGGACATCAGGCACTTTTTCATTCGCTCGATCGGCGTCGTGCTCGTCCTTTTCATGTCGGCATGCGGCGCCGGCAGCGATGGCACTGAACGTGGCTTCGAGTTGAGACTCTCGACCGCCGACGAAGCCACTCCATCGGACGCGGGCTTGCCGGCCTATCCGGGAGCGAAGCCCTACAAAGATGAGAAAGGCGAGGCTGGCGCGAACATCGGATTCGCCAGCCCCGTCTTCGGCCTGAAAGTAGTTGCGATGAATCTGCAGACGACCGACAAGCCGGAGAAAGTCGCACAGTTCTATCATCGTGCACTCTCGCAGTATGGCCACGTCCTGGAATGCAGCGATCGTTCGACCCGCGGATCGGAACGCGAAGACCTCACCTGCGACGATGACGATCCCGAACACTACAGCGTCGTGTACAAGGTGGGCTCCGAGGACGATCAGCGGATCGTTGCCGTCAAACCTCACGGGACTGGCAGCCGATTCAGCCTTGTGCATGTAGTCGTGCGCACCGACTGACCTGCCCCTTGTTGCGACTGCGTTCGCGTTCAATCAGTCAGCAAGCTCGCCGAGACCAACACCTCTGGCCGCATCTGTCCGCCGCATGCAAGTGGCGACGAGTCCTGCGAACGCGCACATGACGCACGGGGCCCGCGCAGAAAGTGCAGGGATTTTCAAGGCAGCACAACAAGAGCCTCCTCGCCAGACAGCCGCCAGTCTTCGGACCCGACCTATACAAGCCGCGTCGCACATTCAAGAGCATCACCACGATGTGCAGATATGCAACGCGCCATGTGTACAAGTGTCGGCGCAGTCGCCCTGCGTTGCGTAGACAACCTATTTGCTATTTTTGATGTTGGTGTTATTCGAAGCTCAATAGCAACAAGGGACCGGGAGTCCTCAAAGGGGGCACGATGTTCACCCGATCAAGCATTCGGCGCCAACCGTCTTTGCTCGCCGATCTTGCGAGTCATCGAACGTTACATCTGGCAACGATCGCGCTCGCAATGTCACCGACGCTGCTGCATGCCCAGGCGCAGACATCCTCCACCAACACCAATCAGGGCGGCACATCGCTGGAAACGGTGGTCGTCACCGGCAGTGCGATCTCGGGCGGTGTGACCAAGCTCGAGGCGAGCTACAACATCGTCACTGCGAGCGAGGAGCAGATCCGGCAGTCGAACCCCAAGAGCACGGCGGACCTGCTCAAGATATCGCCAGGATTGTGGCCCGAATCCACGGGCGGACAGACAGGCGCCAATATCGAAATCGCAGGCTTCCCTGGAGGCGGCGATGCGCCGTACTTCACGACCATGCTGATGGGATCGCCGTTGTATGGCATGCCAACGTTGTCGTTCTTCGAAACCACGAGCATCTTCCGGCTCGATGACACGGTCCGCGCCGTCGAAATTCTCCAGGGCGGTCCCTCGGTCGTGTTCGCCGGCGGTCAGATGGGCGCTACGGCGAACTTTCTGTTGAAGACCGGCACGGAAGTACCCACGGGGAGCCTCGGACTCACCTATGGCGATGAGAATCTATGGCGCCTCGACGGATTCACGGGCTTCAAGATCGCGGATGACTGGTTCGGCAGCATCGGCGGCTTCTATCGCATCTCCGACGGCGTGCGCGATCCGCAGTTCAAGGCAGACGATGGCGGACAGCTTACTGCCACGCTCAAGCGCACGACGGACGGTGGCGACCTGATCCTGTATGCCCGCTACCTGAACGACAAGAATCAGTTCATCACGCCGATCCCGGTCATTCAGCGCGGCAAAGACAAGTTCAGCGCATATCCCGGGTTCGATCCGCTGACATCGACGTACAACAGCAAAGCGCTGCGGCATGTGCGGCTCGACGGATTCCCGGGCAATCCCTTGAACGCCGACCTCGCTGATGGACGCGGCGCCGACATGGTTTTTCTCGGCGCGAACTTCGATCACGACTTCGACAACGGCTGGTCGATCAGCGACAAGTTCCTGTACAACACCGGCGATGTCGACACCAACGCGCTGTTCTCCGGCGCCAATCCGGCCACGCTCTTCGATCAGCTCTACACGCTGCCTACCGACCTCAAAGGTCTGCAACTGCCGGTTGGATCGGCGACGGCCACGTACGTCGGAGGCGGTGCGGTACCCCTGGATCAGAGCGTCATTCGCCAGGGCTGGTGGGCCATTCGCAAGAAGCTCGACAACATCAACAACGATTTTCGTCTGAGCAAGGAGGTATTCGATGGCAACACGCTCACCCTGGGCGTGTATCTGGCGTACTACGAGATGGACGACAAGTGGGGCCTCGGCAATGACATGCTGATGACCAACGAGCCCAATGCGCGCCCGATCACGGTGAGCTATGTGTCCGGAGGGCAGACCTTTCTGCGTACCGACGAGCAGGGATTTCTGGACAACGGTGGATTCCCCATCGCTCAGCGCGGCCATGCCTTCAACAAGGCGATCTATTTGTCCGACACCTGGCGCATCGACAAATGGCTGCTGGATGCATCGGTACGCTTCGAGAATCAGGATGCCACCAACCGCGTCTGCCACCTGAGCAACACGGACCTCGACGGCAATCCACTCACGATCTACAACAACGATACGCCCGTCTGCGACGGCACGCTGGACATCACCGATTACGATAAAGACTTCACTTCGTGGACGGTGGGTGCGAACTACAGCTTCACCGATTCGATGGCTGCCTATGTCCGCGTCAATCGCGGCGGTCATTTCGCGGATTTCGACAATGGCATCCGCGGCAACATCACGGGCGAGACGCCGCCCGTACAGGTCATCCGCAACTACGAGGCCGGCTTCAAGTTTCAGAACGATCTGCTGTACGCCGACATCAGCGCGTACTACCGTGACTTCACCGGACTTCTGTATCGGCAAACCGATATCGAGGGCGTGCCCTTCGGTCCGTTGCTGACGTATGGCTCCGAATCGAAGGGCGTCAACTTCATCGGCGCGCTCACAGTGGGTGACAGCTTCCGTTTCCAGGTCGTCGCCAACTATCTCGATGGCGAATACACGGACTACAAAGGATGTTTCCCCTACACGAACGTGGTGACAGGAAACGGGTGTGCGCCGATCGAGGGTCAACAGCTGCAGCGTCAGCCGAAGCTTCGTTACATGTTGACGCCAAGTTATCGCCTGCCGCTGCAGTTCGGCGATCTCGAAGCGTTCGTCACCTATACGCACGTCGGCGATCACACGCAGGATCAGGCTGGGCTCCAGCAGCTGGGTTCCTATTACACCTGGGATTTCGGTGTGACGGCGCACGTGGGCGACAACTGGCAGTTTCAGTTGCGCGGCACGAACGTCACCGACGAGCTCGGCCTGACGGAAAGCAATTCACGCATCTTCGGTGTTGCGACGGGCAGCGGCGGCGTGTTGCTGGCGCGACCATTGGAAGGCAGGGAGATCAATTTCCAGGCGAAGTATCTGTGGTAGACGTGCGTGCATAAGCGGCGGATGCCGGCGTGTGTGCTGCGCGCCGGTCTCATCTCACTGCTCGCTACGGTTATTGCGCCTGCCTTGAGCTACGCGGCCGATGCGCCGCCTTTGCAGTTTCAGATCCAGGAAGGGCGCGTTCTCAACGTGTTCTATCAGCAGGGGCCGATCGCAGCCCATCTGCTGCTCAGCAACGGCCTTCAGCCGCGCGTGCTCGTCGCCTTTCCTGCTGGCAATAGCGGCGTCGGTGTCTGGTTCGATGCGAAAACGCCTGTCGAATGGCAGCTGAAAAGCGTAACTCCTGCGAATCGTCGCGATCAGAACAGGCGAGCTCTGCATGGCATCGTCGCGGAAGTGTCTGCGAGCTCTGCGCTGGTGCTACGCGATGCAGTGCTAGGCAGTGTGCGCGTGCTGCGCGACTATCAGCTCGAAGATCGCTATCCCGCCGACGTCAAAGCGACGCCGAAAGTATCGGGTGATTCGATCAAGTGGTCACGGACGCGGCTCGATGGCGCAGCGACGTACGCGCTATCGATCGAAGTTCAGCACGGCGTCGTGCGACATGACGCTGACAAGACGACGCTAGCGCCGACGCGCGCCGGACAACCGATGAATCTGCGCGTCACTGCATTGACGGGCGAGAAGCCTCTTACGCCTCTGGTCGCAACCGGCCTGCTGAATTCGAATGCGACCGACGATGGTCGCAGCCGTGATGCGCTCGGCTTTCTGAGTTATCAGGAAAAATTTCTCGCAGGCTCCTGGCGCTTCAACACCTACTTCGGTCGCGACACCCTGATGTCGCTGCGCCTGTTGATGCCGGTGCTGCAACCGCAGGCCTTCGAGCGCGGCTTGGATTCGGTGCTCGATCGACTCGCGCCGAACGGCGAGGTGGCACACGAGGAGGACATTGGAGAATTCGCAATCCTGCGCCGTCGTCAGGAAGGAGACCCGGCGAGCGATGCACCGATCTACGACTACAAGATGATCGATGACGACTATATGCTCGCACCCGTCGCGGCCGCGTATCTGGTCGATCAGCCCCAGGGTCGAGCGCGCGCCGCCGACTTCCTGAAATCAAGCCTTGCGAGCGGAGAGCCCGTCGGCCGCGCCTTCGTTCGCAACTTCACCTGGGTGGTCGAATCCGCGCGCGCATTCGCGGAACAGCCACAGGCCTCGCACCTGATTTCGCTCAAGCCCGGCAGCAATGTCGGTGAATGGCGCGACAGCGAGACCGGGCTGGGCGGCGGACGTTATCCCTACGATGTGAATGCGGTCTTGGTCCCCGCCGCACTCGAGGCCATTGCACGAATGACGGCCGCTCGCCTGCTCGATCCCTATGCAAACGATCAACAGAAACAGTCGCTCGCTGCTGCCCGCAGCTTTGCCAACGTGTGGTCGCATAAGGCACCGCGACTGTTTCAGGTACGCATCCCCGAAGCCGAAGCGAAGCAGAAGGTCGAGATCTACGCACGCGAGATCGGCGTGCCGGCCGAAGCGGCGGTCGAGGCGCTGCCGTCCGGCGATCTGGTGATGAATGCCATTGCCCTCGATGCACATCATCAACCGATCCCGGTACTCAACTCCGACGGCGGCTTCGCGCTTCTGTTCGAGAATCTGCCCGCAGCCGAACTGAACCAGATCGTCGCCAACGCGATGCGCCCGTTTCCCGCAGGATTGCTGACAGATGCCGGCCTGGTCGTCGCGAACCCGGTCTTCGCCAGCGATCCGCTGAAACGTGCATTCGATCGCAATGCCTATCACGGCACGGTCATCTGGTCGTGGCAACAGGCGCTCTTCGCCGCAGGGCTCGAGCGCCAGCTCACACGCCGCGATCTGCCCGACGAAACCATGAATCGTCTGCGCGCGGCGCAACGCAAGCTCTGGTCGGTCATCGAGAACACGCGCGACTCGCGCTCTTCGGAGCTGTGGACCTGGCGCTTCGAAAACGGTCGTTATCAGGCGGCACCCTTCGGCCAGACGAGCGGCGATGCGGACGAATCGAATGCCGCGCAGCTGTGGAGCACGGTCTACCTCGCGATCAACAAGCCGGAGTGATCGATGTCCGGCGCACCACCCGGACACCGATAACGACCTCAGCAGTCGCAAGCTCGCCGACGTGCCTTGCCGATCGATCTTCGACACACGCCTCGTCGTCGGAATTTCCGCTCTCCCCCTATGTGTTCTTTGTGATCTTTGTGGTTACTCTTATTCTTTTCTTCCCGCCTCCAACTGCGACACTCCACTCATGACTACGCTCGGCACGCCTTTGAGTCCTTCGGCCACGAAGGTTTTGTTTCTCGGTTCGGGTGAGCTCGGCAAGGAAGTCGTCATCGAGCTGCAGCGCTTCGGCTGCGAAGTCATCGCGGTGGATCGCTATCCGAATGCGCCGGCGATGCAGGTCGCGCATCGCTCGCACGTCATCGACATGCTGGACGGTGCCGCATTGCGGGCGCTCGTGGAGCTCGAGCGTCCGAACTTCATCGTTCCCGAAATTGAAGCGATCGCGACCTCGACGCTGAGCGAGCTCGAAGCAGAGGGATTCACGGTAATCCCGACCGCACAAGCTGCGCGACTCACGATGGACCGTGAAGGGATCCGGCGCCTCGCCGCCGAAAAGCTGGGCCTGCGCACCTCGCCTTATCGCTTCGCAGACACCGAATCGGACTATCGCGAAGCCGTGAAGGCGATCGGCATGCCCTGCGTGGTCAAGCCGGTGATGAGCTCCTCCGGCAAAGGTCAGAGCATCGTACGATCAGATGCCGACATCGCACACGCATGGCGCCATTCGCAGCAGGGCGGGCGCACGGGCGCCGGACGCATCATCATCGAAGGGTTCGTCCAGTTCGATTACGAGATCACACTGCTGACGGCGCGACATAGCGGCAAGACCAGCTTCTGCGATCCCATCGGGCATCTGCAGATCGATGGCGACTATCGGGAATCCTGGCAACCACAGCCCATGAGCGAGATTGCACTTGCCGAGTCGCGTCGCATCGCCGAGGCCATCACTACGGCACTCGGAGGCAGCGGTGTCTTCGGTGTCGAGCTCTTCGTCGCAGGCGATACCGTGTACTTCAGCGAAGTCTCGCCGCGTCCGCACGACACCGGTCTGGTCACGCTGATCTCGCAGGATCTCTCCGAATTCGCGCTGCATGCACGCGCCATCCTGGGCCTGCCGATTCCCACGATCCGTCAGCGCGGCCCGTCAGCATCGTGCGCACTGCTCGTTGCAGGCGACTCCGCGAATGTTCGCTTCGAGAACGTCGATCGCGCGCTGACCGAACCCGACACCGCCCTGCGCTTGTTCGGAAAGCCCGAAGTCCACGGCCATCGCCGCATGGGCGTCTCGCTCGCACTCGGCCAGGACATCGAAGATGCAAGAGCCAAGGCGCGAGCGATGACGGAGACGTTGCTGAGCGGAGTCAAACTCGGTTAAGAGAATTGACAATTGATAATGGACAATTGACAACGTGGAGAAGCGGGCCGCGCTGAAGTGGTCACTGCGCGGGTCAACGGCCCGCGACGCTCCTTAGCGGAGTCAAACTCAGCTAAGAGAATTGACAATTGATAATGGACAATTGACAACGTCGAAAAGCGAGGCGCTCGACCCTGCGAGTCAATTGCGCGCGACGCCCTTCGTGACGTTGCTGAGCAGAGTCAGGCTCGGTTAAGAGAATTGACAATTGATAATGGACAATTGACAACGTCGAGAAGCGAGCGCTCGACCCTGCGAGTCAATGCGCGCGACGCCTTTCGCGCCGTTGATGGACAATTGACAACCTTGAGAAGCGAATTGCCAGGCTCACGCCACGTGTTCTGCAGTTGCCCCAGGCACCAGGCCTCCGTGCATGATCTTCGTTGTCGATTGCCCATTATCAACTGTCCATTGCCAGTGCCTGTTCTTCGTTGTCAATTGTCAATTGTCCATTGTCAATTATCCATTAGCCTCCGCCCCCTTCGCGCGTAACAGCTCCTTGCTGTTATCGAAATAGATCCGTTGACGCTGCTCGGCGTTGAGCACCTTGTCGAGATTCTCGAAGGCGGTGCCGACGTTGCCGCGCTGTCCACCGCCGACGCCGTAGTCGGTGCCGAACAGAATTCGGTCGGCGCCCAGTTTATTGGCGGCTTCGACGACCCACTCGGCGTTGCGTGTCGCGTAGGGACCTGTATCGAAGTAGAGGCGGCGCAAGCGCTCGAGCGGATCCTTCACGCCGTTGTTGCGAGCGGCGGGCACGATCGTGTCGACCAGATGCGGCAGGAAGCCACCGAGCATGATCACCTCGACACTCACATCGGGATACGGGTCGAGGAAATCCGTGAGTCCGAGCGTGATCGCGCCGGCAGCGAGATGGGAGTTGCTGATGAGATTCCAGCGCGCATAAGCCGTGTCGCCGGGAACGATGAGTGGCGGCTGGCCCGGAACGCGATCGCTCGCGGATCCTCGATGAACGAAGATGTGGCTGTTGAGTTTCTGCGCTGCTGAAAACAATGGCGCGAGCGTTCTTGCGCCTTCCAGGGTTGCGAATGCATTCAGGGGCAGCGAACCGCCGATGAATCCCAGCTCGCGATGTGCACGCGTGAGTTCCTCCGCGGCCCATTTCGGATCGGCCGACGGTAAGGCTGCGACCGCGAGGAATCGCGGGTGATGCTGCCGTACGACACCTGCAAGCTCATCGTTGAATGCGCGATACAGCTTGCGCAGATCCTCGATCGGCAACGTCGCATCGAACCCGAACGCGACCGTGTGCGTGAGCAGCTGCTGCTGCACGCCGTACTGATCCAGATTCGCCAGGCGCGCAGCAATGTCCGACGGCGAGAAGTCGCTCGGCTTGCCGGCTTCCGCGGAAACAGTCGTCACGTTTTCCAGCTTCGTCACACCATCCTGCGTGAGCACACGCGGAGGCTGTCGGCGCGAGCGCAGGTACTCGAGCTCTGTGTTCGACACGAAATGACTGTGCCAATCGACCCATGCGCGTATCGCCGGTGCATCCGCCGTCGCAAAACGTGTGGGCATGAGACTCGCCGCCGCAGTTGCAGTGGCGAGCTGAAGAAAGCTTCGTCGTGTATTCATTGTGTCGATCGATCAGGTCTACGAGCGTTACCGGAATTTTCACTCTCAGAAGCTGTACGACACGCTTCCCTGTACGAATCGGCCGGAGGCGCCGTTCAGCGCGATGAACGAATAAGGATTGATGCCGCTCGCACGATTGCCGAGCACGTATTTGTCCGGGTACTTGTTCAGCACGTTCTGTACGAGCAGATCCGCACGCCAGGCACCTCGGCTTTGATAACTGAAGCCGAGATCCAGGTATGTCTCGGGCGAGAATTCCTGATCGATGTTGCCGTTCGCGGCAGCGACACCGGCCACATCGCCCACGTTGTACCAATAGCTGCTGTAGCGCGTGACGGTTGCATCGGCGGCCCACGCGCCGAGCGTGTAGCGACCGTTGACAATGAACTTGTTGCGCGGCACGCCTCGCTCTGCATCGCGCACTTTGGCGTTACGGATGGCGATCAGCGTGGCATCACCGACGTTCACCTCGCGATTGACGTTGTCCACTTCGGTATCAAGAAAGCTGGCCGCCAGCGTGAGATCGAGCTTGCTGTTCTCGAACCCGAACTGTTTGCGCCCCACGATATCGATGCCGTCGGTTTTGGAGTCCCAGGCGTTCAGATAGTACGAGGCTTGTGTGTAGCCGCTGAGCCCCGCCGCATTGAATGCAGCCGTCACGGTCGGACCTTGCAGCGTTTCCGACACTTGAATCACATCGTCGATGCGCAATCGGTAGGCATCGATCGTGATCGAGCTGGTGTCATCGAGTCGGATGACGGTGCCCAGTGAGACGGTCGTCGATTCCTCCGGATCGAGCGGCCTGGCACCGAAGGCGGCAGCGACCGGGTCGGCCGAACGAAACACGCGGGTACGTCCTGGCGCGAATACGCCGGTGCCGCTGTTGCTCCAATTGCTCGTGTAGCCGCTCGACTGATTGCCGAGCTGCGCAAGACTCGGCGCATGGAACCCGGAGCTCAACGTGCCGCGCAAGGCGAATGCCGGAACGAACTCATATCGCGCGGTGAGCCGGTAGTTGCTGGTGCTGCCGAAATCGGAGTAGCGCTCATAGCGACCGGTCAGTCCGACGTCGAGCTTGTCGGTGAGCGCAGTGTCGATGCCGAGGTAACCACCTTTGACATTGCGCGTGATCGACCCTGCGTCTTCAGGTCGGATACCGGCCGTCGACGAACCATTCGAAGGAACGCGCGAGGTATCCGCCGCAAAGTTGATCTGCGGGAACAGTGCTGCGTATTGCTGATAGACACCGCCCGGTCCGTAGAGCGAAGCCACCGTTGCGCCAGCGAGCGGCCCGCCGTTGATGCCTTTCGCATCGCCGAGGTCGGCGGTTCCCCAGTATTCGTGGCGATACAACGCACCCGCAGAGATCACCGCGGACGCCAGCGCGCCGATGTTCAGATCGCGCGTGTAGTCGGCAGTCACGGAGGTCGTACGGGACATGAACGAGCCCAGGTAGAAGTCGGTCGGACTCTCGGGTCCCCAGCTCGGATTGATCGTGTGATAAACGTGACGCCCCGTCTCGTTCTGACCGAACGAGACTGCAGTGTCGAGCTTGCCGAATGCATCGTTCTCGAAACGCAGCCCGCTCACGGCGGCATAGTCCTCGGCCGTGTAAGTGAGATAGGGCTGATAGATGTCCGGATACACTGGCAGCACCGCCGTTTCGGAGATTCGCGTGCCATCGGCGACGGTCGGATTGCTCGTGATCGCCTTCACCACGCGCTCGGGATTCACATAGTTCAGGCCTTCCTTGTGTGAATAGTTGGCCCAGCCATAGGCCTCGAGGCTATCGCTGATCTCGTAACCCACGTTCACCAGCGCGCTCACGTGCTCGCGTGCCTGTTGTCCCCATTGGCCATACTTCTTGTCGAAGGTTTCGTTGCGCGCATCGCCGTTCGGAAAGAGCTGACGCCAGTCCGCTTCGCTGCGATCAACGTTGTCATTCTTGAGATAGTCCGCACCCAGCGTGACGAAGCCGCGACTGCCGAGGGTTAATCCCGTCCAGCCTTGCACCGATCGCGTCAGACCGCCGCCGTCGGTGTAGCCACCGAGATTCGCGGCGACTTCACCGTCGGACGACTTGTCTTTCAACACGATGTTCACGACACCTGCGATGGCATCGGAACCGTATTGGGCAGCAGCACCGTCGCGCAGCACTTCGACACGCTCGACCGCGCTCACCGGAATGACATTGATGTCCACGACCTGAGCGGCGGGCCACGGATCGGTACCCGACAGCTGCGCAGACACATTGCGGCGCTTGCCGTTCACGAGAATGAGCGTGTACGCGGGACCCACGCCACGCAGAGAGGCGGCGCGTACGCCCTGACCCTTCACCGCATTTTGGCCCTGCGGAAAGTTGAAAGACGGATGCAGACGCGACAGCGCCTGATTGATCGTCACCGCACCGGTCTGCTTCAGCTCTTCGGGCGTGATCACATCGACGGGCGCGGTGCTCGTCAGAGCAGTCGTGTCCTGACGCGCGGTGCCGAGCACGACGATGGTGTCGAGCACACCGTCGCGCGCAACGCCTGCGGCGGCTGCCCTGACATCCTGAGCATGAACGGTCGGAACTGTGGCGCTGATCAGCGCAGCGAGAGCAGTCGTGGAGAGAGAACGCATGATGAGATCCCGATTCCTTTTGTGATTCGCAGCGCGCTTTGCGCAGCGGTGGCCAGACACCGGTCGTGCCGATGCAGTGGGCGGCGAATCTAGGGATGCGGGATCTTCACAACAAATGCCGGCTCGTTATCTCGTGCGTACGTGTGATTGTGTGATCGCTTTGTGACTGAGGCGGTGACGACTCAACGTGCTTCCTGACTGACAAACACGATCTTCGTGACTGCTCCGTCACCGCAAGCACATGGCATGCGCCCGTGACAGACCTTCGTAGCGAACGGAAAGGCATGAGTTTGCGCAAAATGCCGCAGCTCACCTGACGGCCTTCACCCGACATCGGACAACGATGTCGATCACGCGGTCGATTCGATCGCTAACGCGCGCATTCCTGATCGTCAAAGTCACTTGCGTACGCGCGAATCAATGCAATCGGCAGTGCCTCGATCTGAATGCGGTCAACGACGGGTTTCCAAGCGGTCACGCAGCCGCTCGTGAGACCCGCTTTTTCCAGTTCTTTGTCTGACTGCGGTGACATAGCCACGCAGCATCGAGAGATAACGAGCGAGCGTTGGACAGCCTCGAGCGGTGCACGGAATCTTGGGCGCTAAGGTGCGCGAGCACCGTGACTGCATCTCGTTCATGAGCTTCAAGTCTCTTCGTGAGCTTCAAGTCTCTTCGACTGGGGCAGTCATCTGAAAACCAATAAGAGCATCGACGGATGCTCGGTCGCTGTTCGGAGAATCTTGATGACGGTGAGATCCTGGAATCGCGCGATGGCTGCGATCGTCCTGACTGTGAGCGCGGTGCCCACCTGGGCGCATCACGCGTTCGCTGCAGAGTTCGATGCCGACAAGCCCATCGATTTGCAAGGTACGGTGACCAAGATCAAGTGGGTCAATCCACACAGCTGGCTGTATTTCGATGTGCTGGATAAGGACGGCAAGACGACGAACTGGGGTGTGGAGTTCGGCGCGCCGAATCAGCTTGCACGCATCGGCTTGACCAAGGCCGACGTCGCTCCCGGCACGAAGGTGCATATCAAGGGCTATCTCGCCAAGAACGGTGGACCCTTCGGATACTCGGTCACCGTGACGCTGCCGGATGGACGCACGTTCCAGACGGGCGGTGCGCAGGACGCCCCTGCGTCGGCCACGGCGCAGAACCGCACGTGATCGCCGGACATTCCATGCGGCTGAGTGCCGCCTCGGTGCTGTTCGCACTCTTCGTGAGCGCAACGGCGAGTGCAGCCGCACGCGAGAAGATTCCGCGTCTGCCCAACGGCAAACCGGATTTCTCCGGCATCTGGCAAACCACCAGCGCCGCAGACTACGACCTCGAACCGCATTCGGCGCGCAAGGACGCACCGCCCGGACCCGGTGTCGTCGAAGGCAACGTCATTCCCTACCTGCCCGAGGCGCTCGAGCGCAAGAAGCAGAATTTCGAGTCGCGCGACACCGACGATCCTCGCCTGAAGTGCTGGACGCTCGGCACGCCGCGCGGCATTTACTATCCCGAGCCGTTCCAGATCTTTCAGCGCGACAGCGATCTGACGATCGTCTTTCAGTTCGGACATTCGGTGCGCACGATCTTCACCAACGGCACGAATCATCCGCAAGCGACGGACAACGAGTTCTATCTCGGCGATTCACGCGGCCGCTGGGAAGGCGACACGCTCGTCGTCGACGTCACCGATTTCAACGAAGAAACCTGGCTCGATCGCGCCGGTAATTTTCATAGCGCGCATCTGCATGTGATCGAGCGCTGGAGCTTTCTGGACGCGAACACGATCGAGTACCGCGCGACGCTCGAGGATCCGCAGGTGTTCGCTCGCCCCTGGAGCTTGAGCGTCATCCTGCATCGTCATCGCGAGAAGAACTTCCAGCTCATCGAGAACTACTGCTACACGCTGGATTTCGACAAGTACTACCCGGTGCCGGCGAAGGCCGGCGAAGGATTGATGCGATGAAGAGTTCGATTCTCAGCAGCAGTGTTCGTGCGCTCCTCGTGACCGCATCGCTGGCCGCACCGCTGATGGCACTTGCACAGGCACAGCAGGGCAGCGGTATTCAGCGTGAAACGAGCTTTCCATCGATCGCCTCGGGCGCATGGAATGGCAAACGTCTCGCCGACGGCCAGCCCGATGTGCAAGGCCATTGGTCGAACACGATCGCGAACCACAACAACTGGACCGATCCGCAAGGTGGCGTCCCTGGCGATCCGAATCCACGCGCCCGTCCCAAGAACGCGCGGAGCGAACGTGCTCCGAGTCGTGTCAGCGATCCGCCTGACGGCGAGGTGCCGTTTCAACCCTGGGCCCGTGCCGTACAGCAGGAGTTCCTGGCCAATTTCCACGACCCGGTCAAACCCGAATACATCGAGCCGCTGGCACGCTGCGCTCCGGCCGGGGTACCAAAGTCATTCACCTGGCATGGGTTCGAGATTCGTCAGTACCCGGGCTACGTGCTGTTTCTCTTCAACTCGGGCACGCGAATCATCCATCTCGATGGCAAGCCGCACTTGCCCGAGAACATCAAGCTCTGGAATGCCGATTCCCGCGGACACTGGGAAGGCAACACGCTCGTCGTCGACGTGACGAACAACAATGCCAAGGCGCGCCTGGCTCGTACCGGCGAGTTCGCGAGCGAGAACGTCCATATCGAAGAGCGCTACATCTTCGACAACGGCGGTCAACGCTTCAATTACGTAGCCACGATCACCGATCCCACCGTCTACACGCGACCGTGGACCGCAACGATTCCGGTGAGGCGCTACACCGAGAAGAACACGCCGGACGGCTGGCATTACGAAGTTGCTGAGGCGAACACCCCGGATGGCCGTCTGCAGCACGAGCGATACGAGCGCATTTGCATCGAGAACAACGGACCGTTTGGCCAGATCGCCGTGACACCGGCGCGGAAGTGATCCCATGAACCTGTTGCAGTTTGCAGAATGGATCGAGCAGTCATCGCTCGCGATTGCGATTGCCGAATCTCGCTATGCATTCCCGGCCATCGAAGGGTTGCATCTGATCGGTCTGTCGGTCGCCGTGGGATTGCTGTTCATCACGGATCTGCGCCTGGCCGGCGTGATCCTGCGAAAAGTGCCGCTTACCCATGTTCTGCATCAGTTGCGTCCGTGGGTACTGGGCGGCTTCGCGACGATCTTCATCACCGGCGGTCTGCTGTTCTTCGCGGAGGCTTCCGTACTGGTGACCAGCCGCGTGTTCGGCATCAAGGTGCTGCTCATCGTGCTTGCCGGACTGAACGCGGCGTACTTCGAGTTTGTGATCGCGCGCAAACCGGCCGTGCGTGAGAACCATGCGGTGCTGCCTGCCAGCGTGCGCGTGGCAGGCCTCGCCTCGCTGACGCTCTGGAGCGCGGTGATCGTCTGCGGCCGGCTGATTCCCTATCTCGCCTGACCGGTGATGTGATGTCGATCGATTCCCTTCTCGTGACTATTCAGAACAGCGCGATTGCACATGCGATCAGCAAGTCTGATCACATGGTGGCGGCGAGCCTGCAGGTCGTGCATGTGCTCGGCTTCATTGCACTGCTCGCGGCGCTCGTGCTGATCAGTCTGCGTCTACTCAACCTGGTCCTGGTCGAGCAAGCGCTCGCCGATGTGACGCGCGATGCAAATCGGCTGCTCTACATCGGACTCGCGCTCACGGTTGCGAGCGGCGTTCTCATGTTCGTTGCGACGCCGCGCTTGTACTACTACAAGTTCGCCTTCGAGCTGAAGATGGTGTTGTTCGTCAGCGCAATCATCATTCAGTTCGCCTTGCTGCGACGTGTCGCCGCGAGCGAAGCACCGAAGCCGGCGCTGGCACGCACTGCGGTCGCTCTTTCTCTGGTGGCATGGTTCGGCATCGGGCTCGCGGGCCGGATGATCGGTTTCACCTGAAGCACCCACGCATGCTTCTCTCGCGGCGCGGGCTGCCGACCAAGATCTAAAGACGGAGACGATTCGATGCGTATACGCACTGCCGTCGCACTGGCGATGACGGGACTTGCGGGCTGCTCCGCAGCAGGCCCCGAAAGCAGCATCTCGCCATTCCTGCCGACGGCGAGCATTCAGGAAATCATGAACTCGCAGGTGGACCCCGCGGCGGATCTTCTATGGGAAGCCGTCAGCAGCGAGACCACTGCGGAGGGCACCGTCGATCATCACCCGCAGTCGGAGCAGGAATGGCTGGAGCTTCGCCACGCTGCCATTCGTCTGATCGAGTCTGCGAATCTGCTCGTCATGGAGGGGCGGCAGGTCGCAGGCGATGGACATCAGCTCGAAGACGCCCATGTTCCTGGCATTTCCTCTGCGGCAGAGATCCAGCGAGCGATCGACGCGGATCGCGCGACGTTCGTCACTCATGCACACGATCTGCATGGCGCAGCCACGCGAATGCTGGCGGCGATCGACCGCCGGAATCCAGCTGAGCTCATCGAGGCGGGCGGCACGCTGGATGAGGCGTGCGAGCGCTGTCATTTGAAGTATTGGTATCCAAATGCGCCGTTACCGCCGGAACTCGCCCAGCGCTAGCGCTGGGATCAGCATCGGGCTTGGCAGGAGCAGGACGGGAAAGTGCAACGCGGAACCATGATCGGGGTTTGTCCGACGGGCTCACACCGATCATTCATCACTGACTTCGTCCGTCATCACTCCGTAACGCGCAAGAACGCATCGTCCACCGCTGCCCGCGGATTCAAACCCTGATCGAATAGAGAGCGCCACGCTTCCCAGTCAATGTCATCGTGGTCGATGTCCTGCAAGATCTCCGGGAAATCTTCACGGATGATGCTGACGACCTGGGTGCGCCACAGCGCCCAGGCGTCGAAAGGTCCGTCGTTGGAGTAGGCGGGTTGTGCCATCGTTGGCTCCTGAAGCAACGCCGATCGCTCATGCATTCTCGGCATCGTTCGTTGAGGTCATGTGACAGGACGCATCCAAACGCGTCCACAGAATGCGAGTTCCTCTGCCGCACCCTCGGAAAAAGCAGTCCTGTGCTGCACGTGCAGACAGGACTCAGATCGGGGGAAAGCTCACGCGAGACCCATACATGGGGGACAACTGTAGAGGACTCAACGCCTGGATACCAATGTATCCCGTGACTGACGCAGCGTCAGTCGCACTTCAGTCACTAAGCAGTTTCAAAGCGGACAAGACATGTAGCCGTTGGTTCTAAGTCCATGCCCGGCGGATTGCACGAGCGCCAGAATGCTGCGCTTTGTCACTCACTCGTTACCGACTTGCTTGCGCGCTGTCCGCATACTTCTGCTGGCCTCATTCACTCGAGTGCTTTCATGCGCCTGCGATTTCCGATTCTTCTGCTGCTGATTGTATGCAGCAACGCAGCAGCCTCTGCCGAGATCCTCAATGCTTCCTACGATGTGTCGCGTGAGCTCTTCGACGCGATCAATCCGGCCTTTGCTGCGCAATGGCAGAAGCAGACCGGCGAGTCGATCAAGATCCGGCAATCGCACGCAGGCTCCTCCAAGCAGGCCCGCTCGGTGGCAGATGGCCTGCCGGCCGATGTGGTGACCTTCAATCAGGTGACCGACGTCGAATTGCTGCAGAAGCGCGGGCTGGTCGCGGCGGACTGGCGCGAGCGATTGCCCCACCAAGCATCGCCCTATTACTCGCTGCCGATCTTCCTGGTACGCGAAGGCAATCCAAAACAGGTGCGCGATTGGTCTGACCTGATCAAGCCCCATGTGCAGGTCGTGTTCCCGAATCCGAAAACCTCCGGCAACGGACGCTATACCTATCTGGCCGCCTACGCGTACGCCCGCGATCGTTTCAAAGGTGATGCGGCGCAATCGCAGGCGTTCGTCAGCCAGCTGCTCGCCAATGTGCCCGTGTTCGATACCGGTGGCCGCGGAGCGACGACGACATTCGTCGAGCGCGGCATCGGCGATGTACTGGTGACGTTCGAATCCGAGGTCACTTCGATCCGCAACGAATATGGCAAGAGCAATCTGCAAGCCGTCGTGCCGTCGCTCAGTTTGCGCGCCGACTTTCCGGTCGCAGTCGTCGACAAGGTCGTGAACCGAAAGGGCACTCGCCGCGAAGCCACGGCCTATCTGGAATTTCTGTTCTCACCGGCGGGACAAGACATCATTGCCCGACTCCACCACCGCGTGCAGAACCCGCAGGTTGCGAGCAAGTACGCGAGTCAGTTTCCGGCCGTGAGACTCCTCACCGTCGAGGACGCACTCGGCGGCTGGGACTCGGTCAACAGGACGCATTTCGCTGACGGAGGAATTCTGGATCGCGCGATGCTCAACGCGCCGGCTCGATAGCGTCAGTTGAGGAATTGCGTAACCCAGAGCGCAAGTAGCAAAACCAGAAAAGCGCCAGCCAGCTTGCGGACCATCGAACCCCACGCCAGCGCCCAGGGCGGCAGCGCCTGGGTTTGCGCGGCCGAATCGTCGCGAATGAGCTCATGAGATTCCAGACGCAGCTTGTGGACGTAACCCAGCGAACGCACGGCGTCGGCCCTCGCTGTCAGCTCGCTCGATTGCATGGATGGATCCTCGCGCGAAGGACGTGCGAGTCTAGGCGCGCGACGGTCACAGGTTCAGTAGCGAAGCGGTAGAAATCGGGTCACAAGATCGAAAAGGCCTCGCCACCCTTATTCCACCACGAGCTTGTAGCCCGCACCCGGTGTGGTCTGCAGGATCTGTGGCACCGTGGGATCGGTCTCGAGCTTCTGACGCAAGCGATAGACGAGCTGCTTGAGCGTGCGTCGCTCGCGGGAGGTCGCCCGCCCCCAGACATGATTCAGCAGCCGCTCGGCTGTCACCGTACGTCCCGGACTCGTGATGAGCAGATGCAATGCCTTGATCTCGAGCGGCGTGAGACGGACCGGTTCTGCGTTTCCGATCCGCAACGTGCGCTGTTCCGGATCGAGAAAGACGGCACCCGCTGAGATCGATCCCGTATTGAACGGCTCGGCCCGGCGCACCAGCGCGCGAATGCGCGCCAGCAATGCGCGCGGGCTGAATGGCTTCAGCACATAGTCATCCGCCCCTGCGTCCAGCGCGGCCACGAGATCGTCCTCCTGATCGCGCACGGTGAGCATCATGATCGGCACCGTCGAGCGAGTGCGGATCTCCCGGCACACATCGAGCCCGTTGAGCGCGGGCATGTTCACATCGAGCAGCACGAAGTCCGGCGCCTCGCGCGCAAAGGCATGCAACGCAGCCGAACCATCCTTTGCCGTCAGAACTTCGAATCCGGCCTGTCGCAGCGTGAACCCGATGAGGGCAAGCAAGTCGGCATCATCGTCTGCTGCGAGTACCCGTACCGGCCGCGTGCTCTCGATGTCTGCTGCCATCATCCACGCTCCGTCGCCAGAAGCTCCGCAGTTTGTTCCGCATGGACGCGCAGCTCGCCCACCGCTGTCGCTTCCCAATGGTCCGCGCGCAGCATCGGTCCGACATAGAACAGGTGCGGACCCGGCCAGCCATCGGCATCGATGACGGCACCCTTCGGACCGGTGCGCAATCCCAGCCCGAGATCGTCAGGAACACACAGTCCGCACTGAATCAGGTTTCGCCAAAGCGGATCCTTCGAACGCGCGATTGCATAGTCGGGGCCGGTGCAGTTGACGACGCGATCGACGCTGAGCATCTCGCTCTGCCTGCCGTGCCGCGGCCTGAAGTGCACTTCGATATGACCTGCACGTGGCTCGAATCGCTGGATATGTCCTGCATGGATCTGCAACTGTCCGGAGCTGCGCAACGCATCCATGCGCTTGAGCACGTCCGAAGGCAATCGATGCCGATGCACATCCCACTGCGCGCGCAGATGGCGCATAAAGCGTCGCCGGTCCCGTTCGGGCATGCGCTGCCAGATCGTGGGCGCCATATGACGCACGAAAGTGATGGCTTCGCGCCAGTCGCCACCGCATTTCTCCGCTTCGGTAGCCAGCAGCCGCACGGCCGATGCGAGTCCGCGTAACGAGCGCGAAGCTGCGAGGAGCAATGCGTTGCCATCGCCGCGAAAGGCCTCGGGACGAAACGGTGTCTGACGCGGCGGCACCAACCCATGACGCGAGAGCGCATGCAGACGCGGCGTCGTCTTCGGATCCGCGGACGCCTGGTTCACGATATCGGCCGTCGTGAGTCCAGTGCCGATCAGCAACACGCGTTCATGTCGCGCGAACTTGAGCTCCTGCGACCAGGGATTCGCGATGTAGCCCGGATGATCGAGGATCGTTTGCGCTGCAGACAGCGAAGCCGGCTGAGGGTTGCCGAGCGCCAGCACGACATCGTCAGCGGTGAGTTTGCGGCCATCCTGCAGAATCACCTGCAACGGCAAGTGGCGTTCGATGCGGCGGATCGAGGCGACCTCGCCGTGCCATCTTTCCAGCCGAATGTTCGACGGAGCGCTGAGCTCGGCGGCGAGCAGAAATTCCTGCAGATAGTCGCCATACAGCTCGCGAGGCACGAAGTCCTCAGCGGTCGCATTCGGCACGCGTGCTTGCACGAAGTGCACGAACTCGTGCGGCGCGCGCGAGTTGGCCGACATGCGCCCAGCAGGAACGTTCAGCAGGTAAGGAAAAGACCGCTGCGCATAGGCCACGCCACGCCCGATCTGTTCGGAACGCTCGACGATCACCAGGCGCGTCGGCTGCCGCGGCGGACGACGCAACAGATTCGCAGCGACCACGGTCCCGCTGAACCCGCCGCCAACGATCACGATCGTGCGCAACAACCCCGCCAACGACACCTCCACCCAAGCACTCAATGCTCCAAGGCTAGGCGATCCTCGGTATCAAGTAAGTAACGCGCGGGTGAGATGGCGGTTGAAGGAAGGAGAAGATTCACGGAGCGGCCGCAAAGACCGCAAAAAGAAGTGAACAACGATGAGGAACACCTACGAGGCAGTGGTCCGCAAACTTTGGGCAATGGCAGGCTCACTCCCAGGAAGCACGACGTATCAATGTGAACGGACGCTCCGACCCACTACATTCCTTTTGCGGTCTTTGCGGCTCCGGCTTCCGCCATCTTTACTCCACGACCAGCTTGTAGCCCGCGCCAGGAGCGGTTTGCAGCATTTCGGGGGCGGCCGGGTCGACTTCGATTTTTTGCCGCAGGCGATGGACGAGTTGCTTGAGCAACTGGCGGTCGCCGGAACCTTTGTGACCCCACACCTGCATGAGCAGGCGATCGGAGCTCACGGTGTGGCCGGCGTTGGCGATGAGCATCTGCAGCAATCGCAGTTCGAGTTTGGTCAGACGGACCGGTGAGTTGTTGCCGACCTGGACGGTGTGCTCTTCCACATCGAGTTGCACGCGGCCCGCGGCGAGCGGTGCGGAATTCTCCATGCCGGCGCGACGCAGCAACGCTTTGACGCGCGCAAGCAGCGTGCGCGGACTGAAGGGCTTGGTCAGATAGTCATCGGCCCCGAGCTCGAGCGCCTTCACCAGATCCTCTTCCTCGCCGCGTACCGTGAGCATCATCACGGGCACACGCGACTTCGCACGGACCGCTTCGCACACCTGAAAGCCGCTCGCGCCCGGCATGTTGATGTCGAGAATCACCAGGTCCGGCGCTTCGGTTTCGAACGCCTTGATCGCGCTCGGCCCATCGCCTGCCTTCACCACAAGATAGCCAGCCTGCGACAGCGTGAACGCAATGAGCGCCAGCAGGTCCTTGTCGTCGTCGGCGGAGAGAATCTTCATGAGCGTTCGCAGTGATGAGTGATCGGTGATGAGTGATGAGACAGAGTTGGGGAACTTACCTTGCCGGGAGGAGGATCGAGCCTGTGACGCGTTATGAGGTCATATCCGGACATTCTTGCCCATCACTCATCACGCTTCACTGATCACTCCTTTGCCATCGGCAGCTCCACCACGAAGCGCGTGCGATCGTTCAGGCGTTCGGCGTGGATTGAGCCTTCGTGGCGGTTGATGATGGATTTGACGATCCACAAGCCGAGGCCCAGGCCGCCGGGCTCGGGTTCCTGATCGGGTCCGCGATAGAAGCGTTCGAACACCGAGCCGCTTTCGATCTCGGGGAAGCCGGGGCCTTCGTCTTCGACCCATACGGTGACGGTGCGATTCGATGACGCGGCTCCGACACCCACCGTGCTGTCCTCTGGCGCGAACTTGCTTGCGTTGGCGAGCAGGTTGACGAAAACCTGTGTGAGGCGCGGACCATCGCCATCGACACGTGGCAGGTCCTCCGGAATATCGAGCTCCAGCGTCTGACGTCGTTGTTTGAGCAGCGCGCCGATCAAGGCGTCGGCATCTTCGACGATCTCGACGATGGCGACGCTCTGATGACGAATGCCGAGCTGGCCGGATTCGATGCGCACGCTTTCGAGCAGATTGTCGATCAGTCGCGTCAGGCGCAGTGCTCCGCGTTCGAGCGAGAGCACCAGTTCCTTCTGTTGCTCCTCATCCATCGTGTCCATGCCGTCGCGCAGCAACTCGATCGAAGCCAGCTGCGCTGCAAGCGGCGTACGGAACTCGTGCGAGATGTTCGCGAGGACCGAGTCGCGCGCGCGACGCACGCCTTCGAGCTCGGTTTCGTCGCGGATGACCTGTACCTGCAGATCTTCCACGGGAGCTGCGCTCGTGATGACGGTCGTTCGCGGAAATCCCTCGCGCAGATTCAGCCGTTCAGTCGCCTGAGCGCTGCCGTCGGTGCGGGCCTGAACGATCGGACAGCGGGTCTCGCAGGGACGCGTGCCGTTCTCGAGGCATGGCTTCAGCACATCGCCACAGAACCGACCGATCGCTTCGTGCGCCTGAACACCCAGCAGTCGTGCTGCCTGGGGATTCAGGTAGCGAATCACGCGCGATTTGTCGACCGCGTACACGCCTTCCACGATTCCGCCGAGCACTGCCTGTGCCTCTGCTTCGCGACGTCGCAAGGCACTGGTGAGATTCACCAGATTGTTGCGCATGTCCTCCATCGTGCGCGCGAGCTTGCCGACCTCTTTCGTACCCGCCACGGGAATCGATGTCGAGAAGTCTCCGTGACCGAGACGCTCCGCGGCCTCGGTGAGGGTCGCGACCGGACCTGTGACCTGCTTGCCGAGAACCACACCCGCGAGCACGGCGAGCGCCGCAAGCACGATCGCTGTCGCCAGCAGCCGGCGCACCAGTGTGCCGACGGACTGGTCGATATCGCTCGTCTGCAAACGTGCTTCGAGCAATGCGACAGCTTCACCGGTGGACGCGAATACGGGGAAGCTCGCGGCATACAGATCGGCCGGCTCGATACGCGCGACCGCCGTGCGACCGTCGGAAAGTCCCGCGGAATGCAATCGCGTGAAATCATCGACCTGCTTGCCTTCAACGAAGGTCCGATAGTTGATCAGGCGAATGTCGAGACCGACGCGTTCGGTGAGAAGGTGCGCGAGCTTGTCATCCATCAGACGCGCGACATAGAGCCGACGACCCGTCGCACCGCCAACCTGCGCAGAAGCGCCCAACACGGCACTGTCGATTCCCGTCGGCACGGCAAGGAAGCGCTCGCCTTGCTCATCGCTCGTCTCCGCAATCTCCGCCCACGGCAACGGCACACCGGCCTGAGCCACGAGCGTCTTGCCTTCGAACACTGCGCAAGCCGCAATCGTGTCGCTGTTGCATGAGCGTCGCAGATACGGTCCGATGGCAGAGACCTGCCGATCCGCCATCAGCCGCTGCAGCGTCGGACGCTCCGCCACGGTCTTGGCCTGAGTGAGTGCATCCTCGCCGAAACGTCGCAGATCTTCGCGCGCCATGGCGCCCGCGAGTTGCACGCGCGACTGACCTTGCTGATCGGCCAGATCCCGCAGCGAACCGATGGCCGAAATCGAAATGCCACCGACCACCAGGAGCACGATCAGCACATTGATGGCAGCGATCCAGAACCCGAGGCTCGCACGCGAGGTATCGAGTTGCAGACGATCGATGAATTCCTGGATCTGGGAGAGCATGGATTGAAGAAGGTGCTAGGGGCTAGGTGCTAGGTGCTAGGTCGGAATCGGAGCGCGTGTTCATACGTTTAAGTTTCTCATTCTGGCTAACGACTGATTCGAGCGTGCAGCTTTGGTCGTCATCCCGGCGAAGGCCGGGATCTCCCGCGGGATTCCCGTTGATCACAGGGCCTGGACCCCGGCCTTCGCCGGGGTGACATCACTCCCGAATCGGCTGTTACAGGCCACCAGGCCTAGGTCGGAGTGGATAGACGTGTCCATGCTTGTAAGTCTCTCCTTCTGGCTAGTACCTAGAGCCTAGAGCCTAAGAATCAGAAGGCTCTAGGTGCTAGGTACTAGGCTCTAGGTCGGAATCGGAGAACGCGTCGCACACATTCCAATGTCTCCTCTGGCTAGTGCCTAGAGCCTAGAGCCTAAGAATCAGAAGGCTCTAGGTGCTAGGTACTAGGCTCTAGGTCGGAATCGGATACGTGTCCATGCATGTAAGTCTCTCCTTCTGGCTAGCACCTAGTGCCTAGCGCCTAGCACCTTCTCACTTTCTATATCCCGTTCGCCATTCGACGAGCGACTTGATGATCAGGGTCGCGACCGCCAGCAGCGTGAGCAGCGAGGCGACGGCGAAGGCACCTACGAAGTTGTATTCGTTATAGAGGATTTCCACTTGCAACGGCATCGTGGTCGTGAGACCGCGGATGTGGCCCGACACCACGGACACTGCGCCGAACTCGCCCATCGCGCGGGCATTGCACAGGATCACACCATACACGAGGCCCCAGCGGATCTTCGGCAGCGTCACATGGAAGAACGTCATTAATCCGCCCGCACCGAGCGTGATCGCAGCTTCCTCCTCGTCGTTGCCGAGCTGCTGCATGAGCGGAATCAGCTCGCGCGCCACGTACGGGAACGTGACGAACATGGTCGCAAGCACGATACCGGGCAGCGCGAAGATGATGCTGATGTCGTGCTCCTGCAGCCACAGGCCGAACCAGCCCTGCATGCCGAATAGCAGCACATAGATCAGGCCCGAGATGACGGGCGAGACCGCGATGGGCAGATCGATCAACGTGATGAGCACACTCTTGCCCTTGAACTCGAACTTGCCGATCGCCCAGGCGGCCGCGATGCCGAAGATCGTGTTCGTGGGCACGACGATTGCGGCAGTAATCAATGTCAGTCGAATGGCCGCGAGCGTGTCCGAGTCCTTGAAGCTCGCGAAATACATGTCGACGCCTTTGCTGAGCGCCGTAATGAACACGGTTGCGAGCGGCGCAAACAGCAACGCCGCCAGGAACAGCAGCGACAAGCTGATGAACACGCCCTTGATCAGCACGGTCACGAACGTGTCGCGTCCGGGCCGGCTGGCGAGCTCAGCGAGTACCGCTTTGGAAGGTCCGCCGGCCATTCAGAGACTCCGCCAGCGCGTGTCTGGCTTTGCGGACGCCAGGCTGTAGGCGCTTGACGCCAGGGAAAGTGCGTCGAGCCGCGAATCACCGACTTTGCAGATCGTGCGCATCCGTTATCTCCCTGCCGCGACGAGACGACGTCGGCCCCAGGTCTGCAGCAGATTGATCGAGAGCAGCATGACGAACGAGATCACGAGCATCAGAAAGCCGATCGCGGCAGCACCCACGTAGTCGAACTGTTCGAGCTTGATGACGATGAGCAGCGGTGCGATCTCCGTCTTCATCGGCAGATTGCCCGCGATGAAAATGACCGAGCCGTATTCGCCGACCGCGCGCGCGAATGCCATGGTGAAGCCGGTCAGCAGCGCCGGCAGCACCGTCGGCAGGATGATGCGCACGAAGATCGTGATGCGGCCCGCACCGAGTGTCTCGGCAGCATCTTCGAGATCGCGCTGAACTTCGAGCAAGGCGGGTTGTACCGAACGCACGACGAACGGCAGTCCGATGAGCGTCAGCGCCACGACCACACCGATCCAGGTGTAGGCGACCTGGATGCCGAACGGCGCCAGGTACTGACCGATCCAGCCGTTCTGCGCAAACACTGCCGTCAAGGCAATGCCGGAGACCGCCGTCGGCAAAGCGAAGGGCATGTCGATGAGCGCATCGATGAGCTTGCGTCCGGGGAACTCATAGCGCACGAGGGTCCAGGCGATGATGAATCCGAACACGCCGTTGATCGCCGCGGCGAGCAACGAGGCGCCGAAACTCAGACGGAACGAGGCGATCACCCGCGGATCGGTCAGCACGCGCACGAAGTCGTGCCAGCCCATGGTGGCCGTCTTCATCACGAGCGCCGCGAGCGGGATCAACACCAGCGCGGTGAGAAAGAAAGTCGAGAACCCGAGCGTCAGACCGAAGCCTGGCAGGATCGATGGCTGACGAAACGAGGATGCAGCCATCAGCGCAGGCCTTTCGCGGCAGTGATGCAAATCGCGACATTACGATTCAAGCGTGACATTCAGATCACTTCTTCGCGGCGTAGATGCGATCGAAGATCGCGCCGTCCGCAAAATGTTTGTCGTGCGCTGCGTTCCAACCGTCGAACACCTGATTCACGGTGAACGTTTCTACTTTTGGAAACTGAGCCGAGTAGCGCTCGAGCACCTGCGGATTTCGCGGCCGGAAATAGTGCCTCGCAGCGGTGTCCTGCCCCGCCTCGCTATAGAGGAATTGCAGATACGCCTCCGCAACGGGACGCGTACCGCGCGCATCGACCACGGTATCGACGATGGCGACCGGCGGCTCCGCGAGGATCGTGATGGACGGTACGACGATCTCCACCTTGTCCGGGCCGAGTTCCTTGATCGCGAGCAACGCTTCGTTTTCCCATGCGATCAGCACATCGCCGATCTCGCGCTGCACGAACGTGTTCGTCGCTCCGCGCGCGCCGCTGTCCAGCACTGGCGCGTGGCGGTACAGCTCGGTGACGAACTTTTCGGCTGCAGCCTGCGCTTTCTCCACCTCTTCGGCCGCGGCGGGATCGTCGAGCTTGTGCCAGTCGCCGAGCTGCCGATGCAGCTCATAGCCCCATGCCGCCAGATAGTTCCAGCGCGCACCGCCCGAGGTCTTCGGATTCGGCGTGACGACACTGACACCGTCGCGAATCAGATCGGGCCAATCGTGAATCTGCTTGGGATTGCCCTTGCGCACCAGGAAGACGATGGTCGAGGTATACGGCGCGCTGTTGTCGGGGAAGCGCGTCTGCCAGTTTGCTCCGAGACGCTTGCCCTTGGTCTGGATCGAATTGATGTCGTACGCGAGTGCAAGCGTGACGACATCGGCTTGCAGGCCATCGATGACCGCACGCGCCTGACTGCCCGAGCCGCCATGCGATTGCTTGATCGTCACGGGCTGGCCGGTCTTCGCGCGCCAGTCGCGGGCGAACTGCTCATTGATGTCGCGATAGAGCTCGCGTGTGGGGTCGTAACTCACGTTGAGCAACGTGACCCCGCCTTCTTCCGATTGCTTCGATCCGCAGCCGCTGAGCAGCGTCAGGGCCGCGGCGAACGCGACGAGAATTCGTTTCACGTGGCGGCCCCGCTGGTTGGACGATAGACGATCATGAGAGGGAACGAAGGCGCTGCCGCGAGCAGACCCGCAAAGGAAGTGCGCAGAGTCTGCAGATCCGAGATGCCGAGAATCAGCATCTGATCGATCGTGCCACTCAACTGCCGGCCGAGCTCTTCGGCCGCTGCACCGAAGCGCAGTTCGGTTCGCATCTCGAGCCCATGCACCGCCTGCGCCTCCGAGCGGGCATCGAGCAGTGTGCGCATGCCGAGCGGTCGCTGCGCATCGCCTGCACCTTCAGGCAGGATGCCTACGTACACCGCTTCGGCAGCGACGTGCCGCAATAGGCTGGCTGCAACGGCCAGCGTGGGCCGGCGCGCCGTATCGTCCGACCAGTGAATGAGCACGCGATTCGGTGACGGCATCTGCCCCGGCAGTACCAGCACCTCCGCCGCACCGTTGCGCAGCAGCCATTCGATCTGCCCGGCCATGTTGGGCTGAGGCGCGAGAACGGCAACGCCCGAGATCGCAGTCGTTGCATTCTCGCCGTCCGGGGATGCCAGCGCAGGTTCCACGCGTGTAGCGATGCGCGTCTTCATGCGCGAGGCGAGCTCGGTCAGGAACGGATGTCGTGCGAGCCGATCCGCGGCCGCAGCTTCGGATGCGCAGGCCGTGTAGCTCGACAAAGGTGTCGGCAGAACATGGATGCGACGAGCACCCAGCGCGACGCTCTGCCCGAGCGTCACCGGGAAGGCACGTTGTTCGTGTTGAGTGCGTGTGACTTCGAGTGCCGAGCTCGAAGTAGCCTCTCCTGCGCTCACCTGCGCATGAGCCGCACCGTTCGCGAGACGTACTCGCAAGCGCTCGAGCGCGCCGGTGAACACCATTTCCTCCACCACGCCCGTGCCCATGTAGTTCACATGCAGGTTGTCGCGGGTCGGCGCGAGCTCGACCTCCTCGGGGCGCAACACCGCAACGACCTCATGCTCACGACCCGATTCGAAACGTTCGATCGCTCGGGCATTCACTGGCGTGGCGCCAAAGCGAATGCCTTCGGCAGTCTGTCGTGCGAGCAAGAGATTGGCCGCACCGAGGAAGGTTGCCACGAAGCGGGTCGCCGGACGCGCATAGAGCTCATCGGGCTTGCCACATTCGAGCAGGCGGCCCAGGTTCATTACGCCGATGCGATCGGCCAGCGCGAAGGCCTCTTCCTGATCGTGGGTGACCAGCACGGTCGTGATGTTGAGCTCGCGCTGTACCTGACGGATAGTGCGCCGCAGTTCCTCGCGGATCTTCGCATCGAGCGCACCGAACGGCTCGTCCAGCAACAAGACCTGCGGCTTGTGTGCGAGTGCGCGGGCCACCGCGACGCGCTGCTGCTGACCACCGGACAGCTGCGTCGGCAGACGATCGTCCATGCCTTCGAGCGCGACCAGCCTGAGCAACTCCTTGCGCCGCGCCTTACGGTCCGCAGCCTTCATGCGCCGCACGCGCAGTGCAAACTCGATGTTGTCGCCCACGCTCATATGGCGGAACAGCGCATAGTTCTGAAAGACCAGACCTACACCGCGCTGACGTGCCGACACGTGCGTGACATCGCGACCATGCAGCGCAATGCGACCGTGATCGACCCCCGTCAACCCTGCAATGGCGCGCAGCAGCGTACTCTTGCCACTGCCGCTGGGACCGAGCAGTACAAAGAACTCACCTTCGCCGACTTCGACAGACACGTCGTTGACGACAGGCGAACCCTGATACCGTTTGGTCACTTGATCGAGTGTGATGGACATAGGGACGCGAGCTTACTGGCCGTGAGGTAGCAAGGTCAGTCTCGGCCCGGTGACAAAGTGGTTATAGAAAACGTGAGGGCTGTGAGACCGGTGATGGCAGTGATGCGGGTTCGAAGAGCACACTGGCTCTCGCATTTGGCTTCAGCCCGGCTGATTCCGGTATGGTTTCGGCCGTAATTTTTCATCACCACATCACATCATCACTTTCATCACCGCCATCACTGCCATCACTGCCATCACTGCCATCACTGCCATCTGACTGACATCACGCACCATGCCCCTCCCCGCATACGAAAAACTCGGCTCCTTTTATCTGGGGCGCGAAATCGATCCGGCGACGAACGCGGATAAGGCCGATCTCCTTTTATATGACTCTCGGGATCTGACGACGCATGCGGTGTGTGTCGGCATGACGGGGAGCGGCAAGACCGGTCTGTGTCTGTCATTGCTCGAAGAGGCGGCCATCGATGGCATTCCGGCCATCGCGATCGATCCGAAGGGAGATATCGGCAACCTGTTGCTGAGCTTCCCCGAATTGCAGGCCAGCGACTTCGGCCCGTGGGTCGATGCGGGTGAGGCGGCGCGCAAGGGTCTGACTGTCGAGGCTTTCGCCGAAGCGACGGCGCAAACCTGGCGCAAGGGCTTGGCGGACTGGGATCAGGACGGTGAACGTATTCGTCGCCTGCATGAAGCCGCGGACTTTGCGATCTATACGCCGGGCAGCACGTCCGGACGGCCTTTGTCGGTGTTGCGCTCGTTTGCTGCACCGGCACCTGAGCTGCGCGCGGATGCCGCCATCCTGCGCGAACGCATCGCTGCAACCGTGGCGGGCCTGCTGAGTCTGGTCGGGATCGACGCGGATCCCATCAAGAGTCGCGAACACATTCTGTTGTCCACCTTGTTCGAGCAAGCCTGGAGCCAGGGTCGCGATCTCGATCTCAAAGCGCTGATTCAGAGCATCCAGAAACCCGGCGTCGAGCACATCGGCGTACTGGATCTCGAAACGTTCTATCCGGCGAAGGAGCGGCTCGCGCTTGCCATGTCGCTCAACAATCTGGTTGCAGCGCCGGGGTTCGCCGCCTGGATGCAGGGCGAACCGCTCGACATCCAGCGCCTGCTGTTCACGGACAGCGGCAAACCGCGCATTGCGATCATCTCCATCGCGCACTTGAGCGACGCCGAGCGCATGTTCGTCGTCACGCTGATCCTTGGTGAGATCGTCGCCTGGATGCGGCGGCAGTCGGGCACCTCGAGCTTGCGCGCACTCTTTTATATGGACGAGATCTTCGGCTACTTCCCGCCCACGGCGATGCCGCCTTCGAAGCAGCCGCTGCTCACGCTCATGAAGCAGGCGCGTGCGTTCGGTATCGGTGTGGTACTCGCGACGCAGAATCCGGTCGATCTCGATTACAAGGGCCTGTCGAATGCAGGCACCTGGTTCATCGGCCGACTGCAGACCGAGCGCGACAAAGCGCGAGTGATCGAAGGATTGCTCGCTGCGGGCAGCGGGATCGACAAGGCCCAGTTCGATACGCTGCTCGCCAATCTCCAGCCGCGCAGCTTTCTGATGCGCAATGCACATGAAGATGCGCCCGTGCTGTTTCGGACGCGCTGGGCGATGTCGTATCTGCGCGGACCGCTTACGCTGCCGGAAATTGCGCGTCTGACTTCGAATGCGCCGACCGCAATGACACTGGCAGAGCCGGCGTCTGCGCCTCGGCAACCCTCGGCGCCGCAAGTTCAAACGCAATCGAAGCCGGTCGTGGCTGCGAATATTCCGGAGTTCTTCCTGACCCAGGGCGATAGCGATCGCCTCGCTCCCTTCGCGATGGGTACCGTGCGAATGCACTTCGTCAACAGCGCTGCCGGCGTCGATGTGTGGGAGACACGTACGTACCTGGCCCCGCTGACCGACGGCGATCCGAACTGGGCGGAGGCGGAAGTGCTCAGTGACGTCAAATCGCAACTCTCGAACTCACCGCCCGCCAACGCATCGTTTGCAGCATTGCCCGCGTCCGCATCGCGTGCGGAAAGCTACAAGAGCTGGAGCAAACAGCTCGAATCGCACGTGTACTCGGCAGCGGGACTGGATCTGTTGCGCGCGCCTGCAGTGAATGCCACCTCGGTTCCAGGCGGAACTGAAGCGGAGTTCCGAGCGCGTCTTGCTCTTGCGGTCAGGGAGAAGCGCGATGCTGCTGGGGAAGCCCTGCGTCGCAAGTACGGCCCGAAGCTCGCATCGTTACAGGATCAGGTACGGCGCGCAGAAGACCGGGTTGCACGCGAACAGGCGCAACTGTCCCAGCGCAAGATGGACACGGCCATCTCCATCGGGACATCGATTCTCGGCGCGTTTCTGGGCCGCAAAGCGATGAGTGCGACGAACGCAGGTCGGCTCGGCAGCGCTGCGCGCGGCGCCGGACGGATCGGCCGGGAAAGCGAGGATGTCACGCGTGCGAACGAAAGCCTCGAAGTCATAAAACAGCGCCATGCGGATCTGGAGCGGGAGTTCAACGATGAAAGCGCTGAACTGCAGCGCCTTTACGACCCAGGCACCGTGGCCGTGGAGCGCGTGACCATCAAGCCGCGCAAGTCGGACATCGACGTCACGCTGATGGGATTGCTCTGGAAATGAACAGGGGCCGAACCCTGCGGTTCGGCCCCGTCGTCTCGCATGGAACCAGGCCTCAGATCGATCAACGATCGGTGGCGACCTGCTGACGATCCGGAGCTTCGGTAAAGACCATCACGACGCGACGATTCTGCTGGCGCCCCGAAGCAGTCTCGTTGCTCGCGACCGGATTGCTTTCTCCCTTGCCCACTGCGGTGATCTGATCGGCCGCGACGCCGCGCTGCATCAGTGCGGCTTGAACGGACTGCGCCCGGGCTTCCGAGAGCTGGAGGTTGAACTCCTCACTGCCGGTGCTATCCGTGTAGCCTTCGATCAACACCTTGCGAGCCGGATCTTCCTTGAGAGCAGCCGCCAGACGATCGATGGTCGAGTAGGCCCCCGGGGTCAGCGAGGCCTGACCGGTGTTGAACAGCACATCGCCCAGCGTCAGCACCAGTCCGCGATCCGTCTTCTGCGCCTTCAGATCGCGCAACTCCTGCTCGAGACTCTCGGCACGCATGCGTTCAGCTTCGGCTTCGCGGGCGCGCGCTTGCAGAATCACCTGCTGCCGCTCCACTTCAGCTTTCGCGATCTCATCGCGAGCCTGCGCTTCGAGAATCTTTTCGTTGGCAATTTCCGCATTCGTATTGGCGATCATGGCGTAGTAACGGATTTCATCAACCTTGCCACGCTTCTCCGCCAGCTCATTCGCCTTCTGGAGCGCCTTACGTGCCTCGGAAATGTTCTGTGCTGCAGCGCCCGCGCGCGGCGACGATTCGACCTGCGGCACGACTGCGCGCGCCGTTTCCAGCTGTTCGATGGTCTTCGGTGTGGAGCTGCATGCGGAGAGAGCCGCCGCCACAGCCACGCCCACCAGAAATCTTGGAATCCGCTTCATGGTGAAATTCTCCTGTCTTCGTGACTTCAGCGTGTGCTCGGACGGTCGGCTTCCTGACGCAGCGTCTGGATGCTGGCCAGCAGCTCATCTGCGGCACGTCGCGCGTTCGCGTTCTGGGTCTTCGCTATGGCGAGCTGCGCTTCGAGCTCTGCCTCCGTGGCCAGGCGTTGGGCACGCGTTTCATTCTTGGCTTCCATCTGGCGCTGTGCATCCGCAAAGAGGTCCTTGGCTTTCTGCAGCTCCAACGCGCCCGCTTCCGAATTTCCTACCGTCGTCTCAGCCTGGATGACGGCTGTCTGGCTGCGGGCGACTTGTTGCTTGGTCAACTCTGAAACTCCGCCACAAGCACTCAACGCTGCCAATGCGGCCACGCTGATCAACAATCCGCGCAGTGAAATTTTCATGCGTTCATCTCCGTGAATGCGGGCCGTTACCCGTGTAAGTTGTGCGCGAAATAACGCGCGTTGCTGAGGTGGGGTTCCGGCAACGCAATAGCGGGTTTGTCCGCATCGAATGTGTGTCACATATGCAAATGCCATTTGGATTGAGTGGCGGGGTTGCACTTCGTCAGTGGAGTTCGGACACTGCGACATCGCTTTTCTTGCCGAGAATCACTGCCGTGATCAAAGCCATCGCTCATTCGTTCGCCCTGTTGTTTGGCCTGCTCCTGCTCGCCGCGTGCTCGCACGTCGACGCACCGGTGCCGGGCATTTATCGCGCCGTGCTCGAGCTACCCGGCGGTGAGGCGCCGTTCGGCCTCGAGGTTGCGCGCGAGGGAGATGCCTATGTCCTCTATCTCACTAATGGAGATGAGCGCACGCGCGTTTCAGATGTCCGCGTCGAGGCAGACGAGCTCGTCGCCAAGTTCCCGGGCTACGAGAATTCGATGCGCGCTAAGTTCAAACGCGATCGTCTGGAAGGTTCTGTCACCTTGATCAAGGCGGGCGGCGTCGAGCAGGTGATTCCGCTCAAAGCCCGACTCAATGAAACCTATCGCTTCTATAAGAAGCCGCTGTCCGACAACGCCGATGTCGCGGGTCGGTGGGCGGTTACCTTCACGAACGGCGAGGGCAAGACCAGCAACGCGGTAGCGGTGTTCGACCAACAGCACGACCGGGTTACAGGCACGGTCATGACGCCCACCGGCGATCATCGATTTCTCGAAGGCCAGGTTCACGGGGATGAAGTGCAGCTGTCCACCTTCGCGGGCGGCCTTGCGTATCTGTACAAGATGAAACTGGTCGACGGGAAGTTGCAGGGCGAGTACTGGCAAGGTCTCAAGAGTCACGAAAAACTGTCTGCCGAGCGCAACGAGGACGCCGAGATCGCACACATCGAGACGACACTGAACACGCCCGATGAACCGCTGTCCTTCACGTTCAACGATGTCGATGGCCAGCCGGTATCGCTCAGCGACGAACGATTCCGCGGCAAGGTGGTCGTGGTCACACTCGGCGGCACCTGGTGCCCGAACTGCCATGACGAAGCCGCGTTCCTGGTGCCCTTCTACGAGCAGTACCGCGAGAAGGGATTCGAGATCGTGGCGCTCATGTTCGAGCGCCATGGCGAGTTCGACAAGGCAGCAGCGGCGGTCCGCGGCTATCAGCGCGATTTGAACATTCAGTTTCCCATCCTGATCGCAGGCGTCGCCGACGACGAGGATCCGGAACGGAAGCTTCCATCGCTCAGCGGCGTCTACGGCTATCCGACTGCGATCTTCCTCGACAAGAGCGGTCGGGTGCGCAAGATCCACACGGGCTTCAACGGTCCCGCGACCGGCAAGCACTACGAGGAATACGTCGCCGAGTTCACGGCATTCATCGATCAACTGCTGGCAGAACCCGCGGTCGATCCGGCGGCGAACAAGCAGGCTCACGACACACGCAACGCCCCGGCGCAGAAAGACGCAGCGTGATACGCGCAGGTCTCATCGGCTATGGCCTGGCAGGTCGCTACTTCCACGCGCCGCTGATTACTGCTGCCGGCCTGCACCTGAGCGCAGTGGTCACGAGCCGCGCGAGCGAAGTGCGAGAGTCTTATCCGCACGCACGAGTTCTCGGCACGGTGACAGAGCTGCTCGCGGACGACACGATCGATCTGGTGGTCGTCGCGTCTCCGAGCCGGTTCCATTTCGAGCATGCGCATGCGGCGTTGACGGCTCGCAAACATGTGGTCGTCGACAAGCCGATCGCCATCGCTTCCTCCGAAGCCTCCACGCTGATCGCACTTGCACAGCAGCAGCAACGAAAACTCTCGGTGTTTCAGAACCGGCGCTGGGACGGCGACTTCCTCACGATCCGCAAGTTGATCGACGAGGATCGCCTGGGTCGGATCGCGTACTTTCGTATGCGCTGGGATCGTTTTCGTCCAACGATCGCGGATCGCTGGCGTGAGCGCGCCGAGCCGGGGAGCGGCATGCTGTTCGATCTTGGCTCACACCTCATCGATCAGGCGCTGACGCTGTTCGGCCCGCCGCAGTGGCTGCAAGCCGACGTCTTTGGACAGCGCGAGGGCTCGAGCACGGACGATGGTTTCGAGATTCTGATGGGCAAGGATGCGCTGCGCTTGAGCCTCGGCGTGAGCTCCTTGGCCGCACCGGGCGACTGGCGCTACGTGATTCACGGCTCGCGAGGATCGTTCTTCAAGGCCGGACTCGATCCGCAGGAGGATCAGGCGCGCGCAGGTCTATCCGCGCAAGATCCGCGATTCGGGATCCAATCGCAGGAGCGTCATGGCAAGCTCGTCACCGGCAGCGACGGGAACAGCGAGATCATCGCCACGGAACGGGGCCGTTGGCTGACGTATTACGAGCTGATGAAGGCTGCGATCGAGAACGATGGCCCGGTCCCCGTGCCCGCGCACGCCGCCCGTGTCGTGCTCGACGTCATCGAAGCAGCGCGACGCAGCAGCGCAACCGGCGAACGCATCGTATTCCGCTGACGGACTTGCTCCGCGCGGGCGAGCATCTATCCTTGCGTATCCTCAGGCACTCACCGGACTGTCATGCCCTCATTCGACATCGTTTCCGAGCTCAACGCCCATGAAGTGTCCAACGCGGTCGACCAGGCCAATCGCGAGGTCGCCACGCGCTTCGACTTCAAAGGCACCAACTCCACGTTCGAGTTGAAGGACTTCGTGATCACGCTGACGGCGCAGTCGGACTTCCAGCTGAAACAGATGATGGACATCCTGCGGCTGAAGCTCAGCAAGCGCGGCGTCGACGTGATGTGCATGGAAGATGGCGAACCCGTCATCAGCGGCAACACCGCACGCCAGACCGTCACGCTACGCCACGGCATCGAAGCGGACCTCGGCAAGAAGATCCAGCGCCTGATCAAGGATTCGAAACTGAAAGTGCAAGCCGCACTTCAGGACAAGCAAGTGCGCGTGACCGGCAAGAGCCGCGACGAACTACAGGAAGCAATCCGACTGGTGCGCAACGGCAAGCTGGACATGCCGTTGCAGTTCACGAACTTCAGAGATTAGGAGCGGTAAGCGGCCGCAAAGACCGCATAAAAGAATAGAAATCTGGTCAAACTCGAAAGGGAGTCAGGCTCCGGCAAGTGCTTGCCGCATACGAGTTGCGACTCACCGTTTCCAATTGTTCCGCCAAGACATGCACAGTCTTTTTTGCGGTCTTTGCGGCCGTCCTGACTCTGGAGGGACCACAAACTTCAGGCAAACTGTTCGTCGCATACGTTCAGTAAGTGGCCGCTTCCAATAAACGCCACGCATCACATCAAATCAAGCGATGCGTGGCGTTTGCCGTTTCGCAGTCTTTTATGCGGTCTTTGCGGCCGTCTCGACTCTTAGGCAGCCTGCGATACCGGAGCCGAAGAACGGATCAGGTAGTCGAAGGCGCTGAGGGCGGCTTTTGAGCCTTCGCCCATGGCGATGACGATCTGTTTGTAAGGTGTCGTGGTGGCATCGCCCGCCGCGAAAACGCCGGGCACGGATGTCTGACCGCGAACGTCCACTTCGATCTCGCCACGCGGGCTCAACGCGACCGTGCCCTTCAGCCAATCCGTGTTCGGCAGCAGGCCGATCTGCACGAAGACGCCTTCGAGCTCGATGCGATGCTGTTCACCGCTCGTACGATCCTTGTAACTGAGCGCAGAAACCTTGCCGCCGTCGCCGTGCACTTCAGTGGTCTGTGCGGAAAGAATCACGCGCACGTTTGGCAGGCTGCGCAGCTTTCGCTGCAACACTTCGTCGGCGCGCAGACGGCTGTCGAACTCGATCAGCGTCACGTGATTGACGATACCGGCGAGATCGATGGCAGCTTCCACACCTGAGTTGCCGCCGCCAATCACAGCCACGCGCTTGCCCTTGAACAAAGGACCATCGCAGTGCGGGCAATAGGCCACGCCGCGGCCGCGATACTCACGCTCGCCGGGGACGTTCATCTCGCGCCAACGCGCGCCGGTGGCGATCACGACTGATTTGCTGCGCAGCTTCGCGCCGCTTTCGAGATTGATCGTGATGAGGCCATCCACATCGGCGGGGACGAGCGACGTCGCACGCTGCAGATTCATGATGTCGACGTCGTAGGACCTCACGTGATCTTCCAGCGCGGCGGCCATTTTCGGGCCTTCGGTCTCTTTCACAGAAATGAAGTTCTCGATGGCGAGGGTGTCGAGCACCTGGCCGCCGAAGCGCTCGGCCACCACACCCGTATTGACGCCTTTGCGCGCGGCGTAGATCGCCGCGGCCGCACCGGCAGGACCGCCGCCGACGATGAGTACGTCGAACGCATCCTTCGCATTGATCTGCTCTGCCTGACGCGCACCCGCGTTCGAGTCGAGCTTCGCGAGAATCTCTTCGATGGTCATGCGGCCCTGACCGAAAGGCTCGCCATTCAGATAGACCGTGGGTACGGCCATGATCTGACGGGCCTCGACTTCCGGCTGGAACAGAGCACCGTCGATCATCGTGCTGCTCACGTTCGGATTCAGCACGGCCATCAGATTGAGCGCCTGAACGACGTCGGGACAGTTCTGGCAGCTCAGGGAAATGAAGATCTCGAAGCGCAGTTCGCCCTGCAGCGACTTGATCTGCTCGATCACGCTGGCATCGACCTTCGGCGGATAGCCACCGGTCTGCAGCAGCGCCAGCACGAGCGAGGTGAACTCGTGACCCATCGGGATGCCGGCGAAGCGAATTTTGACGTCGCCGTTTGGCCGCTGTACCGCGAACGAGGGCTTGCGTACCTCGGCGTCGTCCCGCTCCTGCAGCGACAGCAGCGGCGAAAGCGTCGCGATCTCGCGCAGCAGCTCGCGCATCTCGAGCGACGCATCGCTTTCGTCCAGCGCGGCCACCAGCTCGACAGGCTGAGTCAGCCTTTCGAGATAGGTCTGCAACTGTTGGCGAAGATTCGCATCGAGCATGAGAGCACCATTCAATGGAAAAGGTGATAACGGTGATAAGGGTGATATCAGTGATGACGGCAGGAAGAATGGCTCTTCGTCGCCGTCATCACCAAAGATGACTGGCATCACTGATCTCCTGCCGCGAATGCGGCAGGAGATCGAAGGGATCAGATCTTGCCGACCAGATCCAGCGACGGAGCCAGTGTCTTCTGACCAGGCGTCCACTTCGCCGGGCAGACTTCACCCGGGTGAGAAGCGACGTACTGAGCAGCCTGCACCTTGCGGAGCAGTTCCTTCGCATCGCGGCCGATGCCGAGGTCATGGATCTCGGCGACCTTGATGACGCCTTCCGGATTCACGACGAACGTGCCGCGCAGTGCGAGACCTTCCTCTTCGATCAGCACGCCGAAGTTGCGGCTGATGGCGTGAGTCGGATCGCCCAGCATCACATACTGGATCTTCTTGATGGTGTCCGAAGCGTCATGCCACGCCTTGTGCGTGAAATGGGTATCGGTCGACACGCTGTAGACTTCGACGCCCAGCTTCTTCAGCTCTGGGTACACGTCCGCGAGATCGCCCAGCTCGGTCGGGCAGACGAAGGTGAAGTCCGCGGGATAGAAAAAGAAGATCGACCACTTGCCCTTGAGGTCCGCGTCCGTTACCGGCACGAACTTGCCGTTGTGATATGCGGTCGTCTTGAACGGCTTGATGGTCGTATTGATCACTGAACTCATCTAGTTGACTCCTGAGAGTAGGCATGCCTGAAGACCCATTCTTCCGGCGATGTTGCGTACGGTACAGGGATGGCCCTACAAGAGCCAGTCGATGATTTCTAGATGATTGATAGAAACTGCCTATTGAGGCTTTGCGGGCGCGGTTCCATACGATTGCCATTCCTTGCCCACGATCAATCGCGCGCCACGATTGAATGTCATGTAGGACCAAGCCCACTGGATCAGCACGATGAGTCGATTGCGAAAGCCGCTCAACCGATAGATATGAACGATCAACCACACCCACCACGCGATCCATCCGGATAATCTGATTCCGAAGAGCTCGCAGATGGCGCGGCTGCGACCGATGGTCGCGAGCTGGCCGAGATCACGATACTGGAACGGCACGCGCGGCCTGCCTGCGAGATCGTTGCGAATCATCTTCGCAACGTAGATGCCTTGCTGCATGGCTACGAGAGCGACGCCGGGCAACGGCTTGCCGTCGGCGCCGAGCCGATGAGCCATGTCGCCCGCGACGAATACTTCCGGGTGATCCGGAATACTCAGATCTTCCTTGACGACGACGCGACCCGCGTTATCAACGGAAGCACCCAAAGTCCGGCCGACATCTGCCGCCCGCACGCCAGCAGCCCACAGAACGGTCGCGGAAGCGACGTGCTCGCTGCCGACCATCACACCCTCTTGCGTGATGTTCGTTACCCGCGACGACGTCCATACCTGCACACCGAGAGATTCGAGATCGCGCATCGCGCGGGCGGCGAGCTTCTGATCGAAGCTGGTGAGAATGCGATCGCCCGCTTCGACGAGAATGATGCGAGTCTGACGCGGATCGATGGTTCTGAAGTCCTTCGCAAGCGTGTAACGGCTCATCTCGCCAATCGCGCCCGCAAGTTCCACGCCGGTGGGTCCGCCGCCCACGACCACAAAGGTCAAATAACGCCGCCGCGCATTCGCATCGCTTTCGCGCTCTGCCGCCTCGAAGGCTTCCAGCACGCGTCGACGAATCTCCGTCGCCTGAGGCAACGTCTTCAATCCCGGCGCATTCACTTCCCATTCTTCGTGACCGAAATACGCATGCTGCGCGCCGCAGGCCACGAGCAGGTAGTCATAGGCGTACTCGCCCGCATCGGTGATGACGCGCCGGCCTTCGACATCGATCCGCTGTGCAGCTGCCTGGATCACGCGGGCATTACCACCGGAAAGCAGACTGCGAATCGGCGCCGCGATTTCTGCCGGACTCAATGCGGCCATCGCCACCTGATACAGAAGCGGCTGAAACAGATGATGGTTTTCGCGATCGATGACGGTGACATCCAGGTCGGCGACGTTCCGCAGTCGGCGTGCTGCATTGAGTCCGGCAAAACCCGCACCGACGATAACGACCTTCTTCACCATCCACTCCTCGCGTCGAGCTAACCGGAGATCTCACGCGAAATGCACGAGATCACAGAGCGAAGCAATCTGGTCCTGGATGCGGACGTTCCTCTGCGAGGTCTGTGGCCTTTGTGTGAAATTCCAAGCCCTATTGCTCTATCCGTGACTGCGCCCACTGCAGTACCGGCTCGAGACGCGGCGAAATGAGTTTCAGGGCGGATTCGTAGTCCACCCAGCGATATTCGTTGTGCTCAGGGCGTCCCAGTTCTTCGATGACCGGCAATGTCACTGCGGAGGTGCGCGTTCTGGCGAGGTAGTACCGGGCGACCTTGCCTCGACTGTACGGCCCGGTTTCGGTGTGGTCGTGACCCCAGGCGAAATCGAGATCTTCGATCAGCGATTCCTCGCGAACTTCGCGAATGGCCGCATCCAGGGGTTCCTCACCAGCTTCCACCATACCCTTGGGGAAGTCCCAGTGATTGAACGCGCGGAGCAGCAGGTAACGCCAGCCTTCGGGGGTGTCACGCACCACCACCACGCCAGCGGAAAGTCTCGTGATACGAGGCGACATGCACAAAGTATAGCGAGGGCGCGAGGTTGCGGGGCGCGCAGGCTGCGCGTGCCCCACGTATTGAATGCAGCAAGGGTTCGGTCTCAACATCCCGATCCGCACAGCCTCCAGGTCGTTCCCAGCGGATCTCGTGGCATTATGCCTGCCCTGTTTCGATCGGAGCCCGAGCCCCGTCCTCACATGAACCTTCGCGACCTGCGCTACTTCGTCGCTCTTGCCGATACGCGTCATTTCGGCAAAGCGGCGGAAAGATCCTTCGTCAGTCAGCCCACGCTGTCGGCTCAGATCAAGAAGCTGGAGAACTACCTGGGCGTGCAGCTGATCGAACGCCAGCCGCGCAAGGTCACGCTGACCGAAACCGGATTGAAGATCCTTCCCCTGGCTCGCCGCATCCTGCAGGAGAGCGAGGAGATCGTCTCGCTCGCGCGGTACGAGCACGATCCGCTTTCGGGCAAGCTCAAGATGGCGCTCATCCCCACGATCGGGCCGTACTTGCTGCCCCTCGTCACACGCAAGCTGCGCAAACAACTGCCACGCCTGAAACTGATGCTCTACGAGTATCAGACCGAGCCACTGCTCGAGCGACTGCGTAACGGTGATCTCGACATCGGCATCCTGGCCTTGCCGGTCCCGCACGAAGGGCTCGAAACACGCGAGCTCTATGAGGAGCCGTTCACCGTCGCCGTGCCGCATCAGCATGCACTCGCAAAGAAGCCTGCAGTGAAGCTCGACGATTTGACGGGCGAAAATCTGCTCCTGCTCGAAGACGGGCATTGCCTGCGCGATCAGGCGCTCGATGTGTGCAGCAAGATCGATGTAAAGGAGAACGAGGACTATCGCGCCACCAGTCTCGAAACCCTGCGACAGATGGTGGCTGCGGGACTTGGCATCACACTGCTGCCCGAGCTCGCCACGCGCGGCCCTTTCGGATCAGGTCACGGTCTCGCCGTGAAAACCTTCGCTCGCCCCGTCCCAACCCGCACCGTCGGCGCGGTCTGGCGCAAGAGCACTGCACGTTCTGAGGCGATCGATGCCATCTGCGATGTCATTCGCAAATCGCTCGCGGAGTGATTCCATGACGAAACTACTTTCGACTTTTTTCCTGGCCCTGACACTGCTCGGATGCAGCGCATCCCGCTCCGGCGTCGAAGTGAAGGACGCGTGGTCGCCGCCAGCGCCTCCCGGCGCTTCGGTACTCGCGGGCTATGCGACGGTGATCGCACACGACGACGACACGCTGATCGGCGTCACCTCGCCCGCTGCGCGCGAAGTGCAGCTCCACACGATGAGCGAAGAGAACGGCGTAATGCGAATGCGTCCCGTCGAGAGCATTCATCTCGAAGCAGGCGAGACGTTGCGACTGGAGCCCGGCGGCATGCATCTGATGCTCATGGATCCGGACCCGGCGCGCGGGGCAGACGAACCCATCGAGTTGACCTTCCGCTTCGCCAAGGCCGGAGAGATCCGCACCGTCGCCAAAGTGAAACCCAGGGACTGAGGCACCTCAATGCCCTCGAGCTCCCGGCCGCCGAGCCTTGGTGATCTGCAGGAAGAACAGATCATCGCGCTGCTGCGTACGGGGGCGCACGCTGCTCTGATGAGTGCGTACTTCGGGGATCGCGCTTATCGGGAGCTCAGTCAGCTGGCGAAGCTTGCGGCCATTCGTCGCAATGATCGCGGACCGCTCGTGTTCATTCTGCCGGGGATCATGGGTTCGAGCCTCGGGCGCACGCCGCTGCACTCGGGGCTGATCTGGCTGCATCCGGCGGCGATCGGCGCAGGCCTGCTGACGAAGCTCGCCTCGCCTTCCGCAGATTTGAAGCCGGTCGGCGTCATGCTGCCCGGCTATCTGAAGCTGAAGTTCTCGCTCGAAATCGCGGGCTTCCGTCCGATCTTCCATCCCTTCGATTGGCGAGGCGGCCTGTTCGAAGCCGGTCGCGAGTTGCTCGACGCGATCGAAACCAGCGCAGCTCGATCCGTGATGGTGATCGCGCACAGCATGGGAGGACTGGTCGCACGCGCTGCGCTGGCACTCGATACCGCGCGACGCATCGGCAAGCTCATCCAGTTAGGCGCGCCCAATCGGGGTTCCTATGCTCCCGTTCAGGCCATGCGCGCTGTCTATCCGACCGTTCGCAAGATCGCGGCGCTGGACCGATCGCACACGGCCGAAGATCTGGCACGGCAGGTGTTCAGGACATTGCCGGGCCTTTACCAATTGCTGCCGGATGGCGAACAGGACTTTTTCGATCTGCGCTCATGGCCCGACGATGACCTCGCTCCCGATGCTTCGCTGCTGGAACAGGCGCGGGAATCCCGCTCGCGTCTCGCCAGTGCAGATGAGCGTTGTTTTGTGATTGCAGGGACGCAGCAGGACACCATCGTCAGCGCCGATCTGCGCGATGGGCAGCTCGAATACACCCTCCGGCGCGCCGGTGACGGCACCGTGCCGCTGACTTCAGCTCATTGGAACCGCGCGCGGACTTGGTACGCGGCGGAAGCCCATGGCGGACTGACGGGTAACAACACCGTCCTTGCCGCGCTGGATGACATCCTGATGCACGGCGAGACACAGCGACTGCCCTCGCACCCGCCTAAGGCGGATCCCACAGTCGTGCGTGTCGTGACCGATCGCGAGCTGCGTCAGCAGGCCCTCCACAAAGTCCCTTGGGAATCGTTGTCGCTCGATAGCCGTCGGCGAATTCTCGAGCCCGTGCTTTCGCCGGAGTTCGAGAAGGAAATGGACGCAGGGAAGGAGGATGCGGCTCGGGAGCGGCTTCAGTAAGTCCCTTCTCTTCTTACACTGATCTGCCTCAGTGCATATGCAGCCCGCCGTTCACCGAGAAATCGGCGCCGGTGGCGAAGCCGGATTGGTCAGAGGCGAGCCAGGCCACGATGGATGCGATTTCGTCGGGTTCGCCCAGACGCTTGACGGGAATCGTGCCGACGATCTTGTCGAGCACATCAGGGCGGATGGCGCGGACCATCGAGGTGCTGATGTAGCCCGGCGACACCGTATTCACGGTGATGCCCTTGGCGGCCACTTCCTGCGCGAGAGCCATGGTGAAACCGTGAATGCCCGCTTTGGCGGTCGAATAGTTCGTCTGCCCGAACTGACCTTTCTGGCCGTTCACCGACGAGATGTTGATGATGCGGCCCCAGCCCTTCGCCAGCATGCCGTCGATCACCTGTCGGGTGACGTTGAACATGCTGTTGAGGTTGGTGTTGATGACGCTTTCCCAGTCGGTGCGGCTCATCTTGTGAAACATGCCGTCGCGAGTGATGCCGGCGTTGTTGACCAGCACGTCGACCGTACCGACTTCCGCCTTCACTTTCTGGAATGCGGCGCTCGTGGACTCCCAATCAGCGACGTTCCCCTCCGAGGCGAGAACGTCGAACCCCTGCGAGCGCATGTCCGCAAGCCAGGTGTCCTTGCGGGGCGAGTTCGGCCCGCAGCCCGCGATGACCTTGAATCCGTCACGACACAGCCGTTTGCAGATGGCGGTGCCGATGCCGCCCATCCCGCCTGTGACGTATGCGATTCGCTGAGACATGTTCGAGTGCTTCTCCCAACCTGTGCCCGCGCAGATGTTCTGTTCGAAATGAATCGAACGGCGTTCGACTGAACGCGTTGGAATGGAGCGCGGGAGCCGTTCGTGCGGCGAGGAGGATCATACCTGCCACGCCCCGCATTTACTGCTCTTAATAAAGTCGGGAGATCAGGTCGGGACGAGCAGGTGTGACGCGCCATAAGCGGCGCGACGGCGCCGCTAAAGCGAAGCCGTCTGCAGCATGCGACGGATCTGGGCGAGAACGGTATCCGGTCGCTGAAACAGATCGCGCCTGGAGATGCTGAGCACACGGTATCCGAGGGATTCCAGGAAGCGGATGCGCGCATCGGCTTCCGCGCGGGTTCGCGAAAGATCGATCACGAGCGCCTGCTCGACGCAGACATGATCCACGACGAACGGCCCGATCTCGCATTCACGGATGAATCGATGCGGCCGCAAGCTGCGTGCCCGCAATAGATGCGTCAGCACCTCATCCGCGGAGCTGGTGGATGCTACATAGCCACGATCGCTGCGGGATCGATATCGAAGGACACCGGTAAACATGTCCGCACCCTAGAGCGGACCAGGCGGGGCGGGAGCGCGGTTATCTGCTTAAGGCAGGCAGAAATTCGTTACGCGATGACCCGAGATGATCGGTACGCGTTACTCGCAAGGGGGATCGGACCGGCTTCACTTCGACGATTGTCGTAGGGCGAAAGCTGCGAACTCACTGCGCACTGTCAAATCCAGGACGCATCGGCTGATCAGTCACGGACGGTCACTCACGGACAATTAGCCACGGGCAGTGCAGCCACGGGCGGTTAGCTACGGGAAGTCAGCTCCACACACCCTTGCCAGGATTCGACCACAGTGCGCACACAGGAGACCGACGGTCGCTGGCCGGGCCGACGCGGCCGTGACTTGCACCGCCCGACAGACGCCGCGGATCGCGCGCCCACCGCACCGCGTAAATCACAGGGTCGAGGCTCGCATTCATCAAGTCATTGAGATGCTGCTGCCAGGCCTTCTTCGTGTTCATCATCGCCATCCTCATTTCGACACCCGGGGCAACGCCGCCGGATTGAAACCAGTTCCTTCGACCTCGTTAAACCCATCGGCGTGAGCGCTGACACATTGAATCTTTGCTGGCTTTCGTCGTGAAGCGGCGACAGATTCTGGGACGCACTTCGCATCGAGCGTTTCGAGCTTCGATGAAATCAAGGTGAACCTCACTTCAGTGTTGAAGATTCACGAGAAGAAGTTTGGTTCAATCAAATCGATTCGTGTGCGCTATTTATGTCTTCTCACTGCGACGCTCGACGCTCGCCTTCTTCGTCACGGAGTGCACGCACGCGTCGCGTTCAATGCAGGTTACAAAGCGGTCGAATCGTTGGTGATGTTCTGATCGTCGCTCGCGCTGAAGATCCATTGCTTCTGAGCTGCAGAGCAGCACAGATACCGATCGAATTGCATTCTGTCGCTGCGCGCACCGCTCCCCGATATGATCGGCTCGCGGTAACAACGCGCATGGGGGATCGATGCAGTTCGAACACACTGCCAAGGTGCAAGCACTGATCGCGCGGCTCGAAGCGTTCTTCGCCGAACACATCCATCCGCATGAGCAAGCCGTCAAAGAATTCGTCGCTCGGCGCGAAGGTCGTGCGCGATGGGAACCGATCCCGCTAATCGAATCGCTGAAACCGAAGGCGCGCGACGCAGGATTGTGGAACCTGTTCCTGCCCCACTCACCGTCAGGTGCGGGACTCACGAATCTCGAGTACGCCCCCTTGTGCGAAATCATGGGCCGCGTGTCATGGTCGTCGGAGGTTTTCAATTGCGCGGCGCCCGACACGGGCAACATGGAAATCCTCGAACGCTATGCGAGCGCCGCCAACAAGACGCGCTGGCTGAATCCCCTGCTCGCTGGCGAGATCCGCTCGGCCTTCTGCATGACAGAGCCAGCCGTCGCCTCATCGGACGCTACCAACATCGAGACCAGCATTCGCCGCGAAGGTGACGAGTACGTCATCAATGGCCGTAAATGGTGGTCATCCGGTGCGGGGGACGTGCGTTGCAGGATTCTGATCGTCATGGGTAAGACGAACCCGCAAGCCGCCAGGCATCAGCAGCAATCGCAGGTGCTCGTACCCATGGATACTCCCGGCGTACGCGTATTGCGACAGCTGCCGGTGTTCGGATTCGATGACGCGCCCCATGGCCATGCCGAAATCGAGTTCGAGAATGTGCGCGTTCCCATCGACAACATCCTGCTCGGCGAAGGCCGCGGGTTCGAGATCGCACAGGCGCGCCTCGGCCCGGGCCGCATTCATCACTGCATGCGCAACATCGGCGTCGCCGAGCGGCTACTCGAGAAAACCTGCAAGCGATTGCTCTCGCGCGTGGCGTTCGGCAAGCCGATCGCAGATCAGTCGATCTGGCTCGAACGCATCGCGAACTGCCGGATCATGATCGATCAGGCGCGGCTTCTGGTGCTGCACGCCGCCGACAAGATGGACCGCTTGGGCAACAAGGCCGCGCGACGGGAGATCGCCATGATCAAAGTCGCCGCCCCGGCCATGCTGAACTACGTGGTCGACTGGGCCATCCAGGCGCACGGCGCGGCGGGCGTCACGACCGATTTCGATCTCGGCCACATCGCCGCCACCGCCAGAACCATGCGCATCGTCGACGGCCCCGACGAAGTCCATCGCAACCAGATCGGCAAACTGGAACTGGAGAAATACGCGGCAAGGTAAGAGAGAAGAGACGAGCACTCCACGGGGCACACGGGGGACACCGGGCGATCGATCGTTCAGTGAAACTTGGACTCGGATGACTAGTGCGACATTCATGCCCCGGTGATCCCAGTGATCCCCGTGGAGATTCTTCATTCCGGAGCATCCTCATGACTACGACATCGCTATTCGATCTGACGGGTAAGGTCGCTGTTGTCACCGGCTCGAGTCGCGGCATCGGGCGGGCGATTGCCGAGCGGCTGGCGCAACATGGAGCGAAGGTGGTCGTCAGCAGTCGTACGCTCGAAGATTGCGAGCAGGTGGTCGGGGTCATCGCTGCAAACGGAGGCGAGGCGTTTGCGCATGCCTGCAACATCAGCAGCAAGGAGGAACTGCAGTCGCTCGTGAATGCAGCGATTCAGAAATGGGGCGGGATCGATGTGCTCGTCTGCAATGCGGCGGTGAATCCTTACTTCGGACCTTCGCTCGGCACGCCGGACGAGGCGTTCGACAAGGTGATGAGCTCGAACGTGCGCAGCAACTTCTGGTTGTGCAACATGGTGCTGCCGCAGATGGCAGAGCGCGGGGGCGGCTCCATCATCGTGATCTCTTCGATCGCAGGGATCCTCGGCACCTCGGCCTTGGGCGTGTATGGCATCTCGAAGGCCGCCGACATGGCACTCGTCCGGAACATCTGCGTCGAATGGGGACCCAGGAACATTCGCGCCAACTGCATTGCGCCCGGCCTCGTGCGCACTGATTTCGCCCGGGCGCTTTGGGAAAATCCCCAGATCCATGCCGCCACGGTGAAGGCGTATCCGCTCAAACGCATCGGAGAGCCAGATGAAATTGCCGGAGCGGCTGTGTTTCTCGCCGGCGCCAGCGGTTCGTTCATGACGGGCCAGACACTCGTGATCGACGGCGGCGGCGTGGTCAGTCAGCGAGGCTGAGGCCAGGACAGCCGCCGCAGAGAGTCATTGGGATTCTGCTATTCGGCGGGCAGCACTCGCGCCTTCAACGCCACGTCGGGAAAGTCCGAGAACACCCCGTCGATGCCCATCTCATAGAACTGGCGATACTCTCGCAGCGGATCGTTCTGGTACTGCGGAGCAAGCGTGGCCGGCTCGCTACGAAACGTATACGTGTGTACTCGCAGTCCCACCGCGTGCGCCTGCTCGATCACGGAGGTCACGAGCAAGGTCGGCTGCTGCAGCTCCCGCAGGATCTGGCGTTTCCAGGGACCGATCGCGTCTGCGTAGGCGGCAATGTCCTTCAGCTCACGGGGCGGCTCGCCCCCTCGCGGATCGCCGTACTGAGGAATCTCCACGCCGACGACACGCCTACCCGACGTGTCGTACTTGAGTGCGCCCTCCTCCATCAGCTGCACCAACGGTAAGCGCGTGCGCGCCCGCAGGTACTGAAGGTTCGCGCTCTCGAAAGACTGAATGAACACCGGGCCGCCTTCGCGATCCAGATCGAACTTGCGCAGGATCGTGAGCATCCGATCCTCGAGCGGCAATCCGAGCGTCAGGTGATACGCCGGGTGTTTGGTCTCGGGGTAAACGCCGATCACCCGGCCGCGCGCCGCGCCTTCTTCGCGTACCAGCTCGAGGATTTCCTCGAAAGTCGGAATCTCCAGCTTGCCGTCGAAGTCCTTGGCGCGTGCCGGATTCGGCTGGATCGCGCGCAGCTGCTTGATCTCGGCCAGCGTGAAGTCGCTCGCGAAGAATGCGGTGACCGGTTTTCCATCGAGCATGCGTGTGGTACGGCGATCCGCGAACTCGGCGCGCTGAGCGACATCGGTGGTCGCATCGAGCATTGGCTCGTGTCTTGCAATCAGGTGACCGTCGCGCGTCGCGACCAGATCCGGTTCGACGAAGTCCGCGCCTTGCTCGATCGCAAGCAGATACGACGCAAGCGTGTGCTCCGGCCTGTAACCCGAGGCGCCGCGATGTGCGATGACGAGCGGCGGTCGAGCGTCGAGCGTCCGCCATTTGCTGACATTGTTCATCGTCTGACTATAGCTGTTCGAAAAGGCGATGCCACCGAGTGCGCCAATCAGGACCACCAAAGCTCTGAAGCGCACTCGGCCAGCACGCAAGTCATCACCGTTGCTCATACAACGCTGTATACACGAAGCGATCAACAGAACGAATGAAACCAATAGCAGTAAAGACGTATGGCCGCGTTCACGAGGCGCGGTCTAATCTCGATTGCGTCGGCGATGGTCGGCACGGATGTGCTTCAGCGCCGACGCAAATCCAAGGTCCGCCCTTTCGGGTTCGATCGCAACGTCGCGAACGGATGTGAGAGCGGCGATCGTCAATAAAAGAAGACTGTCGCAGGCAGTTCTTCAAGGGGAGTCATCAATGAAACGTGTGTCACACGTCGTCGCGCTTGCCGCGATGACAGGATCTCTCTCGATCACTGCGTGGGCCGATCCGGCTCCAGAGGCCAAACCCACCGTCGATAGTGCCCAGATGAGCGGCTTGCGCGTGGTGCGCGATCCGGAAACCGGTGAACTGCGCGCGCCCAACGCCGAAGAACTGAAAGCATTGCTTGCAGCCGAGCAGCAGGCCCGCCAGGCACGTGTGGCCGCCCGCGGAGTGCAGAACACCGCGCCGGAAGTGCTGACGCCCGGCAAGACCGTCCAGCGGCATGGCAATGGCATGGTCTCGGTCAAACTCGGCCAGGAATCGTTGACGGCGATCAAAGCGCAGTCGACGCCGGATGGCGTGCAGGTCGTGCATGTCGAGCCTTCGGCACCTGCAGCGATGGAGAAATAACATGAGAACACTCACGCTCCGCTCCTGCTGCGCCTCCGTGCTGTTGGCTTTGTCTGTCAGCGTCTCGGCCGTTGCGGGAAATCTCCAGCTCATCAACATCGATCCGCCGGGCGTAGGCTTCAACGATCCGACACCGGCCACACCCGTCGGCGGCAATCCCGGTACGACCATCGGCGAGCAACGACTGGCCGCCTATGAGCGCGCACTCGAACTCTGGGGATCGATCCTGAAGAGCAAAGTGCCGGTGTATGTGGTGGGCTCGTTCAGCTCCTTCCCGCCGGCTCAGTGTGCCGGACAGGTGCTTGCGCAAGCTGGTGCCATCCAGATTTTCGCCAACTTTCCGAACGCGCCGAAGAAGAACACTTGGTACGGCGTCGCCCTCGCGAATGCACTGGCAGGAGAAGACCTCGCACCGGGACAGCTCGGACCGGAAGACGGTTATGCCGGCGCCGACATCGTCGCCCAGTTCAACGGCGGCATCGGTACACCGAACTGCATCCCAGGTTCGACCTGGTACTACGGCCTCGACAACAACCCTCCGGCCGGCCAGATCGATTTTCTGAACACGTTCATGCACGAAGTGGCTCATGGCCTGGGCTTCGCCAACTTCATTTCCGAACTGGACGGCCTGCCGCCTGCGTATCCGGAGTACGACTATCCGGACATCTACATGCGCAACACACTGGATGATCAGCTCAACAAGACCTGGGACAAGCTGACGCCTGCTCAGATCACGGCTTCCGCAGCCAACACGGGACATGTGGTGTGGGCCGGAAAGCAAGTCACGAGCAGCGCACCGGATTTCCTGGGACCGTGGACGGGCCTGCGCATCACAGCCCCGAGCACTATCTCGCGCGATCTGGAAACGGGTAATGCGTCCTTCGGGCCGGCTGCGACGCCGACGAGCTTCGCCGGTGAAGTGGTGCTGGGCGTAGACGCCAACAATCCCTCCGACACGCTCGGCTGCGGCGCCATCACGACCGCAGTGGCAGGCAAGATTGCGCTGGTCGATCGTGGCACCTGTACGTTCCTGGTCAAGGCTCAGAACGCGCAGGCCGCCGGAGCGAAGGCGGTGCTGATCGCGAACAACGCTCCGGGGACCATCGGCATGTCGGGCACCGATCCGAACGTGACGATTCCGGCACTGATGGTTTCGCAGCAGGACGGCGCGCTCATCAAGGCGAATCTGCCGGGCGTGAACGTCGCGATCATCGTGGACAAGACGCGGCTTGCGGGCGCGAACAGCAAGAAGCAGGTGAAACTCTACGCGCCGGCGGTCATCGCGCCCGGCTCATCGATCTCTCACTTCGATACGTCCGCCGATCCGAACCTGTTGATGGAACCGGCGATCACCTCGACGCTGCGTGCCGGCACGAACGTCGATCTGACGGCCCAGCTGTTCAAGGACATCGGCTGGTCGATCGAATCGCTGAAATTCGGCAAGTGCGACACGAAGGTGCCGAACGTCACGCCGGTGGGCGACATCCTGTCGTCGCAAGTCGAGCAATGTGCGGCTGACTCGTCAAACCGCCTGCAGTTCGTGGCTTGCGTCACCCACATGTCGGTCGGTCTGCTGAAGCAGCGCTACATCAATCTCGCCGATGCCGCACGCATGGTGGTGTGCTCGGCGACGGTCAAGAATCCGTAATTCCGTTGCTATGACCTCGAGGGCCTGGGAGCAATCTCAGGCCCTCTTTTTTTGCTCGCTCACCGCAGCAGGCGCGACGGAGAGGACGTTCAGTCGACAAAGAAATCCGGCAGGAATTTCTTGTTGCCGGGAGTCACCGCGTAATCATCGAGATTCGTAACGCCGGCTGCCGCGAGCACCTCGTCGTCGATGAAGAAATGACCGGTGTACTCACGCGCATCGCGATTGAGGATTGCATGCGCGGCATCCGCCATGATCTCGGGCTTGCGACCGAGCGCTGGATTCGCCATGGGAATCAGATTGAGCGCGGCGGTGGCGATCACGGTGCGCGGCCACAATGCATTGACTGCAATGCCATCTGGCTTCAGCTCCTCAGCCATACCGAGCACGCACATGCTCATTCCATATTTCGCCATCGTGTAGGCGACATGCGGCGCGAACCATTTCGCCTTCATGCTCAAGGGCGGTGACAGATTGAGAATATGAGGATTGCGGCCCGCCTGTGCCGACTGCTTCAGATACGGGATACACGCCTGCGAGCAGACGAACGTGCCGCGCACGTTGACGCCGAACATCAGATCGAAACGCTTCATGGGCGTATCGAGCGTACGTGTCAGTGAGATTGCGCTTGCGTTATTGACCAGCACATCGATGCCGCCGAAATGATCGGCGGCCTGCTTCACGGCCGCAGCCACCGCATCCTCATCGCGAATGTCCACCTGCATCGGGAGCGCCTTGCCGCCCGCCGCTTCGATTTCTGCAGCGGCCGTATGGATCGTGCCTGGCAGCTTGGGATTGGGTTGATCGGTTTTTGCGGCGATCGCGATGTTCGCGCCATCGCGTGCCGCGCGCTTCGCAATCGCAAGACCAATGCCCCGCGACGCACCTGTGATGAACAGCGTCTTGCCTTGCAACGACATGGGAGCCTCCGAAGCGTGTGGGAATGTTCAAGGGCCGGATGATGACCGCGCTGGAGCAAACTGTGAATCATCTGGCCCCGATGGGAAGTAAGGAGAAAGCACCACGCCCCTCCCCATTCCCGATTGCCTCCACCACAATACGCGCCGTCACGGTCATGAACACCCCGCCATCGACACGCTCACGGCCATTCCGGATCTGATTTTCGTGCTCATCGCCGCTTTCGGCGCCGGTCTCATCGATTCGATGGTCGGAGGCGGAGGGCTCGTGCAGTTGCCGGCGCTGTTCGGCGTCTATCCCAACACCGCGCCGCCGTTGTTGCTCGGAACGAGCAAGTTCGCAGGTATCTTTGGAACCGCGAGTGCGGTGGCGCGCTTCGCGAAAAAGGTTCAGATCCCGTGGCGCGCGCTGCTGCCGCTCGCTATCGGGGTGCTCGTCGCCTCGGCGGGAGGGGCCTTCATCGCGACGATCGTGGCACCCCAGATCTTCCGCCCGCTCGTGCCACTGATGCTGATCGCGGTGCTGATCTATCTGCTACGACGCAAGGATCTGGGTGCAGACCACGCACCGCGCGCCTTCTCCGGGCGGCATCATCTGTATGGAACGCTGTTGATCGTCGGGGTCGGTTTCTACGACGGCTTCTTCGGTCCCGGTACGGGCAGCTTTCTGATGTTCATTTTCGTGCGCTTCTATGGTTACGATTTTCTGAACGCGGCTGCGAGTGCGCGCGTGCTCAATGTGGCTGCCAACGGCGCGGCCCTCGCCTATTTCGCCTGGCATGGCTACGTGCTCTGGCACATCGGCCTCGGGATGGCGATCTGCAACGTGCTCGGCTCGCTCCTCGGAACACGACTCGCACTGCGCGGCGGAAGCGTTCTCGTCCGCAAGATCTTCATCGCGGTCGTGACGGCGCTGATCCTGCGCACGGCATGGACGGCGCTTTCGGGAAGCTGAAAGAGAACGGGCGACGCCTCCCGGCATCGCCCGTGTTCCGCTTCCTGGATTCCCCGGTCGATCAATTGACCTTCGCCGTCATCAGGTTCGACAGCGGGCTTTCCGTTCCCTTCGAGGTGACCGCGCGGACGCCGAAGTAGTACGTGGCTGCCGGTAAGTTCTCGATCACATAGCTCGACACACTTGGGTTGTTGATCTGGATGGTCTTGATCAGCATGCCGGAACTCGTGCCGTAGTAGATGCGATAGCCGGTGAGATTGCTCAGGCTCGAACCGTCGGCGTTTGCCGCCGGCGGCATCCATGACAACGTGACTCCACCTTTCGTTGTGGGCGTCGATGTCGCTGCAGCCTTCACCGCGATCGAGAATGCGGGCAACTTGGTCGTCGCCTTACCGTCGCTCACGGAAATCACGATATTGGAGAACGTGCCCGTCGCAGTGGGCTTGCCCGACAGCTGACCCGTCGTCGTGCTGAAGGTCGCCCAGCTGGGGCGATTCGTGATCGCGAAACCCAGCGTATTGCCATCCGCATCCTTCGCGGTCGGCTTGAAGGTGTACGTGTTGCCGAGCGTGACGGACGTCGCTGGCGTGCCCGACAGTGTCGGTGCCGTGTTTGCCGTGCCGGAGGTGGCCGCCTTCACCGTGATCGTGAACGTGGGCAAAGAAACGGTCTTCTTCCCGTCCCACACGTGAATCTCGACATTCTTGTGCACGCCCGCGGCCTTCGGTACGCCCTTGAGGGTTCCGGTCGCGCGGTCGATCGTGGCCCAGCTCGGCATCGAATAGCTGCCGAAATAGAGCTTGTCACCATCGGCGTCCGTCGCCTTGGGTGTAAAGCTGTAGGTCTGGCCCACCGTGGCAGTCGCCGCAGGTGTGCCGGAGAGGGTGGGGGCCCGATTGGCGGCGCTGGCGAATTGCGGCAACAGAAACAAAGCGAGCAACAAGGCAGGCACGCTGACCAGCGCGCGTGAAGCGGTGAACATGAAACGCGATCCTCAACGTCAGGCGGGCAGACGTCGTGCTCGTTCCGTTGAGCGGGATCGCAAAAAACGTAGACGCAGCAGTCTCTCTCTTGAGGAGACACTCTGTGTGTTCCGGTAACCCCGCCATCCAGCGCACGAGTGCGTTGGACCGGAGGCTTTGCGTCCCCGACTTACGACGGGTTTGCCCTTGTCAAAACACGAGCTCCGCTGACCAGCGAGAGCACTTGTGTCACGCGTCGATGTTCTTCGATCGGCCGTAAGACCAACGCTTTACTTCGCCGCCTCTGAACGCTTGCTGGTAACAGCTCGCAAACAAGAAGGCGTTTCTCCGTGACGGCGGCGAGTAGACACACAAAGATCCGGGGAGGGAAGTGTCGATCAGCGACGACATCAAGCTTTGCTGACGTGTTTTATAAGGCCGCCCTGAGCCACCTGATCGCGCGCCTCATGCACGCAAACTCTGGAAATTCCCTTGCTCCGTGAATTGCTCGCCTTCACTGCCTCGCTAGCGCGGCCGGCCACTTCAGGTAGTAACTGATAGAACGTTCAGCATGATGCGCAGTGGTCAGGCTGCGACGCGCCTCATCCGAGAATCGACTCGCGCCTATACAGACGCATGGCGAGCGCAATGAGCAGCGCACCGACGCCGAGTGTGCTGATCACCGAGATGGCCACGTGCTGAGGATTGAGCGCATCGCCGCGGATCAGATCGGTGGCGAGCAGATGCTGACTGAGACTCGGAATCGCCATTAGCCATGCCGTTGGCCGCGTTCCATTCATGACCGCGAACATGATCGGCGCGAGCGGGACCATCAGCACGACCGACAACCAGGTCTGCGCTTCCCGATTGCTGCGCGTGAAGGACGCCACGAGCGTCATGAGGCCCGCGCCCAGGGGCACGAACACCACCATGACCGCGAAAATGCCCAGCACCACGGCAGGCCCGAAATTCGCCGACATTCCGAGCACCTCGAGCGGTACGAATGAGAGCGCAATCGAAAAAGCCGTCAGCGTGAGCAGCAATGACACCGCCATGAACGCACACGTCGCGAGGATCTTGCCCAGGATGAGCTGCGCTCGCGTGACAGGCAGTGTCAGCAGCGGCTCGAGCGAACCTCGCTCGCGTTCTCCGGCGGTGGTGTCGATCGCCAGGTAGAACCCGCCCACCAGCATCGCCATCAGACAGAAGTACGTGAGCATGCCGAGGATCAGCAGCGCCCGCCCGGCGGGGGTGGCGACATCGACATTGCGGACGTCGAGCGGATCGATGACTGTCGGGCTCACGCCTCGAGCCAACAGCCGCAGCGCTGCGAGTTGATGACCGTACGCCTGAATGAGGCTACGGGCGCGCTGCGTCGTTCCCGATGCGCGGGTGTTCGCACTGTCCACGACCAGATCGAGCGGTGCAGGCTCACCCGCGGCAAGGCGTCGGGCATAGTCCTCATGCACGATCAGCACGAGCTCCGGGTCGCCTGCACGAACCTTCTCGATGGCCTGCTGCTCAGATCCCGCCATCGGCTTGACGACCACGCCTTGCTCGGCCAGAAAGCGCATCAGATTCGGCGCGTAGGTATCGCCGATCACCGCAAGCTCGAGCGGCTGCTCCTGAGTCTCGACAGCGCGCTTCGAAACGATCGTGGTGGTGAGCGCGAAGATCGCCGGCGCAAGCAGCACGCCGAAAAAGAACGCCGAGAAAATCACGCGTCGATCGCGAACGTTCTCCAGTGCCTCTTTGAGGAAGACGGTGACGATCGGACTCACGAGACCACCTCCGCAGCGCGCACGAAGGCTTCTTCGAGATCGTCGGTGCCGACCGAGGCCAGAATCTCCGCGGGAGTTCCCTGCACGGCGACACGACCGTGCGCGATGATCACGATGTCATCGCAGAGTGCAGCGACCTCCTGCATCACGTGGCTCGAAAACAGAACGCAGCAGCCGCTCGCCTTCAATCCGCGGATCAGCTCACGCAACATGCGCACTGCGCTCACATCGAGTCCGTTCGTGGGCTCATCGAGAATGATCGTGCGGGGCTCGTGAATCAGCGCGCGCGCCAATGCCACCTTCAGCCGCTCGCCTTGCGAATAGCCCTTGGCACGCCGATCGACGAAGCTCGCCATGGCAAGGCGTTCGATCATGACATCGCAAGCGCGCTTTAAGGACTCGCCTCTCAGGCCATGCAGGCGTCCGTAGTACTCGATGTTTTCGCGACCGGTGAGCTGCTGATACAAGCCGCTTGAGTGCGGCAGCACGCCGAGCGAGCGACGCACGATGAGGCCATCACGCGCGCAGTCGTGACCATCGACGCTCGCGCGTCCGCCATCGGCGCGCATCACCGTGCTGAGAATGCGCAGCGTCGTTGATTTGCCGGCGCCGTTGTGACCCAACAGACCGGTGATCCGCCCATCAGGCACGCTGAACGACACATCCTGCAGCGCGCGGACGCTGCCGAAGGATTTGGAGAGCTGTTCGACCTGTATCATGGATTCACGTGCTCACGGCGCAGGTGCAGAGGCGGACAGCATGAATGGCGCGGCGCCGATCTGGTCCAGGCACTGCGTATCGAGGCTCTTGGCATCCGCGGTGGAGATGAAGCGCGCGAGCAGCCGCGGCATGCAACCGATCGCCACTTGTCCGTGACCCTGTCCTGCGACGATCAGGTGGCGGCCCTTCGGATAGAACTGGATCGCACGTTCGCCATACGCGGGCGGTGTTACGGGATCGACGGCGCCAGAGAGAATCAGCGTCGGTGTCTGCTCGGGATGCGGCGTGCTGAAGTCTTCATCCACGACACCGCGAGGCCATTTCGCACACACGGCACGCATGCTGGCCATGAAATTGCTGCCGAGATAACTCGCCTTCAACGCCTCCTCGGAAACCTTCTCCAGATGCCATCGCGGCGCATCTTCGCTGCAGACGACAGCGAAGTGCATTCCATAGGCGAACTGCGCATCGGTCAGCTTGCGGATCATCAGATACTGCGCGATGAGCGGCTCCGGCCTGCCCGCGCTCTGCGCGCCGTGGATCAACAGCGGCAGGAGCGATGCCGTCTCGTCGCTGTAGCTCAGCAACCGCACGGCCGCGTTGAGCTCCTGCACGCCGAACGCCCGGTCTGCAACCTCTGAAGTCACCGGATCCGGCAGACGTACGCGGATGGGCTCGGCTGTGAGCCGGGCGTGCAACGCGTTGAACTGATCGCGAACTTTCGGAAACCGCTCTTCGCAGCTGGCATCACCTGCACACCGTGCGAACAACGCATCGAGCGCCTCCTGGGCGCGCGGAGCGATGTCGGGACCCAATGCCAGGTCGACGGGCACCACGCCGTCGAGAATCATCGTCCGCACGTTCTGCGGATAACGATGCAGGTAGTGCTGCGCGACGCGAGTGCCGTACGACACCGCATAGAGACTCCATTGTTCGTAGCCGAGCGCTAGGCGGGCGTCTTCCAGATCGCGCACGGCAATGCTGGTCGTGTAGAAGCGCGGATCACCGGGCAACTTCTTCAGGCACTCTTCGGCCAATCCTGCAATGGTTTGCGGATCTGCGGTTTCGAGCTCAGTGGAGTCATCGAATGCGCAGTCGAGGCGATTCGAGCTGCCCGTGCCGCGCTGATCGAGCAGCACGATGTCACGATCGCGTCGTATGCCGTTGAAGGCACCGGCGACACTCGGATAGAACTCATGCACACCCTGACCCGGACCGCCGGAGAGGATCATCAAAGCATCGCGTTCCGGTTGTGCCCGCAACGCCGGCAACACTGTCACGCGCAAGCGCAAGGTGCGGCTTGCAGGATCGTCGCGATTCTCCGGAACGGTCAGCCAGCCGCAGCGCTCGGAGGCACTGCCCCCCATCAGCTGCTCTGGCGAACAGGGCCCGAGCTGCAAAGAGGAGGGTTGCGAGAGAGCCTGCGGTGTCGCCAGGACTGCGGCTACCGCGACGCAAGAGAGCAAGCACCTGATCATCGATGTGAGTTCACGCGATTCATTCCTGTTGCATGCATGGTATCAGTCGAGGGCGCGTTGGCGATCTTCCGGAACCATCGCACACGCACGCGGTCATCCTTGCAGCTCTCGCGTCGAGCCGAAGGTTCAGCGCGGCGCGGCGCCAGTGTTACAGTCGGGGCAGCCTGCGACTCACCGTTCCACCTCTGGAGTTCCTATGCGACTCATAAGAATCCTTGCTCTTGCAACACTCTCATCCCTGCCATTGATTGCATCCGCGAAGGACGAGGCACTGGCAAAAGCAATCGCCGGTTCTCATCGAACACCGGCCATGGTCGAGCGCGACAAGTATCGCCATCCGCAGGCAGAGCTCGAATTCTTCGGCATCAAACCGGACATGACAGTGGTCGAGATTTCGCCCGGCGGTGGTTACTGGACCGAAATCCTCGCGCCCTACCTGCGCGATAAAGGCACGCTGTACACGGCCATCACACCGCGCTCGGCCAACGAGCGCGCCGCTCAGTACTACGACAACTGGAAGAAGAAGCTCACGGACAACGCCGCGATCTACGGCAACGTCAAGATCGGCGAGCTCGGCGCCGGCACGTTCAATCCCGCCCCGGCAGGCTCCGCAGACATGGTGCTCACGTTCCGCAATGTCCACAACTGGATGAGCGCGGGTACTGCCGATCAGGTATTCGCCTCGTTCTACAAGGCGCTCAAGCCAGGCGGCATCCTCGGCGTCGAAGAACATCGTGCGAGCAATGACAAGCCGCAGGATCCGAAAGCCGAAAACGGCTACGTGCGTGAGGACTACACGATCGCGCTGGCGGAAAAAGCCGGATTCAAATACGTGGGCAAATCCGAGATCCTCGCCAATCCGAAAGACACCAAGGACTGGCCGCGAGGCGTGTGGACGCTGCCGCCCACGCTCGCACTGGGGGATCAGGATCGCGAGAAATATCTCGCCATCGGTGAAGCGGACAATTTCGTGCTGAAGTTCGTCAAGCCCGAGTAAGGCTCACTTCATCTGCCGGGTCGGAGAGGCCCGGCAGATGATCAGATCTGCTGAGGTTTCTGCCATGCAAGACGACGACTCGAAAAAATGGGTGTGGTGGGGTATTCCCATCGTGGTCGCTGCGGGCCTGATCGCAGCGTTGTACTACGGTCGCAAGCACAAGGCCGAACCTGTTGCGCAACAGATCGAAGCGCCACCCGTCGCCGAGGCGCCGGCCCCGTTCGACAACGATCATCCGATCGAGCCTGATGCCAGCAGCAACGAGCCGCTTCCCGCACTGGGTCAAAGCGATACGGCCATCAACGAATCGCTGAACGGCGTGTTCGGTCACTCGCTGGATCGCTTTCTGGTGCCCAAGGATCTGGTCAGGCACATCGTGGCCACCGTCGACAACATGCCGCGAAAGAAAACGTCGATGCAGATGTGGCCATTGCGTCCCACGGCAGGCGTTCCCGCCGTCGATGCGCGGGGCGAATCGATCACGCTGAGCGAAGACAACTACGCCCGCTATGCGCCGCTGATGACGATCGTGCGCAACACGGACACGAAGCAGCTCGTCGGTATCTACAAACACTACTACCCGCTCTTTCAGCAGGCCTATCAGGAACTCGGCTATCCGGACGGCTACTTCAACAATCGACTGGTCGAAGTGATCGACCATCTGCTCGCCACGCCCGATGTGAAAGGCCCGATTCGCCTGACGCAGCCCGGCGTGCTGTATGAATTTGCCGATCCCGCGCTCGAACAATTGTCCGCGGGGCAGAAATTGCTCATTCGCATGGGCGCAGAGAATGCAGCTGCGCTGAAGCTCAAACTGCGCGAACTACGACGCGAGGTCGCCAAAGAAACTCGCTAGGATCCAGTGCCGCTTCGGCGGCGCTCGCGTGCCGCAGGGAGGATCGGCATGAACAGGGCGTTGCTGGTTTTGGGACTGACGACTGCTGCTTTCGCTTCGGCGTCGGGATGGCTGTGGAGCGAGCTGCGGACGCAACGCGAGCAAGTGGGTGCGCTGCGCTCTGAGCTCGAGTTTCGATTGCGCTCCAGCGCTCGGGAGCCCAGTGAACTCGCACCCGCTGCGACTCCATCCGCATCGGCCCAAGACAGTGCTCCTGCCAGCTTGAAGTCCGCACTCTCTGCCGTGGCGTCCTCGAAGAGCAAAGCTCCCGCTGCGCCGCCGCCTTCGCGCCCGCCCGCCCGGGAGGCCGAAGACCGCTACATGCGGATGCAGCAGATCTTGCTGAAGGACCCCGAGTATCTCGCCGCGTTGCGCACGCAGCAGCGCATGACACTGACGCAACAGTACCCCTACCTTGCGGAAGATCTTGGATTGACACCGGAAACCGAAGCGCGGCTGCTGGATCTGCTGACGGACCAGCAGCTCGAACAACTGCGCGATGCAAGCGCGTTGCCTGCCGGGCTGCCGGATACGGCTGCAATAGAAGCGTTGCAGCGCAAGCACGCTGAGCGAGCTCGCACTACCGAGGTGGCGATCGCCGAGATACTGGGCGAGCGGGGCGCCGAGCGATGGCGCGATTATCAGAACACGATGAGCGCGCGCTTTCGTGCCCGCCAATTGGTTCAGGCGCTCGATGCCGCCGGCATGCCGCTGCGCCAAGACCAGAGTTATCAGCTGCGACAGGCACTCGCCCAGCAGGAGCGCGAGGTGCGCCACGAAGCGGAGAGCTCGCAAAGAATGTCGCAGCCGGGTCCGATGAACGCGCAGACGCAATTGAAGCTCGCGGAAGCACAGCTCGAGCGCACTGAACGCGATTACGAGCGCGCCCGCGATGCGGTCGCGGGCATTCTTTCCTCAGCGCAGCTGGAGCAGTACAAGAGTCTGCAGGAACAGGATCTCGCGATGCGACGCGCGCAGCTGCGCATTCAGCACGCGCTTCTGCAAGCGAAGGGGGACGACGCTGCGGTTGCCGACGGCACGTTCGTGCCGCTGGGTGTGGGCGCGGCTCTCAGCGACGATTGAGGTCAGCGGCGACCGCGCTGCGGATGCGAGCCCCGATTCGAACGCGAGCCCTGGGGTCGCGAAGATCCCCCTTGGTCGGACGAGCCTTGCCAGCTTTGTCCGCGGGGACGATTCGACTGCGAACCTGCTCCGCTGCGCTGCTGCTCGCTTCCGCGTCTTTGCTCGCCTTGAGGTGCTGACTTCGAACGCGGAGGGCGATTCTGGCCCTGATGCGGCTGTGCGTGGCGATGCTGTGTCCGCGCTGGCGCATGATCGCGCTCGTGCACGGTCTGCGCGACTTCGCGACGCACCGGCTCGGTGATCTGCGGCAGCGGCAGTTGCCGAACACGTTTGCCTAGCAGCCGCTCGATATCCTTGAGCAATCCCGTCTCGTCGGGTGCGACGAGCGACAACGCCTGCCCGCTCGCTCCCGCGCGACCGGTCCGACCGATGCGATGCACGTAGTCTTCGGGAACGTTCGGCAGCTCGTAGTTCACGACATGCGGCAGTTCTTTGATGTCGAGACCGCGAGCTGCAACTTCCGTGGCCACGAGTGCCCGGATGTTGAAGCCTTTGAAGTCGGCAAGTGCCTTGGTACGCGCGGACTGACTCTTGTTGCCGTGAATCGCCGCAGCTTCGATACCGTCTTCCATCAGCTGCTTCGTGAGCCGATTCGCGCCGTGTTTGGTGCGCGTGAAAACCAGCACCTGCGACCAGTCGCCTTCGCGGATCAGCTGCGACAACAAGGCACGCTTACGATCCTTGCTGACGAGATAAACGCTCTGTTCGACCGTGTCGACCGCAGCGTTGCGACGCGCGACTTCGATTTCCACCGGCTGACGCAACAGCGTCTGCGCAAGACGCCGAATGTCTTCCGAGTACGTCGCCGAGAACAGCAGATTCTGGCGTTGCGACGGCAGCAGCTTGATGACCCGGCGAATGTCGGCGATGAATCCCATGTCGAGCATGCGATCGGCTTCATCGAGCACCAGGATCTGAACGGCACTGAGATCCACCGTGCGCTGCTGGGCGTGATCGAGCAGACGACCCGGCGTTGCCACCAGGATGTCGGCCCCGCGGCGCAACGCTTCGATCTGCGGATTGATGCTCACGCCACCGAAGATGACCAGCGAGCGCAGCTTCAGATACTTGCCGTAGGCCTTGATGCTTTCGCCGACCTGCGCCGCCAGCTCGCGCGTCGGTACCAGAATCAGCGCTCGCGGCGCGCGCGAGCCTGGACCCATGGCATGCAGACGCTGCAGAAGCGGCAAGGTGAATCCCGCCGTCTTACCGGTTCCGGTCTGTGCACCTGCGAGGATGTCGCGTCCGGCGAGAACTTCAGGGATGACGCCGCTTTGGATCGGCGTGGGTTCGGTGTACTGGCGATCAGCAAGAGCCCGCGTCAGTTCGGGAATCAGCCCAAGGGCGGCAAACGGCATGGAAACTTCCTTCGGGAAACGGCGGCGAGGCGCCAGCGAGCAACAGGTGCGGAGAGGATTCTCGTTGATCCCTGGACGGGATTGATGCGGCGAGCGCAGAGCCAAGAGCCTCGGTCGCGAGGCGGCGCACTCTACAGAGTAAAGCGGGCTCGTGCACCTCCCCCCAGTCCGCGACGGGCGGAACTCGGGAAGTGCCCTGCGCATTGTACGTATCGCTCCGATCCCACACCGCCACATCCAGGCCCTTCCTGAACGGAGAAGCCTGGACGCAGAAGTATGTCTCAGCACGGCGAGTGCTCGAAGGTCGGACGCGCGAAGTATGGTCGGTCGGAAAGCGGGTATGGTCTCGAATAACGATTTCTCCCTGGAAAGCTGCGCTCGCGAGCCCATCCGCATTCCCGGCAATATTCAGCCCCACGGCGCGCTGCTGGTCTGCAACCCCGAGCTCAGGATCCTGCAAGCCAGTCTCAACGCATCCTCTGTCCTGAACTTCAGCGGCGATCTCCTGCAGCAGTCCCTGGCTGACGTGTGTGGCTCGGGGTTCACACGCGAGATCCGCGAGTGGAACGAAACTCATGATGCTGCGCTGCTGCGCACGACCGTGATCAATGGGAACAACCTGCAGGTGCTCGGGCATCGTACCGCCCAGGGCATGATCCTCGAGTTCGAGCAGCCGCCGGCCTCCGAGGGTGAAACGCTCGAAGCGCTCTATCCTCGCATCGGACATTTCATCGAGCAGCTGCAGGAGCTGGACCGGCTGGAAGAGGGCTGCGCAGTGGCGGCCCGTCAGTTCAGACAGATCAGCCGGTTCAATCGAGTGCTGATCTACCGCTTCGACAGTGAATGGAATGGGGAAGTGCTGGCCGAGGACAGCGATGGTGTACTGCCTTCTTATCTTGGCCTGCGTTTCCCCGCTTCGGATATTCCGGCGCAGGCCCGCGAGCTCTATCGCAGCAATCGTCTGCGGCTGATTCCGGACGCGAACTACGCCCCCGTCCCGATCGAGCCTGCGATCAGTCCGGTGGACGGCAAACCGCTCGATCTCAGCTCGGCTGCGCTGCGCAGCGTCTCGCCGATCCATCTGCAGTACATGCGCAACATGGGCACGCTCGCCTCGATGTCCATTTCGCTCGTCGTCGACGGCAAATTGTGGGGGCTCGTGTCCTGCCACAACGCCCAGCCGATGCGAGCAAATGCACAGGTTCGCAGCGCCTGCGACCTGCTCGGCACCGTGCTCAGCAATCATATCGGTGCGAGCGATCGTTCTGCTTATGCCGCCGAGCGTATCCGTCTCAAGGAAATGGAGACGCGCCTGGTCGTGCACATGGGTGAATCCGAATCGATGGGCTCGGCGCTCGCGCATCATCCGCAGCTCTGGCTCGAGTTCTGCAAAGCGACGGGCGCGGCGGTCATGAACGACGAGGACGTCTGCACTATCGGCCAGACACCGCCGGCCGATCGTATCCGCAGACTCGCAGAGCTCATGGATGAACTGGGTGCGCGCGATCAGTTCATCAGCAACCGCCTTGCGCTCGATCACCCCGAGTTCGCGGACATCGCAGAAGTGGCGAGCGGCGTTCTTGCATTGTCGCTTTCGCAGCTGCATCGAAGTTACGTGTTCTGGTTCCGGCGCGAGATCGTGCGCGAAGTCCAATGGGCGGGCGACCCCACCAAGCCGCTGGACACCGACGCGCCGCTGCAGCCGCGACATTCCTTTGCCAAATGGATCGAACACGTGCGCGGCCGCTCAGTTCCCTGGGATCGAGCCACCATCGATGCGGCCAGCGATCTGCGCGCCGCCATGATCAATATCGTGCTGCGTCGGGCGGAAGAGCGCGCAGCACTGACGACGCAACTCCAGCGCAGCAATCGCGAGCTGGAGTCGTTCTCCTATTCCGTCAGTCACGATCTGCGCGCGCCTTTCCGCCATATCGTCGGCTATGCGCAGCTCCTGCGCGATCGCGAGAAGAACCTGAGCGAGAAAGCCCAGCACTATCTCGAAAGCATCAACGAAGCGGCCACCACCGCCGGACAGCTCGTCGACGATCTGCTCAGCTTCTCGCACCTCGGACGCACATCGCTCGATCCGTCCAACGTCGACATGAACAAGCTGGTGCAGGAGGTGCTGCGAACCATCGAGCCGGACATCGCCAGACGCCACATCGAGTGGAATGTGCAATCGCTGCCGCCCGCGTGGGGCGATGCCGCTCTGCTGCGGCAGGCGCTCGTCAACCTGATCGACAACGCCGTGAAATACACGCGCGATCGCGATCCCGCGCTCATCAGCATCACTGGATCGACGCAGGGAACCGAGTGCATCTACGAAGTACGGGATAACGGCGTGGGCTTCGACATGAACTACGTCCACAAACTGTTCGGTGTATTTCAGCGGCTGCACCGGATGGAAGATTTCGAAGGTACCGGCATCGGTCTCGCGCTCACCAAGCGGATCGTCGAGCGTCACGGCGGCTGGATCGCCGCCGAAGGATCCATCGATGGCGGCGCCGCATTCAGATTTGCACTGCCGCGGAAGTGAGGTTGTTCGCTGATGGCTGATTTGCGCCCCATTCTGCTGGTTGAAGACAATCCCAAGGACATCGAGCTGACGCTCGCCGCCCTGGCGAAATGTCAGCTCGCCAACGAGATCGTCGTGACGCGCGACGGTGCAGAAGCGCTCGACTACGTGTATCGCCGCGGGCAGCACCAACAGCGCGCCCCCGGTGATCCCGCAGTCATCCTCCTCGATCTGAAGCTGCCCAAGATCGACGGACTCGAGGTGCTCGAGCGCATCAAGCACGATCCGGAGCATCGCCGCGTCCCTGTAGTCATGCTGACCTCGTCGCGCGAAGAGTCCGATCTGGTGCGCAGTTACGAGCTCGGCGTCAACGCCTTCGTGGTCAAGCCCGTCGACTTCAACGCATTCTTCGAAGCCATTCAGGATCTGGGCATGTTCTGGGCCGTACTGAACGAGCCGCCGCCGCGCGGACACTATGGCCGCTGAAGCGAACATGCCTTTCGAGCGCCCGTTGCGGGTGTTGCTGTTGGAAGACAGCGATATCGACACGGAGCTGCTCATCGGCCATCTGTACAAGGCCGGGATCGAATGCCAGATCACCCGGGCTGCGACACGCCAGGAGTTCATGAACGCGCTGCAGCCGGGCGAGATCGACATCGTGCTCGCCGATTATTCGCTGCCGGACTTCGATGGCCTGAGTGCACTGGAAATCGTCCGCCGCACGAGTCCCGAGCTGCCGTTCATCTTCGTCTCGGGCGTGGTCGGCGAGGAATTCGCCATCAATGCGCTGCGTCGTGGTGCGACCGACTACGTGATGAAGCGCGGTTTGAATCGTCTGCCCGCGGCAGTCGATCGTGCGATTGCCGAGGCACGCGAGAAACAGGAACGCCAGCGCGCCGAGCAGGCCCTGCGCATGAGCGAGACGAGCACGCAGCTCGCGATCGATGCAGCCGGCCTCGGCAAATGGGAATACGACCCGATCGAGGATCGTCTGATCTGGGACAGTCGCTGTCGTGCGCTGTTCGGGGTATCGGGCTCCACGCCCGTCGATCACGATCTGTTCTTCGCACGCTGTCACGCGCTCGATCGCGATCGTGTCGAACGCGCATTGCGGATTGCGATGCTCCCGGGTGGCAGCGAAGTGTCCGAGGAATGCCGCATCATTCGCCTGAGCGATGGCGAGGAGCGCTGGCTGCATTTGCGTGGTCGATCGTTCTTCGAGAACGGCACCTGCACGCGCTTCATCGGCGTAGTCGCGGATGTGACGGACCGCAAGCGCGAGGAGACGGATCTTCAGGAGCTGAATCAGAGCCTGAAGCTGCGGGTCGAGCGCCAGAGCGCGGAACGCGACTACCTCTGGCAGCTCTCGCAAGACTTGTTGTCGGTGACCGATCCGGCGGGCAATTTGATCGAAGTGAATCCGGCCTGGGGTTCGCTCGGCTATGAAATCGAGCGGCTCGCCGGCAAGCCCTTCTTCGACTTCGCGCATCCCGATGATCTCAAGCTCACGCAGGCATCGATAAGCCTCGCCGCGCGCGGAAAACTGCGCCCGTTCGAATGTCGCTTTCGCTGCGAGGATGGCGCGTATCGCCACATCTCCTGGTCCGCTGCGCCCGGACATGGATGCATTTATTTCGTCGGTCGCGACGTGACCGAAGATCGCGAAGCGCAGATGCGACTCGCACACACGCAGGAAGCACTGCGCCAGGCGCAGAAAATGGAGGCCGTCGGGCAACTCACCGGCGGCGTGGCGCACGATTTCAACAATCTGCTGCAGGTCGTCGTGGGGAATCTGGAAACCTTGCAGAGCAAGCTTCCGAAGGAGCTCACGCGACTGCGACGCGCCGCCGATCATGCGATGGCAGGTGCGCGTCGTGCAGCGAATCTCACGCAACATCTGCTGGCCTTCTCGCGCAGGCAACCTCTCAACCCTCGTCCGGTCGCGATCAATCGGCTCGTCGAAGGCATGTCGGAGATGTTGCGGCGTTCACTCGGCGAGATGGTCGATATTCAGACCGAGCTCGATCCCGAGCTGTGGCCGGTGGAGATCGATGAGAATCAACTTGAGATCGCGCTGCTCAATCTCGCCGTGAACGCGCGCGATGCCATGCCCAATGGCGGAAAGCTGCAGATTCAGACCTTCAATGTCGATGCTCAGCGGCGTCATGCACTGCGCGGACACGATCTGCCTGACACCGATCATGTCGCTCTGTGCGTCATCGACAACGGCAGCGGCATGACGCCCGAAGTGCTGGCGCATGCATTCGAGCCGTTCTACACGACCAAGGGCATCGGCCAGGGCACGGGACTCGGACTGTCGCAGGTGTATGGCTTCGTCACGCAATCGGGCGGTCGCGTGCTCATCGACTCCGCCCCTGGACGTGGCACGACCATCACGATGCATATTCCGCGACTGCTCGGTGCGGCTGAAATTCCGGAGAGTGTCGCTGAGCGCGATGTCGTCTCGCCGACCGCAAGCGAGACGATCCTCGTCGTGGAGGACGATCCGGATGTGCGCGGCTACACCGTCGAGACGATTCGCGAGCTGGGCTACAAGGTACTCGAAGCTCGCGACGGTCCGACTGCGCTGAAGGTGCTGGCTCAGACGCCTGCCGGTACCGTGGATCTGTTGTTCTCTGATGTCGTGCTGCCCGGGGGCATGAACGGTCAGCAGCTCGCGCAGGTCGCTCTCTCCCAGCAACCCTCTCTGAAAGTTCTGTTCGCCTCGGGTTACGCGCGCGATGCCATCGTGCATCACGGCCGCCTCGATCCCGGCGTGCAGTTGATCGCTAAACCTTTTGTACAGCACGAACTGGCCGCACGGCTGAGGCAGGTCCTCGATGGCACTGGAACCCGGCGCGATACGCGCTCCTGAACGCACCTCCGATGCACGTCATCCGGGATCGCGCCGCGAAGCACTGCGTCTTGCGACGCAGGATCTTCATCGCACCCTGGATGCGAGCCTCGCGAGCTTCGATCTGCGACGCAACGATCACTACGGCGCGTTCCTCGCGGCGAGCGCTGCACCTCTGATTGCACTCGAGCAGATGCTGGAGAGCGCAGGCGTTCACGAGGTGCTGCCGGAGTGGACCCAACGTCGACGCACAGAAGCCATCACGCGCGATCTGTCGCAGCTCGGTCGAACACAGGCGCCGCTGCAGTTGCGCCGCGCGCCGCCGACGCGCTCGGAGATGTACGGGATTCTGTATGTACTCGAGGGCTCACGCCTTGGAGCGCGATGGCTGTACGCCCGCGTCCAGACGAGCGAGGACGAACAGGTGCGCGCGGCGAGCGAATACCTGCGCGCACACGATCCGGGACTGTGGCGCAGCTACCTGAAGCTGCTGGAATCGAGCACCGAGATCACCGAGCTCCACGATCTGGTGTCCGGAGCGCTGTTCACCTTCGCGCTGTTTCAACGCTCGTTCGACCGCACGATGCCTCGGCAGAAGCCTTCGAACTAGGAATGCTCTGATTGCCAAGCGAGACGGCAGCAGCCTCAATGCAATGATGCAAGCATCGCAGAGCGCGACAGGCAGCCCACTAGGCAATTGCAGCCTTCACCTGCGAGATGAGCGCAAGCATCCGCTCATCGGGATCCTCGAAGAAGGCGAGCCATTCTTCCGTGCCGTCGGCATGTCGATGGATCCTGTGCGGCGCACTCACGAACTTCACACCTCGATGCATCAGGCGCTCATGCACGGCGCGAATGTCCGTAACCCGGAAGTAGAGGATCGACTCGTTTGTGCGCGCTCCGCATTCTGAAGTGAGCATCAAGCGCGTTCCGCCGCAGTCGAAGAATGCGAGCTGCCCAAACGTGTAGAGGTGGGGAAGCTCGAGGATCTGCATGTACCACTGCTTCGACCGCTCGATGTCGCTGACGGTGCGAGAGATCTGACCGATCGGACCCAATACTCCTGCAGTCCGCAGCTCTGACGATTCGGCGTGCAAGCCGCTGTCCTGCGGCGCTGCGAACCATCGACTCAGTTCCGCGCGCTTGTCGATGCCAAGCTTCTCGCGAATGTTGCGCGTGTGATATTTCACGGCGCTCAGACTGATGCCGCGGCGGCGCGCGATATCGCGCTGAGTCATGCCATGCTGAAGTGCATGCAGTGTGCGCCATTCCGCCGGAGTCAGCAGATCCTCAGAAGCTGGGCGACCGCGACGAGTCTTGTGCATGACTGCGATCCTAGCGCTGACGCGGGGTCAATTTCCCTAACCCTTGGACTGCGCCGCGACTTCTTTGGCCAACGCCTGAATCTTCGTGACAGTGGCCCAATTGCGCGACGTGCCGTGCGTCCCCATCACCCGCCCGAAACTCTGCAGCAGCCTGGACTCGAGAATGCCATTGGCGCACCACAGATAGATCGCATTCTCTCCGATCGCCAGATGCTCGGGCTGCCACGATTCGGACAACAGCGGCCGCGCCTTCTCCCGGTGCTCCGCTTGCGCCAGGAATGTGACCAGATGGCGCGGCGGTTCAGTGGCGATCTTTGCAAGCGGGTTCGCTTCGATGATGCTGTCGAGCTCCTGCGCCGTGATCACGATCGTCGCGGCGGTGAATCCCACCGATTTCTCTATCGCTGCTTCGATGCGTCGCGAGAGCGCGCTCGCCTTCCCCGCTCTCGCCGAGAACACAGCGTTGCCGCTGTTCAACAACGTGCGAACGTTCGAACCTCCTTCCGCTTCGATGAGCTTGCGCAGATCGGCCATGGCGATCCGTTTGGCTCGCCCGACATTAATCCCACGCAGCAGCGCGATATAGACCTGTGTCGAACGTCTCGATGGCACGTGTGGATCACCGCGATTTGCGACGGTATTGAACGTACGGCACCTGCTGCGCGAGCTGCTCGTACAGCGACTGCGCGCGTTCATTGCCTGCTTCCGTGTGCCAGTAAACGCGCGTCGCGCCGTACTCATCCGCGGATCGAAAGACGGCCTCGATCAGCGCGCGTCCGACGCCCAGTCCGCGTGCGGTCTCAGCGACGAACAGATCTTCCAGATAACAGTAGCCTTTAGTGGCCCAGGTCGAGACGTGGAAAAGATAATGAACGAATCCCACGATGCGCCCTTCATGCAGCGCCGCGAATCCATAGGGTTGCTCGACCGCCGAGATCAGACGTTGCCATGTCGCCTCCGTGATCTCCTGGGGCAGCTGTTCCTGATAGAACGCCAGATAGCCATCCCATAACCCATCCCACCCTGCTCGATCCGAAGCCTCGAGGGGACGGATCGTGATGTCGGCTCGTGTGCTGGCGGTGTTCGCCGTCATGTATTGCCACCTTCACTGCGAAGGATGTGGGTGAGAGCTCCCGCCGAAGTTGTACTCAGCGAGCTGCGCATCGGTGATTCGGGCACAGCGATCGCTAGATCGCTTCGATCACCACGACAGTAACATTGTCGCGCGCCCCGCTGATCAGGGTCGCATCGAGTAACGCCTGTGCGGCCGAATGAACATCACCTCTCGCCAGACGAGTCGCGATCTGTTCGGCGGACAACTCCCGCGTCAGCCCGTCCGAGCACAGCAGATAGCGATCGCCCCGCTGCACATGATCGCGACGAATCTCGAGCGCCAACGAGTGCTCGCCGCCGATCGCTCGCATGATCGAATGATCTTCCTCGAGCAAAGGATCGTCTGGCGGCAGATGCGGCGCCATTTGAGCTGCCCACGTGTGATCGGTCGTGAGCTGAAGCAGCTGTCCGGCGCGATACCGATAGAGCCGGCTGTCGCCTGCCCACAGGACTGCACACTCGGCGTGATGCGTGACGAACGCCACGAGCGTGCTGCCGCTTTGCACGGGATTGCGTGGGCGCACGGCGGCCGCATAGAGCTTCGCGTTCACGTGCCCCATCCGCCGTTCGATATCCGTGAGGGTGCGATCGAGCGAGGCTCCCGGCACTACCTGATTCAGCCCGTCGCAGGCCATGCGACTCGCGACGTCACCCTGCATGTGACCGCCCATGCCATCGGCCACGGCCCACAGGCGGATGTCCGCGCGATCGACAAACGCGTCCTGATTCGTCGCACGCACTCGTCCGGTATGCGTCAACGCTGCCGACACATATTCCAAATGACTGTATTCCCCAACCGGTGTGTCTTCGAACAAGGATCCCCCGAACTTCGCCTAACGCGTTCGTCCGCGCGCTTTCAGTCGTCTGATCTGATCTTCGTAGGCTTTTGCGAATTCGTTCGCAAACAGTGTATGGAAGCCGGCCTCGGCATCTTTCACGATATCGCTGTATTTGTCGCGATACATGTCCCAGTACCGCAGCTTGGCGGGCACTCCGAGGATCGAACCCTTCCTTGCCTGATGATCGAACTCGTCTTGCATCCGATTCGGATCGAACTGCGCGAGCATCGTCTCGAACGCGAAGCGCATGGCGGAGTGCACGGCGAGCTGATGCTCGAGGATGTCGTTCAACGCATCCGCGAAGGCATCAGGCGGCGAAAGGTACGCGCTGCTGCGTTTTACGAGCAGATTGTGAAAGGCATCGTCCACGTCTGCGGAGAACTTCAGCGGATTGTTGTCGGCGGGCTTGAACGTCGTCCCGCGTATTTGCATCTCATCCTTCAGTTGCTCACGCGAGCGCAACACCTCCATGACGCCTGCCACTGCTGCCCGCAGAATCTCGCCGAACACACGTGCTGTCTCATCCGAAGGCTCCAGCCCCTGGACACCTGCGGCCTCCATCGCCATCCGAATCGATGCTTCGCCGTCCGCGTCCTTATGCGGCTTCGCGGGACCCGACGGCCCAGGTCCAGGAGAGAGCTTTGCGCCCCATCCGGACACGGCGGGTCGCGTAACAGGGGGAGGAAGCGATCCTCCACGCGCGGGCGCCTGGCGATTGGGCACGACCGGACCCGACATCTCGCCCAGGCCGAACCATTCCGTGGCGTTGTCTGCTTCGACGTCCCTCTCGCCGGGATCGCTCGAGGACATGCTGACGGTGCGATCCTCTTCGGCGGAAAAGCGATCAGCTCGCGGCGGCAGCCCAGGCGCCGCAGGCCGGTTGCGATCGCGCGCTGGACCCCGATCGAGTCGGCTCAATACTGCCAGCGGATCGCGTGCGGACTCCTCTATCTGCGCATCGCGCTCGATCGTGACCATGATCTGATAGGTATCGATGAAGATCACATCGCCGTGCTTCAGCGGATGCGCCTGCGTCTTGGAGAGACGCGAATCGGGTGCGTTGATGAAGACCCCATTGGTGCTGGTGTCTTCGATGTAGTAACGGCCGTTGACGTAGCGAATCAGCGCGTGACGACCGGATACATAGGGATCTGCGAACACCCAGCTATTGTCGGGAAGCCTGCCAATCGTGCCGCCGATCCGATCGAAGACCCTGCGTCTGTCCGTCCCGAGACGCTCTGCCTGTGCGCCTATGACTTCCAATGTGAGGATCATGCAGGCTTAAGTAAACGAATAGAGGATGGCTTTCAACTTCGTCTTGGGGGCATGGCCGGCGAGTATCGGTCCGCCTGAAGCGTAATAATGCGCCCCAGCACACACTTCAGTTTCAGAGGTTCGCATGAGCTCGCACCTTCCTTTGCTGCGCCTTTTTGGGGCCACGTTCTGTTTGCTTCTGGCCGGCCTCGGCGCCACGACGAGCCGCGCGGAGGAGCCGACGGATTCACAAGTCACCGAGAGCTTCATCAATGCGCCGATCGCTGAGGTCTGGCGCATTTTCACCACCTCGGACGGCTTCAAGGTCACCGGCGCGGCGCAGGCGGAGGTGGACCTGCGCATTGGCGGGGTGATCCGCAGCCGTGACGACGCAAAGGGCTCGCTGGGCGACACTGAGACGCTCGTGAGCGAGATTCTCGCGTACGAGCCGCAGCGGATGCTGGCGCTTCGAACCCAGCAAGCGCCTGCGAGCTTCCCGCACAAGAATGCCGTCCCCGGCACCTGGACGGTGATCCATTTCACGCCCTCCGGCGAGGACATGACCCACGTTCGCATCGTTGATCTCGGCTATAACGAGACGGCCGATTCCCAGGCGCTGCGTAGCTTCTTCGCGCAGCGGCATCGCGCGATCCTCGATCATGTCGCCAAGCGTTATTGGCCGAAGTGCAAACTCTGCGCTGCGGAACCCGCCACAACTGAGTAAGGTAGGGCCGCGAAACCTTCCAATAAGAATCAACGCAAGCACGGTCAGCGTCCATGGATCGCAAGTACATTGAGAATGAGCACATCGTCGACCGTTATCTCGCAGGCGAGCTGACCGTTCGCGAAGCGCGGGAATTCGAGAGTTTCTGTCTCGAGCATCCGCAATTTCTCAACAGCCTGCCGATTCCGGTGCGGCTCAAGGCGCGCCTGGCCCGTCGTCCCGTGGAAGACAGCGAAACAGGCATGTTTCCAGCCATCCCCTCGAGCGCCGCGCGGACAGCCCTCGAAGTCAGCGACGAAGGCTTCGATGCGGACGAGGAAGATGAGAAATGGCAGCGCAGCTCCGGCGGCGGCGGTGGCAACCGGATGGTCGCGATGATCCTGGCCGTTGCGCTGATCGCCGCCGTCGGCGGCCTGATTGCCTATGGCATGTACGCCAACTCGCTGTCCGAGCAGATCCAGACACTGCGACGCGAGATGAAAGTCACGCAGATGCAGGCGCCTGGCAGCAAGCAGACCTATCGCCTGCAGCTGGCGGGATCCGAACCGTCGCAGCCGACGCTGGCATTGGGCTGGATGCAACCACCGCAACTGATCGAGCTGGTCCTGGATGCGACGGAGGAACGCTACAACCAGTTTCAGATCACCATCGACAAGGTCGACGGCGGACGCGTCATGCAGATGCGACGTCTCGCACGCGACTCCAACAAGCAGGTACGTTTCGCATTGAACTCCTCAGCCTTCGGCCCTGGCGATTTCGTCCTGCGCGTAGAGGGCTACACCTGGCGCGGTCAGCTCGAACCGGTCGGCTGGGCGCGGCTGGGGCTGCAGTGAGCAATTAGCAATGAGTAATAATGAGCAATGCCAGCGGAGCAATCTGATTCTCACGCATTACTCATTACTCATTGCTCACCAGTACTGTCCCAACGTTAGTCGAGCAGATTCAATTGGTTAGCGATATGGGACTGATCTGTGCGGTGTGGCGAGAGCGTAAGTAGCTCATCGAGCGGCGTTTTCTCGAATAAGGTCAGGCTCAAGATCTGCAGGATTTCGTGCATGGAGGCCTCCAGTTTGAGCCGCTTACGCACGATCGCCACGAGCACATAAGCGCACACCGCGATCCAGATCTGCGTCTTCACCGCGTTCTCGCAGGTGCCGTAGAACACTTTGATCCGAAGATGCTGCTTGATCCATTTGAAGAACAACTCCACCTGCCAGCGCATGCGATACAGGGTGCAGATGGTGAGAGCCGGAAGCACGAAGTTGTTGGTCAGAAAGACCAGCGTCTTGCCGCTGTCCGGATCCTTGAAGCGGATGCGGCGCAGCGCCTTGCCGTAGCCTTGCCTGGAGTAGAACACGGTCAGTTCGACACTCTGATCGCAGATCAATCCGGTGCTGCGATCGGCAGGGCGCGAGAGTCGACGACGAAAGCGCAATCGGTGTCTGGCACGAGTGACAAAGAAAGCGCCTGCTTGATCGATACGAGCAAAACGCTCGAAGTCCAAGTATCCGCGATCCATCACGTAGAACGCGCCCGCCTCGAGGATGAGCTGATCGAGGATATTGACCTCGTGAAACTTGCCATCGCTGATATGCAGGAAAGTAGGGATATTGCCGCGCAGATCGAGCAGTGTATGCAGCTTCACTGCAGCCTTCGTCGCACGAAACGGCGCCCACTGAAACAGCGACAAACAAAGATCGATCGTCGTCGCATCCAGTGCGTAGACACTGCCCTTCAGATCCACTGCGAGAGGTTCGTTGGCATAAAGGCGCCGCGCCGTCGCGATCAAGCGCTGCGCAAAGTCGGCATAGATGCGCCAGTCGCGAACCGCATTGGCGTTCGCCAGCGTATTGCGTGCGATGCCACCGCGAATGCCCATGTGGTACAGCTTCGCGCATTGCG
>JAFAEQ010000075.1 GCA_023423935.1 Pseudomonadota bacterium | reverse complement strand
CCATTCAGTAGGGATGTCACCCCGGCGGCGAAGGCCGTTAAGGGGTCACCCCGGCGAAGGCCGGGGTCCAGGCCTTGTGACCTACGGGAATCCCGAGGGAGATCCCGGCCTTCGCCGGGATGGACGATCAAATGCACTCGGCGCCAGGAATTAGTCACTAGCCAGACAAGCGGAGCGCATCTCGGACACCTAGCGCCTAGGACCTAGCGCCTAGCACCTTCTTCTCATGTCCACCCCGCCAGCCGTGTCTCCATCGTGATGTCGGCCTTGAGTACGCGAGAGACAGGGCAACCCGCTTTGGCGTTCTGAGCGTATTTCGCGAACTCATCGGGTGTCATGTTCGGGATCTTGGCCTTCACCTTCAGATGCACGGCGGTGATCGTAAAGCCCGCGTCAGTCTTGAGCAGCGTGACTTGCGCTTCGGTCTCGATCGAGTCGGGTGTCTTGCCGGCGTTGCCGAGCTCCGCCGACAGTGCCATCGAAAAACAACCTGCATGCGCCGCTGCGATCAGCTCTTCGGGATTCGTGCCTTTGCCGTCTTCGAACCGTGTACTGAACGAATATTGCGTGTTCTCGAGCACGCCGCTTTCGGTCGAGATCGTGCCTTTGCCATCCTTGAGTCCGCCATTCCAGACTGCAGAAGCCGTGCGTTTCATAACAGGAACCTCGCTCTGAGTGGGTGGTGTCAGTGATGGAAGTGATGACGGTGATGACAGACGGTGTCAGGGATGCATTCGTTCGCTACTGGTCGGTATCACCACCATCACTGCTATCAAGTTCAAGCGTCTACGATCTCAATGCTATGACTCATCTGTGCGGTTTTCGCGATGATCGCCGACGCCGAGCAGTACTTCTCTTCCGAGAGTTTCACCGCACGTTCGACTTTGCCACGATCCAGATTCTTGCCCGTTACGACGTAGCGCATCCGTACGTGCGTGAAGACCTTCGGGTCAGTCTCGGCGCGATCGGCATCGACCTCGACGACACAGTCCGTGATGTTCTCCCGGCCACGCTTCAGGATCAGCACGACATCGAAGGCGGAACAGCCGGCCAGTCCGAGCAGCAGCATTTCCATGGGACGAAATCCCACATTGCGTCCGCCTGCGTCCGCCGCACCGTCCATGATCACGGAATGTCCGGACCCTGACTCGCCGACGAACATCACGTCCTGAACCCATTTCACTGTTGCTTTCATTGCACTCGCGGGATGAAGAAGCTCATGAAGAGTGCACAGAGTACACAGAAGAAGGCTCTAGGCTCTAGGCTCTAGGTTCTAGGTTCTAGGTTCTAGGCTGTAGGCTGTAGGCTGTAGGCATCCGAGATTCTCTGGCTAGCAGCTAGCGCCTAGTCCCTAGGACCTGCGCTCTCACCCACACAAAGCTCAGTGCCGCCAGCGCCGCGGCCGTGCACATCAGGAGCGCGAGCGTGGGCAAGGTGCCATCGTTGAACCACGCGACAGCCATGCCTGCGAACATGGCGATGAAAGATTGCAGCGATCCCATCATCGCCGATGCCGCACCGGCTTCCTGACCGTGTGGCGCAAGCGCCAGGGCGCTGGTGTGCGGCAGCGTGCGGGCCGTCGTCACGAAGAAGGTGAGCTGCAGCGCGATGACGGCCCAGATCGGCAGATCCAGAAAGTACGCGAGCGCTGCAAATCCCAGTGCGACGAAGATCGGCCAGCGAATCGCGCTTCGCAGTACCGCCGTCGGTGTCTGCTTGCGCAAGGACAGCACATTGAGTCGGCTGGCCGTCATGAACGCCAGTCCATTCAAGCCGAGCATCCAGCCGAACTGTTGCGGTGACAGATGGAAGGTGTCTGCCATCACAGTCGGCGCACCTGTCACATAGCAGAACATCGATCCCATGCCGAAACCTCCCACCAGCGAATAGCCGACGAGGATCGGATCGCGCAGCAATCGCCCGTAGTTACGCGCGAGGCGAATCGGATTGAGCGTGGAGGTACTGGTCGGCGGCAGCGATTCGGTGAGCAGGACGTGCATCATGACGAGCAGGCTCACGCCGAGTGCCACCTGGAAAACGAACACACCGCGCCAACCGACGACGGTGACGACCCAGCCGCCGAGCATCGGCGCAAGAATGGGACCCAACGCTACGATGGACATGAGCATCGCGAACGCGCGGGCCGCTTCATGCGGCTGACATCGATCCCTCACGATTGCACGCCCGATGACCAGCCCTGCACACGCACCGAGCGCCTGGAACACACGCATGACAATCAGCATGCTCATGCTGGTGGCGAACGCACAGCCCAGCGCTCCAAGCGCATAGAGCACAAAGCCGACATACAACGGAGGTTTGCGCCCGAAACGATCGCTGATGGGCCCGTACACCAGCTGTCCGATGGTGACGCCCACCAGGTAGGCGGCCATCGTGCGCTCGACGCCCTGCTCCGCGAACTCGCGCTCGATCGCGGGAAAGCCCGGCAGATACATATCGATGGTGAATGGCGCGACGGCAGACATCGCGCCCACGAGCAACAGCCATCCCGGAAAGCGAGGCGGCCTGGAATCGGACGTCATCGTTGTTGAAGGCTGCGACGGAAGAGGAGCGAGAGTCTCACACAGAGATCACTGAAGTGCACAGAGCAAAGAAGGCGCCGCACGAACGGAGCGCCACCTGATGGCGGCGCTATTCGGATCTGGCCTGATTATTTGTCCCGCGATCCCTGCTCGCTCTGTGTGAGACCGCTATTCGCTCTACTTCAGGAACTGCGCGTGATGACGCAGATGGTCTTCCATATAAGTGGAGATGAAGTAGTAGCCATGGTCGTAGCCTTCGCGCCGGCGCAGCTCGAGCTTCGTGCCTGACTGCTTGCAGGCCTCTTCCAGGAGCTCCGGCTTCAACTGCTCGACGAGAAACTTATCGGCAGTGCCCTGATCGATGAGGATCGGTGTGGCATAGCGTTCCTTCGCTACGAGCTCGCTCGCATCGTACTGTGCCCAGCTCGAGCGGTCCGATCCGAGATAGCCGCTGAACGCCTTCTCGCCCCAGGGACAGCGCATCGGCGCCGAGATCGGCGCGAAGGCGGACACCGAGCGATACTGATCGCGATTGCGCAGCGCGCACACCAAGGCCCCGTGGCCTCCCATCGAATGTCCGAAGATGCTCTGCCGATCGGTCAGTGACGTTCCCAGATCGGCGACGAGCGCGGGCAACTCGCGGGTCACGTAGCTGTACATGCGGTAATGCTGCGACCAGGGCTCGACCGTCGCATCGACATAGAAGCCGGCGGCCAGACCGAAATCCCAGCTGGCATCGTCGCCGGGAATGCGTGCCTTGCGCGGGCTGGTGTCCGGCGCTACGAGCATCAGTCCAAGCTCCGCTGCAAGCCGCTGCGCGCCGGCCTTGATCACGAAGGTTTCCTCGGTGCAGGTCAGGCCCGCGAGATAGTAGAGAACGGGCACCTTGCGCTGCTCAGCCTGCGGCGGCACGAACACGGAGAAGCGCATTTCGGTCCTGCATTCTCGGGACTCGTGCGAATAGAAGTGTTGAGTGCCGTCGAAACAGCGATGAGATGAAATGAGCGTGAGAGACATAGAAAAAACTCCGTGACGGGCACTTGCAGCATGCCCGCTACAGCAAATCGCAATCGAAAAGGAACCTTCAGGGACGCGCCGGAAGGACGAGTGGTATCAACCACCTCTATTTCACCATGCCCGTACCCCTCATCTCTACGATGACGGACGCATGAATGCGCTCGCGTGGCATTGCAGCGCCGGGCGCGTCAATAATTGCCGTGATGCAACTTCCATCGAGAGCAATATGACGAACCGAACATGGCGAAGGACGAGTCTGAGCGTGGTGGCGTTGGCGGCAGCTTTCGGCGCGGGCTTCCTGGTCGGCGCACCCCGATACGACGTGCAACCTTCAGCGATCCTGTCTCAGCAACAAGCCAAGCGAGAGGACTTCGACTGGGGCACGCTCTATACGTATTACTCAGGTGCGAGCTATGGCACGAAGGACGCGCTTGCTGCAGTGGCAGTGATCAAGCCGGGCCGCGAGATTCATCCGCCGCATGAGCACGCGGAGGAAGAGTATCTGATGGTGATCGAAGGTCACGGCACCTGGCACCTGAACGGCAAGGAGCAGCCCGCCCGTGCCGGCGACATGCAGTACGCAGCACCTTGGGATGTTCACGGCGTCAGCAACACGGGTGACAAGCCGCTGACCTTCGTCGTGTGGAAGTGGAACAGCAATGGCGTCGCGGTGCCGGTGAAACCGGCCGGAAGCTGATCGCGTCGAGGCGATTCCAGGCTCGCGCCAAAATCTGCAAGCGCGGTGGAGCGCAACTCCACCGCGCTTAGGTAACCTCTGATCAATTCGCCATTCGCAACCATAGTTGCTTCGCCCACCGAAGCATTTCAACCAGTTGCAGACTTGCGAAGGTCAGGGAAGTCGATAAATCAGAGCTTCCTTAGTTCAACTGATCAGAAGTGGAATGCTGCCCCGAGAGTCAGCGCAGTGATATCGGTCTCGCCGGTATCGTCTTCCGAGCCGACATCCTTGTAGAGATGGTAGTCGACACTCAGCGACATGCTCTCGCTTATGCGCCATCCAAGTCCCACGCCATAGAACAGATCCTGATCGTCGCCGGAAACGCGCTCAGTCAGGTTGAAGCCGCTGCTGCCACCCCTCACCGTGATCTCGGTTTCCGAAAAGAACAACCCTACGGTGCCGTGCAGATCGAACGATTCGCTCAGCGGCACGCGCGCGATCAGATTGGTTGTGAATCCCTTCACCGCAAAGTCGATGCCCATATTCGCTTCCGCGAAGCCGGGACCGGGCACATCGATGAGGCCTTCCGCACGATACTCGCTCGTGCCGAGATTCATGTAGCTCGCCTCCAGAGCCAGATAATCATTCACGCGGAACCCGGCAAAGAACGCCCACGTGGTATCGCTGTCCTCCAGCGAGGACTCGCCTGCGACCACCGGTGCACCGGCGAAAAAGAACGCATCATCCACGATCAGATCCAGCTCATCCTGATCGATGTCTGCAGTGGCCTGTCCGCCTCGAATACCTACATAGAATCCGGCCTGCTGATCGGCAGCAGTCGCCACCGGAGCTGCGAAAGTGGCGCACACTGCCAGAGCTGCACAAATCTTCTTGTCGAACATGTCCTCTCCTTGTCCATTGATGTAATCCCGCCCCATGGAGGGCCGCGGCATTATTGGTAAGGAGAACGAATCGACACCGTGCACACCGCACACGCACACGCGCGGAGATGTGACCCGCGTCTCAGCTCGTAGGGAATTGCTTACGCGATCGGGCTCATTAGAACCGATATCGCCATTCGACCATCGCCCCGCCGTCAGTCGAGCTCAATGCAAAGCTCTCGCGTCGATCGCCCAAGCCCATAAAAGCGTCGTTGACGAACGATGCAACGAAATTGCCTAGCGCCATCGCGACGAGCGTATCCGAGGGATAGTGCCAGCCGGCTTCGATCCGTGCCCAGGACGTACCCAGGGTCAACGCGGTCAGACCTACGTTGGCAGAAGTGCGCCAACCATCACTCATGGGAATGGATTCGAGATTGCACGACGCCAGACGCGTATGGACCGCAGAGGAAGCCGTGTGACCCGAGGGAAAGCTGGCACTGTCGTCGCCATTCGGCCGGTCACGACCAGTGAGGTCCTTGAGCCCGTTGGTCACGAAGCCCGTCGCAGCCACTGCGGCAGCATCGACGAGCGCGCCTTTGGCTTTGTTCACGATCCATTCGCGAGGCTCGTGACCGCTCGGCGTGGCGAGGATGGTCGCGTAATGAACGATCGCGGACGCATCGCGCAGATCATCGCTCCATTGCTCCGCACTGCGCTGCGAACCGAAGACCGGCGTGTGTTCGCGCGCCCAATCCGAGGTGCGCCGGTCGAAGTCATCGATCTGAAATGCGGCCGCACCGATCAGCGGCGCCCAGACCCACGGATCTTTCGCTGCATTCGTCGCCGATTCGCGAATGCGTTCCCAGCCAGGCGCGATGGTTGCCTGTTCTCCCCAGCCGTGTCCGTCGGGAAGGGTAGAGCAACCGGCTCCGGCGAGCGCAACCAAGGCGGCGACACATCGAATCCGCATGCTCGACAACATGAGGCCAACCTCCGCAGTCCCTTCCGATTGTAGGCCAGCATCACTCAGGATCTCTGTCGGGAGATCCGCATCACTCGTGACGCAGTGCTTCGATCGGATCGAGTCGTGCCGCGCGCCGCGCCGGGAAATAGCCGAAGACGATTCCCACCACGGCCGAGAAGGTGAAGGAGAGCAGCACGATGGAAGGATTCAGCACGAATGGCACGCCGAAGGCATTCGTCGCCAGCGCACCGGCAGTGAGGCCGAGAATGATGCCGATGAGTCCGCCCAGTGCCGCGAGCACCACGGCTTCGATCAAGAATTGCAGCAACACGTCGCGCGCCATCGCACCGACCGCGAGTCGTGTACCGATCTCTCGAGTCCGCTCCGTGACGGACACGAGCATGATATTCATGATGCCGACGCCACCCACGATCAGACTCACCGCAGCGACAGCACCCAGCAGCGCAGTCAGCACTTTAGTAGAGCTGGTGAATGCGCTCGCGACTTCCTGCAGATCGCGCACGTTGAAATCGTCAGTCGCACCGGAGCGAATCTTGCGGCGATCGCGCATCAGCGATTCGAGATCGCGCTGCACCTTCTCCGTCGAAACACCATCGCGTGCGGACACGAGAATGGAGTTGACGTCTGCATTGCCGGCGAGACGTCGTTGCAACGTTCGCAAAGGAATGAGGACGATATCGTCCTGGTCCTGACCGAAGCCCGACTGACCCTTGGCCTGCAGCACGCCGATGACCTGGCACGAGAGCTTATTGAGTCGGATGGTTGCACCGACCGGATCGCTCGTATCGAACAACTCACGTCGAACAGTGTTACCGAGAATGCACACCGCAGCACCGCTACGCAGCTCGGACTCGGAGAAGTTGCGGCCCGATGCGAGCGACCAATCACGCACCTGCAGGAACTTGTCGTTCGTACCCGTCACCTGCGTCGACCAGTTGTTGCTCCCATAGATCGCCTGCGACCCGGTGTTGGACGCAGGCGCGACCGCTTCAATCCCGTTGATCTGCTCTTCGATTGCAGTTGCGTCCGCCATGCTGAAAGGCGGCGCCGCCTGCCGCGCACCGCCGCCACCCCCGAATCCCTGGCCGCGGAACACCTGCAGCAGATTCGTACCCAGCTTGCTGATATCCGCCTGCACCTGCGCCGTCGCACCCTCACCGATCGTCACCATCGTGATCACTGCACCGACACCGATCACGATGCCCAGGATCGTGAGCGACGAGCGCAGCACGTTGCGGCGAATTTCACGAAGGGCGAGAAGGATGGCGTTGAGGAACATGGCTGGCGCTAGTTAGCAGTTAGCAAGTAGTAATTAGTAATGAGAAATGAAATCTAGAGCAGAAGCCAAGACATGCCTCGGTGACATTCACGCATGCTTCTGCATTGCTCACTGCTCATTACTCATTGCTCATTGCTCATTACGAATCAGCCCGGACGGGCTGATTCGCCTCGTCGCTTTCGATCAATCCGTCCCTGAATCTCACGATGCGGCGAGTCCACGCAGCGATGTCGGGCTCATGGGTGACCATGGCGATCGTGATGCCGCGTTCTTCGTTGAGCTTGGTCAGGACTTTCATGATCTCGATGCTGGTTGCGGTGTCGAGGTTGCCGGTGGGCTCGTCGGCGAACAGCACTTTGGGATCGGAGACGATGGCCCGGGCGATCGCGACACGCTGTTGCTGGCCGCCCGACAACTCGCTTGGCACGTGCAGTTCGCGGCCCTTCAGTCCGACTTCGCTCAGGGCTTTGCGCGCGCGTTCATGTCTTTCCTCGGGCGAGATGCCGCGATACACCAGCGGCAACTCGACGTTCTCGAGGGCAGTCGTGCGGCTGAGCAGATTGAAGCCTTGAAAGACGAAGCCGAGATAGTTTCGACGCAGCAGCGCGCGCTGATCGGCCGTCATGTCGCCTACAGGCACGCCGAGAAAGCGGTACGTACCGCTCGTGGGCGTGTCCAGGCAACCCAGAATATTCATGCATGTGGATTTGCCGCCGCCGCTCGGGCCCATCACAGCGACGAATTCACCGGGATAGATTCGCAGATCGATACCGCGCAGCGCCCGCACCTCACCTTCACCGCGGCCATACACCTTGGTGACTCGGGAGAGATCGATGACAGGCTCAGGAGTCGACGGCATGCCGGTCATGACTTCTTGCTGGCGACCGCATCGACGATCACTTGCATGCCCGGCTCGAGCTTGCGCTCCAACGCCTTCTTCGTGCTCTCGATGACTTCCTGAGAGGCATTCTTCATGCGATCGAGGATCGTTGCGGGGTCTTCGATGGGCAGTACTTGCGTAAAGCGTCCGTCCGTTGCGCCCGGACGAAACATCACGAGCACAGGCTTGCCGTTCTCCAGAATCCAGGCGCGACCGGTACGGCGCGCGGCATTGCCCTGCTGCTGGTTGCCGCCCATGCGCCGCGGCATCTGCGGCATGATCGCCGAGAGCGCGCCGCGTTGCGGCTGCGCGTTCGGCGCACCCGGGATGCTTTCGCCTTCAGGCGTAAATCGCAGCGCTGCATTGGGGACCAACACCGCATTCTGGATGTTGGTCGTGACGATCTCAGCCGTCGCCGTCATGCCCGGCCGCAGCAGCAGCTCGGAATTGTCGACTTCGAGCACGGTCTCGTAGGTGACCACACCCGTGGAGGTTGCGCTCGACGCGCTGCCACTCGTGGACGACGTGCTCTTCTGCGTGTTGTTCGATGCAAAGTGCACCTGCGTGATGCGCGCATCGAAATGACGATTCGGAAACGCGTCGACCGTGAACGTGGCGTTCTGTCCCACCTTGACGGCGCCCACGTCGGCTTCGTCGACCGCCACATGCAGCTCCATCTTCTTCAGATCTTCGGCCAGCGTGAACAGCACGGGCGCCTGCAACGATGCCGCCACGGTCTGACCTGGCTCCACGGAACGCACCAGCACCACGCCGTTGATCGGCGAGCGGATCTCGGCCTTGCTCAGGTCGGTCAGCACCGTTTCGAGACTTGCTTTCGCCTGTTCGACCGACGCGCGCGCGGATTCAGCTTCACCTTTGGCCTGTGCCACCGCAGCTTCGCCGACATCGAGATCCTGCTGTGAGGGCAGCTTGTTGTTGCTGAGCTCTCGGACTTTGAGCAGTCGCTGATAATTGGCACTTGCTTCCTTCTCGGCCGCATCGGCCTGAACGACCCGCGCTTGCGCCGCGGCGAGCGAGCTTCGCGCCTGGAGCACCTGCGCGTTCAAGCGCGTGGTGTCGAGCTCGGCGAGCAATTGGCCCTTCTTCACTTCATCGTTGACGTCCACCAGCACCGTACGCACCGTGCCCGAGAGCTCAACACCGATATCGACCTGATTGCGCGGCTCCAGATTGCCCGTCGCCGTGACAGTTACCGTCAGATCGCCCCGGACGACGTCCTGCAGGATGTAGTTCATCTCAGCCGAAGTATTGCGGCCGATAAAGTAATAGCCGATGCCCAGAACGATGAGCGCGAGCACGCCCCATTTGATCCACCGCTGCCACGACGGCCGCGGTGCGCCGTGGATGGCCAGCGTGTGCGCCACGTCAGGTTGTTCGGTGCGGGATTCATTTTCCATGCGTTTCAAACCTGTTACGGCGCTGCGGCCTGGGTGATTGCAGGCGGGAATACGGACCAGCCGCCGCCGAATGCTTTGTAGAGTCGGATCAGATTCGAGGTCAGCTCGCCATCGCTCACTGCGAGCGCATCTTCTGTGGAAATGAGCTGACGGTCGGCGGTGAGCACGACCTGAAAGTCGACGAGTCCTGAGTTGTATTGCATCAAGGCGAGCTCGCTTGCGATCCGGGCGCTTTCTACCGAGTCGACGAGTGCTGCATGACGCTTCTGCTCGTTCGCCCATGCCGTGAGCGCGTTCTCGACTTCTTCGTAGGCAGACAGAACCGTACCCTCGTAGGTCGCAAAGGCAGACTCGACGAGCGCGTTCTGCACTCTGATGTTCTGCAACAAGGCCCCGGCTCGGAAGATGGGCATGCTGAGCGAAATGCCGTAGCGATTCGAATGCAAGCCGTCGGAGATGAGATCGCTCGTACGCGTGGCATTCACGCCGATCGAGCCGCTGAGCGACAGACTGGGATAGAGCTGTGCGGTCGCGACGCCCACCTCTGCCGTCTGGGCTGCGAGTCTGCGCTCGGCAGCGCGGATATCGGGACGACGTCGCAGTACCTCTGCAGGCACGCTCGCGATCACCTGGGCAGGAGCAACAGGAATCGGCTTGCGTTCACCCAACACGCCTTCGAGGGACCCGGGTGTTTGTCCTGTGAGCACGGCCAAGCGGTTCTTTGCAGCTTCGAGTGCAGATTCGAGCTGCGGCACAGCGGCAAGTGTTTGTGAATAGCTGCTCTTTGCCTGTTCGACGTCCAATGAAGTCGCAAGCCCGGCCTCTGCACGCCATCCGGTGATGTCGACGACCTCGCGCTGCGATTCGAGATTGCGTTCGGCGAAGGTGAGCCGCGATTGCGTGGTACGGACATCGATGTACGCGAGCGCAACATCGCCGAGCAGCGTTACCAGCACATCGCGCAGGTCCGCCTCGGTAGCTCCCAGCTGCGCGGTCGAAGACTCGTACGCTCGGCGCGTGCCCCCGAACAGATCGATCTCCCAGCTCGCATCCAGGCCCGCCTGATAGATCTCACGGGTGCCCGTGACGATCTGCCCGTCAGAGGTGAGCACCGAATCCGAGCTCGACCTGTTGCCTGAGGTGGACGCGTTGATCGATGGCCAGAAGGCGGCACCGGCAATCCCCCTTCGAGCCCGCGCCTCGGTGACGCGGGCCATGGCCTGCTTGACCGTGGTGTTGTTCGCCAGCGACTGCTCGACGAGCTGGTTGAGGGTGGGGTCGTTCAGAACCGTCCACCAGGATGCGAGCGCGGCCTGATCGACGCTCTCGGCCTTGAAACCACCCATGGAAGAGGTGTGCCATTCATCTGGCGCGGGCATCTGCGGGGCACGATAGTCCGGGCCCACGGCGCACGCCGTCAACAGCAAAACCGCCGACAACGCGCTGAATCGGCGCGAAATTCTCGAAAAAACGCCCAAAGATCCGCTCCTTCAGCGCGCAAGCCCGCAGGCGATGGCACGCCCTTTAGTGGAGACGATGATGCAGAAATTCAGGGGAGGGCTTCTGCTAACAACTGTTACGGATCGTAACGTCGAGTACCGGCACTGGCGTCACCCTGTCGGGGCTACCCGCCTGGGGCTGCCCGCCCGGGGCTACCCGCCCGGGGCTTATAACGTTCCGTGCTGTCCTGGGTCGCACCTGCGATATGCACTCCACGGAGCATCACGCACAATCGCCCACCCTGCCACCCGGCCGTTACCGGCCCGTGACCCAAGCTTTACCCACATTCATGACGTCGACCGTTCCTCTGACTCACCTCCAGCGCCTGGAAGCCGAGAGCATCCACATCCTTCGGGAGGTGGTTGCCGAATGTGAGCGTCCCGTCATGCTGTACTCGATCGGCAAGGACAGCTCGGTGATGTTGCATCTGGCGATGAAGGCCTTCTATCCGGCCAAACCGCCCTTCCCGTTGCTGCACGTCGACACGACCTGGAAGTTTCGCGAAATGATCTCCTTTCGCGATGAGCTCACCTCCAGACTCGGCCTCGAGCTGCTGGTACATATCAATCAGGACGGGATCGCGCGGGGGATCGGGCCGTTCACGCATGGCTCGGCGGTGCACACGGATGTCATGAAAACTCAGGGACTCAAGCAGGCCCTCGACAAATACGGCTTCGACGCAGCCTTCGGCGGTGCACGTCGCGATGAAGAGAAGTCCCGCGCGAAGGAACGCATCTTCTCTTTCCGCTCGGCCCAGCATCGCTGGGATCCGAAACGGCAGCGCCCCGAACTCTGGAATCAGTACAACGCACGCAAGAACAAAGGCGAAAGCCTGCGTGTGTTTCCATTGTCGAACTGGACCGAGCTCGACATCTGGCAGTACATCTACCTGGAGAACATCCCGATCGTGCCGCTGTATTTCTCGAAGCCGCGACCGGTCGTGAAGCGCGACGGCGCGCTGATCATGGTGGACGACGATCGCATGCCGCTCGCCGATGGCGAGAAGCCTGAAATGAAGTGGGTGCGCTTCCGCACGCTCGGCTGCTATCCATTGACCGGAGCAGTCGAAAGCCGCGCCGACACGCTGCCCGCAATCATCCAGGAAATGCTCCTGACCACCAGCTCCGAACGCCAGGGCCGCGTGATCGATCACGACAGCACCGCGTCGATGGAGAAGAAGAAACAGGAAGGGTATTTCTAGGCGCGCGAAGCGCGCGGTGATGACCGTGATGAGGGTGATAGCAGTGATGCCGGCAAGAATTCTGCGCACCCTCTGACCTTCATCACCATCATCACCGATATCACTGCCTTCACCGAATCATGGCCCACAAATCCGATCTCATCGCCTCCGACATTCAGGCCTATCTCAAGTCGCACGAGCAAAAGAGTCTGCTGCGCTTCATTACTTGCGGCAGCGTGGATGACGGCAAGTCGACGCTGATCGGCCGGTTGCTCTATGAGTCGAAGATGATCTTCGAGGATCAGCTTGCGGCGCTCGAGGCCGACTCGAAGAAAGTTGGTACGCAGGGCGGTGAGCTCGATTTTGCGTTGCTGGTCGACGGTCTTGCGGCAGAGCGCGAGCAAGGCATCACGATCGACGTGGCGTATCGGTTCTTTTCGACCGATCGACGCAAGTTCATCGTGGCTGACACGCCGGGTCACGAGCAGTACACGCGCAACATGGTCACCGGCGCATCGACGGCCGATGTCGCGGTCATTCTCATCGATGCACGCAAGGGTGTGCTGACGCAGACGCGGCGTCACAGCTATCTCGTCTCGCTGATCGGGATCCGCCATGTCGTGCTCGCGATCAACAAAATGGACCTGGTCGATTTCGCGCAACCCGTCTTCGATCAGATCGTCAGTGAGTACCGGTCATTCGCAGCCCAGATCGGCATCGATCAGATCACGGCGATTCCGATGTCGGCCCTGCGCGGCGATAACGTTCTGGAAGCGAGCACGCGGATGCGCTGGTACCAGGGCCCGACGCTGATGAGCTATCTGGAAACGGTCGAGATCGAGAACGATCTGCAGCGCAAACCGTTCCGTCTTCCTGTGCAATGGGTGAATCGCCCCAATCAGGATTTCCGCGGATTCGCCGGTACGATTGCCAGCGGCGTGATTCGCACCGGCGATGCGATCCGCGTGCTGCCTTCCGGACGCACGAGCAAGGTGGCTCGCATCGTCAGTCACGATGGCGATCTCGACCGCGCAGTGGCGGGACAATCGATCACGCTGACACTCACCGACGAAGTCGATGTGAGTCGTGGCGATGTGCTCACGCCTGCGAACGAGCCGGCCGGTGTCGCCGATCAGTTTCAGGCGACGATCGTGTGGATGCACGAAGAGCCGATGCTTCCCGGGCGTCCTTATCTGATCAAGCTTGGCACGCGTACCGTGACGGGCAGCATCACTACGCCCAAGTACAAAGTGAACGTGAATACCCTTGAGCATCTTGCGGCGAAGCAGCTCGAGCTGAATGAAATCGGCGTGTGCAACCTGAGCCTGGACCGCCCGATCGCCTTCGATCCGTACACCGAGAATCGCGAGATGGGCGGTTTCATCCTGATCGACAAGCTGTCGAACGACACCGTCGGCGCCGGCCTGTTGAACTTTGCGTTGCGTCGCGCCGAGAACATTCATTGGCAGGCGCTGGATGTGAACAAACATGCTCGCGCGTCGCTCAAGGGCCAGAAAGCGTGCGTGCTGTGGTTCACCGGCTTTTCCGGCTCGGGCAAATCGACCGTCGCAAATCTGGTCGAGAAGCGACTGCATGCGATCGGTCGCCACACCTATATTCTCGATGGCGACAACGTGCGCCATGGACTGAACAAGGATCTCGGCTTCACCGATGCAGACCGCGTCGAGAACATTCGCCGCGTAGCCGAAGTGACGAAGCTGATGGTCGACGCCGGACTCATCGTCCTGGTGTCCTTCATTTCGCCTTTCCGTTCCGAACGGCGGCTCGCGCGCGAACTGATGCAGCCGGGCGAATTCTTCGAGGTGTTCGTCGACACTCCGCTCGAGGAAGCCGAGAAGCGCGACCCGAAAGGCCTCTACAAGAAAGCGCGCCGCGGCGAGCTCAAGAATTTCACCGGTATCGACTCTCCGTACGAGCCACCCGAACACGCGGAAATTCATCTGCGCACAGCGCTCGTCTCACCGGAACAGGCCGCCGAGGAAATCCTGACGAAGCTGCGCGACGCGGGCATGTTGTATCCGGCCGATAACCTCTCTGGACTATGAGCTGGGAATGGCCGCAAAGACCGCAGAAAAGAAGCGAGCAAGCGGTCGAGGCCTGCTCAGAGCATATCGATGACCTCGTTTCAGCATTCATCAATCCTTTTTGCGGTCTTTGCGGCCTCTTGAACTCTTATGGATCGTGAACAGGTGCTGCCGAAAGTCATCGACATCGCCCGCCGTGCCGGCGCAGCGATTCTCGATGTCTATGCCGAGCGCTTCGATGTCACGCATAAAGAAGACAAGTCGCCGCTGACCGAGGCCGATCTGCGTGCGCACGCGATCATCGTCGAGGGACTGAAGGCGTTGTCTCCTGCGCTGCCGATCCTGTCGGAGGAAGACAGCGGGATTCCGTTCGAGAAGCGCCGCGGCTGGCACCGGCACTGGCTGGTCGATCCTCTCGATGGCACGAAAGAGTTCATCTCGCGCAATGGCGAGTTCACGGTGAACATTGCGCTGATCGAAGACCATTCGCCCGTGCTCGGGGTGGTGCATGTGCCGGTGAAGGACACGACGTACTTCGCATCGCCAACGGGTGGCGCCTTCAAGCAAATCGGCCAGCAGCCTGCGGAACCGATTCACGTGCACACGCCAGCCCGATCGCCGCTGCGCGTGGTGGGCAGCCGCTCGCACGCACGTGCCGGATCGATGGATGCCTATCTCGATCGGCTGGGACCGCACGCATTGCTCAGCATCGGCAGCTCATTGAAGTTCTGTCTGATCGCGGAAGGCGAAGCGGATGTGTATCCGCGTTTCGGACCTACGAGCGAGTGGGACACGGCGGCCGCTCATGCGATCGTCGAAGCGGCAGGTGGCGCAGTCGTAGATCTGCAAGGCCAGCCGCTGCGCTACAACACCAAGCCGGATCTACTGAACCCACATTTCCTGGTGTTCGGCGAAACGAACGCGCGCTGGTTCGACGCACTTCAGGGCTGAGGCGCCCCGATCGATCAAAGCGCGTCGCTCGCCGTAGCTTCGTGAACTCGCAGGAACACCTGGGCGACGCGCGCGGTACCGTCCGACGCAGGCAGAAGACTCGTGAAGCGGATCGGGAATTCGCCCGCGGTCGAAGGGCGCACGCAGATGTCCTGGTTGCGGGTTTCCAGTCCTAATGCGTCGCGTTGATCCTGTCGAACACTGACCGACAACGGCGCACTCTTGACCCATGACCGATCCGCACCCTTCGCGGCGATCCGCAATGAGCTGAGGCAGAAGCGTTGGCCCACGGTCAGCGGACTGACGGTCGGCTCCACATCCACAGCATTCACCGAGACCTGTTTCAGCGCCATATTCGCCAGATCGGCCGCCATGAACAGGTGGCGGCCTGCGCGGGATGGTCGATCTCCTGCACTCGTCATGGCATCGCCGACAACGACCCAGACGATCTGGAACGCGCCGGCCTGCGCGCGAGTGGGATTGCTGAACAATGCGGGCCCAGCCAGCAATGCGAAGGCTGCGACCCATTGCAACATGCGCGATGTCATGCAGTCCTTTTAACCAGTGCCAGTGGAGTGCCAGCACCCTCTGCATTCTCAATACGGCACCGTTGGAGTGGGTTCCGGCAGTGCGGTGGTTCCCCCATTCTCCGCCCAGCTTCGACCTCGGTCGCCGGAACAGGGTTTGAGCGCGCACTTGCCTTGCAATGGCTTCTGCAGTGCTGCTAGATTCGCCGGCATGCGCATTCACCAGCAAAAGTCGGCTTCGCCCCTCCGCGGCGGCCTGCTGCTGCGTGCGCGCCTGCACCTGCGTCGCTAGACGCAACGAATACCAGCAGCAGCGCCCTTGGCGCGCTCCAAACAAAGAATCCCAGTTTCGCTTTCCGCCTCGCTTGCGGCCTCGCTCATATTTCGAGGCTGAAGTGAGCTCGCTACAGGACCGCTATCCATGTTGAAGGACCCGTCTACCAAGTACCGTCCGTTTGCCCCCATTGCGATCAAAGATCGCACTTGGCCCGATCGCACGCTCTCCGCACCGCCACTGTGGTGCAGCGTGGATCTGCGCGATGGCAATCAGGCACTCATCGAGCCGATGGATGCGGCACGCAAGCGGCGGATGTTCGATCTGCTGGTCAAGACGGGCTTCAAGGAGATCGAGGTCGGATTTCCTGCGGCGTCGCAGACAGACTTCGACTTCGTGCGCGAGCTGATCGAGCGCAATCTGATCCCCGACGATGTAGTCATTCAAGTGCTCACGCAGGCGCGTGCCGAGCTGATCGAACGCACGTTCGAGTCGCTGCGCGGCGCTAAGCGCGCGATCGTGCATTTGTACAACTCGACCTCGACCGTGCAGCGCCGTGTCGTGTTCGGTCTCGACAAGCCCGGCATCATCAACATCGCCGTCCAGGGTGCACGCTGCGTGCGCGAGCAGGCACTGAAGCAGCCCCAGACACAGTGGATGTTCGAGTACAGCCCCGAGAGCTTCACCGGCACCGAGCTCGATTTCGCCGTCGAGATCTGTGATGCCGTGAACGAGGTGTGGCAACCCACGCCGCAGCACAAGACGATTCTGAATCTTCCGGCGACAGTCGAAATGGCGACGCCGAACGTGTATGCCGATCAGATCGAGTGGTTCAGCCGCCATATCGCCAAGCGCGATTCGATCATTCTCTCGGTGCATCCTCACAACGATCGCGGCACGGCGGTCGCGGCCGCAGAGCTTGCCGTGATGGCGGGCGCGGATCGCGTCGAGGGCACGCTCTTCGGCAATGGCGAGCGCACCGGCAATGTCGACATCGTGACGCTCGCGATGAATCTGTACACGCAAGGCGTGCACCCAGGCCTCGACTTCTCGAACATCAACGAAGCCGCGCGCACCGTCGAGCAGTGCAATCAGCTGCCGATTCACCCGCGTCATCCCTATGTGGGCGATCTCGTGTTCACAGCGTTCTCGGGCTCACACCAGGACGCGATCAAGAAAGGCTTCGCGGCCCGCAAGGAAGGCGATCTTTGGGATGTGCCGTATCTCCCGATCGATCCGCGCGATCTCGGCCGCACCTATGAATCGGTCATTCGCGTGAACAGCCAGTCGGGCAAGGGCGGCATCGCCTATCTGCTCGAGCGCGACTATGGCGTAGCGCTGCCGCGTCGTTTGCAGATCGAGTTCAGTCAGGCGGTACAGGCCGTGACCGATGCCACCGGCAAGGAGCTCTCATCGGAGGACATCTGGACCCTGTTCAAGAGCGAATACCTGGAGCAGGACGCTGCTTACTCATACGTGTCGCATCAGCTTGCAACCGTGCGCGAACACCCCGAGGTTCAGAAGCTCACGCTGCGTCTGCGCCGCAACGGTCAGGGCACACTCCTGAACGGCGAAGGCAACGGTCCGATCGATGCGCTCGTCGACGCGCTCGGCTTCCGTTTCGACGTGCTCTCGTACGAAGAGCATTCGATCGGCACCGGCAGCAACGCACGCGCGATGTCCTGCGTCGAGATCACCACGCCAGCGCGCGCGACACTGTTCGGCGTCGGCATGCACGAGAACATCGTCACCGCTTCTCTGCTCGCCGTGCTGAGCGCCGTGAACCGCGCACTCCAGCGCAACCTGCTCGACGATGCGATGCCAGTGGCGACGGCGGGGAATAATTGACAATGGACAATTGATAATTGACAACGAAAGCCACTGAGAGTGGTGATCAAAAAAGGCAGCGTTGAACGCTGCCTTTTTTGTTTCTGACGCTGCTAATACGAGCTCTTAATGCGCGAAGCTTCTTCGTTGTCAATTGTCCATTATCAACTGTCAATTCATCGCGAGCGTCAGCTCGCGATATACCGCTCCTGGGAACAATTGACGACGGACAATTGATAATTGACAACGGAAGCCGCCGCGCGGCGAACGAACGAAAAAGGACAGCTGATCTGCTTTTTTTCAATGAACGATGACTTCGCGCGCGTAGCTTCTTCGTTGTCAATTGTCCATTATCGATTGTCAATTCATCGCGAGCGTTAGCTCGCGATATACCGCTCCAGCTGCGCAATCGTCTGCTGCTGTTCTTCCATCACCGCTTTGACGATATCGCCAATCGAGATCATGCCGATGAGGCGGCTCTTCTCGATGACGGGGAGATGGCGGATGCGGTGCTCGGTCATGAGTTCCATACAGTTCGGCACGGCCTGATCCGGGCCGATGGCAATCACCGGGCTGGACATGATGTCGCGCACCGGTGTTTCGGCGCTCGAGCGGCCACGCAGGATCACTTTACGCGCGTAGTCGCGCTCAGAGACGATACCGACGACCTGGCCGTCCTTCACGACGGGCAAGGCGCCGATGCCTCGTTCGGCCATCACCCGGATGGCTTCGAGAACGGGGGCCTCGGGCGAAATCGTCCAGACATCCCGGCTCTTGAGACCCAGCAGATAACTGACTCGCAGCATGACCATCCTCCGGATGCGAAGGATTGGCCGGTCCGCGCAGCAACACAATCACGGCATGCCGCAACGGCTCAAAGGGCGTATCGGCTCCTGACCGCCCGTTCCGCCGCCAACCAGTCATCGAGCTCCTGGCCGGGGCTGAAGTCTCGCTGTGCTGCAATGTAGTACGCAGCGGTCGCGATCATGCCGTTCAGCTCTTCAACAGTCGGCGGCGTCACCATGTCGGGCTGGGGAGTTGGGATCGGCGCGGCGATCGCTTTCTTGCGCGAACGGGGCTTCTTCGGCTCGGCGGCCACAGTCTCGGCCTTCACCTTGGCGCGGGACTTTTTCATGGGAGCAGGTGTGTCGGGGGTGACTTGCATGGGCGCCTCCAAGCGATGAACGACAATCTCGATAAGCACGGACTATGCCAGTCCGCGTCGAGATTCTATGCAGAAGGTGTGACGAAGAAATGTAGGAAAACGCCGCGAGTTGCTCGCGGCGTTCGCGAATGCACGATCAGGAGGGATTGGCGCCGCCGGTGCAGCGCCTGAAGTCAGCGCACGGGATCAGTGCGAGGATCAATCAATGGTGATGGCCGCCCGGTCCGTGCACATGGCCATGCGCGAGCTCTTCTTCCGTGGCGGTGCGCACGTCGGTGATCTCGACTTCAAAGTTGAGGTTCTGCCCGGCCAGCGCATGGTTGCCGTCGACGGTGACCATATCGCCCGCGACCTGCGTGACCGTCACCATCCGCGGACCCATGCCCGACTGGACCTGGAACTGCATGCCGACCTGGACATCGGCCACACCCTTGAACGAGCGACGCGGCACGCGCTGCACCAGCGCTTTGTCGTATTCGCCGTAGCCTTCGGCGGGCGTTACTTTCACGGTGAGCTTGTCACCTGCCTGCTTGCCGTTCAGGGCGTTCTCCAGGCCGGGGATCAGGTTGCCGTTGCCATGCAGATACGCAAGCGGCTCGCCGCCGGCGGATGAATCGAGCGTCTCGCCCTGATCGTTCGTAAGCGTGTAGTGGATGGAGACGACGGCGTCCTGAGTAACTTGCATGAGAGGCGTCCAATGGATCGTTGCGTAAGGCCACGCACAATACGGCCCTCGATGGCCAAGATCAATTTGGGATCGTGCGCCGTTCGTCTTGCTCCTGGCTTCTCGCACCCCGTGGTCAATCGACGCTCAGGGGCTCGTCACAATGCTCCCGGTATCATGGCCGCATGACCGATGCGCCGATGCGATATCTGGAGTTCGAACCCAACCCCGAGCTGCGCCCCTGGATCGCATCGATCTGGAGCTTCACTGTCGCAGCGAATGTCGACCCCATCGCGCATCACGTTCCGCTGACGGGCGGCGCCATCCTGAGCATCGGCGCCAGTGGCGAGCTGATTCTCACGGGCGAACGGACATCACCGCTGATCACCCGAGTGACTGGTGGAGATCGATTTTGGGGTGTGCATTTCTGGCCTGCTGCAGTGGGGGCTTTTCTTGGCGTGCCTCCAGCGGAGCTGCGCGAGTGGGCAGGTCCCGCACGACTGCGACTGAACGCGCAGTGGTGTGATAAGTGGCGCGAGGTGCTCACGGTCGAAGGCAGCACCACATCCCTCCAGCGGATCGAAGAACTGCTTCGTGCAATCGTGCCCCGCTCGCTGGACCCCTCGGTCATGACGGCGGTGTTCAGGATCATCCGCTCCGCTGGCGCAGAACCTGTCACGCAGATCGCAAGCGCGGTCGGGCTCTCCCCAAGACAACTGCGCAGACGCTTCGCCCACGAAGCAGCGCTGACGCCGAAGGAGCTCGCCCGCGTACGCCGAGTACGTTCAGTCGCAGCAACCGCCGCCACGGGCGAACAACGATGGATCGAGCTGGCCAGCGCCGGCGGCTATGCCGACCAGTCTCATCTCGTTCGCGAATTCAAAGAGGTGCTCGGACTCACGCCGGCGGGATTCCGAGCGCATGCGGAGCGCATCGCGCATCGTCTCGTCGAATGAGCGACCGTTTTATTCAAGCACTGGCGCGCAAGCGGCGGCTAGAGTGCGTACCCCTTCCTCGAGTGTTGAGATCCCAACATGTTCTTGCGCTCCCTGCTGATCTGCTTTGCGCTTGCCACGGCCGCGCACGCTGCCGAAGCACCTTCTTCGGATGCGGGTCGTGCTGCCATTGCTCGATTGCCGCAGCTCCTCGGTGACTGGGAAGGCGAGGGATGGATGCGCACCGGACCCGGTGAGCCACAGCGCTTCATCGGCCGGGAACATGTGGAGACACGACTCGATGGCCAGGTGCTCCTGATCGAAGGCAAGCACTACTCGCTGGATCGCAACCGCGTCGTCCACGATGCACTGGCCGTGCTGTCGTACGACGAGAGCGCGGGCGACTACGACTTTCGTGCGCAGGTTGCCGGCCGGCCGCCCGGACACTTCCGAGGCCATGTGGACGGCGATGCCTTCGTGTGGGAGATGCCAACGCCGCGCGGAAAGATGCGCTACACCATCCGCGTGGTCGACGACCAATGGATCGAGAAGGGCGAGATGGAAAGCGCCAACGGCTGGCAGCAGTTCTTTGAAATGAAACTCAAGCGCGTCACGCAGGCCGCTGCGAATGGACGCTGAACTTGCGCCCCGATTCGAGCGTGTGAGCTGGGCTAGATAGTGACAAAAAAACTGTGACTGAAACGGTCCGGCTCCACGCGCGCGTCGGACACGATTCGACAAAAAGTCGTTCCGCAACACAGTGATTATGAGCCGAACGCTCACTGAGAGAGGGCTCCTGAATGGGGCCGCCGCTGCTGAACACAACATCAGACTGAACCTGGCGGCGGATCGGTTTCCCCGATCGATTCGAGCAACGCTAACCGACCAGTCTCGGTACGCTCATCACAGCGCCGTCACGCCCGTGATGTTTGGATAACGATTCGAAGAACCCAATGACGAACGGTAGGTCGCACAGCTGTGAAGACGCCGAAACATTCCTTGCGGAAAATCGTGAGATTCTTGAACAACCTGGACGAGGATGGAGGCTTCTGGCTGCCCAACATCCAACGTCCCTTCGTATGGAGCGAGGAGCAGATCTGCCGGCTCTTCGACTCGATTCTGCGCGAGTACCCGATCAGCACGCTTCTCATCTGGAAGACCGATAGCACAATTCGCCGACGAAGGTTCATCGACAATTACAGGCCAGAGTACGCGGAGCAACTCAGCCGCTTCTACGTTCCCGAGGACAGCAAGAAGAAGTGCCTTGTTCTCGATGGCCAGCAGCGCCTCCAGAGTCTATTCATCGGCCTCTGCGGGAGCTATGAAGGTCGGGAGCTGCATCTGGATGTCCTCAGTGGCGAGATCGCGGCTCCCGATGACATCAAGTATAAATTTCGCTTTCTCGATGCTGCTACTGCGAGCTTTCCCTGGCTGAAGTTCAAGGATTTAGTTTTCAGTCAGAAGACCTCCCTTGCACTCGCGCAGCATGTGATCCGCACGGCGGGCCATGAACTCAGCGAGTCCGAGCAAGAGAAGGTTTCCGAGCACATTGCCCTCGTGTTCAAGGCATTTCACGCCGACGACGGTATTGGGTACCAGGAGCTCGACAGCACGGAGAATCGGGATCTGTACACCGAGGAGGACGTAGTAGAGATTTTCATTCGGGCAAACTCCGGCGGCACACGTCTCGGAAAATCCGATCTGCTGTTTTCACTTCTCGCCTCGAGCTGGGATAAGGCGGACGAGAACATGGAGGAGTTGCTGGAAAAGCTGAATCGTCACGGGTTCACTTTTACGCGGGACTTTGTGCTCAAGGTCTGCCTGGTGCTGTTGGGGCGCGGCGCTCGCTATGAAGTGGAGAAGTTCAGGAAGAATGATGTCCGGGAGGAGATCGAGCGCCAGTGGGAGGAGTTCAGCAATTCCATACTCCAGGTCGTCGACTTCGTGCGTGGCAAGACGTTCATCCAAAGCGACAAGGCCATACCATCCTATCTTGCCCTCATCCCGCTGATTTACAGTTGCCATCACTTCCACGATAACTGGCGACAGGCGCGAAATGTAGATTCATTTCTCCTAAGGTCGCTCCTCGCTGGTGCCTTCAGCGGCACACCGGACCAGTTGATCGATGACTGCGTCAACAAGATCAAGGAAGGAAAGGGCTTTGACTGCGATGCTCTCTTTGGCGTCATTCGGGAAAAGGGACGGAGCCTTGAGCTCACCGAAGATCGCCTTTGGAAGATGGGCTACGGTTCCGACAACGTGCATCTGCTTTTCAATCTCTGGTATCACGGCTTCAACTACACACCTGCATACGTGAACAACCTGCCGCAAGTGGATCACGTGTTCCCGCAGAAAGTGCTCAGAAGTGTGAAGGCGGAGAATCCCAAGACAGGGCGCCGTGACATCGTGAAGTACAGGGAGCCTGAGCGAAACCAGCTCGCAAACTGCATGTTGCTTACGGCGAAGGAGAACGGTGCCGGCGGCAAGTGGGACACACCGCCGGAGGAGTGGTTCAAACACAAGCCAGCGGAATACCTCGAGCGCCACTTGATCCCGGCGGATCCCGCGCTCTGGAAGCTCGATAAGTTTGAGCAGTTTATCGCTGAGCGAAAAGTGCTCATTCGCAAGCAGTTCGGTTACCTGCTCGTGGGCGGAGAGACGTGATTACCATCAATCTGGACATCTGCGGGATTCGTTTCCGCAGCGTGGCTGGTTTCCATTAGACAACTGGTTTCCAAAGGCGATGTGGGCCACTGAAGCCTCCTCGCCGATTCATGTCAGTTGGAGGCAGCGTTTCCACCTGAAGGAGCTCTACGTGAAGACGTCGAAGTTTTCGGAAGGGCAAATCGTCCGAATTCTTAAAGGGGTCAAGCCGGCGCGAAGGTTGCGGAGGCCTGCCGCAAACACAGAATCTCCGAGCCAACCAACTAGAACTGGAAGCAGAAGTATGCGGGCATGGAGGTCTCGCAGCTGCGGCGGCTGAAGGAGCTCGAGCACGAACATTCGCGACTGACGAAGATGTACGCCGACTCGCACTTGAGCACCACGCCCTGAAGGACGTCGTCGCAAAAAAGCTCTGAGCCAGACCAAGCGCGTGGAGCTGAGCCCGGCAATGAAGCAAGAACACGGGTTGAGCATGCGCCGCGCCTGTCGCGTGCTCGGCCTATCGGCCTCGGCGCCGTACTACGAACCCCGAGGTCGCGATGATGCGCGGGTGATCGAAGCCGTTTCTACGCACGTGCGGACAACCCCGGTCATGAATTTGGGTTGATGTACGACTGCTTTCGCGCCGATCGGCGGCCGTGAGGCAAGCTGGCTGTGGCGCGTGTACACGCAGCTCAAGCTCAATCCGCCGCGACGTGGCAAGCGCCGCGACCGACAAGCGTCGTGCTCAGCCGTGATTCCATTTGGACCACGCCTTTCGCCTCCTTCTTGGGTCAAAGCTGCAGTCGTTGAACCAGATGCTAGAGGCCGCCGCCCGGGTTGACCCACTGGCCCTCCAGAAGATTAGGTAACCTCTGATCAATTCTCCATTCGCAACCATAGTTGCTTCGCCCACCGAAGCATTTCAACCAGTTGCAGACTTGCGAAGGTCAGGGAAGTCGATAAATCAGAGCTTCCTTAGTATTGAGTAGACTGTGGCCAGTCAGGCGTCAGTACGGAAGGGTAGAACGATGCATCGACTCGTGCTCTTTCCTGACACGAATGTTTTCCTTCAATGCAAGAAGCTCAACGAACTGTCGTGGGAAGCATTTTCAGACACAGACAGGATAGATCTGCTGGTAGGTGCACCGATCCAGGACGAAATTGACCTTCTAAAGCATGACGGCAATCACCGGCGCGCTCGAAGGGCCCGGGACGCAAATGGCCTATTTCGCGACATGCTGAATGACCCTTCAGGGACGGTGGTTGTGAGAGAGAATGGTCCGCGCGTCACGTTGGGATTTGCGCCCGCTTTGACAGCCGATCACGAGACCCCTCCAACACTCGATATGACCCGTCAGGATGACCGGCTCATAGATGAGGTCCTCCAATTTCGGTTGCGGGATCAGTCGGCGCAGATCCTCAGCGACGATACGGGCATGTTGCTGCGCTGCCGCCGTCACGGCGTGCCTTGTTTCCGCATTGACGCAGCATGGCTCTTACCTGCAGAAACTGATGATCGACACCGGGAAATTCAAAGCCTGAAGTCGAAGTTGCAACGTTTCGAACAGACCGAGCCGAAATTTGAACTGTCGATCAAGAGCGCCGAAGGTGTGACGATTCGCGAGTTATCTTCAGTGGTGCCCGCGTATGACGAGCTGGCACCCGACGACATCACCCGGCTCGTCGGTGAAATCGTAGCTCGTCACCCCAAGGCAACGGACCTTGGGACCTCTCCTCCGAAGCGTTCCGGATACGACAGTGCATTTGATAGCATCGTCGCTTCGCTTCACGAGTGGCGAGCACCCTCGCAACAGGAAATCCAGGAGTACCCCATCAAGTACGACTCTTGGGTTGAGGCCGTAAAGCATCAGCTTGGACGCCTGAGCTTCCTGCTCAATGTATCTACTCGCATCACGCCGCTCTGCTTGGAGATACTGAATTCAGGATACTGTCCTGCGGACGAGGTCCTGGTGCGAATAACGGCACACGCTGGCGTGAAGATGTGGGTTTCAACGGACGGAAAGAGTCCCAACTTCATTCGCAGTCTTGGCAAGCTCAAGACGAAGGCTGAGTTCGAGCCTCCTCCCCGACCACCGAAGGGTTCGTACGTGCTGTCTGGTTTGGGGAGAATCAACTCGTGGCCCGACTTTGCTCCGTCACACCTTGGTCCTTCCGGCGAGAATGTCAGATTGCCGCATCGGCAGTTAATCCCCAGCGTAGCGAACCGTGATCGTCATTCCTTCTACCGGGAGGATGAAGAGTCTGGCCCGCGAAGTAGCTGTACGTTCAGCCAGATCGAATTTAGACATCAGCACGGTTCGCAACTCTTCCGGATTTGGCTGCTCGTCCCTCCGAGTGTGTCGCCTCGTAAGTCGCACATCCATTGCTCTATCTCGGCGAGGAATTTGAAGAAGCCGGTGCATTGTCGAATGCCTCTCGCGTTCACGTACGAACCGCGATCTACGATGGAGGTCGCCAGCAAATGGCGGGTGCTACGCCGGAGTGACCCAAGCACTTCCGGCAAGGAAAGGCAGGCCTGACAGGTAGAGTTCGTTTCCTTGCACGCACGGGATGAGGTGAGTTGCGCCAAGGGTGGCGTGCGGTCACCCCTCGTGGATCGGCGCATGCACACTTCTCAAGCGGTCTTCTTCTTGAACTCGATGATAAATTTGTCGCCGTCGAATTCAGTAATGCGACCAACCAGGTCCGGCCGAACGTGGAAGTAGTCCGCTGTGCGCGGACCACTCGTCGCCCAGTGAGCAATCACCAGTCTGACTGGCAAGTCGTCCCGCACCGCTTGTTCTATGTGACTCTTGAGAAGGTCACGGCCTGCAGGATTGTTGTCAGCCCATCGAGACAAAGTGTCGACGTAGCGCATTCCCTTCTGAAAGAAGTTCTCCCAGCAACTGATAACCACGGCCCCGTCCGTCGCTATAGACGAAACCGCCCATCGAGGGTTGTGAAGTTTTGCTCCGTAGACTTTGAATGCTTCGACCAATCCAAGTTTCTTATCCGCAACCATGGTTCCCCCTCAGATCAGCTGTGTCGGCTACGTACCACGAACAACTCTGGGCGTATTTTTCACGTGAACTCATTGGCTGTGGTGGTGCACGCTACTTTGGGTGGAGGGTTGTCTGTGATTCTTCCGGACAGCGCGGCCTGCTATTCGGGACGGTTTCGATGGATGACCGCCAACTGCTGCAGCCGTAGCTTCAATCGCCGAGCATCTCCAGCGTTCGCGCTCTTTAAGTGCCCTACGCGCGAGGACAGGCGAACGAAACACTTCTCGATCTGACTATCCCAGGACGCGAGTCGTTCATCCGCTGAAAGGCTCATCGGCACGCATCGGTCCCGTGCGTTTCCAGGCACTTAGAAGTCCCTCGGAATGACTATTTGTCGTTCCGGCTCGTGGAACGACTATTTGTCAGCGGAACGACTTTATTGTCGTTCCCCGGTAGATCACTACTCCACCGTCACTGACTTCGCGAGATTGCGCGGTTGATCGACGTCGGTGCCGCGACGGATTGCGCAGTGATACGCCAGCAGCTGCAGCGGGATGCTGTAGACGGCCGCTGCCTGGAAGTTGCTCACGTGGCGCGGCATGGTGATCACGGTGACGCCTTCGGACGATTCGATTCCTGATTCGGGATCGGCGAACACATACAACTCGCCGCCGCGCGCGCGGACTTCCTGCAGATTCGACTTCACTTTCTCGAGCAGCTCGTTGTTCGGCGCAACGGCGATCACCGGCATGTCCGCGTCGACGAGTGCGAGCGGACCATGTTTGAGCTCGCCGGCGGCATACGCTTCGGCGTGAATGTACGAGATCTCCTTGAGCTTCAGCGCACCTTCCATCGCGATCGGGTACATCGCGCCCCGGCCGAGGAACAACGCGTGGTGCTTGTCGGCGAATCTCGCGGACAGATCTTTGATGATCGCGTCGAGCTGCAGCGTCTTTTCCACCAGTGCGGGAATCTCGATCAGTCGCTGCACGAGGCCACGCTCGCGCTCGGCATCCGGTCCAGTGAACTTGGCGAGTGCGACGACGAGCATGCCCAGTGCCGCAAGCTGTGTCGTGAATGCCTTGGTCGAAGCCACGCCAATCTCCGGCCCCGCACGCGTGAGCAGCACGAGCTCCGATTCGCGCACGAGCGAGCTCTCGGGCACATTGCAGATGGCAAGCGTGGATAGATAACCCGACTGCTTCGCCATCCTGAGCGCCGCCAACGTATCCGCAGTCTCTCCTGACTGCGAAATCGTCACGAGCAGGGTGTTCTTCGGCACGACGGGATTACGATAGCGATACTCGCTCGCAATCTCGACCCAGCAGGGAATGCGAGCGACCTGCTCGATGTGATACTTCGCGACGGCGCCGGCGTGATAGCTCGTGCCGCACGCGACGATCTGAACGGCTTCGACGCGGCGAAACACTTCTGTGGCCAGCGGACCAAAAGCAGCCTCCAGCAACTTGCCGCCTGCGACGCGCTCCTCGAGCGTCTGCGCGATCGCACGCGGTTGCTCGAAGATTTCTTTGAGCATGTAGTGCGGATATTCGCCCTTCTCTGCCGCGTCCGCGGAAAGCGAGCTTTCGCGCACAGGACGTTGTGCCGTGTTGCCCTCGTGATCGAGTACGCGCACCCCAGCGCGGCCAATCTCCGCGACATCGCCTTCTTCGAGGAACATGAAATGGCGCGTTACCGGCAACAATGCCGAAACGTCGGAGGCGACGAAGTTCTCGCCCTTGCCGATACCGATGACGACCGGGCAGCCGGCGCGCGCAAGAATGATCTTCTCCGGATCATCCTGCGAGACGACCGCAAGCGCATACGCACCTTCGAGCTCTGCCACCGTGGCGCGCACCGCGCGGAAGATATCGCCGAGCTTCTGCTTGTGATGATGAATGCGATGGGCGATGACTTCGGTATCGGTCTCGGACGTGAACTGATAGCCGAGCGCGATCAGTTCATCGCGCAGCTCTTCGTGATTCTCGATGATGCCGTTGTGCACGATCGCGATGCCGTCGCGCGAGATGTGCGGATGCGCGTTGCGCTCCGAGGGCACGCCGTGAGTGGCCCAGCGCGTGTGTGCGATGCCGAGGTGGCCCGCAGTCGGCGTTTCGGCAATGGCGTCCTGCAGCATCTTCACCTTGCCGACCGTGCGCACTCTGCGCAGCTGGCCCGAGTTGGTGAGCACCGCGATTCCGGCCGAGTCGTAGCCGCGATACTCGAGGCGGCGCAGACCTTCGATCAGGATGGGTACGATGTCACGATCAGCAACGGCGCCGACGATTCCACACATGGGTTCTGGGCTCTGGGCTGTAAGTTCTTAGGCTGACGACTGCAGGGTTAAGCGCAAACCGCGAACGGGAATTCGGGTTCCGGAAATCCTTGTGCTGGATTGAATCACATTGGCCGGAACGCGTTCCGGGAGTGCACGCTCATTTTTTCTTTTCCGGGCGCTTCCAGCCTTCGATCGTGACCTGTCGGGCGCGAGCGAGTGTGAGCTTCCCTGCGGGGGCTTCCCGGGTGATGGTGGATCCCGCACCGGTGTTGGCATTTTCGCCAATCTTGACGGGAGCTACGAGCATCGAACCCGAGCCGATGAACGCTCCGTCGCCGATTTCGGTGCGGTGCTTGTTCACGCCGTCGTAGTTGACCGTCACCGTTCCGGCGCCGACGTTCACTTTGCGACCGACCGTCGCATCGCCGAGGTAAGTCAGATGATTGGCTTTGCTGCCGGCGCCGATCTGACTCTTTTTCACTTCGACGAAATTGCCGATATGTACGTCTTCGTGGAGGACGCTCTCGGGCCGCAGCCGGGCGAACGGTCCGATGGAGTTGCGCGGACCCACAGTTGACCGATCGACGACGCAGTTCGGATGCAGCTCCGTGTCGGCGCCGATCTCGCAATCGCGCAGAAAGCAGTTCGGCCCGATACGCACACGGTCACCGAGGCGGACCTGCCCGCTCATGACGACGTTGACGTCGATGAAGACATCGCGACCCACCGTAACCGTGCCGCGGACATCGATCCGGGCAGGATCGGCCAACGTTGCACCCGCAAGCATGAGCTCGGTCGCACGCTGGGATCGCAGCGCGGACTCGAGCTGGGCCAGTTGAACCTTGTCGTTGGCACCGAGCACTTCGGCCTCGCCCGAGGCGGCGATCGCGTGAATCCTGGTACCGCTTCGCGCTGCGGCGACGATGACGTCGGTGAGGTAGTACTCGCCCTGTGCGTTATCGTTCTTGAGTGTCGCAAGCCATGCGCGAAGGAGCCTGGCCGGAGCAGCCATGATGCCCGTGTTCACTTCCTTGATGGCTCGCTCCTTGGTGTTCGCATCTTTCTCTTCGACGATGCGCGCGACGTTGCCCGCATTGTCGCGAACGACGCGTCCATAACCCGTGGGGTTCGCGAGCACCACTGTCGTCAGCGCGAGTGACTGCGGATCCACTTCGAGCAGCTTGCGCATCGTTGCGGCGCGGATGAGGGGCACATCGCCGTAGAGGATCAGCACCCGATGCTCGTCGGGTATTGCAGACATCGCCTGTGAGACTGCATGGCCCGTCCCCAACTGCTCTGCCTGCAGCGCCCACTGAACCGGTTCGTCCGCCAATGCCGCACGAACCTGCTCCGCACCGTGTCCGTGGACGACGTGAATGGCCGAAGGCTCGAGTTCCTTCGCGGTCGCCAGCGCATAGGAAATCAACGGCCGACCCGCCAATGGCTGCAACACCTTCGGCAGATCGGACTTCATGCGCTTGCCCTGACCGGCAGCGAGGATGACGACGGAAAGAGGGGACATTGGGAAGGCTCTAGTTACTAGGCGCCAGGCCCTAGGTTCTGGGAACGTGGAGCTTCGAGAATACGTCGGCGGTGAATGCCTGTCCAAAAAGCAAAAAACGCGCTGAACGCGCGTTCTTGCTTTTCATCGATCATCTGGAGCCTAGTCCCTAGCCCCTAGTGCCTTCCTATCACTGCTTGATCTTGCGCAGCTTCTCGATCGCACGAATCTGCGCTGCTGCACGAGCAAGTTCCGCCTGTGCTTCCGCCACTTCGACCTGGCTGCCGCGATTCTTGAGTGCCTCTTCTGCACGCTGCTTCGCCTGCAAGGCCGCCGCTTCGTCGAGATCCTTCGCACGCAGCGCCGTGTCGGCCAGTACCGTGATCAGGTGCGGCTGAATTTCGATCGCACCGCCGGAGACATAGAAGAACTGCTCATCGCCCGCGGGCGTCTGCACACGGACTTCGCCCGGCTTGAGCGTCGTCAGCAGCGGCGCATGGCGAGGAGCGATGCCGATCTCGCCCATAACCGCCGGCACGAAGACCATCGAGGCTTCGCCCGAAAAGATCTCGCCCTCGGCGCTGACGATATCGACGTGAATGGTTGCCATTGTTCGCTTCGCTCGTGATGGAGGTGAGGTCAGTGATGCAGGTGATGGACGTCAGGGGCCTCTCTTGCCGCCATCACGCCATCACCCGTATCACTGTCATCACTGGCTTACTGCAGCGTCTTCGCCTTCTCGACCGCTTCTTCGATCGTGCCGACCATGTAGAACGCCTGCTCGGGCAGTGCGTCGTACTCGCCGGACAGGATGCCCTTGAAGCTGCGGATGGTTTCGCGCAGTGGCACGAGCTTGCCGGGGTTGCCGGTGAACACTTCGGCGACGTGGAACGGCTGCGACAGGAAGCGCTGGATCTTGCGAGCGCGGGACACCGTGAGCTTGTCCTCTTCCGACAGCTCGTCCATACCCAGGATGGCGATGATGTCCTGCAGTTCCTTATAACGCTGCAGCACGGCCTGCACGCCACGCGCGACGCTGTAGTGCTCTTCGCCGATGACCAGCGGATCGAGCTGACGGCTGGTGGAATCGAGCGGGTTCACGGCCGGGAAGATACCGAGCGCTGCGATCTGACGATCGAGCACGACGGTCGCATCGAGGTGGGCGAAGGTCGTCGCCGGTGACGGATCGGTCAAGTCGTCGGCAGGCACGTACACGGCCTGAATCGAGGTGATCGAGCCGGTCTTCGTGGAGGTGATGCGCTCCTGCAGCACGCCCATTTCTTCAGCGAGCGTCGGCTGGTAACCCACCGCCGAAGGCATACGACCGAGCAGCGCCGACACTTCCGTGCCCGCGAGCGTGTAGCGGTAGATGTTGTCGATGAAGAGCAGCACGTCGCGGCCCTTGCCCGACTCCGTCTTCTCGTCGCGGAAGTACTCGGCCATCGTGAGACCCGTGAGCGCGACGCGCAGGCGGTTGCCCGGCGGCTCGTTCATCTGGCCGTACACCATCGCCACTTTCGATTCCGGCAGGTTCTGGAGGTTGATGACGCCGGCTTCCGACATCTCGTGATAGAAGTCGTTGCCCTCACGAGTACGCTCGCCGACGCCCGCGAACACGGACAGACCGGAGTGCGCCTTCGCGATGTTGTTGATCAGCTCGAGCATCGTGACGGTCTTGCCCACGCCGGCACCGCCGAACAGACCGATCTTGCCGCCCTTTGCGAATGGCACGAGCAGATCGATGACCTTGATGCCCGTTTCGAGCAGATCCTGACCGCCTGCCTGCTCGTCATAGGAGGGGGCCGGACGGTGAATCGGCCAATACTCTTCGGCCTGCACCGGGCCGCGCTCGTCCTGCGGATCGCCGAGCACGTCCATGATGCGACCGAGCGTCGCCTTGCCGACCGGCACGGAAATCGGCTTGCCCGTGGCCTTCACCGACAGACCGCGCTTCAAGCCTTCGGACACGCCCATGGCGATCGTACGCACGACGCCATCGCCCAGCTGCTGCTGCACTTCGAGCGTGAGACCACCCTCGTCGAGCTTCAGCGCTTCATAGACTTTCGGAATCTGATCGCGCGGAAACTCCACGTCGATCACGGGACCGATGATTTGTACGATCTTGCCGGTAGACATTTGATCAACCTCTAGGCTGTAGGCTGTAGGCTGTAGGCTGTAGCCAGAGACCCAAGCGCATCGCCACTAAACAATTATTGCGTATCCGATTCCGAATTCTTCGTCTGGCTTCCGACCTACAGCCCACAGCCTACGGTCTACAGCCTCTCGTCAAACCGCCGCCGCTCCGCCCACGATCTCGCTGATTTCCTTCGTGATCGCGGCCTGACGAGCCTTGTTGTAGATCAACTGCAGCTCTTCGATCAGCTTGCCGGCGTTGTCGGTCGCGCTCTTCATCGCGACCATGCGTGCGGCCATTTCGCACGCGACGTTCTCGACGGCGCCCTGGTAGACCTGGGACTCGATGTAGCGCATCAGCACGCCTTCGAGCAGATCGGCAGCCGACGGCTCATAGATGTAATCCCACAGCTTCTGCAGCTTGTCCTGGTCCCCTTCGTCCGAGGCCACCGGGAGCAGCTGGCGCACGACGGCCTGTTGACTCATTGTGTTGACGAACACGTTGTTCACCAGGAACACGCGATCGAGCTTGCCTTCCTGATACTGATCGAGCATCACTTTCACGGTGCCGATCAGATCGGTGACATGGGGGCGATCGCCCAGATGCGTCACGGAGGCGAGCGTCTGCACGCCGCCCAGGCGGCGGAAGAACTGCACGCCCTTCGCGCCGATCAGGCACAGCGACACTTCCGCGCCCTGCTTCTGCCATTCGCGAATCGAAGCCAGCGTCGTCTTGAACAGGTTGACGTTCAGACCGCCGCACAGACCGCGATCCGTCGTAATGATGATGAAGCCCACCGACTTCACCGGACGCTCGACCAGATACGGATGCTTGAAATCCGGATTCGCGTGACGCAGATGGCCGATCACGCGACGAATCTTCTCCGAGTACGGACGCGTCGCGCGCATCCGGTCCTGCGCCTTGCGCATCTTGCTCGCCGCGACCATTTCCATGGCCTTGGTGATCTTCTGCGTGCTCTTGAAGCTCGCAATCTTGACGCGGATTTCTTTTACGCCGGGCATTTCGCTTCGCTCAGGTACCAGGCCCTAGGCTCTAGCCTCTAGCAGGAGAAGACATTTCTTCCATCCGGCTAGCGCCTAGTACCTAACACCTAGCGCCTCTCTCAGTATGTTCCTGTCGCCACGAACTCTTCGCAGAGCTTCTTGAGCGCTGCGTCGTTTTCCTTGGACAACTCGGGCTTGGCGTTGATGCCGTCGATCAACTGCTTGTAGTTGGTCTTGGCAAACGCCTGCAGTGCGGTTTCGAAGTCGCCGACTTTCTTCAGCGGCACCTTGTCGAGGAAGCCGTTGTTCACGGCGTAGATCGACAGCGCCATCTCGGCCACTGACATCGGCGCGAACTGCTTCTGCTTCATGAGCTCGGTCGTGCGCTGACCGCGCTCGAGCTGGCTGCGCGTGGCCTGGTCGAGATCGGAGGCGAACTGCGAGAACGCCGCAAGCTCGCGATACTGCGCGAGGGCGAGACGAATACCGCCGCCGAGCTTCTTGATGATCGGCGTCTGTGCAGCACCACCGACGCGGGACACCGAGATGCCGGCGTTCATCGCAGGACGGATACCGGCGTTGAACAGATCGCCTTCGAGGAAGATCTGACCGTCGGTGATCGAAATGACGTTGGTCGGCACGAATGCGGTGACGTCGCCAGCCTGCGTTTCGATGATCGGCAGACCCGTGAGCGAGCCGGTCTTGCCTTTCACGCGGCCGTTGGTCTTCTTCTCCACGTACTCTTCGTTCACGCGAGCCGAACGCTCGAGCAGACGCGAGTGCAGATAGAACACGTCGCCCGGATACGCTTCGCGGCCCGGAGGACGACGCAGCAGCAACGAGATCTGGCGATACGCCCAGGCCTGCTTGGTCAAGTCGTCATAGATGATGAGCGCGTCTTCGCCCTGATCCATGAAGTACTCGCCCATCGTGCAGCCCGAGTACGGTGCGAGGTACTGCAGAGCGGCGGGCGTCGAAGCCGATGCGGCCACGATGATCGTGTGCTTCATCGCATCGTGCTCTTCGAGCTTGCGTACGACGTTGGCAATCGATGACTGCTTCTGGCCGATCGCGACGTAGATGCACTTAATGCCGGAGGACTTCTGATTGATGATCGTGTCGATCGCAAGCGCAGTCTTGCCGGTCTGACGGTCGCCGATGATCAGCTCGCGCTGTCCGCGACCGACCGGCACCATCGAGTCGACGGCCTTGTAGCCCGTCTGCACCGGCTGGCTCACCGACTTACGGAACACGACGCCGGGAGCCACGCGCTCGATCGGCGCACGGTGTTCGGTGGCGATCGGGCCCTTGCCATCGATCGGATTGCCCAGCGGATCAACGACGCGGCCGAGCATTGCTTCGCCGACCGGCACTTCGAGAATGCGGCCGGTGGTCTTCACCGTTGCGCCTTCGACGATGTGCTTGTATTCGCCCAGCACCACAGCACCGACGGAGTCCTGCTCCAGGTTCAGCGCGAGGCCGAAGCTGCCGCCGGGGAACTCGAGCATTTCGCCGTACTTCACGTCGGCCAGACCGTGAACACGCACGATACCGTCGGTCACCGTCACGACGGTGCCAACGTTGCGCTCTTCGGTCGCGCTCGAGAATTTCTCGATGCGAGCCTTGATCAGATCACTGATCTCAGAAGCCTTGATGGACATTTCCGCGTTCCTCTTTGAGGCGTCGGGCTACGAAGGGCGACTGGCCGATCCGCAACCTGCCTCGAAAAACTCAACCTAGATTTCGAAACTCTTACGCAGCGATATCGCGTGCGAGCCGTTCCAGACCCGCCTTGAGTGAGCCGTCGATCACCATGTCGCCCGAGCGCACGATCGCACCGCCCAGGAGCGACGCATCGACATCGCAGTGCAGCCGCACTTCGCGCTTCAGGCGCTTGCGCAGTGCATTCGCCAGCCGGTCGCGCTGTGCATCGCTGAGCGCAACTGCGGAGATCACCTGCACATCGGCAGTGTTCTCGATCTCTGCGCGCAGCGTCTCGTAGGCGGCCGTGATCTCCGGGAGAAGATCCAGGCGGCGGTTCTGCGCCAGCGTGTTCAGGAAGTTGCGACCATGCTCGTCGAGCGAGCTGCCGACGATGTCGGCGATGAAGGCAACCAACTGCTCCGGCGTGACGCGCGGATTGCCCAGCAGCGCAGCGACACGTTCATCTGCGACGACCGTGGCAGCAGTGCTGAGCATCTGCGACCACTCGGCAAAGCGCTTATGGTCGCGCGCGTACTCGAACGCCGCCTTGGCGTAGGGTCGAGCGACTGTGATCTTCTCGGCCATGAGTGCTCCGGGTTAGCCGCGCTCGATGTCGAGCGCCAGCTTCTCGAGCAGATCCGCGTGCGCCCGCGCATCGATCTCGCGACCGAGCAGGCGGCTTGCGCCCGCCACCGCGATCGCGGCGACTTCCTGGCGCAGCTGCTCGCGGGCACGGCTCGACTCGAGCGCCACTTCGGAACGTGCATCGCCGATCAGCCGCTGGCCTTCGGCGATCGCCGTGCCGCGCGCTTCTTCGATGAGCTCGTTCGAACGGCGATTTGCCTGCTCGATGATCTTGCTCGCCTGCGCATGCGCATCGCGAAGGATGACGGTCGCATTGGACTTGGCTTCCGCCAGGCTCTTCTCGCCCTTCTCAGCCGAGGCGAGACCTTCCGCAATCTTGCGACGACGGTCATCGATCGCCGTGATGAGCGGCGGCCAAATGAACTTCATCGTCACCCATGCAAGGACGAAGAAGACCAGCGTTTGGACGAACAGCGTTGCGTTCAGATTCATGGAAGCGTCTGCCTACGACTAAAACCGCGACTCAAAGACAAGACGGCGCGAACGCCGTCTGTTCTTCGCAATTAGCCTGCAGCGAACGGATTCGCAGTCGCGAACCACAGCGCGATACCGACACCGATGATGAACGATGCGTCGATCAGACCGAGCAGCAGGAAGACCTTGGTCTGCAGCACGTTCATCAGTTCGGGCTGGCGGGCCGAGGATTCGATGTACTTCGCCGCCATGATGCCGACGCCGATGCACGCCCCGAGAGCGCCGATGCCGATGATCAAACCGCAAGCCAGGGCGACAAATGCTACGTCCGTCATGAGAGTTCTCCGGAAAAAACCAACCAAACGACCAGTGAGGAAACGAAACCTTTAGTGATGCTCGTGTGCCTGGCCGATGTAGACCAGCGCCAGCATCATGAAAATGAACGCCTGCAACAGCACGATGAGGATGTGGAAGATCGCCCACACCGAACCCATGAGGAGTTGACCGGCGATACCGAGCACCGTGGCCGTGCCGCCGAGGCCCGCAATGAGGAAGAAAATGAGCTCGCCAGCGTACATGTTGCCGAACAAGCGCATGCCGTGCGAGAAGGTCGAGCCCACGTATTCGATGATGGTGAACAGGATGTTCACGATCGCCAGCAGCAGGAACGCCACCCAGGTCAACGGATTGGCCGTCAGCTTGACGTTACCGAACGGCGCGGTGAGCCACTGGTGCGCGAAGCCGCCGACGCCCTTGATCTTGACGTTGTAGTAGAAGACCAGCAGCAGCACACCGATCGCGATGCCGAACGTACCGTTCAGATCGGCGGTCGGCAGCGGACGCAGGTACTCGATACCGAACAGCTGCGCGATACGCGGGAACAGATCGACCGGGATCAGGTCGATCGCGTTCATCAACGCCACCCACACGAAGACGGTCAATGCGAGCGGCGCAATGAACTTGAGATTGCCGTGCACCATGCCCTTGGCCTGCTCCTCGACGAATTCGACGAGCATTTCGACGAACGCCTGGAAGCGGCCCGGCACGCCTGCCGTGGCTTTGCGCGCAGCGAAGAAGAACGGGATCAGAAACAGAACGCCGCAGAGCACGGCGAAAAACACGGTGTCCAGGTGCAGGACATGCAGATCGAACATGCCTTCCTGATGATGGCTCGCAAGATGATGCAGATGGTGAGAGATGTAGTCGGACATGCCGACGCTCTCGCCGCCCCCTTCACTCGCCATTAGCACACCCCGCATGATTCACCTGATCCAACACGTCTCGAACACTTGCGACCGCGCCTTCAGCGTTTCGGTCGCGCAACCAACAAAGCCTGTGCCACGCCGTAGGCGATGAGCGCACCAGCGACCCCGGCCAGCACGGCTGGGGGCACGAACGCACCCGACTTGAAGGCCGCGATCAGCAGCGCCACGGTAAGCGCCACCTTTATCAGCCAACCGCCCACGAACGTCGCCGCGGTCATGTGCACACCATGATTCAAGCTGTGCTTGAACAGGATGTACGCCATGTACATCGTCCAGATCAGGCCGATGCCTCCGCCCGCCAGAACCGACAAGCCTGTTCTGACGGTCCATATCAATGTCGCCAGGACCGCGAGCGCCAGCACCACAACCACCTGCCACAGCAGCGTTCGCAGAGCCCGACGCGCCGCGTCGGCAAGAACATTGGAGCTCACGGCCGACGACTCGCTTGCGATCGATGGACAACAAAAATGCCACTGCGTGAGCCGGCTTCACCCGGCAACGTGTGGCATTGATGGAATTCCGTTACCGACCTGCCCGGCCGGAAAAGGCGGCGGATTATACGCAGCGTTTTGCAGTGCTTCAACAAAGAACAGGGCGTTTGAAGCCACTAATCGTGTTACAGGGAGAGCGACATATTCCTGCAGTTGAAAGCATTTTCTGACGCGGTGCGCATGCGCATCGCAAAGCTGCGATGCAGGCCCGGGTTCCGCCCGAGCGTGCGATCAGCGAATGTGCTCGATGATCCCGTCCAGCTCATCCAGCGTGTGGTAGCTGATGATGAGCTTGCCCTTGCCGCCCGAGGAATGCTGAACCTGCACCTTCGCACCGAGCTTTTCCGACAAGTCACTTTCCAGCTTGCGGATGTTCGGGTCCGGACGCGGCGTGCTCACGGATTCGCTGGTGTCGGAGAGCGTCATCCGGCGCACCAGCGCTTCGGTTTCGCGCACCGAGAGCTTCTTCTTTGCAACCAGCGCCGCGACCTCGGCCTGCTGACGCTTGTTCTCCAGACCCAGCAGCGCACGCGCGTGCCCCATTTCGATGGCGCGCTGTTCCAGGAGCGCCTTCGCCTCGTCACACAAGTCCAGCAGCCGCAGAAGATTCGACACGGCCGCGCGTGATCGACCCACTGCCTCGGCTGCGGTCGCATGGGTCATGTCGAACTCGGTGATCAGGCGATCGAGGGCGCGCGCCTCTTCCAGCGGATTCAGATTCTCACGCTGAATGTTCTCGATGAGCGCCATTGCGACGGCGGCCTCATCGGGAATACGACGGACGATCGCTGGGATTTCATGCAGTCCCGCAAGCTGGGCCGCCCGCCAGCGGCGTTCGCCGGCGATGATTTCGTAGCGTCGCGGCTGCCCTGCCTGAGGTTCGCCCAGCGGCCGCACCAGGATCGGCTGAATCAGGCCCTGCGCTTTGATCGAATCCGCGAGCTCCTGCAACGTGTCCGTATGCATGTCGATGCGCGGCTGATATTTACCCCGCTGCAGTAAATCGACCGGAAGCTTCGTGAGCTCTTCATCAGGACGCAGCTGAGTGACCTGCGCAGCAGGCGCCTCACTGCTCGCTACCGGCTGACCGAGCAGCGCACCGAGACCGCGACCGAGACTTGGACGTTTGGTGGACATTGATTACGAGCCAACTAGCAACTGGCCACTAGCATCTAGCCAGAAAAAATCCGAAATCGGCGCGCAGCGCCTCTGGCTAGCAGACCAGCAGACTAGTTTGCTGACGACTGGAGTTGTCATGTTCCCACCGCGTCCGCTACCAGATCTCCCTCGGAGCGGCGAATCATCTCACCGGCAAGGGCGAGATACGCCACGGCGCCGCGCGATTCGCGATCGAAGTACAGCGCGGGTTTGCCGTAGCTGGGCGCTTCGGCGAGGCGAACGTTGCGGGGAATGATCGTGCGAAAGACTTTGCCCTGGAAATGCTCGATCAACTGGGCCGAAACCTCGTTCGCGAGATTGTTTCGCGGATCGAACATGGTGCGCAGGATGCCGTCGATCTCGAGCTGCGGATTCGGACCCGCCTTGATCTGCTCGATCGTGCTCATCAGCGCCGTCAGGCCTTCCAGTGCGTAGTACTCGCACTGCATGGGAATGAGTACGCCTTCCGCAGCAACGAGCGCGTTCACGGTGAGCATATTGAGCGCAGGCGGGCAGTCGATGAGCACCATGTCGAATTGATCGAGCACGGGGCGCAACGCATCGCGCAGACGCGTCTCGCAGCCAGGCTTGCCCATCAATTCGACTTCCGCCGCAACCAGATCCTGATTCGCAGGCAGCAGTTTGAAATCGGAATAGTCGACCGACTGTACGGCCGACGGAATGTCGCATTCGCCGAGCAGCACATCGGTGGTCGTACGTTCCACCGTGCGCTTGTCGATACCGCAACCCATCGTGGCGTTGCCTTGCGGATCGATGTCGATCAGCAGCACGCGCCGCTTCGTCGCTGCAAGCGACGCAGCGAGATTCACGCTGGTCGTCGTCTTGCCGACGCCGCCTTTCTGATTGGTGATGGCGAGAATGCGGTGCATGTGAGAGGCGACTAGGTCCTAGGTTCTAGGCGCTAGCGAATAAAGGGAGCACGACGGTACGGAGAGTCTATGACCATGGGATCGCCAGCGCGAGGCAAGTTGTGGAACGAATCTTGGGACTTGGCCTAGAACCTGGCGTCTAGAGCCTGTCGTGGCTGCGGCAGATTTCCACAAGATGCCGCTCCTCGTCCAGACCGGGCACTTCAAGTCGATGGACGGCCGCGATTTTCCAGCCATTGGGCATTTTCGTCAGCTCATCGTGCGGATAGCGGCCTTTCATGGCGAGCAGTCGCCCACCGCCGACGCACAAGTGCCCGGCCCAGTTCACGAATTGCACGACGGGACCGACCGCCCGCGACAGCACGATGTCGAAGCGCGCGTCGGGCCGGAAAGATTCTGCGCGGGTATGCACGGTGCGGATATTGGTGAGCTCGAGCACCTGTGCGACGTGATCGATGAATTTCAGCTTCTTCGCCGTCGAGTCCACCAGCGTGAACTGACGCTCCGGATTCACGATCGCAAGCGGAATGCCGGGAAATCCCGCGCCGGTGCCAATATCGCAAATGCGCGTGCCCTGTAGAAATGGCTGCACTGAAAGGCTGTCCAGCAGGTGCTTGGTGATCTGCTGCGAGCGTTCGCGGATCGCAGTGAGATTCATGCGCTGATTCCAGTCATCGAGCTCATCGAGCAGGCGAATGAGCTTCGTTTCCTGATCTGCGTCGAGCGCTAGCCCGAATTTCTGTGCAGCTTCGATGAGCATGAGAGGTCAGGCGATCTTCACGACGGTACGTCCCGTCACTTCGCTGCGCAGATACGCATCGAACGCACCGGGAAGTTCTTCCAGTGAAATCGTACGAGTGACGCTGCGTTCGAGATGCTTTGGCTTCAGATCCGAGGCGAGCCGACGCCACACTTCGAGCCGGACAGAGCGGGGCGTGAAGACCGAGTTGATACCGAGCAGATTGACACCTCGCAGAATGAACGGCAGGACGGTCGATTTCAGATCGATGCTGCTTGCCATGCCGATGCTCGCGATGTTTCCCCAGAAGTTCGTCGTGCGTATGAGCCAGGCCAGCAGCTCGCCGCCGACATTGTCGATGGCGCCTGCCCATTGCGCCTCCTCGAGCGGCTTGGTGCCGAGGGCGATGTCCGATCGCAGCAGCACGCGCTGGGCCCCGATCGATTCGAGATACGCCTTCGCGCTCTCCTTGCCCGTCACCGCAACGGTGCGATAGCCGCGGGCTGCGAGCATCTGAATGGCGAGGCTGCCGACGCCGCCCGTCGCGCCGGTAATCACGATTTCGCCGTGTTCCGGCGATTGACCGTTACGTTCCATCTGATGCACGGCCAAGGCCGCCGTGAATCCCGCCGTGCCGAGGGCCATGCATCTGAATGGATCGAGCCCCGGCGGAATGGGAATGACCCACTCGCTCTTGACCCGCGCATAGCGCGCGTACCCTCCGTCATGCGTTTCGGACAAGCCGCAGCCCGTGACGAGCACGGGATCGCCCGGTTTCAACGCAGGATTTTCGGAGGAGACCACCTGGCCAGCCAGATCGATGCCGCCGACCAGTGGAAAGCGCTTGAGGATGCGACCGCGACCCGTCGCCGCGAGCGCGTCCTTGAAGTTGATCGTGGAATATTCGACCTCGATGACGACATCGCCGGGGGCGAGGTCATCGAGCACGATCGACTCGAGGCGGGCCTCGATCGAACCGTTCTGCTGATGAATACGAAAGGCGGGAAATGGGGAGTGCATGGCGGATCACCCCTGAAGTGAGCGGGGGAGCAGCCTACTGCGAAACTGCTCCCTGCCTTCATCCACGCCTGTTTATTTCTTCGCGCACTTGCCCTGCTCGCGCAGGTCCTGGGTGTCGCACAGTCCGCCCTGCTGCTCAAAGAACCGGGCGAGAGCAGGAAAATCCTTCTCATCCAATCCCGCAGCGATACCGGCCATGATCGGATTCTTGCGCTTGCCGCTCTTGTAATCCTTCAGCGCGCGAACGATGTAGTCCGCGTGCTGGCCCGCGAGTACGGGATACTCGGGCAACATCGGCTTGCCGCCGTTCGCACCATGGCAGGCTGCACAAGCCTGAGCAGCTGCGGGAGGGGTTCCCACCACTTGGGCATTGGGATCCACGCCTTCGGCATGCAGGAAAGCGGCGATGTCGGCGCGATCCTGAGCGGACAGGCTGGCCGCCTGTGCATGCATGGTCGGATGCACGCGATTGCCTGAAACGTACTCACCGAGCGCGACCTCCAGGTACTGAGCGTTCTGATTGCCCAGCCGCGGCACGCTGTAGGGTGGCCATGCATTCTTATAATTGGGAACGCCATGGCAGCCATGACAGGTGTAAGCGAGAACCTGGCCATTTTCCCGATTTCCCTGCAGTTCCCCGTCGGCGAACGCGCCGGCGCTGATGGCAGTCGCAACGATACCTAGGCCGAACGCCAGCAGGGTCGGTCGAAACTTCATTCCTCTCTCCACAACTCTCTCTTGGCCTCAAGTTTCTTGGGGCAATAGTGATCGCTGGACGAATCGATCTGGGAGGTCGCCGGGCCAGCGGGGCCGCAATGTTAGCCCGCGTCCTGAATGATGAATAGCGCCAGTTCACTGATTTAGAGGCGCCTGGTCTTGAATTTGCCTGGATGGCGGCTCACATCGAAATGACGGCATACGCTATACTTTTTGCGCCCTCGGCGATCGCCGACCGGTCAATTCCCGCCCGTTTCGAGGTTTTCATGGCCCGCATCACTGTCGAAGACTGTTTGCAGCACGTTCCCAACCTGTTCCAGCTGGTCATGGTCGCTGCCAAACGCGCGCGCAAGCTGGCGAACGGCGCGGAGCCCACCGTCGATGCCGAGAACGACAAGATGACGGTCGTCGCATTGCGGGAAGTCGCGGCCGGCCATATCGGCCCCGAGATCCTCGAGGAGATCGAACAGCGTCCCGTGGTCAACGAGATGATGCCTCCCGACGCCGAAATGTCGGGTGAGCTGCGTGCTCCACATCTCGGTCTGGGGGACTGATCAGATCGCGCAGATCTTCCGTCTCTTATGGATTACGCGTCTTCCATCCTGGGGCTGCTGCCGACCGGAAGACGCTCAATAGGCGTCACGCAGCTTCTCAATAAGCTCGAAACCTATCTTCCGCCGGCTCAGGTCGATCGCGTCCGCGATGCCTATGAGTTCGGCGCGCAGGCGCACCAAGGCCAGAAACGTTTAAGCGGTGAGCCCTACATCGCACATCCCGTGGCGGTCGCCGACATTCTGGCGGACCTGCACCTCGATGCGCAGACGATCGTCGCGGCCATCCTTCACGACGTGATCGAGGACACCGCGACCGCGAAGGAAGAAATCGCGGAGCGGTTCGGACCCGAAGTCGCCGAACTGGTCGATGGCGTCTCGAAGCTCGACCAGATCCAGTTCCGCAGTCGTGCCGAAGCGCAGGCGGAATCCTTCCGCAAGATGCTGCTCGCCATGGTGCGCGATATCCGCGTGGTCATGGTCAAGCTCGCCGATCGTACACACAACATGCGCACGCTCGGCGCCATGCCGCCCGCGAAGCGGCGCACGATCGCGCGCGAAACGCTGGAAATCTACGCACCGATCGCCAATCGCCTCGGCATCCATTCGGTGAAATCGGAGCTCGAGGATCTCGGCTTCAAATCGCTCTACCCCGGCCGCTATCGCATCATCGAACGAGCGCTCAAGAAGGCGCGCGGCAACCAGAAACAGTTCGTCGGCAAGATCGCGGAGAATCTGCGCAACGGACTGGAGAAGGCGGGCATCAAGGGCCGGGTCGAAGGCCGCGAGAAGCATCTCTATAGCGTCTATCAGAAGATGCGACGCAAACGCGCGCCGCTGAGCTCGATCGTCGATGTGTTCGGCTTCCGCATCGTGGTCGATTCGGTCGACACCTGTTATCGAACGCTAGGCCTGGTGCATGGGCTCTATCGTCCGATGCCGGGACGCTTCAAGGATTACATCGCGATCCCCCGCATCAACGGTTATCAGTCGCTGCACACCACGCTGTTCGGTCCGAACGGCATGCCGATCGAAGTGCAGATCCGCACGGAAGAAATGCACAGCGTGGCGGAAGCGGGCATCGCGGCGCATTGGCAATACAAGAGCGGCGAAGATCAGGGACGCAAGTATCGCGACCGCGCAAGCGAGTGGCTGCAGCAGCTGATGGAAATGCAGCACGGCGGCAACTCCGAAGAATTCATGGAGAGCGTCAAGGTCGACCTGTTCCCGGACAAGGTCTACGTCTTCACGCCGCGCGGCGAGATCCGGCGTCTGCCGCGTAACGCGACCGCAGTGGATTTCGCGTACAGCGTACACACCGACATCGGCAATCATTGCGTTGCAGCCAAGATCGATCGACGACTGGTGCCGCTGCGTACGCCGCTTCGCAACGGTCAGACGGTCGAGATCATCACCGCCAAGGGTGCAACGCCGAATCCCGCGTGGGTCAACTTCGTCGTGACCGCGAAGGCGCGCGCCGCGATCCGCCATTACCTGAAAGGTCTGAAGCACTCCGAAGCTGTCGAGCTCGGCAAGCGGTTGCTCAATCAGGCGCTCGGCGATCTGTCGCTTTCATTGAAGAAGCTGCCGGAGGAACGTCTGCAGAGCGTCGCGGCCGAATTGAATCTGAAGGACGCCGAAGAGCTCTTCGAGAAGATCGGCCTGGGTGAGCGGCTCGCACCGCTCGTCGCGCGTCGCCTGCCGCCGCAGGACAAGCAGACGCCGGCCGAACCCGTGCCACAGACCGGACCCCTTGCGATCGCCGGTACCGAAGGCATGGTCGTCAGCTACGCGCGCTGCTGTTTCCCGATTCCGAACGATCCGATCATGGCCTATCTGTCGAGCGGCCGCGGGGTCGTCATCCATCGCGAGGTGTGCGGCAATCTGCGCAACTATCGCAAGCAACCGGATAAATGGCTGTCAGTCGCCTGGCAGCAGAATCTCGATCGCCTCTTCAACGTCGAAATCCGCATCGATGTCAGCAACCGCATGGGCGCGCTCGCCGCGATCGCCTCGAACATCGCTTCGACCGACACCAACATCGAACACGTCGTCGTCGACGAACGCGACGGCGATGCCTCGACACTGATTTTCGATCTGCAGGTCCGCAACCGTAAGCATCTGGCGAGCGTGATCAAGAATCTGCGCAAGATGCCGGAAGTGATGCGCGTGACAAGAGTGCTGGCCTGACTGAGGTACTAGGCGCTAGGTACTAGGCGCTAGGCCCTAGCTGTTTCGGAACCTCGTCGAGCTTGCTGGTCTGCGTCAAAGGCTCGTCGCACAATCGTCAGTGCCTGTGCTCTGGCTAGCGCCTAGAACCTAGGGCCTAGCACCTTCCGTAGGACCCTCTCGTGTAAGCGAGCTGCTAGTCCGCTAGCCAGAAGCGAAACAGAGCTCGACTGAAGTCGAACCCACAGAAATCCAACAGAACCGCAGCAGCAGTGCGCTGCTCGACGTGAGCGAAGCTGCTTCTTTCATTCCGGCTAGCGGACTAGCAGACTAGTTAGCTAGTGACTCAACCAATTTGCCTAGGGCCTAGCACCTAGCACCTTCTTGAAGGATCCCCATGCCCCGCACCATCATCACCACCCCTGACGCTCCCGCCGCTGTCGGCACGTACTCGCAAGCTGTCAAAGTCGGCAGCACCGTGTATGTCTCCGGGCAGATTCCGCTCGATCCGCGGACGGGCGAGATGGTGACGAGTTCGATGGATGCGCAGATTCGACGTGTGTTCGAGAACCTGAAGGCCATCATCGTCGCTTCGGGCGGCACGTTTGCGAGCGTGACGAAGCTCAACGTGTTTCTCACCGACTTGTCGAATTTCGCGCTGCTCAATCAGATCATGGCCGAGTATTTTCAGGAGCCGTATCCGGCTCGCGCGGCCGTGCAGGTTGCTGCGTTGCCCAAGGGCGCTGCCGTCGAGATGGATTGCGTGCTCGAGCTGGGCTGACACCTTCACCTCGGCAACAAGACTGTAACGACTGATTCGAGAGTGCTGCTTGGGCCGTCATCCCGGCGAAGGCCAGGCGAAGGCCGGGATCTCCCGCAGGATTCGCGTTGGTCACGAGGCCCCGGCCTTCCGCCGGGGTGACATCACGACCGAATCGGCTGTACAGCTCACCCGCGTGCTCGTCCGCCAGGTAACCGCGTGCTCTCGCCTTTCGCCCTGATATTCGCAGTGACCCGACGACCGCTACTGCGGGGCTCGTGTTCTAAACTCGCCATGGACGGCGAAGCATGAACAACTCTCTATCAACCAAATCTCGCGGGGCGATCAGCCCCGAGCTGCGTCCTGTAACGTCGCTGAAAGGCGTAGGCGAGGCGCTTGCGGAGAAATTGCAGAAGCTCGGCATCTTCACCGTGCAGGATCTGCTGTTTCTGCTGCCATCGCGATATGAAGATCGCACGCGCGTATCTGCGATCGGTTCATTGCAACTCGGCGAACGAGCCGTCGTCGAAGGCGAGGTGCAGCTGACGGAGGTCGCATTCCGCGGCCGGCGGCAATTGCTGTGTCGCATTTCGGACGGCTCCGGTTCGCTCACGCTGCGCTTCTTTCATTTCTCTGCTTCGCAGCAGCAAGCACTCGCCCGCGGCACCCGCATTCGCTGCTTCGGCGAAATTCGCCGCAGTCTGAGCGGCTACGAGATCGTGCATCCCGAATATCGGCGCGTCGCGACTGACGCAAGTGGCACGGGGGAGACTGCGCTCACGCCCATTTACCCCACGACTGAGGGCGTGCAGCAGGGCCGATTGCGGCAACTCACCGACATGGCGCTGCGCGAAGTCGCGAACGAATCCGTGCGTGACTGGCTGCCGCCGGAGGTGCTGCGGGAACTCGAACTGCCTTCGCTGCGCGAGGCGTTGCTCTACGTCCATCGTCCTCCGCCCGATGCGAGCCTCGAGCTGATGTCGCAGTACAAGCACCCGGCTCAGCGACGACTCGCGTTCGAAGAGCTGCTCGCTCACCACTTGAGCCTGCGATTGCTGCGACGATCCATCCAAACCGATCCCGGCTGGGGGTTCGAAGGGGATTCGCGCCTGCTCTATCGATTCGTGCAATCCCTGCCCTTTCGTCTGACGGGCGCCCAGTCGCGCGCCTGGTCCGAGATCGAGCGCGATCTTGCGCGCGCAAGTCCGATGATGCGGCTCGTACAAGGCGACGTCGGTAGCGGCAAGACAGTCGTGGCTGCACTCGCCGCGGTGCGCGCCGTCGAAGCAGGCTTCCAGGCTGCCGTGATGGCGCCCACCGAGCTGCTCGCAGAACAGCACTGCAGGAATTTCTCGAAATGGTTCGAGGCGCTCGATCTCAACATCGCGCTGTTGACGGGCAAGCGCACAGCCGGTGCACGCAATCAGGCACTGGCAGATCTCGCCTCGGGCCATGCGCACGTAGCGATCGGCACGCACGCACTCTTTCAGGAGCATGTCGAGTTCAAGCAACTGGGACTTGCGATCATCGATGAACAGCATCGCTTCGGCGTGCATCAACGACTCTTGCTACGAGAGAAGGGCGCGGCGGCGGGGCGCTATCCGCATCAACTCATCATGACGGCGACTCCTATTCCGCGAACGCTGGCGATGACTGCCTATGCAGATCTCGACGTTTCGGTGATCGACGAACTGCCGCCAGGGCGCACGCCGGTGAAAACGGTCGCACTGGCGGAAACACGTCGCGACGAAGTGGTCGTGCGAATACGCGATGCCTGTCGCATGCGTCGCCAGGCGTACTGGGTCTGCCCGCTCATCGAGGAATCCGAGCAGCTGGAAGCACAGGCCGCCGAGGAAACTGCGCGAGTGCTATCGGAGGCGCTGTCCGAATTGCGCGTGGCATTGATCCACGGTCGTATGCCGGGTCGCGAGAAAGATGCGGTGATGAACGAGTTCAAAGCCGGCAACATCGATCTGCTCGTCGCAACCACGGTCATCGAGGTGGGTGTCGATGTGCCCAACGCGAGCCTCATGGTCATCGAAAACGCCGAGCGCATGGGACTTGCGCAACTGCATCAGCTGCGCGGACGCGTCGGTCGCGGTTCGGCCGAAAGCACCTGCGTGCTGCTGTATCGTCCACCGCTGACCGAAGTCGCACGTGAGCGGCTTGCCGTCATGCGCTCGACCAACGATGGCTTTGAAATCTCACGTCGCGATCTCGAGCTGCGCGGTCCTGGCGAGCTGCTGGGCACGCGACAGACCGGTCTGCAGCAGATGCGTGTCGCCGATCTCATGCGCGATGCGGATCTGCTGCCGACAGTGCAGCACACCGCCGAATTGATGCTGGCGCAGAATGAGGACAACATAGCGCCGCTTCTGCGTCGATGGACGGGCCGCGGCGAACAGTTCGCAAAGGTGTGAACGCGCTGAGCCGAAGTGGAAATGGCAGAAGAAGGAGCATCCTGGTCTGCGCTGGCGGCAAACGGCTCGGATCGGCGATCTTTTTCCAGTCTTCTTGCGGTGTCTTGCGGGCCCAGTGACATGAATTCCCCTGCTCCCATCGGCGATCGCCTGCGCTGGCTCGGCCACAGGCTCGGCTCGAGCGCATTCGTCGCGGAGATTCTCCCAGCGGCGGCCGCCAGAGCGCAGGCCTACGGGCGACTGCTGCGACTCGACAAACCGATCGGAATTTATCTGCTGCTGTGGCCGGTGCTGTGGGGTCTGTGGCTGTCTTCGGGCGGCAGGCCGGATCAGCACGTATTCCTCGTATTCGTCCTCGGCACGATTCTCACGCGCTCGGCGGGATGCGCGATCAACGACTATGCAGATCGCAACTTCGACGGCCAGGTCGCGCGCACGCGTGATCGGCCGCTGGCCACAGGGGCGCTCGATCCGATCGAGGCGTTGGCGTTGTGCATCAGTCTGGGACTCATCGCGCTCGGGCTCGTGCTGACGCTCGATCACACGACGCAATTGCTCGCGCTGGTCGGCGCGTTTCTGCTGCTGACCTATCCGTTCATGAAGCGCTTCTTTCCGTTGCCGCAGTTCTATCTGGGCGCAGCCTTCACCTGGTCGATTCCGATGATCTATTCGGCGCACACGGGCTCGCTGCCGAGAATGGCGTGGTTGCTGTTCATCGCGGGGCTGCTGTGGACCATGGCATATGACACCATGTACGCAATGGTCGATCGCGACGACGATCGCAAGCTCGGCATTCGCTCCAGCGCCATTCTGTTTGGCGACGCCGATCGCTTCATCATCGGCATCATGCAGCTCATGAGCCTGTTCGCTCTGTGGCTCGCGGGCCGCGAACTCGAATTGAGCCTGTGGTACGGACTGGGACTCGCCGTCGCCGCGATGTTCGCGCTCTACCAGCAATATCTGATCCGCGATCGTAAACCCGAGGAATGCTTCAAGGCCTTCCTGAACAACAACTACTACGGCATGGCGATCTTCTTCGGCATCGCGCTGGAATACGTCTTTCGACAATGAGTAATGAGTAACGCGGAAACGCGAGCGCAATGCGCTCGCTCCCTTTCCTCCCTTTCTCATTTCTCTCTTTAGTTACTCATTACTCATTGCTCACTACTCATTAAGTGATTGCTCATTGCTAATTGCGCGTTCCCGCCGTTCTCGCTACTGCCCACACCTGTACGCGCCGAACGCCTGCCTTGCGCAGCACGCGCGCAATCTCATTCACCGTGCTGCCTGTCGTAATGACATCGTCAACGATCGCGACGTGTCGGACCTGCGGCTTGCGAGACAGTGCAAACGCATTGCGAATGTTCTTGCGCCGCTGCTTGCGGTCCAGGCCCGCCTGTTCCGGCGTTTCGCGCGTGCGGACGATGAGATCGGTGGACATGGGAATGTGCAGGAGACGCTCGAGACGGCGTCCGATCTCGAGCGCCTGGTTATAGCCGCGCTCCCGAAATCGGCCGTTCGCAAGCGGTACGGGCAGGATCAGTTCGGGCACAGGATCCTCGATACTTCGTCGCAATCGATGGGCCAGCAGATCGCCGAGCACGCGAGCATGCGCACTCTGATTGCGGTACTTCAGTGACCGTACGAGAGCATCGAGCGGATAGGCGTAACGGAAAGCGCACAGCGCGGCATCGAAACGCGGCCTGCGCCTCAAGCATTGTCCGCAGATGAGCTCGCGCGCATCCGTAGCGAGTGGCTCCGCACAGACGCTGCAAGCACGATCGTTCGCAGGCAGGTCGGCTTCGCAATCACTGCACAGATCCCGCGACGTAATGTCGCTGCGACGACCGCACAGCACGCAAGTTGCCGGCCAGAGCGATGTCGCAATGAAGCCCAACGCCTGTAGCACTTTCGCTTGTCGACTCGTATTCGACATCTTGGTTGACAGCCCATTCCCTGGCTGCGAATACTCTGCGGCCCGCAGTCCAGCCTGCGGCATGCATTTATGTGGCGTTTTCCGGGGAATGCAGATGACGAGTGCGGCGGCAGTGGATCTGATGCGGTTGGGCGAAGTGCGTCATGACTGGCAACTCGCCGAGGTCCGCGCATTGTTCGCGCTGCCTTTCGCGGATTTGATCTATCACGCACAGCGGGTCCACCGTGCGAACTTCGATCCGAACGAGGTTCAGATCAGCACATTGCTTTCGATCAAGACCGGCGCCTGCCCGGAGGACTGCTCGTATTGCTCGCAAAGCATTCGTTTCAAGACGGGCCTTCAGAACGAGCCGCTGATGGATGTGGCCGAAGTGCTCGAGCGAGCGCGCGCCGCGAAAGCCAACGGCGCAACACGGTTTTGCATGGGCGCGGCCTATCGCAGTCCCAAGCCAAAGCAGTTGGCGCAGATCGCCGAGATGGTGAAAGGCGTTCGCGCGCTCGGCCTGGAGACGTGTGCGACGCTCGGCATGCTGACACCGCAGCAGGCGCGCGAGCTGAAAGAGGCGGGCCTCGACTACTACAACCACAACCTCGATACGTCCGAGTCGCACTATCGGGAAATCATCACGACGCGCACGTATCAGGATCGGCTCGATACCCTCGCTGCCGTCCGCGACGCGGGATTGAAGGTCTGCTGCGGTGGCATTCTGGGGATGGGCGAAACCCAGCTCGATCGCGCACAGTTGCTGCATACGCTCGCAACGTTGCCTCAGCATCCCGAAAGTGTGCCGATCAATCAGCTCATGCAGATTCCAGGTACGCCGCTGCACGGCGCGGAGAAGGTCGAAGGCGTCGAGTTCGTGCGGGCCATCGCCGTCGCGCGCCTGTTGATGCCGCGCGCCTATGTACGACTGTCGGCGGGACGCTCGGCGATGAGTGAGGAAATGCAGGCACTGTGCTTTCTCGCCGGCGCCAATTCGATTTTCTACGGCGACAAGCTGCTGACGACCGAGAATCCGGACGAGAATCACGACGCGATGCTGTTCGCGAAGCTGGGACTCAAAGCGCAGCAGCCGTCTGCTCCGAGCGAAGCCTCGGCCTGTCGGCACGAATCCGCTCACGCCTGAGCATTCCGCCGCTTGCCGGCATGCTCTATGGTGCGCGGCCATGTCCGGCCCCATTCCCATAGACGAATACTCTCTCGATGTCCGCCGCGTACGTCGCGCGTTCGATCGGGCGGCGGCGAGCTTCGATGCAGGAGCCGCCATCCACAGCGAGATACGCGGGCGGCTGCTCGAACGCCTGGACGTGGTTCGGTTGCAGCCCCAGACGGTGCTGGATCTGGGCGCGGCGACAGGACACGGGGCGCGATTGCTTCAGGATCGCTACCCCGGCGCACTGGTCGTCGCGTTCGACCTGTCGCAGCAGATGCTCGTGCAGGCCCGCCGGCAGCAGCGCTGGTTGCGCAAATTTCAGCGCGTCGCGGGCGATGCGCATCGTCTGCCGTTCGCGGCCGGCAGCATCGACATGGTTCTCAGCAATTTAATGTTGCAGTGGTCGAGCGATCCCGACGCCATTTTCGAGGAAGCGCGCCGGGTGATCCGGACTGGCGGACTCCTGACGTTTGCATCTCTCGGTCCGGACTCCCTCAAGGAATTGCGCGCGATCTGGGCCCAAGTCGATCGTCACACGCACATTCACCGCTTCATCGACATGCACGACATTGGCGATGCGCTCGTACGGGCGGGCTTCGCCGAGCCGGTCATGGACACCGAACGCCTGACCATCACGTACGGCGAACCGCAGAGCCTGTGGCGCGAGCTGCGCTCCACCGGATCGACCAATCTGACCCATGCGCGACGCCCCGGCCTGCTCGGAAGGGGCCAGGCGCAACGATTTCAGCAGCTGCTCGACGACACCCGCATCGAGGGACGCTGGCCCGTGACCCTCGAGGTTGTATACGGTCATGCGTGGGCAGCTGAGGGCCGCCGACGCAAAACAGGAGGCGAGGCGGTCGTGCCGCTCACCCAGCTGAGCCGTCGCAACAAATGATCACTAATTCTGAATCGGTCATCAATGATGATCTGGCTTTCGGAGGAGAACGTTAGTTTTAATTAAAACTCTACCGCCGGAAATACCAGCAGCTGCTGGGCGGACTCTTCAACGCGCCTGTCCGACGATCGATGCGGCCCGGAAGGTAAAAACTCCTTGTGCTACTGGGATTTACGCGTTGCACGCGCCTCGCGGGCTCCGCTAGCATCAGCCTCTCCCACGTTCCCGGGTCGAAATGAACTCTGACGCCGCTTTCAGGCTCGCTTCGATCCCCGTCATGGGCGGCGAGGAGCGACGATTCGAACTGTCGGCCCGCTGCTCGCTGACCCCGCGCACCGCTCGCATATTCATCGGCATCGTCGCTGCCCAGACATTCGCGGTCGCCGGGTTCTTTGCCGCGTTGGGATTCTGGCCTGTGCTGCCCTTTGCTGGTCTCGAAATCGCGCTGCTGATCTGGGCGGTGTGGCACTCCATGCGCAAGGGACAGGAGCGCGAGATCATCACGATCACGACCGATTCCGTGACGGTCGTGCGATGCTTAAACCATAAGCAGCAAACTTCGGTATTTCCTCGTCATTGGGCGAAGGTTAAACTCCACGCCCCTTCAACGGCGCTGCATCCAAGCCGACTCACGCTCGAGTCGCACGGCCGCGTTTGCGAAGTGGGCAGGTTTCTCACAGAGGACGATCGCTGCAGTCTCGCAGCGCGTCTCAAGCAACTGGTGGGGAATGTGAACGAATCGCCCGCGCTCAATTGACTGAGCGTGAGGCGTAATCGCGGGCAGGCGCTGGCTGCGCGCCGGGGCTGCACAAGCTCCCGGCAAGCAGCGCGCATAACGAAAGCAACGGGAGCATTGGCGACAATGTCGAAGATTCTGAAATACGCCGCAGCCGGCCTTGCAGCCAGTGCCGCGTCGTTTCTGCCCACGGGGGCGGCGCTGGCGGCCTGGGAACTGAACATGCCGGTCGGCGTGACGGAGCTCAGCCGTGACATCCACGGCTTGCACATGCTGATCTTCTGGATCTGCGTGATCATCGCCGTCGCCGTGTTCGGCATGATGATCTACTCGATCATCAAGTTTCGTCATTCCGAAGGTGCCGTTCCCGCCAAGTTCGATCACAGCACCAAGGCCGAAGTGATCTGGACCATCATCCCGGTCGCCATTCTCGTCGGCATGGCCATTCCCGCTGCGGAAACGCTGATCCGCATCGAAGACACTCGCAACTCCGAGCTCACCATCAAGGTGACGGGTTACCAGTGGAAATGGCAGTACGAGTATCTGGATCAGAACGTCAGCTTCTTCTCGACCCTCGCTCGCGACAGCGACCAGGCCCGTCAGTTGCGCTCGGGCATCGATCCCTACAAGGTCGAGCACTACCTCCTGAACGTCGACAAGCCCCTGGTCGTGCCGGTGGACACGAAGGTGCGCGTGCTGCTGACCTCGGCCGATGTGATCCACGCCTGGTGGGTGCCGCCCTTCGGCATGAAGAAGGACGCCATCCCGGGCTTCGTCAACGAACTGTGGTTCACGGCCACCGAAACCGGCGTGTACCGCGGCCAGTGCGCCGAGCTGTGCGGACGCGATCACGCGTTCATGCCGGTCGTCGTCGAAGTGAAGTCCAAAGAAGAATATGCAGACTGGCTGAAGAGCCAGCAGGGTGACGGCGAGAACGCGCCGGCACAGACAGCACAAGTTAGCGATGCAGCGACAGCGGTCGTTGCGAAGGCGGAGTGAAGTCAATGAGCACGGTACACACCCACGACGCTGCCGGTCATCACGCCGACGAGCATCACGACCACGGCCCGGCGAAAGGCTGGCGCCGCTGGTTGCTGGCGACGAACCACAAGGACATCGGCACGATGTACCTGGTGTTCAGCCTGATCATGTTCTTCATCGGCGGCGCCATGGCCATGGTGATTCGCGCCGAGTTGTTCAAGCCGGGTCTGCAGCTCGTCGATCCGATGTTCTTCAACTCCATGACGACGATGCATGCACTGGTCATGATCTTCGGCGCCGTCATGCCCGCGTTCGTCGGTCTCGCCAACTGGATGGTGCCGCTGCAGATCGGCGCGCCGGACATGGCGCTGCCGCGCATGAACAACTTCAGCTTCTGGATCATGCCGTTTGCGTTCACGTTGCTGCTCGCGACGCTGTTCGTGCCGGGCGGCGCTCCGGCAGGCGGCTGGACGATGTATCCGCCGCTGGTCCTGCAGAACGGCACCTCCTTCCCGATGCTGATCTTCGCCGTTCACATGATGGGCGCCAGCTCGATCATGGGCGCGATCAACGTGGTCGTGACGATCATGAACATGCGCGCTCCCGGCATGTCGCTGCTGAAGATGCCGCTGTTCGTCTGGACCTGGCTCATCACTGCATACCTGCTGATCGCCGTGATGCCGGTGCTCGCCGGTGCCGTGACGATGCTGCTGACCGATCACTACTTCGGCACGACGTTCTTCGAAGCGGCGGGCGGTGGCGATCCGGTGATGTTCCAGCACATCTTCTGGTTCTTCGGTCACCCCGAGGTGTACATCATGATTCTGCCGGCGTTCGGCGTGGTCTCCGAGATCATCCCGACGTTCTCGCGCAAGCCGCTCTTCGGCTACGACGCAATGGTGTACGCAACTGCCTCGATCGCGTTCCTGTCGTTCATCGTGTGGGCACACCACATGTTCACGGTAGGCATGCCGCTCGCAGGTCAGCTGTTCTTCATGCTCTCGACGATGCTGATCGCGGTGCCGACGGGCGTGAAGGTCTTCAACTGGACGGCAACGATGTTCAAGGGTTCGATCAGCTTCGAGCCTCCCATGCTGTTCGCGCTGTCGTTCCTGTTCCTGTTCACGATCGGCGGCTTCTCGGGCCTGATGCTCGGCGTGGTGCCGGCTGACTTCCAGTATCACGACACGTACTTCGTGGTCGCGCACTTCCACTATGTGCTGGTCCCTGGTGCTGTCTTCGCGCTGATGGCGGCCGTGTACTACTGGCTGCCGAAGTGGACGGGTCACATGTACAACGTGAAGCTCGCGAAGTGGCACTTCTGGCTCTCGACGATCTTCGTGAACGTCCTATTCTTCCCGCAGCACTTCCTGGGTCTGGCCGGCATGCCGCGCCGTATCCCGGACTACGCGACGCAGTTTGCGGACTGGAACATGGTGTCTTCCATTGGCGCGTTCGGCTTCGGTCTGTCGCAGCTGCTGTTTGCCTACCTGATCTGGCAGACGGCCCGCGGCGGTGCGAAGGCGAGCGACAAGGTATGGGATACGGCGTCTCCTCAAGGTCTCGAGTGGACCCTGAGCTCGCCGCCGCCGTACCACAGCTTCGAAGTTGCTCCTGAAGTGAAGTAATCGTGGCAGCACAGATCAACGATCAAGATCGCAAGCGCGGGATCCGCAGGACGCTCCTGTGGGTCTCGCTACTCGCATTCTCGTTCTATGCGGGGTTCATCCTGCTGGGCGTGTTGAATTCGAGATAGAGGAGAAGGGATGGCAGTGACGACGGTGATGAAGGTGATACGGGCCGGAACTGAAGTTCCAACCGCTATCGCTGCCACCACCGGAGTCGCGGGCATCACTTTTGGCTGATGACGAAACGTTCCGACAAGAACCGCTCCCTGACTCGCAGCCTGTGGCTGTTCGCGGCGGGGAGCTTCGCATTCGGCTTTGCGCTGGTGCCGCTGTACGACGTGATCTGCGATGTGACCGGCTTTGGCGATCGTACGCAGCTCGAGAAAGCAGCGCAGGTCACCGAAGCGCCGGATATGAATCGGACGATCACCGTGGAGTTCATGTCCGGCGTGCCGACGTACGGGAACTGGGAGTTCCGCCCGGAGGCTGCGAAGATCGAAGTGCATCCAGGCCGACTGTACGAGGCGAAGTTTTACGCGAAGAACCTGCGTTCGCAGGCGGTGACGGCGCAGGCCGTGCCCAGCATCGCACCGACGAGTGCCGTGCAGTTCTTCCGCAAGACGGAGTGCTTCTGCTTCACGCCGCAGCACTTCGAAGGCGATCAGGTTCGTGAGCTGACGGTCCGCTTCATCGTGGATCCAAGGCTGCCGAAGAACCTGGACAGGCTGACGCTTGCGTACTCGATGTACGACGCGCCGGAAAAAGTCGTCGCTGCAGGTATTACGACGCCGACGCCCAGGAGCTAGCTGGGACGATCGATGGGGATTTGTGGCTGGATCCTAGTGCTTCGAGCCTAGGGCCTTGTTGAATCGACAGAACTGAGAACTGGATAGCTATGGCTCACGCACACGCAACACACGCGCCCAGCGACAAGTACTACGTACCTCACAGCAGCCCGTGGCCGATCTTCGGCTCCGTATCGCTGTTCACCACGATGGTGGGCGTCGTGCTCTGGCTGAATCACGTGCTGGCCGGGCCGTGGGTCTTCACGCTCGGCATCATCATGCTGCTGTTCATGTTCGGCGGCTGGTTCGGCAACGTCATCACGGAAAGCGAAGCCCGCTTCTACAACAACGCCGTCGACCGCTCGTTCCGGATGGGAATGATGTGGTTCATATTCTCCGAAGTGATGTTCTTCTCGGCGTTCTTCGGCGCGCTCTTCTACGCCCGTCAGTTCTCGATTCCATGGCTCGGCGGCGAAGGCGTGAAAGTCTTCACCAACATGCTCCTGTGGAAGAACTACGAAACCGCCTGGCCGAGCAACGGCCCCGAGGCCGTCGGCGGTGCGTTCGAGGTGATTCCTGCATTCGGTCTGCCAGCGATCAACACCGCGATCCTGCTCACCTCAGGCGTGACGCTGACGATTGCGCACCATGCACTGAAGGACAACAACCGGAAGATCCTCAATATCTTCCTGGGCCTCACCTTCCTGCTCGGCTTCGTTTTCGTGTTCCTGCAGGCCGAGGAATACATCCATGCGTACAAGGAATTGAACCTGACGCTCGGCAGCGGCGTGTACGGCTCGACGTTCTTCATGCTGACCGGCTTCCACGGTCTGCACGTCACGATCGGCGCGATCATGCTCGCGGTCGTATGGCTGCGCTGCATGAAGGGCCATTTCACGCCGACGCATCACTTCGCATTCGAAGGCGTGGCCTGGTACTGGCACTTCGTCGACGTGGTGTGGTTGATCCTGTTCGTGTTTGTGTATTGGCTGTAATGAACGAGTGATGACGGTGATATCGGTGATGACAGTGATGCGGGTCCGGAACCTACATCACTGATCTCACCGGCATCACTGCCATCACATCTAGCGTCCCATTCCATGGGGCTCGATCAGCCCCTGCGACCAGGCAATCAGTAGCAGGATGAAGAGGCCCACGGACAGGGCAACGCGCAGTGTCAGCGCTTTCACCATCTTCTTCGAGTCGCCTTTGTCCGTCATGAGGTGATACATGCCGGAGCCGAGGCTGATGACGATGCCGATGAGGCACGCCAGTACGAAGATCTTGATGATGGGCATGGTCCGCAAAATCCGTTGAAGCGCCCTTGAACGGGTCGCTGATGAAGGGCACTGCAGTATATCGTGGGCCTCCGCATCGCCAATCGCAGATTCGCACCGACTCTCTTCGCTGTCGTTCTCACAGCGATCGGTGTGTCTGTGTTCGTCCGATTGGGCCTGTGGCAACTCGATCGCGCCGAACAGAAGCGCGAGCTCATCGCAGAATTCAAAGCCGGTGAACGCACCACGGTCGAGCTCACGAACGGCAACGCAACTTCGCAACCACGCTATCAGCATGTGCACGCGCGCGGTCATTACGAAGCAGCCCGCCAGATTCTTCTCGATAACATGCCCTCTGCAGCCACCGGCCGTGCGGGATTTCGCGTCATCACGCCGTTTCGAATCGACGGCGGCGGAACCGTGCTCGTCGATCGCGGCTGGGTGCCGCTTGGCGAGCACCGCACGGATCTGCCGACGGTCGAGGTCGCCGAGTCTTCGCGGTCAATCGCCGGACGACTCGCTGAGCTGCCGCGTCCCGGCATCAGTCTTGGAGAGCCGGCGATCGACGCGACTGCGTCGTGGCCGCGTGTCATGAACTTTCCGCAACATCAGACTCTCGAACGAGCACTGGGGCAGACGCTGCTTCCGGGTCTGGTTCTACTCGATCCCGATCAACCCGACGGCTTCGAGCGAGCATGGCAGCAAACCCACGAGAACCTGAGCCCCGAGCGCCACATCGGATACGCGGTGCAATGGTTCGGATTTGCCGCTGCCGCCATCATCATTTTCGTCATTCTGAGTCTGCGTAAAGAGTCGTCCCCATGAGCGTGTCTGGTCCCTCCACTCCCCCCGTCAATTCCGATCCCCGAGCTCAGTCCAGGGCGCGGACTCAGGTGTGGGTGCTGGTCGCAATCTTTTTCGGTCCGCTGCTCGCGGCGTTCATTCTCTACTACGGCATGGGCAGCTGGCGTCCGCACGGCAGCACCAACAAAGGCGAGTTGATCACCCCCGTCCGGCCGCTGCCGGAGGTGGAACTTCCCGCAGCCACGGGCGAGCCGTTCAGCACTCAGGACTTTCACGGCAAATGGACGCTCGTTTATGTCGGTGACGGTCAATGCGATGAACGATGCCGCGAGGCTCTCGTGCTCACGCGTCAAACGCGTCTGGCTCTGAGTAAAGATATGGATCGCGTGCAGCGGCTGTTGCTCGTGTCGGGTAATTGTTGCGATCGCACCTACCTCCAGAGCGAACATCCGGATCTGCGAACGGCGTCGATCGACAATCAAGCAGGTCAGGAGCTGCTCTCGCAATTCCCCGGAGGCTCTGACGCTTCGCAGCAGGGCCGGATTTACATCGTGGATCCGCTGGGCAATCTCATGATGAGCTACGCACCCGATGCGCCGCGCAAAGGATTGCTCGACGACATGAAGAAGCTTCTGAAGCTGTCACATATCGGCTGAAACTTCGCTGCGCGCGCTGCGCAGCCCGCATCCCCTGCGGTTTTCCGCTACCCGGCGTCTATCGCCATCGGACGCCGGGCTGTGACACACTGCCCTGCAGTAGACGTCTCAACGTGGCTAAGTCAACAGTCTGCCGGACGATTAAGGCCCGCAGCCCAGTGGCAGCAGCGATTGAGACGCCCGCCTGTCGAGCTTCGACGGAGAGAACTCCAGCACAGAGCAGCCGATCATTCGGGGGATGCGCCATGAAGTGCCTCTACTATCTTTCATCCACGCTTGCCTGCACCCAGGACGTTTCGGATGATTTGCATCGGGCCGGGGTGAGCGACTTCTATCTTCACGTGGTCAGCCGCGACGAGTCGGGGCTGAAAAAACAGCACATTCATTCGAGCAATTATCTCGAGACGCTCGATGTCGTTCGCGACGGACTCATCGGGGCGGGGCTCGGGCTGATCGTGGGCCTCATCGGCATCGGACTTCTCATGTATTTCCGGCCCTTCGGGCCCGACGTCGAGATCCCGACCTTCGTCTATGCGCTGCTGGTGGGCGCTGCAACGCTCTTCGGTGCGTGGGAGGGGGGACTCATGGGCATTGCGAGCGAGAACAGGAAGCTCGCGCGCTTCCGCGATGCCATCGCGTCCGGCAAATACCTGATCCTGGTGTACGTGCGTCGGCATCAGGAAGCGAGCGTCCGCAAGATGATGGCGGAGCGTCATCCGGATGCGGAGCTCGTCGCCTGCGACACTCACTTCGCGAATCCCTTCAGTTTGCCCGCCGAAGAGCAACCTCAGCACCAACCCCGCTCCGCGATCTGATCTCCTCGTTCCGCGCAGACAAGCGACGGAACCGAAACGAGGGAGTGCACAGATGGCGATCGCAATTGCGTTGATTCTGCTCGTACTGGCCACAGTGCTGTTTCATTTCCTGAGCCCGTGGTGGTTCACGCCGATCGCGTCCAACTGGCAGATGATGGACGACACGGTCCATGTGACTTTCTGGGTCACGGGAATCGTGTTCGTCCTGGTCAACGCCTTTCTCGCCTACGCGATCATTCGCTATCGCCATCGCAAGAATGGACCGAAGGCGCACTACGAACCCGAGAATCGCAAGCTCGAATGGTGGCTGACCGTGCTCACCTCCGTCGGCATCGCGGCAATGCTCGCGCCGGGTCTTTCGGTCTGGGCGAAGTTCGTGACCGTGCCCGACGACGCATCGGTCGTCGAGGTGCTCGGCCAGCAATGGAACTGGAGCTATCGGCTTCCCGGGGCTGACGCAAAGCTCGGCAAGAGCGACATCACTCTGGTGAGCCTCGACAATCCTTTTGGTATAGACGTGCGCGATCCTGCCGGGCAGGACGATCTGTTGGTCGCAAGTCCCGAATTACACGTACCACTCGACAAGCCAGTGAAGGTGCTGCTGCGCTCGAAGGACGTGAATCACCAATTCGCCGTGCCGCAGTTTCGCGTGAAGATGGACATGGTGCCGGGCATGGTCACCTACTTCTGGTTCACGCCGACTCGCACCGGCGAGTTCGACGCACTCTGCGAGCAGCTTTGCGGCACTGCGCATTTCGCGATGCGAGGACGCGTCGTGGTAGACGAACAGCTCAAGTTCGAAGAATGGACGGCGCAACAACCGACGTTCGCACAGACGCAGGCTTCGATCGCGGGCGATGCGAAGGCAGGTCAGGCGTTGTTCGCCACCTGCAGCAACTGTCACGGCGCACAGGCCGAAGGCAATCGGCAGATGAATGCGCCGAAGCTGAGCGGGCAGGGCAAGTGGTACCTGGTGCGCCAGCTGCACAACTTCCGCAACGGCACGCGCGGCACTCACGCCTCCGATCTGTACGGCCAACAGATGGCCTCCTTCGCTGCGACGCTTGCCGACGATGCCGCCATTCGCAACGTCGTCGCCTACATCACCACGCTCGCAGAAGTACGGCCCGAATCCACTGTGCTCGGCAATCCCGAACGCGGCCGGTCGCTGTATGCGACGTGCGCTTCATGTCACGGCACCAAAGCCCAAGGCATCTGGGCAACGAATGCGCCGCGCCTGTCGAACATGAGCGACTGGTATCTGCTGCGGCAGATGCACAACTTCCGCGAAGGCATCCGCGGCACTCATCCACAGGATTTTCCAGGCGCACAGATGGCATCGATGTCGCGCGTGCTCGCTGACGAGAATGCTGCGGGTGATGTGCTGGATTATTTGCATACGCTTTAAGAGAGGCACTAGGGGCTAGGTTCTAGGCTCTAGCAGGACAGGACCAGATGAGCACCGTTTACTTGGAGCCCAGCGTCTGGACCCTAGCGCCTAGAGCCTAGAGCCTTCGTGGAGCGAATCATGTCTTACGTAGCCATCGCCGATCGCGATCACGCACATGCGTTGCACGACCCGCAGTCGTTCGTGCGCAAGTACATCTGGAGTCAGGATCACAAGGTGATCGCGCTGCAGTACGCGTTCGTGGCCATCGCGATCGGACTCGTTGCACTCGGGATGTCCGTGCTGATGCGATTGCAGCTTGGATTCCCGGATACGTTCCACTTCATCGCACCGCAGAACTATTATCAGTTCATCACCATGCACGGAATGATCATGGTGATCTATCTGCTTACGGCGCTCTTTCTCGGCGGCTTCGGCAACTATCTCATTCCGCTGATGCTCGGCGCGCGGGACATGGTGTTCCCGTACCTGAACATGCTGAGCTTCTGGTTCTATCTGCTGGCAGTGCTCGTGCTCGTCGCAGGGATGTTCGTGCCGGGCGGACCCACCGGCGCCGGCTGGACGCTCTATCCGCCGCAGGCAATTCTGCCGGGCACGCCCGGCGCGAGCTGGGGAATCGTCTTCATGCTTGCATCGCTTGCGATCTTCATCGTCGCATTCACGATGGGCGGCCTGAACTACGTCACCACCGTTCTGCAGGCGCGCTGCCGCGGCATGACGTTCATGCGCATGCCGCTGACCGTGTGGGGCATCTTCACGGCGTCGATCCTGGGACTGCTCGCGTTTCCGGCGCTGTTCGTCTCCGCAATCATGATGGCGCTCGATAGCGTCGTCGGCACCAGCTTCTTCCTGCCCGCCTTGAGTTCGATGGGTGAGAACGTCCGGCACAACGGCGGCAGCCCGTTGTTATTCCAGCATCTGTTCTGGTTCTTCGGACATCCCGAGGTGTACATCGTCGCATTGCCTGCGTTCGGCATCGTGTCGGACCTTCTGAGCACCCACGCGCGGCGCAACATCTTCGGATATCGCATGATGGTGTGGGCGATTCTCGCGATCGGATGCCTGAGCTTCGTCGTGTGGGCACACCACATGTACATCAGCGGCATGAATCCCTACTTCGGATTCTTCTTCGCGACGACGACGCTGATCATCGCCGTGCCGACCGCCATCAAGGTCTACAACTGGGTGCTCACGATCTGGCGGGGCGACGTTCATCTGACGGTGCCGATGCTGTTCGCGATCGGCTTCATCTTCACGTTCATCAACGGCGGACTCACGGGCCTGTTTCTCGGCAACGTGACCGTCGATGTCCCGCTGTCGGGGACCTATTTCGTGGTCGCGCATTTCCATATGGTGATGGGCGTATCACCCATTCTCGTGGTGTTCGGCGCGATCTATCACTGGTATCCGAAGATCACGGGAAAAATGTTCGATGAACGACTCGGCAAGATTCACTTCTGGGTCACGTTCATCGGTACGTACTCGATCTTTCTGCCGATGCACTACCTCGGCATTCTCGGTGTGCCGCGGCGCTATTACGCGTACGGCGATGCGATTCAGTTCATTCCGCCATCAGTCCATCTCGCGAACGAGTGGATTACGATCTCGGCGCTGATCGTGGCCTCCGCGCAGATGATCTTCCTGTTCAATCTCGTCTGGTCGTACTTCCACGGCGAGCCCGCAGGCGGCAATCCATGGCGTGCCACGACACTCGAATGGCAGACGCCCGACACGCCGCCCAAGCACGGCAACTGGGGCAAGGAGCTGCCGGTCGTGTATCGCTGGGCGTACGACTACAACGTGCCCGGCGCCAAGGAAGATTTCATTCCGCAAAACGTTCCGCCCGACGACTCCACGCCGCCCGGACGCGAACACGGTGTGCATGCATGAGCCTCACGGTCGCGTACGGCGCATTGATCGCGGGCGTGCTCGTGTGGATTCTGCTCGTGAGCTTGTTTCGCACGCGCTCATGGGAGCCGGTGGCGGACGCAGGCGCTGCGCATATCGAAGCACCGCCGCCGCAACGCATCGGACTGTGGGTGTTCCTGGCAGTCGTCACATCGCTCTTCGGGTTGTTCATTGCCGCATTCTTCATGCGAATGGGCCACGAGGTGCGCGCACCGGACTGGAAGCCGTTTCCCGAACCGATGATTCTGTGGATCAACACTGGAGTGCTGATCCTGGCCAGCGTCGCAATGCAATGGGCGCGCTCGAGGGCGGCACGCGGCGATGCGCAGCGGACGCGAAGGGCGCTGCTGCTGGCAGGCGCCGCGACGCTGGCATTTCTCGTGGGCCAGTTTCTCGCCTGGCGCCTGATGATCGTGTCGGGCTATTTCGATCCTCGCAATCCGGCAGTTGCCTTCTTCTATGTGCTCACCCTCGCGCATGCCTTGCACGTGATGGGCGGCCTCTATGTGTGGGCCCGCATGCTGATCCGCATGCGACAACCGCTGCCGGCAAGCAAGGGCGGCGATGCTCTGGAGATGCGCCAGAAATTCCGCCTGAGCGTCGAGCTCTGCTCGATCTACTGGCATTACCTGTTGTTCGTCTGGCTCGTCGTTTTTGCGTTGTTGCTCACGCATTCGATCGATAGCCAGTTCGTGTTTGATCGCCTTTGTTGAAGAGAAGAGAAGATCTCCACGGGGAACGCGGGGTGCACGGGGAAAGAGCGATGACTGAGGCTGAGAGGAATCTTTGAGGTGCACCGATACGCGGGCAGGCGTTGGCGAAACTTCAGATCCGGATGGATTCCTGCCTTCGCAGGAATGACGGATGAGGGAGGTTGCGGAGACTTTGAGTACGTCACCGCCGCGCAGGCAGGGTCCATCAGAACTCGGGGCTCGAATGGATTCCTGCCTCCGGAGGAACGACGGATGAGGGAGGTTGCAGAGACTTTGAGTACGTCACCCCTGCGCAGGCAGGGTCCATCAGAACTCGGGGCTCGAATGGATTCCTGCCTTCGCAGGAATGGCGAGTGAGGGAAGTCGAGGCTTAGGTGAATACGATGGCAACACATGAACCTGTGACATTGCCCGGCGGCCTGCGCGGCGTGACCAACGACTGGTCCGCCGACAAGCACGCCTTCCCCGTGCCATGGGGCAAGGTGATGATGTGGATCTTCCTGTTGAGCGACACCTTCGTGTTCTCGTGTTTCCTCACTTCGTACATGAACGTGAGGATCTCCACGACGGAGCCCTGGCCGAACCCCAGCGAAGTGTTCGCACTCACGGTCGCCGGTCATCACATTCCATTGCTGCTGATTGCGATCATGACCATGGTGCTGATCACGAGCAGCGGCACGATGGCCATGGCGGTGAATTTCGGTTATCGGCGCGATCGCAAGCGCACCGCTGCGCTGATGTTCGCGACTGCAGCGCTGGGGCTGTGCTTCGTCGGCATGCAGGCGTTCGAGTGGACCAAGCTCATCGTCGATGAAGGCGTGCGGCCGTGGGGCAATCCGATGGGTGCACCGCAGTTTGGCTCATCGTTCTTCATGATCACCGGTTTTCACGGACTGCACGTGACCTGCGGGGTGATCTATCTGTCAGTCGTCGCGTGGCGCGTACTGAACGGCTTCTACGATCGCAAAGGGACTTACGAGACCGTCGAGGTCGCAGGCCTCTACTGGCACTTCGTGGATCTGGTGTGGGTATTCATCTTCGCCTTCTTCTATTTGTGGTGAGCAGCCATGGCACAGGTCATCGAAGCAGATCACCTGCAACAGAACGCACATGCACCCGCCGCCCACGATGAAGGTCAGCAGCATCCGATCCGGCTCTACCTGGCGATCTGGGGGCTGCTGTTCGTGCTCAGCGCGTTTTCGTACATGGTCGATTACTTCCAGCTGCAGGGTTATCTGCGCTGGACGCTCATCATCATTTTCATGTTGCTGAAGGCGGGATTCATCGTGGCCGTATTCATGCATATGAAATGGGAGCGGCTCGCGTTGAAACTGGCCATCCTCATGCCGGCGCTGGCGCTGCTGGTACTCATCGCACTCATGGCCATCGAAGGGGATTACACATTCCTCACGCGACTTGCCGCATTCGGCAGGTGAAGATCAGACCATCATGAGTGCCGCACCCGCAGCTCACGGGCTGGAACAGATCCTCATCTGGCTCTGCGTGTGTGCCGCGGCCATCGTCTTTGCGTGGATGCTGTATTCGGTGGCAGCCTTCCGGCATCGCACGCAGGCTCATCCGACTGCTGAGATTCTCTGGGCGCTGATTCCGATCATGATCATCGTGCTGAGCGCAGCTCCGGCGCTGAGGCAGGTGCTGCCAAAACCCGGATCCCACGGCGACATCGCCGCGACCGCGGAGGAATCGGTATCCCGTCAGGGAGAGACGAGCGCCCCCGATATGGCAAAGAAAGCTTTCAATGAACGCGCGGTCCCGCTATAAGACTTCGGCCCCAGGCCACTCCTCAGCCCGGCTCGCATAGAACGATCCGTTGCGACGGATCAGCAATGCCCTGAGTGGATTTCGGGCGTTTTCAACTCGTAGGTGCTCGATGCTTTCGTCACGGGTGCGCCAAGTATCCGTGAGCGAACAGCGCTCAATCGCAATGACATCTCGTCTCAAAATATTCCGCAGGCTCGCCCTGGCGGGAGCCATTCTTGCGTTCGGCGTCGTGGTGCTGGGCGCGTGGGTCCGTCTGAGCGCCGCAGGGCTGGGTTGTCCTGACTGGCCCGGATGCTATGGGCATCTCACCGTTGATCAGGCCGCCCGCAACGTAGATGCCATCAACGAGGCATTTCCTCATCGACCGTTCGAGTACCACAAGGCCATCAAGGAGATGGTCCATCGCTATTTCGCCTCGACGCTGGGCCTCGTGATCCTGGCGCTCGCGGCCTTCGCGATCGCCAATCGACGCGATCCTGATCAGCCTGTCGCACTGCCCGTGGCGCTCGTGGGCCTCGTGATCTTCCAGGGCCTGCTCGGAATGTGGACGGTGACTCTGCTGCTGAAGCCCCTGATCGTCGTGCTGCATTTGCTCGGCGGGTTGGCGACGCTCTCGCTGCTGGCATGGCTCGCGATCGATCCGGAGCGGCGTTCGCGGCCGCCGCAGGAATCCGGCATTCGCCGACTCGCGCTGCTCGGGTTGATCGTGCTCGGACTTCAGATTGCGCTTGGTGGATGGACCAGCAGTAACTACGCGGCACTCGCTTGCCCGGATTTTCCTACTTGTCAGAACGTGGCCTGGCCTGACATGGACATGAAGGATGCGTTCGTTCTGTGGCGAGGCCTTGGTATCGACTATGAAGGCGGTGTGCTGAATCATCCTGCCCGCGTTGCGATCCACTTTGTGCATCGTCTGGGCGCGATCGCCGCGGCACTGGTGCTCGGCTGGCTGAGCATTCAGGTCTGGCGTCAGGGTCGCAACGCTTCGGTGCGTGCGGCAGGCGTCACGGTGGGCGTGCTTCTGATCGCGCAGCTCATTCTCGGACCAGCGATGGTGTTGCATGCACTGCCGCTTTCTCTCGCCACGGCCCACAACGGCCTCGCGGCCTTGCTGCTGCTGAGCGTGGTGAGACTGAATCGCCTGCTACGCCCGTTGCCGTCGCGGGTTTGAGGCTTCCGCCCAGGTCATCTATCGTGCAAGTCGTGGATACTCCCTCATCCGTGCAACACGCCACCTGGCGCGACTATTACGAACTCGGCAAGCCGCGCGTCGTCATGCTGATCGTGTTCACCGCGATCGTGGGCATGTTCCTGGCCTCTCCGGGACTGCCGCCGGCGTCAGCGCTGTTCTTCGGCACGATCGGCATTGGCCTCGCTGCTTCATGCGCGGCAGCGATCAACCATGTGCTCGACCGGCGCTTCGATGAACAGATGGCGCGCACGAAGAGGCGTCCGCTGCCGACCGGTCATGTGAACGAGACCCAGGCGCTGAGCTACGCCGCGGTTCTGGGCGTCGTGTCGATGGTGCTGCTCACGGCCTTCGTCAACACGCTCACGGCGGTGCTCACGTTCGCCTCACTGATCGGCTATGCGGTGGTCTACACGGTATGGCTGAAGCACGCGACGCCGCAGAACATCGTGATCGGCGGTGCGGCGGGTGCGGCGCCTCCGGTGCTCGGATGGGTCGCCGTGACCGGCCATGTCGATCCTTACTCGCTGCTGCTGTTTCTGATCATCTTCACCTGGACGCCGCCGCATTTCTGGGCGCTCGCCATCGCCCGCCGCGACGATTACGCGAAGGCCGGCATTCCCATGCTGCCGGTGGCCTACAGCATCGATTTCACGCGGCTGCATATCCTGCTGTACACGATTCTGCTGGTGATCGTGACGCTGCTGCCGTACCTCACGGGCATGAGCGGCCTGATCTATCTGCTGGCCGCAGTCATCCTCGGCGGGTTTTTCCTGAAACGTGCATGGCAGCTCAAGCACCTCTCGGATGCACGCCTGCCCATGCAGACCTTCAGCTTCTCGATCACGTATCTGGCGCTGCTGTTCGCAGCGCTACTGCTCGATCATTACGTGATGATCAGGATCCAGTTCGCCTGACACGATCGGCAGTACCGCGCGCTGTAAGAGCGATCGACTGATCCGCGCGCCCGCCTCGAAGCTGTTCGCTTACTAGCGCGTGAAGGCTTACGCCTAGTACCTTCTCGTCCGTGCCTTCACGCTCCACCACGTTCATCGGATGGCTGCTGCTCGCCGTCGTGGCATTGATTGCCTACGGCTCGCTGTATCCGTTCAATCTGAAGCCCGACGTCCTGCACGATGGCGTGCTCGAGGCAGTACGCGAGTTGTCCTGGGCGCGCGCCGGTCGCAGCGATCGCATTGCCAACGTGCTGCTCTACCTGCCGCTCGGCTTCTGCCTTCTGTTATGGCTCGAGCGGCGATTGCGTCGGGCCGCTGCCGTCATGCTTACCGTGCTGTTCGGCTCGCTGCTGTCGCTCGCGATCGAAGTGGCGCAGGTGTACATCTCCAGCCGCGTTCCGAGCCTCATGGATTTGACGCTCAATGCGCTTGGCACGCTCGTCGGCGCCACGGCAGGGGTCGCCTGGAATCGCATCGGCGGGCTCATGCATCTGCCGAATCGCGTCGAGAAACCGCATCGCGATCCTTCGGCGGCATTGCTGTGCGTCCTCTGGCTGACGTGGCGTCTTGCGCCCTTCGTGCCGCACTTCGATCTCGGAAAACTGAAATCGGCCCTGGTACCGCTGTTTCATCCGCAGATCGAGGTGTCGGCGACGCTCGTATTCCTGACTTACTGGCTCGTGATCGCACAGGCGCTCTCCACGTGGGTCAGCCGCACGCATACGCTCGAAGCCCTGCTGGTGATGATGGCCGCCGTCCTGGTCGGGCGACTGGTGGTCGCTAATCAGGCCTTTGTACCTTCCGAGCTGCTCGCGCTGATCGTGCTGCTGCCGCTCGTCGTGCTCATGTATCGCATGACGCTTGGCGCGAAACGCCTGCTGTTATTGGGCGCGATGCTCGCCACGTTCCTGTTCGAACGCCTTGCGCCGCTCTCGTTTGGATCGCGACCGGCTGCGTTCGATTTCTGGCCGTTCATGTCGCTGGTACGTGCGGGCTGGATCGAAGGGCTCGGGCAGATCGACTTCACCGCGCTCTTCGCCTCGGCATTCCTGTTCGCCGCGATGCTGTGGACGCTGCGTTACGCGGGCACCTCATTTCGATTGGCGGCGGGCATTCTGCTCGGGCTCGTCGTCACGACCGAGATCCTGCAGTTGTGGCTGCCCGAGCGCACCGGATCGCTGACAGATCCGGTCATTGCGTGCCTGGTGATTGCGCTCTTCCGTTACACGCAGCGTCCGCAGCGCCGTATGTTCAGGGACCTTCCTGCGAACCGACGCGAGCGCATCCTTTGAACTCCTTGCCATCGAGATCGGCTTTCGCCGTGAAGGCAAAGAATTCGCCGGACATCGAGTCGCGGCAAGACCGTTGTTCGATCACGAGCTGTAATTTCCGGTCCTCGAGCGCGGCCTGATACATGACCGTGCCTTCGGCACCTTCAGCCGCGAGCTCGTTGAACGTGACGCCATCGGGCGTTTCCGGCTGCTTCCAGATCATCGAACTACCCGCGACCGTCACCGACCAGAACGGTTCATTGCCGCGTGCCATGACGACGAAATCCGCTGCCGCCTGCTCGCACCCTTGCTCCTGCGGCGACGCGTAGAGCAATTGCTCGAGCGTGAAGGCGCCTGCTGCGCCTTTCGCCGCCGTCAGCGTCTCCGGAACGGGCCCGCGCTCGCCGTAAGCCTCGACGTATAAAGTGGAAGTCTCCGATTCGGTGAGCAGTTGAGTCAGGTTGCCGTCGGCCTCATCTATGAGCCACAGCTCGGTCCGGTCATCGCAACTGCGAAACACTCCGTGATCTCCCGCTTCGGTGACGATGCCGCGCTTGATCGCAAGGCCAGATTCAGCAGGCACCTCATCGACAGGACCCGAAGTCAACCGATTGATCGGCGGCGGCTGCGCTGTATTGGCGGGCGCGGATGTGGATTGCGGCTGGGGTTTCTGTGAGCACGCCGACAGCACGAGCCACACGCACAGACAGAGCATCCGATGGGCGGCAGTCATTCTTCACCTGAAAGCTTGCGAAATCGGCCAGGAAATCGCGTCGAAGGAGCTGCTACAGAATACCGTGCCGTACCCGCTCGCCGCCAATCGAAGGGTCTGAGGCTGCCGCGAGGGAAAGCACCTGACTCGTGATGCCTGCCCCGGCGGGCTACAATCGCGGTCCTTTTCAAGAAGTCTCCACGGGGCACACAGGGATCACGGGGTGCGAAGCAATGGCTTCCTTCTTCAACCCGGCGCTCCCCGTGTACCCCGTGGAAATCTTCGTCTTCATCTCGACGTATCAATGGACGTATCCCACATTCTCAATGGGCTGAATGATGAGCAGCGCGCTGCGGTGACGGCGCCGCTGGCGCCGACGCTCGTGCTTGCGGGTGCGGGCAGCGGCAAGACGCGCGTGCTCACGCATCGCGTTGCATGGCTGGTGCAGGTCGAGAATGTCTCGCCGCACGGCATTCTCGCGGTGACGTTCACCAACAAGGCAGCCGGTGAGATGCGTGGTCGCATCGAAACACTGCTTGGCGTGCCGAGTGCGCCGCTGTGGATCGGTACCTTTCACGGCATCGCTCATCGGCTGTTGCGCATGCATTGGCGCGAAACCGGATTGCCGCAGTCTTTTCAGATCATCGACTCGGAAGATCAGCTGCGCGCGATCCGCAGGATCGTGAAGGGATTGAATCTCGACGAAGCCCGCTGGGTGCCGAAAGAGATCATGTGGTTCATCAATGCGCGCAAAGACGATGGACTGCGGGCCAAGGATCTGAAGGATGACGGCGATCCGAACCGGCGTCAGTTCATCAAGCTGTACGAGGCCTATCAGGAACAATGCGATCGCAGCGGCAGCGTCGATTTCGCCGAGTTGCTGCTGCGCGCGTACGAGCTGTTGCGTGATCGTCCCGATGTGCTCGCGCATTACCGCACGCGCTTCCGTCACGTGCTCGTCGATGAGTTCCAGGACACCAACACGATCCAGTACAACTGGCTGAAGCTGCTGGTCGGCACCCAGGGCTTTCCGTTTGCGGTCGGCGACGACGACCAGTCGATCTATCGCTGGCGCGGCGCGAAGGTGGAGAACCTGCAGCAGTATCGACGCGACTTCCCAGGCGTGCAGATGTTCCGCCTCGAACAGAACTACCGGTCGACGGCCAACATTCTCGATGCCGCCAATGCGCTCATCAGCAACAACACCGGTCGGCTCGGCAAGAATCTTTGGACGAGCGGCGAACGCGGTGAGCCGGTGCGTCTGTACGCGGCGTTCAACGAGCGCGACGAAGCCGATTTCGTCGTCAATCGCGTCCGCGAATGGACCTTGAAGGGCGGGCGCCGCTCGGACTGCGCGATCCTGTATCGATCGAACGCTCAATCACGAACGTTCGAAGAAGCGTTGCTCTCGGCACGGATTCCCTATCGCGTCTATGGCGGCCTGCGGTTCTTCGAGCGAGCGGAAATCAAGGATGCGCTCGCCTACCTGCGCCTGATCTTCAACCGTGCGGATGACGCCTCGTTCGAGCGCATCGTGAACCTGCCCGCACGCGGTATCGGCAACAAGACGCTCGATGGCGTTCGCAACTACGCCCGCGCCAATGCCTGCTCGATGTGGGACGCTGCCGGCTCATGCATCAACGAGTTCGGTGCACGTGCGGGGCAATGCCTCCATGCGTTTCTTGCTCTGATCGAGCAGCTCGATCAGCAGACCCGTGGCCTGCCGTTGCACGAACAGGTCGATCACGTCATCAACGCCAGTGGTCTGGTCGCTCACCACAAGCTGGACAAAGGCGATCGCGGCGAAGCCAAGGTCGAGAACCTGGACGAATTGGTCACTGCTGCACGCGGCTACGAACCGGACGAAGCGAACAATCTGTCGGCGCTCGCGAATTTCCTGTCACATGCCGTGCTCGAGTCCGGCGAAGACCAGGCCGATGCCTGGGAGGACAGCGTGCAGATGATGACGCTGCATTCCGCCAAAGGTCTCGAGTTCCCGATCGTGTTCCTGTGCGGCATGGAAGACGGTTTGTTTCCGAGCCAGCGCTCGATCTCCGATCCAGGCGGTCTCGAGGAGGAACGCAGACTGTGCTACGTCGGCACCACGCGTGCGATGAAGCAGCTGTTTCTCTCGTACGCCGAGCAACGCCGTCTGCACGGCACCGATACCTATGGCGTGCCTTCGCGCTTCATCAAGGAAATTCCTCCGGAGCTGCTCGAAGAGATCCGTCCACGCATCCAGGTCTCGCGACCGATGTACTCGCCGCGACCGTCATCCATGGGCAGGCGAATCGAAGAAGATGCGCCGAGCACCGGTATCCGGCTCGGACAGCGCGTTCGCCACGGCAAGTTCGGCGAAGGTGTGATCATGGACATCGAAGGCCAGGGCAGCCACGCGCGTGTACAAGTGAATTTCGAGCGACAAGGACCGCCCAAGTGGCTCATGCTCGCGTACGCGAATCTGGAGCCAGTATGAGCTACATAGGCTGTAGGTTGCAGGCTGTAGGCTGTGGGTCAGAGAAGAACACAACTCGGGTGCAGGACATGGATCGCGGTCGCGCCGGCGACAGCCGGAAAAGAACTCTGCCTACAGCCTACAGCCTACGGCCTAGCGCCTTCATCGCCTCGGCCATCGCGGACTCTCCGCGATGAGAATCATCATCCTCGGCGCCGGCCAGGTGGGCCGGACGGCGGCGACGCATCTTGCGCGCGAAGAAGCGAACGAAGTCACCGTCATCGACGTGAATGAGGAGCTGCTGCGCGATCTGCAGGACCGGCTCGACATTCGCACGCTGTCGGGTAACGGCGCGTATCCCACTACGCTCGAAGCCGCAGGCGCGAAAGACGCCGATGTGTTCGTTGCGCTCACGAACAGTGATGAAGTGAACATGGTGGCCTGTCAGGTCGTGCGCACCCTGTTCAATCGCAATGCGACGCGCATCGCCCGCATCCGTTCGGCGGATTACGCCCGCTACTCGAAGCTGTTCGAGGATGAAGATCGCGCATTCGCAGTCGATGTGACGATCAGCCCGGAACAGCTCGTCACCGATCACGTCGTGCGCCTGATTCAGTATCCGGGCGCGCTGCAGGTCCTCGACTTCGCCGACGGGCGCGTGCGACTCGTCGGCGTCAAAGCACTGCGAGGCGGTGCACTGGTCGGCCAGCAGTTGAAGACGCTGCAGACACATATTCCAGGGCGCGATGCCCGTGTGGCCGCGATCTATCGCGGCGGCGCCAGCATCAAACCGCAGGGCGACACGATCATCGAGCACGGCGATGAAGTGTTCTTCATCGCCGCGCGCGAGGACATCCGCCTGGTGATGAACGAGATGCAGCGGTTGGAAGACCCGGTACGGCGCGTCGTGATCGCCGGCGGCGGAAACATTGGTTTTCGCCTGGCGCAGCGGCTCGAAGTCGAGCATCAGGTGAAGCTCATCGAGCGCGATCCGCGTCGTGCGCGCCGCATCTCCGAGCAGCTCAACAACACGATCGTGCTGAACGGCGATGCTGCTGATGAAGACCTGCTGCTCGAGGAGAACATCGACAGCGCAGATATTTTTGTGGCCGTGACCAACGCTGAAGAAGCGAACATTCTCTCCGCCATGCTCGCCAAGCGGCTCGGCTGTCACAAAGTGATGGCATTGATCAATCGAGCGGCGTACGCGGAGCTCGTGGAGAGCGGCACGATCGACGTCGCACTGTCGCCGCAGCAAGTCACGATCGGCTCGCTGCTCGCACACGTACGCCGCGGCGATGTTGTCCGCGTGCATTCGTTGCGTCGTGGCGCCGCCGAAGCCATCGAAGCAGTCGCTCACGGCACGCAAGGCGAAGGCCGCGTCATCGGTCGACGCATCGAAGACATCCCGCTACCGGAAGGCACCACCATCGGCGCCGTGGTCCGCGGCGATGAAGTCCTGATCGCCCACCACGACACCATGATCCAGCGCGACGATCACGTGATCATGTTCCTCACCGACCGCCGCCACATCGAAGCCGTCGAGCGCCTGTTCGATGTGCCGAAGAGGGCGGGGAGATGAGGAGCGCTGCGCGGCAAGCTAGCCAACTGGTCTGCTGGTCTGCTAGCCAGAGCCGCTGTCGCGGCTGGCAGCCGCGCTGTGGGTCAGGCTTTAGCCTGACGGCGACATGTCTGACTGAAGTCGGACCCACAGACACTTTGGAGCGAACGCGATCTGTGTCTTCAGTCTGGCTAGCAAACTAGCGGACCAGCGGCTAGCAAACTTCCTCCCATGAACTTCCTCGTCGTCCAGCGCATCCTCGGTCTGCTGTTGATGTTGTTCAGCCTGACGATGCTGCCGCCGATGGGCGTGTCGTTGTACTTCGCCGATGGGAACTGGCTGGCGTTTCTCGATGCGTTCGTGGCGTTGCTGGCCGTGGGTGCACTGGCGTGGCTGCCGGTGCGCAAGCGCGTGCGTGAGCTGCGATTACGCGACGGCTTTCTGGTCGTAGCCCTGTTCTGGGTCGTGTTGGGTGCGGCCGGTTCGGTGCCGCTGTTGTTGGCTTCCGAACTCGACATGTCGGTCACGGATGCCGTGTTCGAAGCGGTCTCGGGCTTCACCACGACGGGCGCGATCATTTTCCCCACGGTCGATTCGCTGCCGCCTTCGATTCTGTACTACCGCTCTCAAATCGAGTGGCTGGGCGGCATCGGTATCGTCGTGCTGGCCGTGGCGCTGCTGCCGATGCTGGGCGTCGGCGGCATGCAGTTGCTGCGGGCCGAGACGCCGGGTCCGGTGAAGGACTCCAAGCTCACTCCACGCATTACCGAAACTGCCAAAGCCTTGTGGTTCATCTATCTGGCCATCACCGTGGCCTGCGCGCTGTCGTATATCGCCGCGGGCATGACGCCGTTCGATGCGATCGCACATGCATTCACGACCGTATCGACGGGCGGCATCTCCACGCACGATGCCAGCCTTGCGTACTACGACAATGCCGTCATCGAGATGATCGCGGTCATCTTCATGTTCATCGGCGGCGTGAACTTCTCATTGCACTTTTTGGCCTGGCGTCATCGCCGGCTGAGCAGCTATCTGCGCGATCCTGAGTTCGGCGCCTTCGTGCGCATCCTGGTGGTCAGCATCGCGCTGTACACCCTCGTTCTGTACTTCACACGCTTCTCGCAGGCGCCCGGCGAGGCGTTCCGGCTGGCGCTGTTTCAGGCTGTGTCGATGCAAACCACCTCGGGTTTCGTCACCGACGACTTCACACACTGGCCCGGCGCGTTGCCCGTGATCCTGATTCTTTCGGCGTTCATCGGAGGCTGCGCCGGCTCGACCTCCGGAGGCATGAAGGTCGTGCGCTGGCTTCTGATCCTCAAGCAGGGGCAGCGCGAGGTGAAGCAGCTGGTCCATCCGAACGCAGAGCTTCCGGTGAAGCTCGGCCGCAAACCGATGGACATACGTGTGATCGATGCGGTCTGGGGATTTTTCGCGGTCTATGTGATCGCATTCGGCATTCTCATGATCGCGTTGCTCGCGACCGGTGAGGATCAGGTGACCGCGTTTTCCGCGATCGCCGCCTGCATGACCAATACGGGCACCGGCCTCGGCAGCGTGGCTGCGAACTTCACGGTCCTCACCGAGACCGGAAAATGGATATGCGTGCTGGCCATGCTGCTCGGTCGTCTGGAGGTCTTTCCGCTCCTGGTACTGATCTCGCCCACCTTCTGGCGCAGATGAAAAAGAATGAAAAAAGAACGCTCTGAGTAGTCGAAGACCCTGGAGCGCAACCTGCGCAGGTGTTTCTTTCCCAGTTCTTTGTTGTGGTATTTCCGTCCGTTCCCGCTTCCGGCCCGCCACCGGATTGCCAGAATCGAGCCGCATGCTGCCTCGGCCCTGACACGGGAACCTTTGATCCGCAGATCCGCTTGAGCGGCTGCCTTTCGAGAATCCGCCTTCGATGCCAACGTTTCGATCGACACTGAAGAAGTTCCGCAAGCAGATCCTGGTATCTGCTGCGCTGGTTTCCGGTCTCGGCCTGATCGCCCTTCTGATCTGGATCCTGTATCTGGACCGGATCGTCACCCAGCAGTTCGAAGGCCGCCGCTGGACACTGCCGGCGCAGGTGTATGCCGAGCCTACCGAGCTGTACGTGGGCCAGAATTTCGATGCGGACGCGCTCGAGCAGGAATTGAAGCGCCTGGGCTATCACCGCGTCGACGCGCCCAAAGATGCGGGCAGCTATCGCCGTCGCGGCTCGCGCATCGATTTCGTCAGCCGTCGCTTCCAGTTCATCGACGGCGTTCAGGAATCCCAGGCGCTGTCGATCGTAAGCGACGCTTCGGCGATTCAGAGCCTCACCAGCGCCTCGGGCGAAGACATTCCGATCTTCCGGCTCGATCCGTTGCTGATCGGCAGCATCTTTCCGATTCACGGCGAAGATCGCGTCATCGTCAAACCCGATGAAGTGCCGAGTCTGCTGCCCGAAGCGCTGAAGGTCGTCGAGGACCGCAAATTCGATTCGCATCACGGCGTAAACGTAGCGGCAATTCTTCGCGCGGCCTGGGTCAACCTGCGCGCAGGCCAGGTGGAGCAGGGCGGCTCGACGCTCACGCAGCAGCTCGTGAAGAGCTACTTCCTCGACAACCGCCGCACCTTCAGTCGCAAGATCGAAGAGGCGTTCATGGCCATGTTGCTCGAAGTGCATTTCGAGAAACAGGACCTGATGAACGCGTACATCAACGAGATCTATCTCGGCCAGGATGGCCGGCGCGCGATTCACGGTTTCGGGCTCGCGAGCCAGTTCTATTTCGGCAAGCCGATCGCGGAGCTGCAACTGCATGAAGTTGCGCTACTCGTGGCGATCGTGCGCGGACCTTCCTACTACGATCCGCGCCGTCATCCTGAGCGCGCCAAGATCCGCCGCGATCTGGTGCTGAAGCTCATGGCCGAACACCAGGTCATCGACGAGAAGGCCGCAAAGCAGGCCATCCAGCGCCCGCTCGGCGTCGTGCGCGTCGGAACGCAGTCGGGCGGCTACTACCCGGCGTTTCTCGATCTGGTGCGCCGCACCTTGCGGCGCGACTACCGCGATGAGGATCTCACCGAAGCGGGGCTGCGCATTTTCTCCACGCTGAATCCGCGGGTGCAGGCGCTCGCCGAACAGTCGCTCGAGCAGGAGCTCGATCGGCTGGAAAAAGCGCGCAAGAAGAAGAAGCCGGAGCCGCTCGAAGGCGTGGTCGTCGTGACATCGCCGCAGAACGGCGAAGTGATCGCGATGGTCGGCGGGCGCAAGGCGACCTTCGAAGGTTTCAATCGCGCACTGGATGCCAAACGCTCCATCGGCTCGCTCGTGAAACCGGTGATCTACCTGGCAGCCATGGAGACGGGCGGATTCAATGCCGCTTCGATCGTCGAGGACGCTCCGATCCAGGTGAAGCTCGCCAACGGCAAGCTGTGGGAACCGAGAAATTATTCGAAGGAGATCTACGGTCCGGTGCCGCTGGTTCGCGCGCTCGCGCAGTCGCTGAATCTCGCGACCGTGCAACTTGGTATGCAAGTCGGGTTGCCCAAGGTCACGAAAGAGTTCACCACGCTCGGATTGCAGAGCGAGCCGGCGCAATTGCCGTCGGTGCTGCTCGGAGCACTGGACGTATCGCCGCTGGAAGTGGCTCAGGTGTACAACGCGTTCGCCAGTGGCGGCTTCAACACACCGCTACGCGCCGTGCGAGCCGTCGTCGACCCCGAGGGCAAGGCACTCAAGTCGTTCGCGCTCGAGGTCACACCCGTTGCGACTCAGCAGGCGATGTATCAGGTCAATCAGATGCTGGTGCAGGTCATGGAGCGCGGCACGGGTGCTGCCGCTCGATCGCGCCTGCCCTCGGGATTGGTGGTCGCGGGCAAGAGCGGCACCTCTTCGGACTATCGCGACAGCTGGTTCGCAGGATTCTCTGGAAGTCACCTCGCGGTCGTGTGGATCGGGTACGACGACAACACACCGACGGGACTGACGGGATCGTCCGGATCACTGATGGTGTGGTCGCAGCTGATGGCGAAGCTCGGCACCACACCGCTGATGCTGACGATGCCGGAAGGCCTGCAGGAGACCTCCATCGAATTCATGAGCGGATATTCAGCGCCGGCCGGATGTGGCGAGGAAGTCATCAACGTTGCGGTCCCGATCGGCACCCAATTGCCCGTGAAGCCGGGTTGCGATCCGAGTGCCTTCGGCGAGTTCGGTCAGCGCGCGCGCGAGTGGTGGCACAATCTCACTCGTTGATCGTGTAAGCGCCGGGTTTTCTCGCTATGAACAAGCTGTGTGCCGTCTTCCTGATTTCATTGCTGGCCAGTGCGTGTGCGGTACCGCCGCCGTATCAGCCGAGCACACCTCCACCCACCGTGCCGCCCGGTCAGCCGACTCCTCCGACGCAGACTCAGCCCGTTCCGCCACCTCCACCTGTCGAGCAGCCGCAGCCGCTTCCGCCCCCGGTCGTGAAAGAGCCGGTCCTGAGCCCCGCCTCGCGCGCGCTGGTCGGACAGGCGACAACTCAGCTGGCGTCAAAGAACTATGCGGTCGCCGCATCGTCCATCGAGCGCGCTCTGCGCATCGAGCCCGACAATCCGCTGCTGTGGATCGAGCTCGGCCGCATTCGGCAGGCGGAGGGCAACTATGCCCAGGCCGAGAACATGGCCCGCAAGGCGCTCACCCTCGCAGGCAATGCACCACGGGCACAGTCGACCGCCTGGTTGCTGATCTCCGACTCGCTGCGAGCCCGGGGCAGGAACCCAGAGGCGCGCGAAGCACAGCTTCGAGCCGAGCAGCTGAGGTAAACGGCTGCCCAGCGCCACTTTTGGCAGCTCGCCATACCTTTGTTGGGTCAGATCTCCACTCAGGCCGGGACCGAGCGGCGATTCAGGCACTGGACACCACTTCTAGGTCAATGTTGGGCGAAGCAGGTCGACGAGGGCAATTGCTGACGGCCTGACGGGTTGCCAAGGCATTGTTTATTACCTTGATGCAGGCTTTTCTATCCATAGTGGAGTGAACCCGCGTATTGGGGCGCCCTTGTGGCCCAGCGCGTGGGACGACTATTCATTTTTACCCGCCGCTCGCCGCCAACCATTCCTCACCTGCACAACCAATCATGATCGGGCTCCTTCAACGCGTTACGTCTGCCTGGGTGGAAGTCGACTCCAGGCGTGTCGGGCAGATCGACGTCGGCCTGATGGTGCTCATCGGGGTGGAACGCGGCGATGAGGCCGCTCAGGCTGATCGGCTGCTCGAGCGTCTGCTCACGTACCGGGTTTTCGCTGACGAAGAGGGCCGTATGAACCGGAGCCTCAAAGATGTGGGCGGAGGCTTACTGCTGGTACCGCAATTCACCCTGGCGGCCGATACACGCAAGGGCACGCGCCCGGGATTCAGTCCAGCTGCCGAGCCTGCAGAGGGGAAAAAGTGGTTCGAGTACCTTCTGAGGCAAGCACGAAACGCCCATCCTGTTGTCCAATCCGGGGTCTTCGGCGCGGATATGCAGGTCACGCTCACTAATGACGGGCCGGTCACGTTCTGGCTCAGGGTCGATCCCACATCCGCGGCTTAATGGTTGTTCATGCTTCAGACAGGTGAACGCTCACTGCGCCTATCCTGTCGATGGCGTATGATCCGGCCGCGTTTTACGCAGGAGAATTGCAATGGGTATTGGTTTTCGAGAGCTGCTGGTCATTCTTTTGATCGCACTGGTCATCTTCGGCGCCAAGCGCCTGAAGACCATCGGGTCCGACCTGGGTGGTGCAGTTCGCGGCTTCAAGAAAGCCATGGGCGAAGGCGAAGAAGAAGAGAACAAGCAGCTGTCCGCGCCGTCCGACAAGGATGCCGATTTCGAATCGACCCCGAACTCGAAATCGACCACCAAGACCAACTCGAACGTCTGAGCGGCCGCGCTCACTGAAACATGTTCGAAGTAGGTTTCACCGAGATCGTCCTGATCCTCGGGCTCGCGCTTTTAGTGCTCGGCCCGGAGAAACTGCCGGGACTGGCCCAGAAGGTCGGTCGCTGGACCGGACGCGCGCGCGCGATGGCGCGTCAGCTGCGTACCCAGTTGGAGCAGGAAGTCACGCTCGAAGAACTCGCGCGCTCCAAGCCCCAGACCACACCATCTCCTGCCGCTGATGCACCTCCGGCCACCGCTGCGGCGGAGCCTGCTGCGCCAGAACCCGAGAATCACATTCACCCTGCCGCCGGATCTGCCGATCCCGCATCGTCGGATGCGCCTGCGAGCGAACCTGCCCCGGCGCCTACGAAACCTGAGCAATGAGCGATCGCGAAGACGAACGCGAGACACTCGCTGAAGGCTCGCTGATTTCCCATCTGATGGAGTTGCGCGACCGCTTGCTGAAGGCGGTCATCGCGGTATTCATCGCGTTCGTGCCCTGCGCCTTCTTCTCCGATCAGCTGTTCACGATGGTCGCGCTCCCGTTGCTCGAGAAGATGCCGCAGGGCACCTCGATGATCGCGACCAGCATCGTTGCACCTTTCATGGCGCCCCTGAAACTTGCGCTCCTTGCAGGCTTGTTCATTGCGATGCCTTTCGTGCTCTACCAGGCGTGGGCCTTCGTGGCACCAGGCTTGTATCGTCATGAGAAGCGCTTTGCCGTTCCGCTCGTCGTGTCGAGCATCGTGCTGTTCTATTGCGGCGTCGCATTCGCGTATTTCGTCGTATTTCCTCTGATGTTTGCGTTCCTCACCAGCGCCGCACCGCACGGCGTACAGGTGATGACGGATATGTCGAACTACCTGGATTTCGTGCTGTTGCTGTTCTTTGCCTTCGGCATCGCATTCGAAATTCCCATCGCGACCGTGCTGCTCGCCGCGACCGGTCTGGTGAAGATCGACACCATGACCAAGAACCGCGGCTACGTGGTGCTCGGTATCTTCATCGTTGCCGCGTTTCTCACACCGCCCGATGCAATCTCGCAGTGTTTCATGGCGTTGCCGATGTACATCCTGTACGAAGGCGGCATCGTGATGGCGCGCGTGCTGTTGAAGAACAGACTTGCACGCCAGCAGCAGGAACAAAGCGCGAGTAGCTGAGTCGCAGACCCGGGCTTGCCTTGCGCGGGTAGCAGAGCCGGCTTGCGACGCCGGCCATCCGCCGCTTTCTGATCGCGAAGTCCCGCCTCCTGCGCACCGTGCTCACGCGTCTCCCTATCTTTCTTTTCATCTGCATTCCCTGACGCTGCGTTTCGCGCTCGGTATACATCTGCGATCTGTAATTTTGTCTCCTTGCCGCGACCGCTGAAGATCGGTGAGACTCCGGCCCCGGTTGTCATACGCCTGACATCCAAGAACATGTAACGGACGTCGGTTAACCGCGCGTCCCCAACCGGTCGATGGAGCCTTCCCGAGCATGAGCCAGACGAGTCAGCCTGTGAGTGCGCAGAGCGCCGATGCCGATCGAGAGTTGTTCGGTCATCCGCGGGGACTGATGACGCTGTTCTTCACCGAGATGTGGGAACGCGCCACCTACTACGGCATGCGCGCGATCCTGATGCTGTTCATGACCGCGATGGTCGCGACCGGTGGCCTCGGCATCGACGATCGAACTGCCGGCAACATCTACGGACTCTATATCGCTGCCACGTACTTGCTCTCGCTCTGGGGCGGATGGGTCGCAGACCGGTTGATCGGTCAGCAGCGTGCGGTGATGGCAGGCGGTGTCCTCATCATGATCGGCAACGCGCTGCTGGTGGTGAGTAACACCGGCTTCTTCTTCGTCGGTCTCACTATCATCGTATTCGGCACCGGCCTTCTGAAACCGAACATCAGCGCCATCGTTGCGCAGCTCTATCCCGAAGGCGGCGCACGACGCGACGCCGGTTTCTCCATCTTCTACATGGGCATCAACGTAGGCTCGTTCTTCGGCCAGATGCTCGTGCCGATCGTCGCAATGTACTGGGGCTGGAAGATGGGATTCGCCGTGCCCGCGCTCGGCATGGGACTCGGATTGATTCAGTTCTACTTCGGCCGGAAATATCTGAAGGGAGCCGGCGCCGAAGCTCCCGGTGCGCGCGCTGCCTGGTGGCCGGTCTACGGCATGTTCGCCCTCGCCGCCGTCATCATCGTGCTCGGCCTGAACGGCACGATCACGTTCGACCCCGTCGCGATCTCCGTCGGCGCGAACTACGCAATGTGGACGCTCGCGACGCTGTACTTCGTATACCTGCTGTTCTTCGCAGGCCTCGATTCCGTCGAGCGCGGCAAGGTGATCGTCATGATTGCGCTCTTCATTGCCTGCGCAATGTTCTGGGCCGGCTACGAGCAGGCCGGTGCGTCATTCACGCTCTTTGCCGAACGCTACACCGATCGCGACATCTTCGGCTGGACCATTCCTGGCGGCGCCGTGCAAAGCGCCAATGCGATTTTCATCATCGTGTTCGCACCTATGTTTGCCGCACTATGGGTATGGCTGGGCAAGCGCAACCTCAATCCGTCGGCACCCGCGAAATTCGCGCTCGGCCTGATCTTCATGGGCATCGGTTTTGCCGTCATGGTCGCTGCGTCCAAGTACGTGCTGATGGGCCATACCGTGCTGCCGACCTGGCTGGTGCTCACCTATCTGCTCCACACGTTCGGCGAGTTGTGCCTGAGCCCGGTGGGTTTGAGCGCGATGACCAAGCTCGCGCCTGCGCGATTCGTGGGCCAGGTGATGGGCGTATGGTTCCTCGCGACGGCAATCGGCAACAATCTTGCCGGTCAATTCTCGGGCGAGATCGATCCCAACAATCTCGCCACGATGCCTGAGCTGTACACGCGCTTGTTCTGGTGGGGCGCGCTGTCCGGCCTCGTCCTGCTGGCGCTGACGCCGTGGATCAAGCGTCTCATCAAGGACGCCAAGTAACTTTCGGAGTGTCGATGAATCTCAAGAAGCGGATTGCCTGGGTCCTGCTTGCCGCAGCCGCGGGCAGCGCATGTCACAAGGCGAACGAGCCGGCGAGCGCAAGGGAATCCGCCGATCAATTCGTGGAGCGCGTCAATCGCGAGATGAGGGAGATGGGGCGCGAAGTCAGCACGGCTGGCTTCGCCTATGCGACCTTCATCAATCAGGACACCGAGTTTCTCAACGCGAAAGCGACCGACCGCTATCTCGAATATTTCGGGAAGGTCGTCGAGGAGTCGAAGGCCTTCGAGGGACAGTCGCTGAGTCCGCAGACTTCGCGGGCGCTGGAACTGCTGAAGCTGGGCGTATCGGCGCCTGCGCCCAAGGATCCCGCGAAACGCGCCGAGCTCTCGTCGATCAGTTCGAAGATGGAAGGCATGTATGGCGCGGCGAAGTACTGCCCGCACGGACCGCAGTCCTGCAAAGACCAGTCGCAGCTCGTCAAGGTCATGGCCGAGAGCCGCAAATACGATGAGTTGACCGAAGCATGGACGGGCTGGCACACCGCCGCACGTCCCTTGCGCAAGGAATACGTGCGCTTCGTCGAGCTCGCAAACGAAGGCGCACACGAGCTGGGCTTCGCGGATCTGGGGGCGATGTGGCGCTCCAATTACGACATGCCCGCGGACCAGTTCACGCAGGAGACCTCACGCCTGTGGCAACAGGTCTCGCCGCTGTACTCGGACCTGCATTGCTACGTGCGCGGCAAGCTGCAGAAGACCTACGGCGCCGACCGCGTCCCGGACGGCAAGCCGATTCCCGCGCAGCTCCTGGGTAACATGTGGGCTCAGCAATGGGCCGAGATCTATCCGCTCGTCGAACCGTATCCGGGCGTCTCGGATCTGAACGTCACCAGTGCGCTGGTGAAACAGAAGTACGATCCGGTCAAGATCACGCAGTCGGCCGAGAACTTCTATGTGTCGCTCGGCTTTCCGAAGCTTCCGCAGACCTTCTGGGAACGCTCGCTGCTCAAGCAACCGGCCGATCGCGACGTGCAATGTCACGCGAGTGCCTGGAACATGGACGGCTACGACGATGTGCGCATCAAGCAGTGCATCGAGCCGACGCAGGAACATCTGATGACCGTCTATCACGAGCTCGGTCACGTGTTCTATTACCTCTCGTACAAGGATCAGCCGTATCTTTTCCAGGGCGGCGCGAACGACGGCTTCCACGAGGCGATCGGCGATACGGTGAATCTGTCGATGACGCCTGCGTATCTGCACACGATCGGACTTGCAGGTCCGGTGAAGCAGAGCCGCGAAGCAACCATCAACCAGCAGATGAAGATGGCGCTCGACAAGATCGCCTTCCTGCCCTTCGGCAAGCTGATCGACGAATGGCGCTGGAGAGTGTTCTCGGGCGAGATTGCGCCTGCGAACTACAACGCCGCCTGGTGGCAGCTGCGCGAGCAATACCAAGGCGTCGCAGCGCCAGTCGCGCGCACGGAAGAGGATTTCGATCCGGGCGCGAAGTACCACATTCCGGCGAACACGCCTTACACCCGCTACTTCCTGTCGTATCTGTTGCAGTTCCAGTTCCACAAAGCGCTCTGCGAGGCGGCCGGCTTCGACGGCCCGCTCAACGAGTGCTCGGTGTACGGAAACGCAGAAGCCGGCAAACGCTTCCGCGAAATGCTCGCGCTCGGTCAGAGCCAGCCCTGGCAGGACACCCTCGAGAAACTGACGGGAACCCGCGAGATCGACGCCGCCGCGATCACCGAATACTTCGCCCCTTTGAGCGCCTGGCTCAAGGAGCAGAACCAGGGTCGGGATTGTGGATGGTAAACACGTGTGATGACGGTGATCGCAGGGAAGGCACTCTGAAGAGGCTCGCCACGCCGACTTGCACCGACATCACTGTCATCACCCTTATCACCGTTATCACTGACGTCACTACCTTATGACCACCCCAACTCCCCAACTCAGCGTTCGCGCCGTTCTGCTTTCGGTCGTGCTGGCGATGGTGCTGGCCGCGGCGAACACGTATCTCGGGTTGTTCGCAGGACTGACGATCGCAACGGCGATCCCGGCGGCTGTCGTTTCGATGGGCGTGCTGCGCTTGCTGGGTGGCGGCAGCATTCTCGAGAACAACATCGTGCAGACCGGCGCATCGGCCGGGTCCTCGATTGCCGCCGGTGTGATCTTCACGATTCCGGCGCTGATCATTCTGGGGTACTGGCAGGACTTCAAATACTCCTGGGTGCTGGCGATCGCAGGACTCGGTGGCCTCTTGGGCGTGCTCTTCTCCGTGCCGCTGCGACGCTCGATGATCGTGGAGCAACCGCTGCCCTTTCCCGAAGGCAAGGCAGCCGCAGAAGTGCTCAAGGCCGGTGAGAATCCCGGTCCCGGACTCAAGATCCTCGGTCTTTCCGCAGGCATCGGCGCATTGGTAAAGCTCAGTGCGGAAAGCGGCCTGCGCCTGATTCCCGACAACGCGTCGGGTGCCGCCTTCTTCGGTAAGTATCTCGGCTACATGGGTACGGGCCTGTCGCCTGCGCTGCTCGGCGTGGGTTACATCGTCGGGCTCAACATCGGAATCGTTGTCGTCTCCGGCAGCATCTTCGCTTACAACATTGCGATTCCGTTCTATTACGCATTTCTGCTGAACGGCGATCCGGAAGTCGCGGCCAAAGTCATCGGCAAGACGGCGGCGGAAACGGCTGCGATCATCCGCGGCGACCGCGTGCGCTATCTCGGCGTCGGCACGATGCTGATCGGCGGCATCTGGACGCTCTTCTCGCTGCGCAAGTCGCTGCTGTCCGGTGTGATGAGCGGTATCGCCGCTGCGCGTCAGGGTGCGGCCATCAGCCTTGCGGAAACGGAACGCGATCTGCCGATGAAGTGGATGCTGATCGCGCTTCTGATCTTCGTGCTGCCGCTGCTCGGCCTGTATCAGGCCATCGTGCAGAACTGGGGCGTGAGCGTACCGATGACGATCATCATGATCCTCGCGGGCTTTCTGTTCGTGTCCGTGTCCGCGTATCTGGCAGGACTGGTCGGCTCTTCGAACAACCCGGTGTCCGGCATCACCATTGCCACGATTCTATTTGCGTCGTTCGTACTGATGCTGCTGCTCGGCAGCGATTCCAACATCGGTGCAGTCGCCGCGATCATGATCGGAGCGGTCGTGTGCTGCGCAGCTGCCGTGGGCGGTGACAACCTGCAGGATCTCAAAGCGGGCTACCTGGTGGGGGCAACGCCATGGAAGCAGCAGCTGATGCTGGGCATCGGCGCGTTCTCCTGCGCCCTGATCATGGCGCCAGTGCTGAATCTGCTCGATCAGGCCTACGGCATCGGTGATCCGACGCGCCCCGGCTCGTTGCAGGCACCGCAGGCGACGCTGATGGCTTCGGTCGCGCAGGGCATGTTCGGCGGCAAACTCCCCTGGGACATGATCGCGGCGGGCGCTGTGATCGGCGCGCTGGTAATCGCGTTCGACAACTGGCTCAAGTCGCGCAATTCGACCTTTCGAGTCCCCGTACTCGCCGCTGCCATCGGCATTTACCTGCCGCTCGAATTGATGGTGCCGATCTTCCTGGGTGGCGTGCTTGCGTATCTCGTCGAGCGGCGTTTCGGCGTCGTCGGGACCTCAGACGAATCGCTGCGTGATCGGATCCATCGGCCCGGTGTGTTGTTCTCGGCGGGCCTCATCACCGGTGAGGCGCTGATGGGCATCGCGATCGCCATTCCGATCGTGATCAGCGAACGCTCCGACGTGCTGGCGCTGCCGGCGCAGTTCCACTTCGGTCAGTTCGTGGGCCTGGTCGTGCTTGCCGTGGTGGGCTGGCTGCTCTATCGGGTGTCATCGACGGGCGCGCAAGCATCGACCACGCCCTGACGAACAGGCTCGAACTCAACGTCGGCCGGAGATCACTTCGATCCGGCCGGAGTTGCCGATCAGACCGGAAGCCACCCACGAAGTGGCACTGACGATCAGCGAGCCTGCGACTGCGGTCCAGAATCCGTGGAGGACAAAGCCAGGAAGCATCGCTGCCACGAGGCCGAGCATGGCGGCGTTGATGACGATCAGGAACAGCCCGAGCGTCACCAACGTCAGCGGCAAGGTGAGTATGATGGCAATCGGTCGGATGATTGCGTTCACGACACCGAGCAAGAGAGCCGCGGCCAGCAACGTACCGGACGTGTCGAACTCGAGTCCCGGCAGAATTTTCGTCGCCAGCCACAGACCAAGAGCGACGATTGCGCAACGCAGAAAGAAACCGGTCATGGCCGACTCATCCGATGGCATGTGATGGGTTGAGGATTGAGGAAAGCGGCGCCGCTTTCAAGGGCAGCAGAACTCTGCGGTTTCGCGCGTGCGGCCGCAGCACATTGCTTCCAGAATAACGAGTGAGGGATCCATGCATTACGTTGCAATCGTAACTGTTCTGGCCATCGCCGAGTTTTTCGCGCTGGGGTTTCTGGTTGCCAAAGCGCGCGGGACCTATGGCGTCAAAGCGCCTGCTGTCACGGGCAACGAAATGTTCGAACGCTATTTCCGCGTGCAGATGAACACGCTGGAACAGCTGGTGGTGTTTCTGCCCTTGATGTGGGTCTGTACCCGCTACTTCGATCCGACCTGGATCGCAGCGCTGGGACTGTTATTCATCATCGGCCGCATCGTCTATGCAGCCTCGTACATCCGCGATCCGAGCACACGGAGCCTCGGCTTTTTGCTGACCAGCCTGCCCTCGCTCATCTACATGGTTGCGATTCTGTACGGTGCGATCGGGCGACTGGTGATCAGCTAGTTGCCAATGCGCGCCTGCGCGGTGCGCAACTCACGATCCTGCTTCATCCGCTGCTCGGCCAGCATCATGAGCTCCTTGGGATAGAGATGATCCTGAGGAAAGCTTGCGACACCCACGCTCGCGTTTGCTCGGATCATGCGATTGGCCACCGAAATGGTGCTCGCATAGATGTTATTGCGGATGCGTTGTGCCACAGCAGCACTCACCACATCGTCGGCCTCCGCACATAGCACGACGAACTCATCGCCGCCGAGGCGACCTGCCACGTCCGATGCACGAATCGAACGCACGATGGCAGCGGCAACCGACGCCACGATCTGACTGCCCGCTTCGTGACCGAGCGTCTCGTTGACCTGCGCAAGATTGTCGACGTCCACGATCACGATCGCGTACGGCCGACCGAACCGCTCGGCTTTGCGATGCTCCTGCTGCAGGACTTCTTCGAACGCCGGCAGGTTGAGTAAACCGGTGAGCTGATCCGTGACAGCGAGATCGGAAATGCGTTGCGCGGCCGAGCGCATCTGGCCGGTCAGGACTCGCAGGATCGCAGCGACGAGGATTGCTGGCACGAGCTTGCTGATCATCAGCACCGCGAACTCCGGACTGCGCAGATCGACACCTGGAGTCAGTGCGCCGAGCAGAAAACCCAACACCGCAATAAACGCACCGAGCACCGCCACCTGCCACCAGCGACGAAACGAAAGCGCAGCGCCTGCCAACGGCATGAGATACAGAGTCACCAAAGCGCTGTGTGCCGCGCCCGTTGCAGCAGCCAGCAGTGTCGCTGTGATCGTGAGCGCTGCGACCACGATTGCGTGACGCCTTACGAGGTGTCGCTCGAGTGCTGGAATCGCTCGCACGAGAACCATGCTCGCGCTCAGCAAAGCCAATCCGGTGACGGCTAGCGAGGGATACGCGACGGTGGCTGGCGCGAAAGCGAACTGAAAGACACCGACGAACAGCGTGACCGCTTCCAGCCAGAGAAGCGCTTTCGTTGCGAAGCCCTCGGCTGGGTAGTTCGCACTGGTCGCAGGCCGCATGGATTCGTTTACGGCAGACGGCTCTGTCGGATCGTACGCGCCGGTTTTTCCTGCGTGGCGCCTTCCTGCGCGGCGCCTTCCTTCAGCACGCCGAGCGCGAGCTTCAACTCATCGTCGTTCGCGACATCTTTCGATGCCTGCTTTTCACCGTCACGCGACGCTTCCTTGGTCGCGACCACGACGTCGGGCTTGATGCCGATCTTGTGAATCGACACGCCGGAAGGTGTGTAGTAGAGCGAGGTGGTGAGCTTGATGGCATGACCGTCCGACAGTGGCATGACGGTCTGCACCGACCCCTTACCGTAGGTCTGCTGACCGACGATGGTCGCGCGACGATGATCCTTCAAAGCACCCGCCACGATCTCGGATGCGGAGGCCGAGCCCGAGTTGACCAGCACCACCAGCGGCGCGCCGTCGAGATCGTCGCCCGGCTGCGCGTCCATTTCGAAACGCGCATCGGCTGCGCGGCCGTCCGCCGTCACAATCACGCCTTCGTTGAGGAATGCATCGGACACACCGATGGCCGCATCGAGCAGGCCGCCTGGATTGTCGCGCAGGTCGAGCACCAGTCCGCTCAGCTCGCCATCGTTCTGCTTCTTCAGCTTGGCGATAGCCGCCTGCAGATCGGGCGTCGTCGTCTCACTGAAGTGCGAGATCTTGACGTAGCCATAGCCTGGCTCGAGCAGCCGATGCTTGACGCTGTGAAGCTGCACGTTCTCGCGTGCCAGCATGAAATCCAACGGTTCGGCCGTGGTGTGGCGGGCGATGGTGATCTTGACCGTCGAGCCCGGTTTGCCACGCATACGATCGATCGTGTCGTTCAGATTCTCGAGATCCACCGGCACTTCATCGACGGCGAGAATCCTGTCGCCTGCCAGCACGCCCGCCTTGTCCGCAGGGCCGCCTTCGATCGGATTGACGACACTGACCGCGCCATTCTCGAGCGCGACTTCGATTCCCACACCCGAGTATTCGCCCGAGGTGCTGATGCGGATCTCGTTCAGCTCGTCGGCATCGAGGAAGGAGGAGTGCGGATCGAGATCGGCGACGATTCCGCGGATGGCGGAATCCATTAGCTTCTTGTCGGGCACCTTCTCGACGTAGTCGTTGCGGATCAGTTCGATTACTTCGGCGAGCAGGCGCGCATCCTGCCACGGCACCGTGCTTCGAGGTTTCGATCTCGCATCGGCTACCGATGTCACCGGCAGTTCGCGCTCGGCCTTGACTGGCCTGCCAATCGACAATCCCGCACCGAGAACGACGCCAGTCGCGAGCACCAGCAAGATGCGAAACGGTTTTGCTACTCGATTCATTGCGTGACTACTTGGAGACGATCGGTCGTACATGCGTGAAGGCCTGACGCTCGCTTCCCGCATTTCGGATAGTACAGAGCCGGAATGGCGATCGGCGCGGCTACAGGTGGCAGGTAAACCCTGAAATTGAGCTTCGCGAGGTTCAAATCAGCCCGCCAGCCGCGACATCAGCGGCGAACCCGAGATACGAGTCACACCCGGCGCGCCACGCAGCAGTTCCTGCAGCACCCCTTCGAGCGGTCGTGGACGGCCGATCGCAAAACCCTGGCCGTAATCGACCCCAAGCTGAGTCGCCGCCGCCAGAATTCCGTTGCTCTCCACGCACTCAGCCGTCGTCGTGAGCTTCATCGCCTGCGCAAGTTGCACGATCGCCGTCACCATGGCTTGCGAGCGTCCGGTCGCGGCAGCGTCGGGGCCAGCGAGGTCGCGTATCAGACCGCCGTCAATCTTCAGATCCGACACCGGTAACGATTTCAGATAGGTGAGTGAGGAGAGCCCGCGCCCGAAGTCATCGAGCGCAATGCCATAGCCCAGATCGCGCAATTGCCGGATCAACCACTCGGCGCGCGCGATGTTGGCCACGGCAGCCGTTTCGGTGATCTCGAACGACAACAGATTCGGCGGAAGATCGTATTCACGCAGCTTGGATTCCAGGAACCCGGGGAAATCTTCGTTGCCAAGCGATTGACCTGACAAATTGATGGCGAAGTGCGCGCCCAGACCCTGCAGCGCCGGTGCGACAGACGAAAGAATTTCCAGCGCGTACTGCACGACCCAGCGATCGATGTCCGTCGCGATCTGATAGCGCTCAGCCGCGGACAGGAACTTGTCGGGAGCGATGCTCTCGCCAGACGCATCGACCATCCGCAGCAGCAGTTCGAAGCGTCGCGGCGGACCGCTCGCATTCAGTTGCACGATCGGCTGCGCCTCCATGCGGAAGCGGTCGTTCGCAATCGCCTCACGCAAATCGCCGACGAGCGTCACGTCCTCGTAGCGCTTGACCATGCTCTGGTCGGCATCCTGATACAGCTCCACCCGACCCCGACCGCGATCCTTCGCAGCCTTGCATGCCACCTCAGCCGTAGCGATCGCGTGCGACAGGGGGAAACGTGTTTCCGAGGGGACGACCGCAAGACCGAAGCTCATCGACAGCTCGATGCGTCTGCCTTCGTGCCGATAGTCGAGTGTCTCTATCGTCCGGCAAACGCCGCTCAGGAAATCTTCTGCAGCGTGCAAAGAAGCATCGGGAAAGAACAGTGCGAAACGATCGCCCGAGATGCGCGCGGCAATCACCTGCGGCGGGAGACTCGCGCGGATCGTCGCCGCGATGCGATGGATGACCTGATCGCCCACGTGCATGCCGTGGTTCTCGTTCACGACATGCAGACGATCGACATCGGCATAACCGACGCAATGGCACCCCGTGCTCCCGCCCGCGGCAAGCGTCGCGAGCACGCGCTGCTCGAAGGCCGGACGCGTCAGAAGCCCTGTCGCCGGATCGAACGCGTTCTGCAGCACATAGCCGATACGCCGCGCCATCATCTCGATGATGCGCACCTGACGCAGATCGAAATCCGCTGCGGTCAGCGGTCGAAACAAGACGAGCACGCCGCTCACCGGCTGAGTGCCATGGCGCACCGGACACGCGAGGATCTTGTAGGGCAGGGTCCCCAGCGGGCTGTTCGGAGGCGCCTTGTTCAGTGTCAGCGTGCGACGCTGCACTTGTGCCCATGCGAACAGATGACGTTGCGTGCGATCAAGCAGCTCCGCAGCCTGTGTGCGGTTGCTTGCGCTGATCGAATACGAAACGTTGATGTCGTGATCGGGAATGAACAGCACGCCGCTCGCGCAATCGAGGTGGGTCACGCAATTGCGGACGAGCTGTTCGAAGTTCTGATCGTCCTCGGGCGATTCGCTGCCGCTTGCTTCGAGCAGCAACGCCAGATCGCTGTCGCGCAGTGCGAGATTCTGCTGCACATCGCCGACGTTGTACTGAGTCATGAGCTCGCGGCTCAGAACCTGGAGCGCCGGCCGCAACAGTCCGATCATCATCGAGAAGGGACGGGCGCCCGAGCTGCCGTCACGGCAGGACAGCGCCACGGCACCGAGCAGCTCAGTCCCTTCGCGCAGAATGAAAACGTAGGCCGTATCGCCGTCCCAGGAGCGGGCAAATCCATCACGCTCGGCGGGATCCGGGTCGACACTGCGGGCTGAGTTCAGCGCCTCCTCGACGAGTTGCGGCAGATCGGGGCCTTCGCAGCCATCCGAGAGCCACAGCGGCGTTGCCATGCGATCGTAGATGGCGATGCACAAGGCCCGCGGCATCAGCATCTTCATGAGCTGACCGTATGGATCAAGCGACGTCGACAGCGATTGCGCTTCGATCGTGTCTTCGTCGTCGAGAATGGTCGCCATCGAAATGTCCCCGCCCGCTGAGCACGGGCCGCTTCCCTAGGAGCCGGATCTTCCGCCGCTGATCAGAGGGGTTCCTTGAAGTCCGCCGCAGTTTTTCGCCCCTCCGGCGCCTAATACCCATATCGCGACCGCGCCGTAAGCGGAGCGCAGGGGTAACGCAGGTGAAATCGCTCGCTGCTGCGTCACCGATGAGGCGTCAACGGGTCAGCCAGGGCAGAGGATCGAGGGGATCGCGGCCCTTTCTGATTTCGAGATACAGACCGGGCTTGCCGAAGCCAGATGCATCGCCCACCGCCGACAGCAAATCTCCGGGGGACACCCGGTCACCCACGCGCCGATAGAGCTGCTCGTTATGTCCGTACAGGCTCATGAAGCCGCCGCCGTGGTCCAGGACAAGCAGCAAGCCCAGCCCAGGCAACCAGTCGGCATAGACGACGCGGCCGGGGTAGGGCGCTCGCACCTGGGCTCCTCGCTCGGTGCCGATGACGATGCCGTGCCATTTGAGCGGGCCGCCTGACCTGAGCTGGCCGAACTTTGCGAGCAGCGGCCCTTTGACCGGCCAGGGCAATTTCCCCCGGACCTTGGCAAAGGGCGAGTCGCCCAAGTCCGGAAACTCCTGGATGGCGCGACGCAGTTGTTCGACGAGTTTCTCCAGGGCCTGCGCCTCGCGCCGGGCTTTGGCCAGCTCGTCATTGCGGGAGCGGATTCGCGATTGGACCTCCGCTAGCGTGGTCTTGCGTTGATCGCGGGCGCTGGCGAGCGCATTGACTTGCTGCGACTGTTGCTTTTCTAGTTGCTCCAGTTGGGCCGCTTCTGCTGCGATCTTCTCCGAAAGAAGCTCCAAGTGAGCCAGATGCTCATTGATGGCCGTGAGCTGATCCGCACGCGCGCGCCCGAAATAGGCGTACCAAACCATCAGCCGGCCCAGCCGCGAGGGATCCTGCTGATTGAGCATCAGCTTCAGCTGTTCCTGCTGGCCGTTCATGTAAGCCACGCGCAGCTGTCCCGAGAGCGCCTCGCGCTCGGCGTCGATCTTCGCCCGTGTGGCTGCCCGCTCCTGCTCGAGATCTTTGAGTCGTGCCTGCGCTGCCTGCTTTTGTTCGCGAACAGTGCTCAGGCGCTGGCGTGCCGACTGCACCTCCATATCGGCCTTGCGAACCGACGCGGCCAACGAATCGCGCCGTTCCGCCTCTGCCTGGATCGACTTGCGAATCGAATCGATCTTGCTGCGAACCTGCTTGAGTTCCGCCTCTTTTGCGGCAGGGTCCGCGGCGGCCGAGGCGATCTCCGGACGCAGTCCCGCCGCCAGCACGATCCCGGCAGCGGCGAATGCAATCAGCAAATGACGCAGGAATACGATCACGGGTATGCGTGCTGAGCGCAGTCCATCATGAGCGCCGAACGACTCGAGCCGTTCATGCGAAGGCCGCTGCTATACTCTGCGCCCTTTTTTGAGCGGGTCTTTGGGCAAGCGAAGCTCCGGTCGCCGGCGCCTTCCAAAACTCGTTGTTGCCCCAACGATGCTCTGGGTAGGAGTCCGGTTTCGACATGAATCGCCTGTTCGAATACACCACTAATCATCCCCTTCTCGCTGGCGCGGCTGTGATTCTCGCCATTCTCACGGTTGTGATCGAGATGCGCGAGCGCGCCAAGGGGTCCAGTGTCATCGCTCCGACCGATGCCGTACGGCTCGTCAATTCAGGTGCGGTCATTCTCGATGTGCGTGATGCGAGCGACTATGCCGCGGGCCACATCATCGATTCGCGCAATATTCCCGCTGCGGAAGTCGCGCAGCGTGCCGACACGCTGAAAAAATTCAAGGAAAAACCCGTTGTGATCTGCTGCGAAACCGGTCTGGCCTCCGCAACCGCAGCCAAGGCGCTCAAAGCCGCCGGATTCACCAAAGTGGCAACACTGAAGGGGGGTCTGCGCAGCTGGCGCAGCGAGAATCTGCCGCTGGTGAAATCAGGCGGCAAGAAGGAGGCCAAGGCATGAGTGCAGCTGAAGTCGTGATGTATTCCACCGCGTATTGCCCATACTGCGTACGCGCGCGCGGTCTGCTCGAGCGCAAAGGGGTGGCGATCAACGAGATCAAGGTCGACGAAGACATGCGCGAACGGCAGATCATGATGGAGCGCAGCGGACGTCGCACGGTCCCGCAAATTTTCATCGGCGAGCGGCACGTCGGCGGTTACGATGACCTTGCAGCGCTCGACCGGTCGGGCGAACTCGATCAGCTGCTCGCCAGCAAAGCTGACAGCTAACTAGCAGTCCGCAGTAGCGGACGATGATTCCAACTCAACGACAGGACTTGTATCCATGGCTGATGAAGCACCCGCAACTCCCGGTCTCGATGGCCAGGTCGATCCGAATGCCCCTCAGTTCGCCCCGCAGGCGGTGTATCTGAAGGATGTCTCATTCGAGGCGCCGCTCGGTCCGCGGGTCGCTCCGAACTCGCCGAACCCCACGATTAACCTGAATCTCACGACCTCGGCCAACGACATTGGCGGCGATCTGAAGGAAGTCGTGCTGACGGTACGCGTGGAAGCGAAGTCTGCGGACAAGACCGTGTGGCTTGTCGAATGCCAGCAGGCGGGTGCCTTCGGGATGCGGAATGTGCCGGCCGCCGAGGCTCAGAAGATTCTCGGGATTTTCTGCCCGAACTATCTGCTGCCTTATGCGCGTCAGGTGGTCTCTGATCTGCTCTCCAAGGGCGGTTTCCCACCGTTCCTGTTGCCGCCCGTCAACTTCGATGCGCTGTTCGCGCAGGCCGCTGCCCAGGCAGCCGCTCAGCAGCAAGGTGCTGCGGGCGCAGGCTCGGTGAACTGATCCGAACGAATGAGCGCAACGCATCAGACGCCGGCGGCTGCGCCCGCGTCCATTGCGGTGCTGGGCGCAGGCTCGTGGGGGACTGCGCTCGCCATTCAGTTCGCACGCACCGGGTGTCCGACGACACTCTGGGGGCGCGATCGAGCTCATCTCGATCAGGTAAAGCGCGACCGTCAGAACGCACGGTATCTGCCGGGCGCGCTTTTTCCTCAAGGCCTCGAAGTCGAAGCTGATCTCGTGGCCGTCATCTCCCGGCATCGCGATGTCGTCGTGGCTGTGCCCAGTCACGCGTTGCGCGGAATGCTGGTCGAGATCGCTCAGCATCGTCGCAATGACATGCGCCTGGCCTGGGCTACGAAGGGTTTCGAACTCTCCACCGGCCTGCTGCCGCATCAGGTCGCACAAGAAGTGCTCGGCGCGCAGGTGCCCACAGCGGTGATCTCCGGCCCCACCTTCGCGCGAGAAGTCGGCGCTGGATTACCCACGGCCATGACCGTGGCAGCCATGGATCACGACTTCGCACAGGCACTTGCAACACGCATTTCAGGGCTCAACTTTCGCGCCTACACCTCGACCGACGTCGTCGGCGTGGAAATCGGCGGTGCGGTTAAGAACGTACTTGCCATCGGCGCCGGCATTTCCGACGGGCTCGGCTTCGGTGCCAACACACGAATCGCACTCATTACTCGCGGCCTGGTGGAGATGACACGTCTGGGCGTGGCACTCGGCGCGCACAAAGACACCTTCATGGGCCTGGCGGGGCTGGGCGATCTGGTGCTCACGTGTACCGACAATCAATCGCGCAATCGTCGCTTCGGGCTGGCACTTGCCGCCGGCGAATCGATCGCCGCAGCTCAGCAGTCCATCGGACAGGTCGTCGAAGGAGTGCTGGCGGCCCGCGCAGTGCGCGAGGTGGCGCAGCGCGCCGCGGTCGAGATGCCGATCAGCGAGCAACTGTATCGGGTCGTCCACGAAGGTCTCGCTCCGCGCGAGGCCGTGAAAGAACTCATGAGCCGCGCGCTCAAGCCTGAGAACGTCTGACCCTTACTCGAAGCCGAGTTGTCTCCAGGCTTCGTACGTCACTACCGCGACTGCATTCGACAGATTCAGGCTGCGATTGCCGGCACGCATCGGTATGCGCAGTCGCTGCTCGACAGGACAACGCTCTAACACTTCCTGCGGCAGGCCACGCGTCTCCGGCCCGAACACGAACGCATCGCCATCTCGATAGCTCACCCGGTCATACCGCATCGTGCCGCGCGTGGAGATCGCGAACCATCGCGGCGCCCCGAGCGTCGCAAGACACTGCTCGAGCGAATCCCACTGCTCGACGTGTGCAAGCTCCGCGTAGTCCATGCCTGCGCGACGCACGGCCTTCTCGTCGATATCGAACGCGATCGGCTTGATCAAATGCAGCCGCGCCCCGGCGTTCGCACTGAGTCGAATCGCATTACCGGTGTTGGGGGGAATCTCAGGCTGATAGAGGATGATGTGAAGCATGTGCGCGACGTTGCGATGAGTTCGCGCAGGATGCAACCGGGATCAAGAATCAGGAGTAACCACAAAGAACACAAAGAGCACATAGACCGAAGGCAGGAAAGCCATGGCCCCGCTCTATGTCATGCAACGAGTCCGCTCAGTCGGTTATCGGCACTCTGAAACCTTTGTGGCCTTTGTGCTCTATGTGGTTGCTCCGGCTCTTCACTCGTCATCCATCGCAAGTTCCTTCAGCTTGCGAGTGAGCGTATTGCGGCCCCAGCCCAGCAAGCGCGCGGCTTCCTGACGTCCGCCCTCGGCTTTGCGTAGCGCTGCGCGAATCAACGTGCGCTCGAACTCAGGCATCGCATCATCGAGCAAGGGCGTTTCACCTGCGGCCAGGCGCTTGTCCGCCCAGCTGGTCAACTGACGCGTCCATTCGTCCTGCAGCTTCGCGGGACCCGGAACGCCGCCGAGATCGGTGGGAATGTCCTCCGCCTTGATCTCGCGTCCAGGAGCCGTGACCGTCAGTCGACGACAGGTGTTCACGAGCTGCCGCACGTTGCCCGGCCAGTCGAAACTGGACAGCACGGCCATCGCTTCGGGCGAAAGTGTCTTGGATTCCACACCGAGCTCGATCGCTGCCGCATCGAGATAGTGGAGCAGCAACTCCGGAATGTCCTCGCGACGCTGACGCAGCGGTGGCACTTCGATGCGAATCACGTTCAAGCGATGCAGCAGGTCTTCGCGGAACATGTTCTGCCTGACCCGATCCTCGAGCGCCTGGTGCGTCGCGGCGATCACGCGAACGTCAACGCGCACCGGAACCTGGCCACCGACGCGATAGAACTCACCCTCCGCGAGCACGCGCAGCAGACGGGTCTGCAGTTGCGGCGACATATCGCCGATCTCATCGAGGAACAGTGTGCCGCCATCGGCTTGTTCGAAACGACCGCGGCGCAAGGCATCTGCGCCGGTGAACGAGCCCTTTTCGTGGCCGAACAATTCGGACTCCAGCAGATCGGCAGTGAATGCCGATGTGTTCAACGCAATGAAGGCTTTGTTCGCACGCGGACTGTGACGATGCAGAGCCCGCGCGACGAGCTCTTTGCCCGTGCCAGATTCGCCCGTGATCAACACCGTCATGCTCGAACGCGAAAGGCGCCCGATGGCACGGAACACTTCCTGCATCGCCGGCGCTTGACCGAGCATTTCAGGGATGCGGCGCGATTCGGTGCTGACTTCCTCGACCCGTTCTTTCTGCTGGGCCGCGCGCCGCACGAGGTCGACCGCCTGATCGATATCGAACGGCTTCGGCAAGTACTCGAATGCACCGCCCTGATACGCCGCGACTGCGCTGTCGAGGTCCGAGTGCGCCGTCATCACGATCACTGGTAGCTGTGGCTGACTATCGTGAATTTCGGTGAGCAGCTCGAGCCCGCTGCGTCCGGGCATGCGGATATCGGTGATCAACACATCGGGCCGATCGCGCCGCAGCGCGGCTAACGCCGAGTCGGCGTGATCGAACGCTGTCGGCGCCATACCTCCCTGGCGCAAGGCGCGTTCGAGAACCCAGCGGATCGAGGCATCGTCATCGACGAGCCACACGTTAAGAGGCTTTGTAACTGGCATCTGGAGCATGGAATGGCAACAAAATGGTGAAGGTGGTTAAACCCGGACGGCTCTCGAATTCGATGAGTCCGTCGTGACGGCTGACGAGATCTTGCGCCACTGCAAGTCCCAGTCCCGTTCCGTCCACACGCCCCGTTACGAGTGGGTAGAAAAGTGTGTCGCGCAGGTGTTCAGGAACACCCGGGCCGTTGTCCTCGAACTGCACGCAGGCAACGAGTCGATAACGACGCGTGCCGATGTTCTCGTTCGTGAGTGCGCGCGTGCGTAGCGTGATACGGGCGCCCTCGCTCTTGCCCGACAACGCCTGCAAGGCATTGCGTCCGAGATTGAGCATCGCCTGGATGATCTGATGCCGATCCAGCAGCAGCGGCGGCAGGCTCGGGTCGTAATCGCGTTCGATCGAAACGGTCGGTGCATCCGCGGCCAGCAGATGCCCCACGTGCTGCAACAGCTCGTGGACGTTGACGGACTCTTTGCGTGGATGATGTCCGGGACCGAGCAACGTATCGACGAGCGTTGCGAGCCGGTCGGCTTCGCTGATGATCACCGAGGTGTACTCGCGCATCGACGCGTCGGCGAGCTGCCGCTCGAGCAGCTGCGCTGCGCCACGCAATCCACCCAACGGATTTTTGATCTCGTGAGCCAGCTGGCGAATCATGGCGCGGCTGCCGCCGATCTGCGTCAACAGCGCATTCTCGCGGGTGATGCGCTGATGCTGCGTGCCGTCGCTGATCTCGATAATTACCGCTGAAGGCGTGCCCGCTTCTTCGAATGGCGCCACGGTGCAATCGACCGTGAGCTCCGAATCGCCGTATATCGGTCGCAGGGCAAGCTCGCGGCGCGAGATCGGTCGCCATGTCTCGACTGCGCGAGTCACGACCGCACTCAGAGCAGCGGCATCCACCAGCAACTCCGAAAGTGGCTTGCCCAGCATCTGATTGCGGCTGACGCCGAAGAGCGTCTCGGCGGAATTGTTCAGGTAAATGAGCTTCTGAGCACCGTCGACGATCAGGATGCTCGTGGTGAGTCCGTCGAGAATGCGATCCGGATCAGCCATGACGCGTGCGGCGATGCTTGTGGGGTGGGCCACCATGAGTGCGCGTCACCCCTCGACCCTGAGGGATACGTCAACGCAAGGTTCGCCTGCGCGAAGCGCGCACCGAACACGCCGGATTACCTGGCGCGCGGACTCGACGTCGCGGGTTTGGTGTTCGCGGGCTTTTTGACGACCGGCAGATTGGTAGCCGGATCGATCGCGCCAGCGCCGCTCGGATTGAGCGCAGCGTAGCTGGGCTGCGAAGTTTGCATCTTGTTGCCGGCGCGCGGCTGGGGCTTGGGCGTCGGTCGCATCGAGGGACCGACAGGCGGTTGAGCGGCCGACTCCTGGCGCACGTGAAAAGTGACCGCAGGTGTTTCCTGCAATCGATTGCCGCGCTGATCGGTCACGACTGCGATGACCGAATGAGTACCGCGAGGCACATTCGAAAGCGTAAAGGCGGTCGTGTTGCCCGCAAAGCCTTCGACCAACCGACCATCGAGATACAGCGACAGCGTGTGTCCTGGCTGCACCAACGGTTCGATGCGGACGTTCACCGTGACCTCGCCGCCGGTGTTCACGATCGACTCGTCGTTCGACGGCTTCCAGATCTCGAAATTGCGATAGGGCGGACCCGCATCCACGGGGGGCGTGGGTGTGCCGGAGGAAGAGTAGGAAGGGGCTGGATCGCCGCTCGACGTACCCGTGTTCAACTCGATACGTGTCGCTCCTGGCACGGGGCGATCGGCGTAGTGAGTCACGCCGTTCGCATCCACCCATTTCCATACCGCCTGCCCCGCGAGCGCGGGACCCGCTAACAGCAGGAGGAGTAACAGCGTGGTGCGCATGGGGTTCGAGCATAGCCACTTCGCTCCGACCTGACAAAAGCGGCGACGGCATTGTGTGAACGCCGTCACCGGCACTACGCGTGGTCAAAGAACACCGGACCGGAGGATCCGGTGTTCGCTTGCATCAAACGCTGTAGTACAACTCGAACTCGAGCGGGTGCGTCGACATACGCACCTTGGTCACTTCCTGCATCTTCAGCGCAATATAGGCGTCGATGACGTCGTCAGTGAACACACCGCCGGCCTTGAGGAAGCCGCGGTCCGCATCGAGTGCCTGCAGCGCCTGCTCCAGCGAGTAGCACACTTCCGGAATGTTCTTGGCTTCTTCCGGCGGCAGATCGTAGAGATCCTTGTCCGCAGCCTCGCCCGGATGAATCTTGTTCTGGATGCCGTCGAGGCCTGCCATGAGCATGGCCGCGAAAGCCAGATACGGATTCGCCGTCGAGTCCGGGAAGCGCACTTCGATGCGACGACCCTTCGGATTCGAAACCCAAGGAATACGGATCGAAGCCGAGCGGTTACGCGCGGAGTACGCGAGCATCACAGGCGCTTCGAAGCCCGGCACCAGACGCTTGTAGCTGTTCGTGCTGGCGTTCGTGAACGCGTTGATCGCCTTCGCGTGCTTGATGATGCCGCCGATGTAATAGAGCGCGAGATCCGACAGACCTGCGTACTTGTCGCCTGCGAAGAGCGGCTTGCCGTCCTTCGAGATCGACTGGTGCACGTGCATACCGCTGCCGTTATCGCCGACGAGCGGCTTCGGCATGAACGTCGCGGTCTTGCCGTACGCATGCGCGACGTTGTGGATGGCGTACTTAAGCATCTGCACTTCGTCGGCCTTGCGCACGAGCGTGTTTGCATTCACGCCGATTTCGCACTGACCGGCGGTTGCGACTTCGTGGTGGTGCACTTCGACTTTCATGCCCAGCTCTTCGAGGGCCAGGCACATCGCGGAGCGCAGATCCTGGAAGGAGTCGACCGGCGGGACAGGGAAGTAGCCGCCCTTCACGCCTGGACGGTGCGCCTTGTTGCCGTCTTCATAGTGCTTGCCAGAGCTCCAGGCCGCTTCGGTCGATTCGATATCGAAGAAGGAGCCGGCCATGGTCGTGCCATAGCGCACGTTATCGAAAATGAAGAATTCGTTCTCAGGGCCAAACAGCGCGCGGTCGCCAATACCTGTGGACTTCAGGTAGGCCTCAGCGCGCTTGGCGATCGAGCGAGGATCGCGCTCGTAGCCCTGCATCGTGGACGGCTCGAGCACGTCGCAACGGATGATCAGTGTCGTCTCTTCGAAGAACGGATCGAGCACGGCGGTGCTGGCATCCGGCATGAGCACCATGTCGGACTCGTTGATGCCCTTCCAGCCGGCGATCGAGGATCCGTCGAACATCTTGCCGTCGTCGAAGAAGCTCTGTTCGATCGTGTGAGCGGGAACCGTCACGTGCTGCTCTTTGCCCCGCGTATCGGTAAAACGCAGGTCGACAAACGCTACTTCCTTTTCTTTCAACATGCTGAGTACTTCAGCGGGGGTCGTCATTGAGTTCTCCTCCGGTAGACAGCGAGAGTGGTTGACCCCGGCTCGCTCGCTGTTACGACGCCGTAGGGTTTATTCAGTATCTGGGCCCGCAAAATTGCAGGATCTGTGCCACCGCACCGTCATGGCGCAAGTCGTTGGATTTGGCGAGGGGAGCTGCCGGGCGCGCAGCACCAGGGCACAAATATAGTGCATTTTTCGCAGACTCCTGCACCCGGATGGTGCGTAGGTATCCAACCAAGCGGTGCGGTACGCCACATGCGGAGCAGGCGGAGGCAGCAGGTATACTCGCGCGCTTTTCGCGCTCCCCGTCCGGGCGCACACCCAGAAAGAGAAATCATGGCCCCGCCCAAAGCCGAAACGCCGCAGACGTTTCAGGATCTGATCCTGGCACTCCAGAACTACTGGGCACGCCAAGGGTGCGTGATCCTTCAGCCTTACGACATGGAAATGGGTGCGGGTACCTTTCATACGGCCACCCTGTTGCGGGCCGTGGGTCCTGAGCCTTGGAGTGCCGCCTACGTCCAGCCTTCGCGGCGTCCGACCGACGGTCGTTATGGGGATAACCCGTTTCGTCTGCAGCACTACTATCAGTTCCAGGTCGTCCTCAAGCCCTCGCCCTCCAACATCGTCGACTTGTATCTCGGCTCCCTGGCGGCCCTGGGCTTCGATCCGCTGACTCACGATATCCGACTGGTGGAAGACAACTGGGAATCCCCGACGCTGGGCGCATGGGGCCTGGGCTGGGAAATCTGGCTGAATGGCATGGAAGTCACGCAATTCACGTATTTCCAGCAGGTGGGCGGTCTCGACTGCCGACCGGTGATGGGCGAGATCACATACGGACTGGAACGCCTGGCGATGTATCTGCAGGGCGTCGAGAGCATTTTCGATATCGTGTGGGCGGACGGACCGTTCGGTCGCGTCACCTACGGCGATGTCTATCATCAGAACGAAGTGGAGCAGTCGAAGTACAACTTCGAGTTCGCCGATACGGCGATGCTGTTCCGACATTTCCAGGATCATGAAACAGCCTGCAAGACGCTCCTCGAAAACGGACTCGCGTTGCCGGCGTATGAACAGATGCTCAAGACCTCACATACTTTCAACCTGCTGGACGCCCGCAAAGCGATTTCGGTGACGGAGCGGCAGGGCTACATCCTCAGAGTGCGAGCGCTCGCCAAGAGCGTTGCGGAGGCCTACTACAAGTCCCGCGAGGCGTTGGGCTTTCCTATGCTCGCGAAACAGAGCGGGAGTGCCTCAGCATGAGCAAGCGCGATCTGCTCATCGAGATTGGCACCGAGGAGTTGCCGCCGAAGTCGCTGTTCACCTTGGCCCAGGCTTTTGCTTCGGGCATTGGCAACGGTCTGGACGCAGCGAACGTAACGCATGGCGCGATCGAGTGGTTTGCAACGCCTCGGCGCATCGCAGCTCGCATCGCCGGCGTTTCCGAGCAGCAACCCGATCAAGAGATTCGTCGCCAGGGGCCGGCGGTTGCCAATGCGTTCGATGCGTCGGGCCAGCCGACCAAGGCAGCGCTGGGATTCGCGGCGTCCTGCGGCGTCACGCTCGACGAGCTGCAACAGGTCGAAGGTCCGAAAGGTAAGGTGCTGCAGTTCGTCGGCACCAAGCGCGGAGCACCGACCGCGCAACTCATCCCCGCAATCGTGTCCGCTGCGCTCGATGATCTGCCGATCGCCAAGCGCATGCGCTGGGGCAGCAGCACACAGGAGTTTGTGCGACCCGTTCACTGGGTCGTGATGCTGTTTGGATCGCACGCCGTCGAAGCCGATATCCTGGGCATCCTCTCGGGCAAGCAGACGCATGGGCATCGCTTCCATGCGCCGCAGGCGATTTCCATCTCCAGCCCGGCAAAGTATCTCGATGTGCTACGCGACAAAGGCCGAGTGGTCGCGGACGTCAACGAGCGGCGCAGCGCTATTGAGAAGCGCGTGAACGCCATTGCCGAATCACTCGGCGGCATCGCCGTGATCGAGCCTGCGCTGTTGGACGAAGTGACCGCACTGGTCGAGTGGCCAGTTCCGCTGGCAGGTCGTTTCGATGAGCGCTATCTGGACCTGCCGCCAGAAGTGCTCATCGCCACCATGCAGGATCATCAGCGCTATTTCCCGGTGCGTAACGCCGAGGGGAAGCTGATCAACTCCTTTATTACTGTTGCCAACATCGAGAGTCGTGACCCGGACAAGGTGCGTGATGGCAACGAGCGCGTCGTGCGACCGCGACTCGCAGATGCGGCTTTCTTCTGGGACACGGATCGTAAGCAACGGCTCGCGGATCGAATCGAAGCGCTCAAAGCTGTCACGTTCCAGAACAAGCTCGGGACGCTGTTCGACAAAACCCAGCGTGTCACTCAGCTGGCCACTCACATTGCCGAGATCCTGCAAAGCGATGTCGAGCTCGCGCGGCGTGCTGCTGAGCTGTCGAAGTGCGACCTGCTCAGCTCGCTGGTCGGTGAGTTTCCAGAGTTGCAGGGCCTCATGGGTCGCTATTACGCGCTCAATGACGGTGAGAATCCTGAAGTCGCTGCCGCGATCGAAGAGCAGTATTGGCCGCGTTTCTCGGGCGATCGGTTGCCCACCACGCAAGCGGGCGTTGCTGTGTCAATAGCGGACAAGCTCGACACGCTGGCGGGAATTTTCGGCATCGGTCAGAAGCCGACGGGTGCCCGCGATCCGTTCGGATTACGCAGGGCGGCGCTCGGTGTCTTGCGTATCTGCGCGGAACGCAAGCTCGATCTGGATCTGCAGCAACTGGTGCAGGTGGCCGCCTCTTTGCAGCCTGTGCCGGTTTCGCAGGAAGTGGCCAACGAGATCTGGACGTACATGCTCGAGCGGCTGCGCAGTCTGTATGTCGAGGACGAGGCGAGCGGCGTGTCGACGGAGATGTTCGACGCCGTCATCGGCAGCCGTGCACTCTCACCTCACGATATCGATCTGCGTCTGCGTGCCCTGAACGAGTTTCTCGCGTTGCCTGCGGCCGCAAGCCTTGCGGGCGCGAACAAGCGCATCGCGAACATTCTGCGCAAGGCGCCTGAAGCCACTTCGGGGGCCGTAGAGAGCGGACGTCTGAGCGAACCGGCGGAACGCGCACTTTTCGAACAGGTGATCACCACGGAGCGTGCCGTGAATCCGCTTCTGGCCCGCCGCGAATACCAGGCCGCACTCAATCATCTGGCCTCGCTCAAGGAGGCGGTGGACCAGTTCTTCGATAGCGTCATGGTCATGGCCGAGGATCCGCAGATCCGTGCGAACCGTCTGGCGTTGCTCGTACGCCTTCGCGGCGTGTTCCTGCAGATTGCGGACCTGTCACGCTTACCGGGTTAGTCGCGGAGCTCGCACGTGCGTCTTCTGCGTTCGCTGCTGTACACGAGTTGGCTGTTCATCGGCACCCTGCTGTACGCCGTGGTGGTGCTCGCAGTCTGCTGGCTACCGGGTCATCGTCTTTACGGCGTGGCCCGTAGCTGGTCGCGGAGTCAGCTCTGGGTGCTCAAAGTCGTCTGCGGGCTTTCTCACCGAGTCGAGGGCACCGAGAACATTCTCCCGGGTGCGCACATCTCCATGTGGAAGCACTCCTCGGCATGGGAAACGATCGCCCAGGCCGGAATCTTTCCGGCCCAGTCCTGGGTGCTCAAGCGCGAGCTCATGTGGATCCCGCTGGTGGGATGGGCGTTGCGTTTTCTGAAGCCGATCGCGATCAATCGCAAGGCCGGCGCGAGTGCCGTCAATCAAGTCGTCGAACAAGGCAAGCAACGGCTCGCGCAAGGCTTCTGGGTGCTGGTGTTTCCCGAAGGTACGCGTGTCGCTCCGGGTGAGACGAAGAAATATGGCGTGAGTGGCGCGCTGCTCGCCTCACGGGCCGGGTGCAAGATCATTCCCGTCGCTCACAACGCAGGTTACTTCTGGCCGCGACGTGGCTGGATCAAAAAGCCCGGCGTCATTCAGGTAGCGATCGGCCCGCCGATCGAAGCAGCCGGTCGCGATCCGCGCGAGCTCAACGAAGAAGTTCGTGCCTGGATCGAAGCCAAGCTGGCCACGATGCAACCCGCCCCCCGGGCCCAGACGCCGCAGTTGACTGCAGAAGTCACGAGCCAGAGCTTGGATGGCTAGTGAAATGGCGCGCCTGCCTAACTGGAAGCGCGCCGAAGATCCAATTAGACGTCGAGATTGGCCACAGCCAATGCGTTCTTCTCGATGAACTCGCGTCGCGGCTCCACCTGGTCACCCATCAGGGTGGCAAAGATGTCGTTAGCCGCAAAGGCGTCCTCGATGCGAACCTGGATGAGCCGGCGCGACTCCGGGTTGATCGTGGTTTCCCAAAGCTGATCCGGGTTCATTTCACCCAAGCCTTTGTAGCGCTGGATGCTCTGCCCCTTGCGAGCCTGATCCAGCAGCCATTCGATGGCCTGCTTGAAGCTGCTCACCTCGTGACGATCGTTGCCTTTGGACACATACGCATCCGGCTGGAGCAGGCCCGATAGCGTCTTGCCGAGCTCAGCGATGCGGCGGTATTCGGCCGACTCGAAGAACTCACGATGAATGTGCTTCTCGGTGGTCGAGCCGTGCTCCGTCCGCGTAACCAGCAGGCGCGGCGCCACACCTTCTGTACCAGCCACCACACGGACGCGGTAGCGCCGACCTGCGTCATCGTGGACATTGAGCTGCGTTTCGAGCGCCTGTCCCCAGGCTCCCAGCCAGTCGAAATTGTCGTGATCGCCCAGTGTGACTTCGGGCATGTACAGCAGTTGCTCGAGCACCCGCTGATCGTACCGGCGCGAAGAACGCCGGATGATTGCAGCCACCTCCATCCAGCGGCGTGCGAGATTTTCCAGGGCAGACCCCGTGATTGGCGGCTGACTTGCGTCGGCGTGGAGCTCTGCACCTTCGAGCGCGTTGCTCAGCAGCATCGCGTTCAGCTCCACATCGTCCTTCACATACTGCTCGCTCTTGCCCTTCTTAAGTTTGAAGAGCGGCGGCTGCGCAATGTAGATGTGGCCGCGCTCGATGAGCTGCGGCATCTGGCGATAGAAGAAAGTCAGGAGCAGCGTACGGATATGCGAGCCGTCGACGTCCGCGTCGGTCATCACGATGATCCGGTGATAACGCAGCTTGTCTGGGTTGAAATCATCGGCGCCGATGCCGCAGCCCAGCGCGGTAATGAGCGTGCCGACTTCAGCCGATGACAGCATCTTGTCGAAGCGGGCCTTCTCGACGTTCAGGATCTTGCCCTTGAGAGGCAGGATCGCCTGCGTTCGCCGATCCCTGCCCTGCTTGGCCGAGCCACCTGCGGAATCGCCCTCGACCAGGAAGATTTCAGAAAGAGCGGGATCCTTCTCCTGGCAGTCGGCAAGCTTTCCGGGCAATCCGGCGAGATCCAAGGCGCCTTTGCGCCTCGTCATCTCGCGAGCCTTGCGCGCAGCTTCGCGCGCACGGGCCGCTTCGACGATCTTCCCGGCGATCGCCTTTGCCTGCGACGGATGCTCCAGCAGGAATTCCTCCAGCTTGGCTCCGACGGTCGATTCCACGATGCCTTTGATCTCGGACGAGACCAGCTTGTCCTTGGTCTGCGAGGAGAACTTGGGGTCGGGCATTTTCACCGAAAGAATGGCCGTGAGCCCTTCTCGTGCGTCGTCGCCGGTAGTCGCCACCTTGTCCTTGGCCGAGTACTGCTCTTCGACATAGTGGTTCAGCGTGCGCGTCAGGGCGCTACGGAAGCCTGCCAGATGCGTACCGCCGTCCTTCTGAGGAATGTTGTTGGTGTAGCAGTACATGTTCTCCTGGTAGGAGTCATTCCACTGCAGGCCGAGCTCGACCGTAATGGCGTCCTGCTGGCTGCGGAACCAGATGATCGAATCGTGGATCGCCGTCTGGTTGCGGTTCAGATAGCGGACGAACTCACTAATGCCGCCCTCGTACTTGAATACTTCGCGCTTGTCGTCGCGCTCATCGATCAGCTCGATTCGTACACCTGAGTTCAGGAACGACAGCTCGCGGACTCGCTTGGCGAGCACGTCGTAATCGAACTCGATATTCGTGAAGATCTGGGCGCTGGGTTTGAAACGGATGATCGTCCCCCGCTTGTCCGTCACGCCTGTCTCCGCCAACGGCGCCTGGGGGTCGCCCAGGCGGTACTCCTGGGTGTAGAGCTTGCCGTCGCGGTGGATGGTCAGCTGCAGGTACTCGGATAGTGCGTTGACGACGGACACCCCGACGCCATGAAGACCACCGGAAACCTTGTAAGAAGAGTCGTCGAATTTCCCGCCCGCGTGCAGCACGGTCAAGATGACTTCCGCCGCTGAGCGACCCTCCTCCGGATGGATATCCACAGGTATTCCACGGCCATCATCCGCCACGGTGACCGACTGATCGGCATGGATCGTGACCGTCACGGACGAGCAGTAACCCGCCAGTGCCTCGTCGATGGAGTTGTCCACCACCTCGAACACCATGTGGTGCAAACCGGTACCGTCATCGGTGTCGCCGATGTACATACCAGGGCGCTTCCGCACTGCGTCGAGGCCCTTCAATACTTTGATTTTGCTCGAGTCGTAGTTGTCGGAATCAGTCATGGGAAGGCCTGGAAAAGGTGACGCGGGATTATAGCATTGGGGCGAATCTGCCCTGTTCCACGTGGAACTTTCGGTTGATGTGAACGCCCCTCAAGCCGGCTTCACTGACGGACGTAACGATCAGTTGAGCAGGCACCGTGGCGATCACATCGAGAAGTTTCCCCAAGTTATCCACATCCAGCTCGGCCGCCGGATCGTCGAGCAGGAGGCATGTCGGAACCGAAGAGTGACCGGCATGAAACTGGACTTGGGCAAGGATGAACGCACACGCGAGCAACTTCTGCTGGCCCCGCGAGACGCGATCTCTGGCGAGCTCATCCTGGAAACGGAAGACGACGTCCGCACGGTGAGCGCCGGTCGTCGTAGTCTTGAGAACCGAATCACGAGCACGCCTCTCCGCCAACGAGGCAGCAAGATCCTGATCGGCAGCCCAACCCCGGCGGTAAGCAAAGGTCGCGGGATGCGGCAGCAGTAATCCGGCTAGATGCTCGAAGACCGGACGCAGCTCATCCAGGTAAGCCCGGCGCGCCGCATCGACCGCCGTTCCGTACTGGGCGAGTTCCCGCTCCCACGCTTCAACCACGCTCTCCGCTTCGCCCGCCCGTAGGGCGGCATTGCGCTGATTCAGTGCCCGCTGGTATCGCCGCCAGTGAGCGAGGAATTCTGGTTTCACGTGGAACACTCCCCAGTCCACGAGACGCCTGCGCCGCGCCGAACCCTCCTCAAGGAGACGGTGTACGCCAGGATCAATCAGTTGAATGGGGAGGATCTCGGCGATCTCCGAGATGCTGCTGACGCCACGGCCGGCCAGCCGCGTGTTCGTGGCTCCGGACGAATATTCAGTACCCGCTACCAGCAGGCCTCGACTGGTTTCGATCTGGGCAACGATCCGGAAGAATTGATGCCCCTCCGCAACGAGCTTCTCGCGGACGTTTGTCCGCACGGAACGGGCATGAGCCAGGAAGAACAGAGCCTCCAGGAGACTGGTTTTGCCCGAACCGTTCGGGCCCAGAATCCCGGTGCCGCGCGGATCGAACTCGAGCCGCGCGTCTGCGATACAGCGAAAGTTCTCGACGTGGACCGAGTGCAGCACGCCAACGTCAGAGGCGCATCGGCATCACGACATACTTGGCGGATGCCACGGTCGGGGAGGTGACCAGGCAGCTGTTGTTGGCGTCAGTCAGGCCCAACTGAACTTCACCCGCATCCACAGCGGCCAAAGCGTCCAGCAGATAGTTGACGTTGAAGCCGATCTCGACCTCATCGCCGCTATACGAGACCTCGAGTTCTTCTTCAGCCTCTTCCTGCTCAGGATTATGCGACTGCAGAACTAGCGCGTTCTCCTTAACAGCCAAGCGAATGCCCCGGTACTTCTCGTTGGACAGAATCGCGGCTCGCTGAAGCGCTGCCCGAAGGACATCGCGATCCGCGCGCACCTGTTTGGGTGGATCCGCAGGAATGACCCGACTGTACTCCGGAAAACGACCGTCAATCAGCTTCGATGTGAAGCGAATATCTCCGATCTGGGCACGAACGTGATTGGTACCTACGGCAAGTTCGACAGCACCCTCGGTGCCCAACAGACGTTGCAGCTCAAGCACGCCCTTGCGTGGAACGATGACCTGCTGTGCAGTTCCGGCAGCGTTCTCAAGCTCTGCTTCGCAATATGCGAGACGATGTCCGTCAGTCGCGACAGTTCGCAGCGTCTTCCCGGCAATTTCCAGCAACATGCCATTGAGGTAGTAACGAACATCCTGCTGGGCCATCGAGAAGTGAGTCTTGTCGAGCAGTCGCTTCAGCGCGGACTGACCGATCTCGAGCGATTGCTGCGCCTTGATGTCCTCGACAGTAGGGAAATCGCTCGCAGGCAGGGTCGCGAGCGTAAAGCGGCTCTTTCCGGACCTTACGGTCGCGCGCTCACCTTCGATCGTGACCGTAACGGAAGCGCCATCGGGTAGGGCCCGGATGATGTCCAGGAATTTGCGGCCAGGAAGGGTGATTTCCCCGCCCTGCTGCAGACTGACCTTGGCTTTTGCCACCAGCTCCACTTCCAGGTCCGTTGCCGTCAGTGCGAGCTCATCGCCACGGGCCGACAACAGAACATTCGCCAGGATCGGCATGGTCTGGCGGCGTTCCACCACACCGATCACCGCCTGCAACGGAGACAGAATGGCTTCGCGCGCGGCACTGAACTTCATCGCTTCACCTGTTCTTTAATCTTAGAGATATGAATATTTAAGAATATTGAGACAATTATTAGCCAGCTTCCAAGCTGTGGATAAGCACTTTTTTCCGAAGTTCCTCAAGTGCTTAGCTTACTGATAACTAGTCTCCCAAACGCCCTGCCATTCTGTCGCAAAACTGTTGGTGACCTGTGGACAACTTTCGTCCTCACACCGCACACAACTTGTCCACAGCTAACCTGCCAGGGTTCTCAACAGGTTTTGATAATCCTCATTCGTGCGCGTATGCGACTCGCGCAACTCCTTGATGACACGGCATGCGTGCATCACGGTCGTGTGATCGCGGCCACCGAAAGCATCGCCAATCTCAGGGAGGCTGTGACTCGTCAGTTCCTTCGCCAGAGCCATCGCCAGCTGGCGCGGACGGGCGATCGAGCGACTACGCCGCTTCGACAGCAAGTCGGCCATGCGAATCTTGTAGTACTCGGCCACTGTCTTCTGAATGTTCTCGATGGTGACCAGACGATCCTGCAGCGCCAGCAGATCGCGCAGGGCTTCCTTCGCGAACTCCATCGTAATCGCGCGACCCGTGAACTGCGAGTTGGCCACGACGCGACGTAAGGCACCCTCGAGCTCTCGCACGTTCGAGCGAATCCGCTTGGCCATGAAGAAGGCGACTTCCTCGGGCAGATCGACGCGGCTGACCGCCGCCTTGCTCATCAGGATCGCGACGCAGGTTTCGAGCTCGGGCGGCTCGATCGCGACGGTCAGACCCCAGCCGAAGCGAGACTTCAGGCGCTCCTCGAGCCCATCGACCTCTTTCGGGTAACGATCGCAGGTGAGAATGATCTGCTGCTGACCTTCGAACAGTGCGTTGAAGGTGTGGAAGAACTCTTCCTGCGAGCGATCCTTGTTCGCGAAGAACTGAATGTCGTCGATGAGCAGCGCATCGAGCGAGCGATAGGCCGATTTGAAATCGTTGATGGTGTTGTGCTGCAGCGCCTTCACCATGTCGCTCACGAATCGTTCGGAGTGCACGTACGCGACTCGCGCGCGATCGCTGCGGCCACGGATGGTGTTACCGACGGCATGCATCAGGTGCGTCTTTCCCAGTCCCACGCCGCCGTAAATGAACAACGGGTTGTAGGCCCGACCTGGATTTTCCGCCACTTGATGAGCGGCTGCGCGAGCGAGCTGGTTGCTCTTGCCTTCGACGAAGTTCGCGAACGTGAAATCCGGATTCAGACGGCTGCCCAGAACCTGCGGCGGTTCCCTGGGCACCGACACGCGGTTCGGAATCGACACAGGGCCAGCCGGGCCGGCGTTCGCGGCCATGCGCGAGCCCACTTCTACGGCAATGGACATGCCTGGGTCGGCGGACACGGCATAGACGAGCTCGGCAATGCGCTGCGCGACGTTCTCATTCACCCAATCGACGACGAATCGATTGGGCGCAAGCAATCGCAGGGTCCGGCCATCTTCGACCGCCTGCAGAGGTCTGATCCAGGTGTTGAATTGCTGTTCCGGCAGCTCGGCTTCGAGTTGACGGAGACAGCGATGCCACAACGAACCCTGCACGGTTTCGCCCCCACCAAGGTTTCCGACAAACGAAAAACTGGCTCGGTAATAAAAAATCGAAAGAGTGTGTGTCTGCGCCGGTCGTTGGAAGCGGGGGCGCGAGAGGTGGGCGAGTCTATACCGATGAACGCCGGGTTATCCACAGGTCTCGACCGCGACGCACATCGAGGATGCCGGTGTTCGAGCTTGACACTCAATAGGTGCGTGCGTACCCTTGCCGGCCTTCTTTTCGGCCCACCATGTGCTTGTTTTGGCGCGACTTTCGCGCGATGGAATTCCAGCATGAAGCGCACCTACAACCCCAGCAAGATTCACCGCGCCCGTACTCACGGCTTTCGTGCTCGCATGGCGACTCGCGCCGGCCGCCTGGTCCTGTCGCGCCGTCGTGCGAAGGGCCGCAAGCGTCTGACCGTCTGACGAACCGCGTCGTCGTTCGATCCTAGACTTTGCAAGCACCTGCCCGGCCGTTCACCCCGGCGCAACGTCTCCACAACAAATCGGACTTCGATCGCGTCTACAAAGATGCGCGCCGGTTTGCCGATGCCTTCTTCGCCGTCTTTGTTCGTCCCAACCCGGGACCTCAGGCCCGCCTTGGACTTTCCGTGGCTGCCCGCATCATTGGCGGAGCCGTACATCGCAATCGCGTCAAGCGCCTGGTCCGAGAGTCGTTCCGCCTGCATCAACATGAGCTGCCCGCCGTCGACATCGTCGTCAATGCACGTGCCGGTGCGCGCAATGCGGATAATGCCGCGATCTTTCGCAGTCTCGAAAAGCATTGGCGTGCGGTGAGCAAAGCATGCGCTCCGTCCTGACTGCCCTGATCCGAACGTATCGCTATCTGATCAGTCCCATGCTGGGACCGAGCTGCCGTTTTTATCCGAGCTGCTCGTGCTATGCCGAAGAGGCCGTGCAGACGCATGGCGCGGCGCGAGGAACCTATCTCGCGACGCGTCGCATTCTGCGCTGCCATCCGTGGCACCCGGGCGGCTACGATCCGGTGCCACAAAAACAAACTGACGCGTCGCCTCCCAAGCTCGTCGCTTGATGGATCGCACCCAGGCTGGAATCGCTGCACTCATGGAAAATCAACGCATCTTTGTCTGGGCCGCGCTCGGGCTCGTGCTGTGGCTGAACTACATCACCTGGCAGCGCGACTACGCGCCCCCGCCGGCACCCGCAGCCACCACGGCAACGTCGACCGATCGCAAGACCGATTCCTCGGCACAGTCGCTCCCCGAGCTGCCCTCGAGCAGTGGCGCACCCGCCGCTCCCGCAACAGCGCCGCCGGCCAGTTCGCTCGAAGCGCAGGAAGCCGCGGCCGCGGCCGCACCGACGATTCACGTGCGCACCGACGTGCTCGATCTGGAGATCAGCACCCGTGGCGGTGATCTGATCCGGGCCGACTTGTTGGAGTATCCGAAGGTCAAGAATCAGCCCGACAACCCAGTCCGCCTGCTCGATACGCAAGGTCCGCTCTACGTCGTTCGTTCCGGTCTGCGCGCTGCTGACAATCGCGCCGAGCCGACCCACATGGAGAACTTCCAGGCGGGAGCGACGGAATATGTGCTCAAAGAAGGTCAGACGGAGCTCGAAGTCCCGCTCACCTGGACCGATGGAAAGGGCCTCACGGTCACGAAGACTTACATCTTCAAGCCCAACAGCTACCGGATCGATCTCAAATACGATGTGGACAATCAGTCGGGCAGCGACTGGAAGGGTGCCTCGTACGTGCAGATCGTGCGTCACTACGAACACGTCGAGCGTTCGTACTTCAATGTCGAAACCTATGCGTATCGCGGCCCGGCGATTTATGACGGCAAGGGTTATCGCAAGCTGAGCGTCGAAGACGAAGATCAGCGCAACTACAAGAACGCGATCACCGGCGGCTGGATCGCAGCCTTGCAGCATCATTTCGTCACGGCCGCCGTTCCTCCGGCCGGCAGCACCTATGACTATCAGCTGAGCGTCGATCCACAGAACGATTTCGTGTTGTCGTATCGCGGACCGCTGATCAACGTCCCGTCTGGCACGGAGAATACGTTCGATGAACGTCTGTTCGTCGGACCGAAGCTGCAGGCGCAGCTCTCTGAGACGGGCCCTGAGCTGCAGCGCACTGCCGACTACGGCAAGCTCACCATCATTGCCCAGCCACTGTTCTGGCTGCTGCAGAAGGTTCATTCCTTCGTCGGCAACTGGGGCCTCGCGATCATCATCGTGACGTTCCTGATCAAGCTCGCGTTCTACCGGCTCACGGCCGCCAGCGGTCGCTCGATGGCGAAGATGCGCAACGTCGCGCCGCGCATCAAGGCGATTCAGGAACGCTACAAGGACGATCGCGAGCAGCTCGGCCGTCAGATGATGGAGATCTACAAGCGCGAGAAGATCAATCCGCTCGCCGGCTGCTTGCCGATCCTGATCCAGATTCCATTCTTCCTGGCCTTCTACTGGGTGCTGCTGGAAAGCGTCGAGATGCGCCAGGCACCGTTCTTCGGCTGGATCACCGATCTTTCGGCACGCGATCCGTACTTCATTCTGCCCATCCTGATGGGTGCCGCGATGTACGGTCAGTTCAAGCTGCAGCCGATGCCGAGCACGGATCCGATGCAGGCCAAGATCTTCGCCTTCATGCCGGTGATCATGGCGGGCACGATGGCCTGGTTCCCGTCCGGTCTCGTGTTGTACTGGCTCACGAACACGCTGCTCTCGATCGCCCAGCAGTGGCGCATCAACAAGCTCGTGGCGGCGGAAGACAAGAAAAAGGACTGATGCTTCGATGGCGGGGCGATCTCTCTACGAGGGATCGCCCCGTCTGCTGATCGGTCAGTGCCGCTCACTTCTTCTTGAAGAGCGACTTCAATCCCTCGCTCAACTCGCGCGCCGCGTCATCCATCGATCCTGAACCGCCGGCCGTCACGTTGTTGAAGCTCAGCGAATATTCACGCACTTCACGGATCTGCTGGCTCGGCAGGATCTCGAGCTCCTTGATCGAAAAGTCCGGCGCGAACACGGTTCCGATGGCCGTCTTGCCTACGTAACGGCTGTACTGCAGCACCGCGTTACGCGATTCGCCCGGCCGTAGAACGAATTGCGGATCGGCTTTGCTGCGCGTCACCTGACCGATGCCTTGCACATTGCTATTCGAGCGCGAATCCACGATGTAGCGATTGCCGTAGTTGTCGACCATCACACCGGAGCTGGTGACGTAGCCGAGAATCAGCGGCTGATCGCCGACGTTGCGAAGCTTGAGGGTGGTGCGCACCAGATGCGTGTTGCCTTGCGTGCTGGCCGTCACCTGCACGATCTCGGCAATGAACGGTCCGGCATTGCGACATCGTGGATTTGCTGCACAAGGATCGCTCGTGGTCGCAAGCGGCGCGGATGAACTCGCGGTGCCCGTGGGCGCAATCGCCGCACTTGCTCCTTGCATGCCCACCAGGTTGTCCTTCAATCCCTGGAATGCGAGTGCATGTTCGCGGCCGAGTTTTTGCTGCCCGCCGGCCATCGAATCGATCTCGCGTACCGTCAATTCCATTTGAAAAACGGTGCCTACGATCTTCTTGCCCGGATACCAGGTGAACTCGAAACGTGCGTCTGCACTTTCACCGGCAGGCAGCACGAACTTCGGATCGAACGTGCTGCGAGCAATGATGCCGATCGCGCGCACTGCATTTCGATTGCGATAGTCATCGACGCTGTAGCGATTGCCCTGATCGTCGATGAGCACACCAGAACCGCTCACGTAGGCGAGCGTCAGTGGCTGACTGCCGCGATTCTGGAAGCGCAGCGTTGCCGTTCCGACGCGCACGCTGCCTTGCGTGCTCGTCCGAAAATCGGTGAGCTGTGCAACGAACGTCGAAGTCTCGGAACAGAACTGTCCCTCGCTGCAAGCGGCGGTTGCAGACGAAGCCACACAGAACAGCGCAAGCGTCAGCCCAATGAGTGCGGCATGCCGCATCAGATCGATTGCTTTCATGAGATCACCTGAATTGGATGGAGTCAGGAGCGCGGAACGGTCACGCGCGCAAGAAGTCGCTGATCGCGCGTCTGATGAAGTTCGTACTCCACGACGTCAGCGACGATCGTTCCGCCGCGTGGTGCGGGCTGTACGCCGCTGATATGCAGCAGCGCATCGACGGTGACGCTTCGGTCATAGCCCAATGCATCGTCGATGCTCTGAGCCTGCGGCTGTGGGACCGCCCAGATCTGCGCGGCACGTCCGTTACCGAAACGCAGCGACACCTCCTGCCCCATCGATTTGAAGGTCAGCAACGAACTCGGCGCGAGACCGCTGATCGTGTACTCGCCATAGGTCGTGTCGTAGGGGCTGAGCTGTGTGCTGATCGACACGCGAATCACACCCACATTGCGCACCGATGCAGCGGTCGCTTCCAGCTCGCTACGGACCTGCGAGCGCAACGCCGCTTTCTTTGCACCCGGCGCCATCTGCACGCGTGTGTCCTCTTCGACCCATTGATCGAGCGGAGGCGTCATCGCGGAGAGATCGAAGTACAGCATCACCATGCTGCTTTCGTCGGGATTGACGAGCTCGCCTGCTCGATCCTTGAACGTCGGATATGTAGCGACCCGTGTCGTTGAGGAGGCAACCGTAGCGCTCGACACCGAATCGGTCCCGTCGGCGGCTGCCAACGGCGCGCTTTCATTTCCGCATCCGGCTAACAGCGTCACGAATAAAACAGCAGAAGTACGCATGTCGGCACCTCAGAGCTTCGGTGCGACGGCGTTCTTGGAGGCTTCCTGCACTTCGCGCGCGCGACGCTCGTTCTCGAGCCGCTGCAGTCCCTGCTCGGTGCTCGTGAGCAGCTCGTAACCATTCGCCTGATCGATCACGCCGACCTGAAGATACTCGGCCAGATCCGGGTTCTCTCGCAGCCCCTGGACACGAGCCGACACGACGATGCCGCAGTCCGGCGAAAAGCTCGTGCTCCCATCAGGATCGGCAGTGCCATAACAGCGTTGATAGAGCGGCGAGGTTTCGGTGATCGGTCGCTGACGCGTGTCATAGGACCAGGTGAGCAGCGATTGACCGGGCTGGCGCTGGATCTGCGTCGGTTGACCGTACTTGCCGATCAACGCCTGTTCGATGCCCTGCAAAGTCGGATTGCGCCCGGAGTCGAACCATTCCTCGCGTGCTGCACTCATCACGCGCTCCTGCCCCGGCAACCCCATCGTTGCGACATACCACTTGGCCTGCCCCGGCTGCATATCGCGAACGACGCGATTCGTGCCGCGCGCCATGGCGCTGTCCTGCAGATCCTTCATGATCTGCTGCGAAGTTCGCTCGACGCGATCGACCGCAAACCGTGCCGTGAATCCCTGGCGGATCTGCTGGCCGTAGGTCTGGATATTGAAACGCCGCGCCTTGTCTTCCTGGACGACGAGCAGATCGTGCGAGCACAGCACGGTATTCGCGGCTTCCTCATACGTCATGCCGGGCCGCACGCCGACGACGTCGTCCACCGGAGCACTGCTCGGGCGAGCCGGCGTCGCGATCTTTGGCGGACATCTGACTTTGCCGCGTGCCTCCTCGGCGACTTCCGCCGCCGTCGCACTCACCTGGCCTTTCGCCGATGACTTAGCGGCTGAGCGGGTGTCGGCCCTGGACGCCGGGTTTTCCGATTTCGACCCGCACGCCGTCAACAGGCCCGCGCTACACAGCGCGAACGCAACGATTGCTGCTCGCATGAAACTCCCCTCGAGTGTTGAAAAATCGATGTGGGACTCGATCCGGCGGGCGGGCCGGCTAGAATCCAGCGAGCACAGTGAAGCGCGTCGGTGTGCTGCGGTCCTCACGCCGCGCTAACCGATTTCTAACCCGCCAGAAAAACAAAACAGGACAGAGACTTATGCGGCGCTTCGGCTTGATCGGGTCGTTCGAATGAGCACTCGCGAACCTTCTGCCTCGCTCTATCGCTTTCGCTTCGGCACGGCGGAGTTCGATGAGCTCCGTTTCGAGCTGCGCGTGGACGGTGAGCCCGTCACCGTGCAGCGCAAGCCGCTCGAGATCCTCGCGTATCTGCTCGCGCATCCTGGCGAGGTGGTGACCAAGGAGGAGTTGCTCGAAGTCGTCTGGGAGAACCGGCCGACGGTCGACAACGTCGTCGCGAATGCCATGGCCAAGCTGCGCGGTGCACTGGGCCCCGACAATGCCGCCCGCATCGTTACGCAGTCCCGCGTCGGGTATCGATTCGACGGGCCGCTGGAACGCACCGCAGTCGGCGTTGCTCATAGCAGCGATCTGCAGCTCGCCGCGGGCGCCCCCGTCCCGCAACGCCCGCATTTCCAACTCGAGGCCATGATCGGCCGCTCGAGCGACAACGAAGTGTGGGTAGCCCGGCAGCAGAAGACTCGCGAACGACGCGTTTACAAGTTCAGCTCCGATGGCCGTCGGCTCGCGAGCCTGAAACGCGAAGCCACGTTGTCGAGACTGCTGCAGACCAATCTCGGCGAGCGCCGCGATTTCGCGCGCGTGCTCGACTGGAATTTCGAGACACCGCCCTTCTTTCTCGAATGCGAGTACGGCGGCGAGGACTTGCTCAAGTGGTCGGAGGAGCCCGCGCGGTTCGCGACGCTCTCGCTCCAGGAGCGCATCGATCTGTTTCTGCAGATCGCCGATGCGGTGGCCGCTGCGCACAGCATCGGTGTCCTGCATAAGGACCTGAAGCCGGCCAATGTGTTGATCAGCGCCGAAGATCAGGGCTGGCGCGTGCGCCTGACCGACTTCGGCAGCAGCAAACTGCTCGACCCCGAGCGCCTCGCCGAGTACGGCATCACCGGGCTCGGCCTCACGATGACCGCAAGCGTGCTGCGCGATTCGAGCAGCGGCACTCCTTTATATATGGCGCCGGAGCTGCTGGCAGGCGCGACGCCCACGGCGGCGAATGATGTCTACGCATTGGGTGTGATGCTGTATCAGCTGGTGGCCGGCGATCTGCGGCGTCCCATGGTGCCTGGCTGGGAACGCAGCATCGACGATCCGCTGCTTCGGGAAGACATCGCACGCGCGACCGATGGCGATGCGACGCTGCGATTCCAGAGCGTGGCCGAACTGACGACTCGACTGCGTAACCTCCCGGCACGACATGCCGAACGCGAAGCTCATCTGCAGATCGAGCAGCGCGCGCTCGCCGCTCAGCAGGCTTTGCAACGAAGTCGTGTGCGTCGACCGTGGGTGATCGCAGCCATGCTCACGCTCACAGCCGGACTGGGTACGAGTGTGTGGCTGTACAACGATGCACGCGATGCGCGCGCTCAGTCGGATGCCGTCAACAACTTTCTCAGCTGGGATGTGCTCGCCAATACCGGTTCACTCAAAACGGATAGCGATCCCGATCCCAGCATGCGACGCGTACTTCGCAACGCGGCAGCGACTGTCGGCGAGCGCTTCAGCGACAACCCGGGCAGCGAAGGCTGGATTCGTCTCGGCATCGGTCATGGGCTCTCTGGTCTCGGCGAGTATGGGGGCGCAGAAGATCAGCAGCGTCAGGCCGTGGAGCTGCTCAGACGCGCACACGGTTCGAATCACGAGCGCACGCAGGTCGCCTCTTACGCACTCGCGATGACGCTGCTCGAGCAATCCAAGTTCATCGACGCCGAAACCGTGCTCGGTGAGATCGATGGCTTGACCAGCCCTGCGCTGCGCAATAGTGAAACTGCCTTCAAGTCATTCGCCATGCGCGGCATGCTTCGCGCGGCGCGCAAAGATTGCAGCGGAGCGCTTGCTGATCTGCAGGCAGCCGAACAGATCGAGCTGCCTGCCTCCGACGAGACGACGTTCAATCGATTCAACGTCCGTTCCTGGATCGGCGAGACATTGAACTGCCTGGGTCGACATACCGAAGCGGCGCGTCTCTATGCAGATCTGCTGCTGCAGCAGAATGACGCCGCCGTCGGGCCAGCACTCGTCGGCTATGCACGACTCGGTTATGCGAAGGCGCTGCAGCAGATCGACGAAGCCGACTATGCGGAGCGTCAGATGCAACGAGCGCTGTCCACGCTTGAATCCGGCGTCGGCGATGCCGACGCATTCACGGTCGGCCAGGCGCTGGTCGAGGCCGGCGCTTTCTACATGCACATGGGCAAGCTCGATGAAGCGAAGGCCTATCTGCTGCGCGGACGGACCATGCTGCTCGAAGTGGGCGAGGATCAGGAAAAAGCGCTCAATGCGCTGGGTCTGCTCGGCGCCATCGACCACCTCAACGGACAACATCTGCTCGCGGTAGAAAAGCTCTGGACCGCTCGCGCCGGATTGGAGAAAGTCTTCGGCAGCGGTAGCGCCGATTCGCAAGGTGCCGCGTTCTGGCTCGCCTCAGCCCTGCGCGGGCTCGGCCGCATCGAAGAAGCCACCCGCCTCGCTGCGGCTTTGCAGCCTGAGAAACTGCAGGCGGCGCTCGGCGGCAGCGGCTGGACAGCGCGTCTGAATGCTCTTCGCGGCAATCTCATGATCGATCGGGGCGAACGAGAACAGGGTGAAGCGTTGTTGGCAGACTCAAAGTTGCAGGATCAGAACGGCATCCACGAGACTTTGCTGCAGGAACATTCCTCCGGCGCAGACGTATCCGCGCGATGAATCCAGACTCGGACACTATTGCCGCAGTAGCGACTGCGAGCGGCCGCGGCGGTATTGGCGTCATTCGCATTTCCGGACCGCGCGTCAGACACATTGCCGAACAGGTGCTGGGCGACGTCCCTCCTGCGCGCCGCACTGCACTGCGCAGCTTCCGCGATGAGCACGGCGAGATGCTCGATGGCGGCATCGCTCTGTTCTTTCCCGCGCCCGCATCGTTCACGGGCGAAGATGTCCTCGAACTCCACGGACATGGCGGCGCCGTGATCCTCGATATGCTGCTGTCGCGCGTAGTGGCGCTCGGCGCGCGCGTTGCACAGCCCGGCGAATTCAGCCGCCGCGCGTTCCTCAACGACAAGATCGATCTCGCACAAGCCGAAGCCATTGCAGATCTGATCGACAGCGGATCCTCGCAAGCCGCACGCGCCGCCGTCCGCTCTCTGCAAGGCGAATTCTCCGCGCTCGTTCATGCACTCACCGAAGCGGTCATCGAAGCACGCATGCACGTCGAAGCGGCGATCGATTTCCCCGAAGAGGAGATCGACTTTCTCGCCGACACCGCCGTGCGCGATCGCATCGCCAACGCGCGCGACATGTGCGACCAGATTCTCGCGAATGCCCAGCAAGGCGCGTTGCTGCGCGAAGGCATCACCGTCGTCATCGCGGGCCGACCGAACGCAGGCAAGTCGAGCTTGCTCAATCGACTTGCCGGATACGACGCCGCCATCGTCACCGACATTCCCGGCACGACACGCGACGTATTGCGCGAGCGCATCAACATCGACGGCATGCCACTGCACATCGCCGATACCGCGGGCTTGCGCGAAGAAGCAGATGTCGTCGAAAGCGAAGGCATCCGTCGAGCACACGCAGAGATGGCGCGCGCCGATCGCATCCTGTACGTCATCGATGCAACCCGCGGCCTCGATGACGAAGCGATTCAGGAGGAAACTCGGATCCTCGCACGCGATGTCCCCGTCACCTGGGTCTTCAACAAAGTCGATGCGATCGATTCATCGCCACGACTACAGCAAACCTCTCCGCCGCGCGTGTACGTCTCCGCCACGACCGGCGAAGGCATGAATCTGCTGCGCGAACATCTGAAGGAATGCGTCGGCTACCACGGCACAGATGCGGGAGTGTTCCTCGCCCGCCGTCGCCACCTCGATGCCCTTAATCGGGCGCACGAACATCTCGAACAGGCGCTGCGGCATCTCCACGAGCGCCGCGCCGGCGAGCTGATGGCAGAGGAATTGCGTTTGTGTCAGCAGTCGCTCGGAGAGATCACCGGCGAATTCAGCTCGGACGATCTGCTGGGGAAGATTTTCAGTTCGTTCTGTATCGGAAAGTAGCGAGGGATTGTGACCGTCGGTCCGTGACGGTTCAGGATGCCCCGTACAGTCCCGCGCAAAAAGACTTGCGCACCCCACTTGCCATGACCGCACTTCATCCGCATGACTCGCGGCCAACGCTAGCCAGCGTCAACCCCCGTTTGCGAATGCCCTCAGATTCGAGAGCTGCCGAGGCGATCGTGGCATCGGGAACCGCTGCCAAACTCTGGAGGGCGCGTTGCTTCTCGAAGGACGGATAGTTCTGTCGCAAGGAATTCAGAGAGAGCCGCTTCGAAAACTAACGCGCAACTCCACACTAAGAACTTCAGCGAGGGACTTTCGTCTTCAGGCGGATTCAGTTTTTTCAAGTTCGTCGAGAGAACGTTCGCCTTCGTAACCCAAGCAATCGTGTGAATACGGCCAGGTTGAACGCGCAGCAAACAAGCACTGCCGCGCAGCCAAGGAAGTAGATAAATAGATATGGATGTTCGTCAGCCCACATCTGAATCTCCTCATTCCTTGCAGCGGAACCGTTCGGTTCTTTTCTCAACCGACGCACCTAGTGAACTCAGCAAAATGCGGCGTCAGTTTGCTGGGAAGCCGATCGTCCGCGAGTCCTTTGTCAGTCTCGCAGGGTCACAACCTTCGAGAGCCGGTTCCCATTACGAAGCAGTTCAATCTCGGTCTCCCGCCCTCGATTCTGCTGAATCAGTTCTTGCACCCGAAGTGGTCCACTCACCTGTTCTCCGCCGAAGCTGACAATCACGTCTCCAGGAAGGATGTCACTCGCGAAGGCGGGTGTGTCATCTACGATAGTCGTGACCAATACACCGCGATTGGTCTGAAGCTCCCGGCGCTCCTCATTTGACAGTTCACGGAAGAACGCGCCGAAGGACTGACGCACCTTGACGAGATAGATCGCGCCATAGTCGAAGCGTTGAATCGTGACCGGGAAATACGTGGTTCGCGTGCCGTACGTTGTTGTCGTGGCACTACCCTGCGCCGTAACCAACCCGCCGCTTCCGTACGCAGTCGCCGTGCCATTCGTGTAGGAAGTGGTGCTTGTAGGCGTGGTGATCGGAATGGAGGACGTGCGGGTCTCGGTGTGCCGCGGTTGAAGCACAACGACGAGATCAGCACCTATGTCAGCTCCCTGCTCGATCGCGTCGTCATCGTCCTCAGGCTCGCCGCTGTTGAACGACGAAACACCGAGCACGACGTAGCCACGACGCATGTAGCGCTGTAGCGTTTCCGATGGATCCCCGTATGCATGCTCGAGCGCGGGCTCTTCTGGAGCGGGCGCGACACGGCGGCTGACCATGCTGTCTGCATTCGGATTTGGTTGATAGAACTGGCTGTAGCCGGAAGCGCAGCCGCCCAGGATTAGGCACGCGGCGAACGTAGCAATACCATGCTTCATGGTCACATCCCTCTGTGTTAACGAATCAGGAGCCATGCGCTTTCAAGACCCCCCATGCAAGTGCGATCGCCAGCACCCACCACAGATACCTGAACAGGGCGTACGCGATACCGCATCCGAGGCACGCTGGAATCCAACCCAATGCGATGCCGATCACCCAGCCCACCGAGTTAATGGCGGCGATCATGATGGCAATGAACGTGACCATTGCTGCGATCCCGCCAATGACGGCGCCGGCCGTATCGACAAAGTCTGTCTGATTGTCGCCAGCCACTTAGCGCACCTTTGTTGCGCAACTCGACTCAGAGGTTACAGTGCAGCACACGTAACCCCAGTCCCTATCATCAAGGTGCAGCCCGCGCGCCTTCGCGAACGCGTTGCTTCGGCACTGGCTTAGCAGCGATTCGCGATCAAGATAACTTCCATCTGAGAATCCAGCGAAGTGCTCTCGACCGTCTTGATCGTAGAGATAGGCGTTCATGCCCTTCATGTCATAAGGCATGTAGTCGGAATCGTGGCCTGAGCAGGCTGACATCTCCGCAATCACACTAAGCAACACGGCCGTTGTGATACTTGGGCGACGCATGGCTAACATGCGCACCCTGGCCCCACATGGCAGATCTTGTCCTGCGAAATACAAGTGTCTCCGCACGGCTTGCCGTTAGCGCAAACCTTGCAGCAGGCAAGCGTCTTTGCAGGTGATATGGGTTCATGAATTGGGTAGCTGCGGTCGGCGGAGGCGATGACTTCCGACCAGTGGCCGGCAGAGTCAGCCGGTGAATCGGCGCTGGCCGAAAGCGAAACAAGAAGTGCCAGAACGAAAGCGATCCGTTTCATAATCACGATCCTCTGTGTTGTTGAGTCAATTCAACGTATAGAGGATCTACCGGGGCGAAGTGTGATTCCGTCGATCAGATCACAACCGAAGTATTGCACGATAGCTCCGGCGCAAATGATCAGAAAAGCTGCAGACACGTGGCAGATGGTCTTCTTGTCGTTAGCCACACTTGTGTGTGGCAGTTCACAAGCCTTACGCGAATGGACGCCTTCCATGGACTACGAACTCACTGCCGCTGGTTCCGCTTTAGTGGGCGCCTTTATCGGTGCGACCGGCCCTATCGTCGGAAATCTCATCCACGATTGGAGTCGTGATCGCAGGCGAGCAAAGATGCTCTCGATGGCCGTTGCATCTGAGCTGCGAGCCATAGTCCACATCCTCGCTGCTCGTGGCTACCTGACGTCTATTCGACAAGCGGAAGCAGAGGCGCGGATGGGGCAGCTGTCAGCTGGGTTCAAGGTGCGAATAAGACGCGATTATCTTCCGGTGATCTCAGCGGCTCTCAACTAGGACTGCTAGAACCATCTGTCGCGAGATTGCTCCCGCAGTTTGTGACTCTCGTGAAATCGTTCCTCGAAGACGTTGAAGCGCTGAATGATGGACTCTGGGAACGCGCAACCGCTGATCAGTTCGCGGACCTTTATTCAGAACTCGGTGATGTTCTGGAAGCCGCTACACAGGGGGCCGTGCAAATTATTGAGATCGTTGATCATGAATACCGATCATAGTCGGCGGCACGTCGGACGTTCGATGGAGAGGCACAGCATCGTATAGTCTTCGATCCGATTACCTTCGATTTTCATAGCTGTCCGCCGGTGCAATGCCGGTCACCTTCGCCTCTGATCGCGAGACGTTCTGAAGGCGATAGACATCTATTGCGCCCAAGCGAATCGCCGTTTCCCGTCATTGACTTGATTGGCTCGCGCCTGCCCATCCATCCCAACAGGTCGTGACGCGACGATTAACCAAGGTTGGACGGTTGCTCCGATGGTGGGAATCCCGCTCGGACGTTAAGGGCGGAAACTAGCCCACCATCTGGGTATGGCAGCGAAGTGTTGGGAGCTAGATCGTGTTCAAAGGCAAGTTTTGAAGTTGAATTCAAGATCGACATCAGCCTGATCGTCGGCATTGTCGGAGTGGTGCTGGCGCTTGTGGCATTCATGGGCAACTGACGTCGAGGTCAGATCCACCTGCCGTCGAGGCGAGTCGGCGCCTAGCGGATTCTCGACTACGCATTCGCGGTCACTGATTATGGAGAGATCCCAATGGGGTTACTTCAGCATGACGAACGACAACACGAAGATCATGGCCGTGCTCGAACAGGCAAAGTGTTTGGCGCAACAGTACCGAGCGCTCACAGGCAAGCCGCTCGGCATCACAGGCGAAGTGGCCGAGTTTGAAGCTGCCAGGCTACTCGGCCTCGAGCTCACGCCCGCACGAACGGCGGGCTACGACGCGATCGAGCCAAAGTCAAAGCGAACACTCTCCATCAAAGGCCGCTGCATGTTGTCCGGCTGCAAGCTCGGCCAGCGGATAGGAAAGATCGACGTCAACAAGCAGTTCGACGCTGTATTGCTCGTTCTTATGGACGAAGCATTCAATTCGCTATCAATTTGGGAGGCGGAGCGTCATGCAGTCGTGGCTGCGCTGGCCGCTCCCGGATCGAAGGCGCGTAACGAGCGCGGAGCCCTCGGGGTTTCAAAGTTCAAATCGATTGGCCGATGTGTCTGGTCCAAGGCTCTCGCCACGTGCTGACCGCGAACTCTCAAGGAAGCTGCTGGATGCCGCACCTTCAGAATGGAGTTCGATGCGGGGCGCGTCACACCGGCCGCGTGCCGCGGCACTTTGGAAAGGTCGCGCATCCCATGAACGCAGCGCCGCCGCTACGTGGTGTTCGTCGAACCATCGCGCTGCCGCACTTCGGACTGCCGACGAACGCCGCGGCCGCGCGGTCCACCACCGGCTCGACACGCGACGTCGCGTCACGCACCTGATTGATGTCGCGGACCATCGCCTCAAGCCGGCGCCCGTCGATGAGTTCGATCGGCTGGCCCTTCGCGAAGGCCAAAGCATCGCTGGTGAACGTGCCGGTGGAGACGACGATGGCGCCGTCAGCCCGCGACGACTACTCCGAAGATCTCTCGCACCGTCATGACGGAGACCGTCGAGGCGCGGTACTGCTTGCACTGGACGAGATAGCGCTTGCCGGCGCGCGTGAGCTCGAGGTCCACGCCCCCGTCGGCGCCACCCATCCCCGTCGCGGTGACCGAGTAGACTTGGCGACGAAAGGCCTCACCGACTACCTGCTCGAACTGCTGCCAGGTGAGGGCCCGAAGGTCATTGAGGGATTTCTGGGCGGCGAAGCGCTATCGTCGGAAGAAGGTGTCGATCGCAGAGAGCACCGCAGCCGCCGCGACGACATACGACAGCAGTTTTGATAGCCCTGCGATCGACTGGGATGACTTGGCGAACATCGGCGAGGTCTGGGCGAGCAGCGAGGCGATCGTCGGAGCGCCGAAGAACAAAACTAGGGCGATCGTGGCACTGACGTACCACGGCAACGTGTCGATTAAGGAAGATCAGCGAACAAAATCCCGGAGCGGAGCAGCTCTCGTTCGCGATACGACTGTGAAAAGACTTCGATTGAATCACCGAGAAAAGTGACATGGACAACGCCATCCACATCTTGCGGCAAGCCGAGATGCAGCATGAGGGACAACGTGAGCGTAATCCTTCCGTCCTGGGCAATCTGGACGCGGCGATACCGGTCTTCGAAGAGCTGAAGAGTACGCAGATCACCGGAGGCCGCCAATTGGGATCGCTCCTCCAGCACACGCTGACCGTCCGTTGCCCATGGCAAAAGCGCCAACTTGCCGGGCTCTTTGAGTACAGCGAGCACGAACCGATCAGCGTCCGCAGACTCAAGCCACTTGGCCGCCTTGACGATATCGGAGGGAAGCCCCAAACGGTTCCGTTCGCGGAGTTCCACCGGCTCCTGAAGCACGGAAGGTCGCGCTGACGACGACGGGTCTAATCTCAGGCCTTGGGGCTTTCGTGACATCGTTTGGGTCTATTTTGGGAATTACCCAGCAGTATCGTACGACATCGCTTTGGTAGCCGAACTTGGATAACCTCTCGTTTTTAATAGTAAAACAGGCACACAACATATTGCGTCGATTATTCATCGGCACTACTACCGCTAGTTATTGGGTCTAAACTGGGTAGAATGTTGCTTATGGAAACGGCATGCGGCGCGCTAGGATCTCCCTGGCTCCCGCTTTCGTTGGGTCAATGCGGGAGGGTGGAATATGCTGATCAGCGAAAATAGACGTCGCAGCAATCCCCGCGTCCTCTATGGGATTCTCGCGGAATCTGTTCTTGAGCAGTTCGAGGAACATTCTCAAGATGCCGAGAACCGCCACGCGTACTTCCAGAATGTACTGCGCCTTTTGGAGATGTATCGCTACGACACGCTTCGGCGTACAACCCCAAGGGCGGTGCTTGATCGACGGCAGAGCGATCTTAGAGCGTTGAAGCGTGATCGCGCCGATAACGAGGCCGTCGAAAGCGCGTTGTATGCGTCTCACCTCGCGAATTACAGAGAACTGAGCAAGGCCGAATTGCTGGACCACTTCAAGGAGCTGTTCGGTCGGCTCTCTCGTGGTGAGCCGACCAGCGATGATGAAGTGGCGCGCGCGCGTGCCTTTTTGGAAACCTTTGCGAAAGCGCTCAGCTCGCAATAGAAAGTCCCGTGCTGGACCCGAAGCTGTTCTTGCTGACGGAATGCGAGAATGTCTCCCGCTTGCTTTCCAACACGCTGCGCTACGCCTATAGCTCGGCTTCGAGCGCAGAGGTCTACGGCGAATGCCTCGCTCGACTCAGGATCATTCGATCCCGAATCCGCGGTGCTCGAGCGGAGGATACAGACCGGCTCAACGAGCTCTCTATCCATCTTTCGAAACTCAGCCAGCTCATCGGTCGGGTCGAGCGATCTCACATAGAAGAGTTTTCTTGGCCGTTCGCAGCAGCCCTAGAGGACTTAGCTCGCAGAGTCTGCAGCACGGAGCAAGGTGATGCGACGCCGCTGTTCTTCATTTCTGCCGACGATGAACTGTTCTCGTATCAGATTCGAACGGAAGAAGACGATCCAGGCCTCATGGAGCGACCCCTCTTCAACATCATTTTTCCTCGATCACTGAAACACTTTGCGCTGCTACATCCAATTCTAGGCCACGAGGTCGGCCATGCCGCCTACGCGATCCCGAGCCTCGGTGCAGCACTGGAGTCATCGGTCACTCGGATTCTGGTTTCGGGTAGTGCCCTTGACGATTTCACGAAATTCGCAGAATGGGCCGCTGCGTCGGGTACAGATCTAGATGCAGACGAGAGCACGCAGGCAGTACTTAGTTGGCCAGAGGAGTTCTACTGCGATCTTTTCGGTTTGCTCCTTATGGGCCCAAGTTACATCGGTGCCAATCACACTCTGTTGCTCGGGCTGCAGGATCTTTCCGATACGCATCCAGGAAGCCTAACGCGATGCTGGGCGATCGCCCACGCGATCGACGTAATGGGCTGGTCGTCGATCGACTGCGACCCCGAATCCCGCTTGGGGCGCGCCGTCGCGGCTTTCTTCGGTAAATTGCGCGCGACTGCGGAAGCTGTCCCCGACAATCTTCGGCTTTTGAAGCCGGCAAACGTGCGCCAGGCCACCGTAGCGCTCGCAGACATTCTAAGAAAGAAAGGCGTGCTGTTCGAGACACCGAATGCGGACCTGTTGGAGCGATTGACCGAGAGCTTGCTTCGAGGATGTCCTCCGGTCGCGACGACCGTTACCGAATCGCTTGAGATATTCAACGAGCGAGTTGATTTTCGCACGATCCTCTACGCGGGCTGGCTTGCTTGGTCGAACAAGCAATCGGCAGTAAGCGACCTATCGTTTCTGGACATCAATATGCTCTGTGATCGGGGTCTGCTACAGCAGAACGCTGTCGATCACTTTGCAACTTGGGCCGAACGCGCATGACAGTGCTGAGCTCCAAAGCTGTTTTGCGACTGATGCGCAAGGGCGAGCTGTACGTTTCTCCGATCCTTGACGCAAAAACTCAGATTGGGCCCGTATCGATTGATCTACGCCTCGGCCACGTTGGACTGTTCGTGCGTGCTTCCGGCCTATCTCATGTCGATCCGCGCAACTACCTCGCGGAAGAACACGACGAACAAGCGCGAGAACGAAGTAGACGCCAGAAGTTTTCCCGCTTCGAATTCACGTTCGACCAGGCACTTCTTCTGCATCCGGGCTCACTCACTCTAGTGCCCACACTCGAGTGGGTCCATTTGCCGATGAATTTGAAGGGAGTAGTCACCGCGCGCTCGTCGTGGGCTCGTGAAGGCCTCAACATCGCGACAGCCAACTTCATCAATCCGGGCTACAACGGAATAATTACGCTTGAGCTCGCGAATCTCGGCCAGATTCCGATCGCCCTTTATCCGGGAATGCGGATTGCGCAGATCGCCTTCTATGAAGTGGACGGCGAGTTTGGCCAAGGGAGAGCGAGCCAGTTCAACATGTCGTTCGAACCGAGGGGTGGCGAAATTGCACAGGGAGACGAGGCGTTCATTCCGAGTCGAACCAGTTCGAGCGCTGCAATTGACAAGTTCTCTGTCGGGCCCACCGCTGGCCCCACTGATGCCAAGCCAAGTAAAAAACGACCGTAGAAATAGCGGGTTAGTGCCATTTATTAGCTTCTGTATCGGCAAACGACCCCGCTCCCATGAGCGATCGCCTCGACCTTCGCGACTCCCATATCCGCCGTGCGGTCGCGATCGTCGGGGTGCTGAACTTCGCGTACTTCTTCGTTGAGTTCGCGGTCGCGCTGAACATCCATTCGGTTTCGCTGTTCGCCGACAGCATCGATTTTCTCGAAGATGCGGCGGTGAACTCTCTGATCTTCATCGCGCTGACGTGGACGACGGTGCGTCGTGCGCGTGTGGGCAAGTTGCTTGCGTTGATTCTGCTCGTGCCTGCCTTGGCGATGCTGTGGGCGCTGTGGAACAAGCTTGCGCATCCGCTGCCGCCGGCGCCGTTTGCATTGAGCGTTACCGGTGCTGGAGCGTTGATCGTGAATGTTGCCTGTGCGCTGATTCTCGCCCGCTTTCGACACGAGCGTGGCAGTCTGACGAAGGCGGCATTTCTCTCGGCGCGCAACGATGCGTATGCGAATCTCGCCATCATTGCGGCAGGCTTGATCACGGCATTCGCACCTTCGATCTGGCCCGACGTGATCGTGGGGTTGGGCATCGCGTACATGAATGCGGATGCGGCGCGCGAAGTCTGGGCAGCAGCGCGTGCCGAGCAAACGCGTGCCGCACCTTGAATAGAACGGGTGCACACCCGATGTCGCGGCCGTGCGCTCTAAACAAGTTTCTTTAGGCCTCATGTTCCGCCGCTCTCATCAACCGCCAGCACCCATTGCTCTCGCGCTCGAGCAGCTATTCGGGCAATCGGTGAGGCACGTGCGCGTGATAGAGCGCTCGTGGTACGCGCGACTGCATCTGGGCGCGCGCGCAACGACTCGCCGCAATCGCATTCTGCTGTCGGGTCATGCGGCGGATTTCTGGAGCGATCCGGAGCTGGTCCTGCACGAGTACTTCCACGTGATCGCGCAATGGCAGCCGCGACGGCTCACGATCGCGCGGTACTTGCTGGAGTGCTGGCGCAAGGGCTATTGGCACAATCTGTTCGAGATCGAGGCCCGCGCCTTCGCTGCACATCATCGCCACAGATTCACCGCGTTGATCGCTCAATACGGCCCGAAGGACGGGTGTCATGAGCGCTGAGAGGCGTTAGCATCGCGCGCACAATTCGAACCATCGGCGCGCAAGCGCCTCTGCCAATGGAGGTGGACGATGACTACAGTGAGTTCAGAGGTTCTGCGGATCGCGGTCGTGTGCGCGCTCGGCGCAATTGCGCCCTGGCTGGCTCATGCCGATGTCACGATGGAGGAGAACGTGTCAGTCTCCGGTGCCGGTCTCATGAAGATGGCCAATATGAGCGGCACGTCGAAGACCATCATCTCCGGCGACAAGGCGCGTACGGACAGCGACATGCGCTTTGAATCCGGTCTGGTACGCACGCTTTCGGGAGGCGCAGGGCAGAGTTCGGAGATCGTGCGGCTCGATCAGGACAAGATCTATCTGCTCAACCCGAAGAAAAAGACTTACACGGAAACGACCTTCGCCGAACAGCGTGCGATGCTCGAGAAACCCATGTCGCAGCAGCAACAGGCGCAGGCAGCGCAACAGCAGGCAGTATCCGGTGTCGACGAATCGCAATGCGAATGGGGCGAACCCAAAGCCGAGGTGAAAAAGACCGGCGAGAGCGCAACGTTCGCGGGCTTTCCGGCGGAACGCACGACCGTCGTCGCCACGCAGGCATGTAAGGACAAGAAGACCGGACAAGTCTGCGTGTTCGGCCTCGTGCTCGATCAGTGGCTGGCACCCGGCTTCGAAGCCTCCGCCGAAACGCTGAACTATCAGCGTGCGTATGCCGAGAAGCTGGGATTCACGGCCTTGGCCTCGCGCGATTTCGCTGAGCGAGCGCAATCGCTCTTCGGCCGATACCAGGGAATGCTCAAGGAAGTCGCTGCCAAGCTGGAAGACAGCAAGGGTTATCCGGTCAAGGCGAGCTTCTCGCTCGGCGTCGGTGGTCCGCAGTGTCAGAGCGCGCAGCAGACGCAGACGGCCTCTGAAGATTCCTCCTCGACACCCACGAGCCTGGGAGGCGCGCTGGGGGGAGCACTCGGTGGCGTCTTCGGCAAAAAGAAGCAATCGCAGCCTGCGGCCACGACACCAGCCCCTGCCGCAATCGCCGGGCTGACGCCGCTGATGACGGTCTCGACGGAGCTCGTCTCTATCAGTCGAGCGGCCGCGCCCGCTGATTCATTTGAAGTACCCGCGGGATTCAAGAAGACAGCGAATTAGTCGCGGGCTACGCAAGCTGCTAGCCAACTAGACTGCTGGTCCGCTAGCCAGAGCCCAAGCTCGAGAGCGGCCACTCTTACTTTTGGCTAGCAGACTAGCCGACTGACCACCTGGCACCTGCCATGGAAGCGTCTAGCCCACTAGCTGCTAGTCCGCTAGCCAGAGTGAGAGTTCTATAAGAGAGCGACATTGCTACTTCTGGCTAGCGACTGACCGCCTGGTGCACTTAACGACTGATTCGAGAGTGCTGACTTTTGTCGTCATCCCGGCGAAGGCCTGTCGAAGGCCGGGATCTCACGCGGGATTCCCCGTGGCTCACAAGGCATGGACCCCGGCCTTCGCCGGGGTGACCTCTTCCGGGGGTAACTCCCTCCGGGCCTACGTTGGGGTGACATCACTGCCGAATCTGCTGTTGTCACTAGCAGCTTTCTACCAAGTTACTGGCCAACTAGACTGCTTGTCCGCTAGCCAGAGCCTGAGGTTTAGCTCGCAGCCTTATGGGGCCCGTGCTCGATTCGATCAAGCAGCGTTTGTTCCGCCGCCCCGCTCGAGAGCGACCACTCTCAACTTCTTGCTAGCAGACTAGCCGACTGATCCCTAGTAGCTTCCCTCGTAGCTTCTCCGATGCCTGTCCAACTGACGCTCAACAAAGGCCGCGTGCCGGTGAAAGTCTTCACCAAAGACATCGAGCACGATGCCATGCAGCAGCTGATCAATGTGGCGCAGCTGCCGATCGTGTACAGCCATGTCGCGGCGATGCCTGACGTTCATCATGGCATCGGTGCGACGGTGGGCAGCGTGATCGCGACCAAGCAAGCAATCATTCCCGCGGCCGTCGGCGTCGATATCGGCTGCGGCATGAATGCCGTGCGTCTGACGCTTACTGCCAGCGACCTGCCAGAGAATCTCGCGAAGGTGCGTAGTGAGATCGAAGCCGCTGTTCCCGTCGGATTCGACATGCATGAATCCGACAAGGTGCGAGGCAGTGCGCATGCGCGTCTGGCGCGAACCTTGAGCGATCGGCTGGATGCCATCGTGAAGAAGCATGGCGGCGTCATGAAGATGCAGCGCCAGTTTGCGCGCACGTGGGTGTGTCAGCTCGGCACGCTGGGCGGTGGCAATCATTTCATCGAGCTGTGCCTCGACGAATCCCAGCGCGTGTGGGTGATGCTGCATTCGGGCTCGCGCGGCATCGGCAATGTCTTCGGACGTTACTTCATCGAAGCCGCGCGCAAAGACATCCAGCGTCATCACATCAACGTGCCCGATCGCGATCTCGCGTACTTCAGCGAAGGCTCGGACTTGTTCGATGATTATGTCGAAGCTGTCGACTGGGCTCAGGACTATGCGCTGCTCAATCGCAGCATGATGATGAAGCTCGTGCTCGATGCGCTCGCGAAGCATCTGCCGCCCTTCAGGACTGACGGTGAAGCGATCAATTGCCATCACAACTACGTCGCCGTCGAACAGCACTTCGGCGAGAAGCTGTTCATCACGCGCAAAGGTGCCATCAGTGCGCGCGAAGGACAGATGGGCATCATCCCCGGCAGCATGGGCGCACGCTCATACATCGTGCGCGGCAAAGGCAATCCGGAATCATTCTGCTCGTGCTCGCACGGCGCGGGTCGTCGCATGAGCCGCACCGAGGCGAAACGACGCTTCAACCGCTTCGACCTCGCGCAACAGACCGAAGGTGTCGAGTGTCGCAAGGACGGCGGCGTCGTCGATGAGATTCCCGCGGCCTACAAGAACATCGATGAGGTCATGGCCAACCAGACCGATCTCGTCGATATCGCGCATACCTTGAAGCAAGTGATCTGCATCAAGGGCTAGCTCTGATTGATCGACTTCCCGGACCTTCGCAAGTCTGCAACGGGTTGAAATGCTTCGATGGGCGAAGCAACGATGGTTGCAAGTGGCGAATTGATCAGAGATTCCCTGACGTCGATCGAGAGACCGAGCTTTAACACCCGGTCTTCGATCCCTTCTTGCTTCTTCTCTCACGGATGCGAGTGGGCGCGCCGCTCCAGGGCGTTGTGTTCGATCCATTTCGCGACGGCTTTGCCCAGGCGCACGCCATGTTCGACTGAGTTGCGGAAGTGCATGCCGCCGTACACGCGAGCGTTCTCGACTTCGCGCACCAGCTCATCCGTCGTCTTGTAGTAGTGCGTCGTTCCTGTGACCAGACTGTTCATTTGAAAGCGCACCTGATGCGTGCCGAAGTAGCTCGCGAGCGTGGCTGCGACGGCACCGGCCACACAGCCATGAGCGGCCGGGTATTCGGGATGCGGTGGCGTGCCGACATACGCTACCCACGAAGGATCGGCCTGCGTCGCCGGGTTGCCGTCGATGTCGGCCTGTTGAATGGCCGTGACGGGGCGCCAGAAGTTGTACACATACTTGGAATCGAAGCAGGCGATGGCGGCATCCGCCTGAGCGAACGCCAGCAGCGCCATCAGACGCGCGCTGCGGACCGTCCCCAATTTTCGACTCGCGGCCAGGTTGCCCAGATTCCTGCCCCAGAACTGATTTGGATTTTCCGTGTGGAAACGCGCGATCTCGGACTGCTCCTCCGTGCGAACCGTGCTGGTGAGCGAGCCGTACGCACGAACTTCCTGCAGGTCCTTCGTGTAGCGAGCGCTGCTCAAGCCCGGAGGTCCATAGGCACGGAACTGCCAGGGACTCAGCAGCACCATGGGCGTGACCTGCGGCAGAAACGTGTTGACGGGTCCGGTGGGCGGATAAGGCGCTGGCGTTTGCTGATACACGCCCGCACCCGTGCCAAACACGTAAGGCACGACCGCGGTGCGACCATCATTCGCGCGCAGTTCCAGCATGCGTGCTGCCACTTCCTCACCGATCGCGATGCCGCGGGCTTTCGCCATGCCCGAGGGGATCGTTGCGATCGATGTGGCGTATGCCGCATCCAGGGTCGTGGCCTGCGCGGGGAAAAGCCCCTTGAGCGTCTGATAAGCCGCCGCCGCGGCGGCAGCATCGGTTGAAGCACCCCGCGTCGGCGCGACCGGATCCACTTTGTAGACCTCGTAGCTCTTATCGATCGCATTCACCGCGTCGTACATGGCGGCATGCACGATCGCGAATTCGACAGCGCCTGCGCGCGGTGCACCCGCAACGACGGCGGAGGTCGTGACGGCCGTCCAGTCGGTAACGATGTCGGCCTGGCCGACGACGGGAAGTATCAATAGGCCGAGCGAAATCAGCGCGCCATGATGGGCAATACGACGTAATACGTTTGAGCGTCTCATATTCTTCTCCCTGTAACTCGATTGATATAGCAAGCGGTCCGACCGCTGCCGGGCAGAGAAAAACTAGGAGCACGCCAGGTCGCTACACCATGGATTAGTTCTGTACCGTACCTGTCTTGTTTATGATGTTTCGCGCAGACAGCTCCGACCTGCTGGCAGCTCATCACGAAGGCATCCATGCCGGATCTGCGATGAATTCCTCGCGCGGTTCAATTCGGTTCGATGGCTGGACCTTGTGCACGACGAGTGGCGAGCTCACACGGGGCGAGCGCACTGTGCGACTGCAGGATCAGCCGCTGCAGGTATTGATCGCTTTGTTGGAAGTGCCGGGCGAAGTCGTCACCCGCGAATCCCTGATTGCGCGGCTCTGGCCCACGGGCGTCGTCGATTTCGAGAACGGGCTCAATACTGCAGTGCGCAAACTGCGTGCCGCGCTCGAGGACGATCCCGAATCGCCGCGCTACGTCGAAACCATTCCACGCCGCGGCTATCGGTTCATCGGTTCGCTGGACACGGCAGCGTCGGGCGACCTCGTCGAGCCGAGTCCTCCCATTGCCATACTCGATGGGGCGATGGCCCCTGTTTCGCGAAACCGTTGGCGCTGGGCAGCAATCGTTGCGGGTATCGCCGTAATTGCAGCGATGGCAGGCTGGCTCTGGCTCGATCAGTCACAGCGACGCGAAACGCGTGCGCTTGCTGCCGCCGTTGAATTGCCGCCACGAACCGTGGCCGTGCTGCCGTTCGAGAATCTCAACGCGCATCAAAGCGATGACTTCCTGGCGTTCGGTATCGCCGAGACGATTCTTCATCAGCTCGCGACGCTGCATCAGCTGACCGTGATCGCGCGCACGTCCTCCTTTGCATTTCGCGGTGAGCGGCTGGAGGTCCCCGAGATCGGTCGACGGCTCAAGGCTCGTTTCGTGCTCGAGGGCAGTGTGCAACGCGATGCGGATCAGATGCGCGTCACGGCACAATTGATCGATGCGGCGACCGGCAATCATGTGTGGTCGGTGAAGTTCGATCGTCCCACGCGCGATCTATTCGCCGTGCAGGACGAAATCGCTCGCAAAGTCGCGAGCGCCATGAAGCTCACGCTGGATGCCAGCGCAGAACAACGGCTTTCGGGTCATGGCACCAGCAATCTCGATGCGTATCTGGAGTATCTGCGCGGGCGCGAGCTGGTCGCGACCTTTCGAGCCGGGGATATTCGTGCGGCCATAGAGCATTACGAGCAGGCGATCAATTTCGATCCGGAATTCTCGGCCGCCTACAGCGCCATTGCGTCCGCAAAGCGTCGCGCGCTCGATTTCCACTTCAGCGATACAGTCGATGTGCAATGGCAGCAGACACAGCACGACGTACGCCCACTACTGGAACGTGCCCTGCAGCTCGATGCCGCGAACGCCGATGCGTACGAAACCCTTGCCGCGATGGAGGACGATCTCGAGAGGGCGGAAATGTATGGCCGGCGCGCCGTTGAGTTGGAGCCGAATTCCGCGCGTGCTCACTTCGGCCTCTCGCGCATATTGGACTGGAAGAGCAATGAAGGTCCGCAGGTGACCGATGAGCGGCTCGAACACCTGGACCGCGCCATCCAGTTGGACCCGCTCGAACCTCTGTACCTCACCGAGAAAGTCGTCGCGCTGCTGTATCGCCGTACCGACAGGGTTGCAGAGATCGAACCGCTGTTGCTCAAGGCACTCACGCTGGATCCGAATTACTTTCCCGCCTTGACCCGTCTGGGCGAGCTGCGCTTCTGCTGCCAGGGCAGGATGGCTGAGGGCATCAAACTGGCCGAAGAGGCCTTGAAGCTGGAGCCGAGCTCCACCTGGGTGCGCAATTTCCTGATTCATATGTACCTCTCCGTGGGCGACGTCGAAGCGGCCCAGAACCTGGCGACAGATGACGACAGCAGCATCAGTCGCAACGCGATCTACACGCATCGCCGCGAATGGACGCAGGCCACGAAGGCACTCTATGAAAATCGAAACAGGCAGGCAGAGCCGGACGGTCAGGCATTCGCGATCCTCATGGATGCGCTGGAGACCCGGCAATACCGGCGTGCGATCGACTACCTCGAGCGCCGGCGCGACCTCACGTGGACCGATGGAAGGCCCGCTTACGCCGTACCCATGGGCGATGATTGCTCCGATCTCATTGCACTCGCTCAGCTGTATCGACGCGCAGGAGAATCGACGCGGGCACAACAGTTGTTAGAGCTCGCGCTCGAGCGCATGCACACTGCGGCGGTGACTTATCGGCGCGGCAACCTATGGTTCCCAGTCGCGCGTACGCGAGTGTTTGCCTTGCTCGGTCGCAAGGAGGAAGCATTGCGTGAGCTTGCGATGGTTCCTTTCGGTGGTATGGCCAACCATTGGCATGAATTCGAGGTCGACCCTGCATTCGATTCTCTGCGAGCGGAGCCGCAATTCATCCAATTCATGAGCTTGATGAGCCGGCGCGAGTCAGAGCAGCGGGCCCTGTTGAGCACCATGATTTCGCTAGGCCTGGTGCCGGACCGCGCGCATTCTGCGACTCACACTCCAAGCTCCACCCTAACCAGCACGACCGGCAAGTGATGATGCGGGGCTGATCTGCGGCGCCTCGAGATAAGCGAGGTGCTTGGCGGCTCGCACGGACCACGAGTCTGGATCCGATACACTCACGATCATCCGTGTTCAATCCTTGGGCGAGATCGCTGCCGAATGCATTCACTACTATTGCTCGGAGTGTCCCTCGCTCTGGGCTGGCTCATGGCGCGATTCGGTCGACCACCAGCTGCACTTGCGCAGAGCCTCAACTGGTGGGTGATCAACATCGCGCTCTCGGGCCTCGTGCCGACGAGCTCATGGCCAACCAGACCGACCTGGTCGATATCGCGCATACCTTGAAGCAGGTGATCTGCATCAAGGGGTGATTGAATTTCAAATGGAAGCGCCTCCTTATAGGCTCAGGCACAATCCCAGCCGCCACCGCGCTCTCATCCTGTTCCAGCGGAGCTACATCGCGCACGAAGGGCCTAAGATTCCTGGCGCCTGCGAAGATCACGATCGCAGGATTCTGCCCGACGGGTCGGGCCATTGTCGCAAGTAGTATGGCGCTAGAGCCGCGGATCGACCGGTTCGCTTTCCATCGCGAGCACACCGAAGACACACTCGTGCACGCGGCGTAGCGGTTCACGCTGGACAAACCGCTCAAGGCCTTCAACACCAAGCGCGAATTCGCGCAGCGCCATGCTTCGCTTCGTAGACAGGCCGCGCTCGCGAAGACGCTCAAGGAACTCGGGACGCGAATACTCGGGTCCGTAGATGATGCGCAGATATTCAGGCCCGCGGGATTTGATCGCTGGTTGCAGCAGGCCGCGTCTGCCGCGAGCGATGAAATCCATCGGCTTGACGACGATGCCCTCGCCGCCGGCGCCAGTCAGCGCATCCCACCAGACGAACAGGCTTTCGGCTGCGCTCGCGTCTGCAAGATCGACCGTGCGCACAGGTGTTGCGACGAGACACCGTGGATCATGGCGCGCCAGTTCGGCCAAGGTTTCCATATGCCATGTATGCGGCTTGTCGAAGTGTGTTCGGCCTTCGCTCGCCAGCAGATGGAATGGCGCGACCTTGATGTCCTCGACGCTGTTCACCGCCCAGCAGTACTGACGATACGCAGTGACATATCGCTGCACGAGCTTGCCGCGTTCGATGAACGATTCTGCTAGGCCGTCGAGGTCAAGGTTCCGCGCGGCCGCTTGCTGCATCAGCGCGTTCGCTGCTCCCACCGCGGCGCGCGCCGCCGTGCCCGTCGGAGCGTACTGAACGCGTAGCAGATCCTCGGCCTTCACCGACCAAGGCATCACCTCGCAGTCGAAACAGAACCATGAGGTCTCGAAGCGATCCCAGAACTGCGCGACGTCGAGCGCGCGCCCGAGACGATCGAGAATCTCGGCTTCGAGGCTGCCACCGGTGAAGAAGCGACGGCCAGTGCGCGTGTAAATAATTCCGCGGCCCTCGCCAGTCACGCCGAAGCGAGTCCGGGAAGCCTCCTCGTCCCTGCAGATCACGACGACGGCGCGAGAGCCCATATGCTTTTCCTCGCACACGACAGACTGCACGCCGTTCTTGGCGTAGTAGTCGAGCGCCTGCTGTGGGTGCTCGAGCAGTCCTGGCATGGTGCTCGTTTCGCTCGGCGACATCGTGGGCGGCAGGTAGATGAGCCACTTCGGGTTGGCCGAAAATCGACTCATTACTTCGAGCGCGGCGGCCGCGTTCTCCTCGCGAATCGTGATGTTGCGATAGAGCTGCGTATCGATGATGCGCTTACCAGCAACATCCTCGAGATCGAGCAGGTCATCCAGCGTTTGCTGCGCCGTCAGAGCTGCGGGTATGGCTGACCGCAGCGGGCGGATCGGTTCGTAGTACACCTGCTTCGCCGCAACCGACACGAGCTCGCGCTCCGGGTAGCGTAACGCGGTGAGCTTGCCGCCGAAGACGCAGCCTGTGTCCACGCAGATCGTGTTGTTGAGCCACTCGGACTCGGGCACCGGTGTGTGGCCGTACACGACCATCGCCTTGCCGCGATAGTCAGCCGCCCAGTTGTAGCGCACGGGCAGGCCATACTCGTCGGTCTCGCCCGTCGTGTCGCCGTACATCGCGAACTGTCGGACGGCACCCGAGCCGCGCCCGTGCATCTCTTCGCGCAGACCAGCATGGGCGACGACGAGCTTGCCGTCGTCGAAGACATAATGGCTCACGAGGCCATCGAGAAATTCCGCGGCATACCTGCGGAACTCCTCAGATTCGCCCTTGAGCTGCTCGAGCGACTCCGCGAGGCCATGGCTGATCTTCACGTCTCGCCCGCGCAAGGCACGCGAAAGTTTCACGTCGTGATTGCCAGCAACGCAGAAGCCCGCGCCCGACTTGACGGCATCACTGACGAGCCGGATCACGCCAGGCGAATCAGGTCCGCGGTCCACGAGATCGCCCGCGAAGACGACTTTGCGCCCTTGTGGGTGCGAGATCGAGTATTGATCGTCTCGCTTCGTCACTTCGTAACCGAGCGTGCCGAGCAGCTCGATCGCCTCGATCAGGCATCCGTGAATATCGCCGACGATGTCGAACGGGCCCGTTTCGGACTTCTTGTTGTTCCAGAGCGGTTCGCGCCGGATGGTCAATTCATCCAGCTCCTCGGGCGAACGAAATACGTGCACGTGCCGGAAGCCTTCACGCTCCAGTCCGCGGATCGACTTGCGAAGCTGGCTGGCCTGGTTGCGAATGACATGTTCGCCGAAGGCACGGTCGGCACGGCTGGCATTGCGATCGCGACATAGCCGCTCCGGCATGTCGAGCACCAGGACCACCGGCAGGCAGTGATACTGGCGGGCCAGTGCGATGAGCGGCTTGCGCGCCTCGGGCTGGACATTCGTCGCATCCACGACGGTGAGCTTGCCGGCACTCAGGCGCTTGCTCGCGATGAACTGCAGGACCTCGAACGCATCCTTGGTCGCAGCCTGATCGTTCTCATCGTCCGACACGAGGCCGCGGCAGTAGTCCGACGAGAGAATTTCCGTCGACTTGAAATGCTTGCGGGGAAAGCTGGACTTGCCGGAGCCGGAGACACCGACCAGTACGACGAGTGCGAGCTCTGGAATCTTTATCTCCATGGTCAGCGCACCCGGAAAATTGCCATCTGCGTCGGCGGCCCGAGCGCCGGATCGATCGGCCCAACGGGTGCGAAGCGCACCTCGTAGCCGAAACGCTCTGAGACGTCGCTGCACCACTCCTCGAACTGCGCACGCGTCCACTCGAAGCGGTGATCCGAGTGGCGGAATTGCCCAGCCGGCAGATTCTCGAACCTCGCGTTGTACTCGGCGTTCGGCGTCGTGAGGATCACCGTCGCCGGTCTCGCGTTCTCGAACACGACGCGCTCGAACGCAAGCAACCGCGGCATGTCCAGGTGCTCCACGACTTCGATGATGCACGCCGCATCGAACCCCTGCAGGCGACGATCGCGGTACATGAGCGAACCGTGCAGAAGCTTGATTCTGTCCCGGATCGTGGGCGCAAGCCGGTCGAGCTCAAGGCGTTCTTCAGCGACTTCCAGTGCGCGGAGCGAGACGTCGACGCCGACGATGCGATCGAGCTGCCGCAGTCGCAACAGCTCACGCAGGAGCTTGCCTTCGCCGCAGCCGAGATCCAACACTGATTTCGCACTGACCTCGAGCACTGCCTCGACGACGCTGGCGATGCGCTGCTGATTCAGACTCAGCGGTGCTTCCAACGCATCCTCGCGGCCAACCGGCTTTCCTGCGACCGGGATGTCATCAGCGTCGGTATCGGAGAGTGTCAACCGCTCCATCGCCGCACGCGCAAGGCTCTTGCGGTGTTTGAGGTAGCGGCGGGCGATCTGCTCTTTGGCGGGATGAGTCGGTAGCCATTCACCGCCGCGACGCAGCAGCTTCTCGACCTCGTCATCCCCGACCCAGTAGTGCTTCTCGTCATCGAGCACTGGAATCAGGACGTAAAGATGATTGAGCAGGTCCTTCAGGCGTACCGTGTTTTGCAGGGATACCGAGAAATAACGACTCTCGCCCCAGCTCGGAAACTTCTCATCGAGCGGCAGTCGCCGGGCATTGACGGTGTAGCCGAGCGGCTCGAACAGTTCCCTGATTAGCGCCTCGCTGCCACGACTCGGCAGTACTGGAATCTTCACTTCGAGCGGGATCGGTCTGGCCGCAAGTTCGGAACGATCCTTCGAGCGACCGGTCATCGCCGTGCCGAAGACCTCCGAGAGGGCGACGCTCAGAAACGACGAGGCAACGTAAGGTCTGTCGTTGACGTATTGGGTGAGCTGGCCCGCATCACCCGCCGGCCCCGAGCGCCTGCGGACCAATCCCACAGGATCAACCTCGATAAGAAGGCAGACCTCGCATCGCCCTGTCGTCGCCTCCGGATAGAAGACCGTCGCGTGCCCGAAGCTCTGCTCAAAACGGTGGACGCGGGCCGGGTTCTTGTGGAGAAGGAAGCCGAGATCGGTCGCGGGCTCGGCAGTTGTGGAAATAGTCAACAGCATGGCTGCAATCGTCTCACGACCGTAAACGCGCGACACGACATCACGAGATCGAGTGCCCGATGGCAACGGCGCTCTGGCCGCATCAAGTGCAGTAGGCCAGGACGGCCGCGCTATTTGCGCCGCCCGTGCTGGTCGATAGCATTCGTTCATCCTGCATCAGAGCTGCGTTCGTGCAAGTTTCAGCAAAGCACGGCGATCTGCCATCGCAGCTTCGCAATAACCCGCGGCTATACTGCGTCGATGTCCGAATGGTCGACTCAGCGGGTTGAACAGCTAGCGCCCGATGCTGCGTCGCTGAAGGCTGCGCAGGGCTTGGCCAAGCCTGCGAAATGGCAGAACCTGGGTCGACAGGAGGGGCTGCTGTGGGGCGAATGCCAGGGAAGCGGTGCCAGTCCCTATCAGGTGCGCGTCGATCTCGAAGATGTCGCATATAAGTGTTCGTGCCCGAGCCGCAAGGTGCCCTGTAAACACACGCTCGGCTTGTTGTTGCTGCTGACGAGCGGAATCCACTGCGCCGAAGCCGCCCTGCCCGCGTTCGTCGAGGAATGGTCTGCCAATCGGGCTAAGCGGGCCTCCGCCAAGCAACCGCGGCAGGCGAATGCGGATGCCTCGCCGGATCCCGCCGCTCAGGCGAAGCGCATCGAAAAACGCGAAAGCCGCGTCGTGGGCGGATTGGATCAGCTCGAGATATGGCTCACAGACAACGTGCGGCAGGGACTGGCTACCGTCCGGTCTCAACCGTTCTCTTTCTGGCAACAAATGTCTGCCCGGTTGATCGATGCACAGGCACCGGGTCTGGCGCGACGCGTGCGAGAACTCGCGGAAGCGGCCGTGTCTAGTTCGGACTGGCAATCGCAGCTGCTCGCGGGAATGGCGCGGCTGCAACTTCTGATCGATGCGTATCGCAATCTCGAGCGTCTTCCCGCTGCGATGAAGGCGGAGGTTCGCACGCAGATCGGGTGGACGCAGGAACAGGATGCGTTGCGTGAGCAAGAAGGCCTCGCGGACCATTGGCAGGTGCTTGCCAGACGTCAGATAGCCGATGAGCAACTGCGCACTCAGCAGACTTGGTTGTATGGCAGGCGGTCTTCGCGGTTTGCACTCGTTCTTGAATTCGCTGTCGGCTCGCAGCCGTTACCCGCGAACTATCTGGTCGGCCAGGTGCTCGAAGCCGAGCTCGTGTTCTTCGCGGGTGCGACCCCGCTTCGAGCATTGGAGAAGAACAGAAAAGCCAGTACGGCGGCGGACCCTTCGCTGCCCTCCGGCATAGTGATCGCGCAGATGCAGGGGCAGCATGCGGCACGACTCGCGCTGAATCCGTGGTTGGAGCGATGGCCGGTCGTGCTCGGTCCGGTGCGTCCGGTCATGATAGATGACACGCTCTGGCTCGAGGATTCTGCGCAACGACGGGTGGCCGTGACCGCGACATTCCGCCATCGATGGCATGTCGTAGCCCTCGCCGGGAACGATGAGATCGCCGTCTTCGGCGAATGGGATGGTGCCGCGTTCGAGCCACTGAGCATTGCGCACGGGAACGAGGTGTTCACGGTCGCGCAGCTTGGCGAGCTGCCTATCCTCTCGCGGGTGGCGTGATGGCGATCACCTCGTGGGAGCGTTTGATCGCCGCAGCCACGTTAGGTACGAGCCGCGCGCCCGTGGATCCCCAGACTCTATGGCCCGACCCTGCGATCGCGCACGAGACGGAGACGTCGGAACGCACGCTGCTGCACGCCGCTGCTGCTTCATATCTATGGACACGCGCTGGCGTGCGTGGCGCTCCGAGCAAGCAGATGCGCGGATCAGCACCCGCACCGCCGTCGCAAGCGCTCGTCGATGAAGTTGCCGCCTCGCGACTCGGCCGGATGATCGGCGGCGATCATCGCGATCTGATTCCGGAATGGCTCAACGCGGCCGCGCGCGAACAGCTGACCGTGCCGCCACACTGGCTTCCCGTGTTGTTGGACGCCCTATCGCCTGAGCTGCGCGCTCGCTACAGCACTGTCCTGGGTCCTGCGGGTGAGTGGCTTGCGGCACTCGAGCCCCGATGGGCTTTCGTGGCTGTCGATGTCGCGCCGTCGGAAGAGCGGTGGCAGACAGGTACCCTCGAACGGCGAGTCGCCGAGCTTCGGCGCTTGCGGTCGATGGAACCGGCGCGCGCGCGCGAGTGGCTGCAGCAGACGTGGAGTTCGGACCCGCCAGAAGCGCGAGAAGCATTCCTCGAGGCATTGCGCATTGGACTGTCCAGCGATGACGAGCCGTTGCTGGAGCTGGCGTTGGATGACAGGCGGAAGGGCGTGCGTACGCAAGCCGTGGAGAATCTCGCGCGATTGTCGGGATCAGCGCATGCACAACGCACTACCGATCGCTTGCGTACTCTGCTGGTACTCGAGCCGAAGAAGTCCGGTCTGTTGGGCGGGCTGCGACGACGCAGGCTCGAGGTGCGCTTGCCAGATGCGCCGGACAAGGCTGCGCAACGCGACGGGATCGAGCTCAAGCCGCCGGCGCATCGCAAGACGGGCGAACGCGTGTTCTGGCTCACGCAGATGATTGCGATGACGAACCCTGTTCACTGGAACGAGCGCTTCGATTGCGATGCCGCCACATTCATCGAAGCTGCAGCAGCGACCGACTTCGGCATGGAGCTGCTCGGAGCGCTGACTGCGGCGGTGGTGCGCCATCCAGACAGCGACTGGATCGAAGCGCTGAGCGACGCTTGGCTCAGCTCGAAAGCCGAGCCCGGTGCGATGGTGCAGCCGTTGAACGCCTTGCTGGCCTCGGCTTCCGAGGAACAGCGATCGTCTCTGCCGGAAGCCCTGTTGCGAACGGCGGGCGTGAAGCGATTCGATCTATCGCTGCATCTGTTGCGAACGCTCGAGCAGCAGTGGACGCCCGCAGTCACTCGCCTGGCGCTCGAACAGCTTCGCGCGGTGAGCCATGCCGAGCGTGCACAGTGGTCCCATCCGCGCAATTCTCTGGACAGCTGGGCCCACCGCTGCGATGTGGACACCGCGCTCGGCGCGTTGCCGCAACTGCTCGAGAGCTGCCCACCCGACTCGCAATGGCGCAATGCGCTGGAACAAATGAACGATACCGTTGAGTTTCGAGCTGCCATGCTCAAGGAGCTTCGTCGTGCCGGATAACAAGAACGCCTCATTGGAAGTTCAGCGCGCGCCGGCGGAACACGTCTTTGCGGATGAGCTTGCTGCACTGGCCCAGGTCGATACACGCCAGCGCCCCCCCAACTGGAAACTCTCGCCCTGGGCAGTCGTCACCTATCTCATCGGCGGCACGCTCGACAATGGCAAGATCATCACGCCGAAGTATGTCGGTCAGAAGCGGCTGATGGAGATCGCCGTTGCAACGCTTGCCACCGATCGCGCTCTGTTGCTACTCGGGCTGCCTGGCACGGCGAAAAGCTGGGTGAGCGAACATCTCGCCGCCGCGATCAGTGGCGATTCCACGCTGCTGGTGCAGGGAACGGCCGGCACAGGGGAAGAAGCGATTCGCTACGGCTGGAATTACGCGCTGCTGCTCGCGAAGGGACCCTCGCGCGATGCGCTCGTCGCAAGTCCCATTCTGCGCGCCATGGAAAGCGGCGCTCTGGCGCGGCTCGAGGAACTGACACGCGTTCCGGCGGATGTGCAGGACACGCTGATCACAGTGCTCTCTGAAAAGACCCTGCCGATTCCCGAGCTGCGATTGGAAGCGCGCGCCGTGCGGGGCTTCAATCTCATCGCCACTGCCAACAACAAGGATCGCGGCGTGAATGAGATGTCGAGTGCATTGAAACGGCGCTTCAATACCGTCGTTCTGCCGACGCCGGAGTCGCTGGATGAAGAAGTCTCGATCGTGCAGATGCGCGTCGATGCCGTCGGCCGCTCGCTCGATCTTCCCGCCGAGGCACCGGCATTGGCCGAGATCCGACGCATCGTCACCGTATTTCGCGAGCTGCGCGAAGGTAAGACCGAGGATGGTAAGTCCAAGCTGAAGTCACCCAGCGGCACCTTGTCGACGGCTGAAGCCATCAGCGTCGTGAGCAACGGATTGGCGTTGGCCGGTCACTTCGGCGATGGCACGTTGCGAGCACACGATGTGGCCTCCGGCTTGATCGGTGCAATCCTCAAAGATCCGGTGCAGGACAGCGTCGTATGGCGCGAATATCTCGAAACCGTCGTGAAAGAGCGCGACGGTTGGAAGGATCTGTATCGCGCCTGTCGCGAGCTGCTCTGAGCGCTCGTGGCTGAAGTTCATCTTTTCGGCATTCGCCATCACGGCCCCGGATCGTCCCGGAGTCTCGTGCATGCACTCGAGCAGCTGCGGCCCGACATCGTTCTGATCGAAGGCCCGCCCGATGCCGATGATGTGCTTGCTCTTGCCGCACGCGAGGATCTCCAGCCGCCCGTTGCTTTGCTGATCTACGTGCCGCAGACACCGCGCAGCGCTGTGCTCTATCCCTTCGCGAGTTACTCGCCTGAATGGCAGGCGATCCGATTTGCGATCCAGCGGCAGCTGCCGGTGCGTTTCATCGACTTGCCGCAAGCGATGCGCCTTGGGCACGATGGAACCGCAATCGATCGAGAGGAAGCAGACGATCTGACTCCACGGGGCGATCCACTCGCGCCTCTCGCGTTTGCTGCTGGTTACACCGATGCCGAACGGTGGTGGGACCATTTGGTTGAGTCGCGCGAGGGCAAGGATACCGACGTATTCCGCGCAGTGCACGAGATGATGACGGCCGTGCGCGCCGAACTGGCGGAGCCGATGTCGTTGCTCGAGCAGCAGCGTGAGGCCTTCATGCGCAAGTCGATCCGAGCGGCGATCGCCGAAGGTTTCGGCTCGATCGCAGTTGTCTGCGGCGCGTGGCATACGCCCGCGCTCGCAAACATATCCACCGCGAAGCAGGACGAGGCACTCCTGAAAGGACTGCCTAAGGTGAAAACCAGTGCGGCTTGGGTGCCCTGGTCCTACGAACGATTGTCATACCGTTCCGGCTACGGCGCCGGCGTCGAGTCGCCCGTGTGGTATGAGTTGCTATGGAGCAAGCGTGAGGGCCTCGGCGCCCAGTGGCTGACTCGCGCGGCACGTCTATTGCGAGAAGAAGATATCCCCATCTCCTCTGCTCACGTGATCGAAGCGTGCCGACTCGCCGAAGCGCTCGCTGCCCTGCGCGCTCGGACGGTGCCGGCCCTGACCGAGTACAGCGACGCGGCGATTGCGGTGATGGGCGCGGGTAACGCGGTGAATCTCGAGCTGATCACCAGACGCTGGCATTTCGGCGATCGGCTCGGCGCGGTCCCTGAAGACTTTCCCACGGCGCCGTTGCAGCAGGACCTCACCGTTCATCAGAAGCGACTGCGTTTCCCAGCGAAGGCCGAAGAAAAGACCTTCGATCTGGACCTGCGTAACGCGAACGATCGCGAGCGCAGTGTGCTCCTGCGTCGGCTACGGCTGCTTGGCTTGGACTGGGGTGTGGCCTCGCGTCAGAGCATGGGGCGAGGGACGTTTCATGAAGTCTGGCAGGTTCGCTGGAAGCCGGAATTCGCCATCGCGCTGATAGAAGCAAGTCGCTACGGCCACACCATCGAGCAGGCGGCAGCAGCGCGCGTCGTGGACCAGGCGACACTCGCAGCAACGACGCTGGCCGCACTCATCGAGCTTCTGGAAGATGCATTGTTCGCGGATCTTTCCGAAGCCATCAAGCCGTTGGTGCTCGCAATCGAGAACCGTGCAGCGATTGCTGCCGACGTCGTGCAGCTCCTGGACGCATTCCCGCCTTTGGTCGATGTGCATCGCTACGGCAACGTGCGCGGCACCGACGTTTCGCTCATTAGCGAGATCCTGCAGGGAATCGTTCCGCGCATTCTGGCGGGATTGCCGCCTGGCTGCGTAAACATCGACGACGATGCCGCCGGTGGGCTTTGGAGAAAGCTGATGGCAGCGGACCGCGCGTTCGCGACGCTCGCGGACGCGGGCTTCATATCCGGATGGCACGAGACACTGCAGCGTGTGGCTGACAGCGATGCATCGCATGCCCTCATCCGAGGCTACGCGCAGCGGCTGCTGCATGACGCCAAGAAGATTGCGTTCGAAGACCTCGCACGCGTGTTGTCGCTGATGCTCTCCCCTGGCAATCCGCCGCACGATGCGGCTCGCTGGGTGGAAGGATTGCTGTCCGGCAGCGGCAGTGTGCTGATCCACGACGATCGTCTGCGCGAGTTGTTGAACGGGTGGGTAGGCTCCGCGAGCGCCGATCACTTTCTCCAGGTGCTGCCATTACTGCGTCGTGCGTTCGCACAGTTTCCCGCACCGGAGAGACGCCAGATAGGCGAGCGATTGCAGGCAGGCGCAACCGCCGCCGCCGTTAAGCAGACGCATCACGATTTCGATGAATCCGCCGCAGCAGCTGTGCTGCCGACGTTGCGTCTGATCTGGAATCTGGGAGACGGCGATGAGCCTTGATCCGGAAGCGGCGCGGCGCTGGCGACTGATCCTGGGCGGCAGTGAAGCCGAAGGTACAGGCTGCAAGCTGCAGGGCCTCGATATCGACGTCGATCGTGCGCTGCAGGCGCTCTACGATTCGGATCGCAAGGGCGGCCTCGGCAGCTCCGCGCCGAATGTCGCGCGCTGGCTGGGAGACATTCGCGAGTACTTCCCTTCCAGTGTCGTGCAGATCATGCAGCGCGACGCCATCGAGCGGCTGGACATGACACGCTTGCTCATGGAACCGGAGATGCTCGAATCGCTGCAGCCCGATGTGCATCTGGTGGCGGACCTGGTGGCTTTGTCCGGTTCGATTCCAGCGAAGACACGCGACACGGCGCGAGCCGTCGTCCGTAAAGTCGTCGACGCACTGATAGCGAAGCTGACCGAGCCGACGCGGCAAGCCGTGAATGGTGCGATCAATCGAGCCGCGCGCAATCGCCGGCCACGACACAACGATATTGACTGGTCGCGCACGATCCGAGCGAACCTCAAGCATTACCAGCCCGATTATCACAGCATCGTTCCTGAAGTACGCATTGGCTTCGGCCGGCGCCGGCAGTCCATGCGGCACATCATCTTGTGCATCGATCAAAGCGGCTCCATGGCCGCGAGCGTGGTCTATTCCGCGATCTTCGGTGCGGTGCTGGCGACGCTGCCGGCGGTGACGACTTCGCTGGTCGTGTTCGACACCTCGGTCGTCGATCTGACCGATCAACTCGAGGATCCAATCGATCTGTTGTTCTCGACACGTCTTGGTGGCGGGACCGATATCAATCGCGCCGTAGGCTACTGTCAGCAGCTGGTGCGTGCACCGCACGACACGATCTTCGTGCTGATCAGCGACCTGTACGAAGGCGGCGTCGAGACAGAGTTCATGCGCCGCACAGCGGCGCTGGTCGCCTCGGGTGTTCAGGTCGTCACATTGCTTGCGCTCAGCGACGAAGGCTCGCCTGCGTACAACGCGCCCTTGGCCGCGCAGCTCGCTACCCTGGGCGTTCCGGCCTTTGCCTGCACACCGGATCGATTTCCGGAGCTCATGGCCGCAGCGATTCAGAGGGCGGATCTGCGGGATTTCGTTGCTGCTGTGAAAGCAGGCGCGAAGTGACGGCTCTGATCCTGATGGGGGTCTGCCTGCTGGTGGGCGGGCTCGTCGCGCGCTTCGGCAAGCCGCCGGCCGCCTTGGCTCAGTGTCTGAACTGGTGGGTGATCAACATCGCGCTCTCGGGCCTCGTGCTGCACCTGATCCCGCAGCTTCAGCTCGATTGGCATTTGTGGTTTCTGCCCGCGTCGATGTGGTTCGTGACGCTGGGAGGCTGGGCGTTTTTCGCGGCGATTGGACGGGCGCTGCACTGGTCGCGTGCACGCGTCGGTGCGCTGACGCTTGTATGTGGATTCGGGAACACCTCGTTCATCGGATTTCCTCTGATCGAAGCATTGCGCGGATTCGATGCACTGAAGCTCGCGGTGTTTGCGGATCAGGCCGGCGTGTTCTTCGCGCTTGGGACGGCGGGGACTTTCATTGCGGCCTTGTATTCGGGGCGCAGCGTAGCGCCCAGGGCGATCGCCTATCGCATATTCACGTTCCCTCCCTTCATTTGCTTGCTGCTCGGCTTGGCGGTGGGCGCTGCGGGTGGCTGGCCGCAGTGGGCCGATAGTGTGCTGGCCAGACTCGGGTCGACCTTGGTGCCGCTCGCCCTTTTCTCAGTGGGCCTGCAATTTCGCTTGCGGGTGCCGGCCGGCCAGTGGTCGGCGGTGGCGCTGAGTCTGAGCTGGAAACTGATCCTCGCGCCGCTCGGTGTCTGGAGCGTGGCGCACGCCTTGTCGATCGGACCGCTGCCTGCGACGGTGGCGGTGCTCGAAGCGGCGATGGCGCCAATGATCGCGGCAACCATCATCGCGGTTCAGCACGAACTCGAGCCCGAGCTCGCCAACACGGTGCTGAGCGTCGGCATCTTGCTCGCATTCGTGACGGTGCCTCTCTGGAATCTGCTGCTGTAACACTCGCCTGCCGCGCAGGATTTCTTTCTGCGCAAATTCACACAAATTCGCCGACCGGCCGTTGCATCTGCCTTCTACGCTGATCTCACGACGGAGCACCGTCTGGAATCTGATACGTCAAGCCAAGGAGGTCTTTCATGCGTACCGAGAGTGCAAAGGGCTTTGTCCGCCAGCGCGGGCAAGGCATGAGCGAGTACATCATCATCACGGCGCTCGTGGCCGTGGCGGGAATCGGCCTGTTCGCAGCGTTCGGCGATACGTTGCAGAGTCAGATGGCGAGCATGAGCCAGGAAATGTCCGGTCAGTCCGGCTCGCAGGACATCCAGTCGGCCCAGACGTCCGCCAATACCGCTCGCACGCGCGCTGCGCAGGCAGACAGTCTCGCCAACTACAACCAGCAAACGAATGCGGGTGGCGGGGCGGGTGGGGGCGGCGCAGGTGGCAATTGACCCTGATGCGTGAACCCTGAACGTCAGACCTGGAATACGCACTCTTGCTCAGCGCGATCGTGCCGATCGCGCCGAGCGGGCCCGGCAGCGCAGCGATGAACCACACACTCTCATCCCCACACTCAATGCGATCGGCCACGCGTCAGCGCGGCCAGATTGCACCCGTGGCGTTGTTCGGTGTGCTCATTGCCAGCGCCACCCTGGTCATGATGTACAACACCGGGCAAAAAGTGACCGAGAAGTCCCAGGTCGCCAATGCCGCGGATGCCGCCGCGTACAGCGGCGCGGTGTGGACGGCGCGGCATCTCAACTTCATGGCCTATACCAATCGCGCCATGATCGCGAATCACGCGGCGGTGGGGCACTTCGTGTCGTATGTGAGCTGGATCCGCTACATCGACGACACCATCGACAGCATCGACACGATTACCCAGTTCATTCCATACGTCGGCCAGTACGTGGACATCGTGCAGGCGATCGCGCAGCAAGTGCGCGAAGGCACCGAGCAGAGCGCGCAGATCGCCGTCCCCGCTATCGACGGCTGGAACTCGAACTTCCGCGCGGCGCAGATCGAAGCGCAAGCATCGCTCGCACTGGCGAACCTAAATGATCTGATGGAGCAAACTGCGCGCGAATGGGATCCGCAGATCCGCATCAACGATCGCGATGCCATGAACGCAATGCCGAGCGCGTTGCGCACGGCTATCGATGCTCAGCTCATCGCGCAACTGGCGAATGTGCCCACTTTCGTTAAGCGCTACACAGCCAGTAGTGATCGTGGAGCAGTCCAGGAATTGATTCGTGCCAGTCTGACCGCCAATAACGACATGAAGCGATGGATCTCCGGCGAACGCGGCTGGCGCGAGAACCTGGTCCTGGCCCAGATCCGCAAGCGCGGCAGCACGACCACGACCCAGAATGAAATCGGTGCCGACTGGCGTGCGCAGGATGACCTGCAATATCGCACGCCCGGTGTGTTCAGCTGGCACAGCTGGCGGCGCATCGGCAATACCACCAGCAGAGCCAGCGCCAGCGAGTTCGATTCGGACTATGCGGGTGTGCCTTCGTACTACAACGTCGCTGGCACGCCTGGAGATCGATCGCTGCGGATCGCTGCGATCGCAACCAAGGCGCAGACGCAGGTTTCGACGCGGCCGAACTTCGGTATGGACGCGAACGCGCAGCCGCTTGCAGTCGCCGCGATGGCTCGAGTGGATTTTCGGCGTCCGAGCGGCTCTGCCTTCGCAGCGCTCGGTAGCAACGCACACGAGTACGCGAATCTCTTCAATCCTTTCTGGGATGCGCGCCTGGTCGCCATCGACACCGGGAGCGGCACGTGAGGCGGCGTCAGCAAGGCAATGCCATGGCCGAGACGATCGTGGCGCTATTGGCGTTGTCGCCCTTCATCGTTGGCATCCCGATGCTCGGCAAGCAACTCGACATCAAGCAGAAGGCGTATGACTCGGCACGCTACTCGGTGTGGGAGCGCACGGTGTGGCGCAGCGATGGCGCATCCAATCGCAAGAGCGAAGAGGACATTACGCTCGAGACGCGCGATCGCACCCTTGGTAATCCGCTCGCCGGTGTGCTCGATGTGGAAACGCTGCGCAACGACGGCATCACCGAGAACCCGCTCTGGCGCAATTTGAAGCGTGAGCGGCTGCTTGACTACACGGATGACGCCGCACCTATCCAACTCGACTACCGGGAGCAGAACGCACCCGTCGATGTTGGCTATTGGCTGGTCTCCGGAATTGCTCACGGAGAGGGGGCTCTTGGTGAGATCCAGCGCGCATTGCATCTCGACAGCCTCAATCTCAACCGGCGCACGTTCGCTCGCTCGGATGCGGCCATTGGATTACAGCCGCTGCTCGGCCAGATCGCGGACCGCAAAGTCAGTCTCGGGGCACGTGCGCAGCCGGACACGAACCGCGCACAACAGGTGATGAATGTGAGTGGCGCGATACTGAGCGACACCTGGTCATCGCGTGATGAAGGCGCGCTGCAGCGGCGAGTCGACGATGTCACCGTCAATGAGCTGATCGAGGAGCTGGAACTGCCAGGTCGGCCACTCGGCATGCAGGCGCTGGGCAAAGGCAAGCAGCTGTTCGGTGAGGGCCAGTTCAGCTGGGATCCTGATCTGCGGCCTCGTTCCGACACCCTGCCCTCCGCGTACATCGAGCGTCGTCGCTAGCATGAATCCATCGAACACCTATGGACGCGCTCATCGTGCACCGGGGTACCTCGGAGAGGGTTGGCTTGCATTGCAGCGCCTTGTACGCGCGCATCGCGGGCTGCCGCGCGCCGTTGCGATGATGATGGTGCTGCTGATCTCGGTTCCGGCGCATGCCGGAAAGATTGCAGCGGCCACGGCAGCGTTGCCGGATGTGCCGGCGCCGCCGCAGGGTTCGGCGGAATGGGTGGCTCGCAGCATGCGCATGAATGGTGTCGCAATGACGCTCAAGACATTCGAGAGCCGGCTCGCACCCGCGGACGTGTTCTCGTTCTACGAGCGCACAGCCGGTGGGTGGGGGCGAAACGAGTTCCGGCGCGCGATGCGTGGCGCCGATGAGATCCTCTCGATTCGATCGCCACGCTACTTGATCACCATCGAGGCGCGGGCGAGCGTCAGCGGTAGCGAAGGACTGATCACGGCGAGCGAACCCCCGGAGCGGGCGAAGGCGGCTCTCACGAGCCGCTTTCCCCATCCGGCCTCGGCACGCATCGTGAACCGTCAGGAATATGAAGATGACGGCATCGAGGCGGAGCATCTGAGTCTCAGCAGCATGCGCGCTCCGGTCGTCGAGGCGCACGCGTTTGTCGATGAGCTCACTCGCAACGCCTGGCAGATTTCACGTCGGCAGTCCATGCAGACCGGTCGCGGCATGCTGATCGAGGCGCAGCGCGGAGCGGAGCTTGCTCAGATCACGCTGCAGCCGGATCGCAGCCGTCTCGCCACGACTGCGATCGTCGTGGTCTGGAGGAAAACATGAGGCGCGAGTTACGACTGTGCGGCCAGCGTGGCTGGGGCATGACGGAGTATCTGGCCATCCTGCTGGGGCTCATGGCCGTGTGGCGTGGAGCGCAGGCGGTGCTGGCGCTCGTGCAACAGCATCATGATGAGTTTTCATGGGCATTGATGATTCCGTTCTAATCGAGTCGATTGCGGCGATGTTCGTTGATCTGGAATCTTCCTCTCGCGACAAGGATGTGCGCGAGCGGGTCCTCAGGCGGTGAGGCGTACGAGCGGATCGGTTTGAATCGTTCCATGGAGGGAACGAAGCATGAAAGGCGCTTGGATTACGACATTGATGGTGGCGGGCGCGCTCGGAACGGGCGCTGCAGCGGCCTACTTTGCAGACGGCTACATCGAACGCACGGTGCGCGCGCGACAGGCCGAGCTCGATTCGCGCTACGAGGCGATGCGCGTCGTCGTCGCCAGTGCCGATCTGCGACCGGGAACGTTTCTATCCGGCAAGACCGTCGCGGTCCGGGAAGTGCCGCGGAACTTTCTGCACTCCGATGCCGTGCTGGCGGACCACTGGAGCGAAGTGGCCGGTCGCGTATTGGCGTACCCGGTGCGCAGCGGCGAACCGGTCCTCGAGTCGCACTTGGCCCGTGGTGCCGCGGCGGGATTCTCATCGCAACTCACCGAGGGCATGCGTGCGCTCACGTTTCCCGTCGATGACGAAGCATCGATCGCAGGGATGCTCGCACCGGGCGATCGCATCGACATCCTGTTCACCACGCTGAGCGGCAATGAAAGCGTCACCTTGCCGTTGCTGCTCGATGTTCCCGTGATTGCGACCGGCGTGCGCACCGTCACCAACGCTGCGTACCTCGAGGATCGAGGAGCATCGCGCCAGTTCAACACGGTGACGGTCTCGGTGACGCCCGAGAACGCTGCACGAATCACCCTGGCGCAGGATGCGGGCAAGATCACCGTCGCCTTGCGCCAGCCGCAGGACAGTCAGCCCATTCAGATCGCGCGAATCACCAAGCGCACGCTCCTGAACACCGAGCGGGTTGCGAAGGTGGGCACGCCACGCGCACGCGTCGAGATCATCCTGGGTGGACTTTGATCATGCGACGCTTCATCAAATCCGCTCTCATGATCGTGTGCCTGTTGGGCACATCGCTCCTGGCGCTGCAGGCCAACACTCTTCGCGCAGCAGAGCCTGCTGCGGATACCTCTCCGGTGAGCGTGCTCACACTGCCGACGGGTCAGAGCCTCTTGATGCGCTTTCCCAACGTGCGTCGCGTCTCGGCAGGTGACGGCGCAATCATCGACGTCAAAGTGTTCGATGACACGCAGGAGATTCTGATCCTCGGCAGAAAAGAAGGACTGACGGATCTGCGAATCTGGGGACGTGATGGATCCACGGTGGCCTATCTCGTGAAAGTGCTGGGTATTCCGGAGCCCATGCCCATCGTTACAGACGCTTTGCAGGCCAAACAGACCATTCTCATCAAAGCGAAACTCATCGAGGTCAAGAAATCCGCGCTTCGAGATATCGGCATCGATTGGGCGGACGCAATTCAGGGTCCGGTATTCGGTACGCTCTCGGAGTTCGTCACCAACCCGCACTATCGCGTCGTGCCCCAAGGCATCGAGGGCATCCAGGGCCTGCCGCTCGAGCTCGGAACCTCGAACAACTATTTCGCGCTGACGACGGTCGTCGACTCCGTGATCCGCATGCTGGTGAACAACGGCGATGCGCGATTGCTCGCCGAGCCAACGCTCACTTGCATCGATGGTGGCGCGGCGGACTTTCTGGTGGGTGGAGAGGTGCCAATTCCGGTGCAGAACCAGGATGGCGCGCTCAATGTCATCTTCAAGGAGTTCGGCATCATCCTGAACGTGGAGCCACGCACGAATACGAGCGGCCTGATTCGCACCAAGGTCAACGTCGAAGTGAGCAGCGTCGACAAGGGCATCGAGGTCCTCGGCATTCCCGGCTTCGCCACGCGCAAGACCAACACGGAGATGAACGTGCAGTCAGGCGAATCGATGGTGATCTCCGGACTGTTCAGCTCCGAAGATGCGAAGACCGTGGTGAAAGTACCCGGACTGGGCCAGATCCCCGTGCTGGGCGAGCTTTTCAAGTCGCGACAATTCCGTCGCGGCGAAACGGAATTGGTGGTGTTGGTGACACCGCAAATCATCAAAGCGGATTCCGAGCCAGTGAAAGCAGGAGTGCAGCAGTACGAGGATCTCAGGAAGAAGTCCGACGAGGCACTCAAATTCAAGCTCATGGATTGAACGAGCGAGCCCAAGCACGAGGAGACCGAGATGAAGCCATGGATGGCCCTATTTATAGCGACATTGGCAGCCCTGTCCGCCGGATGTGCGCAGAAGAACACCAAGGTGTTCGCGCAAGACAAGGACTATGTGCCGCCAGCGGCGAGTACGCCCTGGAAAATTGGCGGTGTATTCGACAAGGAGGAACTGACCATAGTCGTCACGTTCAATGGCGAGAACGTTCTGCGCGGACGCTTCCCGCCGTACACCCCGCGTCTGACCGCCGAAGGCAAGTATCAGGACAAGGATGTCGCGACCGTCTGCATGTTCTCCTCCGGCGTGATCGGCAAATCTGGCTGGCAGGTGCAGCTGGCCGAGGCGATCGTCTCGAAGGCGACCAAGACCGGCGGTAACTCCTGCGAAGTCACGGTCGACGGTCAGGCCGCAGCCACGCTCTATTTTTAACGCTCAGTTTCTAATGTGTGCGCGACGAAGGAACGTCCATGCTGGAAATTCAACTGAACGTGCCGGGCTGTGCCGCTCAAACACGTCGCATCGAACGCGGCCGCTACACGATCGGTCGCGGTATGGGCGCAGACATTCGTCTGCGTCATCCTTCCGTCGCGCGTCGGCACGCGTTGCTCAGCGTCGATGATGCGCAGATGCTCGTCATCGACACTGGCGCCGCCGATTCCCTGCGGCGCAATGGCGTCGTCGTTTCAGATACCGCGCCGATCAAGAAAGGCGACACTTTCGCGATCGGCGATTGCGAGCTGCGCGTCATTCACAGTGCGCTGGATTCGAGTACCGAAGCGGTGCTCGATGACACGCAGAGCACCGTGATCATGACGCGCCCTCGCGCACCCTCTGTGGCGTCGCAGTCTGCATCTGGACCCGCGGGATCCGCTTCAGTGATGCCGCCGGTCGGCGAACCCAGTGCAGAACTGCGCGCCCTTCAAATTCGGCTGCAGGAACTGGTCCTGCGCGAGCTCGACCTCTTCCGCCGCACCGCGCTCAACAACCTCGCGACGGCCGACCTGCGTGCCGAGGCCAAACAGGCCATCGAGGCCGTGATTGCCTCAGGTGCGGTGCAGCTGCCTGCTGGCCTGAATCAGCCGAAGTTCATCGCCGAGATGACGGCCGAGATCATGGGCTATGGGCCGATCGAGCCGTTCCTCGCCGATGAATCCGTCTCGGAAGTCATGGTCAACGGCCCCAATCAGATCTACCTGGAGCGACGCGGGCAGTTGGCTGCCGTACCTGCACGCTTCACCAACAACGAATCGTTGATGCGCGTGATCGAGCGCATCGTCACGCCGTTGGGACGGCGAATCGATGAAGGCGTCCCCATGGTCGATGCGCGCCTGCCAGATGGCTCACGCGTCAATGCCATCATTCCGCCGCTCTCTCTCGTGGGTCCGATCCTCACCATCCGCAAGTTCTCACGGCAACGCTTCAGCATGGAGCGGTTGGTGGAGCTCGGATCATTGACGCCGCATATGTGCGAGTTCCTGCGTCTGTGCGTTCAGCATCGCAAGAACATTCTCGTCTCCGGCGGTACCGGATCGGGCAAGACCACCTTTCTCAATGCGCTGTCCGAGTCGATTCCCGAGACGGAGCGCATCGTCACCATCGAGGACGCCGCCGAATTACGCCTCGCACAGCCTCACGTACTGTCGCTCGAAGCGAGGCCGCCAAACGTGGAAGGGCGCGGCGAGATCACGATTCGCGACCTGGTGCGCAATGCACTGCGGATGCGGCCGGATCGGATCATCGTGGGCGAATGTCGCGGTGGCGAAGCGCTCGACATGTTGCAGGCGATGAATACCGGTCACGACGGGTCGATGACGACCGGTCATGCCAATTCTCCGCGTGATCTGCTGTCACGCCTCGAGGTGATGGTGCTGATGGCAGGAATGGATCTGCCGGTCCGTGCCATCCGCGAGCAGATCGCCTCTGCCGTGGACATCATCGTGCAACAGACGCGCTTCAGCGATGGACGGCGCCGCGTGACCTCGATCGTCGAAGTCGATGGAATGGAAGGCGACGTGATCCTCACCCAACCGCTGTTCGCCTTCAAACAGCGCGGTATCGGACCCAAAGGTGAAATTCTGGGCGACTACACCGGCTTCGGTCAGGCGCCACGGTTCTATGAAGATCTGAACGAAGCCGGCGTGACGCTCGACAGATCCATCTTCGCCATTTCGCACGAGCGGCGCCCGATATGAGTGGGACGAGCACATTGATGGAATCTCGGGCTTTCGTGCTCGGCTGCGTTCTGCTGAGCGTACTGCTGGTGTTGTTCGTGATCCGACGCGGTGTCACACGCTACGAAAGCGCGTTCGTCAGCACAGTCGCGGCGGGTCTGCGACAGAACTTCGTAGTGGCCAATCCGCAGACGTTGTTCGCGGTGAGCGTCGTGCTGACGCTCGCCGTCGGTTCGCTCGGCTACGCCGCCTTCGGTCCCGTCGGTGCGGTGGGAGGGACCCTGCTTTCGGTGGTCGCGCCGCGCCTTACGTTGCGACATCTCAGCCGGCGCCGCACCAAACGCTTCATCTATCAGCTTCCCGATGCACTGCTGGCATTGGCATCGGCACTGCGGGCGGGTTCGAATCTGACCAAAGGACTGGAACTGCTCGCGACACGACAATCGCCGCCGCTGGCGCAGGAGTTCACGATCGTGCTCGCGGAGTACCGCGTCGGACGTCAGCTCGCGGATTCGCTCAACGACATGCGCATGCGGGTCGATACGCCGGAGCTCGATCTCATGAACACCGCGATCAACGTCTCGCGCCGGGTGGGCGGGAATCTCGCCGATACGCTCGAAGCCCTTGCCAAGACGCTACAGGAAAAAGCGCATATGGAAGGCAAGATCGATGCATTGACATCGATGGGCCGTGCGCAGGGCTGGGTGGTGGGTCTGCTGCCGATCTTCATCGGCTTCGTGCTGTACCAGCAGCAACCCGAGCGCATGAGTCTGATGTTCACGGAATGGTATGGCTGGATCGTGCTCGCCGTCGTCGCCGTGATGATGGCGATTGCAGCCTGGATGATTCGCAAGATCGTGAACATTGATGTGTGACCAGAGCACGCGTTCGCTCTCAGGACAGGATCGAGCATGGAAGGCTATCTCGCACCACTTCTTGCAGCACTCTCGTGCTGTTTGCTGCTCCTGATTCCGCTGGCACTGCGACGCCACGCGGTGGAGCCCGAGCATCGTGACACCGCATGGCGCGATGAGTTGCCTGCGTTGTTGAGACTCTTGCGGCCCGCACTTCGCTGGTACACGCGTGGCGTCGATGAGTCGCTGCCGACGCACAAGCGCGACGTCCTGCAAACGCAGTTGAATTCAGCAGGTATGGCTTACATCACCACCCCTGCCGAGTTCATCGTGGTACGCAGGTTCTCGTTCGTGCTGGGTGTTCTCATCGCCGGCTATGTGATCTTCGTTCTCGCAGTTCGCGATCCCTTGTACATCGCCGCCGCGGCAAGCCTTGCGCCTTTCGCGTACATGTATCCGGATCTGTGGCTGAGAGACGCGACCAAGCGTCGCCAGATGCGTTTCGAGAAGGAATTCCCATTCTTTCTGGATGTACTGGTGCTCGGCATGAAAGCCGGTCTGACATTCACCGCGGCGGTTGAGCAAGCCATCGATCAACTGCGCGAAGGCCCGGTGCGACAGGAGTTCTCCCGGTATTTGCGCGAGACGCGCACGGGCATCAGTCGGCGCGTCGCACTGGACCACGTCGCCAGCCGTGTGCTGCTGCCATCGGTCACGAACTTCGTGGCCTCCGTTACGCAGGCGGAAGAAACAGGTGGATCGCTCGGCGATGTATTGGCAGATCAAGCGCGTCAGCGACGGCAGGAACGGTTTCTGCGAGCGGAAAAGCTCGCGAACCAGGCACCGGTGAAGATGCTGTTCCCGCTCATTGCCCTGCTGTTTCCGATCACGTTCATCATCATCGGGTTTCCGATTGTCATTCAGCTCATCGATGCCGGCGCGTTCGACATCATGTAGGAACAGCTATGCGACACATCAGAGTGGCGACGAGAGACGGCGTTGCGATCGCGACCGAGGTGAAGGTGGCCTCGAGCTTCGTGACGCGGCTGGTGGGACTGTTGCCCCGATCGCGTATCGATGCTCAGGAAGGCTTGTGGCTCGAACCCGGTGGCAGCGTGCACACGCTGGGAATGCGCTTTCCCATCGATGTTCTGTTTCTCAACTACGAGCTCAAAGTGCTGAAGGTCGCCGCGCATCTGCGTCCTCAGCGATTTGCTGCGGCACCCGCGGGCACTCGGTTCGTGCTGGAACTGGCAGCAGGCCAGGCCGGACAGTGCGGGGTCATGATCGGAACGGAGCTCGTCGCAGGAGGTGTGCGCCAATGAAGGACGCAATTCACATCGCACGAGTGCTTTGCTTGAGCATCGCGATAGGGTTTCTCGGCGCCTGCAGCCACTCTCCCAGTCGCGCGCAGGCCGAACAGATGCGTCTCGCTCGCCAGGCCGATGCGAACTATCGCGGCGGCAAGTTCGACATGGCACGTAAGCAGTACACCTCGCTCGTAAAGATGCAGCCGAAGTTCGCAGCAGGGTATGTGCGGCTGGGTGTGATCGCATATCGCGATGGGCAAAAGGACCTGGCGCGGTCGCAGTTCGAGCTCGCACTGAAAGCAGATCCTCGCAACGCACAGGCCTCCTTCAATCTCGCCATGCTTCATCTGGACGATGCGGCACGGCTGCTCGACGACTACATCCAGCGCTCACCGCCCGGCCAGACTGAGCATGCACGCGTGCTGCTGAGCCAGCTCAGAAGCCATGGCAGCGACGAATGAGAGTGCATCGGCAAGGTTGAGCCAGGGCGTGGTTGAAGGCGTGACGGTGTCGGATGGGAGTCGAGAGTCCGCTATCTGTTCAGCCCTTGTCGAAAGGAGAATGTTCGACTGAAGTCGAGCCCACAAAGAGAAGGGGGATCGGACCGCAACGCGTCCTGGATTTCTATGACGGTTCGCTGCCCGACCGGAAGCAAGTGCTTGGATGTACCCCGTGACTTCATCCCTCCCGAGCTCTGTGTTCTCTGTGCCCTCTGTGTGAAATCCTTCTTCGGTCACTCGGGTGAGTCGATCCCGGCCTGTTCGGGCTCGCTGCCGGAACTTTTCGAGCGCCGACAAGGTTAGGAAGCGCTGATTGAGCTACTTCCCTGACCTGCGGAAGTTGGCAACTGCCTGAAATACCTCGACGAGCGCAGCGGCCGACGCGGCGAATTTTGCTCAGCGGTTACTTAGCGCTGGCGTCGTGCCACTGACCGTCGTGCATAGCCAGGCTCAGGGCATGTAGCATCTGCGTTCCACAACTTTCTGCACATTTTCCGATGCACCGACGCGATCTGCTCAAATCCGCAGTGCTGCTGTCCGCAGCGTCTTTACCGTCGATCGATCTGCTGGCCGCCGAAGGGCAAAGTCCTTCGGGTCCGGGTACCGCCTTCAGCTATGCGGCCTTGAAGGGTCAGGCACGCGCGTTGGCCGCCGCGCCGTTCGCACCGTCGAAGAATCTGGCCCCACAGAATCTGCAGCAGCTCGATTACGACCAGTATCAGTCGATTCGCTTCCGTAAGGAGCGTGCGTTATGGGCCGACGCTGATCGCGGATTTCGCGTGCAGTTCTATCACATGGGTCGCGGCTTCCATGAGCCTGTGCGCATGTTCGAGATCGTGAATGGTCGTGCGCGCGAGCTGCTGTATCGGCCGGTCGATTACGACTATGGCAAGAGCGGGGTCAATCCTCGCTCCCTGAGTCCGAACCTGGGGTTCGCCGGATTCCACATTCAGACGCAGACGAATTGGACCTCCGACGTTACATCGTTCCTGGGGGCCAGCTACTTTCGTGCAATCAGCAACGACACCCGTCAGTACGGCCTGTCGGCGCGCGGGCTCGCGATCGATACGGCGATCAATGGACCCGAAGAATTCCCGCGGTTCACGGCATTCTGGTTCGAGCAACCGCCGCCGAATGCCCGCACGATGGTGTTCTACGGCCTGCTCGATTCGCCCAGCGTGACGGGGGCCTATCGGTTCGAAATCACTCCCGGAACGCCTCACGTCATGGATGTGGATGCTGCACTCTATCCGCGCAAGTCGGTGGAGCGTCTCGGCGTCGCACCGCTGACGAGCATGTTCCAGTGCGGTGAGAACGATCGGCGCATGGCGAACGACTGGCGCCCCGAAATCCACGATTCCGATGGCTTGTCGATCTTCAATGGCAATGGCGAATGGCTCTGGCGGCCCGTATTGAATCCCACGGGCGTGCGGGTCAGCGCCTTCATGGATGACAATCCACGCGGCTTCGGACTCATGCAGCGCGATCGCGATTTCGAGAATTATCAGGACGACAGCACTTTCTATGAGCGTCGGCCGAGCCTGTGGATCGAGCCGAAGCGCGGCTGGGGCAAGGGTTCAGTGCAGCTGGTCGAGCTGCCTGCGCCTGATGAGACGTTCGACAACATCGTTGCGTTCTGGACGCCCGCCGATCCGATGAAGCCCGGCGCGGAGATGCTGTTCGGCTATCGCATGTACTGGGGGACGGATCTGCCCTTCGGTCCAAACCTCGCCCGTGTGGTCGCAACGCGTACCGGTATCGGCGGTGTGATCGGTCAGCCGCGACGCTATTTCTCGTGGCGTTTTGCGGTGGATTTCGTGGGCGGCGAACTGGCGACGATTCTGCCCGGTGCGACGGTGGAACCGGTCATCAGTGCCTCGCGCGGTCAGATCGAGATTACGTCGGCCCGACCGCTCCATTCGATCAATGGCTTCCGTGCGATGTTCGATCTGAAACCGACCGATGACAGAACGGACCCGATCGATCTGCGGCTGTTCCTGCGCAAGAACAATCAGCCGCTCTCGGAAACCTGGATCTACCAGTGGACCCCGCCGGATGCGCGGAAGCGACGCGAGATGCTCATCGAGGCCGGCGCGAGGCTCGATTAGCCGAGGGTGAACTCCCTCCCATTTGGGAAAGCGCCGCCTCTTCCCAGGCTTGAATGGGCACATGGTGTGACCTATAGTGAATCCTGTGTGAAATCACACAAGGAGTCAGGATCATGCACGCCCCACATGTCGACCCTCGCGGAGGTCGCACCCGCGATGACCGGGTGGTTCTGGCGCGCGCGGTGACCAAGCTCTTCGATCTTTGGCAGCTGCCGGCTGCCGATCAGCTCATGTTGCTGGGGCTCAGCGAAAGCAATCGCATCGCTTTGCAACGGTACGCGAAGGGCGAAGCGCTGGCGGCCAACCGCGACTTGCTCGAGCGCGTCGGTCACCTGCTCGGCATTCACAAAGCACTCAAGCTGCTGTACCCGAAGAACGCGGACATCGTGGCGGGCTGGATGTCGTCGCCGAATTCGCTCTTCGACGGTGCCACGCCCGTCGAGATCGTGCGGCGCTTCGGTTTCGCGGGGCTGCTGATGGTGCGCGGCACGCTCGATCGCATGCGCGGTTGAACGATGGCGGGCACGGACGCTGACCTGCGAGTAACGCGCGACTCGCAGAAGGACTGGCATCGCAACATCGTCAGCCTGCGCAAGAGCATCGATATCTACGCCGATCTGGTCGACGACCCGAGTGACGTCGATGTCCTCGTGCGTCATGAAATGGCGGTGAAGCAGACCTATCGTGAACCGGCGATCATCACGCGTCCCTTCGAAGAGGCCGCGATCTACGATGCGATCGCCGCAGCGATCCAATGGCCGTTCGAACATCCTTCGGTCTCGCGCTATTCGAGCGGAGCTTTCGGTGTGTGGTACGGCGCGCAATCGATCGAGACCTCGGTGCGCGAGACGGTATATCACTTCCGCAAGAACACGCTGGCTTCGCAGATTGCCGCGCAGAGCACCCAACCGATCGTTCAGGAGCGCCGCGTTCATCTGGTCCATTGCAACGCGATGCTGATCGACCTGCGCGCCCGCACTCGCAAAGAACCCAGACTCCTGCATCGCGAGGACTACAGCACCTGCCAGGCCATCGGCGCCGACCTGCGCAAGGCGGGCATGCCCGGCGTGATCACCTATTCGGCACGCCACGCGAAATCAGAAGTCGTCGCGGTCTTCACCCCGACGGTCCTCAGCGATCCCCGCACCGTCTGCTACCTCACCTACATCCTGCACCCAGACACGGGCAAAGTGATCGTCGAGCGCACACCGGGCAAGGTGGAGTTTGAGATCGGCTGAGTTGAAGAGAGGAATTTCACACAGAGTACACAGAGTGCACAGAGAGGCAGCGAAAGTTCTCTGAGAGGGTCATGGTGTGCTCTGGGCCTAATCATCTGTGAACGCCGGGCGGACTGCATCATCCCGGCTGAAGAGCTCGCTTGGACGGTCAGCTGCGTGGAGCATTAAGAGAAGAAAAGGACGCGTTTGGATCGCCTCTTCCTACTCTGTGATCTCTGTGCACTCTGTGTGAAATCTTCCTCTTCAATCCCACATCGCCCGAAGCTTGCTGCCTGCATCGACGCGGGCGGTGGTCGCGCGGACTTCGCGGGTCGTCGATGGGGAGTGTGGCCACGACGTGGTTTCGAAGAGCTGGAGCAGTGAGTCGGTCATGAAGCGGCTGCGTGCGCCGTAGACGTGTTTGTCGCCGGTGCGGGACTGCTGCGTGATGTAGTAGCGCAGCGGTGCGATCAAGTGGAGATCGTGCTTCGCGCGAGTCATTGCGACATAGAGCAGGCGACGTTCCTCTTCGATCCCTTCGGGTTTGCCGGTCGCGTGCTCGTTCGGGAAATTGCCATCGGCGACATTCAGGACGTACACGGAATCCCATTCCTGGCCCTTGGCCGAATGCACAGTCGAGAGAATCAGATAATCCTCATCCAGATGCGGTGGACCGGCGAGATCGCTCGTGACCTGCGGCGGATCGAGCGTCAACTCGGTGATGAATCGTTCACGGCTGTCGAACTGCGATGCGATCTTCTCGAGCTGATCGAGATCGCCGCTGCGAACCGAGGCTGCGTCGTAGAGACGTTGCAGATGCGGCTCATACCATTGACGCACTTTCTGCATCTGCCCTGCCCATTCGGAGGCGGAGTGAAGTTCTCCCACGAGTGTCATCAATGCGGGCCAGAAATCCTCGGTGGCCGCAGGCGTTTTGTAGTTCTTGAGCGTCTGCGGATCGTAGCCGCTTGCCTCGAATACTTTCAGGCATCGATCTGCATGCGCCGGGCCGAATCCCGGCAACAGTTGCAGCACGCGAAAGCCCGCGAGCCGGTTGCGCGGATTGTCGATCCATCGCAAGAGTGCCAGTAGATCCTTCACGTGAGCGGCCTCGAGAAACTTGAGGCCGCCGTACTTCACGTACGGGATGTTGCGGCGAATGAGCTCCAGCTCGAGCACATCGCTGTGATGCGAGCTGCGCATCAGTACCGCTTGCTTGCGCAACAGTGTTCCCTGTTCGCGAGCGGCAAGTACTCGCTCGACGATGTAGCTCGCCTGACCCTGATCGTCTTCGACGGTCACATAGCGAGGCTTGTGCGATGAAGTCCGCTCGGAACGCAGTTCCTTCTGATACTGACGCTGCGCATCGCGCATCAGTGCATTCGCCGCATCGAGAATCGGTTGTACCGAGCGATAGTTCTGCTCGAGCTTGATGATGTCTGCTGCGGGCGAAAAGCGCTGCGGAAAGTTCAGGATGTTCTCGACGCTCGCCGCACGAAACGAATAGATCGACTGAGCGTCATCTCCGACGACGCACATGCCCTGTCCGTGCGGCTTCATTGCAAGCAGGATGTCCGCCTGCAAGGTGTTCGTGTCCTGATATTCATCGACCAGAACGTGGTCGAAGCGCGAGCCTACGTCCGCGGCGAGCTGCGGCTCCTGCATGAGTACGTGCCAATAGAGGAGCAGATCGTCGTAGTCGAGCAGCTGCTGGGACTGCTTGGCCTCCACGTACTTGCGAAACAGCTGCGTGAGCTCGCTCGCCCAGTCGCTGCACCAGGGGAAGCATTCATCGAGTGTCTCTTGCAAAGACACCCTCGTGTTCACTCGATGTGAATAGATCGCAAGACAGGTGTCCTTGCGCGGAAAGCGCTTCTCCTTGCGTGAGAGGCCCAACTCCTGACGGAGCACATCGATCAGATCGGCGGAATCGCCGCGATCGAGCACGGAGAATCCCGGATCGAGCCCCAGTGAATGCGCATACTCACGCAGCAGGCGGTTGCCGATGGCGTGGAAGGTGCCCGACCAGAGCAGGCGCGTGGCATTGGCATGAAAGGCCGCACGTCCGCCGCGCGCTTTCAACGTCTCGTTGGCGATGCGCTCCGCGCGACGCAGCATCTCCTGAGCTGCCCGTCGGGTGAACGTGAGCAGCAGAATCCGCTCCGGGGGCACGCGATTCAGCAGCAAATGAGCGACGCGATGCGCAAGCGTATTGGTCTTGCCCGTGCCAGCGCCCGCGATGATCAGCAGCGGACCGCTTGCGACACCCTGATTCGTCGATTCACCGAAGGTGGCGGCACGCAGCTGAGCACTGTTGAGCCGCTCACCGAAAGTAGCGGGCGTGAGTTCGACCTGGGCGTTCATCGGCCCATGATAACGAGAACTGTATATAAAGACAGCCGGCGAGAATCGCGAAATGGCGCCTGGCTAACGCAAAGTTTGAATGCAATCCGTCGTTCGAGTGCTCGGCCGCCGCGGGCACCTTCAGCTGGCGCCGATGATGACTTCGGTCTGTGTGATGGGGCCGAGCTCGGGGCCCTGAGGGGTATTCTGCAATCGGATCTTGAAGCGGCGCTCGGGTTTGCCGGGCTTGGCGGGCTTCAGCGGCACGAACAGCGTGCGAATCTCCTGGCCGTCGTTGAAGCGTGCGATGCGCACTTTCGGCATCTCGAAGTCGATCCCGGGCTTCGCCGTGCCCGAGACGATCGTCCATGCAACAGGCGCCACACCGGCTGTCGACTTATCGCGACGCACATTCACGACTGCCATCTCCTGACCCGCAGCGACATGCACGCGCGCTGCAGTCAGCCATACGCGTCCGTTGGCGCGCTGAACCACAGGCTTGGGTGTCGGCTCCGACAAACTGATGACAGACGGCTCGGGAACCGTGATCGCGAACTCCATGAGTGGGATCGGCGATGCAACGAGTGTCGCGAGCCACTCGTGTGGCGACGCGGCGGGTGGTTCGTAGGGCAGGCGTGCAGCATTCGACCAATGCAGCAGCATGAAGGCGAGTCCTGCGATACCGGCGACAGCAGCAACCGGCGCCGCGTCGCGCACATACTGCATCTGCGGCGCGCTTTCGGATTCCACGTGCGTGCGCCGCATCTCGATACTGGAGCGGATCCGCGATTGCCAGATGCCAATCTGCCGACGCGCGACGCTCGACACACGGCGCACCATCTCCGCAGCGAACAATCCGCGCCGCGCGGTGGGCACTGCGGTCGCCAGTTCTTGCGCGACTGGACCTTGAGACGTGCTCAGATCTTCAGGCGGACTGACGTGCTCGCTGTCAGGTGACGGTTGCGAATCGCTCGCGTCCTCCTGCAGCTCTTCCGTGACCGGCGTTTCCGTCGCGCTCGCCGATGCATCTTCGACGGGATCTGCGATCTCCTCGGCTTCGACCGCGCGACCCAGGTCGACGGCTGCCAGTGATCCCAGAAACTCGAGCGCATCGGCGGGTCGAGCTTCGCGTTCCCATGCGAGAAGCTGGCAGATGGCATCGAAGAGCTCGCGCGGAATGCGCTCGTCATAGGCGGGGCGCAGCGCTTTGCGTCGTGCCTCGAGCGACGACAACAATCCGAACGGATGCCGGCCGGTGAACAGTTCGTACGCGATGCATCCCAGGCTGAACAAGTCGTCTCGCGCAGTCGCAATGCGTTGATTGAGCAACTGCGGGCTTGCGTAAGCAGGTGTCGCAAACAGGGTGGCCTGCGGCTCCCCATCGAGCTCAGGCACCGCGCCGAAATCGATGAGATGTGCGCTGCCCTGCTCGTCGACGATCACATTGCCGGGCTTCAGATCGCCATGGCGGATGCCGCGCTCATGCGCACAGATCAATGCCTCAGTGCATTCGGTGAGAATGCGAATCGCTTGTCGCAGCGGAACGCCTGTCGGCGCCTGCCGGGCGATATAGCGGCTGAGCGACTGTCCCTCGAGGAGCTCGAGCACCATGAACCAGGCGCCGCCGTCGCATTGCAGATCGAACACGCGCGCGATCGACGGATGCACGAGTTGGCGCATATAACTGAACTCGCGCATCAATCGCTGCGTGCGATCCTGGTGATGCCGCAACTCCGGATGCAGCACTTTGAGCGCGACCCGAGGTTCCTGCGCGGAGCTCGAGTAGGTGCCATACAGATCGTGTGCGCTGAAGAGCATGGCGCTGCCGCCGACGCCGACGGACTTCTCGATCCGATAGCGATTGCCGAGCAGGGTTCCCGGTCCCAGTTCACGGGCGCAACGCGCTGGCGTGCGGTCGAAGGCGAGCGGCACTTCACCGCTCATCGGCTCTTCGGCGGTCAGGGCAGGGTCGATATCGAGATCCAGCTCATACGGTTCGACATTCAAGGCGACCGTGATCGGTTCGTCGAACTCATAGAACGAGGTGCCCAGGCTGGAAGGGGCATGTACTCGCAGATCGAATTGCGCGATCTCGGTGTTGGACATGGCACGCGAAGGGCGGGGCCCGCTGCCCCCGTCGCATGCAATACACCTTATCGCGCAAGGATGTTCCCTGCGCGGGGGAGCCGCGACTTCAATGCAGGTACTTACCGAACCATTCGACGTAACGTCGGGCGCGATCGCGCAGGTAGCTGGGTTTGCGCAGGCCGTGAAACTGGCCGGGATAGATGACGAGCTGGGTATCGACGCCCGTGCTGCGCAATGCCTGGTACATCTGCTCGGAATTCAGCAGTGGGACATTGAAGTCTCTGTCGCCGCATAGGAACAGCGTGGGCGTTCTGATCTTGTCCGCATGCAGCAACGGATAGGCGTTGCGCAGGTAGGCGTCCAGATTCTTCCAGGGAACACCCAGTTCGGCTTCGTATTCGCGCACATACATGTCGGTTCCGTAACCTGCCAGCGCATTGCCGGTGGACGCACCGCTCGTGGCCGCCTTGAAGCGCGAGTCCCTGGCGATTACGAAGTTGGTCAGGATTCCGCCATAGCTCCAGCCGCCGAGGCCGAGTCGCTGGGGATCGGCGATGCCCTGTGCGACTGCGTAATCGACGACGGCGAGCACATCGTCGGTGTCCTTGCCACCCCACTCGCCCCAGATGCCGAGTGAAAATTGTTCCCCGCGGCCGGAGCTGCCGCGCGGATTGGCGGCAAGCACGACGTACCCCTGCGAAGCGAGGATCTGCCACAGCGGCATGAACGCGTTCGCGTACTGCGACACCGGTCCGCCATGGATCTGCAAGATCGTCGGGTAGCGCTTGCCTGGAGCGAAGTCCGGTGGCTTCACCAGAAAACCATGGATCGCCGTGCCGTCTTTCGATTGAGCGGTGATCTCCTCGACGGCGGCGAGTCGTACGGTGGCCAGCCAGTCATCGTTGTGATGCGTGAGCTGGCGCGCTTTGCGGCCTTCGCTGGCAAAGATTTCCTCGGGACGATCCACCGTACTGTCCAGCACGACGATGCGACCCTTCGATCCCAGATCGAACGCGGTGGTTTCGCGGCGACCTCCCAGGATGCGCTCGAGCTTGCCACTGCTCGCCTCGATGCGGACCAGTTGCTGATTGCGATCATCCTCGATGAAACCATAGATCCACTTGCCATCGCTGCCCCAGAGCGGCGCGACGATATTGCGGTCGATGTCGTTAGTGATGATGCGCGCGCCCGTGCCGTCGACGTTCACGATCATCAGATCCTGCTGCGCGTAATAGATCAGCTTGGGATCGCGCGCCACGGTCAGCACCAATGCCTTGCTATCGGGCCGCCATGACGGTGCCGTCATCCAACCGGAATCGCCAGCATCCCCATGGAACGTGGTGACGAGTCGGGGCTCGCTGCCCGGCCTCGGTGCCATCACATACAAACCGTTATCGTTGCTGCGATCCGGATCGGACCCGCGCTTGCTCACGAATGCGATCAGCGCTCCGTCCGGCGACCATTGCGGCCAGGCTTCATCGAAGTTGCCGGGCGTGAGCAGCTCGGCCTTTCGAGTGGCCACATCGAGCACATATAAATGTCGCCGCAACGCGCCCAGATAGCCGGTCTCGTCCTCCTTGAAGTAATAGCGATCGATCACGATTGGCGGTGCCGTCTTGTTCTTGTCTTTCTCGGCCTCGCGCGATGGATCCTCATCCATCACCACGAGCGCGATGCGTTTGGCATCGGGCGACCAGGCGTAGTCGAGCACGTCGCCTTTGAAGGCGGTGATCTGCTGTCCTTCGCCGCCGCTGCGATCCATCAGCCAGAGCTGATCGGGTTCGTCCTCGCCACCGCGCGCCGACAGAAACGACAGATAGCGTCCGTCAGGACTCCAGCGCGGCGTGGTTTCGCTGTCCATGGAATTTGTCAGCTGCACCGTACGAGTGCCAGCCCAGTTCGTCATCCACACATGCGTCCGGCGTTCATCCTTGACGAGATCGCTCGTACGCACTGAATACGCAACCCATTCGCCGTCGGGCGAGAGCTGCGGATCGCTGACCTCGTGCATAGAGTTCATGTCGTCGGGCGTGAACAAGCGGCGCGGCGGTTCTGCAGCGTTTGCATTCAGGCTCAGGAGCACGATGCCGAGGATAGCGGGCAGGCTGTAGCGCACGGGGTTACCTCGAGAAGCACGCCGTCGTGTGAAGGGTTGGAGTCGACAGCGCGCGCCGAGAATAACTGAGCCTATCCGCGGACAACATTAATCCGACAGAGCGTTCGAACGCATCGCCAGGACGTTCTCATCCGGGCCATGAGCGTGAGTCGCGGCACTCTATTCGCAGGATATGAATCCCATCCTTCTCGAGCGACAAGGTGCCGCGGCAAATTGCTTCGACAGGACTGTCTCCTTGTGTGTCGGGCACGCGAGGAGAGCGGAGCAGTAGGACGAAAATCGGAAGTCCTGGTGCTTCAGGCTCAGCGGACTAGAAGCAATTCGTCTCTGTGCTCTCTGTGCTCTCTGTGATCTCTGTGTGAAATGTCTTTGCCCGGACCCCGTGCCCCGTGGAGATTCTTGTCTCTCCTCTGAGTGATGACAGTGATGAAAACCTGTTCGACTGAAGTCGAACCCACAGTAGAAGCGTCCGTCTCTGTGCTCTCTGTGTGAAATGTCTTCGTCCGGACCCCGTGTACCCCGTGCTCCCCGTGGAGATTCTCTTTCTTCTTCTCACTCCGCCGAGAAAATCCGCTTGAGCTCGTATGGCTTGATCACTTCGAGTTGATCGTAGCGACAATCCGCGGGCTGTTTGTCCGGGCGCCAGCGCAGGAAGATCGCGGCGTGACGGAAGCGATCGCCTTGCATGTGGTCGTATTTCACTTCGCAGACACGCTGCGGTTTCACCGGTTCCCATGACAGATCTTTCCCTGAGCTCCAGCGGCTCTGCGCGCCCGGCATGCGCGAAGCTTCGCTACCCGCACCGCCCCATTCGCGCCAGGGATGATCTTTCATCGCGTTCTTGCGCAAGGGCGCAAGTTCCTGCGCCAGCTCGTGCCGCATTTTCATCGTGAAGGACGAGGTGACGCCCACGTGCTGGAGCACATCGTTGTCGTCATAGAGACCCAGCAGCAGCGAGCCCACAGCGTCGCTCGTGTCCTTGTACCAGCGAAAGCCTGCGACGACGCACTCGGCAGTGCGTGCATGCTTCACCTTGATCATCGCGCGCTTGCCCGGGATATACGTGCCCGCAATCGGCTTTGCGATCACGCCATCGAGGCCCGCACCTTCGAAGCGCTCGAGCCAGTCGAGCGCGACGGCACGGTCGCGAGTCATTGGGGTGAGATGTACTGGCGGAGCGACGTCTGCGAGCAGCGATTCGAGCTCGGTGCGTCTTTTTTCCTGCGCGACGTCCATGAGATTGCGCGAGCCGATGGCGAGCACATCGAATGCCACGAACGAGGAAGGACTTTCCTTGGCGAGCTTCTGGACGCGCGATGCGGCGGGATGCAAGCGCAGCTGAAGCGCGTCGAAGTCGAGTCCGCGCGGGGTCGCGATAACGATCTCACCATCGATGACGCAGTTGGCCGGCAGAGATCGCAACAGTTCATCGTGCAGTTCCGGAAAGTAACGATCGAGCGGTCGCGCATCACGGCTCTGGATGTAGACATCCTCGCGCCCGCGAAACACGATGGCGCGGAATCCGTCCCATTTCGGTTCGTACAGGAACTCGCCGGTCGGCAGCTCATCTGCAAGCTTCGCAAGCATCGGTTGTATGGGCGGTTGCAGAGTCGTGGACTCTTCCGTACGCCGCCGCGTCGTGCCGCGCTTAGCAGTCGGCATGGGGGTGCCTGCCGTGTTGGCTGCGACGCGCAGTTCCCATAGGGATGAACGTGTGTTCGGTGCGTGCGGACATGGCATTGCTCGATGTTCGACTGGAATGGAACGCGCCGGAGCGACTGAAGTTCGCCTACACTCAATGTCCTCCGGGTCGGTGACTTTCGATGGTTCTGCAAACGCCGAGATTGATTCTTCGCAGGCTCACACTCGACGATGCCGCATTCATGGTGCAGTTGCTGAATGAGCCCTCGTTCCTTGCAAACATCGGCGACAAGGGCGTGCGGACAATTGCGGAGGCACAGCGCTTTCTGCGCGAGAGCCATCTCGCGAGCTACGAGCGATACGGGTACGGCCACTATCTCGTCGAGTTCAAGAGTGACGGCACGCCCATCGGCACGTGCGGCCTCATCAAACGCGAGGCGCTGAACGAGATCGACGTGGGGTTCGCATACTTGCCGGCTTACTGGTCGCAGGGCTATGCGACGGAAGCCGCGGCGGCCGTGAAGGACTATGGACATACCGTGCTCGGGATCGAGCGCATCGTCGGCTTTGTCTCGCCGGGAAACATCGGTTCGATCCGCGTGCTCGAGAAGCTGGGTCTGAAGTTCGCAGGCCCTGCGTTTCTGCGACCAGGTGATGAAGTGCACCTGTATGCGTGACCGCGGCCTGACGTGTAGCATCGCGGCAAAGAAGAGCCTGATGGGTCGCGCTAAGCGCCAGGCACTGGGTTCGGCAAGAAAGTTCTTCGGCTGACCTAGGGAAGCTCCGATTTATCGACTTCCCTGACTTCGCAAGTCTGCAACTGGTTGAAATGCTTCGGTGGGCGAAGCAACTATGGTTGCGAGTGGCGAATTGATCAGAGGTTACCCAGTACCTAGCGCCTGGCACCCAGGGCCTTTTCAGGTTCGCGAGGATGCGAGCTCGAACATGGACGCTGGGGCTTGCCGGCGCCGCAGTTTCAAAAAGAACGTGGACTCTCAGACAGCGGGGCTTGCACATGCAGGCGAACCAGGAACCTTCCTCGACGGGAATGACATGGGCACTGGCCATCCTCGTCGCCATCGTGATTGGCGGCGCGGACGAAAGTGCGGCGGGATTTCTGATCGGCGCGTTGATCGGTGCATTGCTGGGGCAGGTCCTGCATCTGCGCACGCTCGTCAAGAATCAACGCAAACGCATCGACTCGCTCGAGCAGCCGCCTCGCGCCGCTGAGGCGGAACATCACACGGACGAAGCACCGGCGCCGTTCCCGGAGCCGCTGTCGCCCGCGCCACACCAGGCACCGATCTTCGACAGGACGCCGGATACGGAGCTTCCAGCTGCTGCCGAGCCCGTAATTGCAGCTCCAGCTGCCGCGCGCATCGCGGAGCCAATCTCCGATGTCGCAGAGCCTGCAACGAGGCCTCCGTTTGCGTCCGACTCGGTTCTGCCGCCCGCACCCATCGATGATTGGGTCGACAAGTTCATTCGCTGGTTCAAAGGGGGCAATCCGCTCGCGCGCATCGGCATCGTCATCCTGTTCTTTGGCGCGACGTTCCTGGCGAAGTACGCGGCGGAGAACCGTCTCTTCCCTATCGAACTGCGCTTCATCGGGCTCGCACTCGGCGCCTTTGCGCTTCTGATCGTGGGCTGGCGGTTGAAGGACCGGCGCCCCATGTATGCGCAGCTGTTGCAGGGCGGGGGCATCGCCGGGCTGTATCTCACGGTGTTTGCCGCAAGCCGTCTGTTCCACCTGATTCCGCTGGGTCTTGCGCTGCCGCTGCTCATCGTCATTGCAGTGACTTCGGCGATTCTTGCAGTCGCGCAGAATGCACTGTCGCTCGCTGTGATCGGCACTGCAGGTGGCTTTCTGGCTCCCATCATGGTGTCCACGGGCAGCGGCAATCACGTCGCGCTGTTCACGTACTACGCGATTCTCAATCTCGGCGTGTTCACCGTTGCCTGGTTTCGCACCTGGCGCGTGCTCAACGTGCTCGGCTTTCTGTTCACGTTCACGATCACGGGACTGTGGCGCGCCTCGGGCTATCACACACAGGATCTGTTCAGTGCCGATGCGTTCCTGATCCTGTTCTTCCTGATGTATGTCGGCGTTTCGATCCTGAACTGCGTGCGTCAGCCTGCGAATCTCAAAGGCTACGTATCGGGTTCGCTGGTGTTCGGCCTGCCGGTCGTCGCATTCACCTTGCATGCGTCGATGGTGTCGCGCATCGAGTACGCGCTTGCATGGAGTGCGCTCATCCTCGGCGTGTTCTATTTCGCGCTCGCATTTACGCTCTGGCGCACCCGTCGCGAGAACTTCCGCTTGCTTGTCGAGGCGTTCGCCGCGATCGGTGTGATCTTCGGCAGTCTGGCGATTCCGCTGGCGTTCGACACACGCACGACCGCCGCCATGTGGGCGGTCGAAGGCGCCGGGCTGGTGTGGCTCGGCTTGCGTCAGGATCGCAAGCTCGCGCGCTTGTTCGGCTCGTTCCTGCAGATCCTTGCGGGCATCGGTTTCTTCGTCGGACTTCATCGCCTTCATTCATCGCAGCCGCTGCTCAACAGCATCTATCTCGGTGCGCTGATGCTGGCGATGTCAGGCGTGCTGACCAGCTTCTGGTGGCATCGGCATCGCATCCGGCTCGCCACGTACGAGTCGAAGATCGAAGCGTTCTTTGCGATGTGGGGTGTGTGCTGGTGGTTGTTCGCAGGCATCAACGAGATCCATGCCCATCTGCGTCAGGCAATGCTCGGCTCCGCGCTCATCTATGTGAGCGCAACGTCGGCGCTGCTCGCGTTCATTGGCATGCGCACGCGCTGGTCGTTGCCGCAGACGATGGCGCTGTATCTGCCCGCCATCGCCGCTCTCTTCGGCGTGCTGTACGCGTTCGATGCCGGACGTCCATTCGCCGAATGGGGCGAGTCCGGCTGGCTCACGATCCTGGCTGTGCAGGTGGGGCTACTCTATCTGCTCGATGTGAAGCGCCTCGAGGCCAATGCGAGCGGTGAGCACTTCCTGCATGTCTGGTCGCTGTGGGTGCTCGCGCTCGTGATTGCGTGGCAAACGAGCTGGTGGGTCGAAAGTCATACGGGCGGTGTGTGGCCGGCATTGCCGTGGGGTGTGGTGCCGGCACTGCTGCTTGCAGTCATCGGGCGCCGACCGCCGAAGCCGAAGTGGCCGCTGGATCGCTTCGAGGACATCTATCGCACGCTCGGCGCCCTGCCGCTCGCGGTCGGTACCATCGCGTGGATCGTGCTGGTCGATCTCACCAATCCAGGCGATCCGCTGTGGCTGCCGTACATTCCCCTGTTCAATCCGCTGGATATCAGCGTCGCGCTCTGTCTTGCCTGCCTTGCGCTGTGGTGGACTGCGCTGAACGGCGAGCAACGCGAATCGCTCGGATCACGCGACGACCAGCAGCGCAGGCCGCTGGCAGTGTTCGCAGCGCTGGTGTTTTTCTGGCTGAACGCAGCGCTGATTCGCGCGCTGCATTACACCGTGGGCACGCCGGTCACAGTGTTCGGGATCATGGACTCGCAGGTCGTTCAGGCGGCGCTGTCGATTTTCTGGGGCTTGCTGGGATTCGCCGCCATGACCATTGCGGCTCGACAGCGATGGCGCTCCGTCTGGGTCGTCGGCGCTGCGCTGATGATCGTCGTCGTCGCCAAGTTGTTCCTGGTCGATCTGTCGAGCGTCGGCACGATCGCACGCATCGCCTCGTTCCTGACCGTGGGCGTACTGCTGCTCGTCACGGGATACCTGGCGCCTTTGCCGCCGAAGCCTGCCGCGGATGCGGCGACGTAGAGCTCGCTCATGAAACCGACCCGATACCTCGTTGCTCTTTCCCTGGCGCTCCCGACGCTGTGCTTCGCGGCGCCAAAGCTCGATGACTACACGCAAGGGATGCAACTAGAAACTCGCTCGGGCCGTCCGCTCGCCGAGATGGTGCTCCCCGATATCGTCTACGAGAACGTCACGCGCGAGGACTTGGGCGACGTCCGTGTGTTCAATGCCAATGGCGTTCCGGTGCCGCATGCGTTCTGTGCCGCGCCGACACGCGCCGAGCCGGTCGTCGTGCGTGACCCTTTGTCGGTTTTCGAGGTGCAAGGTCCGAGTGACAGGCGCATTGCTGGTGCCGGCGTCGAGGTCCAGACAGCGGCCGGGACGCAGATCCGGGTTCACGAAGCAGAAGGTTCATCACCTGACGGCGTACACACCGTTGCACACGTCATCGATGCGCGCAGTGTCAATGATCTGCGCGCCATCGAATTCGACTGGACCAGTCCCGACGGTGCTTCGCAGGCGCGCGTACGGGTCGAAGCCAGCACCGATCTCGATCGCTGGCGCACGATTGTGGATGCGACCACGCTGTTGCGCGTCACGCAGGGTGAGCGTCAATTACAGCGCAACGCCATCTCGTTGCCCTCTGCACATTACGATTACCTGCGCATTGCACGCGTCGATGGCGGGCCGCCGCTGCGGATCGCAGCAGTGATCGGCGAGCATGCAAGTGCCGCGTCTGACATCGAACCGGTCTGGTTCAACGCCGATCCGCTGGCGAACACACAGCCCGACGAAGTAGTGTTCGATGCGGGTCGTACCGCGCCGATCACGTTTGCGCGCGTCGTATTGCCGATCGAAAACAGCTCCGTTCATGTGCGCATTCAGAGCCGTCCTAACGATCAGGCCCCTTGGCGCGATCGCTGGAGCGGTGAGGTGTATTCGGTCAGCAATGCGGGTGAGCGGCGCTTCAGTCCGCCCGCACGGCTGGATGCGCAGTTCGATCGGTTCTGGCGCATTGCTTACGACACGCCCTCTGCGGCGTTGGATCCTCCGCCGACGCTCGAGCTGGGCTATCGGCCGGTAAACCTGCGCTTCCTTGCGCAGGGTTCGGGACCCTTTACGCTGGCATTCGGCAGCCGACGTGCGGAGCCAGCCGCGCCACCTGCCTGCGGCAACTTGCTGTCGGGCGTGAGTGCCAGCGACATGGATGCGTTGATCGGCGAGGCCACGCCGGGGACGACGCAGACGCTCGGCGGTCCGCTGGCATTGAAACCGCTGCCGGTCAAAACACCGGTGCGTCTGATCATCCTGTGGGCGGTGCTGATCGCCGGTGCGTTGGGGTTGGTCGCGGCCGCCCTGTCATTGCTGAAGCGGCTCAAGGAGCCCGCGGGCTGAAGTCCCTGCGATTCTGTCTGCCCTGCGATTCTGTCTGATTGAGCCCGGGACACCTTCGCCTACAATAGCCGCCCTTTCCGAGCCCGGACTCGACCCGCTCTGTCATGCGTTTTCCTGCTCAGTTCGATGTCATCGTCGTAGGCGGCGGCCATGCCGGGACGGAAGCCGCGCTCGCGGCGGCCCGGATGGGCTCGCGTACGCTGCTTCTGACGCAGAGCATCGAGACGCTCGGACAGATGAGCTGCAATCCCGCGATTGGCGGTATTGGCAAAGGGCATCTGGTCAAAGAGATCGATGCACTGGGCGGAGCGATGGCGCGCGCGGCGGATCGTGGCGGTATTCAGTTTCGGACACTGAACGCGAGCAAGGGTCCGGCGGTGCGTGCAACACGCGCCCAGGCCGATCGCGTGCTCTACAAGCAAGCGGTCCGCTCGATACTGGAGAACCAGCCGAACCTGACGCTCTTCCAGCAGGAGGTTGCGGATCTCATCGTCGAGCACGATCGCGTTCATGGCGTCATCACTCAGACCGGAATCGAATTTCGCGCGCCTGCCGTCGTACTCACGGTCGGCACGTTCCTCGGCGGCAAGATCCACGTCGGCCTCACGAACTATCAGGGCGGTCGCGCTGGCGATCCGCCTTCGAATCGATTGGCGGAGAAGCTTCGCGCATTGCCGTTTCGCGTCGGACGGCTGAAGACCGGTACACCGCCGCGGATCGATGGTCGCTCCATCAACTACGAAGGGTTGCTCGCGCAGCCGGGCGACGAACCCACCCCGGTCTTTTCGTACCTGGGTCGTCGCAGCGAACACCCGCAGCAGATCGTCTGCCACATCACGGCCACCAACGAGCGCACGCACGAGATCATTCGCGCGGGCTGCGATCGTTCGCCGATGTTCACGGGCGTGATCGAAGGCGTCGGTCCGCGTTACTGCCCGTCGGTCGAGGACAAGGTCCATCGGTTCGCAGACAAGACGTCGCACCAGATTTTCATCGAGCCCGAAGGTCTCACCACGCACGAGATCTATCCGAACGGCATTTCGACGAGCCTGCCCTTCGACGTGCAGTTCGAGCTGGTGCGCTCGATCAAGGGATTCGAGAACGCGCATATCACTCGCCCCGGCTATGCGATCGAGTACGACTATTTCGATCCGCGCGATCTGTCGCCGAGTCTGCAGACGAAGTTCATCGGCGGATTGTTCTTTGCCGGTCAGATCAATGGCACCACCGGATACGAAGAAGCTGCGGCGCAAGGTTTGCTCGCGGGGATCAACGCGTCGTTGCTCGTTCAGGATCGCGAGCCCTGGTCACCGCGACGCGATGAAGCCTACATCGGTGTATTGGTCGATGACTTGATCACGCGCGGTACCAGCGAGCCGTATCGCATGTTCACCAGTCGCGCCGAATATCGGTTGCTGCTACGCGAGGACAATGCGGATCTGCGACTCACGCCGAAGGGTCGTGAGCTCGGTCTCGTCGACGACGAGCGCTGGAGCTTCTTCGAAACCAAGCGTGCGTCGATTGCGGCTGAAACCGTGCGGCTTCGCGACATCGTCGTGCGTCCTCAGCACTTGAGCGACTCAGAAGCCGTCGAGCTGCTCGGCGGCCCGTTACAGCGCGAAGCGCACGCGGATGCATTGCTGCGCCGGCCGGAAGTTGCGTATGACGCGCTCACAGCGCTGGCGACTGTCGATGTGCCCGGGTGGATGAAAGCACCCGACGTCGATGAGCGACTCGTCGAACAAGTGAAACTGCAGATCGAAGTGCAGGCCAAGTACACGGGTTACATCGATCGTCAGCAGGACGAGATCGAGCGTCATCGTCGCTACGAAGAAACTCAGCTCCCGGTCGATCTGGATTATGTGCAAGTGCGCGGCCTGTCGACGGAAGTTCGACAGCGGCTGGAGCAGGTGCGTCCGACGACATTGGGTCAGGCAGCGCGCGTGCCGGGCGTGACACCTGCCGCGGTGTCGTTGCTGCTGGTGCATCTCAAACGTCGAGCGGCTGCTTCACGCCCGCTTCGTACAGCTTGAGTCTTACACGCGGACTCAGCGTTTGCCGCACGCGTGACAGATGCCTTTCCAGATTTCGTCAAAGAGATCGCTCACGGCATGCCATAACTTGTGATTGTCATCATCGTTTCCCCGTATGGGTTTTGTTAGCCTGCAGCTCGCCCCCAACATCCCCTGCTTCGCCGGATCGGACATGACCTGGTTTCTGATTTTCGCTGCCACCGTTTTCAGCCTGTACTTCTGGCGACAGTACAAGGCGCAGCAGCGTGAAAGGAACAGCCCGCTCGCGAGCCATCGCTCGGGCCACAGCCATATCGGTCAGGTCGTCGTTCTCGAGCAGGGTCTGCAGAACGGCACCGGCCGCATCCGTCTGGGCAATCGCGAGTGGCCGATTCGCGGTCCGAATCTGCCCGCAGGCGCGAAGGCTCGCGTCACCGGTGTCGATGGCACCGTGTTGCTGGTGGATCGCGTCGCAGCGTAAGTTGCGCGCTTAAGAGTTCAGACCGCCGCAAAGACCGCAAAAAAGATCGGCAGATTCTCGACGGACGAACCTTCGGACTTCCTGTTGGCCAAGCAGCAATCCGATGCGAATGATCAGCCGGATTCCGTGGCGATCATTCTTGAGATTTTTTTGCGGCCGCTCCTACTCTGAGTTACATCCCTGCTCGCGCTTTGCGCGCTCGCCGTTTTGCTTCCACAGCGTTTCGAGTTGTGCGTTGGCTTCTTCGAGCACCTTTGGCGGCTGCTTGTTCTGAAGTGCGGCGAGGCTTTGTATGTAGAACGCTGCGCTCTGCACGTAGCCGTCGCCCGTGCAGCCGGCTTCGTTCAATCGCTCGCCGAAAGACTGCCACGCGATCAATTGCTGGCGCGTCAGGCGCATGCCCCAGGGCATGCGCATCATCGAGACGAATGCGCTGGGTTCACCGTCGCGCGCGGCGTCGATGCCGAATGCCGTTGCGCCCGATGTGTCTGCGGGGTGGCCGTCGCAGCCGAGGGCCATGCAGTTGGCCAGATCGACTTTTGCTTTCGACATCGAGCGTCCTGCCTGTTTGAGCAAGAGGCGAATGGAGGCGACGTTCTCGGTGGAGATGTTGCGTTGGACAGCGACGACACGAGTGGTTGCCAGTGCGTACTGCGCGGGCGCGAAGTTGCTATCGGCAGCTTGCTTCAATAGCGCTTCGCGGCGTGCGGGATCGCGTGAGAACTGCGCCATCTCGGTTGCGCTTGCCGGATCGCCCGCGTCGACGGCCATACGCAACCGCGATTCGATGCCGTTGTAGTCGAACGCAGCTTTGCCACAGCCCTGTCGAGCTTGTTCGAGATAGCCGCGCTCGGCGACGAACACACCAGCGACTCTTGCCAGCCGCTCCGGCGGAAGCACGCTCGAGAGTCTTGCGAGCTGGCCCTGCGCGTCGGTCGGCTGGGTCGAGCCGATCCGGCTGCACCAGTGTTGAATGCGAACTAGTGCAATGGTCGCGTTCTTGTCGCCCGCCGCGCTTTGATTGTTCAGATCCCCGATCGCTGCGTCCGCAGCGCCGGTCGAGAGGGTTCTGATGACCTCTTCTTTCACGCCCAAGCCGGCCAGCATCCGCTTATGCGTGACGAACTGCAGGCGTTGATAGAACTGCGTTTCGTCCGTAGGAACGATGCTGACTTGGGTCGACGGCGGCTGTTGGGGCTGCTGCTCAGGTGATGCAGTCTTCGGCGCTTCGATTGCGGTCGAGCTCAGGCTCCACGCAACCAACAGCCCGCCGGTCAGGCGGGCTGCAAGGCATGCGTAGGAGATCGATCTCATGTGTTATGGCGAAATGATCAGGTCGTACTCGATGTTCACATTGCCATTGAAAGTCATCTGACCGCTCTGATAGGTCTGCGAAGCATCGGCAACTTCCGCGGCCATCGCCTTGAACACCCGCGTCTGCATGGGGACGGGAGTAAAACCGGAGCTCGCCGAGATTGTGCGCGCTGCACCGATCTTTGCGCCAGCCGCCTTGGCAACGGCTTCCGCGTTGGCGCGGGCATCCAGAACTGCCTTTGCGAGAGCCTCGCGTTCCAGGTCGCGTCGTTTGCTGGATTCGAGCCGTGGATCGCCGAGCTGATTCACGCCCAGATCCGTGGCCTTCTCGAGCAAGGTGCCGAGCTTGTCGAGGTCGCGCAGATCAACCTCCACCTGGCGCGAGACGTAATAACCGATCAGATTGCGCTCTTTCGCGTTCTGGTCCCAGTTGTATTCCGGCTGCACGCTGATGCGAGTGGCGCGAACGTACTTCTGGTCGATCTTGAGATCGCGAGTGAGCTTCAGCACTGCATCCACCGTCTTGGTCACTTCGGCGCGTGCGTCTTCGAGCTTGGGCTTTCTCGATTCGACGCCAAGCGTCACGATCGCCTGATCGGGTTCCGCCTGCACTTCGCCCTGACCGGAGACTGCGACGACTCGCGGGCGCTCTTCGGCTGCGGCGGCGGACGTGAGCGTGGCGGCATAGACAAGCGATGCGGCGAAGGTCGCGAGGGAGAGACGTTTCATCGATGGTTCCTTGTGTGGCGGCTCGATACGGCCGAGCCCGTGCGGCATTTTGTCCGTGTCGGCCACGACGAGTTCAACGAGGGCGAAAATATCTCATACGCCCGAATATTTTCAGCTGTGGTTAACCCAACAGTTGGTCGACCAGCGTTTGCAGTTCGGCGCGCGTGCGCCGCAGATGCGCGCCGTGGCCTGTCACGATGTTCTGCAGATCGTCGACTGCCCGCTCGAAGTCTTGATTGACGACTACATAGTCGAACTCGCTCCAGTGCGACATGTCGTCGATGGAGTCGCGCAAACGCCGCGCAATGACTTCTTCGCTGTCCGTCTTGCGATCGCGTAGCCGGCGTTCGAGCTCCGTGCGCGAAGGCGGCAGGATAAAAATGCTCTCGACTTCCGGTGCAGCCTTGCGAATCTGCTGCGCACCTTGCCAGTCGATTTCGAGCAGGACGTTCTGACCCGCATCGAGCAGATCCTGCACCTGCTGCCTGGAAGTGCCGTAGTAGTTGTCGAACACCTGCGCGTATTCGAGAAAGGCGCCTGCCGCGATCATGCCCTCGAACGTGGGCTTATCGACGAAGAAGTAATCGTGCGTGTGCACTTCGGTCTCGCGCTGTTTGCGCGTGGTGTATGAGATCGAGAACTTCAGTTCCGGCATGCGGTGCATGAGCGCACGCACGAGCGAGGTCTTGCCCGCCCCTGACGGCGCCGCGATCACGAACAGCTTGCCGCGAACCGGCTGCTTCTCTGACGCACCCTTCGTCACACGATCACCCATCACTCGACGTTCTGAATCTGTTCGCGCATCTGCTCGATCATGACTTTCATATCGACAGCCGCGCGCGTGGTTTCCACATCCTGAGATTTCGAGGACAGCGTATTGGCCTCGCGGTTGAGCTCCTGCATCAGAAAATCCAGGCGCCTGCCGGCGGGCTCCGAGGAATCCAGGACCGACGTGACTTCGTCCAGATGTCCCGTCAGACGATCCATTTCCTCATCGACATCCATTTTGTGCGCGTAGAGCACGAGCTCCTGTTCGAGCCGCTCGGGGTCTGGCGTGACGCCGAGCTGCGAAATGCGCTCGACGATGCGCTCGCGCAGGCGTTGTGAAATCTCGGGGAGCCGTTCACGCACGTTCTGGACCTGAGTGCGCATGGTCGTGCAGCGATTCAGCAGCAGCTCACGAATCCGCTGGCCTTCGCGATAGCGGGTGTCGTTCAGCTCGCGCAGCGCTTCCTTCAATACATCGAGCGCGGCGGCGAGCACGGGCTTGTTGTCGACGTTGGCCTCTCGGATGACGCCGGGCCAACGCAGCAGCTCGACCGGATTCACTTCGGCGGACGACGGAACGCGACCGCGCACTTCCTCGAGGCGCGCGACGAGCGTGTCGAGAAGCGCGGTGTCGATCTCCAGCGATTGTGTCGAACCCGACGCGGACTTCAGATAGAGATTTGCGTCGATCTTTCCCCGGCGCAGCGCCGCGGTGATCGTCTGGCGGATGTCGTTGTCCAGCGCCTTGAGATCGTCGGGCAAGCGCAGGGAGATCTCGAGGTAGCGGTGATTGACCGTGCGCAGTTCACAAACCAGTGTGCCCCACGGTTCCTGGCGTTCGCGGCGTGCGAATCCTGTCATGCTGCGGATCATGCGAAGCGAGCTTTCCTTGAAGTCGAGAGTGATTAAGGCAAAAGCTGTCTTACTTCATGCCGTTTGCCAGTGTATAAAGCGGCGCCAAGTGTAACAGCTGAACACCCTGCCGGAGCCCGCGCTTGCGGATCGAGTATGCAGATGTAAGCCTCATCGGTGATCGCGAAGACAACCAGGATCGCGTCACCATTGCGGCAACGGACAACGCGGCTCTGATGATCGTGATCGACGGCATGGGTGGCCACTCGGATGGCAGTCGTGCGGCGGACACGGCCATGAAGAGTCTGCTCGATTCGTTTCACCAGACGCCTCACCCTGTTTTCGATCCGCTCGGCTTTCTGCATCTCGCATTGAGCAAGGCGCACGACGAAGTGGCGCGCCTCGGCAGCGAACAATCGATCGATTCGCGCCCGCGTGCCACGACGGCAATTTGCCTGGTGCAGGAAGGCGCAGCGTACTGGGGTCACGTCGGCGACAGCCGCGTCTATCTGATCCGCAAAGGCAACGTGGTGATGCGCACGCGCGATCACAGCCATGTGGAGTTGCTGCTGCGCGAAGGCAAGATCACCGAAGATGAGATCGCGACGCATCCGATGCGCAATTTCGTCGAGTGCTGCCTCGGCGGCGATCCTGCCATTCCCGAAATGAGCATCAGCACACGTCAGCCGCTACAACCCGGCGATGTCTTGCTGCTGTGCTCCGATGGCATCTGGGCCAATTTGCGCGATGCCGATATCGCAGCGTTTTTCCGCGGCGATCCCGAGAACCTGCGCGCGTGGCTCGAAGCACTCGGACGTCGTGCCGTGCAGGCCTCCGCGCCTTTCAGCGACAATTCCACCGCGGCCGTGCTGCGCTGGGTCGGTAACTGAGGTCAGACCGCGTCCACGGTTGACGCCCGCGCGCCGGCGCGGAATTCTCCCCGGCATCCAAGTCGCCCGACATGTCGTAAGCGGCTGTTCACTTCGAGGCTCCCAATGAAGAATCGGCCCAGCGGTCGTGCACCTGACGAACTGCGACCCGTGCGGATCACGCGCGGCTTTACCCGTCACGCCGAGGGTTCGGTGCTCGTCGAGTTCGGCGATACCCGAGTCATCTGCACCGCGTCGGTCGAAGAGACCGTGCCCTCTTTCCTGCGCAATAGCGGGAGCGGTTGGGTCACTGCCGAATACGGGATGCTGCCGCGCGCGACGCACACCCGCTCGCGACGCGAGGCGGCTCAAGGCAAGCAGGGTGGCCGTACGCTGGAGATCCAGCGTCTGATCGGTCGCGCGCTGCGGGCGGTCGTCGATCTCAAAGCGTTGGGCGAGCGCACGATCACGCTCGATTGCGACGTGCTGCAGGCCGATGGCGGCACGCGGACCGCGGCGATCACGGGTGGCTACGTGGCGCTGGTGGATGCGGTGGATTCCCTGGTGCGCAGGCGCGTGCTGAGGGACAGTCCCATTCACGGTCAGGTCGCCGCGGTGTCGGTCGGCATCTGGTCGGGAATTCCAGTGCTCGATCTCGATTACAAGGAAGACTCCGATGCCGAGACCGACATGAACGTGATCATGAACAACGGCGGCGGTTTCATCGAAGTGCAGGGCACCGCTGAGGGACATGCGTTTCGGCGCGATGAGCTCGACGCATTGTTGAACCTCGCGGCGAACGGCATCGGCGAATTGCTCGCGAAACAGCTCGAAGCGCTTCAGCAGGATCTTCGCGGGCGGTGATCGAACGATGCAGGTCGTCCTAGCCACGCACAACGCAGGCAAGCTGAAGGAATTTCAGGAGCTGCTTGCGCCATTCGAATTCGACATCGTCTCGATCTCGCGATTCAGCAGCGTGGCGCCCGAGGAAACCGGTTTGTCGTTCGTCGAGAACGCAATCCTCAAGGCGAGGCATGCCGCGCGTGTTTCGGGATGTGTGGCGATTGCGGATGATTCCGGGATCGAAGTCGATGCGCTGCATGGAGCGCCCGGCATTTACTCGGCCCGGTATGCAGGTCCAGGCGCGAGCGATCATGAGAATCTCGAGAAGCTGCTCGCGGATCTGCGAGCGCGTCCATCAGCCTCGCGTGCAGCCCGCTATCAATGCGCACTCGCCTTGATGCGCTGGGAGACCGACCCGTCACCGATTGTCGTCCAGGCGAGCTGGGAAGGTCGCATCATCGATGCGCCTCGCGGGAGCGGCGGTTTCGGATACGACCCGATTTTCGAGCTCGACTCCGGGCTCACCGCTGCGGAATTGCCAGCTACCGAGAAAAACAGCCTGAGTCATCGCGGCAAGGCGCTGCGGATGCTGGTCTCGCGCTTGCGGGAAACCTCGATCGCCCCGACATAGCGGAAATGCTTTTCGAACCGCCTCCGCTGGCGCTGTACGTGCATCTGCCCTGGTGCGTGCGCAAGTGTCCCTACTGCGACTTCAACTCGCATGCGATGCCGCAGAACATGCCGCAGCGCGAGTACATCGATGCGTTGATCGAGGATCTCGACCACGATCTGACGAAGGTGCGCGATCGAACGCTCATCTCGATTTTCTTCGGCGGCGGCACGCCGAGCCTGTTCAGTCCCGAGGAGATCGGTTGGCTCCTGGAAGCGGTCAGAGAGCGATTCGTCGTCAGCGACGAGCTGGAAGTGACGCTCGAGGCGAACCCGGGAACCATCGAGCGTGGGCGCTTCGCGGGGTATCGCGAAGCCGGCGTGACTCGCGTGTCGCTCGGCGTGCAATCCTTCAACGAGCAGCAGCTGAAAACGCTTGGACGCATCCATGGCGCTGGGGATGTTCATCGAGCGGTGGACGAACTGCGGCGTGCCGGGCTCGACAATTTCAATCTGGATCTGATGTATGGCTTGCCGCAGCAGTCCATCGAGGAAGCGCTTCAGGATCTTCGTAGCGCAATCGAGCTCCAGCCCGCGCACATCTCGCACTATCAGCTCACGCTCGAGCCCGGAACGGTCTTTTATCATCGGCCGCCGCCGCTGCCGGATGATGATGCGTCCTGGCAGATGCAGATCGAATCCCAAGCACTGCTGGATCGTTTCGGTTACTCCCAGTACGAGATCTCAGCGTACGCGCAGGCTGGACGGCAGTGCCGCCACAATCTCAACTATTGGCAGTTTGGCGACTACCTGGGCATCGGTGCCGGCGCGCACGGCAAGCTCACGGTGCAAGATGGAATCCAGAGGACGGCTCGTTGCAAGCAGCCGCGTGAGTACCTGAGTCGTGCGGGTGCCGATCGCATCGTCGAACATCGCTGGCTCAGCGGCACCGAGCTTCCGTTCGAATTCATGCTGAATGCACTACGGCTCAGGGGCGGCGTGCCTGCAAGCCTCTTCCAGGCGAGAACCGGACTCGCACTCGATGTCATGCAATCGCAGCTGACTGCCGCCAGGGCCAAAGGCTTGCTTGCGGACACGCCCGAACGCCTGGCTGCGACCGAACTTGGGTTGCAGTTTCTGAATGATCTGCAGGCGATCTTCCTGCCGGCCTAGGCTCATCTCCTCCGCATGGGGGTAAAAATCTTACGACGCGGGGACTTACGCAAATTCGCCGCGGTAAAGGTTATGCACACGCCTCAGGGCGATTCTGCAGATCCATGCTTTGATGACGAAAGTAAAAGCGTCATGGAAATAGACGCTCCTAACATATTGATTTTATTGTAGGAAATGGGCTGGTCAAAAATTGAGCAATTTGACAGCTTGCCGATTAAGCCCGTTTCTACGGCATTGCCGCATCCAGTCATCCACAAACTTATCCACAGGTTTTGTGGATAACCGGAGCGTGCTCTGAGACTGGGTCCAGGCCCACATTGAATTTCCGTATTCAGGTGCCATTTCGTCTTGCGACCATCCACCCGCGCCGCTACACTGCGCGCCTTTTTTCGAGGGAGCGACTCGCGCTCAACACACATGAAAGACGGAATCCATCCTGAGTACAAAGAGACGACCGTGACCTGCAGCTGCGGGCACACGTTCGTGACGCGCTCGACGCTCGGGCACGATCTCCAGATCGAAGTGTGTTCGACCTGCCACCCGTTCTACACGGGCAAGCAGAAGATCGTCGACACCGGCGGTCGCGTCGACAAGTTCCGCAAGAAGTACGCTCGCTAAAGATCGAGCGGCAGCGACCGTACTTCCGGTCGCGGCAAAGTCACCAAGGGGCGCACATTGCGCCCCTTTGTTTTTTCTGAACCCGCGCTGAACTCTCACGCCTGAGCCATCGACGCTCAGGCGTACGTGCCATTCGCCTGTTTGGCGGCTTGTCGCTGTCGGGACGAGCGGTTTATAAGACCCCACGTTCGCTTGCTTTGCGGGTCTCCCAATGTTGCTGAGCTCATCGAAGCGCTTCGCACTCCTCGCTCTTCTGGCGGCCGTGTGGCTGGGCGGATGTGCAACCAACCCTGTAAGCGGGCGACCCGATCTGGTGTTCTCGTCCGAGAAATCCGAGATCGACCGCGCCAAGCAGGTTCATCCGCTGATGCTCCAGCAGTTCGGCGGTCCCTATGACGACATTCGTCTGCAGCAGTACGTGAACGAGGTCGGGCAGCGCACCGCCAAGGCGAGCCAGCGGCCGGATCTCCAGTACACGTTCACGGTGCTCGACAGCGAAGAAATCAACGCCTTCACGACGGGCGGCGGTTACGTGTACATCACGCGCGGCATCATGAATTTTCTGAATTCGGAAGCCGAGCTCGCCGCTGTGCTGGGGCACGAAATCGGGCACGTCAATGCGCGTCATCCCGTCAAGCAGCAGACTCAATCGACCCTTTCCAACATCGGTGCTGCGGCGCTGGGTATCTTCACCGGTAGCGGTGACCTCGCGGGCCTCGCCAATTACGCGGGCGCGGCGCTCATTCGCGGTTATGGGCGGGATAACGAGCTCGAGGCGGATCGTCTTGGTGCGGAGTATCTGCAGAGCACCGGATTGTCACCGCAGCACATGATCGATGTGGTGCGTCTGCTCAAGAATCAGGAAATGTTCGAAGTGGCCCGTGCACGCGAGGAGAACCGCGAGCCTCATGTCTATCACGGCATCTTCGCCACTCACCCGGACAACGATCTGCGACTGCAGGAAGTGGTGAAGGCGGCGGCGAAGCTACAGAACGAGGGCGATAAGGTCGATCCGGGTCGCGAACGATATCTGCGTGCGATCGAAGGCCTGCCCGTGGGGCCCAGTCGCGCGCAGGGCGTATTCAAAGGCAACCGTTTCTATCACGCGACGTTGGGACTCACGATCGCGTTCCCGACCGGCTGGACCGTCGAGAATCAGGCGCATCGCCTGCTTGCGATCGGTCCGAAGAAGGACAGCGTGTTGCAGATGCAGACCATGGCGCCGCCGCCGAACACGGGACCCAAAGAGTTTCTGTCCCGCTTGCTCGCACAGTCGAACGCAGGTCAGGGCGAAAACATCGAGGTGAACGGCCTGCAGGGCTACACCGCGGTGGTGCGCTCGGCGAAGACCGACTTTGGCGTGGTGCCGGCGCGCTACGCAGTGATCTACTACAACAATCTGGCCTACGTGTTCGCAGGCGCGAGTCGCGGTCAGGGTGCGGTGCCTGCAGGTGACGCTTTGTTCATGTCGACGGTCAAAACGTTCCGCCGGCTGAAGGACAACGAGTTCGCACTCGCCGAGCCGTACAAGATCCGCACTATCCGCGTCGGTCAGAACATCCGCATCGACGATCTCGCGAAGAACATGCCGGTCAAGAAATATCCGGCCGATCTGCTGCGGCTGATGAACGATCTGTATCCGAACAAAGAGCCGGTTCCCGGTCAGTTACTGAAGATCGTCCAGTAATTTCCTGACGCTCCGAGCGGCGGGCGAGGGCGGCCATCCGGCTTGATTCGACGGCGGGCTCATGTAAGGCTGCGCCTCCCTTTCGCGTCTCCAGCAGGCAGCCCGCCCGCGCCGACGCTTCAACGTTTGCGGAATCAGCCATGGCCGAGAAGAAATTCGAGCTCACCGATCTGTCCACTGGCAAGAAATCGATCGCCGATGTGCGTAGTGGGACGCTCGGGCCCGACGTGTTGAGCGTTGCGAACTTAACCAAGGAACACGGACTTTTCACATTCGATCCGGGCTTCATGGCGACCGCGTCGTGCGAGAGCAAGATCACCTTCATCGATGGCGACGAAGGTGTGCTCCTGCATCGCGGCGTGCCGATCGAGCAACTCGCGGAAAAGAGCAACTTCCTCGAGGTCGCGTATCTCCTTATCAACGGCGAGCTGCCCACGAGCGAGCAGCTCTCGGAGTTCACGCACGCGATTCAGTACCACACGATGATCAACGAATCGCTGCTGCGGTTCTTCAACGGTTTCCAGTACAACGCGCATCCGATGGCGATGCTCTCGGGCGTGGTTGCGTCGATGGCGGCGTTCTATCACGACTCGATGGACATCCATAATCCGCGTCATCGCGAGATATTCGCTCATCGCATCATCGCGAAGATTCCGACGATCGCCGCGGCCGCATACAAGCATGCGCTCGGACAGCCCTTCATCTATCCGCGCAACGATCTCGATTACTGCTCGAATCTGCTGCACATGTTCTTCGCGGTGCCCTGCGAGTCGTATAACGTCGATCCAGTCACGGCGCAGGCGCTCGATCTGCTCTTCATCCTGCATGCCGATCACGAACAGAACGCGAGCACCTCGACCGTCCGTCTCGCCGGTAGCACGGGTGCGAATCCTTACGCGGCGATCTCGGCGGGCATCTCCGCGTTGTGGGGTCCGGCGCATGGCGGTGCGAACGAGGCCGTGCTCGCAATGCTCGAGCAGATCGGCACCGTCGAGAACGTGCCGAAGTACCTTGCAAAGGCGAAGGACAAGAACGACAACTTCCGTCTGATGGGCTTCGGTCATCGCGTGTACAAGAACTTCGATCCGCGCGCGACGATCATCCGAGCGATGTGCCACAAGGTCCTGGCCAAGCTGGGCAAGTCGGACAATCCGTTGTTCGAGCTCGCGCTGAAGCTGGAAGAGATCGCGTTGAAGGACGAGTACTTCGTCGAGCGCAAGCTGTATCCGAACGTCGATTTCTACTCGGGCATCATCTACAGCGCGATCGGCATCCCGCAGTCGATGTTCACGGTGATGTTCGCGATCGCCCGCACGGTCGGCTGGGTCGCGCATTGGCAGGAAATGATTGCGGACCCGGCGATGAAGATCAGCCGCCCGCGCCAGCTGTACACCGGCTCAACACGCCGAGACTACGTGGAGATCGGCAAGCGCGGTTGAGCTCCGCTTGAGTGAACGTCCGCTTTCAATGCGGACGTTCAGTTCCAGCCACTGCTCTGTTCGGCGGGTTCATCCAGAAGTGCCTGCACTTCGGCGCGATCCGCGCGTCGCATCGGCTTGCCATCGACAGGGCTGGCAGGTGACTGACGGATTCCGTTTAGCGGGAACACGACCGCATCGATTTCGCGATTGCCCGCCACGAATCGAACGACAGGGTAAGCAACCAGGCGATCCGGTTCGTAGCGCAGCCTGCGCTCCGCAAACTCGTGCGGAATGCCGTTCTCCATCAAATGCAGGGCGACGCTTTCCGATCCTTCCGAGAACAGGTGCAGATTGATCTCGGAGTGAGCCGAGGCCGTCCCGCTCAAGACGGGACCGACCAGGCGAGGCTCGAACTTGCGCAGCAGCTGCATGGCTTGCAACGCCGTGCGTCGTGCGGATTCCAGATCCGACGAATGCCGATTCGCTTCGAACAGACGCTGATGTGCATGGAGTGCGGCCTCGATCTCCGAATTCTTCGGCAGCACGGCGATGTCCGTGGCGCCGAAGCGCTCCGCAGCCTTGCGTTTCGCGAGCAGGTAATCATCGATGCCCTGCTCCGACATGATCCTTGCAGCTTCCTGTGCGAGGGCGAGTCTCAAGTGGTCCGCGCGCGGATTCATTCGCTTGCTCATCTCGCCTCCCGCAGGCTGCACAGAAACCGTTCTCGTGAGCTGAGCCTACTGTCAGAAGATGGGCTCGTCACTACTCTGTTCGCCCGATGTTGCGTCGGTGCCCGCAGGACTGCCGTTGCCTTCTGCTTCGGCCGGAAGATGTCCCGCCATGAAAGTTTCGAAAATGGCGTTGGGCTCGCCGGGGCGCGCTGCCAGCCCCGTATCGGCGGAGATGCGCATCGTCACGATCCCGGCGGGCGGTACTCGTCGCTGCTCAGGTACGCCCTGCAACGCTTCGTGCATGAAATAGATCCACATGGGCAGCGCCGTGCGGCTTCCTTCTTCGCCGGGCCCGAGCGAGCGTTCCTGATCGAAGCCGACCCACGCCGCGCCGACCAGTGACGATGTGAATCCGCAGAACCACGCATCGCGACGATCGTTCGTGGTTCCGGTCTTGCCGGCGAGATCGTTGCGCTTCAACTGCATCGCGCGCACTGCCGTGCCACGACGAACCACGTCGGTCATCATGTCCGTGATCACGTAATTGTTCTGCGGCGAAATGACCGGGGGCGCGACGAGCTTCTCGGGCAGATAGCTCAGTCCGCCCCAGCTGCGTTCATCGATCGTCGATGCAGCCGCGGTTTGCACGCCCTCCGCGGTAACCGCTTCATCGCCTTCATGTGGCGCTGGTTCGACACATTCGCGACAGACCATTCGCGGTTGAGATTCGTACGCCACCTTGTTGTCGGGCCCCACGATCCGATCGATGTAATAGGAGTCGACCCGGTAGCCGCCATTCGCGAACACGGAGTAGGCGTTGGCCATCTCGAGCGGTGAGACCTGTGCGGTGCCCAAGGCCAGCGTCAGATTGTGCGGTAAGGTTTCCTCGGGGAAGCCAAAGCGCGAGATGTACTTGGTCGCATAGCTCGCACCCAGCGCGTGCATGACGCGAATCGAGACGAGATTACGCGATCGCACGAGTGCTTCGCGCAGACGCATGGGCCCACGAAATTCGCGAGTGTTGTTCTGCGGACGCCATGCAGCTTCCAGCGAGGGATCATCGATGACGAGCGGTGCATCGTTGACGATGCTGGCCGCTGTGAACCCTTGATCGAGCGCTGCGGAGTAGAGGAAAGGTTTGAATGCCGAGCCGGGTTGGCGTTTCGCCTGCACGGCGCGATTGAAGTTGCTCGAGAAATAATCGAAGCCGCCCACTAGCGCGGCCACTGCACCGTCCTGCGGATCCATCGCAACGAAGGCACCTTGTGCTTCGGGAATCTGCACCATTCGCCAGTTGCCGTTGCGCTCCTGACCGACGTACACGATGTCGCCAACGGCAAGCACGTCGGATGCGCGTTGAATGGGTGGTCCCACGCTACCGTCTGCGCGCGGCGCGCGCGCCCAGCTCAATCCGGTCCACGGCAGATTGATTCGCCCGTGTACGCGCGACCATGCCACTGCACTGCGCTCGTCGACCGAGCGGATGAGTGCGGGCTCGATCGTTCCACGCAACGGGTACTCTTCGAGGAGTCGCGACCATTCGGTTTCGTTGGACTGCGCCGAGAGCGTGACGCGACCGAGCGGTCCGCGATATCCATGCCGCTGGTCGTAATCCAGCAATGCAGCGCGCAGCGCGCGTACGGCCGCCCCTTGCAACCGACTGTCCACGGTCGTGATCACTTCATAGCCGGCCGTATAGGCATCGGTGCCGAGTCGATTGAACAGATCGGCGCGTACCATCTCGGCGATGTACGGGGCCTCGACCTCGACGGCGGGGCCATGAAGCTTCGATTCGACTGGTGCGTTGTCCGCGGCCTGCTGCTGCTCCGCAGTGATGTATCCCTTCTCACGCATGCGACGCAGGACGTAGCTGCGGCGATGCTTTGCGAACTGTGCGTTCGCGACGGGATTGTCGCGGGAGGGAAGCCGGAACGTGCCGGCGATCAGCGCAATCTCCGGCAACGTAAGCTGATCGATCGACTTGCCGAAGTACACCTCGGCGGCTGCGCCCACGCCGTAAGCGCGCTGACCAAGAAACATTTTGTTCATGTACAGCGTGAGAATTTCCTGCTTCGTAAACTGCTGTTCGATACGCAGCGTGAGAAAGATCTCCTGCAGTTTGCGTCGATAACTTTTCTCGGGGCTCAGGAAGATGCCGCGAGTCAGCTGCATGGTGATCGTGCTGCCGCCCTCGCCTTTTTGTCCCGACATCAGATGACGCACGGTTGCGCGTGCCAGACCTGGATAGTCGACGCCTCTGTGCTCGAAGAAGCTGTCGTCCTCGGCTGCGAGCAGCGCCTGAATCAGCGGCTCGGGCAATGCGTCGTAGGAAACCGGGATGCGCCGCTGCTCACCGAACTGAGCGATGAGCTTGTGATCGCGGCTGTAAACACGCAGCGGAACCTGCAGCCGGATATCTCGAATCGCGGCCACATCGGGCAACGCAGGCTCGAGATATTGATAAGCACCAGCGAAGCCCAGGAGCGTTCCGCCGACGCCGATGATGAGCGCAGCCAAGCCGTAACGAAGCGGCGCTGGAAGATAATGTCGCATGAGAACTAGTAGACCTAAGTCCTTGCTTTAAAAAATGTGGTTATGCAATAGTAGCCGCGAATCAGGTGGGCAAACTCATCGAAAGGTGAGGACGCAAAGCTTCCGGTCTACGGGATCTTCCCTCGTTGCGAGAGGGGCGAACTCAGGACAGCGGGGTCGCCGGCGGGATGATACGAGCATCAGACATAAGGCTCCGTGCATTCCATCCGAGAAAAAACAGGGGCACCGGCCTGTCTCAGCGCGCTCCCAAGTCATTGATCCGCAGGTCGCGCGTTCGTTCCCGCTGAAGAAAATGGCTCAAGAACAAGGCGGGTAAGAGCTGCGGATGCGGAATCGCCGCGATGGTATTTCGTGAGACTCCTCACATTCAACTTAACGCGCGGCTGTATATGCTTGCGACCCGTGTTTCGTGTCCGATCTCAGATTCTCCCCTAAGTACCTGATGCATAAAGGGAACTAGCGTGCTCTTCACAGCCAAATCGCGGCCGCTGCTCGGACTCGACATCACGACGTCCTCGGTCAAGTTGATCGAGATCAGCATGAGCGGCGGTCAGTACCGGGTCGAGTCGTACGCTGCTGAGCCGACGCCACCGAATTCCATCAACGAAAAAGCGATCGTCGACGCCAATGCGGTTGGCGATGCCATCAAGCGCGCGGTGAAGCGCGCCGGCGCACGAGCGAAGGAAGCTGCGGTCGCTATCAGCGGCGATGCCGCCATCACGAAAGTCATTCAGATGCCGCGCACCTTGAGCGAGAACGAGCTCGAGGGGCAGGTCGAAATGCAGGCCGATCAGTACATTCCCTTCCCCATGGAGGAAGTCAGCTTCGACTACGAAGTGATCGGTCCCTCCGAGAAAGATCCCGAAATGCTCGATGTGTTGCTCGTCGCGACGCGCAGCGAAAACGTCGAGCAACGCGTCGCCGCTTGTGCCGCGGCCGGCCTCACGGCTCGCATCGTAGATGTCGAAGCCTTTGCTCTTGAAAACGCCTGCCGCCTGTTGACTCATCAAATGCCTGACGGAGGTCTGGGTCGCGTCATCGCCGTCGTGGACTTCGGTGCCAGCAGCACCACCTTCAGTGTGCTGCGGGATCTCAAGGTCATCTATACGCGCGATTTCTCGTTCGGCGGTCAGCAACTCACCGAAGAGGTCATGCGGACGTACGGCCTCAGCATGGAAGAAGCGGGACGCGCGAAGAAAGAAGGCGGATTGCCGGGCAACTACGAAACAGAAGTTCTCGGGCCTTTCATCGATGACATGTGTCAGCAGGTGAGCCGCTCGCTGCAGTTCTTCCTCGCTTCCGGCGCCGGGCGCGAACAACCGGAACAGATCCTGATTTGCGGCGGCTGCGCGAACATCGCGGGCGCAGCGGAAATGATTCAGAGCCGAGTGGGCATCGAGGCACAGCGAGGCGATCCGCTCGGGCAGATGAAAGTCAGCCAAAAGGCCAAAGCACAGGCCGTGAAAAAGGACGCCACCGCGCTGCTGACCGCATGCGGTCTCGCGCTACGGAGCTTCGACTGATATGCCAAGAATCAACCTAGTTCCCTGGCGTGAAGCCGAGCGCAAGCAGCGCCGGCAGGAGTTCGGCGTTGGTGCCGTCGGAGCTCTGGTGCTGGCCGGTGCGATCGCATTTGCAGTGAATCTGCAGATGAACTCGGCCATCGAGTACCAGAACAGTCGAAACCAATATCTCAAGGACGAGATCAGCAAGCTCGACAAGCAGATCGCAGAAATTCTCGATCTCGAGCAGCAGAAGCAGCGCCTCCTCGCCCGCATGCAGGTCATCGAGCAGCTCGAGCGCAGCCGTGCTGAAATCGTCCATCTGTTCGATCAGATCGTGAAGACGCTGCCGGATGGCATCTATCTGACACAAATCAAACAGAACGATCGCAAGATCCAGATCCAGGGCGTTACGCAGTCCAGCACGCGTGTTTCGAACTACATGCGCAATCTGGACGGCTCCGAATGGCTGGCCGATCCCTCCCTGGAGATTCTCGAAACGAAGGGCAACAGCGATGTGGGTGCGACATTCACGCTCAACGTGAGCCAGGAAAATCCGACCATCAAAGCCGCCGCCAATGAGCAGGCCGGCGGCGGGCGAGGAGCGGCACGATGAGCACCTTCATTGAAGATATCCGCAACCTGGACCCCAACGATGTCGGTCGCTGGCCTGCCCCATTCCGCTTCGGTGCCATCGGCCTGATCTTCGTCGTAGCCGCCGCGGTGATGGTGTATTTCCTTGCCTGGAAACCGAATAAACCCGATCTGGATGCGGCCCGCGCAGAAGAGGGAACACTGCTTCAGACGTTCGAAACGAAAGCACGCAAGGCTGCGAACCTGGACGCGTACAAGGCACAGCTCGACGAGATCGAGCGCTCGTTCGGCGCGATGCTCCGCAAGCTGCCGAACAAGACCGAGGTTCCTAACCTGCTGACGGACATTTCTCAGCAAGGTGCGGGCGCCGGACTGGATCAGAAGCTGTTTCAGCCGAACGCGCAGGTGAACAAGGACTTCTATGCCGAGCTTCCCATCAAGATGCGCCTGACCGGCAGCTTCCACTCGATTGGTGCGTTCGTGAGCGGCATTGCGGCACTTCCGCGTATCGTGACTCTCCATAACGTGGAGATCACCCCGATAGGGAAGGATCGCGGCGTCGATCAGCTCCAGCTGGATGTGACGGCCAAGACCTACCGGTACCTCGACGATGATGAGCAGGCCGCACAAGACGCGGCGAGTGCTCCGAAAGGCAAGGCGGGCAAGCGACCGGCCAAGGCGAAGAACTAACAGGACCTATCAACCATGAACTACAGGTTTGTTAGCACCACTGCGCTCTTCGTCCTGGTCCTCAGCGGCTGTTCGAGCGATATGGATGAGCTACAGCAGAAAATTGCCGAGATACGCTCACGTCCGGGTGAGCGGGTCGAGCCGCTGCCGCAGATCAAGCCGTACGAAACATACGCATACAACGCGGCCAGCCTGCGCTCGCCCTTCGTTCCCAGTGCGCCCGTGCGTAACGATGTCGCAAATGCGATCCGTCCCGACTCGAAACGTGCGCGTGAGTTTCTCGAACAGTTCCCGATCGACAGCATGAAGATGGTCGGCACGCTCAATCTGCAGGGCAAGAACTATGGCCTGGTCCAAGGCAAGGACGGCTTGGTTCACCGCGTGCTGCCGGGAAGCTACATGGGTCAGAACGATGGTCGCGTTACTGCAGTGACGAGCACCAGGATTTCCATTGTAGAAATTGTGCCTGACGGCGTTGGCGGCTATATCGAGCGTCCGGCCGCGCTGACGCTCACAGAATAAGTCCAGGGAGAATTCACTAATGTCGTCGTTTTACACAGCCCGACCGATGACCTCGTCGTCATCTCAGTTTGGATCTCTCTGCAGGCGCGTCGCGTATACGTGCTTCGGTCTCGCCGCATTCGGCTGGCAGACCGCGCAGGCACAGAGCAGCAACCGGCTGGAAGACGTGCGTGCGAACGTGCTGCCGGGAAACAAGGTAGAGCTCACGCTCCGGTTGAGCGACACGGCGCCTCAACCGCTGGCGTTCACCGTCGACAATCCTGCGCGCATCGCACTGGATCTTCCGGACACCTCCGTCGCGATGAGCTCGCGTCGCATCGACGTCAAGCAGGGCGCGCTGGATACCGTGAACGTGGCCGAAGCAAACGGCCGCACGCGCGTCGTTCTCAACGTCGACAGCTTGGTTCCGTATGACACCCGTCTCGATGGTAACAACATCATCGTGACACTCGCCTCGAATGGCCGCGCGACCAGTTCTCCGGGAACGACCATCGCCGCGGCGAATTCGCCTGCTCGGACGGCTCCCGTAACCGGCACGCGGACGGTCAACAACATCGACTTCCGCCGCGGCAGCGATGGCTCGGGCCGTGTCATCGTCGAACTGACGGATTCGAAAGTGCCGGCGGACCTGCGGCAGGAAGGCGGGCGCATCGTCGTCAACTTCGCGAAGACCGCTATCCCAGAGGCGCTGCTGCAGCGTCTGGATGTCACCGACTTCGCAACTCCCGTGAACTCGGTGGATGCACTGCGCGTCGGCGACGGCACGCGTCTCGTGATCGCGGCGACGGGTGACTATGAGCAGCTCGCGTACCAGTCGGACAATATCTACACGATCGAGATCAAGCCTATCGTGAAGCTGCCGCCCGAACTGCAAGACAAGAAGGAATACACGGGCGAGCGTCTGACGCTCAACTTCCAGGACATCGAAACGCGCGCTGTTCTGCAGCTGCTGGCCGATACGAGCGGTCAGAACATGGTCATCACCGACACGGTGGGCGGCAATGTGACGCTGCGTCTGCAGAACGTTCCGTGGGATCAGGCGCTCGACATCGTGATGCGCACGAAAGGCCTCGACATGCGCCGCGAAGGCAATGTGATGCTGATCGGCCCAGCCGCCGAGATTGCCGCACGCGAGAAGGAAATCCTGGCTGCACGTCAGGAAGTGCAGCAGCTGGCTCCGCTTCGCAGCGAGTTCCTCCAGGTGAACTACGCAAAAGCGGGTGATCTTGCGGCCCTCATCAAGTCCGGCAACAACAATTCACTGCTGTCGCAGCGTGGCAGCGTGACCATCGATGAGCGCACCAACACCCTGCTGCTGCAGGACACGTCGGATCGTCTCGCGGATATCCGCCGACTGGTTGCGACGCTGGACATCCCGGTTCGCCAGGTCCGCATCGAAGCCCGAGTCGTCATCGTGAGCGATCAATTCAGCCGCGAGCTCGGTGTGCGCTTTGGCGTGAATGCGACTACGACGAATATTGGCGGGTCTGATGGTCAGGGTTTCCTCAGCAATCGCGGCTTAGACGCAGGGGACAGTGCAGTCCTCTTCCCGGGCGCGAACGATCCTCGGGGCGGCCTGGAGATCGGCGAAGCGGCTGAGCGGTACATGGTGAACCTGCCGGTTGCGAATCCCGCGGGGGCGCTGGCGCTGACCTTCCTCGATTCCGACTTCATCGTCGATCTCGAGCTCTCGGCTGCCCAGGCCGAAGGCCGAGGCGAAATCGTCTCGCAGCCAACCCTGATTACTGCGAATCAGCGCGAAGCTTCGATCGAACAGGGTGTGGAGATTCCATACCAGGAATCTTCGTCTAGTGGTGCGACCACGACTCAATTCAAGAAGGCCGTGCTGAGCCTCAAGGTGACGCCGCAGATCACGCCCGATAATCGCGTGATTCTGGACTTGGTGGTGGCGAAGGACAGTGTGGGTCAGGTCGTACCCAGCGCAACAGGCGGCTTCGTGCCCAGCATCGACACGCGCGAAATCTCGACTCAAGTGCTGGTCAATGACGGACAGACGGTGGTGCTAGGCGGTATTCTGGAGAGTGAACGCCGCGATGCATCCAGCAAGGTTCCAGTATTGGGAGATATCCCGGTCGTGGGACACTTGTTCAAGTCGACCACCAAAACCGATAACAAGAATGAGCTGCTCATTTTCGTGACGCCTCGCATTCTGCGAGAGGGCGCCAACTTGTATTGATAGAGCATCACGAAAAGCAGTTACCAATACAGAGAGCGGAACTCACATGTTGACGAAATTCTGGAAACTGGTGCCCCTTATTCTAATTCTCAGTGCGTGCGGCGGCAGCGGAGGCCGCCCACCGCCCGGCGACGTTGGAAACAACCCAGGCTCAGGCGGAGGGGGATCAGTCGTCACACCGGCGGCCCTTACGGTTACCTCCAGTGCTCCAACAATTCCCGCCGATGGTTCGACTTCCGCCTCTGTCAAAGCAATCGCGCGTGACGCCTCGAACAATCTGCTGAAGGGCGTAGTCGTCACGTTTTCTGCAACGTCAGGCGGGGTCGGTGGATCGCCAGCGACAACTGATGACAACGGCGAGGCGACAGTCACGTTGTCCGCAGCTGGTGATCCGACTCCCAGAACGATTACGGTCACTGCACAATCCGGGGCACTGACGGGCACAGTAAACGTACAGGTTGTGGCGGCCGGCGGCGCGACCAGTGTGCAAATGGGTAGTGGTACCGGTGCTGATTTCCAACCTGGGATAATCGCCGTGTCCAGCGCTACCTTGTCCGCAGGTGGAAGCACAAGCCTGCAAGTGGTGTTGCAACAGTCCGACGGGACCCTATACACGCAGCCCGCCAAGATCAGCTTCAGCTCTGTTTGTGCGGCATCTGGCCTTGCAACGCTCCCGGCCTCGATAGACACGACCACAGGCATCGCAAGTGTCGTGTATGCAGCTAAAGGATGCAGTGGCGCAGACGTTGTCACGGCTACTGCGACGATCAGCGGCAATCCGTTGTCGGCGGCGGGTACCGTAACCGTTGCGCCAGCCTCTATCGGCTCCATCGTATTTGAATCGGCAACGCCCGATAGCATTGCGTTGAAGGGAACCGGCGATGCAGGTCGCCCGGAGACCTCAGTTGTAGTGTTCAAGGTGCTGGACCAAACGGGCGGACCTCGCTCGGGGGCCGATGTGTCGTTCCAGCTCAATACGACCGTTGGTAATCTCAGCTTGTCACCCGCAACGGCAAAGAGCGACTCGACGGGACACGTGCAAACAGTCGTTCAAGCCGGAACCGTTGCCACGACAGTGCGCGTGACTGCAAGCGTGCTCAGCACGACCCCAGCCATAGCAACGCAATCGAATCAGCTGACGGTGACAACCGGCGTTCCGGATCAGGACAGCTTCTCCCTCGCTGTGCTCTGCCCGAATGTCGAAGCTTGGAATCTCGATGGAACGTCCGTCCCCGTGACGGCACGTTTATCGGATCGATTCAACAACCCGGTACCCGACGGCACTGCCATCACCTTCACAACGGAAGGTGGATCGATCCAATCGAAGTGCACCACGGTAACGACCAACACGGAATCAGGAGTCTGCACAGTCAACTGGACAAGCTCCAATCCGCGACCGGTTGGAACACGTCCGGGGCGCTCCTCGATCCTGGCGACCGCAATCGGTGAAGAGTCGTTTGTGGATGCCAACGGCAACGGCACGTTCGACAACGGAGAAGACTTCACGGACTTGGGCGAACGTTATCGCGACGACAACGAAAACGGGGCCTACGATCCTGGCGAAGTGATCTATGACTTCAACAACAACTCGACGCGTGATCCTGCTGATGGAATCTTCAACGGTGTGCTGTGCCTCGATACAACAGGCCGTTGCGATGCGTCGCTCAGGACTACCGGCATCGCTGCCCACAATGTCATTATCATGTCGGATAACACTCCAGCAGGCGTGATACCGGCGAATGGCAGCACCCTCAGTTCGCTCGCCCAAGGATCCAGCCGAACCTATTCCTTTGTCTTTGCAGACCTCAACGGCAATCCGCTCCCGGCGGAGACGACTATTGTGGGGTCGGTGACCGGCACGGGGTTGACCCTCGGAACGCCGAACAGCTTCAAGGTGCCCTGCACAACTGAGCCTACGCAATACTCGTTCTCGCTCACCGCGTCAGATACGGCCAGCGTAGGTAATGGGACTCTAACTATTCTGGTGACAACTCCCAGCGGATTGCAGACTCAGCTGACCTACACTGTTCCAGTAGTGCCGTAAGAAGAGTGTAGCCAGGGAATCGTGAAGTGGCCGCCTGCGGGCGGCCACTTTCTTTTTGTGTATCCTTCCGCCATGTCGATCGACGTGGCAAACATCTATCTCATCGGCCCCATGGGCTCGGGTAAGACCGCAGTGGGGCGACAGCTCGCGAAGCTGCTGCGTCTGCAGTTCTACGACAGCGACAGTGAGATCGAGCGGCGCTGTGGTGTCGATATTCCCTATATTTTCGAGCGCGAAGGTGAGGCGGGGTTTCGTGACCGGGAGTGCGAGGTCATCGATGCGCTCACGCAGCTGAGCAACGTCGTGATTGCGACCGGCGGCGGTGCGGTGCTGAGGCCGGAGAATCGCGAACGTTTATCCGCGCGGGGGCATGTCGTGTATCTCAAGACCAGCATCGAGCAGCAGCTCGAGCGCACGCGTCATGGACGTCAGCGTCCCCTGCTCTACACGGCGGACCCGGAAGCGAGGCTGCGTGAGCTGATGGAGCACCGTGCACCGCTCTATGAGTCGCTTGCCAAAGTCACGGTCGCGACCGATGGACGCGCGGTTCGTGCCGTGGCGGAGGAGATCGTGCAATTGTTGAAAGAACCCGTGAGCTCTTGATGACGAAGTCCGTGACCACTGTCCGTATCGAGCTGGGTGAACGCAGCTATCCGATCCTCATTGGTGCCGAGCTGATCGGTGACGGCGATCTGATGAGAGAACAAATCAAGGCGCGCGACATCCTGATCGTCACCAATGAGACGATTGCGCCGCTGTATCTGACCAAGCTTCAAGCCGCGCTCGCAGGCAAACGGACGTCTGCACTGCTGCTGCCCGATGGCGAGGCTTACAAAACGCTGGAGAGCTATTCGCGCATTCTCGATGCGCTCATGGAGGCACGTTTCAATCGTGACGCTGCCGTCGTGGCGCTGGGCGGCGGTGTCGTCGGCGATATGGCTGGATTTGCGGCGGCGAGCTATCAGCGCGGCATCGACTACGTGCAGCTTCCCACTACGCTGCTTGCACAGGTGGATTCTTCGGTCGGCGGCAAGACGGCCGTCAACCACCCGAAAGGCAAGAACATGATCGGCGCGTTCTACCAGCCGCGGTGTGTGATTGCCGATACTTCGACGCTGGCTACATTGCCGGAACGCGAATACAAGGCCGGAATCGCAGAAGTCGTCAAATACGGACTCATTTACGATTCCTCATTCTTCGATTGGCTCGAAACGAACGTTCCAGCGCTCAGCGCTCGCGAGCATGACGCGGTCACCTACGCGATCAAACGTTCGTGCGAGATCAAGGCCGAGATCGTCGGCGTCGACGAACGCGAGCAAGGATTGCGCGCCATCCTCAATCTGGGTCACACGTTCGGGCACGCCATCGAGACTGCGATGGGTTACGGCAGCTGGCTGCACGGAGAAGCCGTGGCGGCCGGTATGGTGATGGCAGCGGACATGTCGGCGCGGCTGGGCTGGCTGCCGGCGCAGGACCGGGATCGCGCAATCGATCTGCTCGCGAGATTCGGGCTGCCGACCAAGGCACCGGCGATCGGCGCCATGCGCGGCCTGGAACTCATGGGAATGGACAAGAAGGTGCTCGAGCGAAAGCTTCGTCTGATCCTCATGCGCTCGCTGGGCAAGGCCGACATCGTCGCCGACTATCCAGCCGAGGCACTCGAGGCTACTCTGCAGGAACATTTCGGTTGAGCCGGACCGCGAGGTCTGCGAGCCGAAAGCTGTCTCGAAGCTGGATTCTCGATTGCAGTCCTCAGCGGTGACCGAAGAGCTCCATGAATTCTGCACCCATCAGCCTCGCGCCTTACGCAGCAAGCGACGAACAGTCCCGCGGCCGCCGCTATAAGGAACGCGCACCCACCTTTCGCGGCGAGTTCCAGCGCGATCGCGATCGCATCATTCATTCGACCGCCTTTCGCCGCCTCGTTTATAAGACGCAGGTCTTCGTGAACCATGAGGGCGATCTCTATCGCACGCGACTTACGCACTCGATCGAAGTTGCCCAGATCGCCCGTACCATTGCCCGTGCGCTGCAGCTGAATGAGACGCTCGCGGAGGCGATTTGCCTGGCTCACGATCTCGGTCACACCCCGTTCGGTCACGCGGGCCAGGACGCGCTCAACGACTGCATGAAGCCGTTCGGCGGCTTCGAGCACAACCTGCAGTCGCTGCGCGTCGTCGATGAGTTGGAGGAGCGTTACGCGGCGTTTCCGGGACTGAATCTGACCTTCGAATCGCGCGAAGGGATTCTCAAGCACTGCTCGGTTAACAATGCGCGACAGCTCGGCGATGTGGGTGAACGCTTCATCAAGCGCGAGCAACCTTCGCTGGAAGCGCAGATCGCGAATCTGGCCGATGAGATCGCCTACAACAACCACGATCTCGACGATGGGTTGCGCGCAGGGCTGCTGAACATCGAGGAACTGCGCGAGGTTCCACTCTTCCGGCGCCAGTACGAGATCGTGCTCGCCGAATATCCGGAAGTCAGCGACCGGCGCCTGATCCACGAAGTCGTCCGCCGCATGATCAACTACGTGGCGACAGATCTGATCGAAACGTCATCGGCCGCCATTGCCGAGGCAGCGCCAGAATCGGTGGATGCCGTCCGCAAGCAACCGCGGGTGTTGGTCGGCTTCAGCGAGGGTGTGACAGCGGAGCATCTCGAGCTGAAGCGGTATCTGCGCGACCATGTCTATCGACACTACCGGGTGCTGCGCATGACCAACAAGGCGAACACGGTCGTTCGTGGTCTGTTCGAAGCGTTCTTTGGTCGGCCGGAGCTGTTGCCTTCCGAGCATGCGGAAGCAGCACGCGATATGGAGTCTCAATCCGGCGAAACCGGACGCGCGCGTGCAGTGGCCGACTACATCGCAGGCATGACCGATCGCTATGCGATCGTCGAATACGAGCGCCTGTTCGATCCGGCCAAGCGCAGCTGAGCATTTCGCATCGCGTACTTTCACGCCTGCGCCGATACCCTGTAGCCTGTCGGGCCCTCGTCCCAATCAGATCTTCAGCCGTGCTTCAGAACGATCTTCTGCTTCGTGCCTTGCTGCGACAACCCGTGGATCGCACTCCCGTATGGATGATGCGACAGGCGGGACGCTATCTTCCCGAATATCGCGCGACCCGTGCGCAAGCTGGCAGCTTTCTGAAGCTCTGCATGACGCCCGAGCTTGCCTGCGAAGTTACGCTCCAGCCGCTCGCGCGCTATCCACTGGATGCCGCGATCCTGTTCTCGGACATCCTGACCATTCCGCACGCGCTCGGTCTGGGATTGCAGTTCGAAACCGGCGAAGGCCCGAAGATCGAACGTCCGGTGCGATCCGCCGCCGACGTGGCGAAGCTGTCTGTACCCGATCCGTCTCGGGAGCTTCGCTATGTGCTCGATGCGGTCTCGCTCATTCGCAAGGAACTGGCTGGCCGGGTTCCATTGATCGGCTTTGCGGGTAGTCCATGGACGGTGGGTACTTACGTGGTCGAAGGCGGCAGCTCGCGTGAGTTCAGCCGCATCAAGAAACTCATGTTCGATGAGCCTGCCACACTGCATCGACTTCTCGACGTGCTCGCGCAATCAACCATCGCGTATCTCAATGCGCAGATCGAAGCGGGCGCTCAAGCCATCATGATCTTCGACACCTGGGGCGGCGTGCTCGCGCCGGCGCAGTATCGGGAATTCTCGCTCGATTACATGCAGCAGATCGTCGACGCACTCGTCCGCGAGCGCGATGGACGTCGCGTGCCGATCATTCTGTTCACGAAGGGCGGTGGCGCATGGCTGGGGCAGATGGCGCAAACCGCGTGTGATGCGCTCGGTGTCGACTGGACCACGGATCTCGCCGATGCACGCGCCGCGGTGAAGGACTCGAGGGCGCTGCAGGGCAATCTCGATCCTAACGTGCTGTACGCGTCACCGGAGAAGATTCGGGAAAACGTTGCGCGCGTGCTTGCGAGCTACGGCAAAGGCCACGGCCACGTGTTCAACCTCGGCCATGGCATTCACCCCGGCGTCGATCCAGAGCACGCCGGCGCGATGATCGCCGCGGTACACGAGCTGAGCCCGGCCTATCACACGTGAGAAAGAGATAGCCGCAAAGACCGCAAAAAGAAAAGCTGGAGCGGAACGGCTCGCGGTTGCCACAGACCTCTCAGGCTCGCTCCTGAGTCGACGGCCACATGCTAACCGCAAGGATTTCAGATTCCTCTTGCGGTCCTTGCGGCCGTCAATTCCTCAGCTCTCTGCCTTCGACACTGGTCGCGTAGTGCGGATCTCACCGACGGAGGTGGCCGCAAAGACCGCAAAAAAGAAAGCTGGGTGCGCAGAATGGGCCGCGCAGCCCCGGCCTCTCGAGTTCGCTCCTAAGTTGACGGCCACACGCTCACCGCAAGGACTCGAGATTCTTTTCTGCGGTCTTTGCGGCCGTCTCATTCCTCAGCTCTCTGTCTTCGACACCGGTCGCGTAATGCGCGACGCAGGATCTCACCGACGGAGGTAGCCGCAAAAGACCGCAAAAGAAAGCTGGGTCGCAGAGTGGGCGCGCAGCCATCCGCCTCTCGAGTTCGCTCCTAAGCTGACGGCCACACTCTCACCGCAAGGATTTCACATTCCTTCTTGCGGTCTTTGCGGCCGTCCTCAATCTTCAGCTCCCTGCCTTCGGCAACTGGTCACGCAGCGCGCGGCGCAGGATCTTGCCGACGTTGGTTTTCGGCAGTTCGTCGCGGAAGTACACGTGTTTGGGGCGCTTGTAGCCGGTGAGCTCCTGGCGGCAGAAGTCGATGAGCTGCTGCTCGGTCAGGTTCGGATCCTTGCGCACCACGAACAGTGCGACGACTTCGCCTGAGTGCTCATCGGGCTGCGCGACAGCCGCCACCTCGAGCACGCCGGGGTGCGTCGCTGCGACACTCTCGACTTCGTTCGGATACACGTTGAAACCGGACACCAGGATCATGTCCTTCTTGCGGTCTTCGATGAAGACGAAACCCTCTTCGTCCATGCGGCCGATGTCGCCGGTGCGCAGCCAGTTTCCGTCCAGCATGACCTTGGAGGTTTCTTCGGGACGATTCCAGTAGCCCAGCATGACTTGCGGGCCGCGTACGCAGATCTCTCCGATCTGGCCCAAACCAAGCTCATTGCCGGCATCGTCACGGATGGAAATCTCCGTCGACGGAATGGGCAGTCCGATCGATCCGTTGTAGTCGAGACCGAATGGGTTGATGCAGGCAGCAGGCGAGGTTTCCGTGAGGCCCCATGCCTGTGTGAGCACGTGCCCCGTGACTTTCTTCCAGTGTTCCGCCACGGAGCGTTGCACTGCCATGCCACCGCCGAGAGTGATTCGCAGTTCGGAGAAATCCACGTCGGCGAAGCCTGGCGTGTGCAGCAACGCATTGAACAGCGTGTTGACGCCGCTGAAGTAGGTGAAGGTGTACTTCTTGAGCTCCGCCACGAATGCGGGAAAGTCGCGCGCATTCACGATGAGAATGTTGTGAGCACCGAAGTTCAGGAACACCATCCAGTTCGCCGTGAGCGCGAAGATGTGATACAGCGGCAGCGCCGTGATGACAGTGTCGCTTCCCGGTCGCGCCTCGGATCCGATCCATGCGGCAGACTGCAGGACGTTCGCAACCATGTTGCGGTGGGTGAGCATGGCGCCCTTCGCGACACCGGTGGTTCCTCCCGTGTATTGCAGGAACGCAATGTCATCGTGCGACAGGCTGACGGGCTCGAATTCGAGAAAGCGGCCTTGATTCAGCGCATCGTTGAAAGCGACCGTTGATGGCAGCTCCCACTTGCGAACTTGTCTGCGGACATATTTGACGACCAGATTCACGAGGGTCGACTTCGGCCATTTGAGCTGATCGCCAACCGATGTGGTGATGATCAGGCTGAGCGTCGTCTTGTCGATCACCTGTTCCAGCGTGTGAGCGAAATTTTCCAGGATGACGATGGCTTTCGCTCCGGAGTCGACGAGCTGATGTTCCAGCTCGCGTGCCGTGTACAACGGATTGGTGTTGACGATCGTAAGTCCAGCGAGCAGAGCTCCATAAAGTGCGATCGGGTACTGCAGCACGTTCGGCATCATCAGCGCGATTCGATCGCCCTTCTTCAGTCCGGCATTGCGCAGATAGGCTGCGAAAGCGCGCGCACGCGTCTGGTACTCCGCATAGGTGATGGTCGTCCCCATGCTCGTGTAAGCCGGCGCATCGGCGAAGCGCGAGCACGCGGTATCGGCGAGCTCGCGCAGCGAGCCGAACTCGTTGGGATTAATCTCGGCAGGAACGCCGGGCGGATAGTTCTTGAGCCAGATCTTGTTCATGCGGTCCCCTACAGGAAGCTCTAGATTCTGTTGTTGTAGTTGGCGTGCCATCGGATGCATCGGCCGAAACGGGCACGGCTACTTTTTCAGCAGGCCCTTCAGGGTCGGCCAGACTGCATCCAGCAACTTCGGCTGCGCCTGTGCGTTGGGATGAAGCCCATCGTCCTGCATCAAGGTCGGATCCAGCGCGACGCTCTCGATGAACTCGGGAACGACCGGCACCGAAAATTCCTTGCCCAGTTGCGCATACATGCCGTTCAACTGCTCGGCGTAGGCGGGGCCATAGTTCACCGGAAGGCGCATGGCGATCAGGACTGCTCGCGCACCGGAAGACTGTACTTGACGCAGCATGTCTTCGAAATTGGCTCGAACCTGCTTCAGCGGTAGTCCTCGCAACCCGTCGTTGGCTCCCAGTTCAATGACGACCACCGCCGGCTTGTGCAGCTCGAGCGCGCGTGACAACCGCGTGCGCGCACCCCCGGAGGTCTCCCCACTGATGCTGGCATTCACGACTTTGTACCCGTACCCTTCATCCGACACGCGCTTCTGCAGCAATGCGACCCATGTCGCGTCGACGCGGACTCCGTATCCGGCGCTCAGGCTATCCCCGAGGATCAGAATGACCGGCGCACTACCGCTCTGCGCGGCTGCCTGCGCCAGAGAACAGCTCAACACACTGAACCACAGGACAGCGGCGCACCTAAGTAAGAGTTGCCGAAGCATCATCTCGCGAAAAAATCTTGCATGAGCATGGCCGAAACGGTTCTCAAAGCGCATCAGATCACGAAGCAGGTTAGCAGCCCCGAGGGAACGCTGACCATATTGTCAGAGGTCGATGTCGATATCACAGCGGGAGAAACCGTTGCGATCATCGGAGCCTCGGGCGCGGGCAAGTCCACCTTGCTCGCGCTGCTGGCCGGGCTCGACGAACCGACGCGCGGTCAAGTGTGGCTGAACGGCGCAGAGCTGACCGCGCTCGATGAAGATGGGCGTGCCGCAGTTCGTGCGCGCCATGTCGGTTTCGTCTTTCAGAGCTTTCATCTCGTGCCCTCGCTCACTGCGCTCGAGAACGTCATGCTGCCGCTAGAACTGGCAGGCATGCCCAATGCGCGCGAAGCGGCGGAGGAAGTGCTGGCCAAAGTGAACCTGACAGCGCGCCGCGGGCACTATCCACGACAACTGTCCGGCGGCGAACAGCAGCGTGTCGCCATCGCGCGCGCCTTCGTGACACGCCCCGCGGTGCTCTTTGCGGATGAGCCGACGGGCAATCTCGATTCGACGACCGGCGAGCGGATCATGCAGCTGCTGTTCGATCTCAATCGCGAGACGCATACGACATTGGTCGTCGTGACGCACGACCAGAGCATTGCCCGCAGATGCGGGCGAATCATTCGCATCGACGCGGGGCGTGTCGTGCCCGAAAACCTTCAGTAGGCGATTGCATGAAAGCACTTCGCCTGGCAGCGCTGGCATTGGTTCGCGACGGCAGATCCGGCGAGCTCGGCGTGCTGTTGCTCGCGCTGCTGGTCGCTGTCTCCGCGCTGACGGCCGTCGGATTCTTCACGAGCCGTGTGAGTCGCGCGGTCGACCGACAAGCCGGAGAGGTGATCGCGGCGGATCTGCGAGTGCGCTCGCCCAATCCGATCGAGCGCGCCTATCTCCAGATGGCGGAGAAGCAGCAAATCAGAACCGCCGAGCAATCGAGCTTTCCCAGCGTGATCCTGCATGGCGAAGACACTGCGCTGGCCGCCATCCGTGCCGTCTCACCGTCCTATCCATTGCGCGGCAAAGTGAAGGTCGCCGATGCCGCCTTTGGCAAGGGCTATGAAGTGGACGCCATGCCGGGCGCGTTCGAAGTCTGGCCCGAATCGCGGCTGCTCGCGCAGTTGAACGCGAAGGTGGGCGATCGCGTGACCATTGGCGCGGCGGAGTTTGTCATCACGAAAGTGCTGGACTATCGGCCGGATCAGGGTTCGGCGTTCGTCGATCTCGCGCCCTCGCTGCTGATGCGACTGGAAGATCTGCCAGCCACACGGCTCATTCAACCGGGCAGTCGCGTGCAGTACGCCGCTCTGTTCGCGGGCGACGCGCAGGCGATCGATACGCTCAAGCAGGAGCTCATCCGCGTCAAGAAACCTGCAGAGCGTATCGTCGATCTGCAGGAAGCGAGCCCGCAGATCCGCTCCGCCATCGATCGATCCGGGCGATTCCTCAATCTGGCGGCACTCGTAACGCTGTTACTCGCAGCGATCGCTGTCGCCATCGCTGCACGGCGCTACGTCGCACGTCACCTCGACACGGCTGCCTTGATGAAAAGCATGGGCGCTCCGCAGGCACTGGTGCTGCAGATCAGTGTGCTCGAGCTCACCATGATCGGCATTCTCGCCGGATTGATCGGTACCGCCATCGGCTTTGGGGCGCAGGCCGGGATCGGGTTGCTGCTCACCGATCTGGTTCGCGGCGAGCTGCCGCCGCCGAGCTGGGATGCGCTGTGGCTCGGCATGATGACCTCGGTGCTGATGTTGGTCGGCTTTGCCTTGCCGCCGCTGCTGCAGTTGAAGCGCGTTCCGCCGGCACGCGTCCTGCGTCGCAACCTCGAGCCGCCGCCTCTGCGTTACGTGACGGTGTATGGCGCTGCCATTGCAGTGTTGCTGGCGTTGCTGGGATGGCTTCTGCGCGATGCGAAACTGCTCGTGTACGTCGTGGCGGCGACGTTCGTTACCTTCGTCGTGCTGACCGGTGCGGGTTGGATGCTCGTGCGTCTGCTCGGACGTTTGCGTGGCAGCGTCGGCGTGGCATGGCGTTACGGCATGGCGAACATCGCGCGGCGCGGCCGGGACAGCGTCATCCAGATCGTCGCCTTCGGGTTGGGATTGATGGTCCTGCTGTTGCTTGCGCTGGTGCGCGATGACCTGATGCAGGACTGGCGCGCAAGCCTGCCCGTCGATGCACCCAACCATTTCATGATCAACATTCGTCCCGATCAGGGCGAAGCCGTGCAGCAGTTCATGGTCGAGCGAGGTCTGCCCGCGCCCAGGCTGGTGCCGATGATTCGCGCGCGTCTCATCGGTATCAATCAGCAGGACGCGGCTTCCGTGCGACCGACCGATGAACGCGGTCGTGATTTCATGGATCGCGAGGCCAATCTCACGTGGTCGCGCGAGTTGCAATCCGACAACCGCATCGTCGCAGGGCGATGGTGGCCCGCCGATGTGAAAGATGCGGAAGTATCGGTCGAGGCACAACTCGCCAGATCGCTCGGACTCAAGCTCGGCGATGAGCTCACGTACGACGTCGCGGGCGAGACGGTTCGCGCGCGCGTGACCAGCTTCCGCGACGTGAAGTGGGATTCGTTTCAGCCCAACTTCTTCATGGTGTTCTCACCCGGAGTGCTCGACGGCGCGACCGGAACGCTGATTACCAGCGTGCATATTCCTGCGCAACAGCGCCCGATGCTGAGCGAGTTCGTGCGTGAGTTCCCGGAGGTAGTGACCATCGATCTGGAGGCCATTCTCAATCAAGTCCGTAACGTGATGGACAAGGCGTCGTTGGCCGTGCAGTACGTGTTCGGATTCACTTTGCTGGCAGGCATCACCGTTCTGCTTGCGGCGATTCAGTCGACACGCGATGAGCGTCGCTATGAAAGCGCCATGTTGCGCACGCTGGGCGCGAGCCGCATGACAGTGTTGCAAGGCGTCGCCGCGGAGTTCACTACGCTCGGCCTTCTGGCGGGAATACTCGCCGCGGCGGGTGCTTCTCTCGCTGGATATTTCCTGGCCACGGAAGTGTTCAATCTGAAGTACAGCTTCGATCCGAGGATCTGGCTCGCAGGATTGAGCGCTGGCGCATTACTCGTGGGCTTGAGCGGCACCTTGGCCACGCGCTCGGTCGTCAATCATCCGCCGATCGTCACGTTGCGAGCCAATTAGTAATTAATGAGTAGTGAGCAATCACTGCTGTCCCAACGTCGTTGCGATTAGCGCGCGCAAGCTACTGATCTGACGCATGATCTGGCAAATTTCACGTGGTCTCGATTTGAACGCCGCTCTGGGCACACTGGGGCATCTCCAGCGACCTGGCGGTGGTCTAGATGCACACGGGAAAGTTGGTGTTCGCGCAGCTGATGACGCACCTGCCTCTGAGTACATTTCGTCGTTGCGTCGCTCGCTACGATGGCGACCACAAGGTCAAACGCTTCTCGTGTCTGGATCAGTTGTTGGTGATGATGTTTGCGCAACTGACGTTCCGCGAGAGTCTTCGAGATATCGAAGCGTGTCTGCGTGCGCAATGCGCGAAGCTGTACCACATGGGCATTCGCGGTGGCATCGCACGCAATACGCTGGC
>JAFAEQ010000079.1 GCA_023423935.1 Pseudomonadota bacterium | reverse complement strand
GTCATCCGCGGCTTGGGATCACCTCAACAGAGGGGGCCGACATGCCGCGGAATCCCCGGCCGGCATGGCGCGGAATCGGGGGCCGGCATGCGGCGGAATCAGGGGCCGGCATCGGGCGGAATACGCACGCGAGGTCGCTTTAGGCATTCATCACCTTGGCGTCGTCATTGCTGTCGGCGACCACAACGCCGTATTTCAGCATTCCGCGAGCATTCGCGAACTGTGGTTCGTCAGAGAAATACGCCTTCGGGAAGCGTTCTCTCAAATCAAACTCCAAGGCTGCTGCACCCCCACCAACGAAGATGACGCGATTGATGCGCGGGAATTCTGTACCGAACTGGATCTGCATGAACTCCTGAATACCGGTAGCCAATGCATGGCGCTGCGAAAGCACATCTGCGCTTACGTCCATTTCACCGTTCCCAAGCTGGACTCTGCCGAACCTAGCCGCTTCGACGAGCTCAGACTTCGAGAACCTCGTTCCCGGGAACTCAGCAGACAGAAGGTCCGCAACGTGCTTCTGAACTTCCAAGAAGCCTCTATCCAGGGTGCCCGAGAATTCCAGCTTGAGCTCTCCTTGTCGGAGAACTGCGATATCAGTTGTGCGACCGCCGATGTCTACGACCGCAACGAGTTCGTTCATGCGGTGCTCATCAATCGAGAAGTCATTCTTGATCACGTAATCAAACCAGGCCGCAACCGCCTCAGAGATAACGGTGACGTTGCAAATGCGCGGCAGCGAGTCTCCCTGACTCTGAACGATGCGGCTCCAGGCTTTGATCTTCTTTGCGGAGACAGCTCGGTTGATTTCGCCCGACGGCTTGTAGAATCGGTTCAGTGGAAGACCGGTGACGACCTGCACGCGCGCACCTGGCGCGACGACCCGTTGGATAGCGTTTAACGCTACGGCCAAGTTGGCTGCAGAGAACGGAAACTCCTCGAAGCGAGTGTCTTGCCCAGCCACGTTTGGGCCTACGGCATACCGCGCACCTTCGATTTCGTAGACGCTCTCGGCATCACTCGTAGCGGAGCCCATGACGTTCACAGCGCGCGATGGCTTCAAGCTATAGGCAGTTGGGATGCAAACGCTACGCGAGCGAGTTCTTGCCTTGGTGAAATCGTAGCCGTCATCAACGGCAACAAGCTCAAGTCCGTGTGGCGCGGTGGTCATGTGCATCTCCAATCAGTGTTCAGCGTTCAGTGATGAAATTCTCTCCCGAGTTTTGCGACCTGAATAGATTTTCTGGTCCGCGGCAACGCCCGCCGAGTGGGATTCAGAGAGGACGGTTGCAAGGGCCTTCACACCGGCCTCCTGGAAGACCACGGGACCTTGCTAAGGGCCTTAGCGACGGCCGTGTTAACGTAATCGCTCCTTCACGTTTCGGAAGCATGCACTCTTGTGCTCCCGATCAGGGACTAGAGCTCAGCATCAAGTTTCTCGAGCTGCTAGACGCCCGACATCGTGAGGATTGGATGTGTCTGGAGCTCAGCACGTCAAGAAAAGCACGCTTCGCGAAAACTATTCTCGAAAGTGCCTGTTGGCCTTAGCCTGATTTTGTAGCCGCTGTTTCGCGGCGCAGAGATATCCCCTAGTCGGTTACTAGGGATATGAAAGACAACGTGATGGCTGGAGACAAACAGGTGAGTGTCAGGGCAACGAAGCATCAATTCGTGCATATCGAGAGTTACGGCCGAAAGGCGGGAAAGACGAGAAGCAAGAACGGGCATCGGTCTGCGGCCGATGTGATCGACGAGATGATCAGGAGACCGCACGCTTCTCCTCACGTGAAGCATCCACAAGCACCAACCATCTTGGAAGGTGATCCAGGTCAGGCACTCGTGGTGGCCACTGAAATGGCAGAGCAAGCGCGCGACCCGTTGGGACGGAAGCTTCGACAGGATGCCCACATCATCTCGGTCTGCGTGTGCGCATACCCCATCCCAAATAATGAGCTGGTCGGACCCGACGCCGTCCATGAGCTAGATCGATGGATCAACAGCACACTCGACTGGGCCCGCAAAGAATTTGGTGTGGATCAGCTGAAGGCGGCTGTGCTCCACCGTGACGAGGGCTATCCACATCTGCATCTTGTTTGCGTTCCGCCTGCTATCGGTGTGGAACCGTCTCCGTTGCGTAGGGCTTCGAAGGCGGCGTTGGCCAAGGCGAAGGACAAAGATAGACCAAGACGGATTGAGCGCAACGCGTTCAAGCAGGCGGGCAGAGACCTGCAAGACAGCTTCTACCACAGCGTTTCATGCCATTTCGGCCATCAAAGGCTTGGTGTTAACAGAAGGAAGCGGTTAAGCCCCGAGCAACGGCGCCTCGAGCTTACTCAAGCCCGCGCGCTACTTACGACTCGGCGGAAGGCTGACTTCCTTGCGCAGCAGACGCAGCTGAAGATTCGGGCACAAGAGGACGCTGCTAGTCGCAACATCGCCAACGCTTATCGTGACCTTCAGAATGAGAAGAGCGCGTTCTGCACGGCAAAGGCCGCATGGCAGAAACGGGCGGCACTGTGGACTGAGCACCTGTCTCAGCAAGAGAAGAAGCTTCGGAAAGAAGCAGCGATTCTTGGACTTCGCATGAAGCCAATTCTCGAGCGTCTACTTAATGATGCGTTGGCGCGCTCACCTGCCGGGACTCGTAGATGGATCGAGCCGATTGTTGCCGATGTCAAACGCAAACTGGGAACCTTGCTCGAAGCTGGTCAATGGACCGAACGCGTCGATGAGTCGGTCAAGCCTATTCCGACGTCAGAGCTCGGGGGATGGAGCATGCCGAGGAGGTGATGTGCTCAGGTTCTACGTGGAACAGTCGATGAGGAGATTCTCCGAAGAAGCTCTAGGTCGGAAGAGCGCTGAGGCGCCCGGCAGCTTCCTAATGGCGGCTCAGTTCTACCCTGTTTCGCTCCCGCGACCTCGACTTTGGATCAATCGAGCCGGGATGAAGTCGATACGGAGAGCATGTCCTTCGTCCGATTCTTCTATGCGGCTTTGGGAGATGCCAACGGACCGAATCCGGAGCAGGTGGCCCAGCTCGTCGTCGCTGGACATCGGCTTGCGGAGGCAATTGAAGCCGGCCTCCGCACGCGCTTTGCATCCGACGCGCAGTCTCTGAGGGAAGCGGTTGCGTATTCCTTCTTGGCAACGGCTGCGAGTGAACCTTCACGAGCCTTGTTTCACATTGCCAAGTACTTGGCGTTGAATGGCGAATTCGTCGGTGCCGGGCAGCTGCTGTCTGCTCATCAGCGTAGCAATGCTTCGTTGGATCTCGCGAAGGCGCGCAAGCAGGCAAGAGCCGCCGCTATGCGCGCTACTAAGGCTTTCCAGACGGCCAAGTGGAAGACTGCCGTGAAGAAGGTCGGCGACCGACTTCGCTCGAAAGAAGGCTGGCCAATTAGCGACGTGCAACTGGCAAGGAAGATTCGAGCATCACGCGAGATCTCTACATTGCCAGAGAAACTCAGACCTGCGGAGAGCACGGTACGCGCGGCTATTCGGGAGCTGGGGTTAGACGCCAAGTCGCGGCGCGCGGCGATCAAGCGGCAGAACGCGTCAAGAGCAAACCATCAACGAAAAAAGGCCGCGTGACGGCTACTTGCAGGCGCTCTCTGCTAGGACAACTCGTTCCATCAATCGAAGCTCTTCTCATGAGCACCCACAAGCGCTGAGGGCAGCGCATGGAGGTGCAAGATGAAACACACGAGCTCACTGATCAGACTACCGGCCGTCATGCAGATGTCCGGGCTGTCACGAGCAACAATCTATCGACTTGAATCTGCAGGCGCATTTCCGCCGCGCGTTCGGATCTCCGAGCGAGCAGTGGGTTGGCGTCTGGACCAGGTTGAACAGTGGATGCAGCAACGCGTCCCAGCGAGGACGCGAGCATGAGTGCTTCTTGCTTTGCTCAGCTGGAAGGCGAACGTCCCGTCCTACTTCCGCCAGGAAACTACGACGTCGAGTTTGTGGGCTTCGCCACAAGCGTGCTCTTCACCAAGGCATACAAGCTGCGGCTGCAGTTCAAAGTTGTGACGATGGGCGAGCATTTCGGAACGCATATCTCTCGTTTCTACAACGTCACTCGCCTTATCGGTCGTGTGGGCCAGAACGGCAGATTCAAAGTCGGCTTTCACAGCGACTTTCTACGAGAGTTCAGCACGTTGTTTGGCACGCCCGTGCGCCTCGATCGCATTCCGATGACCAGCTTCGAACGCAAGATCCTGCTCGCGAGAGTGCGCACGGTAGAAAAGGCCGGAACGCCACCCAGATGGATTCCTGAAGGTTTGCGCTACTCGGTTATTTCCGAGCTGATTACCGTGAAGGAAGGATGAGCATGCCCACAGTTCCACCTACACCCACGCCTGCACCCACACCTACCCAAAACTGGATATCTGTCGTGCGCAACACGTTCTTCGCGAAGAACTTCTAGTTCGAGTCCAGCTACTCGACTTGGCAACCGTCTTTCGCCTTGGTTAGCGGTTCTCGGGCGAAAGGTCAGCAGCGTGCAACTAACCAACTGACCACCTACCGGCCCGGGGAGCGTCGTCTCTCACTGAGAGCGTGCTCCTCGGGTTCCAAGCATCGCGTCATGTGCCGCGGATCGTGCCACACCAAACTGCGGGTTATGTCGTCGCGACGGAGTTGCTCATGCGGGCAGAATGGCCGGCATCACGAGAAATTTGGAGTGAGTGGATCCATGACTGGCATTCTTGCGCGCGTGCGGCGGTGGCTTTCTCCTGTAGCCGACAAGCCGTCGAAAACTGAAAACCGCAGAAAGCACGAGGAGCGCCGCGCGATCATCGCCGCATATGGCGCATACCTCGAGCAAGATCCGCCGGTGGGCGAGATTCGAGAAGCGACCACGCTACCCTTTCCGAAGCACCAAATCCTAGAAGCGATGTACTTGGAGATTGCGCTCTCGGAAAGCGAGTCCGAAGCAGATGCGATGATGTCGGCGGCGCAAATGCTTGTTGAGTTTCAAGACGGAGTTGGCGAGCGCCCTGTGACTGAGCTAGGTGCTGAATTCAAAGCAGCAAGTGGCCAGGGGCTATCGATGAAGGAGACAGATCTGCTGGCACTCGCGGCATCAATCGCAAACAACCCGGACCGTGATCGCTACGAAGAGCTGAAGGTGAGAGCCGACGCAGAGCTGGTTCAGATTCGGACGAAGCTTATGGCTGCCGACACTATGCGACGTAGCATGCCCACGGAGAAGAAAAGGAGCCTCAGGAGTTAGCCGCGGGCTCGCGCGCTTGCGGCGACAGTGGTCAGGCCTTCGGCTTCTCTGGCTGCGGTTTCTACAATCAATCGCCCTAGCCGATTGGCGGATTATCTCGTTACGTCAATTGGTTAGGCGGTTTCCGATCGGAAACTTCCAATCTCGATGTCCGGACCGAGCTGAGTCGCCGCGCCGGTTCTCTCAGTAGCGAACCCCATCATGCCGATGAAGGCTCAATCAACGATGGCATGCAACTGGGATATTTGGCCGCGATGTTTAGGATGTCTCGCTGCAGAGGTTGCGCGCTACTCAACACGACTGCCTGCATGCAGCTCAATACGCCGACACCATTCGCGTTACACAGAACGTTGTGGATGAGCATCGTCGGGTATCCGTCCGCATGCCGACGAAGCGGACGGATGCCAGCATGCGTGTACGAGTTGAGCGCCTTCCAGTTGTGCTCCTTGAATCGTGCCAAAGCCGCATGGGCCTGTGCGGGCGCCTTCTCCTGGATGCGCTCCATCATTTCGTTGACGCTCGGCATATTCTTCGCTGCCTGCTCCGAGACCAGGTCAAGCGTCGCAGAGAGCTTTGCGAGATCTTCTTCGCGAGCCGCGTAGGTTAGCCACACGCTGCGAACGAGCGCCTCGAACTGTGCTCGATGAACAACGAGCGCGGAGGGCAACAAGCCGACGGCAAGCTGCGCGCGGACTGAGTGCCAGTGCTCGAGTGATAGCGAACACGCAACGTCGCCGATTACGGTGCGCGGCAAATCTAGCGCCGGTAGCTCGATGAGCTTCAGCAGCTCGGCGACGAGCCGCTCTGATTGCAGGAAGGCGTCCTCAAGTCCCATTGTCGCGTATCGATCAGGGGGCAAGGCATAGTTTGTCGCTGCGAGGACGGGAGTTTGCCTTTTGTCACCACATTTCGGTAGTTCCTCTGCGAGCCGTTCTTCCGGCGACTTCCAATTCGAAGAATCGGCTGAGCGGATCTAGGGGCTGAGCGGATGCTCAGCAAGGCGGAGGCAGAGGTGGGACAGGCACCGCTCGACCCGCTCTTCCGGCGGTCTTGGACGCGGCTGCCAGGTGTCTCCTTCAATTGATCGGTGAAGGAAACGCAGCCACTCCTGAGCGCGAAATGCGAGAGGATTGGTCCCGCGCTGCGCCGGTGAACCCAGATCAGTTTGCGCGGAGCGATCTGGGCTTCTTTCTCGTCAACAAGTTGACTCGGTAGAAAAACGAGGAAAATTGGGGTGAATCACAAATCAGCCGTAGAAATCTGCGGATTTCGAGAAATCTTGGCGTGCTCTGGGCCACGTTCTTTTTGGTAACGAACGGCCGACCCGGAAACTCTAGGCAAATCGGTGAACGCGCGAGATCCTTATTGCATCGATGAGAGCTGGAGTGATCGTGATGTCTCGTTCTAACGGCCGCAAGGTCGGTGCTGGCATGGATGCTGGACAATCTGATGTGGGTGACGGAACGGCCCACTCTTGTGATGACGGGTTAGACGCCGGTCGTATGTTGACGGAGCGTGAGGTTGCAGCGCTACTCGGGTGTGCGCCAATCACGATTCGACGCGAGCGGCTTCGTGGGCATATCGCGTATCAGCGGTACTCGCGCAAGCGCATTCGTTACTTCCCTGAGGACGTGCGTGCTTATCAACGGTCGTGCCGCGTTGATGTCAACGAGGCGCCGAAGCCAACTTCGAGTAGCGTCGCTACGCACTCACGGTCCATTAGTGGTGGGAACGTACGCAGCATCGCCGCCGATAGGGCGGCTGCCCAAGCAATCTTGAATAGACGTCAGAGGAGTTGATGGTATGAGCCGGATGCGTAGCAATAGACTCGGCGACTTCTGGTTAGCGAAGCGTCCCGACAGACCGAACTTTTATATCTGCTGGATGGATAAGAAGCGCGGCAAAGTCGCGATGCGCTCGACCGGCACGAGCATTCTTACTGAAGCGGAGGACAAGCTCGCGGAGATGTTCCAGAAGCGTCAGCAGCTGGTTCAAGAGGATCCGCAGGATGTGCCGCTGATGACGATCCTTGATCGCTACTACGACCAGCATGCATCGACTCTGCCGAGCAAGAATGCGGCAAAGTACGCCATCAGCGTCCTGCGTAAACACTGTGCTGATCTATCAGTCTCGGAATTCAGAAAGCCTCAACAGAGAGCCGTTGCAAAGGCATTGCGTGACGGCGGCGCATCCGAGGGACACATCAGTCGTGTTATGTCTGTTGCGCGCGCTGCACTGCTACGAGCATTTGATGATGAAGAGCTGCGCTCCGTCCCCAAGTTCATCAAGCTAGAACGAGGACTGACTCGCGATCGTGTCCTGTCGTTGGAAGAATCGGCTGCGCTCTTCAACGCGGCTCACGGGGATGCGCAATTCTTGTTCTTGCTGTTGGCCTTCGGGACGGGAGCGCGACCTTCTGCGGTGCTGGAGTTCACGCGAAGCCAGATCGACTTTCGTCGAGGGCTGCTGCATTTGAATCCAAGCGGCCGTCGCCAGACACACAAACGAAGACCAGTTCTGCCGCTGCCAGCCACACTCCTGCCGTGGCTCAGGGATGGCCATGCAGAGCATTTCATCAACTACGATGGTCGTGCCTACACGAAGTGGGGATGGGACGCGATCTTCAAGCGTCTGATGAAACGTTCAGGAGTGAAGAATGCGAGCGCGTACACCATCCGGCACACAGTTGCGACGGAGCTGTACTCACGCGGGGTCTCATACGGCGATGTGCAGATGTATCTTGGCCACAGCATGGAGTCGATGGGTATGACCGGTCGTTACATCCATCTAAGGCCAGAATACTTGCAAGCCCCTAGACTCGCGATCGATGCGTTCTTCCGTGAGCTTAATCCGCTGCTCACACGTCCGATTTGCGAGATCGACTTGGAAGCACAGCCTGATCCAAAGCCCGCTTCCGACGATAGAGGGTTGGAGTCGCAGCCGCTGCCGGCGGATTTACACCCCCGCCACACCACCAAGGTGCAGATGAGCGGTGAGCCGAAGGTGGCTAACGTGTTGAATGACTTGGTCGGGGTGACAGGATTTGAACCTGCGACCTATACGTCCCGAACGCTTGGAGAGGCGTCGTGCCGTTCTCTGATCGTGAGGACGCAGCTCGGGGACAAAGTTGTAGCATCCACCTGGCCCGGGCCATGCTCCTCTACTCCCGTTGAGCTGGCGAGTACGATGCTTCGCTGTACGACGAGGTCTCTCTGCGTGAAAAGCACTTGATCATGTCGTTGTGCAACAGCCGAATCGCCCTGCTAGTGCGGGGTGTATGTCACTCTCTCGGGTACTGGACGCACCATATCAAGCCGGGTGTACCACGGCATCAGTATGAAAAACGCGAAGTAGATTGCCGTGAAAATCCGACAAGCGAGTACGTTCCCTGGGCTGGCGTGGTTCAATCCGAGGTAACCCAGAGCTAGGAAACTAACGGTGAAAGCTGCCAAGAACCCACGGAATAGCCATCCTCGATACCGGATCGACTTGACGGGCGAACGATCGAGCCATGGAACGAAGAAGAAAGCCACCACTGCAGTCCCCATCAACACGACCCCCAATAGTTGGTTGGGCACTGCGCGCAGCATCGCGTAATACGGAGTGAAGTACCAGACTGGCGCGATGTTTGCTGGCGTCGACAGGAGATTCGCGGGTTCGAAGTTGGCATGTTCCAGGAAGTAACCTCCCATTTCTGGAGCAAAGAAGACCACAGCTGCGAAGAGCATCAGGAAAACGATGGCTCCCACCAGATCTTTGAGCGTGTAGTAGGGGTGAAAGGGAATACCATCAACAGGATGGCCATCGGGCCTCCTGAGTTTCTTGATTTCAACGCCGTCGGGATTGTTCGAGCCGACCTCATGTAGGGCCAAGATGTGGATAACGACAAGGAAGACGAGCGCCAGCGGGATCGCGATAACGTGGAGAGCGAAGAATCTGTTTAGGGTGATATCAGAGATCGTATAGTCCCCACGGATCCATTCGACCAGAGGTTCACCGATGCCCGGAATGACGCCGAACAGTGACACGATAACCTGCGCGCCCCAGTACGACATGTTCCCCCACGGGAGCAGGTACCCGAAGAAGGCTTCCGCCATGAGGAGCAGGTAGATAAACATACCTAAGAGCCACACAAGCTCCCGCGGGTTCTTATAGGAGCCGTATAGCAGCGCGCGGAACATGTGTAGATAAACCACAACGAAGAAAGCGGAGGCGCCGGTCGAATGCATGTACCGAATGAGCCAACCCCATTCGACATCGCGCATGATGTACTCCACGGACGCGAAGGCGTCTTCTGCGGAGGGCTTGTAATTCATCGTCAAAAAGATACCCGTGACGATCTGAATCACGAGCACGAGCAATGCCAGCGAGCCGAAGTAGTACCAGAAGTTGAAATTCTTCGGCGCGTAGTACTCGGTAACGTGCACCCGAAGGAACCGAGAATGGCCAAGACGCTCATCGATCCAGAGAGAAAGCCTGGTCAAGCGACCCTGGGACTTAGCACTATTAACCGAGCTATCCACCTTATTAGAACCTCTGTTCTAAAACGCAACTCGTCGAGACGGACATCGCGAGAGCCTCATTGGACACCTCTCCAAGTCTCCCGCTCCTCACATACTTGGATTCGTCCAAGCTCATTTTCATCTGAGCAGCTGTTCTAATTGCTCATTGTACATGAGCGCAAGGCGCGAAGGGTGCGCATGCAGGACGCAACGGGGCCAATAGTATTTGATCCAGCGAGACTGTGGCACCACTGCGTAGGGGCGAAATTCCTGTGGCAAATCATACTCGATGCGATGGGCGCGCGAGCCGGCGAGGTGCTGCGTGTGTTCTACGAGGTCGCCAACGGGCGCATCCGCACTATCCCCGGCCTTCGTGCTTGTGACAGCAAGGACCAAGAGCAAGAGGGCGCTTCTCATAGCACGCTCTTAATACCAGGTTGGCACGAACGAGCGCCAATGTGAGCTATTGCGACATCGGGCGGCTGGCGGGGTTGCTGAACACTTCGTTGCCGCTTGGGCTAGTTTTCGGGGAGGGCTCGATCCACAGCCTTGAAATAGCTAGATGTCACCAGCACCAAGGCAAGAAGGGACAAAACCGCTGGGAATAGCCTCTTATTTAGACTCATGCGCATGATCTGCACGAACGCTGATAGTTGCGCAAGGAAGAGGCAAGATGATGAGAATCGAACCAGTGGCAGCTTGGGTGATGGGTCGGAGGCAGAAAAAAAGTGAGATCGCAAAAGAGATTCACTAGTAACCATGAGCCCAGCGTCTGATTCAAGCGGTCGCCTAAACGCGCGAGATAGAGCACGCCAGCGACGATGAGGTAGCCAATGATGACCTCGCCAATGACGTGCGCTGTTATGCGCATGAGGGCGACATCTGGCAGACCAAGGCGCACCAATATACCGAAAATTACGTTCAGGACTATCAGCGCACGTAGCGACCTATTGCTGATTACAAGGTCTGCGGGTGAGCCTCGCCATGTCGCTAATCGCCACACGTGACTTACTAGACGAGTCGCACTTGACTGCGTCGGCCGGGAGCCGGGAAAAGGACCACTCATGTCACAATCTTCGAGCGACGACAGACCTGCCGAGGGATGATCAAGACGTTCTTTCGAGCTTCGCAGAGCGACGCTCCACGTATCCATCCGGTCAGAGGGTAACGAAGATGGCCGTATGGGCATGTCACTGTCCAATGCAAGATGGCGCAGAAAAGTGCTCATCTACCGCCTTTTGTTCCGTCGGACTGGCGGAGGCGGCCATTCACCGATATCTCTGCTGATATGCCTACTCACGCTGCTGAACTCGCCGGCGATTGGCATGACCATTAGGATCAAACGGGAAGGGCGGCCAAGCCGTCCATGCGGCTCTTTGCGGGACGCCAACCATTCGGATGTCTCTAAGATTACGGACCCCCTCCAGCGGAGACTCATGTCGCCGACTCGATCTCCGAGGTTCACGACAGCACGTCTTGGGGCACCCGCGAAGAGCCGCCACTATTCCTAAGTCATAACCGTCGCCAAACGCCCTTTCCATTCCATACAAATTTATATCCACCTTCTTGACTAGGCATAATGAACTGAACGAATGGAAGATCTGCACGACAGCTCTCCTCCGGAAAGAAGACATTTTCGTGAGCGGCTCGTAGCGAAACTGAATCGTGCAAAGATCCGTCCGCTTGGCAAGCGCGGGTTGATATTTCGCAGCGGAGACGTTTCTCACGGCACACTATTTTCAATGTAAGCGCGCCGGTGATGTATGTTCCTTCGTACTGGCTGAGATTCACCTCTTCAGACTCTTCGCGAGACAGGCTCTTGGGGAGCCTGAAACCGGTAAACTCCGGGAGCACTCGCGAGAACAATCTGGCGAAAACGGGAAAAAGCTGGGGGCTGTCAGCAGCAAGTACAATTGCAGTTTGCTTAGTAGCACTGAATCTTATGAATGCAGAACAGTCATCCGAGACTACGCTGTGGCCAAACCATCCAGATCCATAGGACTTCCATCCTTGACAAGAAGCTCGTTCCGCAGGTGCCCAACCTGGTAGCGGAACGGGAGTTGATCGCATCGATGCTAAATTATCAAACGAGCGAAACGGGTCATCGGTGCTGCTGATGTCGGAATGCACATGCAATTGTAAGAACGTCAACGCATCATCGAGGGACATCATGACTTGATTGCCTGCAGCAGGACAGGCATTTTTGTCCAGGCCGCACACAGAGGAGAGTCCCAGCGGTGTGATCATTCTTTCAAGAAGCAGCTCGTGAAATCTCTGATGTGTAAACCCCTCGACTAGAGCGGCTGCTATCCAATAGCCTGCATTCCCGTAGCTGTAGATATAACCGGGTGAGGCTAATGGCTCGATTCCGGCCAGAGCATTACACAACGTCTCCTTGTCAATGTATCCGTCTCCGTGCCGTGGCAAGGCCGCGAGTAAAGAAGAGTCCAGCCCATGCGTATGGCTCAATAAGTGTCTCAGTCGGATCCCTTCCAACCGTGCGGCTGTGGAGGGGCTACTCACCTCGAGAGCACGGCTTACGCAATCGTCCCATCCTCGTTCAATTGTCAGCACTTGTGTCGCGAGCGTCGCGGTGAATGCTTGCATCAAGCATCCAACCGAAAAAAGTTCATCACCAGCATAGGTCACTGCATCGCTGCTTAAGCTGGCGAAGAATCGCTTAGTGCCTACAAGTACAGCCAGAGATATGCGATCCGGCCTAGTCTTCGGAGTCGCCCTTTTAAGGAAGTTGGCAAGCTCCTGGCTATCGCCGAGTGACTGCACGTCAAACTCCGACATTGTGCACCATCAATGTGAAAGGGAACTCATCCGGATGCTACTACTGCACGAACGCTAGCGCAGTGCGCGATTGTGTTTTGGACTTTTCGCCGGGTCTACGCGCGAGGCACGTGTGACTTTCGCGAGAATACTTTCGGCTTGGAGTCCAGGATGAACGGTCTGAGTGTCGTGATACGTGCTGTCTGTCCACGAGGGATACTCCGGGGATGAACCAAGATTGCAGCATTCAACGTACCAAGGGGGGTGCCCCTATGTCGTTGTCAACGGATTTGTTGGCTGCGCTGGGCTATATAGCGTCCCGTCCCGGAGCATGGCGAACAAGACATCACAGCGCCGGCGAGCGAGCGCGATGAGGGCCTGATTGTGGCGTTTGCCTTGGCTGATCTTGCGGGCGTAGTACGCCCTTGAGATGGGATCTCGCAGCGCTGCGAAGGCCGACAGGAACAGCGCTCGCTTGAGCTGTTTGTTTCCTCGCCTGGATGGATGCTCGCCGCGGATCGAGGAGCTAGAGCGCCGCGTGACGGGCGCGAGTCCTGCGTAAGCCGCCAGGTGAGCGGCCGAGGCGAAGGCTCGGGTGGCGACATCGATCAGGAGTCTGGCGGCAGTCCTGATGCCGACTCCTGGCATGCTGGTCAGGACTGGATGAAGAGGGTGAGCAAGTACCCGCTGCTCGACTTCTCGGGCGACATCTTCACGCTGACGGCGCAGCGCCGCCAACTGCTGTGCGAGGCGCGGCAGCACGATGGTGGCGGCTTGCGTGCCGAGCGCCACAACGGTTTGTTCCGAGAGTGCTTGGACGATCTGGGCAGCCCAGGTTTTGCCCACGCGCGGAGCAAGTTTGGTGAGGCGGTTGGCGATCTGCTTCTCGCTCATCGCAGCGAGTTGCGCAGGCGAGGGATAGCGTTCGATCAGATCGAGCATCGCCGGATGATCCAAATGCGGACCGACGACGCGTTCCAGCGCTGGATGGATCTGGGTCAGCAGACCTCGGATGCGATTGCTGGTCTGTGTGATCTGTCCAGCTAGATCATCATCGAAGCCGCACAGCATCGTCAGCTCGGCGACGTCATGATCGGCAAGCTTCAGCGAGCGCAGGGTGTGCGGGAGTGTGCGAGCAGCCTCGGCAATGATGTAGGCATCGCGCGCATCTGTCTTGGCTTCACCTGCATGCAGATCAGCGATACGCCGCATCGCCAGTCCCGGCAGATACGCGACCAGCGCGCCTTCATCGCGTGCGACCGCAACGGGCAAAGCACCCACGGTGGCGGGTTGATCGACCACGAGCAGGACGGGGCCATGCTCTTTGAGCTTGGCGATCAACGCGCGTAGTTTTGCCTCATCGTTCGGCAGCGCGCTGTCGAGCAGGCGCTTGCCGGAGCGGTTCAAGGCGACGGCATGATGCGCGCCCTTGCCAACGTCGATGCCGACGAAGACCTGGATGGCTTCATGCTGATCGAGATCAGTCATGCGTACTCCTGAGATTGACACGGTCGGCCAGCGACACATGGCGACTGATCTCGGCATCCACGTTACGAGCGACCTCGGTATGACTCCGGATCCAGACCCTATTAGCGATCATCAGCCGCCGACCAGACCCGGTGACAACACCCCCCGGATCATGGACGACTGGGGGCGGGAATCATGCCGGGCCTGGCTGGCCGATCCCAGGATAACTGGGATGCGAAGAAGGTAACGGGGGGGGAGGAGATGGAGGTCGGGAAAGGCCGTTAGTCGTGCCTTCTGTTCACACACAAAATGCTGAATCGGCTCATCGTGCCCTCCAACCCCTCCATAGCCTCCCTCACGTCTTCTTGAAGCTCCATAGCGCGGTCTTCCTATGTCCGATCGTAGAAATCAGCTTGAGGCCCGCGGCGACTCGACCGCGACACCCGCTTAGCCACCGGCCGACGTTCTGTGCAGATGTAACGTTCCAGCAGCCTGCCTCTTCGAGTGCTTCGCATAGCGAGTCCCTTCCAGAACCGAGCGTTTGGACAACGTCCTTTGCCGTGAACCGTTCAGGAAATTCATTCGCCAATTGCTCGAATGCCGTCGCCAGCGAATCGACTCCTTCGTCTGTTTCGCCGTGCTGCGTGCAGACAGGATCTTCAAGTCCAAGCCACATCAGTGGATCTCGAGCGATACGCGACCAGGCTTCGAAACTTTCGAGAGACCTTGCAGCCGGTGGAGCCCCTGCAGATTGGTAAGCGCGAATAATCGTCAGCGATGCGGTCAAGAGCCGAACGCGGTTCATGGATACGTGTTCGAGGAGGTTGTCGATTTTGAAGGAGCGGCCTCGGGCAGACTCGCTGTTCGCATCGAGACGAATGACGATGGAGCGCCGCGCCAGGTCATCTGTCGGTGTGAGATTGTTGCCGGTGAGTGCAATGGTGCAATGGTTCGCAACGCCACGAATCTCACTGACACCAAGCTTGCGATCTGCATATGTGGATGCGGTGAGGAATGCGCAAAGAGCGGATGAGCGCACCTGCATCCCGCGATTCAGGTTGTCGAACACCAGTGACGACGCACCGCTGAGGAGAGCCGAATAGAGCAGCTTGCGAAGCTCATCGAAATCGTCCGTGTATTGATGCAAGGACGGGGAAGAGCCTGAAGCGATTAATCCGGCCATCCTTGCGGCCAGGGTCTTGCCCGTCCCAGGAGCAGGAGCCGTGTAGAAGAATGCCGGTGAAGTTGGCATTGCCGTTCGAGCGGCGGCGGTCAGAATATGCACGAGCATCGCACCGCGACTGGCTTCCGATGCGAACGGGAACTCGGAGAACGGTTCCGACAAGATCGCAAGGGCGGTCAAGGCGTCAGCCCGGGTTGCGTGGTTGTCAATCGGCGGGAACTCCTCAGACAGGTCGCAATAGATTCCGGTCGAAATGTCATACCCCTTGGTAGAGCAAACGCTCAGATCCGGACGTAAAAACGGCGCCCGCGAGATTCCATGGAGCCTCAGAAAGCCGGGCCAGTCTCCGGATCGGCAGATGATCTTCGCGAGTGAAGGTGGGCAGTCAACCTTGACCGGCGCACTGTTCCGTAACCGGTAAAAGTCGGCACGCGCTGAAAGCTCTCGCTGCAGCCACTCCGGAGTCACTGGTTGGATTGATGATTGCTGCGTATGGCGATCGGTGCAAATTCGCACGAGGCCATCGCCACGGACAAAGAGCGTATCTGCCAGGAGACTCTCAGCGCGCTGCGCGTATCGATGGAGCTCGCCGGCGTCGAGGCGAATGACGGCCTTCGATCGACCAACATTCGGGGCGCGCGCATGGAGTGCGCCTACTGCGGCGAGGCGAGGACGTTCGCTGGCTTCGGCATCAAGGTCTAACTGAGCAGTGCATCGTGTTTTCATTCTGTGGTTCCTGCGCCGATCAGCTCGGCTTGCATGAACCTGTAGTGTCGTGTGTTAAACATTTCCGGTGCCTGGCTGCGAACTGGCGCAGACATCAGAAAAATCCTGCAACGGAGGCGGGAACATATGTCGGGTGCGCTCGAGACCGCTAGTGCATTCATTCTTGGCGTCTAGCTGAACCGAGTCGCGGCGAATACGACTACCGTGACGGCACTGTCGGTCTGAATTCGCTCCCGGACCACCAGCAATGGTGGAAGCAAAGCCGAAATGTAAAGCCTGAGTGTGCGAACGAGTGGCCGGTAAAGCGCAACGCCGAAACCGGTTGAGGGTCAAGACGAGGCCCTGTGATGAGAGCCACCCCGGTTGGCCCCGGGGTGGCGGTACCAGATGCGGTGGCACGCATCTGTCGACTCCTGCTAGGACTATTCCGCAATCATTTTGGTTGGCCCCGAAATGATTGACGTCCACGCAGGAGAGATGGAAATCCGGCGAGCCGGATGAACCATCGGTGAACCAAAGCAGAAGCAACATGAGAGGAGTATTCAAACCGAGCATGGCAATTGCCCAATTCAAGCTCGGTCAAAGCCGGCGGCTCTCCGCCGGCGGCTTTCTCTAACGCGCCGAACAGCCTGACGTGCTTGCGCACGCTTTGCTGAGAAAGAGGCATCGAGAGGCTACCGTCCAGCGCTTTAAATTCTTTAGGCAGAAATGTGAGAAATATTTTTTGCACCGGTCGTGGAAGCGCTCGAGCATCCGAAGTCCGCTGCAGATAAAGAATTTCTCGGTTCAGATCCATGCATGACTCTGAACTTGTTTGACGATGGCGTCGTCAGGATCGAATCGACTCTACACAGGTGCAGACTCTGGCGATACGCTGGAAATAGGACATCGCTCCTGTGCTCTTTAACAACGTGATCGTGTCTTATGCCTTGGCATCGTAGCCCGTGCGACGACAAGGGAATGAATGCACGGGAAGCCTTCTGCAGGTTGAGAAGGCTCGGCGCACCTGAAGGAACCGGTCGCCGTGAATCGTCATAGGGATCCCAATAACGACTAGAGGTCACGACATGACCCAAAGGAGATTGATCATGAATACGAGAAAGATTTCTCGTCTCGAACATCTGGTGGCGCGAGCTATCGCGACGCGTCTCATTGCCTGGGGGGACATCCGGATGATGGTAGGCCTGGCCAGGGACTTATCTGGTCGCGCGCACCAGAGCAGGGTGCTCGCGAGATCGGTTGGCGCAGTGGCTCGTGCCCTCGCTGCCGAGTTTGACGCCTGCGCGGCCACAGCGGGCCGCCGCTGGTGCGCAGATGAATCGCGCGCCATGCGGTTGCTGCCGTTCCTTGTGGCGGACGGGGGGCGCACTTGGAGTCGCTGGGCGATGCCCTGCGATTCGCGACGGGAGGGCCGATAAGATGGACGCCCGGCGATCGGTCCGCGCGCCCAAGCCGCCGCGAGTCAGAGCAAAGCATCGCCTCGGTCGCTGCTACGAGTTGGCCGGCAAAGGCATCTTCTACGGTGGTGGGGACCGTGGTTGGGTTTTGGTGCACGGTATCGCATGGTGTGGCGGGCATGCGTGGTTGCAGAACGGCGATTGGGTCTACGACGCGGTCAAGGACAAATGCTTCACCGCGCCGCAATACGTCGCCGAGTTTCAGGCAACGCCCATTCGGGTTTACACCCGCGATGAGGTGTTCGCGCGCAGCTGCGAGTATGGCCACTGGGGTCCGTGGCACGATCCAGTCGCCGCTCTGATCGAGTATGAGCGCAAGCGCGGTCAGATTACTTGAGCATCTGCTCGGTCTCTGGCGCTGCTGCGGATGGAATCCCTGCCGTGGAACGCCAACGCTCTCAGTCCGCATCGCCCGAGTTGAGTGCTGCGAGGCGTGCGGTGTCGCGCGCACGTGTGCGCTCGGCAACACCGAGAGGTGTTGTCGGGCGTCGGCCCGAGGCCCGACTAGGCGGCGGTGGGGGCAACGGGGAAGAGCGATCGTCGGTTGGCCGTTGTTCTCGCAGCTGCTGATCGAGCCAAGTGTAAAAGATATCCGGATGCCAGTACTTCCGGCGTCCGCCCGGCAGTGCACGGGGTTCGGGAATCGATTCAGCGGCAATCATTGCATCCAGTGTGCTCAGAGAAACGGACAGGATGGCAGCGGCTTGCTCGCGGGTAATTGGCGTAAACGGTGTCATCGTAGAAGCTCCAGTGCGTCATGCGCTGAAGTGTCTAGAGAGCATGTTTATACGGGGCTGGACCTTCGCCGTAGCTGAAAGTCATAGATGACTTTGAAACCGCAATCCCTATCGCGCCGTCGGCGAGAGGTTAGGGCCGCATCACCTTGCGACTCCGCTTTCGGTCGCTGCTTTGCGTTTCGGCGTGGACGGTTGCGTGACGACTGCTGCAGCCTTGTCAAGCTGTCCCATCGGGGTCGTGGGGAGCGCGAGCGGAGTGTGGATGCCCAGTGGAGTGCACGTTGTCGACGCCGTACGGGTTCCCCTGGGTGGGAGCTGTCGTGGCGCGAATCAGAATCAGACGTGGAGTACTACCCCGAGTCAACGATTCTTCACGACAATGGTGAAGCGCTTCTCGTGTCTTTGGCGAGCTACAAGCTGACTTACGACGAGATGGCACGGCTTTGGCGCTGCGACATTGCCGTCAATCGAGGTTTCTCGGGATGGTTGGCACTAGCGCTCTACCGGCACCAGCCGCATTCCGTCGCCGGACTTCACCTGTCACGAACAGCGACTTGGGTCTATGCCCGGCAGTTCGAGAGCGAAGTGTTCACCTATCTGCGACGGTCCGGGTATCTCGAAGTGCGTTCTGGACCGATCTACGACCGCCATGTCGATTTCGACATCGTCGAGGGGGAGCTTTCCGATGATTCGATTCTGGTCGAAGCTAAGGAGCCCGTCGTCATGGAAGCCTACGAGATCGCAGGGTGTGGGTGCCTATTGCCCTGGGGTCGCTGCGCCCGAAGGACCGAAGCACCGCTTCACCCTAGAGGCGGTGCCTTCGGTTCCTCGGGCAATGGATCCTTTCATGCTGCCGTAGGAAGTGCTTCCGCGATGGCGCCGCTGCGCGCACGGCCTAACAGATCCTTCGCCAGCGACTTGTTCCGAGGCCATGGGTGGCCGTCGAAATCTCCAACTCCATGTTGAGTCGCCCCAACCTTGGTGAGCAGTTCTGTCTCGTCCTTGTTGGAGAGCACCAACACCGCTGCATGACCACGGGGGCATGCGAATCGATCCACGATCATCGTCATCGGAACGGCAATGCAATTTTCAGAATCTTCGCTATACGCAGTGTCACCTGGTCCTCGGCACGCACTCTTCGCTGATCCGCCCGCGGTCGCACTCGGGAGAAAGAGATCGCAGAGACACCGAGTCAAGAAGGAGACCGGCGCGAGCGCGGGACCTGGGGAGGCCTGCGCTCGCGTTGTTACTCATCGAAGGCAACGGATGCACACTCCCGGCGACGGATGCTGAGTCGGGTAGAGGCACATCGAGTATCACGGTACCTGCGAGGAGAGTTCATCGGTCGCCTGATGCGATGGTGAGGGATCTTGAGTAAGTCATTTAAGGTGCGGCTTAACAGCATCGTGATCGCGATTCCGATTCGAGTTCCTTCGCCGGCGCAGTGTGGCAATACGTGACGACTGTGCACGGCAATCGGCGGAAGATTTCGGATGATGAGTGTGCGATCCGTGGGATCGCTCGATGCTGTTGCAGCATCGATTCTGCAAATGGAAGTTAGAGATGGACAAAAACAAAAAATACTTTGGGATCTACTATTTTGGATGCCGCAAGCCTCAAGTGATTGAAGCGGAAAGTCTCGGATGGGCACAGACGATTGCTCAAGAAATGAGCACGACGCTGCGCCATCGCCCACTTCAGAAGGTCACTCGCTTTCGGGGAGATCCCAGCAGATATCCGGTACTCATCACCGACAACGTCATCTATGCGTTGGCGGTGGCCTCACTGGGTAGACAGTAGTCTGCAGCTTGCCCCCACGAGAGTGTTCTCGTGGGGGCTTTTCATTCTCAGCTCTCGTGGACAGTCGTCATGACGTGCCTTCATTGAGCTGGCGCAATCGATGGGCGTCGCGTGCTCGTGCGGACTCGGCGATGCCATCCGAGGCCATGGAGGATCGGTTCTTCGACGCCGAGTGCTTCATCGGTGCATCGGTCTCTGAATCCTCGATGGTCCGCGCATCGCCGCGTAGCTGCTGATCAGGCCACGTATAAAAGATGTCTGGATGCCAGTACTTCCGGCGTCCGCCCGGCAGCGCACGCGGCTCGGGAATCGATTCAGCAGCAATCATTGCATCGAGTGTGCTCAGCGAAACCGACAGGATGGCGGCGGCTTGCTCACGGGTAATTGGCGTAAACGGTGTCATCGTAGAGGCTCCAGTGCGTCATGCGCTGTAGCGTCTAGAGAGCGCGTTTATCCGGGGCTGGATGACCTGGCCGCAAGCTGAAAGTCATCGGATGTTCAGCCAACGAAAATTTCAGGCACCAGCGTCGTCTCGCGCACGCAACGCATGCGTACCAGCAACCTTGTGTCATTCGTCAACTAGTGGGCCATCAGCCTAATGACTCAAATCCGATACATTAACCAGCGTCTTGCCGCTTAATGCGTCAAATATAAGACATTAAGTGGCCGAGGCCTCGCGCACTCGGTGAGAGGATAGGACCGCGCTCATCGAGCGATCTGCCTTCGTCGTTGCTTTGCGTTTCGGCGCGAGCGGTTGCGTGACGCCTGGCGCTTGTCAGGGCCATCGACCAGGGGTACGTCGTCAGCCGGCCATACATCTTCGCGCCCTTGATTCTGTCGGGTCGGATGAGCAACACCGACTCTGGCTTGATAGTCCCGCTTGCAACCGCGGCACGATCGCGGGCCTGCTGAGCACGCTTCATTGCCCACAAACGCTTTTGCGAAATGCTTCGCATCGGGGCGTCGTGCGCGTCGAATGGCAAGCGACCGAGGCGTGCCGTCTCCGTTATGAACAGCCGAATTGCATCGCTCAGGCGAAGCTCATGAGCCTGTAGTGCCGCCTGCGCTTGCTTCTTGAGTTTAGCGTCGACGCGAACTTGGACGACCGAGGGGGGCGCTCTTGGATGTTTGTATCTCGAAGCCATGACGTGATCGCGTTCCATGGTGTGGAGTCTTTGGGTCGCGCATGAGAATACGCTGCTCACGTCGTCATGTTCGGCGGTGTGAGGATGCGGCCGAATGCGCTGCGTCTCGTGGAGTCGTCCCGTCAGAATCGGCCGCCCCGGAAGTGCGGTCGTGAGGAGCGTGCGAAGCGTGCAGAGGCTCAGTGGAGTGCAGGCTGTCGACGGCGCGCGGGTTCCCCTGGGTGGGATTTGTCGTGGCGCGATGGCCGAGGCCTGATACGCGCAGTCGTCCTTTGCGATACGCATTGTCGTTGCGCTCGGCGATCCTGTACGCCTGATCCATTTGATGCGCGTGTTCGCCGGCACAGAGATTCATGTAGCGGCCGAGTGAGCGGACGTCGCGATGTCCGGTCAACGCAGACAGCGAGACGATGTCGAACGGCATGCCGGCGGAGCGTGCGACTTCGGCCTGAATGCTGACCCCCTCGTGACGGTTGTCGTGAATATGGTAGTCAACGACGCCCGCACGTTTGCAGATTCTGCTCCAAGCGCCGTCGAGTTCGTCACCCGTGACTGGAAACACACGATCGTCGAGTGCATCGCGAGGCAATTGCTTGAGCAGATCGATCACGTGCTGCCGGATCGGAACGTCGCGTGATCGCCCATTCTTCGTGTCCGTGTACACGGCCATATATTCATCGAGAAACGTCTTGGACCAAGTCAGCGCCAACGCCTCGCCGCGTCGCGACGTGGTCGTGATCAGGTACTCGCAGAGCGCTTCCCAGAAGGGCACATGGACGAAGTTGTCGCCGATGATTTTTCGGGCGCGCTTGCGCGCTTGCATGATGAAGTATTTGTTCCATGACTTTCCTGGTCGCGGCGGACCTTCGAGTTGTCGTGCATTGATGTGTTGCTCGACGGCCAGATTGAACGAACGGATGCGGTCTTCTTCGCGAATCGCCTCGAGCAGTCGCACGGGCTCATCGCCGCGCAGTCGACGATTGCGTTCATTGAAGTAGCGAGGACGCTTGAATCCCTTCAGGGGATGAATCTCGACGGGATAGCGCAGCGTGCCGATCGCCCAGTTGATGACGGCGGCAATCAAGTCGAATTCGCGATCGATCGTCGAGGGCTTGATGCCTTGCCTCAGGCGCGCTTTCACGTACCGATCGAAATCGGCGGGCTCGAGGTCGCCGAACGGCTTGAGCAACCACTCGATGTCCGTGCGTCGCACGTGTCGTTTATATGCGCGGCGGCGTTTCTTCGACTGAGCTTCTTCTTCGCGCTTGCGCTCGAGGTACGGGCCAAAGGCGATGTCGGTCAGGAACGCGCCGAGCGTGTAACGCTCCGTCTGGCAGCCTTTGTGCTGCGGACATTCCTCGTCGTAGTACTTCAGAAACAGAGCGGCGAGTGTGATGCGGCGTCCTTTGTTGAAGTCGACGCGTCGGCCTTGCTTGCGTTCGACGCGGATGCGTTCGATCTCGTCTTCAGCCTCGTGGTAAGAGCCGACGTTGAGAATAACGACGGGATAGCCCTGCTCGCGAATGCGAACCTGAATCTTGTCCTCGAGCTGCGTGAGCGCAGCGCGCTTGCCCTGCTTCCTCAGTTCTCGCAGGTAGCGTCTAGCTTGCTTGGATTCGGAGAACGGAAATCGTTGGGTGAGGCTCGGGTCATCTTCGACGGTGACCAGAAAATTCGAGCGGTTCGTGATCGATGCCATGCGACTCTCCAGCACTTTGGAGTCGCGTGTAGCCAGGCTGTTTATCCCGCTCGGACGCAAGTCAGTGGAGCAGATTTGGCACAGACCGTCTTAAACGGCGCCGGTGCAATCTCTAACTCACTGAATGATTTGGTCGGGGTGACAGGATTTGAACCTGCGACCTATACGTCCCGAACGTAGCGCTCTACCAGGCTGAGCTACACCCCGATGCTGAGAAGTTGGCGGATTGGTCGATGCGGTCGGGATCAGAACGTGCGATCGACGGCGAAATCTGCCAGTTCGCGCAGGGCTTGCTTGTATGCCGAGTCCGGCAATACGGCGAGCGCCTCGATGGCGAGGGAGGCCTCCTGCCGCGCGAGGCGCGCAGTGTACGCAAGGCCCCCAGTCGATTCAATTGCGGTGGTGATCTGGCTGAGGCTTTCGATGCTGCCGTTTTCGATGCTGTTGCGGATCAGCGTGCGCTGGGCGTCGGTCCCGTGGCGCAAGGCATATATAAGAGGCAGCGTGGGCTTGCCTTCGGCGAGGTCGTCGCCGAGGTTCTTACCCAAGGTGTCGCTGTCGGACTGGTAGTCGAGCACGTCGTCCACGAGCTGGAAGGCAGTGCCCAGGTGGCGGCCGTAGCGGGTCATTGCGGATTCGACGTCCGGCGAGCTGCCCGTGAGGATCGCGGCGATCTGGGTGCCGGCTTCGAAGAGTTGGGCGGTTTTGCGGTAGATGACCTCGAAGTAGCGCTCTTCGGTGGTATCGGGGTCGTGCGCATTCATGAGCTGCAGCACTTCACCCTCGGCGATGCGATTCGTGGCGCGGGCCATCACATCCATGATCCGCATGCTGCCGAGCGACACCATCATTTCGAAGGAGCGGCTGTAGACATAATCGCCGACCAGCACGCTGGCCTCGTTGCCCCATAGGGAATTGGCGGTGTCGTGTCCGCGGCGCATGGTCGAGTTATCGACCACGTCGTCATGGAGGAGGGTCGCGGTGTGGATGAACTCGATGATTGCAGCAGCTTCGCTGTGTCGGTGATCCTTCGACCCGCAGGCACGTGCTGCGACGACCACGACCAGCGGACGCAGCCGCTTGCCGCCGCTTCCTACGATGTACTCGGCCACCTGATTGACCAGCACGACGTCGCTGGCCAGGCGGTTGCGAATGACACGATCTACCTCTTGCAGGTCCTCGGCGACCAGCTGTTTGATTGACTCGAAGCTCATGTACGGCAAGGGAAATTTGACGAGCGCGCATGGTAGCCGAATACAGTCGGCGGCTGGCGACTGGTTTCGCAGGGGTGGGCGGCAACCCGTTGCTGGCCACAGCAGGCTCGACGTATGGCTCAAGCTCGGGAAGTTCAGGACCTCCGAGCCTAGCGCCTAGGACCTAGGGCCTAGGTTCTTTTTCCGCTCTTCACGACCAGCCAGTTGCCAGCGGCCGTCTCTCTCCGTACACTTCGCGGCCTTTTCTCGCCGGGGTTCTCCCGGTCGTTGGAGTCCTTGAGATCATGTACGCCGTAATTGCCACGGGTGGTAAGCAGTATCGCGTCAGCGAGGGGTCGGTCGTTCGCGTCGAGAAGCTCGATGCGGAAGCCGGTGCCAGCGTTGAATTCGCGCAGGTGTTGCTGGTCGGAGAGGGCGACAAGGTTCAGGTCGGTTCGCCGTATCTGAATGGCGGCAAGGTCGTCGCGACGGTGCAGAGCCACGGTAAGGACGATAAGAAGACGATCGTCAAATTCCGTCGCCGCAAGCACTACCTGCGTCAGGGCACGCATCGCCAGCCCTACACCGAAATCAAGATCACCAGCATCGTCGGCGGCTAACGCCCACGGTCACAGACAGAGAGTTCAGCCATGGCACATAAAAAGGCAGGCGGTAGTACCAAGAACGGTCGCGACTCAGAGTCGAAGCGTCTTGGACTCAAGAAGTTCGGCGGCGAGCGCGTGATCGCCGGCAACATCATCGTGCGTCAGCGTGGCACGGTCTATCGTGCGGGCGACAACGTCGGCACCGGCACCGATTACACCCTGTTCGCGAAGGCGGACGGTCGCGTGGCATTCCGCAAGAAGGGCGTGCATCAGCACACCTTCGTGAGCGTGATCCCCGAGTAAGTCGGATAGCGCAAAGCGATTGATTGAAAAGCCCCGGCATGTCCGGGGCTTTTTGTTGGCGGATGTGGAAGCTGGCCTCGCTCCCTGTGGGTCCGGCTTCAGCCGGACTGACTGCCCGAGCCTGAATCAGGTTGCATCAGGCTCCTTGTCATCGTTATTCATTACTCATTACTCACTATTCATTGAATTCAGATGCGTTTCGTCGACGAAGCCACGATCAAAGTCAGTGCCGGCCACGGGGGTCGCGGTGCGGTGGGCTTTCGTCGCGAGAAGTTCATTCCCTTTGGCGGTCCCGACGGCGGTGACGGCGGCAAAGGGGCGGACGTCTATGTGGAGGGCGTAGAAGGCATCAACACGCTCGCCGATTTCCGGTTCAAGCGCACGTTCAAAGGGCCGAACGGCCAACCGGGTGGAAGCGCGGATTGCACCGGAGCGGGCGGCGAGGACCTGGTCATTCCGGTTCCGATCGGGACGGTCGTGATCGACGAGGAAACTCAGGAAGTTCTGGGAGACGTCACTGCCGCGGGCCAGCGATTGCTCGTTGCCAAAGGCGGTAATGGCGGATGGGGTAACGCGCGCTTCAAGAGCAGCGTGAATCGAACCCCTCGCAAGGCCATGCCTGGGCTGCCGGGCGAGAAGCGGGATCTGAAGCTCGAGCTCAAGGTTCTGGCCGATGTTGGTTTGCTAGGCCTTCCCAATGCAGGCAAATCGACGCTGATTCGCGCCGTTTCGGCGGCGAAGCCCAAAGTTGCCGACTATCCGTTCACCACGCTGCACCCGAATCTGGGCGTCGTGCGGGTGGGCGAGTATCGCAGCTTCGTGATGGCGGATATCCCGGGGTTGATCGAAGGAGCGGCCGAAGGAGCAGGGCTCGGTATTCAGTTTCTAAAACATCTGCAGCGCACCCGGGTACTGCTGCACCTGGTGGATATCGCTCCGCCGGATCCGGAGGCGGACCCGGTTGCGGACGTGAAGGCCATCGCGTCCGAGTTGAAGAAGTTCAGCGCTGATCTGGCCAAGAAGGAGCGTTGGCTCGTCCTGAACAAGGTGGATCTCATGCCGCCTGTCGATGCAGACAAGCGCTGCAAGGACATCGTAAAGCGTCTGCGCTGGAAAGGTCCGGTATTCCGGATTTCGGGGATCGCGCGAGAAGGCACTGAGCAGCTTTGTCAGGCGATCATGACCCGGTTGGAAGAGCTTGCGAAGGAAGAGGCGGACGCCGAGGCCTGATGGGATTCAGGCCCACTGTATTGCGCCGAGCTCGCTGCGCTCTTGTTCGGCTGAAGCCGAACCCACAGCGAGCCACCCGATAGCTCCACACATTTGTCGTGCAACAGAAACGAAAAAGCCGGGCATTGCCCGGCTTTTCTCATTCTGGCCAGCGGACTAGCGACTAGTCAGCTCGCTGCTCAGCCTCACTCCGCGCCCATTTCCTTGATGCGGGCGTTCAGCTGGCTCTTATGCCGCGACGCCTTGTTGCGGTGGATGATGCCCTTGTTGACCATCGAGTCGATCACAGGGCTGGCAGCCTTGAACTTCTCGGTTGCTACGGCCTTATCGCCGGACTCAACCGCCGCGATCACGCTCTTGATAGCGGTACGGAACTTGGAACGAGCTGCCATGTTGCGGGCACGGCGCTTGATCGTCTGTTCTGCACGCTTCTGAGCTGACTTGATATTGGCCACGGCGGATCGACTCCAAAAAAGAGGCGCGAATTCTGCCGATCAGGCTCGCGCAAGGCAAGCGGAATCACGGATTTTTGGGACCTGGGCGCCTAAGGACTCGGTCCCCAGGCTGTAGGCTGTAGGCAAGAGCAAGGCGAAGGCGGCGACGCGAAGTGATCGGGCGGAGCCAGGTCTCTTGGCTTTAGCCTAGAACCTAGGAGCTAGGACCTAGCGCCTCATAGGCTTCGTCCCCTGTACCATTGCCGCCCCATGAATTCAGCCCCTTACGGCCGCCCTCGATGAGTCGCGGCTTTTTTCGCAGCACCGCCGTCGTCGGTTTGACCACGCTCCTGTCCCGGATTACGGGCCTGGCGCGTGATGTCGTGTACGCCTCCATGATTCCGGCGGTCGCGCTCGAAGCGTTCGTGCTGGCGAATCAGATTCCCAACCTGCTGCGGCGCCTGTTCGCCGAAGGCGCTTTTTCGCAGGCGTTCGTCCCGGTCGTCGCGGAATACCGTGCGAAGCGTTCGACGGAGGAGGTGCGGGGGCTGGTCGATTCGGTTGCCGGCACGCTCGGATTGTTCTTGCTGATCGTCTCGATCATCGGCGTGATCATTGCGCCGATCATCGTGCTGATCTGCGCGCCGGGCTTCAAAACAAAAGATGCAGGACAGTTCGATCTCGCGGTCTTGATGCTGCGCTGGACGTTCCCGTATCTGCTGTTCGTGTCGCTGACGGCACTCGCGGGCGGTGTGCTGAACAGTTACCAAAAGTTTGCGCTGCCGGCGTTCAGCTCGGTGCTGTTGAACGTCGTGATGATCGTGTTCGCGGCATGGCTGTCGCCGTATTTCGAGCAGCCGGTCGTTGCGCTCGCGGTCGGTGTGTTCGTCGGTGGGATTGGCCAAGTGCTGCTGCTCGTGCCGCCGCTCTTGAAAATGGGGGTGCTGCGCTGGCCCAAATGGAATTTCCAGCATGAGGCGGTCCGCAGGATCGCAAAGCTGATGGGGCCGGCGATCGTCGGCTCGTCGATGGGACAGCTGAGCGTCATGATCAGCACCGGCATCGCCTCGTTACTCGCCGACGGCAGCATGACCTGGCTCTATTTTGCGGATCGCCTGGTCGAGTTTCCCCTGGGGGTTTTCAGCATCGCGCTGGCAACCGTGATCCTGCCGAGTCTGTCCGCGCAGCATGCACGAGAATCGGCGCATGAGTTCTCAGCGACACTGTCGTGGGCGATTCGCCTAGTGTGCCTGATCGTCATTCCCGCATCGGTCGCGCTTTTTGTCTTGGCAGGTCCGATCACGGTGGCGATCTATCACCGTCGCGAGTTCACGGCGCTCGATGTCGAAATGACGCAGCTTGCATTGATGGCGTTCTCGTTTGCGTTGCTCGGCTGGAGTCTGATCAAGGTATTGGCACCTGGGTACTACGCGCGCCAGGACACCAAGGGACCGGTGAAGATTGCGATGCGCGCGCTCGGGCTCACGATGATTCTGAATCTGGTCGTCCTTGTGGCCTTGTTCGCAACCGGTCGGCTGGAAGAGAAGGGCATGCACGCCTTGCTCGCGCTCAGCAACGGCATCGGTGCGATGTTCAATGCGACATTGCTCTATACGGGCCTGGTGCGCAGCGGCGTCCTGCGCAAAGAGGTGGGCACACGGCGGCTTCTGATCCAGATCGTCATCGCCAGCGCGCTGATGGCGGTTTTCCTGGTGATGTTCGGCGGATCGGTGGCGGAATGGCTCGCGGCCTCGACGGTGCACCGCTTGATCTGGATTTCAGGGCTCGTGGCCGGAGGCGGCGCAATCTATTTCGCGTCGCTCTGGTTGATGGGCGTGCGCGTCCACCAGTTCAGGGTCCGGACTGCGATCGGCGCAGCAACCTCGGGCGCTCTATAATCGGGGCATTCCTCAAGATGATGTGGAGTTCGCGGCCGCGATGGAGCTGATTCGGGGCCTGTACAACCTGCGCCCGCGACATCGTGGTTGTGTGCTGACCATCGGCGCCTTCGACGGCGTGCACCGCGGGCACCAGGAAATGATCCGCGTGCTGCGCGAGCGCGCCGCTTTGCATGGACTGCCTGCGACTGCGGTGGCGTTCGAGCCCACGCCGCGCGAGTTTTTCGCAAAAGGTACGCCGCCGGCACGTCTGACTCGCTTTCGCGAGCGCTACGAGGCGTTCGAACGCTATGGGGTCGAGCGGTTCGTCTGTCTTCATTTCAATGAGAAGATCCGTTCGCTGACGGCGGATGAGTTCATTCGGCGGGTCCTCGTCGATGCGCTCGGCGTCCGTGAAGTGATCGTCGGTCACGATTTCCGCTTCGGTCGCCAGCATCAAGGCAATGTGGCGAAGCTGCGCGAGGAGGGGCTGAAGCTCGGGTTCGATGTGATCGAAGTGCCTCCCTTCGAGATCGACGGCGAACGGGTGAGTAGTTCGCTGGTGCGCCAGGCGCTCGATGCAGGCAATATGGCCCGCGCCTGGAAATTCCTGGGTCGTCCGTATCGAATCACCGGCAAGGTGGTGCACGGCGCCAAGCTGGGCCGCGAACTGGGCTACCCGACCGCCAATCTGCGCTTGCATCGACGCGCCACGCCACTCGCAGGCATTTTCGCCGTGAAAGTGTCCGGCGCGGGATTGATCGACATGCCGGCTGTCGCGAGCCTGGGGACGCGGCCTGCGGTGAATGGATCAGAATTGCTGCTGGAAGCGCACGTGTTCGATTTCGCCGGCGATCTGTACCGGCAGTATCTGCACGTCGATTTCATCGAGCGGTTGCGCGATGAGCTGTGGTTTCCGAATGTCGATGCCCTGGTCGAGCAGATGCACAAGGATGCTGCTCTGGCACGGGAGATTCTGATCCGCGATTGACGCTCGCCTGGCGTTGAGAGTCCGTCGAATGGCCGCACGAACGAGTGGCGGCCCTTGAATGTAATGAGCTTCGATAACTAATGGTCGATTACAAAGACACCATCAATCTGCCCAAGACCGACTTCCCGATGAAGGCGGATCTGGCACGTCGCGAACCCGAAATGCTCAAGTGGTGGGAGTCGAACACCATTTACGCTCAGCTTCGCGAGGTCGCGCGCGGCCGTCCCACGTTCATTCTCGCGGACGGCCCCCCGTACGCGAACGGTGCGATTCACCTGGGTCATGCAATCAACAAGGTGTTGAAGGACATCGTCGTGAAGTCGCGTTCGCTCGACGGCTATGACGCGCCTTACGTGCCGGGTTGGGACTGTCACGGTCTGCCCATCGAACACCAGATCGAGAAGACGCGCGGCAAGGAAGTGAAGGCGCTCGAGCCGAAAGCATTCCGTCAGGCGTGCCGTGAGTACGCGATGGAGCAGGTGAACGGCCAGCGCGAAGATTTCAAACGGCTCGGTGTGATGGGCGACTGGGATCGTCCCTACATGACCATGCAGTCGCGCTATGAAGCCGAGCAGTTGCGTGCGTTCGCGCAGATCCTGCGCAACGGTCACGTGTACAAGGGCCTGAAGCCCGTGCACTGGTGTCTCGACTGCCGCTCGGCGCTGGCCGAGGCGGAAGTCGAGTACGAAGACAAGAATTCGCCCGCGATCGATGTGAAGTTTGCGGTGAAGGATGTCGCGGACGTCGCGCGTCGATTCGGATTGAAGTCCGCGCCTGCTGCGCGCGTGAGCGCGGTGATATGGACGACGACTCCATGGACCCTGCCAGCAAACCAGGCCGTGGCGCTCGGCCCGCAGATCAGGTACTCGCTCATCGATATCGGTGCCGAGCTCCTGATCCTTGCGACCGACCTTGCGAAGTCGGTGCTCGATCGCGCGGGCATCGCTGAATCGAAGACGGTGGCTGAAGTCACCGGTGATGCGCTCGAAGGCCTGGAGCTTTCGCATCCGTTCTATGAGCGCACGGTCCCCGTGATCCTCGGCGATCACGTGACGCTCGATGCGGGTACGGGCGCCGTGCACACCGCGCCGGGCCATGGTCAGGAAGACTATGTGGTCGGCCTCAAGTACAAGCTCAAGATCGACAATCCTGTTGGCAGCGATGGTCGGTTCGTGCCCGGCACCCAGTTCTTCGAAGGCGAGCGCGTGTTCGATGCGAACAAGCACGTGATCGAGGTGCTGAAAGAGCGCGACGCCTTGTTGCACGAGGCGGTGCTGCGTCACAGCTATCCGCATTGCTGGCGACACAAGACGCCGATCATCTTCCGAGCGACCGCACAGTGGTTCATCAGCATGGAAGCGCAAGGACTGCGCCAGGCGGCATTGCGCGAGATCGGCAAAGTGAAATGGATGCCGTCCTGGGGCGAGAGCCGCATCGGCAACATGATCGCGGATCGTCCGGACTGGTGTATCTCGCGTCAGCGCGTGTGGGGCGTGCCGATCCCGCTGTTCACGCACAAAGCCAGCGGGGAATTGCATCCGCGTTCGGCGGAGTTGGTGAACGAAGTAGCCACGCTCGTCGAGAAGGATGGTATCGATGCGTGGTCCGATCTCGATCCCGCGCAATTGCTCGGTGCCGAAGCCAAAGACTACGAGAAAGTCACGGACATCATGGATGTCTGGTTCGATTCGGGCGCGATGCATCACTGCGTGACTGCGATGCGTCCCGAGATCACTTCACCTGCGGATCTGTATCTCGAAGGCTCCGATCAGCATCGTGGCTGGTTTCACAGCTCGTTGCTCACCTCGGTGGCTCAGCACAATCGCGCGCCGTATCGCGCGGTGCTGACGCACGGCTTCACCATCGACGAGAAGGGCAGAAAAATGTCCAAGTCATTGGGCAACGTGATCGTGCCGCAGAAAGTCGTTGGGACGCTTGGCGCGGACGTGCTGCGTTTGTGGGTTGCGGCGACCGACTATGCCAACGAGATGAGCCTGTCGGATGAAATCCTGAAGCGCGTTTCGGAATCGTATCGTCGCGTTCGCAACACGGCGCGCTTCCTGCTCGGCAATCTCGCGGGTTTCGATCCTGCGCAGGATCAGGTCGCATTGAACGATCTGGTCGCGGTCGATCGCTGGGCGTTGTGGCGTACGCATCAGGTGCAGGAGGAAGTCCTTGCTGCGTATCGCGACTATCAGTTCCATCTCATCTATCAGAAGGTTCACAACTTCTGCAGCGTCGATCTCGGCGGCTTCTATCTCGATGTGCTGAAGGATCGTCTGTACACGACCCCTGCGAAGAGCGCGGCGCGTCGTTCAGCGCAGACGGCAATGTTCTGGATCTGCGAGGCGCTGGTGCGCTGGCTGGCCCCGATCCTGTCGTTCACCGGCGAGGAGATCTGGCGCTCGATGCCCGGTGCACGCGGCAAGTCCGTGTTCTTCGAAACCTGGGCACAACTGCCGCAAGGTGCGTCGGTCCGTCCATCGCTGGATTGGGATGCGATTCTCGAAGTCCGCAGCGCCGTATCGCGTGAGCTCGAGAAGCTTCGCAACAGCGGTGGAATCGGTGCGCCGCTCGATGCCGAGATCGATCTGTACTGTGCGCCCCGCCTCTTCGACATGCTGTCGCAGTTCGGCGCGGAGCTGCGCTTCGTGTTCATCACGTCGGAAGCGCGAGTCCATCCGGCGGCGGAGCGCCCGGAGAACGCCGTTGCCGCACAGGATGATGATCGGAACGACACCTGGATCCTGGTCCGCCCGACCGAATTTGCGAAATGCGTGCGCTGCTGGCACAAACGTCCGGACGTCGGCTCGCATCCCGAGCATCCCGAGATCTGCGGCCGCTGTGTCACCAATGTGACGGGAGAGGGCGAAGTGAGGGTATTTACGTGAGTGATAGTGATGAGGTGATGAAAGTGATGGCAGTGATGACGGTCCGAGTCGCCTTGCGGCGTTCTGGCGCGTCACACATCACGCATCACGCATCACTCCACCTCTGACCTCCATCACTTCCATCACTTCCATCACCGTCATCACTGCTATCACTCGCCAATCATGAGCTCTACGCCTTCCAAAATCTGGTTCCATCCCACGCGCGGCGCGAGCAACTGGCTGTGGTTGTCGGTGCTGGTCGTTCTCGTCGATCAGGTGACCAAGGCGCTGGTCGTCAGCGGAATCAAAGGCAAGGCGACGTATGCGTTGCTGCCGATTCTGGAAATTGTCTATCTCGAGAATCGCGGAGCGGCATTCAGCATGCTCCATGACGCCGGTGGCTGGCAGCGCTGGTTCTTCATCGCGCTTGCTCTTGTGGTGAGTGTGGTGCTGATGCTGTGGATGCGTCGCATTCGAACGCCGGAGCAGACGCTCCTTGCTGTCGGTTTGTCGCTCGTGCTTGGCGGCGCACTCGGCAACGTGATCGATCGTGTGTGGCTCGGCTATGTCGTCGACTTCATCTACTTCCATTGGCGCACCTGGGATTTCCCGGCGTTCAATATCGCTGACACGGCGATTTCGATCGGCGCGGCATGTCTGCTGCTGGATGCGCTGCGTGAAAGCAGTCGCGAAAAAGTCGACAAGAGCGCACCTGCGGCGCACTCGGAGAAGAAGTAGTGCAGATCCTGCTCGCCAATCCTCGCGGTTTCTGCGCCGGCGTCGATCGCGCCATCGACATCGTGGAGCGCGCCATCGAGCTGTTCGGCGCGCCGATCTACGTGCGCCATGAAGTCGTCCACAACCGCTATGTGGTGGAACGTCTGCGCAACATGGGTGCGGTGTTCGTGGAGGAACTCGATCAGGTGCCGGCCGATGCGACGGTGATTTTCAGTGCGCATGGCGTCTCGCGCGCCGTGCAGCATGAAGCGCGTAACCGCGGACTCAAGGTATTCGATGCGACCTGTCCGCTCGTGACGAAGGTCCACATGGAAGTTACGCGCTATGCGCGCGAAGGCCGCGAAGTGATCCTGATCGGTCACGAGGGACATCCCGAAGTCGAAGGCACGATGGGGCAGTTCGACACGTCCTTTGGCGGTCGCATCCTGCTGGTCGAAACACCCGATGACGTCGAGCATCTCGACGTGCGCGATCCCTCGCGCCTGGCGTTCGTCACGCAAACGACCTTGTCTGTCGATGACACCCAGGTGGTCGTGGACGCGCTGCGACGACGGTTCCCTGATCTGGCGAGCCCGCGCAAGGAAGACATCTGCTACGCAACGCAGAACCGGCAGGACGCGGTCAAGCAGCTGGTCGAACGCTGCGATCTGATTCTGGTGGTGGGCTCGCCGACGAGCTCCAATTCGAATCGGTTGCGTGAGATTGCCGAGAAGGCAGGTATTCCGGGCTATCTCATCGACGGGCCAGAAGATCTGCAGCGCGAATGGTTCGAGGGCAAGAAGGCTGTCGGTGTGACCGCGGGCGCTTCGGCGCCGGAAATTCTCGTGGAGCGCGTGGTTGCGAGAATTCGCGAATGGGGCGGAGAGCCCCCGGTGAACCTGCTTGGCCAGCAGGAAAGCGTCGTCTTCAGTCTGCCGCGTGAATTGCGTGTGGCACTGCCGACGCCGCGCAGTTCGGCTCAGTAGCGCGCATCGCTGCGCTTCAACGTTCCGGTTGTACGCGCATGACATAGCTGGCCGCGCCAGAGCCCGCGGCTGACCAGCTGACGGCGATCACGTAGGTCGGGGGGTTGGTTTTCGTGTCGCGTGTGACCGCGCCACTGCCGTTCGGCAGTTCTTCCTCGATCTCGTCCTGCCAGCAGGCTGCTTCCTGCGCGGCGGCCACTTGCGGGCGTGCGTCGTTGCCATCTTTCACGCATACCACGCCGACGACGCTTGCATAGCCGACTCTGCCTGCAGTGTTGGCCTTGATGCGTTCAGCCATCTGCTGAGCGAGGCGTGCTGCGCGAGCACGAGGATCGTTGTCCTGCTGCTCCTGAACGGCTTGGCCGTAGAGCGATGCAATGCCGACGAGACCGACCCCGAGGACCAGCAGCGCCACGATCAGCTCGAGGATGGTGAAGCCGCAAGAACGGAAGGCCGAAGGCCGCGGGCTGAGGGCGGTGGCTCGCAAGCAGCCGGGCGTGTGTCCCATGACCCGCTCGCGGCTGAATCTCGCATATCCGTTTCGTGATGATCGCGTCTGCACTGTCGAATTTCTGTATCTGCCCGCAGCCTAGAGCCTACAGCCTGGCGCCTTTCGCTTCACCCGCACTTCAGGGGCTTATTACTGGAGTCGCGCTGCGCGATACGCGGACGGCCCGTGTGACTGATGATCACCGCGCGTGCATGAGCGGTGCCACGCGCATCGCAGAACACGATCGTGCCGTTCACGACCGCCTGAGTGTAGGCGCGGAAGGAGTAGGAGGCGCGATTGGAGGTGATGTGTCCTGAGGGCCAGCCCTGATACACGGAGATCACTTCTTCATTGCTCTCGCGCACTGGTGGATCGTCCCGGTCCTCATTGACGAACACCATCCATCCGCCGTTCCAGTCGGGTGCCTTGTTCGTGCATTGCTTTCCATCGCTGGACTTGCACAGCACGACTACCTGGCCGCGCTTGATCGCTTCGCTGCGGGCGAGATACAGCGAGTGAACGAAGCTGTTCACGGCCGCGGTGCGCCCGCTGTCATGCATCAGATTGGAAAAGCTGGGGACGGCGAGGGTGCCCAGCACCGCGATGATCGAGAGGACGATCATCAGCTCCAGCAATGTCACCCCGGCGGAGTGGGCTCCCGTACGCATCCTGCGCTCCTTGATCCTGCCGCGTTTGCGGGTGGAATCGAGCCTACGAGGGCTGCCGCCGGCATCAGGCGCGAATTTCCGGCCGTTCTGCTGGAAGTCCTGCCGATACCCTTGGTGCGGCCCCGTAAGGGGGGTCAGGCCTTCCCTTCAGGGCTCTCGAACCCCGGTTCTTTGTAGCGGGGCCGGCGGCCGCGGCTGATACCCAGCCCCCGACGGGGCAGGTATGCTCGCCACGCCCTGACCAGATCGAGAATCGCGTGAGTAGCCAATATTCTGCTGTTCCCACTCCACTGACCCGAGAGGAACTCGCCGGCGAGTTGCAATCGCATGGACTCAAGCCCACCGAGCAGCGTCTGCGGGTGGCCGGAATCCTGATGGCTGCACCGACGCATATGACGGCGGAGCAGATCCTCGCGGCCGTGCGTACCGGGGGCGAGCGCGTATCGAAAGCGACCGTCTATAACACGCTCAAAGTGCTGGCGGAGGCGGGCCTCGTGCGGCAGATCCACCTGGATCCCGAGCGGTCGGTCTACGATTCGACCCGTTCGCCCCATCACCATTTCCACGACCTCGACACCGGTGAGCTGCGGGACATTCGTCCGGACGAGATCGCCTTCAGCCGCTTCCCCGCGCTCCCCGAGGGCATGGAGGCCGAGTCGGTGGAAGTCGTCATCCGCCTGCGCAGGAAGCGCTGAGGGTCTTCTCTGCAGCGCAGCTGGTTGCCAGTTGGCGGATCGTGCGTATACTGCGCCCCCTCGCGCCGGAGTAGCTCAGTTGGTAGAGCAGCGCATTCGTAATGCGCGGGTCGGGGGTTCAAGTCCTCTCTCCGGCACCAGATTCCATAACGCCGCGCCCCTGCGCGGCGTTTGCATTTATGGAGAGCCCGTCGTCGGGTATTCCTGCGAGTGACCACGCCCAGACGTTCGAGATCCAGTCGCAAGCTCACACGCGGCCGCATATTCCTCTATCGCGTGTCCGTGGGCGTGGCCTCGTTGATCCTCGAGTTTCTTTGGTGGACCTGCCGTATCCGATACGTCGGTCTGGACACCCTGGGCGCGTTGGTTCGCGAGCACGGAGCGGTGGTGCCCGTGTGCTGGCATCAGCATCTGCTGTTTTGCGCCCGCTTTCTGGTGAGCCGCAGGGTCAAACCGTTGAAGGCCGGTTTCATGATCTCGCCGTCGGTGGACGGTGAGGCGCCCACGATGCTCGCGAAATTCTACGGGGCGACGGTGGTGCGAGGTTCGGGAACATACTCGGGCCTGCGAGCAGTGCGAGGCGCGCATTCCTCGCTGCAGGAAGGCATCTCGCTCACTGTCACGCCCGACGGCCCCCGCGGACCGCGTTTCAAATTCAAACCGGGTGCGATCTTCGCGGCGCAGATGTCGGGCAAGCCCGTGATCCCGCTGGCCTACGCGGCCAAGCCTGCCTTCGTGCTCAAGACCTGGGACAAGTTCATCATCCCAGTGCCCTTCGGCAAGGTCTGCATCGCCATCGGCGAGCCGTACTTTCCGCCCCCCGATCTGTCGAGCGAGCAGATGGCCGAGGTGCAGCGCGAGCTCGAGCGACGCATGCACGAGACTTTCAAGATGGCTAAAGCGGCGCTCTGATCAGCGCTGCTTCGATCCGCAGTCCTCATCCACGCAATCGTCCGCCTCGATTTGAATCGTCGCGTGATGGATTCCGTAGCGTTCCGCGAGCACCTTTTTTGCTTCACGCAGGACCCTCGAGTGATCGGCAGTCGGTGCCACCGTGGCGTGCATCGTCAGGAAAATATCCTGAGGCCCCACGTGCCAGGTGTGCACGTGATGAACGTCGCGAACGTCCGCGATGTGATCTTCCAAGGTCTTGCGCAGCTCCGCGATGTCGACCTCGTCCGGCGCGCCCTCCATCAGGATGTGTGTGGAGCGACGGATCAGCAGCCAGGCGCTGCGCAGGATCAGCATCGACACGACTACGGATAACAGCGGATCGATCGGCGTCCAGCCTGTGTAGAGAATGACGATCGCGGCCACGATGGCGGCGGCCGAACCCAATAGATCGCCGAGCACATGCAGTGTGGCGGCGGCGATGTTCATGTCGTGAGGATTTGCTCGCCGCAGGAGCGCGAACACAACGAGATTCACGATCAGTCCGGCGCTGCCGATCGTGAGGATTGTGCCGCCATCGACGGGTACGGGATGCATGAAGCGCTGGACCGCTTCGATCACGATCCAGGCCGTCAGGAACATCAGCGCACATCCGTTCACGAAGGTGGCGATGACCCGAAGGCGCTGGTAGCCGAAGGTTCGTCGCAAGTCCGCTGGCCGGGAGGCGATGCGTATGGCAGCCCAGGCGAGCGCCAACGCAGCGGTGTCGGTCAGCATGTGTCCCGCATCCGCAATGAGCGCCAGGGAGCCGGCGATCAGGCCTCCTGCGAACTCTACGAGCATGAACACGCCGGTCAGCGTGAGGGCTATGACCAGCGTTCTGCTCGATGCGTGCACGTGATCGTGGGAATGGTCATGAGCATGCCCGCTCGAATGCGAACGATGACCGCCCTGGGCAGAGTGGTCTGCCTCATGCGGATCATGCGAGTGGGAGTGCGACGAGTGAGAATGGGCGGCAGACATATGACGCAGATTAAGTCAGGGCTGTGGCTTTACAAGGTCTCATGTCGCTGCCGCAGCATTCTTCCGGTTGGAATCGCCCGAGCACGGCGTCTAACGGCAATTCGCGCCGAGCCGAATAGGGAAATTGCCAGCAACGATGTGGGCACTCTCCGGGGAGCTGCGCGTTAACAGTGGTCGCATTCCTACCCGCAAGCTCATGCGAATTTCCGTCGTCATTCCTGTCTGCAACGAAGAAGAAAACGTGCTTCCGCTGGCAGGCGAAATCCGCGAGGCGCTGGTCGACTTTCAACCGTACGAGATCATTTTCATCGACGACGGCAGTACCGATGCGACCGCTGCAGTCCTGCGGGAGGCGCGCTTGCAGTTCCCTGAAATACGGCTGCTCGAACATTCCCGACGCAGCGGCCAGAGTGCCGCCGTGCACGCCGGGGTTCGAGCCGCCCGCGCCGAATGGATCGCGACCCTGGACGGCGACGGTCAGAACGTCCCGGCCGACATCCCGGTGCTGATGGCCGCGCGTGCCGCCGGCAATACGGGACTGAAATTGATCATGGGCAATCGGAAGGCCGCGCGGCAGGACAGCTGGCTGCGCAAGATGTCCTCGCGAGTCGCGAACAGAGTCCGCGGCCACTTCCTGCGCGATTACACGCCCGACACTGGCTGCGGCCTGAAACTCTTTCATCGACAGAGCTTTCTCGATCTGCCGCGCTTCGATCACATGCACCGCTTCCTTCCGGCACTCTTTCTCAATGCAGGGCATGAGGTGATGTCAGTGAATGTGCGGCATCGGGCGCGGACCAGGGGTGTCTCCAAGTACGGACTGCGCAATCGACTGTGGGTCGGCATCGTGGATCTGTTCGGTGTGCGCTGGCTGATGCTTCGCAATCCGGCGCGGCCCCGAGTCATCGAGCGTTGACCGGCGCATGAAGAATCTGCTGGACGAGCTGCTTCGCCCGGGTCGTAGCGGTCGTCGCGAAGAACGTCTCGATCTGCTGTGGCTGGCCGCGCTCTTGCTGGTACTCGTTGCGACCGGCATCGGGCTGCGCGATCCGTGGCCTGCTGACGAGCCGCGCTTTGCATTGATCGCGCGCGATATGGCCGCAACGCATCAATGGCTCATTCCCTCCGTCGGTGGAGACGTCTACGCCGATAAGCCGCCGCTGTTCTTCTGGGTCATGGCCGCGTTGCTCTCGATTACGGGGTCGGTGCGCTGGTCGTTTCTGTTGCCCTCGCTGTTCGCTGCCGCCGGATGCACGGTGTTGGTCTATGACCTGGGTCGCAGGCTCTGGAATCGCGAGGTCGGCCTCGCCGCGGGCCTTGCTCTGCTGTTCACCGTGCAGTTTCTCTGGCAGGCCCGGCAGGCGCAGATCGATGCGACGCTGTGCTTCTTCACGACGCTCGGGCTGTATGGGCTTTTGCGCCATTGCCTGCTGGGTCCCGATTGGAAATGGTACGGAATCGGGTGGGCGGCCTGCGGTTTCGGCATCATCACTAAGGGCGTGGGTTTCCTGCCGTTGCTGGTACTGATTCCTTACGCGTTCGCGCGCGGTCCGCATTGGCAGCCTCGGCCTGTAATCGAAGGGAGACTGCGCTGGCTGCTGGGTCCTGCGGCGCTGTTGCTGGGGGTGAGTGTCTGGCTCGTGCCGATGCTGATCACCGCTCAGCACGATCCAGTGCTCCAGCGCTATCGCGATGAAATTCTTTTCGGCCAGACCGTACATCGCTACGCAGCCGCGTGGCACCACCGGGAGCCGTTCTGGTACTTCATCGTCGATGTGATCCCTGGCCTGTGGTTGCCGCTCACCTTGTTGCTGCCATGGCTCGTCCCTGCGTGGCGGTCGGCGCTGCGGAAAAGGGATCTGCGAATTCTTCTGCTGCTCGCGTGGATTGGGCTCGTGGTGCTCTTCTTCAGCCTGAGTACGGGCAAGCGCGGCGTGTACGTCCTGCCTGCGGTTCCTGCATTCGCGTTGGCGGCAGCGCCTTACCTTGCCGAGATCGCCATGCGGCGGAAGGCACAGCTCGCGCTCTTCGTCCTTTGTGCTCTGCTTGCCGCTGCAATGATCGCCGGTGCTGTGTACATGCAGTTCGATGCAGCCGCGCGACAAGAGCTCATCGATCTGTATGACATCGATGTAGTGACGCCCATGCTGATCATGGGGATCGGCGCTGGCCTGTTGTGTGTTCTGGCGCGTCCATCGCGGGGATTCCTGGCCTGGCCCCTGGTGCTCGGGTTCGAACTTCTCGTCGTGAGTTTCGTCATCGCACCCGCCATCAATGATGCGCGCTCGGGTGCGGAGCTCATGCGGACCGTCGAAGCCAAGACCCGGAACGTCGCTGAGCTCGGGGTCGTCGCATACAAGGAACAGTATTTGCTGCAGTCGCGACGGCGCATCGTGAATTTCGGACACGCCCGATGGCGCGAGGGCGATCAGGAGGCGGCGGATGCCGCCGCTTGGCTTGCAGGTTCTTCGGACAGGGTTCTGCTCATGGACGAATCCACACGCGCCTTATGCTTCGGCTCTGCAAGCGCTGAACCGCTCGGCGTCATGAACCGCAAGGACTGGTTCCTGGTCCGTGGTGCTGCAAATCCCGAGTGTATTGCGCGCGGTCACGCCGACGCGGCGATCGAGTACACGCCCCCTGCCTTCGAAACACGCTAGCACCCCTCTATCGGTGGTGCATCGGCCGCTATGATCCGGCCGTGAGGCTGTGCCACAATCGATTGCAGCTGCCGCAAGACCCTTTTTATTTCGATAACGCCGGATTGCGGCCGGGAGGATTTGACGTGACCAAGCAAAGCACCTGTTTTGCGCGAGACCCTCATTGCTCGATGAGCATCCGTCGCGTCGGTCACAGGCGGTCGTACTAGTCGCTCGCGCTCCAGACGCGACATGGCGCGAGATCCGAAACACGCAGCCGACGTGCTGCCGCTGTCGGCGCAGACAGGCACACTGTCCCAGTCGCGCCGAGCCACCGTCGACATCGACGTGTTGCTCACGAAGGCGGCTGTCGATTTCCAGAACCCTGCGGGCGATCGGCCCGACGCGTTGATTGGTCCCAACCTGGAATCCCTGCGAGAGGTCGTCGGACTCGACAACTTCTTCATCGCCCGCTTCAGTCCCCAGCGCGACCGGATCGCTTCGGTGATCGCCGCGAACAGCCTGTTCGCATCGTTCAATCCTGAAACTCTGACGCACGACACGTTGGCTTCGCTGCCGTTCCTGCGCGATCGACTCGAACACTTGCGGGTCATCGAGATGCGCGACACCTCGCAGCCCCGTCGCGAGCTTGCCGCCGAGGCTGCGCGATTCGCATCCGTACAGGTGGGCGCGGTGTTGCTGGCTGGCTTCGCCGTGCGCGGCCGGATCGAAGGCTTCATTGCCATGTGCTCGACACGTCCGCGCGACAGCTGGGATGCGAATCTGCATCTGATGCTGAAGCTTTTGGCCTCCAGCTATTCGAGCGGTCTCGAACGCGATCACTTCCGGACGCACTTCGAGGATCTGGAAGAGCGCAGCGAGCTTGCGTTGTATGGTGCGAACGATGGTCTGTGGGATTTCGATCTCGAGCGAAAAACGACTTATTTCTCGCCGCGCTGGAAATCCATGCTCGGCTATTCCGACGAGGACATGGAGCCGCTTTCCGACTGGCAGCAGCTGGTTCATCCGGAAGATCTGCCGCGAGTGCAGACGGCGCTGCGCGAACACCTGAGCGGCAAGGAACCGATCTTCGAGAGCGTGCACCGGCTCAAGCATCGCGATGGCTTGTGGTTGTGGGTCGTGAGTCGTGCCAAGGCCCGCGTGGATTCGCAGGGCAGGACGCGTCGCATCGTCGGTGTCGATCTCGACGTTACCGAACGCAAGCTCTACGAAGAAGCGCTGTTTCGCGAAAAGGAAAGCGCGCAGATCACGTTGCAATCGATCGGCGACGGTGTGATCACGACCGATTCGCACTGCCGCATCGAATACATCAATCCCGTCGCCGAGCAACTGACCGGCTGGCGTCTAGAGCATGCGCAGGGCCGTGTCGTCGATGAGATCTTCCGCAGCTTTCACGAAGAAACCTGCGAGCCGCTGGAGAATCCCCTGGCTGTGGCGATCCGCCGCACGCGTGCCATCAAGTCGGTGCGTCCGACACTGCTGATTCGCCGTGACGGTAACGAGCTCTACATCGAGAGTTGTGCCTCGCCGATTCGCGATGGCTCCGGAATGGTCTGCGGTGGCGTGCTCGTGTTCCATGACGTGAGCGAGAGCCGCGAGCTCAATCGCAAGCTGTCGTACCACGCAAGCCACGACATTCTCACCGGCCTCGTGAACCGCCGTGAGTTCGAGTCGCGGCTCGAGCGTGCGCTGAAGAGTGCTCGCGCTCGTGAAGCGTCATTCGCGCTGTGTCACATCGATCTCGATCAATTCAAGATCATCAACGACAACTGCGGTCACAGCGCAGGCGATGCATTGCTGGGTCAAGTGGGCGCGTTGCTGAAGTCGAAGATCCGCTGGCGCGATACCGTCGCGCGCCTGGGCGGGGACGAGTTCGGTGTGCTGCTCGAGAGCTGCTCGATCGAAGAAGCCATCCGCAACGCGGAAGCGCTCCGTGAGGCGATCCGCAACTACAAGTTCATCTGGGAAGAGCGCACGTTCCGCCTTGGCGCGAGCGTCGGCGTCGTCCCGCTGTCAGCAGAGAACGAGGATGTCGCCTCGCTCATGTCCGCGGCCGACAGTGCGTGCGCAGCGGCCAAGGAGAATGGTCGCAACCGCGTGTATTCGTTCCAGGAGAACGATATCGATCTGATGCGCCGCCGCCGCGAGATGCAGTGGGCCGCGCGCATCAACAACGCATTGGAAGATAGTCGCTTCGAGATCTACCGTCAGGTCATCCAGCCCTTGCAGGTGCCGGATCAGGGCTTGCACTATGAGTTGCTGCTGCGCATGCGCGACGAGGCGGGCAAGATCGTCGCGCCGGATCAGTTCATCACCGCGGCGGAACGCTACGGGCTCACTCCGAACATCGATCGGTGGATGATCGAGCACGCGTTGCGTTGGCTCGTCTCCGAAGCGGACGAACGCGAGAAACTTGCGATGTGCTCGATCAATCTCTCAGGGCAGAGCCTGGGCGACGACAAGTTCCTGCCATTCGTGATCGAGCATTTCCATCGCAGCGGCATCGACGCGTCGAAGATCTGTTTCGAGATCACTGAGACCGCAGCGATCGCGAGTTTCTCGCAGGCCAATCGCTTCATTCACGCGTTGAAGGAGCTCGGCTGCCGGTTTGCGCTCGATGATTTCGGCACCGGTCTGTCCTCATTCGGTTATCTGAAGCATTTTCCGGTCGACTTTCTCAAGATCGACGGCAGCTTCGTCAAAGAGATTCTGCACGATCCGATCGATCGCGAGATGGTTCGCTCGATCAATGAAATCGGACATCTCACGGGCAAGCAGACCATTGCGGAGTTCGCCGAGAACGTCGAAATCATCGAGATGTTGCGCAGCCTCGGCGTGGATTACGCGCAAGGATTCGGTATTGCCACGCCGCAGCGCGTGATGCGGGCTGCGGCCGGCTAAGCGGGGAGCTTACGCCCGAGCGGCAGCTGCGGATCGAGCGCATCCTCGATCGGCACGAGCCTGCGACTGCCCATGCGCGCGGATCGTTTGGGGATCTGGCGCCAGGCGGCGATCACTGTTGGAACATCGATTCCCAGAATGTTCAGTTCGCCGTTCACTTCGCCCTGCAGCACCGTGGCATTCGTGTTTCGACCTCCCGGTCGATAACGCTGGGGCGATGCGTCCGCAAACAGGACGACCACAGGACAGCCCACAGCCGCTGCGACGTGTGCCGGACCTGTGTCCACCGAGATCATGCTGTCGGTCTGTTCGAGCAGCGCGCACAGCACAGGCACGGGCAGATCGTCGGCAACGTTGTGGATATCGGCGATCCCCGCCAGCCGGATGATGTCCTGATTCAGGCTGAATTCGTGCGGGACACCGAGCAGCACGATTGCGCTGTCGGGCGCGTCGGAACGCACGGCACGAATCACTTCGGCCCAGCGCTCTTCGGGCCAGTATTTCTTGTTGGTACTGCGCTTGCGATTCCACGAGCGCATCGTGCGTTTGTTGCCCGCCTGGATGGCGATGAGCGAGCGATGCATGAGCCCGTGCGTCAGCAACCAGCGTTGCAGCTGTTCGCGCGCATCTGGGGTGATGCGCAGCGACGCGGTGCCGATTCTGGGTTCGCCGGAGGGTGGATATCGGCCAACGATCGCTTGCGGCGTCTCGTCGGCGAATCGAGCCCAGCGTTCCGCATCGTGCTCGCCGGGGATGAGTGGCAGATCGCCGAAATCGCAGACCATCTCATCAGGAATGCCGCCGCGACGCAGGAGCTCGCGTCCGGCTTCATGCGGATGCGCAAACCAGGTCGGGCAGGCGCCGCGCTGACGCAGCCATTTCACGAGGTGTCGCTGATCGGGGCTCAGCCAGTAGGGCCGACGCCGGCTGCCGATGATGACGATTTCGCCTACACCGGGCTGCTCGCTCAGGAGCGGCAACGTCCAGGACCCCGAGCTCACGATATCGACAGGCACGCCGAAGCGCTCATTGAGCCTGCGGATCATGGTGGTGAGCAGTACCATGTCACCGAGCGCACCGAAGCGCACGATCAGTGCGCGATCTACCGGTCGATGAAAGGACGCCGGGTTCATGCTCGAAGATCGAGTCCTGCGAAGTGAGGGGCCATTACTCGAATCTCATCGACAGGTCGGTCGCCTGTACATGTTTCGTCAGCGCCCCGACAGAGATGAAATCTACACCCGTCTCGGCGACGCTGCGCAATGTCTCGAGGCTCATGTTGCCGGAGGCCTCGAGCTGGATGTGTCCGTTGCGATGTCCGCGCGTCATGCGAACGGCGTTCCGCAGATCCTCCAGGGAGAAATTGTCGAGCAGTACGCGATCTACTGCCGCATCGAGCGCCTGTTGGAGCTGTTGGAGCGTTTCGACTTCGACCTCCAGCATCACGCCCGGTGCGATCCTGCGCGCCTCGGTGACGGCGGCCTCGATCGATCCGGCGGCAGCGATGTGATTCTCCTTCACCAGAATGGCATCGAAGAGGCCAACGCGATGATTGGTGCCACCGCCGCAACGAACCGCGTACTTCTGCGCAAGGCGCAATCCCGGCACTGTCTTGCGCGTATCGAGGATACGGCAGGCGGTGCCTGCGACGGCGTCGACATACTTGCGCGTAATCGTGGCGGTGCTGGTGAGCGTCTGCAGGAAGTTCAGCGCGGTGCGTTCACCTGTGAGCAGTCCGCGCCAGGGGCCGCTGAGGTTGCACAGCAGTTGATTCGGCTCGACGCGCTCGCCGTCCTGCGCATGCCAGTCGATCCGCACGCGCGGATCGACTTGCTGGAAGACTTCATCGAACCAGCGGGCGCCGCAGAGCACCGCGCTTTCGCGCGTGATGACGCGAGCTTTGCCGATGGCCTCGGCGGGGATGAGTTGTGCTGTGAGATCGCCACTGCCGATGTCTTCGGCGAGGGCACCACGGACCTGCTCGGCAATGTTCGCGGGCAGGGAAGAGGCAAGGCTCGAATTCATGACCCTATCCTGACACGAGTTGCCGGCGCAAAAAACAAACCCGGCTCGGGGCCGGGTTTGCGCATCCTTGCGTCCAGGTGGAGATCAGAAGGGCAGACCATGACTTTGTCCACCCATACACATGAGCATCGGCACCGACAGAATGAAATTCGCTCGCGATGCATACAGCGCGATCCTGCGGGCCTTCACCTTTTCGTCCTCACTCGCGGGCTTCATGCCGAGCACCTTCTTCTGATTCGGCCAGATGAGTCCCCACACGTTCAGCAGCATGATGGTGCCGAGCCATGCGCCGACGCCGATCGTGACGAAGCCGGGCTGTAGAGCGAATGCCTTGTGCAGCGCACCTTCCGGACCGTAGCCGAACAACAAGTAGTAGGCTCCCGTCACCCACGTAAGCAGCGCGGCCCAACGGAACCACCACAATGCGCGTGGTGCGATGTACTTTGTGATCGCTGCTCCTCCAGGCCCGCCTTTGTCACCGGCGGCTTCACCCAAAGCGGGCAGCTGAACCACATTGAAGTAGTAGAGCAGTCCCACCCACATCACACCCGAAACGATGTGCAGCCAGCGGGCGAGGAGCGGGGGATGAAGCCCGAGCGCATCGCTCGCCGTGACCGAATAACTGATCGCCATGGACACGACGACCGCCAGAGCGAATGCCGCGACGATCGCTCCTCGCACAGTCGTGATGGGATGCATGAGCGTGGATTTCCTGCGCGTTTGTCGTGGCTTGTTATGTCCGCGGCCGACGAAGCGTGCCCGCGCTTCGTTCTTCGTACAGCGTTCGATGCGCCGCTGCTATCGTAACCCCCTGAAATTCAGGCGCTTGAGCCGCCCAAAAAGCGTTTGAAGAATAGAAGAGCGGTCCCCATAATTCAACGGCGGCACCGCCGCAGCACATGATTCAGCCACCCATCCCTTCAGCAGTCCGATCGCCTTGCACGCGAGTGTGTACGCTCGATGCGCAAGGTGTGTGTATCGGCTGCGGTCGCGAACTCAGCGAAATCGCTCGCTGGTCGCAAATGAATGCCGACGAGCAGCGTGAAGTCTGTCGCCGGGCGCAAGAGCGAAGGCAACGTGCCAGTGGCTCCTGAATTCTTCGAATCCGAGGTAACGATCCGTGGACGTCATCGAACGCATCAAATCCCAGCTCTCCGACAACCCCGTACTGCTGTACATGAAGGGCACTCCGGATTTCCCTCAATGCGGTTTCTCGGCTGCAGCTGTACGCGCCCTGAGCGCCAGCGGCGCGAATTTCAGCCATGTGAACATTTTCGAGGATCCGGAGCTGCGTGAGGCGCTCAAGCAGTACTCGAACTGGCCGACCTACCCACAGCTGTACATCAATGGCGAGCTGATCGGCGGATCGGACATCATCATGGAGATGTACAACAGCGGTGAGCTGCAGAAGGTACTCGCGGAAGCGAAGTAAGCCTCGGGAAGTCGCTCGAGCGATCGATTCAAAACGCCCGCGAAAGCGGGCGTTTTGCTTTGGTGTGCGGCTATTCGATGACCGGCATGACCGGGCCGATCCGGTTGCACACGCGGCAGAAGAGTTCCGCCGTCTGCTGAGCGTCATAGAGCGCCGAGTGCGCTTCATTGGAATCCCAGCCGATCCCTGCCGCTTGCAATGCCTTCGCCAGCACGGTCTGTCCGTACATCACGCCTGCCAGCGTCACGGTGTCGAAGCTCGAGAACGGGTGAAAGGGATTCTTCTTGATGCCGGTGCGAGCCACGGCCGCGTTCAGGAAGTTCAGATCGAAATTCGCGTTGTGTCCGACCAGGATCGCGCGCGTGCAGTCGTTGTCCTTCATTGCCTGACGGATGTCCTTGAACAGACGCGTCAGCGCTTCTTTTTCCGGAATCGCAGGTCGAAGAGGATGAAACGGGTCGATCCCCGTGATCGCAAGCGACGCGGCTTCCACCTTCGCGCCGGGAAAGGGCTGCACGTGATAGCGCCATTGCTCACCGGGCTGAAGCGATCCGTCTCCCTGGATCTCGATCAGGACGGCGGCGATCTCCAGCAACGCATCGGTGTTGGGATTGAAGCCACCGCATTCGACATCGATGACGACGGGCATGAAGCCGCGGAAGCGGCGCGACATCAAGGATCGCTCGGTCACCGTGCGTCCTCGGCGAGCTGCCAGCGAACCGTTTCGCCGGCGCGAAACGGCACCAGTTCGTCCTTGCCGAATGCGTAGGCATTCGGGGGCGTCCAATCGCGACGTGTGAGCGTGATGCGCTCCCGGTTGCGCGGCAGGCCATAGAAGTCGGCACCGCGCAGCGAAGCGAAGGCTTCCAGTCGATCGAGTCGGCCGGCGTCCTCGAATGCTTCCGCATACAGCTCGATCGCAGCGTGTGCGGAGAAGATTCCCGCGCAGCCGCACGAGGTCTCTTTCGTGTGTCGCGCATGCGGGGCGCTGTCGGTCCCCAGAAAGAAGCGTGCATCGTCACCGGTCGCTGCCTCTATCAAGGCGAGGCGATCGCGCTCGCGCTTGAGCACCGGCAGGCAATAGTGATGCGGACGAATGCCACCCTGAAAAAGGGCATTGCGATTGAGCAGCAAATGCTGCGGCGTCACCGTTGCGGCAATACCGGCTCGCCCGCTCGTCACGAACTGCACCGCTTCGCGCGTCGTGACGTGCTCGAACACGATCTTGAGATGCGGAAAGCGTTCGGCCACGCGCGCCATCACCCGGTCGATGAACACCGATTCGCGATCGAAGATGTCGATGTGAGGATCGGTCACTTCGCCGTGGACCTGGAACACCAGGCCGCATTCCTCCATGGCCTCGAGGGCAGGGTAGATCTTCTCGATGTTCGTCACGCCTGCGTCCGAATGCGTCGTCGCACCGGCCGGATAGAGCTTGGCACCGACGATGATCCCGCTCGCCTTGGCGGCACGAATCTCATCCGGCGTCGTTGCGTCGGTGAGATACAGCGTCATCAACGGCTCGAACGTGGAACCGGCAGGCAGTGCCGCGAGGATGCGTTCGCGATAGGCACGCGCCTGCTCAACCGTCGTCACCGGCGGTTTCAGATTGGGCATGATCACCGCACGGGCGAACTGGCGGGCCGTGAAGGGAACGACGCTGGCCAGCTGTGCGCCATCGCGCACGTGCAGATGCCAGTCGTCGGGACGGGTCAGGGTCAGAGAATCGAGCATGCGGGCAGTGTAGCCGATGCGCTCAGCTCGAAGCGTCCGCGATTGCTGCGGACGAACCGAGTCCCTTCGTAAAATTGTCGTCGAGCAGCAATCGGGTTGCGTATCTCACGCCGAAACCGGTGAAGTCGGTTGGAATGTGCGCGAGCCCGCCGCTGCGATTGCTCGCGGCCAGATCCATGTGAATCCAGGGCACATCGGCAGGGACGAACCGATTGAGAAAACGAGCGGCAAGAACGTGATCGCCTTTGCCATCGACTGCGCACTGCAGAATGTCCGCGATGGAGGAATCGAGGTCCGCATCGAAGTCCTCTTCCATCGGAAATGGCCAGACGCGCTCGCCGCTCTCGCGCCCAGCTTTTTCCAGGGTTGCATGCCATTGCGGCCGGTTGGTGAATACGCCGCTGAAACGTTCAGTGAGCGCGGTCACGCAGGCGCCGGTGAGCGTCGCGAAGTCCAGAACGAGGGCAGGTTTGTCGCGAGTCGCAAGCGCGAGCGTGTCGGCGAGCACCATGCGTCCCTCGGCGTCGCTGTGCACGACCTGAATCGTCACGCCGTTGGCGGCGCGCACGACTTCCTGCGGACGATATGCTCGCGCACCGATCTCGTTCTCCGTGATCGCGAGCCAGCAGTCGATATCGAACGGCGCGTCGAGTTCGCTCAGCGCAGCCAGCGTCCCGACGGCGACTGCGCTGCCCTGCATGTCCTCGTGCATCTGATACATGCTCTTGTGCGGCTTGAGATTGATGCCGCCCGTGTCGAAGCAGATTCCCTTTCCGACGAGCGTGATGCGGGGAACCTTGCCGCGCCGTTGTGCCCGATACCGCAACCGCACGATCCCTGCATCGCTGTGCGCATTCGCGCGTGCGACTGCGAGAAAGGCTCCCGCACCGGCGCGACGCAGTTTGGTCAGATCGAAGAATGTGAAGCCCCAGCCGCGCTCGCGGGCGAGCTTCGCCAATGCGCGTCGATAACTCGCGCTGTTCAGGATATTCGGCGGGAGTGCTGCGAGCCATCGCGCGAGCTGGTTGCCGCGGTCGATCGCCAGAATGCTCTTGGTGTCGATGGTGCCGCGCTTGGCCAGCAAAGTGATCCGTTCGATCTCACGATGAGGCTCGGCGCGGGATTTCATCGACGGCATACGCGCCGAGCCGGCAAGTGCCGCGGCCGCCATGGCTTCGAGCAGCAGTGAATCGCTGCTCGGATCGAGCCGATGGCTGGCGACGAGCAACGACCGAGGTGTCGAGCCGAGCGCTTTCCATGCCTTGGCGGCCAGCGTCAGGTACTCAAAAGCCGTTCGGCTTCGTCTGGCAGGCACGATGACGATGCGCGTGGCGCCGTGCCCTACGTGAGTAGAGAGAATATTCCCAGAATCGGGCGGTTTTGCCTGCGTGCGCAGGCGCTTGAGCGTTTCGCCAAAGGGCAACTCGACGATCGTCGAAGCGTGATCCCTGTCCACGAAAACGATGCATGCATCGTGCTGCGTGACCAGACGCTCGCTCAGACCTGCCGAACGTAATTCCAAGCGCGTGTTGCGCTGTGCGGGAAGTAATTCCACCGGCCACCTTTCTTGACGCACAAAATGCAAACTCCGATGATACGCAAGCTTTTTTGGCGGGTGCGCGACGCGTCATTCCGTCAGAGCCTCTCGCACTGGAGCGAGATGCAAGCGAGCGCAAGCCCCTTGCGAAACGCACCCGCGGACGTCACTCAAGGATGTGTGGACGCGCTGGAGCGGATCACAAGGCTGCCTTTCACCGCATCGATGCGGTCTGTGGTTCCCAGCAGCCAGAGCGCGCACTTTGCTTGAGCCGAGAACTGCCCCGCGGCGTTCGGTAAATCCCTGCCAATAGCTTGGCCCACGAGTAACAGTAGTACACGCATGTCTGAACCTTCTCGCCTGGACGATCTGGATCCCCAGGAAACCAGCGAATGGCTCGAGTCGATCGACTCGGTCCTCAAGACCCACGGCGCCGAACGCGCGCATTTCCTGCTCGAACGGCTGATCGACTACGCGAGGCGTTCCGGCGCGTATCTGCCGTACAAACCGAATACCGCATACGTGAACACGATCTCGGGCGCACGCGAGCAGGAATACCCTGGCGATCGCACGCTCGAGCGGCGGATCGAGGCCTACATCCGCTGGAACGCGATGGCGATGGTGGTGCAGGCGAATCGGCGCAGTTCCGAATACGGCGGCCATATCGCCACTTATGCCTCTGCCGCGACACTCTATGAAGTCGGTTTCAATCATTTCTGGCGGGCGCCGTCCGACAAGCATCCCGGCGACATGATTTTCTTCCAGGGCCACGCATCCCCCGGCATCTACTCGCGAGCCTTTCTCGAAGGTCGTCTGAACGAAGAGAACCTGCGGCACTTCCGTCAGGAAGTCGCCAGCTCGAGCGGCCTGAGTTCTTATCCCCACCCGTGGCTGATGCCGGACTTCTGGCAGTTCCCCACGGTCTCGATGGGGCTGGGGCCCATGATGGCGATCTACCAGGCGCGCTTTCAGCGCTATCTGGAGAATCGCGGGATCGTGCCTGTCACCGATCGCAAGGTTTGGGCATTTCTCGGCGACGGCGAAATGGACGAGCCCGAGTCGATGGGTGCGATCACCATGCCGGTGCGCGAGAAGCTCGACAATCTGGTGTTCGTCATCAACTGCAATCTGCAGCGACTCGACGGTCCGGTGCGCGGCAACGGCAAGATCATCCAGGAGCTCGAGGCTGCATTCCTCGGTGCTGGCTGGAACGTCATCAAGGTGGTGTGGGGATCGCGCTGGGATCCGCTGCTCGCGCGCGACAGCAAGGGTCTGCTGCGCAAGCTCATGGAGGAATGCGTCGACGGCGAGTACCAGAACTTCAAGGCGAAGGGCGGTGCGTACACGCGGGAAAACTTCTTCGGCAAGTATCCCGAGCTGAAGGAGATGGTCGCGAACATGTCGGATGAGGACATCTGGCGCCTGAACCGCGGCGGTCATGACTACAAAAAGGTCTGGAACGCATACAACGCAGCTGTCCACCACACCGGTCAGCCCACCGTCATTCTCGCGAAGACGGTAAAAGGCTTCCTGATGGGCCGCTGGGGCGAGAGCCAGAATCCGACCCACCAGCAGAAGAAGCTCGATGACGAGGCGCTGCGCGAGTTCGCGAAGCGCATCTATATCGATGTGTCCGACAAGGAAATTGCGGAGGCCTCGTTCAAGAAGCCTGCCGAAGACGGTCCTGAGATGCAGTACCTGCGCGAGCGCCGTGCGCTGCTCGGCGGTTCGCTGCCGCAGCGTGTTGCCAGTGCGCCTCCGCTCGAGGTGCCGCCGCTGTCCGCATTCGATGCGTTGATCCAGGGCACCGGCGATCGCGAGATCTCCACGACGATGGCGCTCGTGCGCATTCTGCAGGTGTTGCTCAAGGACAAGAACATCAGCAAGAACATCGTGCCCATCATTCCCGACGAGGCTCGCACCTTCGGTATGGAAGGCATGTTCCGCCAGATCGGTATTTATTCCTCGGCAGGCCAGCTCTATACGCCGCAGGACTCCGATCAGCTCATGTTCTACAAGGAAGATCGCAAGGGTCAGATCCTCGAGGAAGGCATCAACGAAGGCGGCGCATTGTCGTCGTTCATCGCTGCCGGTACCGCCTATGCGAACCATGGCGTGAACATGGTGCCGTTCTACATCTTCTATTCGATGTTCGGCTTCCAGCGCGTCGGCGATTACATCTGGGCGGCGGGCGACAGTCAGGCTCGCGGCTTCCTCATCGGCGGCACGGCGGGTCGTACGACGCTTGCGGGCGAAGGTCTGCAGCACCAGGACGGGCACAGCCACGTCCTGTCATCGACTGTTCCGAACTGCATTTCCTACGATCCGACGTTCGCTTATGAGCTTGCGGTGATCGTGCACGACGGCATGCGTCGCATGTTCGCGAACCAGGAAGATGTCTTCTATTACATCACCTGCATGAATGAGAACTACCTGCACCCGACCATGCCGAAAGGCGCGGAGGAGGGGATTCTCAAGGGCATGTATCTGTTCCAGAGCGGCGGCAAGGGCAAAGTCCGCGTGAACTTGCTCGGCGCAGGCACCATCCTGCGCGAAGTCATCGCGGCGGCGGAGATTCTGGACAAGGAATACGGCGTGCCGTCCGACATCTTCAGCGTGCCGAGCTTCAACGAGCTGCGGCGCGAAGCACTCGACGTCGAGCGCAGCAATTCGCTCAATCCGGATCGTCCTGCGAAGGTGCCTTACGTGCGCGAGTGCCTCGGCGATCGCACCGGACCGTTCATCGCTGCGACCGATTACATGAAGATCTACGCCGATCAGATTCGCCAGTGGGTGCCCGGTCGTTACGTCGTGCTCGGCACAGACGGCTACGGCCGCAGCGATTCGCGCGAGCGTTTGCGTGAGCACTTCGAAGTGAACACGCCTTACATCGTCGTGGCGGCGCTTCGAGCACTCGCGGACGAGGGCAAGATCGATGTGAAGACGGTGAAGGCGGCGATGCAGAAGTACGGCATCGATCCGGCGAAGCCGAACCCGGTGACGCAATGACGTCGCGCGGAGCGCGGCGTCACGTACCCGCCCATACGAGTTCCTGGTCATCCGTATCGACGTTGAAACAGATGCCTCACATTTCCTTCTGGCAGCCTGGCGCCCACAGCCTGGCGCCTGCGATGGCGGTGAAGACGCCATGAGCAAAGTAACCGTTCCCGATCTCGGTGACTTCCATGACGTCGAAATCATCGACGTGCTGGTCAAGCCCGGCGACAAGATCGATGTCGACACGCCACTGCTGACGCTCGAAACCGAGAAGGCGACGATGGATGTGCCGTCGAGCGCCGCTGGGGTCGTCAAGTCGCTTGCCGTGAATAAGGGCGATCGCGTTTCCAAGGGCAGCGTGATTCTCGAACTCGAAGGTGATGCCGCCGCAGCACCTGCTGCCGAATCCACGAAGCCGAAGACTGATGCGAAGTCCGATTCGGCGCCTGCGCCTTCGACACCTGCGCCTGCGCCGGCAGCTCAGAGTTCAGGCGGAGTCGCTGACGTCGCGGTGCCGGATCTGGGCGATTTCCACGACGTCGAGGTCATCGACGTATTGGTGAAGCCGGGCGACAAGATCGCGGTCGATACGCCGCTGCTGACGCTCGAGACCGAGAAGGCCACGATGGATGTGCCTTCGACCGCTGCAGGCGTCGTGAAGAGTCTCGCGGTGAAGAAGGGCGATCGTGTTTCGAAAGGCTCGGTGATTCTCCAGGTCGAACAGCAGGGCGGTGCGGCACCCGCAGCGGCTGCTGCTCCAGCACCCACCAAGACTGCAGCTCCGGCGCCCACGCCAGCGCCTGCCCCGGCGGCAGCGCCTGCACAGGCACCTGCAGCTCCACGTGTATCGGCGCCGATCGACGAAGCTTCGTTCTCGAAAGCGCATGCAAGCCCATCCGTGCGTCGTTTCGCGCGAGAGCTCGGTGTCGATCTCGGACGTGTGAAAGGGTCGGGCCTCAAGGGTCGTATCACCGCCGAAGACGTGAAGGGCTGGGTCAAGCAGACGCTCAGCAGCGCCGGTGCAGCCGGTGCGGGCGGCGCGGCCCTGCCGAAGATCCCGGAAGTCGATTTTTCGAAGTTCGGTGCGATCGAAGTCAAACCGCTCGGCCGCATCCAGAAGATTTCTGGACCACGCCTGCAGGCCAGCTGGCTCAACGTGCCGCACGTCTGGCAGATGGACGAAGCGGATATCACCGAGCTCGAAGACACGCGCAACAAACTCAAGGAAAAAGCGGCGAAGGAAGGCATCAAGCTCACGCCGCTCGCGTTCATCCTGCGCGCATGCGTCAAGGCGCTGCAGGAGTTCCCGACCGTCAACAGCTCGCTCGATGGCGGCTCGCAGAATCTGATCCTGAAGAAATACGTACACCTCGGCTTCGCAGCCGACACGCCGAACGGTCTCGTGGTCCCTGTGATTCGCGATGCGGACAAGAAGGATATCTACGAGATCGCGCGCGATCTCGCGACGCTTTCGGCCAAGGCCCGTGATGGCAAGTTGAGCGCTGCTGAGATGCAGGGCGCGTCATTCACAGTGTCGAGCCTCGGCGGCATCGGCGGCACCTCGTTCACGCCGATCATCAATGCGCCGGAGGTTGCGATCCTCGGCGTGTCGCGCTCCTCGATGAAGCCTGTCTATAAGGACGGGCAGTTCGTGCCGCGACTGATTCTGCCGTTCACCTTTGCCTACGATCATCGCGTGATCGACGGTGCGGCCGGTGCCCGGTTCACGACCTTCCTCGCAAACGCCCTCGCCGATGTGAAGGGCTTGTTGGAAGCGGTGCCGTGAGGGATGCGCGTCGCCCACTGATCGGCTCTCAAGCAGATCGGTCGGTCGACGCGCGCTCCCGGTTCTCGTAGCAACGCCATTTTTTTCGAATCTTCTGTCCTGGCCGATGGGCCGGCAGACCGACAGTCGGTAGCCCAACACCATGTCTCAAGACGTACTCGTCCCTGATCTCGGCGACTTCAAGGATGTCGAAGTCATCGAAGTGCTCGTGAAGCCCGGCGACAAGATCGAGCTCGAGACGCCGCTTGCGACGCTCGAAACCGAGAAGGCGACGATGGATGTGCCGTCTTCGGCGGCGGGCGTCGTGAAATCTGTGGCGATCAAGCAGGGCGACCGCGTGTCGAAGGGTGCTCTGGTGCTTACGCTCGAGTCTGCCGGTGCGGCTGCTCCAGCGAAGCAAGAGACGCCTGCTGCGGCACCCGCCGCGCCGCAGGCGGCAGCCTCTGCACCCGCTGCGGCTTCTTCGCCCGCGTCGGGCACTGCGGGCACTGCCAAGTCGGACGCACAGAAGTACGACTTCGACATGGTCGTGCTCGGGGCCGGTCCTGGTGGCTACACCGCTGCGTTCCGCGCGGCCGATCTCGGCATGAAAGTGGCGCTGATCGAACGCTGGCCAACGCTCGGCGGCGTGTGTCTGAACGTCGGATGCATTCCTTCGAAAGCGCTGCTGCATGCCGCGAAGGTGATCGAAGAAGCCGAAGAAATGCACGTCGCCGGCATCAACTTCGGCAAGCCGCAGATCGAAACGCCGAAGCTGCTCGAATGGAAGAGCAAGGTCGTGGGACGCCTCACCGGCGGGCTCGCGATGATGTCGAAGCAGCGCAAGGTGGAGGTCATTCGCGGCACGGGCGTGTTCGTATCGCCGCACGAGATCGAAGTGAGCGACACATCGACTGCGGTCGGTCAGCAGTCCGCGCCGAAGCAGGGCGGACGCAAAGTCTCGTTTGCACACTGCATCATCGCGGCGGGTTCCGAGAGCATCAAACTGCCGGGCCTGCCTGACGATCCGCGCATCATCGATTCCACCGGCGCACTCGAGCTCGATCTGCCGAAACGTCTGTTGGTCGTCGGCGGCGGCATCATCGGCCTCGAGATGGCCACTGTTTATGCGGCGCTTGGCACCAAGGTCAGCGTTGTCGAACTGACCGACGGATTGATTCCCGGTTGCGATCGCGATCTGGTGCGTCCGCTCGAGAAGCGCATTGCCAAGCGTTATGAGCAGATCCTGGTGAAGACCAAGGTGTCCAAGCTCGAAGCGCAGAAGGATGGCATCAAGGTCACCTTCGAGGGCGAGGAAGCTCCCGAACCGCAGCTCTATGACAAAGTGCTGGTCGCGGTGGGTCGCAGCCCGAACGGCAAGCGCATCAACGCCGAAGCGGCCGGCGTCGTCGTCAACGAGCGCGGCTTCATTCCGGTCGATCGTCAGATGCGCACGAACGTGCCGCACATTTTCGCGATCGGCGATATCGCAGGTCAGCCGATGCTGGCACACAAGGCATCGCATGAGGGCAAGCTCGCCGCTGAAGTGGCGCATGGCGAGAAACGATTCTTCGATGCGCGCGTGATTCCTTCGGTGGCCTACACGGATCCCGAGATCGCATGGGTGGGCCTGACCGAGACCGATGCGAAAGCTCGTGGCATCGAGTACGAAAAGGCGTCGTTCCCGTGGGCGGCGAATGCTCGCTCGCTGACGCTGGGGCGCGATGAAGGCCTGACCAAGCTGCTCTTCGACAAGCAGACGCATCGAGTCGTCGGCGCCGGCATCGTCGGCCCGAACGCGGGCGATCTGATCGCCGAGGCGGCACTCGCGATCGAAATGGGCTGCGACGCCGCGGACATCGGACTTACGATCCATCCGCATCCGACGCTCTCCGAAACGATCGGCATGTCGGCCGAAGCGTTCGAAGGCACGCTGACGGATCTCTATATTCCGAAGAAAAGATAGGCGCTAGGTCCTAGGCTCTACGACCTAGGCTCTAGGCTCTAGGCTCTAGGCTGTAGGAAGACAGAGCTGAGTGATGCACTCAGCTCTGCTGGAAGACCATTCAGCTCCACTCTTCGATATCGCGGTCGAGTGTGCGAAGGCGTGCCGTTGGAGAGCGTCGGCACGAAATCTGAGGTGCTAGCTAGAGCCTAGCACCTAGTACCTAGCGCCTGGGTTGTGTGGCTCTTATGGCCCAACGCCATCGCCGTACCCGCAGCGTAGAATCCGGCGCTTCTCCAAACCACGTAATAATTTGAAGGGGAGAGCGTCCGTGGATTTCAACAAGCTCATTGCGCGCGCCAAAGCGATCCTGCTCACGCCGAAGACGGAGTGGCCGGTCATCGCTGCGGAACCGACTACCGTGGCCGATCTGTACAAGGGCTACATCGTGGTCCTCGCCGCGATCCCGGTGATCTTCGCCTTCATCAAGTTGAGCATCATCGGCGTCAGCATTCCGTTTGCGGGCACGATGCGCCTTGGATTCGGCGTCGGGCTGACGCAGCTCGTGATTTCTTACGTGTTGTCTCTGGCGATGGTGTACGTGCTCGCGCTCATCATCGACGCGCTCGCGCCGACCTTTGGCGGCGAAAAGAATCGTATTCAGGCCCTGAAGGCCGCGGCGTATGCCTATACAGCGAGCTGGGTAGCGGGCATTGCGCAGATCCTGCCGTGGCTCGGCATGCTCATCGTCATCGCAGGCGGCATTTACAGCATCTACCTGTTGTACCTCGGGTTGCCGCAGACCATGAAGGCGCCGCAGGACAAGGCAGCGGGCTACACGGCGGTGGTCATCATCGTCGCCATCGTGCTCGGCATCGTCATCGGCGCGATTACGACCGTGGTTTCGGGCATCGGCGGCATGGGCGCGGGCAGCTTCGGGTACAACAACAGCGCGCAGAGCGACGTGCAGTTCGACAAGGACAGTCCGCTCGGCAAGCTCGAGCAATGGAGCAAGAATGTCGAGAAGGCGGGCAAGCAGATGGAGGAGGCGCAGAAGTCCGGAGATCAGCAAGCCCAGGCCGACGCGTTGGCCAGTGTCATGGGTGCGGCGTTGGGCGGTGGGGAGGTCGAAGCCCTCGAGCCGGATCGTTTGAGGCCTTTCCTGCCTCGTACCCTGCTGGGCATGTCGCGCGGCGAGACGAGCGCAGAGCGTAACGGTGCCTTGGGAATGCAGATCTCGGAAGCGCGTGCCGACTACATGGGCGATGGCCGCTCGCTCTCCTTGCAGATCACCGATACGGGGGCTGCGAAGGGCCTTCTCGGTCTTGCCAACATGGTCGGAGTCGAAGGCGAGCATCAAAGCGGCGACGGCTACGATAAGACCTATCGCCAGGATGGCCGTCTGATCCAGGAAAAATGGGACGGCGAAAACGGCGAATACATGATCGTCCTCGGCGAGCGTTTCACCGTGCAGCTGAACGGGCAGGGGATCAGCATCGATGAGCTCAAGGCGGCCTTGAACGACCTGGACCTGGGCTCGCTCGAAGCGCTCAAGGACGAAGGCGTGAAGGCGAACTAGGTAACCTCTGATCAGTTAGCCTTTGGAGTCGATAAATCAGAGCTTCCCTGGGGCTGGCACGCCGCGCACGAATCGCGAGAATGGCGGCTCCACTCAAGCCGCAGCACGGTGATCGATGGCCGCCATTCCCGCAACGATGCGCATCGTCGAGGTCGCCGGATCCGGCGGCCCCGAAGTACTGAAAGTCACGCAGCATCCCGTTCCCGCTTGCGGGGCTGACGACGTTCTCATCCAGGTGGCCGCCGCCGGAGTCAACCGCGCAGACATCCTGCAGCGTCGCGGTCGCTATCCCTCTCCGCCCGGTGCGCCCGCGCATCCGGGCCTCGAAGTCTCCGGGACCGTGGTCGGGACCGGCTCACACGTCAGTGCATTCAGGATTGGCGATCGAGTCTGCGCGCTGCTGCAGGGCGGCGGTTATTCCGAGTACTGCGCAGTGCATGAAGCGCAGGTGCTTGCCGTGCCCGCGAACGTGGATCTCATCGAGGCTGCGGGATTACCTGAAGCCTGTTTCACGGTCTGGAGCAATCTCTATGAATTCGGACGCCTCCAGCGCGGCGAAGTCCTGCTGGTGCACGGAGGATCGAGCGGGATTGGGATGATGGCGATACAGCTCGCTGCGGCGTTGGGCAGTGAGGTCTACGCAACCGCGGGCAGCGACGACAAAGTCCGTTTCTGCGAGCAGCTGGGCGCGAGGCGCGCGTTCAACTACAAAACACAGGATTTCGTCGCCGAATGCAGGAGCGCCAGCCGCGACCACGGTGCTGACGTGATTCTCGATATGGTTGGCGGCAGTTACCTGGAGCGAAATCTCTCGGCGCTTGCCGTCGAAGGACGGCTGGTCATCATCGCTGTGCAGGGCGGCAGCAAGGCGCAGATCGATCTGACGCAGGTGATGCAGAAGCGTCTCGTGGTCACGGGCTCCACCTTGCGCAGCCGCTCGACGCAGTTCAAGCGTGAGATACGCGACAAATTATTGGCGCATGTCTGGCCGTTGCTGGAGAACGGCACGATCAGACCTGTGATCGATCGCGTGTACCCCTTCGACGAAGCGGGCGCGGCTCACGCGTATATGGAATCCAGTGCGCACAAGGGCAAGATTCTGTTGCGTTTTGCGGCCTGATTCCGTCGTTGGACACATGCTCACTACGCGGAGTAATGTGCCTCCATCGTTCCATTCCCGATGACCTTTCGATGAGTGCCGAACCCGCGACGCGCGACTTGCTCGAGTCGCGTTTCCTGAGTGCCGCAGCGCGACGAAGAACCCAGCAGGCCATTGATGAGCTGCGTGCCTGGCTGGGTGCCCGTCTGAGCGTCGCTGAATCGGTTCGCGAGCAGCACTCGCATGGCGAGGCCTCGGGCCGGCCCTATCCGCCGGACGCGGTCGTATGGCCCGAGAACACGGAAGAGGTGAGCCGCATCGTCAGGACCTGCGCGCAGCACGAGGTTCCGGTGATTGCCTTCGGCGCGGGCACCTCGCTCGAAGGTCATGTCAGTGCGCCGTACGGCGGCATCTGCGTGGACTTGTCGAGGATGAATCAGGTTCTGGAAGTGCGCGCAGAGGATTCCGATTGCGTCGTGCAGCCGGGCGTCACGCGCGAACAGCTCAATTCGTATCTGCGCGATACCGGTTTGTTCTTTCCGGTCGATCCTGGTGCCAACGCCAGTATCGGCGGCATGGTGTCGACGCGCGCGTCTGGTACGACGACCATTCGCTACGGTGCGATGACACGCAACGTGCTTGCGCTGCAGGTCGTGCTCGCGGATGGACGAATCGTCCGCCTGGGAACCCGAGCGGCGAAATCATCGACCGGCTATGACCTCGTGCGTCTGATGGTCGGCTCGGAAGGCACCCTCGGCATCATCACGGAGATCACGCTGCGCCTGTATGGCGTTCCCGAAGCGATGACGGCGGCGATCTGCAGTTTTCCGACGCTGCGTGGCGCCGTGGATGCGGTCGTGGAAATCATTCAGTCCGGCGTATCGGTCGCGCGCATGGAATTTCTCGACGAGCATCAGGTGCGCGCCTCGAATCAATATTCGAACCTGTCGCTGCCCGAGCAGCCCACGTTGTTCCTGGAGTTTCACGGAACCACCGATAGCATCCACAGTCAGACGGCTCGCGCTGAAGAAATTGCCGTCAGCCACGGCGGTACCGACTTTCAATGGGCAGCGGAGCAGAGCGAGCGCACGCGCCTGTGGAAGGCACGTCATTCGGCATACTTCGCCGGTCGTGCGTTTCGCCCGGGGTCCGAATGCCTCATCGCGGATGTCTGCGTGCCGATCAGCGCGCTGGCGGATGCGGTGTCGCAGGCACGCGCCGACATCGATGCGGCGGGGCTGCTCGCGCTCTTCGTCGGCCACGTCGGCGACGGCAACTTCCATGTGCTCTTCCTGCTCGATCCGAAGAATCCAGGAGAGGCGCAGAAGGCCGCGCAGGTGTACGACGCGATGATCGATCGTGCATTGGCCGCAGGTGGAACGTGCACGGGCGAGCACGGCATCGGCTTCGGCAAGCGTGCCAAGCTGGTTCAGGAATACGGTCAGGATGTCATCGATCTCATGCAGACGATCAAGCGAGCGTGGGATCCGGCGGGCATCATGAATCCTGGGAAAATCTTTATCGGCCCGTGAGAGAGATTTCATACAGAGAACACAACGCGTAGAGACCGGCGAGCCGTCTCTACGAGCGTCTGCAGGGTTCTCTGTGTGAGACTTCTTGAACCTGGTTCGATTGGAATAGCAGCTATGAGTATGTCATTGCGTGAGCAGTTGCTCGCTGCAGGTCTGGTTTCGAAAAAGCAGGCGCAGCAGGCCGAGCAGCGGGAACGGCAGCATCAGCACAAGCAGAAGAAGCACTCGAAGGGTCAGCCTCCGGTGCAGAGCGAAGCGCAGAAGCGCGCCGCCGAACAGGCGGCTGCGAAGCTCGCGCGCGATCAGGAGCTGAACCGCAAGCGTCAGGAAGAAGCGGAGCGCAGAGCCCGCATGGCGCAGATCAAGCAGATGATCGAAGAGAACCGTCTGCCGAAGCTCGAGACGGACGAGTACTTCAACTACGTCGATCGCGGCAAGGTGCGGCGAATCGCGGTGGATGCCGATCGTCGCGAACGGCTTATCGCGGGAACGCTGAAGATCGTGCGTTGCGAAGGCAAGTACGACGTCGTGCTGGCGGAGATCGCCGAGCGCATTCGTGAGCGGGAGCCGCGCGCGGTCGTGAATCTGGATGCTCAACAGCAGTCCGACACACCGGCAGAGGACGATCCTTACAAAGACTTCGTCGTTCCAGACGACCTGCGCTGGTGATCGTGCATCGGTGGGCTGCCTCGCTCACTCGATGCTTTGCTGAATGGCCTTGCGGGTGAAGTGAGATAGATGCACACGCCTCGTGCATCTATCTGTACTTGCGTGAGCGGCACGTGGTGCGCAGAGGCTTGCCAACTCATGCGCGCAGTCGCGGGAGAATCAATCAGACGTTTCTAGAGCGCGAGCCCGCGCTATAGGAAGCGTTCAGCGATTCAAACTCGCCTGCTGTTGCGGAAGTGCGGACAAGGAGAGATTCCGCGTCTTCCAGTCGTTCACGAAATGCAGAAACTCCTGCTTGTCGTAACCGCGCTTGCCGCGTTCGAACGAGCGGGTCGATTGCGAGGCGAGCACATTGCGATCCGGTGAGATGATCCAGAAGTGGGGCGCACCCCGCGCTTGCGGCAGTTGCGAGAAGAAGAAGTCGTTGTAGTTCTCGTCGCCGACGTACACCTTCATGACGACGAACGTGTCGTGCAGCGCCGTGTCGACATCGCTGTTTGCAGTGACAAAGCGATTGAGTGCATGACACCAGGAGCACCAGTCGCCGCCTGCGATGACGAGCACGAGCTTCTGTTCTGCCTTCGCCTGCTCGATCGCAGCGTGATACTGAACGAACGGATCGGCGCCCGGGTCGTACCCCAGTCGCGTATCGCGCGCGCTTGCGTTGAGAGACGCCGTTGCGAGAAGCGTTGCCGTGAGAGCAAGCGCGATTCGTTTCAGCATTATGGTAATCCCCTGAAGCAGCTGCAGTTTTAATCTGCCGCAAGCCTAGCGGTGTTTCTTCCTTGTGACACCAGTCGCGTTTTCTTACACGGCTCGCTGCGGTGGAAAGTTTGGAACAAAGAAATTTCACACAGAGATCACAGAGAACACAGAGTGTGAAAGAAGATCTCCACGGGGAGCACTGGGTCCTGGACTTGCCCCGCTTTCGTGGACGGTCATGAGTCTCAATGTGGTTCGTTCTGTGCGGTATATCTCCTCTCGTAGTTGATCGGTGAGAGATAGCCGAGGGACGAGTGCAGGCGATGCGGATTGTAGA
>JAFAEQ010000028.1 GCA_023423935.1 Pseudomonadota bacterium | reverse complement strand
ATTCGGCGCGATGCCTGTGTAGAGCAACTCCTTGTCGTCGGCCGACCATGCCAGATGAGCGAGATCGCCGTCGGGCATCTCGCCGCTGATGAGTCGCCGCACTTCGCCGCCAAGCGCAGGGACGACGAAAATTCCGCTCTCGGCTCCGGCACTGCGCATGAAGGCGATCTGCCTGCCGTCATGCGACCACGCCGGAACGAGCCACTGCGCCGGCACCTCGGTCAGCCGCACTGTGTTTTCCGAATCCACACCTTTGACGTAGAGATCGAATCCCTCGCTGGCTGCCTGACCTCCATTCCATGCAAACGCAAACTCATGGCCGGACGGTGAAAACGTGGGCGCGATCTCGCGATCGGGCAACGAGGTGAGTGGCGTGAGCTTCGGCGCCCCTTGGGACATGTCGGGTCTTTTGACGACGCTCCAGCCGATCGCGGCCACGACAAGGATTACGCCCACGATCGCAAACCAGGGAGTTCGCCTTCCCGCTTCGCGCAGCGCGGGGGTCGTCTCGGCAGTGACTGCAACGGTCGGGGCCGACGACTCAATGACTCCGACAAAGCGATATCCCCGGCGCGGCAACGTTTCGACGAAACGCGGGCTGTCGGCCGAGTCGCGCAGCGCTTCCCGCAAGCGATTGACCGCAGCATTCAATGCCTGGTCGTAGTCCACGTACGTTTCTTTCGGCCAGAGGGCTCTACGCAGCTCCTCACGCGTGACGAGTTCGCCCGGCCGACTCAGTAGCGTTGCGAGCACAACGAACGATTGGTTGGGCAGGCGCAGGCGGCGGCCTGAGCGGAACAGCTCCTGCGTCTGCAGATCCGCTTCGAAGTCGTCGAAGCGCACGCGCGTATTGAATTCGGTCTTCGTGCTCACGTTGCGGACGATAGCAAACTGCCATTGAACACGGCTCAGCGGGCCGCGAAAAGCTCGGCTGCTACAACGGCTTAGCGTGTGAGCTCCGTGTGAGACACGTGCAAGCGGCAAACCATGGCATGCCGCGGTCTGCACTCGAATGCTCGGCGCCTCCTGCAACCATCAGAGGTGCCCTTCGATGAGGAAACCCGCATTCGCGTGCGTACTCGCGCTCACATTCCTGTCCGTACCCGCCTGGAGCGAACCGCCGACAGCCTCTCCTGCGGTGAGCTACGACGCGGAATTTTTCCAGCAGTTCTCCCCGCGCACTGCACTGGACATGGTCAAGCAAGTCCCGAGTTTTGCGCTGCAGGACGTTAATGAAGAGAAGCGCGGCTACGCAGCCGCGGCAGGGAACGTACTGATCGACGGCGAACGGCCCAGCACCAAGAGTCAGACGCTCGAAGACATCCTGCAGCGTATCCCGGCCGCTCAAGTCATCCGGATCGAAGTGCTGAGAGGCAGCGATCTCACCGGCGATCGGGCATCCGATTCAGCGCTCATCAATGTTGTCAGATCACGCTCCGCGGGCGGCGGCGTCTGGTCAGCCGGATTCGAATGGGCTCAGCAAGACAAAGCTGCGCCGAATGGCTTCGCCGCCTGGACGGGGCGGCTCGCGAATCTGGACTATGGAGTCGGCTTCAACACCTACAGCCTCAAGCGCGAACTGCCGGGCAAACGCCGCCTGACCGATGGCGCAAACGCTCTGCAGCAGACACGAATCGAAACCTCGCCGCGTGAGTTCGAGGAATACGCAATCAATGGTGAAGTGAGCCACGACGCCTTCGGCGGGCGCATCCGCACGACTGCACAGGCTTACCGTTCCCGCTATCACCAAGACAACCGGCTCGAAAGCCGATCGCCCGAGGATGTGCTTCTCGGTGATGAGCTTGCGCCTTACACGGAGAGCAAGCGCACGGTCGAGCTCGGAGCCAACTTCCAGACGGCTGGGGATGTCTGGCAGACGACGCTCAGCACGATCCTGACGAGAAGCCAATTCGACAGCGACGCTGCCGTGACGGAGCGCGATGACACGCTGACGTCGCGATCGGCTTTCAACCAACTTCAGACGCGCGACACCGGCGAATCCATCGCGCGTGGAATCTTCGCTCGCGCGATCTCTGCGTCGCAAAGACTCGAGATCGGCATCGAAGGCGCCTTCAACACGCTGGATGCGGATCTCGATCTGCGCGGCACGTTCGATGGCATCGAAATGCCCATCGTGGTTCCCAACGCCAACATCCGTCTCGATGAGAAGCGCGGTGAAGCTTACGTTTCGCATGTCTGGCGCGCGGGTCCCTGGTCGCTCGAGTCGCGTCTTGCGCAGGAACGATCGCGGCTGGAGTTCGACGGCGATGCCGAGCAGGTCGTCGACCTGTCATACACGAAGCCTTCGATTCAGCTGACACGCTCGTTCGGGCAGCATCAATGGCGCACGCGTGTGTATAGAGACGTGGGTCAACTCGACTTCGCGGACTTCGCGTCTGTCGCCTCGCTTTACGACGATCTGATCGATGGCGGCAATCCCGACCTGAAACCAGAAACCTCGTGGCGCGTCGAGCTTGGCGTGGATCTGCGTCTCAGCTCGCAAGCAGCCCTGAGCATGAAGGCCTATCGCTACTGGATGAGCGATGTGGTCGATCTCGTTCCGCTGGCAGCAGCAAACGGCCGGATCGCGGCACCGGGCAACATCGGCTCGGGCAGTGTCGACGGCGTGCAAGTGACTCTCGCCTCTCCGCTCGCACCGCTCATTCCAGGAGGCACGCTCTCCCTCGAGGCCAGGTTGCAACAATCCAGCGTCGAAGACCCGCTCACGCATCGTCATCGCACGATCTCCGACTTCCAGCGCAACAAGCTGAAAGCGCGATTTCGCCAGGACACCGTGCACGGCTGGTCGTGGGGGCTCGACTACACGGCCGAATCTTCGCGAACCGATTTCCGCCTGGATCAGACCGATCGCACCCGCGAGAGTCCGTCGCTCGATGTGTTCGTCGAACGCATGATTGCGGGCACGCTCAGACTGAATCTGTCCGTCGTGTCGATCCAGGGCAGCCCGGCATTGCGACGACGATCGTTCTATGAGATCGACCGAAATGGCGCCTTGGTCAACGTCGAGGATGCCCGTCAGAACCCCGGCCGATGGGTCTTGCTGAGGCTAAGTGGAAATCTGTGAGCGACTCTCCTTCATGAGGCTTCGAGTCACGGACCCGCGCGTGCCCCTCGAACGTTTTCGCCTGTGCGCCGCCTGCGAGCTCTTCGTGGGCGAGCGCCAAGTGCCTCGTGGAGGTTGCACATCGTGGCAAAGAACAACGCTGCTGAGGTTCTGCAGATCGCCGGCCGCGAGGTCGCGATCTCGAATCCACACAAGGCGCTCTTCCCTCAGGCGAAGCATACGAAGCTCGACCTCGTGCAGTACTACCTCGCGGTGAGTGAAGGTGCACTGCGCAGCGCGGGCGGTCGACCGAACATGCTGGTGCGCTATCCGAACGGTGTCGAGGGCGAGCACTTCTATCAGAAGCGCGCTCCGGCCAACCGGCCCGCCTGGATCGAAGTCGTCGAGCTTCATTTCCCGTCGGGTCGAGCCGCGGATGAAGTCGTGCCGCGCGATGCCGCAGCGCTCGCATGGCTCGCAAATCTCGCCTGCCTCGAGCTGCATCCGCATCCGGTACGTGCCGAAGAGCTCGATCATCCCGATGAGCTGCGCGTCGATCTCGATCCGGTGCCGGGTGTCGAATGGCCACAGATCCAGAAAGTCGCCTCGGTCGTGCGATCGGTTCTCGATGATCTCAATCTCGTCGGTTGGCCGAAGACCTCCGGCTCACGCGGCATTCACGTCAATGTGCGAATCGAGCCGCGCTGGAGTTTCGATGAAGTGCGACGCGCCGCACTCGCGCTCGCACGCGAAGTGGAACGACGCGCACCAACACTTGCGACGAGCAAGTGGTGGAAGGAAGAGCGTCACGGCGTATTCGTCGATTACAACCAGAACGCGAAAGATCGTACCGTGGCTGCCGCGTACTCAGTGCGACCTACACCCGATGCACGTGTATCCGCCCCGCTCACATGGGATGAAGTCGATGATTGCGTGCCGCAGGATTTCACGCTGGCGTCGATGCCGAGCCGATTCAGGAAAGTAGGGGATCTGCACGCGGCCATCGATGACCATGCGGGGTCGATCGAGCCTCTGCTCGAGCTGTTCGAACGGCAAGGACTCGGCGATGCGCCATGGCCGCCGCACTATCGCAAACAGAACGCGGAGCCGCCGCGAGTGCAGCCTTCAAAACGCAAGCGCACGCCCAAAGTGCCGCTGATAGAGATCGGCCGGGCGAAACACAAGGAAGATGCGCTGAAGGGCATCGAACGCTGGCGGACGCGCCACCCGGATGCGGCCGCACATCTCGAGCCCGCCGACGTTCTGGTCGACGCCATGCGAGGCCGCTACACGACCTGGACTCGAACCCGTATCAATCTCGAGCACGTACCTGAGTCGTTGCGCCCGCCGCAGGAACCGCTTGATCCCGACGAGAAGATGACCTCGCGATCGTAGGCTCTGACTTCCAGCCGATCGTCCGCGCATGCAGGGCACGAAACACCGACTCCGCAGTGGGATCGTGACTGCGCTCGCGTCATCGGTGCGACCACGAATAATTTCCAGAAGAATCCGGCCCTGCTCTCGGGGTATCTTGGTCATGCCTTTCCTTCGCGAGACCATGGCTCGATGAAAACTCCGGATAGCGCGGCATCCGTACGATTCTCTGGCTACCAGAAAATCGTGATCGGAATGCTCGCGTTTCTTCAATTCGCGGTCATCCTGGATTTCATGCTGATGTCGCCGCTCGGCGCCGTCATCATGCCTGCGCTGTCGATCAACGCCGCGCAGTTCGGCATGGTCGTCTCCGCATACGCATTTGCGGCCGGCGCATCGGGCCTGCTCACCGCCGGGTTTGCGGACCGGTTCGACCGCAAGCGACTGCTGCTCTTCTTCTATGCCGGCTTTCTCCTCGGCACCGCCTGGTGCGGTCTCGCACAGAGCTTCGAATCGCTGCTGATGGCACGCATCGTCACCGGCCTCTTCGGCGGCGTGATCGGCTCGGTCGTCCTGGCGATCGCCACGGACCTGTTTCCGCCGCAGATGCGCGGCCGCGTCATGGGCTTCATCCAGACCGCGTTTGCTGCGAGTCAGGTGCTGGGGATTCCATTTGGACTCTATCTGTCGAATCACTGGAACTGGCACGTGCCCTTTCTCGCCCTGGCGGCACTCGGGGTGCTGGGCGGCTTGCTCGTCGCGTGGCAGATGAAGCCCGTCGCCGAGCATCTGAAGGTCCCTCAGGAACGCTCTGCGTTCGCACATCTGTTCCACACGTTGATAGAGCCGCGGTACCTGCTCTCCTTCGTGACCGTGACTTTCCTCGCCACCGGCGGCTTCATGCTGATGCCGTTCAGCAGTGCGTTCACCGTCAGCAATCTCGGTATCGCGCTATCGAGCCTGCCGACGATCTATCTGATCACCGGACTCGCCACGATCTTCGTCGGTCCGCTCGTCGGCAAAGCCGCAGACGCATTCGGGAACCTGCGCGTGTTTTTCATCGGCACGCTGCTCACCATCCTGATGGTCGTCATCTATACGAACCTCGGCGTGACGCCGCTACCTGTCGTCATTCTGGTGAACGTGGTCATGTTCGTCGGAATCTTCTCGCGCATGGTCCCGTTCCAGTCGCTCATGACGCGGGTGCCCGCGCAGAACCAGCGCGGCTCGTTCAACGCGATCTATGCGTCGATTCAGCAGCTGTCGGGCGGCCTGGCCTCGCTGATCGCTGGACACATCGTGCAAATCGGCGCTGACGGCCGGGTTCATCACTACGACATCGCAGGCTATGTGGTCGTCGCGACGTCGTTACTGACGCTCGCGCTCCTGTGGCGACTGCAACGCGCGCCTGCACTGACTGCAACGGCGCGGGCGTGAGCTAACCAGCTACTAGCTAACCAGCTACCAGCCAACCAGCCAAGCCTTCCTTTGGTTGTCATCCCGGCGAAGGCCGGGATCTCGCGGGATCCCGATGCTCGGAGGGCGTGGACCCCGGCCTTCGCCGGGGTGACCCCACGGGGCCTTCGCCGGAGTGACCCCGGCCTTCGCCGGGGTGACCCCATGGCCTTCGCGGGAGTGACCCCGGCCTTCGCCGGGGTGACTGGAGCCTTCGCCGGTGTGACCCCACGGAGCCTTCGCGGGAGTGACATCGCTACCGAATCGGCTGTCAAAGGTCACTAATTGCCTGCTTGCGCGCTCACATCCGTCCCGCATCCACGTCGCGAACGAAGCTGACGAGCCCGTCGAAGTACGTTTTCTGATCGTCGTACATGGCCATGTGGCTTCCATTCGGGCAAAGCAGATAGCGGCCCTTCTTCACCTTGCCGGCCATCATTTCCATGTGCGCGGGGTCCATTGTGTCGTGGCGCGCTCCGATCACGAGCGTAGGGACTGTGATCTTCACCAGGTCCGCGGTGCGATCCCATTCGAGCAGCCTGCCACTTGCGCCCATCTCGCTTGGCCCCTGCATGAGCACGTACACGTTTCGATTCATGTGTGCGAATGCGCGATTCACGGGGTCCGGCCATTGCGCGGCCGGCATACGCAACAGATGCTGCTCGTAGAAATTCGGAACCAGCAGTTCCATGTAATGCGGCTCTTCGGTGCGACCCGCCGCCTCGAGCTGTTTGATCTCGGTAAGTACCGCAGGATCCATCGCCGGCATGAGCACCTTGTTCGCGTATTCGTTATACGCCGGGATGCTGGCCATCATGTTCGAAATGATGAGGCCCTTCAGATGCTCCTGATACTTCAGTGCATATTCGATCGCGAGAACTCCGCCCCAGGAATGGCCGAGCACATAGAAATTGTTCTTATCGAGTCCGAGCGCCTGGCGCACCTGTTCCACTTCTTCGACGAACCGGGAGACATCCCATAACTCATCATCATCCGGCTGGTCGCTGAACCCCGAACCCAGCTGGTCGTAGTAGTAGTACTCGATGCCCGCCGCCGGCAGATAGCTGTCGAACGCTTCGAAGTACTCGTGTGTCGCGCCCGGCCCGCCGTGCAGGAGCAGCACCTTCATGGTCGGGTTGTTGCCGACGCGCTTGGTCCACACGTTGAAGTCGCCCTTCGGCGTATGGATCTGGATGAGACGGGCACCGCCACTCAGCACATCATCGCGGCCCGTGTTGTCGAGATAGCCGTTCGCAGGCGTGCCCTGCCTTCCGCACGCGGCGATCAACATCAGGCACGTCAGTGTCACGAGTAGCTGCTTCATCTGATCTCCCTTGATTGCGGCCAGCCCCGGCCGGAGCGTATCAGACGACAGCGTGCGCGATTGGAAGCTCACCACTACGCCCATGCACTTCAGAGTCGAAGCGGCAGGCAGTTTCTCGATATATCGCACCGGGACCCGCAACCTTGCCCCTCGCGACGGCGTCGGAAGGGTCTGTGATCAGCCACGAGAGTCCGATTCATGAGACGCACTTCACGCACTGTCATCGCCGCCGTGCTCTGCTGCGTGCTGCATGCGGCAGCGGCCGACACCCCGGTCGGGACCCAATGGCAGCATGAAGACGTTGCCGTGTTCAGGGAGAAGTTTCTGAGGATCGATCGCTCGTTCAGTCCGGAGGCGCGATCTGCCGCGGAAGCGAGACTCGAAAAAATCGAGCGCGCAGCTCAGCCGCTGAAGCCGGCCGCATTCGCGGTCGAACTGTGCCGTATCGCCGCGCTCGCGGACAACGGCCATACGCAATGTCTGCCGGGCAACGTCGGCAAAGCCGTCTGCGAAAGATTTTCCGCGCTGGTGACGGACGACTCACCCTGGTGTCACCTGGTGAAACCCGATGCGGCCATTACAGATTTCGAGAACGTGCCGATCAGCTTCCACCCGTTTGGAAGCGAGTTTCATGTGACCGGCATCGATGCGAAACACGAGGAACTTCTGGGAGCGCGACTCATCGCCGTAGATGGCAAGCCGATCGAGTCGATCCGCGCGACCTTGCGAACCTTCGCGGGTGGCACCGTCGCACATCGCGATGAAGTGGCCGCCAGCGTGCTCACTCAACCTCAGCAGCTGCATGTCGTCGAAATCGCTGACCGAGAGAACGCCGTCACTTACACATTTCGATTACAACGCGAACCGGCCGTCGAGCGCGTGCTGTCTCTGTCGATTGACGCCGTGAAGCCCGCGCGCTGGAAACAGTTGCCCGCTCCCGAACAGGCACCCTGGTCCTATCAGGAACCGGCGAAGCCCTTTCGCTTGCGCGACGCACCCGAGCTCGACGCTGTCGTCGTCCAACTGCGGCAGATCCTGGATTCGCAGGACGAGAAGATTTCCGATTTTCTGGAGCGGTCAGAACGCCAACGTGCAAAGTCAGGACGCAGGAATGTCGTGCTCGACTTGCGTGCCAACGGCGGTGGGAATTTTCTGCAAGCGCGCGAGTTCATGATGAACTGGCCCACGCGCGTCCCTGGTCAGTTCTATGTACTGACGAGCCGCCAGACCTTCTCGGCCGCTATCACGAGCATCGCCTACTTGAAGCAGGCCGGCGCCACCCGCGTGAAGATCGTCGGCGAGCCGGCGGGAGACCGCCTCGTGTTTCACTCCGACGGCCTGCCCGTTCAGCTGCCCCACTCCGGGCTGTTCTTTCTCCCGGCTGTCGTGCGAATGGACTACGAAAACGGATGTCGCCAGTACGACGACTGTTTCGAGGGCATCGCGCCCGTCGGCCGCCCGACAGCGACCTCGTTGCTGAAAGTGCCCGAGGATCTGCCGCGCATTCCCGTTGCGGTGAGCAGCATCGAGCCTGATGTTTTCGTCCCGGAGACCATCGAAGCATGGTTGCAAGGGGAAGACTCTGCGATGACTGCTTTGATCCGTCTCGTTGGCATAAGCGAAGCTGGCGCACCATAGACCCGCACGAACGATCTTGCCGATCTTCCCTGTTGCATCGAGTCATAGCGAGCAATACACGCTGTCGCGTCGCTTTGGCTCGCCCTCGGTTGTTTCGCATATCCCCATCTGGGCAGATGTGAAAGTGTGCAGCGCTCGATCATCCGCTTGCCCGGGAGGAATTCGCGATGAACGTTTCTTCTGCTCGCGCTCACGCCCCTGCGCTCTGTCTGCTTGCTTCGTTGGCACTTTCGCCTTTCGCCTTTGCGGGCGATGGTCCTGGCTGCAAGAACAGTTCCGCTCATCTCGATGTCGAAGGCAGCGCGTTCGGCCAACTCAGCGCGTCCGATCACGCAGCTGGCGCACAGAAGCGTTTCGAAGCGATGGATGCCAATCACGACGGCAAGCTCACCGCAGCCGAGATCGGTGCCACGCAGGGTGCCGAACGTATCGCATGGGCTCGTAACCCGCTGACAGCCGAAAGCAAGATCAAAGCTTTCGATCGCAATAGAGACGGCACCTTGAGCGCACAGGAGTACGCCGACGGCTCGCAAGCGCTGTTCAACGAGCTCGATACCAACGGCGACGGCTATCTCAAAGCCGACGAGATGGCGATCGACACCGGCAAGGTCAGCGCGCGCAACTGAACCAGGGATTCGTGATCGTATGCGGGCGACGAAGCATGGCGTCGATGCAGGGCTCGGATATGTGTAATCGTTCGCGCTATGACAGAGCGAGCATCACGCCCTGACTTCGACAAGGAGATCTCGCGAGTGCCTCCACGCGCAGCGGGGTAACCCTTCATGTTTCATGCGCGGGCACGCACATGAATCTGCCTCTGAAGTCCCTGTCGACTGCGCAGCACGGTGTCCCAGCGATGTTCAAGCCACTTCAGTGGCCTTTTCGACTTCGCACGCATGACGTTCCCATCGCTCCGGCAAGCCACCATTTGGACGACGCGTGAGCAGCTTCCCATTCGTCGGCGATTTAGATCCTGACTTGAAGATGACTTAATTTGATCGAGCTGATCGATGCGCGGTTGAATCCCTGAGCGTCACCACAGGAACGTCACATGAAAGCCATCGGATATCGCCGCAACCTGCCGATCACAGAGGCCGATGCGCTCGAGGACATCGAACTGCCTGTGCCGGAGCCGAGGCCCCGCGACCTTCGAGTTCGTGTACTCGCGATCTCCGTGAATCCCGTCGATACGAAAGTGCGGCGATCCCGCAAGCCTGCCGACGGCGAAGTCGAAGTGCTGGGATGGGACGCCGTGGGCATCGTCGACGCACTCGGCGATGAGGTCTCGCAGTTCGACGTGGGCGACCGCGTGTATTACGCCGGCGCGATCAATCGCCCAGGCTGCAACAGCGAGCTGCATCTCGTAGATGAGCGCATTGTCGCTCTCGCACCGCAATCACTGGACGATCTTGCGGCCGCCGCGATGCCTTTGACGACGATCACCGCATACGAGCTCTTGTTCGACCGCTTGCGGATTGCCAAGGGCGGCGGTGCCGACCAAATGTTGCTGATCGTCGGCGGTGCGGGCGGCGTGGGTTCCATCCTGATCCAACTCGCACGCCAGCTCACGGAGCTGAAAGTCATCGCGACCGCATCCCGTCCCGAGACTCGTCAGTGGTGTCTCGATCTCGGCGCACATGCCGTGATCGATCATCGACAACCGCTGTCCTCCGGCTTGCAGGCTGCGGCGATCGGCCAGGTCGATTACGTCGCGGCGCTCACACATACCGAAGAGCACTATGCGCAGATCATCGAGAGTCTCAAGCCGCAAGGTGCAATCGCGGTGATCGATGACATGAACAGCCTCGACGCCATGAAGCTCAAGAGCAAATGCCTTGCATTGCATTGGGAGCTCATGTTCACGCGATCGCTCTTCGAAACACCCGACATGGCCGAGCAAGGGCGTCTGCTCCGCGACGTAGCTGAACTGATCGATGCCGGCCGCATTCGCAGCACCGCGAACCACTCGCTGGGCAGTATCAACGCGGCGAACCTACGCAAAGCTCACGCGCTCATTGAAAGCGGCACAGCCAAGGGAAAGGTGGTGCTGGCGGGGTTCTGAGCTTCTGGCGACTGCGCACTGCACGAGCGTGCGCTCGCCAATGCGACACAGCGTCTACTGCGGCCTGCGAAAATTCCAGCGGAGCGCATCTTCCGTGCCCGCCCACCCGGAGCGCCGGCCCGAAGCACCGGCTCCCTCTCGGATGGCACATGAGCGCTCTTTCAGGAGACGTTCGCCGCCATCGGTGCATTCGTACCGGGCCTCCGGCTGCTGCGCAGGCACCGAACCTAGGGATGGGTCGAAGGGAGTCGGCGATCGATCCGACATCACATAAGAAGGACTCGACACGTCCTGGCGCGCTGACGCGTTCTGATGCGCCCCTGATCGCTCCATAAATCGTGAACCGATCAGCAGCGAAGCGAGCACACCCGTCACGAGAACAACACCTGCGGCGCGAATACGCCGACTTCTCTGTTCTTCCCTGAGCATCTGTTCCTCCCTGAGCGTGAGACGAAGCATGACACGGACATCAGACAAAAGCGGTGAAAGAGTTGGCAAAAATGGAGCCAGAGTCCGTCGTTTCTCTCCAGCGTAAATGGTCGTGTATCCGCAGGAAAGCACCCTCTGTCATAAGCGTCCACCCCAACTCCGATGGTTCGGGATCGCGGCGGATACATCATCTGATCGCGAGATCCCTCGACAGACTCGAGACTGGCCGCAGCCAGTCTCGAGAATCGGCAAGGCGATTACATCTGTACGCTGTAGACGAAGCTCGCCTTGGGCGTTCTCAGCCAGCGCTCCTGGATCACGTCCTTCAGAGATGCGAAATCATCCTTTTCATCGACGAACTCGGCCTTCAGTGCTTCCGCGTCTTTCTTGTCGCCAGCGCCCTTGATCTTCAGCACTCGCGATTCGAATGCTTCGATCGCTTTAGGGAATTGCTCGAAGTTGATCTCGATACAGCCCTTGTCGGTGCCGTTCGCAGCGAGCTCATCAGGCTTCCAGGTAAGCGCACCTGCCTTCAGGAAAGAACCCACTTGCATCGCTGCGAGCTGACTGTAGTTACGCGGCGTGCCATCCGCCGTGTACATGCCGCGCGAAATGTGACCGAAGGCCCACGCCACGTCTCGCGTGAGAATCTGGCGCACTTCCTGGTCCGTGAAGAATCCCTTGTTCGCAAGCCACACCGTCAGATAGAGCGATGAGGTCTGCGCCTTGAGCTCTTCGAGCGTCGAGGCCAGGGTACCGCCGAAGATCTCGTCGTCGACCTTCCCGTTCACTTTGTACTCGTGCGAAGGACCGAGATTGTGCGCGGCCTCGTGCAGGAGCGAGCCGATCAGCGTTTCACGCGCCGTGGTCGTTGCGACATCGTTCGTCGCTTTGCAGAACATCGACGCGGCCAATTGCTTTTGTGTCGCCTGACTGTCGGCATCGGTGTAGAGATTCGTCATCGCGACGGTGCGACCGCCCTTCTCTGCCGTCGGTCCCCAGTTGGGGAGCGACTGACCGATCGTTGCGCCCACCGGCGCGCGTTGATCGCCCGCATTCAGGACCACATCGATGAAATCGGGAATCTTGAAGCGCACGTCGCGTGCCTTGTAGGGCTTGCCGGCCAGAGCCGCCATCGCGCCCTCCATCTCGTTCTTGATGGGATCGAGTTTGCGTTGCCACTCAATCGATTCCGGATTGATGCGCGCGAGCTGCAGTGCGAAGCCCGCCTTCCAGGCGCACGGTTCGTAGTAGACCTCGTCCGGCGCGACGCGTACGAACCATTTGCTGTTCTGTGCATTCATCGCCACCCACGCGGCGTTCGCAGGCTCCCAGTCGTTGGTGCGAAACGCCGCGGCGGCCGCCGTGAGATAGTTCTTGAGCGCGGCCTCATCCTCGCCCAATCCGCTCGCCGCCGCCTCGAGCTCGCGCGCCGTCGCTTCCATATCCTCGCGATAAGCCTCGTTGTACGGCACGGCGCGGAACGTACCCGGCTTGTTGCCGGCCACTACCACGCTGAAGTGATCCATCAGCTCCTTCGCGTTGGGCTGCTTTTCCAGGACCGCACAGAAGTTGGGGTCGCTCTGGATCTCCGCCGGATACAAGCCGACCGCGCGCGAAGGACGGGGCAGGAAGGCCACGCACGCCGGATCGTTCTCGGTCTTCGGCGCTTCGCAGAAGGGTGATTGATTGCGATGGAACATCGCGCGACTGGCATCGTCCGCCGCGGGAATCTTGTCCTGCATTCCGAACACACCCTTCTGCCGGGCATAGATGCGCTCGATCAGCTCGCCCACGTTCATCATGTGCTGAACGAAATTCTTGTCGGCGTCCGAGAGGTTGGAGAAATCATTGAGCACGAGCGTCGGCTGACCTTGCGCCAACTCTTGCTTGACCGCCTTGATGCGAGCCTGGTCAGCCGCATCGGACGGAAGCGCATCCGACGCCCGCATCCGTTCGTACGCCGTCTTGAATGCTGGTGTGAACTGGCCTTGCTCATCGATCCACTGCGCCCGATCGCTTTGCGGATATCCGGTGAGCACCGCCAGCTCGTCCGGCTCCAGCGTTCCATTGCCATTCACATCCTCGCGCCAGAACAGCGGCAAGAAGAGCTCCGCCGCGCGTCGATTGAAGGCGATGCGCTCGATCGCGTTGTACTGGGTGACATTCCCTTGTGTACCAGCCGTCTGAGAATCATGCCGACTGCATGCGGCGAGCGGCACGGTGCAGACAACGGCGTATACAAAAAAACGCGAGAGATCGATGAGTCGAGCAGTCATTGCAGGCTCCGATGAGACGAAGGCGCTCGTTCTACTGCGGATCGGCGCACACTGGCAAGTGAACACGCGGTCGGAATCGACGGCTCAGAAGAATCGTATCCGATCGGCTGGTGCCTGCATCTCCCGCCGCGGCAAGCGCCCGCGCGGTCCGTGGACAAATATGGCCCGGCTTCTGTCGAGCAGCAGGGCATTCGACTTCAATTCGAAATGCTCTGGTGATGAGTCAAGCATCGTCACGGCTCGCTTCATCGCACGCAGGCGTCGCTTCGCCGCCCCAATGGCTCCTCTGGCTCATCGACCTGCCGTGCCGCGCTGAGCAGACTGCCGCTCCCCGATGACCAGACTGCAACGCGTGCACCTGACTTCATTCCACCCAATCGCTGAGCAGCGCACGCTCCTGCCACAACCCATGTGGTGGCTGGTCGGTGCACTGGCGATTGCCTGGGGCGGTGTCGCGTTCGGCAGCTTTCAGTACGACGACTTCGCCAATGTGCTGAACGATCCTGCAACCACGGATCTCGAGGCGCTCCTGGATCGACTGTTCGGCGGCATACGGCCGCTGACCCGGCTGAGCTATGCGGTCAGCGCGGCACTGTTCGGTGAATGGGCCGGCGGTTGGTTGATCGTGCAGTGGTGCGTTCATGTGGCCGCGACACTGCTGCTGCTGAGAGTGCTCGAGCTGCGCACCAACAATCGACGTGCAGCATTCATCGCCGCCACTTGCTTCGCGTTGCTGCCATCGCACGGCGCGGTCGTCACCTATGTCAGCGGCCGCTCGATCGAGCTTTCGACCGCATGGCTACTTGCTGCCCTGCTCGCTCACGAACATGCCGCTCGCAACACCGAGCGACGGGGCGTGTTTCGCGCGCTCGCAGGCACATGCTTCTTCGTCGCGTGCGCGACTCGCGAGACGGCACTGATCTTCCCGCTGCTGATACTTGCGTGGGAACGCACGCGCGAACCGATACCGACCTGGAAGGAGTGTTTCAGACAGGCACGTCCGTATCTGATCGGCGCCGCATTCATGGGCACGATCGCACTCACCTTGATCTCGCGCTACGAGGATCTGCTGCTGTTCTCGCTCGGCTATCGGTCTCCGGCTGATTCGGTGCTGCACAATCTCTTCGCCTTGCCCGCGACGCTGAGCTTGCTGGTCCGTCCCTGGAGCCTGACCGTCGAGCATGTCGTCGCGATCGGAATTTTCGACATCGCGCTCGGCGCGGCCTGCGTGCTTCTGATGATCGCACTGGCGATGCGCGCTCGCCGTTCACAGCCGTGGATTGCGCTTGCGCTCCTCTGGCCGCTCATTGCCCTGCTGCCGACGCATTCACTCATCGCGAAGCTGGACTCGATCACCGAAGGCCCGCTCTATCTCGCCTGTCTCGGACCGTGCATGGCATGCGGCATTTATGCGGAGCGCTGGATACGGCGCGCGTCCGCCGTAGCAACGCCGACGTTGCTGGCTGTCGCCGGCGTCGCGGTCGTGCTTTGCGCGTGGCGGACCTCGGTATGGAGCAACCCCACCGAGCTATGGCACGAGGCAACGCTCAACAGCCCGGCCTCCGCGCGCGCATGGACGAATCTTGGGATGGCGCAACTCAACGACGGCGATTACGAAGCCGCACGCCACAGTCTTCGCAAGTCTCTCGAACTCAATCCAACCGATGCCCGCGCGCTACTCAACCTCGAGCTGATCGCGGCAATTCACCAGGGAGTCAAGAAAACAACATGAAACCTCTGAGCAAGAAACTCGCGCGACGCGCCAGCCTTTGGGGCCTGGGGATCGCTGCGTGCATCAGTGCACCAATGGTTCAGGCACGCGACTGCGGATGCAGCGATCTTCCTGGAATGATCAACGAGCTCGCGCAGTACGAATTCCTGCAGAAGAAATTCCAGAGCTACGCTGACTACGTGCCGGCCAGATTTCGAACGGTGAGCGATATGCAGCAGGCAGCGCAGACCGACATGAACACCGCGTTCTACGGCAACAATACGTCCACGGGCACGTCGAGCGGCGCGCACGCAGCACTCGGCACGGATGTCCATGACACGAGCTGCCCGATCGTCGAATACCTCTACGACAAGAAGGGGCGGCCGATCATGGACAAGGACGGCAATCAGAAGACGAAGATCGCGGACGAGAAGACCTACAACCCGCGCCAGTGCAGTGGCCGCACACGCGCCGACTTCGCGCATGAGCGCGCTCACGTCGCTTCCTGTCAGAAGCTGGCCAGCAGCGGCAAGAACGATCAGTGGAGGCGCCTGGACTTCTTCGCTCGCGACGATGCCGCCGCCTACAAGGCAGGCGCCGATGTGTTGCGCGAAGAGATCAAGCCGCTCGCACAGAAGTGTGGCTGGGACAACTCCACCAAGAATCGCCTGCCGAACGTGCAGGAGGCGCAGGAACTCGCCAAGGCGGCTGCCAAGGCTCGGCCCAAGAAGCGTCGGAGGAAATAATCATGAGCATCACATCACTCATCGCAGCCACTCTCATCCTTGGCGCAGAGGTTCCGGAAGAGCCGCTCGATCAACTCGTCGCACGCTGGAACACCGAGTGCCAGACGGAAGAGCTGACACCTGAATGTGCAGGGCTCGCTGCCAACATCGAAGCCGGGCTGTATGAGCTGCTTCGCAAGCTCAATCTGAATCGTCTGCCCATCGATCGTGAAGTGCTGCGCGCTGCCTCGGAATCCAATATGCCGGCACTCGCGAAGCTCGGCGTGAGCATGCTGGGCGAACCGAAATCCCAGGAGGATGCCGACGCTTTGCTTTATGCGGTAGATCATCCGGTCCTGGCGGTGCGCTACATCGCCGCGCGCAATCTCGGCTTCGCAAAGAATCCGCAATGGCTCGCCATGCAGCCGTACTGGACGGGCTGGACGCTGGCGTCGAGCGCGCGCGGCCCCGACGAGTCGTTGATCCCCGATACACAACCTGACCCTTCGTACTTCGGCATGAATTCGTGGAACGGGTTGACGTTTCACTATTACGGGAGCGATCAGAATGTCGCAATGTTCACGACGGACGAATCTGCCGATTCGATCGTGAAGCGCTTCGGCGCTAATCGTCGCGTGCTGTCCAGCCTCGAAGCTATGACAGCGCAGTTGGACGCTCTGCAGCCCGAGATGGATGCGGCTCAGAAGGAAATGGAAGCTGCCGGCGAGGCAAACGATATGGATCGCCTGAACGCTGCCATGAAGAAGTTCGAAGCCGTGAGTCAGAAAATGAACACAGGCCGGATCGGCGCAGATCCGACGAGACCTTCGAAAACCATCATCCTGGCCGAGGACAAGGCAACCAAGCGCGCCAAGATCAGCGTACAGGTCGAGCGCGATCCAAAGCTCAACGCCACTGTGCTGACATTCTGGCGTGAAGGGGGCTGGCGGAACTAGGGAAGCTCTGATTTATCGACTTCCCTGACCTTCGCAAGTCTGCAACTGGTTGAAATGCTTCGGTGGGCGAAGCAACTAGGGTTGCGAGCGGCGAATTGATCAGAGGTTACCTAACAGAGCACAAGGAAGTGCTCGACCCTACTCGAGGCTCGCCGGGCGAGCCTTTCGAGAGCATGACGGAAGTGCGAAGCCGGCGACGAGACACGACGTCTATGTCGCTGGCCGATGGTTCGCAGGCCAGGCACGGACGCATCCCGTCATTCCTGCTCGAGGCAGGAATCCATCCGGAGTTCAATCGCAGGAGGAGTTCGGATGGGCCCCTGCCGCAGCAGGGGCGACGGATCTTGCCTGGATCGTGATCGCAGTGATGACGACGAGTGGGCTGTAACGACTGAGAGTGCTTCTTCTGGTCGTCATCCCGGCGAAGGCCTGGCGAAGGCCGGGATCTCTCGCGGCACTCTCGTTGGTCACGGTGCCTGGCCCCGGCCTTCGCCGGGGTGACCCCCAAACAGGCCTTCGCCGGGTGCCCCCCCAACAGGCCTTCGCCGGGGTGACCCCCAACAAGCCTTCGCCGGGGTGCCCCCCAACAGGCCTTCGCCGGGGTGACCCCCAAACAGGCCTTCGCCGGGCGACCCCCCAACAGGCCTTCGCTGGGATGACCCCCAACAGACCTTCGCCGGAGTGATCACTACCGATCCGGCTGTTACAGGTCACTAGTGATGACAGTGATGAGGTGATATCGGTGATGCACGCCTGACGGCGCTCCAGTCTCATTCCAAACTCCAGGTCCTGATGGGTGCTCACCGTCATCGCTTCCGCAATTCTTCCACCGCCGCCACCATGTGCACCTCGTCCTGCCACTCTCCGTCGACGCACATGAAGTTGTGCTCGACACCGAAACTGCGAAAGCCGAAATTTTCGTAAAGCCGTCGCGCCGGCGCGTTCTTGGCATTTACGCCGAGGTTGACCTGTCGCACCCCCATCTCGCGCGCAAACATGAGACACCGTTCGATCAGCTCGCCCGCAACTCCGCGACCGCGCGCGGAAGGCGCCACATACACGCCCCACAACCATGCTTTATGTCGCAGTCGCGCCTTCGATTCACGTCGAATGCCTGCGATGCCGCACAGGTCATTCGAATCCCACGCACCGAACACGGCGTAATCGGGCTCATGACGCAGGCGCTCCTCGACGAGCGACATCGGTAACGCCGCGTCCTCCTCGGGAGTGGAAATGAACGCCGTGGGCGCATCGATAAGGCCGGCGATCCGGAGAGCCTGAAACGCCTGGGCATCGGCAGGAGAGAGTCGGCGATACAGCATGCCCCGGATGATACAGAGCAGCGCGCCGGATGCGCTCGCAGTGCAAGCCCACACACGAGGAGCGGATTACATCGTGCGTCTGAAAGTCATCAACAGCCGCTGGGTACGCGTCGGATCCTCGAAGAACTGCTCATCGGTGAGCGGCACGTTGAGAAACTCGCTGTAGCCCGGTATCGCAAGCACCTCGGGCGAGCTCAGGTCGCGAAACCCCATCGACCACTCGCCGAACTCCCGGGCGGAAAGTGTCTGGCGCAGCAACACTGACACGGCGTGATGGCGCGAATCGCGAGTGATTTTCGTCAGCAGGTCCTGGACGATGCGCTCTTCGCCTTCGATCACTTGCATGAAGTTGCCGCCCTTGTAAAGCAGCATGCCCGTTACACCGATAGCCGTGTTGTTGCGACGACTGACTCGCAGCAACTCCTGCAATTGCGCGGAATCGAGCAGTTGATTCGCGGTACTGACATAGACGACTGAGAACATCGGCATCCCTCGACCCAACGCACCAGATGAACCTCAAGTGTGCTGCGTTGGCCGCGGGAGCAACGAGAGAATTTTCAGGACAATCGATCGCGATCCGCCAACATTTTTGCGAGCGTCTGCTGAGCACGGGCGGGGCTATAGCCCAACTCGACCGCCTTGCGGATGTGCTCACGCGCGAAGTTCGCCTGACCGCGCAGTGCCGCGATGGTCCCGAGATATACGTAGGGAACCGGATAGAGAGGGTCGCGCTGCAGGCTCGAGCGCAGCCATCCTTCGGCCTCGTCCACCTTGCGCTGCTGAATGAGTGCGTAGCCGATGTGGCCGCGTGTGACCGCGACACCATCGAGGGTGTAGATCCCAAGAAAGAGCGGCGAGACGAAGCCGCCGATACGACGGGTCAGGAGCATCTTCTCGAAGCGCTGATAACTCTCGATCGCCCTGTCCCAGCGCCGCTTCCTGGCGTGCAAGCGACCCAGCAGGAACCGCCAGGCAATTGCCATCACGATCAGCGTGAGAGCGAGCAATGCCGCGCCTACACCCAGCGCGACTTTCCAGGGCAAGAGCCGAAGCAGCAACCAAATGACCGCAATCGAACTCAGGATCATCAGCAGATTGCGTTGTGGACGTTTGAGCATGCGACGAGGATAGCCGGGAATACAGCGTTCATCCGGCGCGCCTCACGCTCTTCTGGGCGACCGGGTACCGACTGCACTGCCGATGCGGTCGTCCGAGTCGCACTCCGGAACACAGAATAATGAGTCATGGAGAACAAGAAGGGTCTTCCAGCGAGGAATCCGCTTTGCGCTGGCGCGCCCGGAGAGACTGCGCCTTGCCATCCATGGCCGGCGCCCTGCGGGTCACCGCGCAACGCATCGCGCGATGACCAAACGCGTTCCCGACGCGTTTGTCGAACTCCCTACGTCGGGAGCTCTCAATCTCGGCGCAGGCAGAGCACAGATAAAAAAGGCCTCGCGTGGAGGCCTTCTTTATTTGTGCTGGCGCGCCCGGAGAGATTGCGCCTTGCCGTCCATGGCCGGCGCCCGGCGGGTCACCGCGCAACGCATCGCGCGATGACCAAACGCGTTCCCGACGCGTTTGTCGAACTCCCAACGTCGGGAGTTTCTCATCTCGGCGAATGCACAAATGAAAAAGGCCCACCATTCGGTGGGCCTTTTGTCATTTGTGGCGCGCCCGGAGAGAGTGAGCACGGATGCCTTTGCGAGGACACTTAACGTGTCCTCGCGCCGTGCGAACGCCTGATCGCTTGCGATCAGGCCAGAATCCGCGGGATCGAACGCAACGACCCGCATGGGTCGGGAGTGAGAATCTCTCCCCGCGCCCAAACGAAAAAGCCACGCATAGCGTGGCTTTTGAATTGGCGCGCCCGGAGAGATTCGAACTCCCGACCTTCTGGTTCGTAGCCAGACGCTCTATCCAACTGAGCTACGGGCGCATCGTACGGACCGCAGCCGAGAGGCTGGCCAAATCCCTGTAGAAACCGGGATTTAGGTCTTGGAAACGTGTCGGTCCAGGTGCAGGGTACCGGGCATTTTGGTGCCGGCGCCTGCGGGGCGCGCATCCTACCAACATCGATCGGTTTCGGCCACATTCCGCGCGGGATTTTTCCGGCGACTTGCGCTCGTACCCCGACGATTCAGCACTCCGACGCGGATCGACGGGCGGCGATCCATCAGGGCTCTGGCAGTCTGGAAGGCACGATGCAATCTCAGCGCATGAATGATGAGTTCCACCGACAGTCGGTAGGTTGGCCACGGCACACACCCGCGATAGGCGTAGAACACCTCGGCGTTCACCGACTCGTACCCGAACACAAATACAATCGGCGCGACTTCCGCAGTCGGCGCACGACACCTCCAGCAATGATCAAACCCTCAGCCACGGGCCGCATTCTTTTCTGGCGCGGCGGCAGTCTCTGGATCGGCCTGGCGGGCGAACCGGCCGGCTTTCACGCGCACCACGCGGTGCAGATTTCACTGCCCTTCCCGCCTGGCCGCGTGCGACTGCAAATCCCCTCCGACGACTGGAAGAGCTACGGCGCCGTGATCATCGCGCCGGAGCAGCCGCACGCGTTCGACGCACGCGGGCAACTCATGGCGCAGATCTTCATCGAACCGGAATCACGTCGCGGCAGAGAACTTCGAGAGCACTTCAATCGATCCGGAGTTGCTGAACTGGAAGCGGCGAGCCTGCAATCCGAATTGACGGCGCTGGCCGCCGCGTACGAAGCGCGAGCCAGCGATGAAGAGTTGATCGCGCTTGCGCATGCCACGATCTCCGCAATTGCAGGCACGAGTACGACCGAACAAACCGGTGACCCGCGCGTGGCCCTTGCCATAGAAATGATCCGTGAGCGCTTAGGGGAACCCGTTTCGCTCGGCGCGCTCGCGGCGGCCGTTCACCTCTCGGAAGATCGTTTCCGCCATTTGTTTCAGGAGGAAACCGGGGTCGGGCTGCGTCCCTATGTGTTGTGGCTCAGACTCGAGCGAGCGCTCGAGGCCTATGTAGCGGGCAGCACACTCACCGAAGCCGCTTATGCGAGCGGATTCGCCGACTCCGCGCATTTCTCGCGCACCTTCAAAAGAATGTTCGGAATCTCGCCCGCCAGTGTCCGGCCGGAATAGCCGCTTCGTTCAAGCTCGGCCTCCGGGCCCTGCGTAGATTGCCGCCCCGTTAGCCAACAACGGAGACTGCCATGAACGAAGCAACACAGACTCTCTGCTCTTGCGCGAGCTGCGCCGGATCGGAATGCCATTGCGGATGCCAGAAGAGTGCCGTCGCGTCAGCCTGCAACTGCGGACCGATCTGCGGCTGCGGCGATGCATGCAAGTGCGCCAACTGCGCGTGCGGCTCGTAGTAGGCTCCCGATCACACGCCGGTCGCGTCAAAGGATTTTCGCGCTCGCGCTTTCACGTTTCTCTGCCATCGCAGCACGATGCAGCGAAGATCGGATTCGAAAGCAGAGGCTGAGCGTGTGGATGTATCGACGCATCCATGCACTCAGGCACTGATCACCGCTCTCACCTGAAGCCGCGTCCAATCACGCCCGGATGGGGGTCGTACCTCGCAGGGCTATGCCAACGCCATTCGAGACCTCAACAAAAAGGCCCACCGAGGTGGGCCTTTTTCGTCAAGACTGGCGGAGAGAGAGAGAGAGAGAGAGAGAGAGAGAGAGAGAGAGAGAGGGATGACTTCGCGCATCCATGCGCTTCGCCCGCCGGGTCGCCGCGTCATCCTGTGAAGCAGCGATCAAGTTCGCTCCCGGCGAATTTGTCGAACCCTCGAACCTCGAGGGTTCTATCCCCTCGTTCGAAGCTGGAATGAAAAAGGCCCGACTGATCGGGCCTTTTTCATTCCAGACTGGCGGAGAGAGAGGGATTCGAACCCTCGATGGGCTTTAGACCCATACACCCTTAGCAGGGGTGCGCCTTCGACCACTCGGCCATCTCTCCACACTCAAAAACTGTATCAGGTCTGCGGCGCACCCGTCGGGTGCGCGTTGACTCCGCACTTCCATGTGCTCCGCCCCCTCGGGGCCAGCCGATCTGATTCAGACCAGCTGTTCAAGTTTGCTCCCTGCAAACTTGTCGACCACTCGGCCATCTCTCCACACTCAAAAACTGTATCAGGTCTTCGGCGCACCCGTCGGGTGCGCGTTGACTCCGCACTTCCATGTGCTCCGCCCTTTCAGGGCCAACTGATCCCACCTGGATCAGTTGTTCAAGTTTGCTCCCGGCAAACTTGTCGACCACTCGGCTATCTCTCCGAAATTACATCGTGTTCGCACGTTCTTTGGAACACCGTAGCAAGGAATGAGCAAAATTGCGCGTAGGCGCACCGCCGCGAAGGCCCGGAAGAATACTGGCCTAAGCGAGACAGGTAAAGACTGGAGTTGAATCGAGGGGTTTCGACACACCTGGGACCGCGGAGTGATCGGAATGCCACTCCGCGATCAGGTGTAGAGAGAAATCAGGATCCGACACCAGATGCCGGATGATTTGCAGCGCCGCCCGCTGCTTCCTCTTCCCGCTTGATGCGCTCGTAAATCTCTTCTCGATGAACGGCAACTTCCTTCGGCGCATTCACGCCTACGCGGACTTGATTGCCTTTGACGCCAAGTACGGTCACTGTGACATCGTTTCCGATCATCACGGTCTCACCGACGCGCCGTGTCAGGATCAGCATGGTTCGCTCCTTGCCTTCAAAGCCGAGTGATCGAAGTTCGCTGGCCCGGCAGTGGATGTCACCGCCTCAAAGCTTCGCTCGCACCTTTCACCGTGGTCGCAGAGTAGGACACCGATTTTTGCTTTGGGATCGGGATTTCCCTGAATAATCGAAATTCCCTCACAGCAAAAAACATTTTCTAACAAAAGAATTTTTCATCTGCTGCATGCGAGTGTCTACAAGCGATTCTATTGCGCGCGAAATCGCGGACGGGCTCACATAACAACGCATACAGACATAATTGCGATGCGAGCGTTCGTAAGCACACATCACATTCACACTGACAGCGCTGCCCGTACCCACGGCACCACTTGCGCGAGTGCTTCATCGAGCTGCGAAGGATCGTTGCCGCCTGCTTGCGCCATGTCTGCGCGGCCGCCTCCGCGTCCGCCGATTTTCTGCGCAACCACATTGACGAGATCGCCGGCCTTGAGGCGCTGCACCTGATCCGAAGTTACACCTGCAATCAGCACGACCTTCGAATCATCCTGAACGGAGGCGAGCACGATGGCGGCGGACTTCAGCTTGTCCTTGAGCTGATCGGTCGCAGTGCGCAGCGTCGCGGCATCTGCGCCATCGACGCGAGTTGCTATCACTTTCACACCGCCAACATCGACTGCCGCCGATGACAGGTCGGTGCTTTGACCGCTGGTAAGTCGTGACTTGAGCGTCGCAACTTCTTTCTCGAGCTTGCGGCCGCGCTCGATCAACTGTCGAACCTTCTCTTCGACATCGTCGCGGCTGCCTTTGACGAGAGCTGCAACATCGCGCACCACCTGATCGGTCTGCGCCACCCAGTCGAGTGCGCCTTGACCAGTCACTGCCTCGATGCGTCGGATACCAGCGGCGACTCCGCTTTCACTTGTGATCTTGAACAGACCAATGTCGCCTGCGCGAGATACGTGAGTGCCGCCGCACAGCTCGGTGGAGAAATCCCCAATCCGCAGCACTCGAACTTCGTCTTCGTATTTTTCGCCGAACAGCGCCATCGCGCCGGAAGCGACAGCAGTGTCGTATCGCATGAGGGTAATTTCCGCTGGCGCATTTGCACGGATCTGCGCATTCACAAGCTGTTCGATCTCGCGCTGCTCCGCAGGCGTGACCGGCGCGTAGTGTGCAAAGTCAAAGCGCAGCCGATCAGGCGCAACAAGTGAGCCCTTCTGAGTGACATGCGCGCCGAGCACCTGGCGCAACGCCGCATGCAGCAGATGCGTTGCCGTGTGATTCAGCATCGTGGCACGACGCCGCGCCTCATCCACATGCGCATCGAGACGATCGCCAACCTTGATCTCACCGCTCACGAGTCGACCGACGTGCGCAAACGCGCCGCCAATCTTCTGCGTGTCATCGACTTCGAAACGCACAGCTCCGTTCTGCAATACACCACGGTCACCGACCTGACCGCCGCTTTCCGCATAGAAAGGAGTGCGATCGAGGATGACCTGGCCTTCCTCGCCCGCGCGCAACTCCTGCACTTGCTCTTTTCCGCGCAGCAAGGCCACGACCCGCGTCTGATCGGCCAACAATTCATAACCGCTGAAGCTGGTCTTGCCTTCGAGGGAAACACCGCTGCGCAGATCCACGCCGAACTTGCTGGCGGCGCGCGCACGTTCGCGCTGCGCTTCCATCGACGTCTCAAATCCCGCCTCGTCGATCGTAAGACCGCGCTCACGCGCAATGTCCGCGGTGAGGTCTACCGGGAATCCGAAGGTGTCATAGAGCCGGAAGACAGTCTCGCCCGGAATGACCTTGCCTTTGAGCGCGCTGATCGCGTTGTCGAGCAATGTCATGCCCTGAGCCAGCGTCTCTGCAAACCGCTCTTCCTCCTGCTTCAACACGCGCTCGACGTGCGAGCGCTGCGTGCGCAGTTCGGGGAACGCCTCGCCCATTTCCTTTTCCAGGGCAGCGACGAGCGTGTAGAAAAACGGCTGAGTCTGACCGAGCTTGTAGCCATGACGAATGGCACGCCGAATGATCCGGCGCAGTACGTAGCCGCGTCCTTCATTCGAAGGCAGCACACCATCGGCAATCAGGAACGAGCATGCGCGAATGTGATCGGCGATCACGCGCAGCGAGCTCGCCGTCAGATCCTTGGTATGCGTGGCCTCTGCCGCGGCTTGAATCAAATTGACGAAAAGATCGATCTCGTAGTTCGAGTGCACGCCTTGCATGACCGCGGCTGTGCGCTCAAGTCCCATGCCGGTATCGACGGACGGCTTCGGCAGCGGCGTGAGAACACCTTCCGCCGAGCGGTCGAACTGCATGAACACGAGATTCCAGATTTCGATCCAGCGATCGCCATCGGCATCGGGCGACCCGGGAGGACCGCCCGGAATGTGCTCGCCATGATCGTAGAAGATCTCGGTGCACGGACCGCACGGCCCAGTCTCGCCCATTTGCCAGAAGTTATCGGACCCACCGCCGGGCTTGTCACCGATGCGCACGATGCGGTCGGCAGGCACGCCGACCTCTTTGCGCCACACCTCGTAGGCTTCATCGTCGGTGTGATAGACAGTGACCATCAGGCGCTTGGGATCGATGCCCAGCCAGCGCTCGCCGGTGACGAAATCCCACGCAAAGCGGATCGCATCCTGCTTGAAATAGTCTCCGAAGCTGAAATTCCCCAGCATTTCGAAGAACGTATGGTGACGGGCCGTGTAGCCCACGTTCTCCAGATCGTTGTGCTTGCCGCCAGCGCGAACACAGCGCTGCGAGCTGGTCGCCCGGCTGTACGGACGCTTGTCCTTACCGAGGAACACGTCCTTGAACTGGACCATGCCAGCGTTGGTGAACAGCAGTGTCGGATCGTTGGCCGGCACGAGCGAACTCGAGGGCACGATCTGATGGCCGTTCTCGCGAAAGAACTGGAGAAAGAGCGAGCGCAGCGCGGCGCTCGACATGCGCTTGGAAGTCGTCATACGGAGAATGTGGCTGTCTAGGCGTCCGGATCAAGATCCAGCCCGGCATCCGTGTCCGATTTCAGGACAGCGCGGATCTGGTCTGAGCTGAAGCCGCGATATTGAAGGAACCGCGCCTGCTTTGCACGTTCCGGGGCCGAACGGAGCGCAGATGCGCCGAATTTGCGCCGGTGGACCTGACGGGCCTGCGCCACCCAGTCGACGTCGGCGGCGTCCAGTGCCACGTCGATCGCCGATGCCTCGATCCCTTGCTGGCGAAGTTCCGCACGGATGCGGACAGGACCCTGCCCGCGCTGAGCGTGATGATGAATGAAGCTCGCGACGAACCGATCGTCGCTGACCAGGCGCTTGGCCTCGAGCTTTGCAAGCACCGTTTCAACTGAAGGCTCGGAATATCCGCGCGCGAAGAGTTTGCGTCGGAGTTCCTCGACCGAATGCTCGCGACGCGCGAGCAGCCGCACAGCGGTCACTTCGACCGCCTTCCGCTCCGCTTGCTCGTCCGCGACAGGATCCGAGAACTCGCCGGAACTCTCGGCATCCTCCGACGCCTTGACGCCCGAGAACCGGGACCGACCGCGATTCCAGCGCGCACTCACGGCACGACGCTTCTGAAACCACGGACCCGAGGCATGACGGACGCCTTACCTCGGGAGCGAAGAGAACTCACTTTCACAATGAACGAGGCATTGAAGGGCATCCGCGCACCCTCTGCCCTGCTTCATCAGACAGCTTCGTCCTTGAGCGCCTCGCCGCGACGTGCCGGCAGCAGCTTCTCGCGCAGCTTCGCATCGATGGCATTGGCGATGTCCGGATGCTGTTCGAGGAACGACCGGGCATTTTCCTTGCCCTGACCGATTCGCTCGCCGCCATGGCTGTACCAGGAGCCGGACTTTTCGATCAGGCCGTGCGCGACGCCGATATCGATCAGCTCGCCATAACGTGAAATACCTGCGCCATACATGATCTCGAACTCGGCTTCGCGAAATGGCGGCGCAACCTTGTTCTTCACGACCTTTACGCGAGTCTGGTTACCGATCACTTCTTCGCCGCTCTTCAACGCACCGATACGGCGGATATCGAGACGGACCGAGGCGTAGAACTTGAGCGCGTTGCCGCCGGTGGTGGTTTCCGGATTGCCGAACATCACGCCGATCTTCATACGGATCTGGTTGATGAAGATGACGATCGTGTTCGAGCGCTTGATGTTGCCCGTCAGCTTGCGCAGCGCTTGTGACATGAGGCGCGCCTGCAGACCCATGTGCGAATCGCCCATCTCGCCTTCGATTTCAGCCTTGGGCGTCAGTGCGGCCACGGAGTCGACTACGACGATATCCACCGCGCCGGAGCGGACCAGCATGTCGGTGATTTCCAGAGCCTGTTCGCCCGTGTCGGGCTGCGAGACCAGCAATTCCTGAACGTTCACGCCGAGCTTCGAGGCGTACGCAGGATCCAACGCATGTTCCGCATCGACGAACGCAGCGGTGCCACCTGCGCGCTGCGCTTCCGCGATCACCTGGAGCGTCAGCGTGGTCTTGCCCGAAGATTCCGGTCCGTAGATTTCAATGATGCGCCCGCGGGGCAACCCACCGACGCCAAGCGCGATATCGAGACCGAGCGAACCGGTCGAGACCACATCGACATCGTAGGACGCGCTCGCATCGCCCAGACGCATGACCGAGCCCTTACCGAACTGCTTCTCGATCTGGCCCAGAGCGGCGACTAGCGCCTTCTTGCGATTCTCTTCCATCTGATGCGTCCCGATGTGTCGATGAGTGTGTCGATGATGATGCAGGCGCCAAGGGGCAGTCACTGCCGGCAAGTGGCCCGCATCATTCCACGACGACGCGCTATTGCAATCGTCATAAACTGTGTATTTGTACAGTAATCCATCCAGGTCCTTCAGGCAAGCACCCACCGGTGCAGGACACTGTAGATGGACCCGTTCGTGCCTGGCTTCGAAACGACGAGGGCGAAGTCGCGGGCAGTCCAGAAGAGGCGCGGCGCAGGAGGAAGTTCGACGCCCGCACGCCGCTCGACATCCCGCGCCAAAGTGATGTGGGCACGGTATTCCTGATGCTGTGCCGCTGCATTCGATTGCAAGGAACTGATCTGCAAGCCTTCCACAAGCGTCATCAATGCATCCGGCGTGCGACTTGCGGTCAGGACCAGCACCCGAGCCCGCGACCAGATCTCGGCGCGATCGAACTCGAGCGTGAACGCTGGCGCCCTGACATGGGCAGCCGCCGCGACGATCCCTTCTATTGCCGTGATAGGCACCGCCCCGAGGAACGAGAGGGTGACGTGCAGATTAACCCCCGGGATGGGACGGCCTCCGGCTCCTCTGACCAGCTCACGCGTCCCTTGCTCGATCTGAGCACGCATCTCGTCCGATGGCCAGAGCGCAAAGAAAAGTCGATAGCGCGCAACGGCAGACTGCATCGCCCCTACGCCACCGTCAGAACTTCACGCAGCGCTCGAGCGACGCTTTGACGTCGAATCGATTCGCGATCGCCCGCAAAATTCTCGAGTGCAACGCGCGTCTCTATCTCACCCTCGATACGCCAGGCCCACCCAAACCATACCGTACCCACCGGCTTTCCCGGCTGCCCGCCTTCGGGCCCGGCAATCCCGGTCACTGCGACGGACACTTGCCCACCCAGCGTCTCGAGCGCGCCTATAGCCATCTCGCGCGCCGCATGCTCGCTGACCGCACCATGCTGCGCGAGAGTCGAGGGCAGCACGCCCAGCAGCGATTGCTTCAAAGTATTGCTGTAGACGACTGCACCACCGAGATACCAGGCAGAACTACCGGGCACGTCGGTGAGCACCTTGCCAATCCAGCCGCCGGTACACGATTCCGCCGTGACCACCCGGCGCTCGCCATCCAGCAAATGAGCCCCGACCTTGATCGCAAGCTGTTGCAGTTCTGCATCCGAGATACCGGACATGACTTCACCACTGATGATTCGTGACCGATCGATTCATTAGTTCTGATCCGCGCCTGCGTCAAGCTGGGCATCGGCGAAAACACTGGCGGATTGCTCCGATACCAGAACCTCATTAACCCTTCACCGATAAGCAATTCAAGATGAACTCGACATCTCGCCTTCCTAGTTGACATCTCAACTACATAACCCCCCCGGCACGACGAACTCGACTGACCGGCACGCGAGCCTTGTATGCAATCGACACCTCCCGAGTAAATCTGTGCGGGAGGCCGTTGAATTACACTCTCCCCCGAAGGGCCAGCTGATGTAGTCTCCACAGTTGTTACCTAGAATACGGGCGGCACGCTTAATTCAAGCGTGCTCCAAATTAGAACACTCCGTGGACGCAGACTTGCGATTCACGGACAAGCGGGTACGGACTCAATCGGACAAAAAGTCGCAGGCCCTGAACATGTCAACCGTCCGCCTGGCGACCACCAGGCGAGCTGACGCAGCTCAGTCGCGCGAGGCAGCAGCGTCTGAAGCGGCGGAGCGCCCGGTTGAACACTCAGAAGGCTCACCGCCCGGAGCCAGACGGCTCTGGAGGAACTGGTTCGCCAACAACAAACAAGAGCAAGGGAATGAATGAAAGTCACCGATTCGCACTCACATCGCGACTGAAGTTTTTCCTGACTGGCTTGCTGCTGCTTCTGCAGGCCTGCAGTGGTCACGATGCGCCCTCGGAACGAAAGCATCCCGCCGACGGTCGGGACGGTGGGGCCGTCGCAAGCATCCTCGTGTCATCGCCGACTGAGCGCCTCGGTCAAGAAATGACTGTGCAGTTGAGCGCCTCGGCTCTGAACAAAGCCGGGGATCCGCTGAGCGGAATCTCATTCGCATGGGAATCGAGCGACGCGGACGTCTTGTCAATCAACCCTTCCACTGGAATTGCCACAGGAGTGTCGCCCGGGAACGCGGCGATCACTGCAGTCGCGCACGGAATCAGAAGCGCGCCAGTAGAACTTATCGTAGCTCCTCGCTCAACGATCTCGGGGACCGCCGCGGTCGGCGCTGCGCTCGCAGACGCGCAGGTGGTCCTGAAAGACATATCAGGCAAGACCGCCAGCACCAGAACGGCCGCCGATGGAACGTTCTCGGTGACAACAACGATGATGTCGCCTCCCTTCATGCTGCGGGTGACGTCTGCCGATCAAGAAACAATCATTTACAGCGCAAGCGATACGACAGAGGCTGGCGGCGTCATCAACGCTACGCCGCTCACGGACCTCATCGTTCGCTCCTGGTTCACGCTCAATGAACGAAGCATCGACGCAGGCTTCGAGAGCGACCGGGATTCATGGCCTGCACCCGTCTCCGTGACTCTCATCGGGAATGTCCTGAAATCGCCGCTGGCGATCTGGTTAGAGCGCGCCGGCATCGACAGCAACAGTTTCAGCCCGATATCCACCCCGTTTGTCGCCGACGGTACCGGCGCGGATCGCATCCTGGACCTGCTCACGATAAGTGGCCCGGAAAAGGCCACCCTCAGCGAAGAAGGAATCGTCCATCACATCACCCTGACCCATGACACGAGTCAGGCCCGCGTAGTGGCCACCTCTCTGATTGAAAGCTCAGAAGGTACGAGTGGCGCAGTCTTCAGCACCTTCGTTCCGCTCTCCAGCGAGGAGCAGACTGCACTGCAATTCATCAGCGAACAGGTAACTAAGCTCGGCGAAACCATCCGCGAACGTCACATCGGACTGACGGCGGATGATCTGCTTCCTTTTCTCCGCGCGAACTTTCTCCACGACGGACTGGATCGAGCCACCTACGCCGCAGCGCTCGCCACCTCTGAACGCGGAAAAAGCGCTCAGTGCAGGCTCTCTCAGTTGAGCGATCGGACCGTTGCGCCACTGGTGCTCGAGGTGCTCATGCGCTGCACCTCCGCAACTGATGGGGCAGCGCAGACGACCGAGCGGCGACTCTGGTTCAGCAAAGACGAAAGCGATGACTGGCGCGCGGAAGGCAACCAAAGACTCGCCCGTCTCAGCATCAGCACTGAACTCCGCAACATGCAGGGTGCTGCAGCAGCGCAAGGGACATTCATTGCAGTTTCAGCGTCCGCCCTCGCACCCGCCGGACGCCTGTTAGAAGCGGTTGTCCACGGGCCAGGCACAACTTCGGATGGCTTGGCACTGCTGCCAAGGAGCGCGGCGGCATTGCAACTCGAACCCCTCCCGGACAGCGTACTGACCATCGAGCGTGAGCGATTCCTGGCGCGGATCGCCGCCTCGGCAAGCGGGATCGATTCGCTGGATTACGAATTCCATCTCACCTCGTCTGCCGGCGAAAAGGGACGCCATACGGTACAGCCGGGCTACACCACCGAAGCCGTTTCGATCACAAATCTCGACGGCACCTCTTTGTCCCATGCGCGACTCGGTGAACCGCTCCAGGTGGACTGGACTATTCCCGATACGTTCGCGATCGAGAACGTGCAAATAGAGGCGCGGACTTTCACCAGCGGAGATCAAGGCAAGACGGCCCCGGACTGCGTCACGACGGCCCCACCGCTTGCGCCTCCGACAGCAACAGGAACCATCACGATCCCCGCCCGATGCAACGGCCTCCAACCCGCTCGCATAGAACTCAGGGTCATTGTTACCGGCATCGCTGGCGAGCGCAGCGTCGCGATCTACGAGTTTCAACGCAGTGCGTCGGAGTTCATTCCGACCTCTACCGACCTGCCGATCGTGCGAATCGTGACCGAGAATGAGGTCCCGGTCGTCAGCAAGGAAGAGTACGTCAGAGCCACTCTGACGATCGATCCAAACGGCACGGGAGAGACAGCCGCAACCGCCCCCCTAAGAGTCCGCGGTCGAGGCAACAGCACCTGGGGCATGCCCAAGAAACCGTACAAGCTCAAACTGGACTCCAAGGCTTCTCTTCTTGGGATGCCGGCCGACAAGGACTGGGTCTTGCTTGCCAATTACGCGGACAAGACCTTGCTGCGCAACCGGGTTGCGTTCGAGCTTGGAAACCGTGTCGGCCTCGCCTGGTCGCCGCGAATGCGGTTCGTCGAGCTATTCATCAACGATGAATACCTGGGAACGTATCAGCTCGGCGAGGGCGTCAAGGTCGGCAAGGATCGCGTAGCAATTCCGGAACTCGAAGAGGACGACGTTTCGCCCAGCGAGGTGACCGGAGGCTATCTGTTGGAAGTGGATACTCGACTCGACGGCGAAGTATTTTTCGTTACTGACCGGAACGTCCCGTTTGTCCTCGACACGCCCGAAGCGCCGGTCACCGAGCAGTTCACCTTTATCCAAAATTATGTGCAGCAGGCCGAGGACGCGATCTATTCGCCAGATTTCGCGGATCCGTCCGTCGGTTACGCGGCCTACATCGACGTTGATTCGTTCATCAACTGGTATCTCGTGAATGAGATCATGAAGAACAACGACGCAATCTTCTTCAGCAGTTGCTGGATGTACAAACAGCGCGACGACAAGCTCTTCATGGGCCCCCTTTGGGACTTTGACATCGGGGCCGGCAACGTGAACTACAATGGCAACGACGATCCCACAGGTTGGTGGATTCGCCATAGCCCGTGGTTCGGGCGCCTATTCGACGACCCCGCGTTTCAAGCGAGACTGAAGGCACGATGGACCGAGTTGAAGGCGGAGCAGATCGACACCATCCTCGACTACATAGAAGACTCCGCGGCATCGCTTACGCAAAGTGCATCCAACAACTTCCAGCGCTGGCCGATTCTGGATGAATGGGTCTGGCCTAATGCCGTCGTGACAGGCTCGTACGAAGGCGAAGTGCAGTATCTCCGCGAGTGGCTGCAGACGCGCATTGCCTGGATGGACGCTCAGATCAATCCCTGAGTAAGGTCGGCTCAGCGGCCGCCGAGCTGTGGCGCGTTGAAGGATAGGGAGGCGCTCCGGGAGTGATCTCGGAGCGCAGAGCGCACACCAAAGAGGTCCTCGGCTGTAGCCCGGGGCTCTCATTGTGTATCTTCTGCGCCCCGCCCCTTACCCATGCGCTCCGATGTCCGCCGCCCTCGAAACTCATACGCCCGTCATGCAGCAGTACCTGCGCCTCAAAGCGCAGTACCCCGATGTGCTGCTTTTCTATCGCATGGGCGATTTTTATGAGCTGTTCTTCGATGATGCGAAGCGGGCGGCGCGGTTGTTGGACATTACGCTCACGGCGCGCGGGCAGTCAGCGGGGCAGCCGATACCGATGGCGGGGGTGCCGTATCACAGCGCTGAGAGTTATCTCGCGCGCCTCGTGCGGCGAGGCGAGTCGGTGGCGATCTGCGAGCAGATCGGGGATCCCGCAAAGTCCAAGGGACCCGTCGAGCGTCAGGTCGTGCGAGTGGTTACGCCGGGCACGGTCACTGACGATGCGTTCCTCGACGCGCGACGCGACACGCTGCTTGCAGCGCTCTATTGCGAGAACGGCAAGTTCGGACTCGCCTGGCTCGAGCTGTCGAGCGGACGCTTCAATGTGCTCGAAGGCGAAGGCGACGAGGCGCTCAGCAGCGAGCTCGAACGGTTACGACCTGCGGAGTTACTGACGTCCGAGCAGGACAAGCGATCGTTCGCGAACGTGCAGACACGCGAACGTCCGATCTGGCACTTCGATCTGGACAGCTGCACACGCGCTTTGTGCGAGCAGTTTGCGACGCGCGATCTCGCAGGGTTTGGCTGCGCTCACTACACCTATGCGATTCGCGCGGCCGGCTGCCTGCTTCAATACGTGCGCGACACGCAGAAGGCTGCGCTGCCGCACCTGCGCGGTCTCAAGACCGAAGAGCGCACGGATGCCGTACTGCTCGACGCCGCGACGCGTCGCAATCTCGAGCTAGATATCAGTCTTGCCGATCGACCCGAGTGCACGGTCGCTGCAGTTCTGGATCAAACGGCAACGGCCATGGGAGGCCGCGAACTGCGACGCTGGCTGCATCGTCCATTACGCGATCGACATGCGGTCGAGCTGCGTCTGAATGCCGTCAGCGCACTCATCGATCAGGGCCTGTATCGATCCATCCATGATCTTCTGGCGCGAGTCGGAGATATCGAACGTGGTCTCGCGCGCGTGGCGCTCAAGAGTGCGCGGCCGCGCGATCTGGCACAGCTGCGCGATGCACTCGCACAGCTGCCTGAACTGCAGCAACTCGTTGCCGCGCAGGAAGCGCCTTTGCTGCGGGACCTGGCCGCACAGGCCGGCACTTATCCGGATCTTCACGCGCTACTCGCGCGCGCAATCGTCGAGGCACCTCCGCCGATCCTCCGCGACGGTGGCGTGATCGCTGCTGGTTACGACGCGGAGTTGGATGAGCTGAAGCTCATCAGCGAACACTCGGATCAATATCTGATCGATCTCGAGGCGCGCGAGCGCGAGCGTACCGGCATCGCGAATCTCCGGCTCGGCTACAACCGGGTGCAGGGCTACTACATCGAGCTCAGCCGCAACCTTGCCGACAAAGTGCCTCCGGACTATCACCGTCGTCAGACAGTGAAGAACGCCGAACGCTACATCACGCCGGAGCTCAAGGAGTTCGAGGACAAGGTGCTCGGTGCGCGCGATCGCGCCCTCGCGCGCGAGAAGCAGCTCTACGATGAATTACTGGATCAGCTCATCGCGCGACTTGCGGATCTCCAGGCGACAGCTGCGGCACTGGCGGCGCTCGATGTGCTGTCGAATTTTGCCGAGCGCGCACTCGCCTTGCGCTACGCCGCACCCACGCTTACCGACGATCCCGTCATCGAAATCGTCGAGGGCCGTCATCCGGTCGTCGAGCGCTTCATCGATCAGCCGTTCGTGCCGAACGATCTGAAGCTCACCGACGAGCGTCGCATGCTCGTGATTACCGGTCCGAACATGGGCGGCAAATCCACGTTCATGCGTCAGACGGCGCTCATCGTCATTCTTGCGCGCATCGGCAGCTACGTTCCCGCGACGTCCGCGTGCATCGGTCCAGTGGATCGTGTGTTCACACGCATCGGCGCTTCGGATGATCTGGCCGGTGGCCGATCGACGTTCATGCTCGAAATGACCGAGGCAGCGAACATTCTCAATAACGCGACCGATCACAGCCTGGTCCTGATGGATGAGATCGGCCGTGGCACCAGTACTTATGACGGACTATCGCTCGCGTGGGCCTGCGCCACTCACATCGCAAAAAATGTCCGCGCCTTCACATTGTTCGCGACCCACTACTTTGAACTGACTTCGCTCGGTAAGGACCTCGAGGGCTGCGCCAACGTGCATCTCGATGCGACCGAGCATGGCGACCGATTGATCTTTTTGCATACGGTCAAGGAAGGCCCCGCGAATCAGAGCTATGGGTTGCAGGTCGCTGCGCTCGCGGGCGTGCCCCCAAAAGTCATTTCTGCCGCAAGGAAATATCTGCACGAACTGGAGCGTCGCTCCGCAGCCACTCAGGCCGCTGCGCCTCAACAGGAACTGCTGCTGGAGTTCTCACCCGAGCACGAAGAACACGCAGCGCTGACGGCGCTCAGAGAAATCGATCCCGACTCAATGACTCCGCGCGAAGCACTCGATGCGCTGTATCGGCTGAAGACGATCGCCAAGGCTTGATGCGCAAGCTAGGGAAGCGTACTTCCGCTATTCACGATCGCGCGTTCTTCCCCGCTCGATCGTGACTCATCGCTTGAACTTGCCGTGCTCCAGGAAGTGCACCGTCTGCTCTGCCACCTCGGCCGAGAAGAGCATTCCCGTGTGCGATGTCGAGACGGTGACTTCGTCTTTGGCGCCGGGCAGATGAGTTTCTTCCACGAGCACGGTACCGTCGTGATCGGTATCGAGATCGGCAAACAGTCGGCCCAACCCCAAGCCCATGGAGCCCGCGATGACGCCGACGTCGCGACGACCGGACCATTGGCGCGGCTCGCAGTCGATGATCTCCGCATTCACGGCAGCGCCCAGAATCGTTTTTCCGAACGGCAGCAGGCGCGCCACGCCCTTCGCCGCCCGTGATCCCTGCACCGGGGTGCCGAGCAGGACGGCGCGTCCGTCCGGTAGATCGTCGGTGAGCTGCAAGGCCTTGAGAACGATGAGCCCGCCCAGGCTGTGCCCGACGAAGTGCATCTGCTCGCAGCTCTGTGTGCGCGCGAATTCGATCAGGCTGTTGACATGATCGGCCATCGTGCCGGTGACCGATGGGTACGAGAACCCGAGCGCTCGGAATCGGCCGTCGGATTCGAGTCGATGCTTCAGCACGCCAAGCTCGAAGCCCGACATCCACAGGCCGTGGACCAAGAGGATCAGTGGACGCTTCTGTTCGGATTCGATCATGCAATCTTTACCAGGCACATTGGACAGACATTCTCACTGGTCTTGCTGGCGTCGTGTGCGTTACGCTCGTTCGAGGAGAGTCGGGCGCCCGAGTCCGGCCGGGTTCGTTGGGGGAGGACACCATGCGGGCTGAAAAGCCAGCACTCGAGAAGACGACTGTCGGCCGCGCCGCGCGGGCTGCATTCTACTGTGGGCTCGTCGGTCTCGGCATGGCATTGCCCTGCACCGCTCAGACGACCGCCGCCGATCAAGAAGAATGGATTGCACTATTCAACGGCCGCGATCTCACCGGCTGGACGCCGAAGATCACGCATCACGATCTCGGCGATAACTTTGCCAATACATTTCGTGTCGAGGACGGGCTGCTGAAGGTCCGCTATGACGACTACAAAGCGTTCGACAAGAAGTTCGGCCATCTCTTCTACAAGGACCCGTTCTCCTACTACCGACTGGTCGTGGAGTATCGGTTCGTAGGCGAACAGGCGCCTCAAGGACCAGGCACCTGGGCACTTCGCAACAGCGGCGCGATGCTGCACGGGCAGGATCCGAAGACGATGCTGCGCGATCAGGACTTCCCGATCTCGATCGAAGCGCAGTTCCTCGGCGGACTCTCCGATGGCAAGGCCCGGCCGACGGCCAACATGTGTTCGCCCGGCACGGAAATTGTGTTCGACGGCAAGATCTATCCTGAGCACTGCCTGGAATCGACATCGCCCACTCTGGACGGCGATCAATGGGTGCGCGCGGAGATGGTCGTGCTGGGCGCGGGCGAAATCATTCACTACGTGAACGGCAAAGAGGTGCTGCGTTACTCGTTGCCTCAGTTCGGCGGCGGCGCCGTCTCGCCTTTCGATCCCAAGGCGAAGCCCGATGGGCAGCTGATCGAGCAGGGCTATATCTCGTTGCAAAGCGAATCGCACCCGATCGACTTCCGCAAAGTCGAACTGCTGCCGCTCGTCGGTTGCATGGATGAGAAGGCGAAGAACTACAAGCGTTACTTCGTCAAGTCGGATCCGAAGCAGTGCAAGTATTGAGAGGCATCGGTGCCGCGCGAGCCGAGCGCTCAAACCGTCGCCTCCATATATCCCATCAACGCCGCCGTGCGTGTTGGGATCGCTTGAAGTAAGGAGCCCTTCCGCTCACGCATGAGCGAGAGGATCGAAGATCACTCAACGAGGACATCGCATGATTTCACGACGAGCCTTCATTCAACACAGCTCCTATGCACTTGCGGGAATGGCCTGCATGAACAGCCTGTTGGCGAACGCGCGCCCCACCGGATCGACCGGGCCACTGGCGCTGCCCATCGGCATTCAGCTCTATACCGTTCGCGAGGAAACCGCGAAGGATTTGAATGGAACGCTGGAGAAACTCGGCTCCTATGGTTATAGCGAGGTCGAGCTCGCCGGTTACTACAACAAGAGCGCCAAGGAGCTGCGCACGTTGCTGAGCAGTTTCGGCCTGAGCGCTCCCTCGACGCATCAGGGCCTGACCGACCTGCTGATCGACACGCAGAAGAAGATCGACTTTGCCGCCGAGCTCGGTGTCAAGAACGTGGTCGTGCCGTTCCCGGCGGTCGCGGACAATCGTTTCGCGAACGTCCCGAACAATGCGCCTAACAGCATCGTGAACGGCACGACGCTCGATGACTGGAAATGGATGGCCGATCAGCTCAACAAGATTGGTGCGATGACGAAGAAAGTCGGCATCCGCACTGGCTATCACAATCACAATCTTGAGTTCCGCAAGATCGGCGACGACATGATCTTCGAGAAGCTCATCGCCTGGACCGATCCCGATCTGGTCACGATCGAACTCGACCTCGGCTGGGTCGTCGCCGCTGGCCTCGATCCCATCGCATTCACGAAGAAGCACTCGAAGCGTGTGTCGTTGCTGCACGTGAAAGATGTGAAGAAGGGCGTGAAACCACTCGTCGACAAGGTGGAGACCAACACCACCGAAGTCGGCAGCGGACAGATCGACTGGAAAGCCTTGTTCGGCTCGCTCGACCGGTCACAGATCAAGCATTACTTCGTCGAACAGGAAAATTTCGATCGCCCGGTGATGGAGTCGGTGAAGATCAGCCACGACTACCTGGCGAAGCTGAAGGTCTGACCTGGATGAGCCAACGGATCTGCGGGTCCGTTGGCTTCTCGCGCGCGGCAGAGCTGAGAGCAGACAGCCGCGGAACGCGAACGATGATCGAACCGCAACACTGCGCTCTCATTTGAACCGATTCGTCGCGGCCGAAACGGCGGTTCACTTGCAGAAATGTCCCGGAATGTCATAGAGACGATGCGTCCGGCTTGTGGCAGCATGGAAGCACACCGTGTTGCCTTCACAACTCGCGGGTAGCGAGCCAGGCACATCGATCAGCGCGCGTTTTGGGGGAACTCTATGCCGTTCATCGAACCTGCAGGATTGCAGGACCAGTACGATGTCATCGTCGTCGGCTCGGGTGCTGCAGGAGGCCAGACTGCGTACACCCTCGCGATGGAAGGTGCGCGAGTGCTGATGCTCGAAGCCGGGCGCAACTACTCGGCCGAAGCTGAAACGCCGATGTTTCAGACGAATCAGCAGGCACCGTTGCGTGGCGGCTCGACCGCAGACAAGGAATTCGGCTTCTACGACGCGACCGTCGATGGCGGATGGCAGATTCCCGGCGAGCCTTACAGCAATGCCTCGGACGAGAAGGCGCAGCAGTTCTGGTGGTGGCGCGCGCGCATGCTCGGTGGACGCACGAATCATTGGGGACGCATCTCCCTGCGCAACGGTCCGTACGACTTCAAGGGTCGTCAGCGCGATGGGCTCGGATTCGACTGGCCCTTCTCCTACGAAGACGTCGCGCCCTACTACGACAAAGTCGAGATGCTCATCGGCGTACATGGCAATCGCGATGGGCTCGAGAACACGCCCGACTCACCCGAAGGTGTATTGCTGCCCGCCCCGACGCCGCGTGCAGGCGAGCTCTTCCTGCGCAAAGGCGCTGCAAAGGTCGGGGTCCCCGTGGTCGCGATGCACCGTGCGGTGCTGACCAAGCAGCTCGATCACCAACGCATTCCTGCGTTGTTGCATCCAGGCAATCCGCGCGCGCAGAAGATTGCCGCCGAACACATGGCGAGTCGCGCCGCCTGTTTCTGGGCCACGGATTGCGGACGCGGCTGTTCGATTCGCGCGAACTATCAATCGACGACCGTGCATCTGCCGCCCGCACTCGCCACCGGCAATCTCGACATTCTCACGAATGCCATGGTGCGCGAAGTCACGCTCGGCAAGGACGGCAGCGCCACCGGCGTGATCTACATCGACAAGCGCGATGGGAAAGAACGCAGCGCGAAGGGCCGCATCGTGACGCTCGCGGCCAGCGCATGCGAGACGGTGCGCATCCTGCTCAATTCGAAGTCGCCGCAATTTCCGAATGGCCTGGCGAACTCGAGCGGCAAGGTGGGTCGCTACCTCATGGATACGGTCGGTGCGGGCATTTCAGGGCAGATTCCCGCACTCGAAAGCATGCCGCCGCACAACGAGGACGGCACCAGCGGTTCGCACGTGTACACGCCCTGGTGGCTCTACAAGGAACAGCTCGCAGGCAAGCTCGACTTTCCGCGCGGCTATCACATCGAGCCGGGCGCGGGACGCGATGCACCCGGCATCGGCTCGATCATGCAGGTCGCGCATCTGTCGCAGGGCTACGGCAGGAAATTCCGCGAAGACATGCGGCGTTACTACGGGTCGATCGTGCATCTCACCGGTCGCGGCGAAATGATTCCGAACGAGAACTCGTACTGCGAGCTCGATCCGGACAAGAAAGATCGCTACGGCATTCCCATCCTGCGCTTCCATTGGAAATGGTCCGAGCACGAGACGCGTCAGGCCGCGCACATGCACAAGGCGTTTGCGGAAATCATCGACGCCATGGGCGGACGTGTGCTCTCGAAACTCGAGAAGGACGGCGCGAAGGCCATTGCACCGGGCGGCTACATCATTCACGAGGTCGGCGGCGCAATCATGGGCGCCGACCCGAAGAGCTCGGTCGTGAACCAGTACGGGCAGGCGTGGGACGTGAAGAATCTGTTCCTCACCGACGGCGCGCCTTTTCCGTCGAACGCCGATAAGAACCCGACGCTCACGATCATGGCGCTCGCCTGGCGTTCCGCGGACTACATGCTGGGCGCGATGAAGAGGAAAGAACTGTGAGACGAGAAGCCATCAGCTACTGGTCTGCTAGTCCGCTAGCCAGCACCGGAGCAGCGACTTCAACTCTGGCTAGCAGACTAGCCGACTAGAGACTAGAGACTCACAACCAGGAAGGCCTATGAACGTCGATCGTCGTACCGTCATTCAATGGGTGCTCGCTGCGAGCGCTGCCTCACGCGCTCCCTCGATCGCCTTTGCGGACAACGCAGCCCGGGCATCGGTGCCGTCCGCGAAGGGCTATGGCAAGGATCCGAATCTCATCAAGACCTATGCGCCCGGCGATCTGTGGCCGCTGACAATGAGCGCAGCGCAACGCAAGCAAGCCGCGGTACTCACGGATCTGATCATTCCGCCCGAGGGCGATCAGCCCGCACCCTCGGCGCTCGGCGTCGTCGAGTTCATCGACGAATGGATCAGCGCGCCCTATCCGGACAATGCGCGCGATCGACCCGTCATCCTCGAGGGCCTCGCCTGGCTCGACGAACGCGCTCGATCCAAGTTCAAGAAAGACTTCGTGAGCATCAGCGCCCAACAGCGCGAAATCATCTGCGATGAGCTCGTGAACTCGCCACTACCGAGCGAACTCGAGAAGCCTGCGGCCTTCTTCATGCGCTTTCGCGATCTCACCGCAGTGGGCTTCTACACGACGCCAATCGGCAGCAACGATCTCGGCTATCGCGGCAATGTGCCCCTGGCGAAATTCGAGGGTCCTCCGAAGGAGCTGCTGGTGAAGCTGGGTGTTGCCTAAGAAGCCAAGCGGTCGCAAAGACCGCAGAAAAGACATCGGAGTAACCACAGAGAACACAAAGATCACAAAAACGGAATATACCGGCCGGGTGTCTAGGCTTTGGTAAGGGCTCGACTCCAACCGGAGCCGGCGCGGTGGCGCCTTGCAAGGACGTGATGTCAGAGCAGCGGTCGTCTGACTCACCAATGAGCCATGTCGGTGCTTGGGCGGTTAGGCTCTAGACAGTCGCTTCGGATCTGCTGGCTCTAACGCTTTGTGATCTTTGTGTTCTATGTGGTTACTCCCATTCCGGACTCCCTCTCCGCTCTGCGAGATGCCCGCCGCTAGTTGGCTAGCGGCTCCGTTCTCTTCCTCTGGCCAGCTGCTAGTAGCTAGTTGGCTAACACCTGCTTGGCTAGCAGCTGCGGACTGAGCCTTGCTCAGTCCGCCTTGACCGGCAGCTTCACGCGGATGTGCAGCTCTTTGAGCTGCTCGTCGCTGACTGGGGTCGGCGCGTTGGTCATGAGATCTGCAGCCGTCTGCGTCTTCGGGAAGGCGATGACGTCGCGGATGCTGTCCGTGCCGGCCATGAACATCACGATACGATCGAGGCCGAATGCGATGCCGCCGTGCGGAGGCGTGCCGAACTTCAACGCTTCGAGCAGGAAGCCGAATTTGACCTGGGCCTCTTCCGGGCTGATGCCGAGCAGATCGAACACGGCCGACTGCATCTCCTGGCGATGGATACGCACCGAACCGCCGCCGATCTCGGAGCCGTTCAGCACCATGTCGTAGCCCTTCGATACGGCGTTCGCCGGATCCGCGCGCAGTACGGCAGGATCGTCTTCGCGAGGCGCAGTGAACGGGTGATGCATGGCGGCCCAGCGCTTGCTGTCCGGATCCCATTCGAACATCGGGAAGTCGACGACCCACAACGGATGCCATCCCGTCTTCGCGAGCTTCATGTCGTGACCGACCTTCAGGCGCAGCGCACCGATCGAATCGTTCACGACCTTCGCCGTGTCGGCGCCGAAGAAAATCAGATCGCCATCGACGGCGCCGGTGCGCGAGAGAATGCCCACGATCGCATCGTCGGTGAGGAACTTGAGAATCGGCGACTGCAGGCCCTCGCGGCCTTTCGCCTTCTCGTTGACCTTCACATAGGCCAGACCTTTCGCACCGTAGCGAGCGACGAACGCGGTGTAATCGTCGATCTCCTTGCGCGACAGCTTGGTGCCACCTTCCGGAACACGCAGCGCGACGACGCGACCGTTCGGGTTGGAGGCCGGGCCTGCAAACACTTTGAAGTCCGAACCTTTGACCAGATCCGCAACGTCGACGAGCTCGAGATCGATGCGCAGGTCCGGCTTATCGGATCCATAGCGACGCATTGCCTCGGCATAGGTGATGCGAGGGAAGGGCTGGGGCAGCGCATCGCCGAGCACCGCTTTGAACAGGTGACGAATCATCTCCTCCATGAGCTGCATGATCTGCTCTTCGCTCATGAACGAGGTTTCGATATCGAGCTGCGTGAACTCGGGCTGACGCTCGGCACGCAGATCCTCGTCGCGGAAGCAGCGCACGATCTGATAGTAGCGATCGAAACCGCTCATCATCAGCAGCTGCTTGAATAGCTGCGGCGACTGCGGCAACGCGAAGAACTGCCCCGGATGCGTGCGGCTCGGCACGAGATAGTCGCGTGCGCCCTCGGGCGTGGCTTTCGTGAGCATCGGAGTTTCGATGTCGATGAAGCCGGCATTATCGAGATAGTCGCGCATCGCACGCGTCACCTGATGACGCAGACGAATGCGCTTCTGCATCACGTCGCGACGCAGATCGAGATAACGATACTTGAGCCGCAGCTCTTCGTTCGTCACTTCATCGTGATGGAACGGCGGCGTTTCCGCACGGCTCAGGATCTCGAGCTCCTTCGCGAGCAGCTCGACCTGTCCCGATGCCAGCGTCGCATTGGCCGTGCCGCTCGGACGCGCACGAACCTTGCCCGTGATGCGAATACAGAACTCGCTGCGCAGACGCTCCGCGCTCGTGAACACATCCTTCACATCCGGATCGAACACGATCTGCAGCAGGCCTTCGCGATCGCGCAGATCGACGAAGATGACGCCGCCATGATCGCGCCGGCGATGCACCCAGCCCGCGACGCTGACGTCCTGCCCGATGAGGGATTCGTTGACCTGACCGCAATAGTGGGAACGCATTGAACGAAGCACCTAGCGACTAGCTACTAGCAACTAGCCAGAGTAAGGACGAGAGCGGAACTGCCACTGCCGCAGGCCAGACGGGCGCTCAAAGCTAAGGATGAGGCGTCTGTGTCTGGCTAGGAGCTAGTAACTAGTAGCTAGCAGCCTGCCGGCGAGCGCGCGATGTTACGGAGCGGCCCTACGGCACGCAAGGAAGCGCCCGGGCGAGTAAGGAACAATGCCGACGGGCTGTCCGTTCGCCGGATGGGAACCGCGGCCTCAGGTCGCTTAGGGCATGAGCGAATGGGCGCAATTTTCGGAGCCATCGGACAGGTTTCTTCGACGGAGCTGCGGGAGATGGCCGAGCGCCTGGCTCACCGCGGGCCCGTGGCTGTCTGGAAGGAAGTGGCGCCGACGGTGTTTCTGGGACGGACGGGTCGCGAGCCGGGGCGGATCTACGCCAAGGGCGGTCTGTCCGCCGTCATCGACCTCTCCGACGCTGCACCCAAAGGGCTCTCCGAGGACGAGGTCTTCGATACCTTTGTCCGCAACGGGCTGTCGGGGCTCGAACGGTTGCAGGGTGGCGTCGCGATCGCCGCCTGGGACGATCATTCGCAGACACTGATCCTGGCCCGCGATTTCGTCGGTCTCAAACCCCTGCACTACTGCTCATTGCCACGAGGTGGGATGGGCTTTGCGACGGAATACAAGTCGCTCCTTGCCATCAACGACTTGCCCGCCGAGGCAGATCTCGACGCTCTCCAGTATCTGCAGTGCTACAAGACCACGCCACCCGGTCGCACGCTGCTCGCTCGCGTCCATTCGGCGGCGCCTGGTGCCCTCACGCGCCTGAGCCATGACGGCGAGGTGGTGTCCGAGGACGAGATGCGACCGCTGCGGGTCAACGTGCAGCCGGTCGCAGAACATGTGGCTCGCGACGAGCTTGCGCAGCGTATGGTCGATGCGATTCGACGCGTAGCCTCGGGCCGCCCGCGCATCGGCATCTCCTTGAGCGGCGGCATCGATTCGATGAGCGTCGCCTTTGCGTGTCGCGAATGCGCGCCGAACGCGGAGCTGGTCGGCTATACGGCGGGCAGCGACGCGGACGACCCTGAGATTCGCAATGCCGCGCTCGTCATGGAACGACTCGGCGGTCGGCACGTGCCTGTCATCGTCACTGCCGAACCGCTCGCCGACCTGCTGCCGGAAGCTGTGTGGCACTTCGAGAGCCCCGTCGGACGAACCGAAACGGTTCAGGCGCTCGTGATCGCACGGGCCGCGCGCGAGGACGGTTTCGAGTGGCTCATGACGGGGATGGGATCGGATGGGCTGTTTGCCGGGATGCCCAAACACAAGCTCCTGTGGTTGAGTCAGCTCATTCCGCCGCTGCGCAAGGATCTGCAGGAGTTCTATGCGCTGACGCAGTCGGGCCGCCCGCCGCAACGACCGATGGCAAAGCTCATGGACCTGCTCTATTTCCGCGGGGCGGTTCCGCCCGTGCCGCGGATTCGCGAGGCCAGCTTCATCCCCGACATGCCGTACTTCGGCAGTGCCGGTCCGGAATTCTTGAATCACACCATGGTCAAGGATGCGCACGAGACACTCTCACGGTCGCTCGTGCGCATCGAGCGACCGTTCCAGGCCTCCGGCGTCGACTTCGCTTCCCCCTTCTACGATCGCGATCTGATGGATTACGCGTTCGCACTGCCGAGCAAGCTCAAGATCCGCCGCGGTCAGGAGAAATACATCCTGCGCCAGGCCATGCACTCACTGGTCAGCCCGGACCTGCTCAATACGCCGAAAGGCATCTCCCGCATCCGCCAGGACGCGCAGTTCGCGCAGACGCTGCGAAAGCTGTCCGATCGCTACCTGAGCCGCGAACGTTTGCTCGCGCGCGGCTGGTTCGACCCGGAGGAAGTCCAGCGCATCTCACGCCGCCTCGGTCAGAAGCGCTATCACGCCGAAGCGGCCATGCGCCTCTACACGATCATCGTGAGCGAGATCTGGGCCCAGCTATATCTGGATGGGCGGGGGAAGAAGCCCGCTGAGCGGGTGGCTTAGGAAGGCCCGGGGATCACCCCGGCGAGGGCTCTGTGGGATCACCCCGGCGAAGGCTCTGTGGGGTCACCCCGGCGAAGGCCGGGGCCTAGTCCCTGTGAAACGCGAATCCCGCGGGATCCCGGGCCTTCGCCGGGATGACGACCCAAGCAGCACTCTCGAATCAGTCGTTACGGTCCACCAGAGACATGGGGATCGGAATACCGCGTCGCTTCCCCGTTTGCGGGGAGGACCTCGCTCATTCAGCAGCGCTCAAAGAGGCAGCCACGCAGTCCGCCGGCGTGCGCAGATCAGCTCACTTCTTTTTCGCAGGCTTCGCCTTGGCCTTCGCTTTCGGCTTGGGAGCCGGCTTGCGTGCAGCGCTCTTCGCCGCCGCTTTGACGGGCTTGGCCACCGGCTTCTTGGCTGCGGGCTTCGCCTCGGCTTTGGTCTCAGCCTTCTTCTCGGGCTTGCTCTCTTCCTTCTTGCTGTCGTCGGCCTTGGCTTCGGACCCCTCTTCATCCTTGGCGAGGTTGCGCTTCTTTTCCTCGTCCGACTTGAAGTCGGTCTCGTACCACCCATCGCCTTTCAAGCGGAACACCGGCGCGGAAACCAGCTTCACCAGCTTCGGCTTGCCGCAGCTCGGGCATTTCTTGAGCGGTTCATCCGAGATCTTCTGCAGAGCCTCGACGTAGAACTTGCAGTTGCTGCACTCGTATTCGTAGAACGGCATGGCTTCGTTGTAGATGTAAGGCCGGATAGAGGCCGACCGGCATCATAGGGGTAAGAGAAGAGAGTTCAAGCTTCGCGCTCGAGCGAGCGCTGCGCAGTCGACTAGCCACTGGTCAGCTGGCGGCTAGTCAGAGGCGGATGCGGAAGCGAGCTACCTAGCCAACTAGTCTGCTAGTTACTAGCCAGAGGCCGCGGGCGGCTAGCCGCGCAGCGCTCCCTGTGGGTCCGACTTTAGTCGGACAGCAGATTGTTGGCTTCGCGCTCGAGCGAGCGCTGCGCAGTCGACTAGCCACTAGTCAGCTGGCGGCTAGTCAGAGGCGGATGCGGATGCGAGCTACCTAGCCAACTAGTCTGCTAGTTACTAGCCAGAGGCGGATGCGAGCTACCTAGCCAACTAGTCCGCTAGCTACTAGCCAGACATGCTGACGCAAGCTACTTAGCTAGCCAGAATCCTCCTCCGACTCTGGCTAGCGGACCAGCAGACTAGTTGGCTAGCTGCCGTCTTTCAGCCCGGGCTGAAAGACCGTTGGCTAGCGGCTATCTTTCAGCCTTGGCTGAAAGATAGCGCTCCGTCCGCTGCACTGATGCGGATCTTGCTTCCAGGACCGAACTCGCCTTTCAGGATTCGCTGTGCGAGCGGGTTTTCGACCTGCTGCTGGATCGCGCGCTTCAATGGGCGTGCGCCATACACCGGATCGAAGCCTGCCTCGCTCAGCAGATCCAACGCCGAGCTATCGAGCGACAGTTCGATGTCGCGATCGGCGAGTCGCTTGCGCAGATAGCCGAGCTGGATGTCGACGATCGAGCGCAGCTGATCGCGACCCAGCGGATGGAACACGACGATGTCGTCGACGCGATTGATGAACTCGGGACGGAAGTGCTGCTGTACGATCTCCATCACGGCCGATTTCATCTTGGCGTAATTCGCTTCACCCGCGAGTTCCTGGATCACGTGCGAGCCCAGGTTCGACGTCATGATGATCACGGTGTTGCGGAAATCGACCGTGCGACCCTGACCGTCGGTCAGCCGCCCGTCGTCGAGAACCTGCAATAGAACATTGAACACATCCGGATGCGCTTTCTCGACCTCATCGAGCAACAGCACGGAATACGGACGACGGCGTACAGCCTCCGTCAGGTAACCACCTTCTTCGTATCCCACGTAGCCCGGAGGAGCGCCGATCAGACGCGCAACCGAATGCTTTTCCATGAACTCGGACATATCGATGCGCACCATCGCCTCTTCGGTGTCGAAGAGGAATTCCGCGAGCGCCTTGCACAGCTCGGTCTTGCCGACGCCGGTTGGTCCCAGGAACAGGAACGATCCGTTGGGACGATTCGGATCGGACAGACCGGCGCGCGAGCGACGAATCGCATCCGAGACTGCTTTGACTGCTTCTGTCTGACCGACGACTCGCTTGCTGAGCGCCTCTTCCATCCGCAGAAGTTTCTCCTTCTCGCCTTCGAGCATTTTGGAGATCGGAATGCCGGTCCACTTGGACACGACTTCCGCAACTTCTTCGTCGGTCACCTTGTTGCGCAGGAGCTTGGTTTCCTGCTGCTCGGCTGCAGTCGCCTGCGCGAGTCGACGCTCGAGCTCCGGAATCTTTCCGTACTGCAACTCCGACATGCGCCCGAGATCCTGCGCACGACGCGCGGCTTCGAGCTCCGTGCGAGCACGCTCGAGATCCTCTTTGATCTGCGCGGAGTTCTGTACCGAGGCTTTCTCGGCTTTCCAGATCTCTTCGAGATCCGCGAACTCCTTCTCCAGCGACTGCAGCTGATCGTTCAGCGTCGCGAGTCGCTTGCGAGAAGCATCGTCGGATTCCTTCTTCAGCGCTTCGCGCTCGATCTTGAGCTGAATGATGCGGCGCTCGAGACGGTCCATCTCCTCGGGCTTCGAATCGATTTCCATGCGGATGCGCGAGGCCGCCTCATCGATCAGGTCGATGGCCTTGTCGGGCAGCTGACGATCCGAGATATAGCGATGCGAGAGCGTTGCCGCCGCGACGATCGCCGGATCGGTGATCTCGACGCCATGGTGAACTTCGTAGCGCTCCTTCAAACCGCGCAGGATCGCGATCGTGTCTTCGACCGACGGCTCGCCCACGAACACTTTCTGGAAGCGACGCTCGAGTGCAGCGTCCTTTTCGATGTACTTGCGATACTCATCGAGCGTAGTGGCGCCCACACAATGCAGCTCACCACGCGCCAGCGCAGGCTTCAACATGTTGCCCGCATCCATCGCGCCTTCAGCCTTGCCGGCGCCGACCATCGTGTGCAGTTCGTCGATGAAGAGCACCACCTGCCCTTCCTGTTTGGCGAGATCGTTGAGCACGCCCTTCAGGCGCTCCTCGAACTCGCCGCGGAATTTCGCGCCGGCGATCAATGAACCCATATCGAGCGCGAGGATGCGCTTGCCGCGCAGGCCTTCGGGCACTTCGCCATTGACGATGCGCTGGGCGAGGCCTTCGACGATGGCCGTCTTGCCGACGCCGGGCTCTCCGATCAGCACCGGATTGTTCTTCGTGCGACGCTGCAAAACCTGGATGGTGCGCCGAATCTCATCGTCGCGACCAATCACCGGATCGAGCTTACCCTGCTCCGCCCGTTCGGTCAGATCGATCGTGAATTTCTCGAGGGCCTGACGGCTCTCTTCGGCGTTCGGATCGTTCACGTTCTCGCCGCCGCGCAACTCATCGATCGCCCTTTCGATGGCACCTTTCACCGCGCCGCAGTCGCGCAACAACGTGCCGAGCTGACCTTTGTCTTCCAGCGCTGCGAGCACGAACAGTTCGCTCGAGATGTACTGATCGCCGCGCTTCTGCGCGAGCTTGTCGGTCAGATTCAGAACCTTGTTGAGCTCGTTCGAGACGTGGACCTCGCCGCCGACGCCTTCCACCTTCGGCATGCGCTCGAGGGCCTGACCGAGATGCGAGCGCAGGAGATTCACGTTCGTGCCGGCCTTGTCGAGCAGATGGCGTACCGAACCGCCTTGCTGATCGAGCAACGCCGCCATGACGTGCATGGGCTCGATGTATTGATGGTCGCGCCCGACGGCGAGCGACTGCGCGTCCGCGAGCGCAAGCTGAAACTTGCTGGTGAGTTTGTCCATCCGCATAGGTGCCACTCGAGGCGCTAGGCACTTGGCACTAGCCCCTGGTCAGAGGTTGTTTACTTGAGGGCAATTCTGGGTACGGGCGAACCGAATTCAATCCGAATCTGAAGCACCCTGTCTGCGATCCGGCCTACCGCCAGGGCTGGCCCAGGACCCAGGGGCTAGTCTTCAGTGCGCCAGCCTGTGACTCACGAAAATCACCGCCACGCCCAACACGATGAAAATGAACTGCTTCAGCCCTGAGCCGGGGTCGACGCGCCGGTGAAGTCCCGGGATGAGGTCGGCCACGGCGATGTACAGGAAGCTGGAGGCGGCAATGGCCAATGCATAGGGCAGGACGGAGGTCGAATCGCCGAGGAAAAAGTACGCTGCGATGCCACCAATGACCGAGGTCAGGCTGGTGATGGTGTTCAGCGCAAATGCCTTGGCTCGAGACATGCCCCCGTTGAGCAGGATGGCCAAATCGCCGACCTCCTGAGGGATCTCGTGCGTCATCACGGCGATCGCCGTCACTACGCCCAGGTGTACGTCGGTCATGAAGGCCGCCGCGATCAGCACGCCGTCGAGGACGTTGTGGAACCCATCGCCGATCAGGATGAGCGAGGCCGACGCTGCATCGCGCGCCTGATCATGATGACCATGTCCGTGTGAATGGGAGTGCGAGTGCGAATGTGCATTCGGCACGTGCGCCTCGCACACGTCCTGATGGCAGTGCCGCCATAGCACCAGCTTTTCGAGCACGAAGAAGATCAGAAGACCGATGAGCAGCGTCAGTCCGATCTCATGGATCGAGCCTACGCCGACGCCTTCGATGGCGTGGGGCAACAGTCCGAGTAACGCCGCACCCAGCAGTGCACCCGTGGCGAAGCTCACGAGATGTGGCAACACGCGCACGCGCACGGTGTCGGGGGTCAGCAGGAATACCGAAGCGGCGACCGCGCTCGCAACGCCACCAAGGGCGGTGAACAGGATGATCCAGAGAAGAAGCGACATGGGCTAAAGCGTGGGGCGCGAACGTGAACTCGGGCCAGAGTTGAAAATGTTGGGCTGGTCAGGCTACCACGCGTGTCAACTGCAACGACTCGCGAGCCTCATTGGCTACAACTTCCCGAGCCGAGCCACTACGCGTGCTTGTTGTCGATCCACACCAGGGTTGCCATTCGACCCGTGCGAGGCTGGCGTCGATAGGAAAAGAAGCGCTCCGAATCCCCATGGCACTGGAATCCGCCGCCTGCGATCTGCGTAACGCCGAGGCGTCGGAGCTCGCGCCGTGCGAGCTCGTAAATATCCGCCTGCCAACGCCCGCGCGAATTTGCGGAAAAAGCCGCTTCATCGGCAAGATCACGCGCGAGGAACTGCTCGCGAACTTCCGGACCCACTTCGAACGCCGCAGGCTCGATGGCCGGGCCCAGCCAGGCGAGCACTTCGCCCGGATCGAGCTTCATCGCCTCGAGAGTTCTCGCAAGCACTCCACCCACCAGGCCACGCCAACCGGCATGAGCCGCGCCGACGTGCGTACCGGCGCGATTGCAGAAGAGAACAGGAAGACAGTCCGCGGTCATCACCACGCACGCCTGATTCGGCGTCGCGGTGAACGATGCATCCGCAGACGGGGGCGCTTCGAATTCTCGAGCCGCAACGACGTTCGTCCCGTGAACCTGATTGAGCCAGGCAGGTTCGTGCGTAAGCCCGAGCGCTTCGCGCAATCGTCTGCGGTTCTCGCGTACCGCAGCTGGATCATCCCCCACATGCGTCGCGAGATTGAAACTCGCGAAATCCCCTTCGCTTACTCCGCCGGATCGAGTCGTGCTTACGGCCCGCACGCATGCGGGCGCAGGCCAATCGGGCGTGATCCAGCTCGGCGATGTCCCAACGGCCATCCTCACCCTCGCCTCGTGCGGCCTTTCGCTGCAGGCGCGGATGCCTGCGCCAGCTTCTGATCCTGCGCGAGCACATCGAGCAACGACTGCATGTCAGCCGGTATCGGCGCCACCGCTTCAACGGGCTCGTCGGTCACGGGATGCGCAAAAGCGAGCCGTGCAGCATGCAGCGCCTGCCGATGAAAGCCACGGAGCATCTCGATCAATTCGGGCGTCGCGCCCTTGGGCAGCAACAGTCGCCCGCCATAGACACGATCGCCCACGAGCGGATAGTGAATATGCGCCATGTGCACACGGATCTGATGCGTGCGACCGGTTTCGAGATTCAGCCGCACATGCGTGTGTCCACGGTAGCGATGCAGCACACGATAGTGGGTGACGGACTCGCGCCCATCTTCTCGAACTGCCTGCCGAAGGCGATCGACCGGATGGCGGCCAATCGGCGCATCGACGGTTCCGCCTGCGGTCATCACGCCCACACATACGGCCTCGTACTCGCGTTCTACCTCGTGCACTTCGAGCGCCCGGACCAAGCCCGTATGCGCTTCCAGCGTACGAGCCACCACGAGCAGTCCGCTCGTGTCCTTGTCCAGCCGATGCACGATGCCGCCCCGCGGCAGATGCACGAGTGCCGGATCGAGATGCAGCAGCGCATTTTGCAAAGTACCCGCGCTGTTGCCCGCGCCGGGGTGCACGACCAGACCCACCGGCTTATTGATGATCAGCAGGTGCTTGTCCTGATGCACGATGTCGAGATCGATCGGCTCCGGAGCGACCTCCACGGCTTCGGGCAAAGTGGCAGAAATCTCCACGCGCTCCCCGCCCAGCACTTTGTCCTTGGGCCGCATCGTGCGGCCCTCCACCAGGATCTGTCCCGCCTCGATCCAGTCCTTGATGCGCGTGCGCGAATAGTCGGGCATCAGCTCAGCCAGGACCTGGTCCAGGCGCTGCCCTGCGTGGTGATCGGGAATGACGAGACTTTGGCGGATGACGTTGGTCATGACGGGAACTTAACGGACGCGGGGGCGCCGAACGAGTGGATTTGGAATGGCTGCAGCAGCGCCCTGGAGATCGGCGGACAAATCCGCCAATGGCTCGCTGCTATACTCCCGGCAAACTATCGCGCCCCTCCCCGGGTGCGGATTTCAGCGAAATTCACCGGCGGATCGATTCAATGCTCAGCAATTTTCGCACGCTCGTCCTTTGCTTGACCACGGCCGCGTTGCTCGCGACCGCCGGCTGCGGCGGCAACAACCGCAGCCGCGAGATGCTCGGCAGCGCCGACAAGCTCTACGAAGCGGCCAAGCGCGCGCTCGATAGCAGCAACTACAGGGACGCGACGCGGTACTACGAGGCCCTCGAAGCGCGTTTTCCGTTCAGTAATCAGGCCAAGCAGGGTCAGCTGGATCTGATGTACGCCTACTACCGCAACGGCGAGCCGGAGTCTGCCATCGATCAGGCCGATCAGTTCATCCGGGAGAACCCCGCCCATCCCCGCGTGGACTACGCGTACTACATCAAAGGCCTCGCCCAGTTCGAACGTAATCCCAACTTCCTGGAGCGCTGGTTCAACGCCGATCTCTCGATGCGCCCACCCATCGACGCCCGCAAGTCGTTCCAGTCCTTCCAGACCGTCGTCGAACGCTACCCCAACAGCGAATACGCCGCCGACTCACGTCAGCGCATGATCTTCCTGCGCAACCGCCTCGCCGCCTACGAGGTCTACGTCGCCCAGTACTACCTCAAGCGCGGCGCCTACGTCGGGGCCATCAACCGCAGCAAGTACGCCATCGAGAACTACGACGGCGCGCCCCAGATCCGCCAGGCGCTCGCCATCATGGGAGAAAGCTACGAACGCCTCGGCATGAAAGACCTCGCCGCCTCCACCCAGAAAGTCCTCGCCGAAAACTACGGCACCCCCACAGCGAATAGACCCGCCGCGCCGGAGGAGAAGAAGGCGTGGTGGAAGTTCTGGTGAGCGCGAAGCGCTCACCAGACGTAGGTCGGCTAGCCAACTAGTCCGCTAGCCAGAGACTCGGCGTTAGGCACTGAGTAAGCCGAGGCACAAGACCACCCTCACGCAAGCTTCATGGAGGAAGCCATGCGAGACCATAGAAAGCTGGACGTCTTCAAACTGGCAGATGCGCTTGCCTTGCGCATCTATGAGGCAAGCAAGGCTTTCCCCGAAGACGAGCGTTACGGGCTGAGCGCACAAGTGCGGAGAGCCGCAGTTTCCGTCGTCGCCAACATCGTGGAAGGCGCAGCACGGTCTTCACAAGCGGACTTTGTCCGGGTGCTGGGCATTGCGTACGCGTCGGCCTGCGAGCTGGACTACGAGGTATCGCTTGCGCGGCGGCTTGGCTACATACCTTTACCCAACGGCCCCGAATTGAGCGATCTGACGTCGCAGACCTGCCGTGCGCTTAGGGGGCTCATCCAAGCACTCCGCAACTCGCGCGCAGTGGAATAACCGGCCTGGTTGACGCTTGTCCGGTACTCTGGCTAGCCGACTAGCAGACTAGTGGCTAGCGTCCCGCTCACCGCGTGCGATAGCCCGACGTAATCGGATATCTCCAATCTCTTCCAAACGCCCTGTCGCTGATCCTCACGCCCGGCGGCGCCTGGCGGCGCTTGTATTCGTTGCGTTTGACCATGTCGAGGACTCGGCCGACCGTGGCGCGGTCGAAGCCGCGGGCGGTGATTTCATCCACGGAGAGGTCGTCTTCGATGAAGAGTTCGAGGATGGCGTCGAGGATTTCGTAGGGCGGCAGCGAATCGGAATCCTTCTGGTCGGGGCGCAATTCGGCTGAAGGTGGTCGATCGATGACGCGCTGGGGGATGACCGGCGCGCCCTCGTGCGAGACCGAGTTGCGATAATTCGCGAGTCGGTACACGAGCATCTTGCTGCAGTCTTTGATCGGCGCGAATCCACCGTTCATATCGCCGTAGAGCGTGGCGTACCCAACCGCCATTTCGCTCTTGTTTCCCGTCGTCACGAGCATGCGGCCGGTCTTGTTCGAGATCGCCATCAGCAATACGCCGCGAATACGCGCCTGAATGTTCTCTTCCGTCGTATCGGGCTCGCGGCCGGCGAAGACATCCTTGAGCGAATCCAGCGTCGCAGCAAACATGCTCTCGATCGAGATCACGTCGTAGCGAACATTCAACGTGCGCGCCTGCAACGCTGCATCCTCGAGACTCATTTGCGAGGTGTACCGCGAAGGCATCATGACGACGTGTACGCGATCCGCGCCCAGGGCGTCGACCGCGATGGCGAGCGTCAGCGCCGAATCGATACCTCCGGACAAGCCGAGTACGACGCCCGGAAACCCGTGCTTCTCCACGTAATCGCGAACACCCAGCACCAGCGCGTGATAGACGCTGGCCTCCTGCGACAGCAGAGGCTCGATATGGCCGCGACGTGGCACGGCCTTGCCGTCGATCAGATCGATGTCGACAGCGGTGAGGCTCTCCACGAATGGAGCGACACGCTGCACGACCTCGCCGTTCGCATCCATGACGAACGATCCGCCATCGAACACGAGCTCATCCTGACCGCCGAGCAGATTGACGTACACCACCGGCAAGCCGCTGTCTCTGACACGTTCGCGCACCACTTCTTCACGTCGATTCTGATAATCGAGCGAATACGGGGAGCCATTGATGACAGCAATGAGCTGTGCACCGGCAGCTGCAGCCGCTTTCGCAGGACCCGGCTCCCAGACGTCTTCGCAGATCAGAAGCGCGGTGCGAATCCCGTTCAGCTCGACGATGCGTGTTTCGTTTCCAGCACGGAAATAGCGCTTCTCGTCGAAGACCTTGTAGTTGGGGAGTTCCTGCTTGCGATAGTTGGCGAGGGTGGCGCCATCGCGGACGACCGCTGCTGCGTTGAAAATCGCACCCTCGGCGTATTCCGGATAACCCACCATGACCGTGATCCCGCGAGTTTCCTCGCGTACGCGGCTCAGCGCGAGCTCGACCTGCCGACGCAATCCGGTGTGGAACAGCAGATCCTCGGGCGGGTAGCCGGAGAGACTCAGCTCAGGGAACAACACGAGATCCGCCTGCAGCTCGTCGCGTGCTCGCGCCGAAACGTCAACCACCCGTTGCGTATTACCGCTGACGTCGCCCACGAACAGGTTCAGCTGCGCGAGCGCTATGCGAAGAGTCGAGGTAGGCATCGATACCGTCTCAGAGTGGACCGGCATTATTGCCGATGCCCATACCCCTGTCGTGTCGAAGAAGTCTTAATGCGCGCAAAGCGACGGATGAAGGGCGACTTTGCCGCCGAAAGGGGCACAGGCCACTGGCCTACTGGCTCCTGGCCAGAGTGTTTCCCGCCGAGCCCGCCCTTCATTCGAACGAAGGTCGAACCTGCGAGGCTGCCCTTTCCTACCTGTGGGGTCAGGCTTCAGCCTGACAAGGACTCCGCTCGGCCCAGC
>JAFAEQ010000036.1 GCA_023423935.1 Pseudomonadota bacterium | reverse complement strand
ACCGACTGGTCGGCCGGCCACTCAGTGCGTCATCGCATACGTCACGACGTTGACGCCCATCATGTAGGAGCGGGTCGAGAAGGTTTCGAAGTACCACTCGCCGTAGGCTTCGCGCTCCCAGCCATCGCCGATGTCCGTGTTGTGCGTGGCGACCACCATCACGCGACCATTATCGTCGAGCCAGGCGCGCATCTGCGGATCGCGTAATGAGCCGGCGGGGTACTTATGTGCGCCCGCGGGTTCTGCCGTATCGCCACCGGGGCTCGCAAAGGGGAGCGCGGGAATCTGCGGCATTTCCTTCAGATCGAAGACGGTGTGAAAGATCGGATGCTCGGGTGTGAGCACGCGCCATTCGCGATTGGGCAAAACCTGCCGCATGACGTTGGCGAACTGCTGCCATTCCGCATCGCCCCAGAAATCGTCGACCCAGAGAAATCCGCCATTGGCGAGATAGCGTGCGAGCCCTTCGATCTCTTCCTGCGTCAACACCATGTAGCCGGGATCGGACATGTACAGCAGCGGAAAATCCCCGAGATCCGGCGCGGTGAGCAAGCGGCTCGACGCGGTCGGATTTACGTTGATGCGCGTCAGCGTGCCGAGACGCCGGCTGAAATTGTCGTCGCCTTCGGGAAAGTCGGTTTCCCATCGCGCCCAGAAGCGTCCGTCGTACACGTAGTACGCCTCGCCCATACCGCCCTCGCTGTTGTAGATCGCTCGCGCCAGATTGAGCTTCGAGAGATCAGGCTTCTCGCCTGAACGTCCCCCGTCTCCCGGCAAGTCGGTGTCCGCGCCCGCGAAGCTCACCACCAGCACGATGGCAAGGAGACTGGTGACACATGCAAGGTGCCGTCGGTTCAACATGCGTTGCCCTCGCCTTTGACACAGCTTTTGCCCAGCCGACGGAAGTACTCGGCCAGGACTTCCGGAGCGGCCGAATCATCGGGCGCAACGGACGCACGCGATGATGTGCCGTCCTTCGAGCGCTCCACGCTGTTCAGCGCATCGAGCTCCATCCTGTCGATCATCGACAATGCAGACAGACGCGCCGTCGCGCTCGACCCGATCTGCCGGACCTGATGAGTCAAGCGACGCAGCGCTTCGATCTGCTGCGGCGTCAGTCCCATGCGCGCGCCGCGATCGGCCAGATCGTCGATCTGGGTGGTCAAGTTTTTGGCATCGTCGAGCCCGAAGGCAGGCGACCGCTGGTCGGTCGCGGCGCTGCGCCGCGGCGTCCATTGCGCAAGGCTGGCGCGACCGCCCTGATTCTCGTTCGCAGAAGGATTCGATGACTGATCCTTCGATCCCTGCGAGTTGCCGCCCTTGCTCTGTCCTGCGTGTTGCTGCTCCAGCGCGCTGCGTAACTGCGCCAGACGCGCAAGCATTTGCTCAGAGCCTTCGTTGCCCTGATCCTGCTGCGACTCTCCCGCGGCGAGCTTCGCAGTCGCGCGCAGATTTTCTTCGAGGCCCTGAAGAGCTTCGGCAATCAGTCCTTCGCGCGGCGCTGCATCGCGGGCACGTCCATAACGGATCTCGGCCGCACTACGATTGAGTCGTGCAGAGAGATTCGAATCTTCGAGCTCGCTCAGGGCCTGCGCCAGTTTCTTGGTCGCCGCTGGACTGCGTCCACGATGATCGTTGATCGCCGCGCGCATCTCCTGCTGCACCTTGCCGAGATCGGTTGCCATCTGCTGCTTCGCATCGATCAGGCGTTGCGCCTGTTTGACATTCAGCTGCCCGCGATCCCGTACCGAGTTCATCGCCTGACCCAGGGCCTGATACAGCTCGGCCTCCACGTGTTGCTGCTGTTCGCTCAACTTGCTTGCGCGCTGCGCCAGCTGCTCGGCCTGTTGTGCGAGAGACTCTTCGCGCGGACGATCGACATTGGCCAATGCTTCCCGAAGATTGCGCCCGGCCTCGGCCGCCGATCGCTGTAGATTCTGCGGATTGTCACCCGCGGCCTCGTTCGCCTTGCGCATGTTCTCGAGCGCCGCCTGCATCGATTGCGTGGCTTGCGAATCGCCCGAGCGTCCGGCTCCGCTCTGCGAATCTTCCTGACTTTGCCCCGACTGCTGACTTTGCCCCGACTGGCTCTGCGATGACGCAGATCCCTGCCGACCGTTCTGTTGCTGTTGTTGCTGCTGTTGCGCCAGTCGGCGCTGCAGATCCTCCGCTTCGCGGCGCAGCTGCTCTTGTCGCCAGCGCTGCTCTTCGCGCGACATCGAGGACTGCTGCATCTGCTGGGCGAGCCGTTCCTGTCGTTCGGCCAGCTCTTTCAGCTTGCGCAAGGTTTCGTCGAGCTCGTTGCGCGCCGAGCGTTCGGAAACAGGCGACTGGGTCTCGTAGTGATTCTTGTCGACATCCATTTCGAGCTCGAACATTTCGGTGAAGTTGCGCTCAGCCTGCTGTCCGCCGCTGCCGCTACCGCTCTGCATCGCGACCTGCACATCGCGGAACGCCGCCTCCGCACGCAACAGATGTTGCAGGGCTTGCTGCTCCATGGGCACGGCCGGTTGCAGTTTGCCCTGCTTGAGATGATCGGCTGCCGGACCCATCACGGTCGCGGCCTGCTCGAGACTCTCCACGAACTGCGCGATTCGCGCATCGTCCTCGACCGAGGTACGCGCTCGCATTCGCTGCGAGAGAGAGCGCGCCTGCGCTGCGAGCTTGGTCTGCAATTCGGACAGCATCCCTGCGCTTTCCTCGAGTTGCCCTCGCGAGCGCGAGGCGTTCTGCTGACTGCGCAGCAGATTCCAGGTGGCCAGCAGAATCTCCCGCTGCCGTTCGGAAATCGCACCCTGCTGATCGCCCATCGATCCGCCACCGCCGCCGCCCTGCCCTTCACTGAAACGACGTTCGAACGGCTGGATCTGCACCATGAACAGATCCGTCTGCACGCTATGTTGACGATCCTTGGCGACGGCGTAGTAGCTCACCAGATCTCCAGGTTGCAGCGAATGACGCTCATCCGCCGAAGCTTTCATCTCCTCCAGACGCAAGAGCGATTGAACGTCGGCATCGCGCGCACCCGAGTCGAGCGCCACCGTGCGCCATTCACCACCGTTCACCGAGTAGCGAAGGGCCAGCTGTTCCAGTTTGAAGTCATCCTGCGCACGAACCGAGACGGGCACTTCCTCGATGCTGCTCGCCTGCCAATCGCGGCCGGGCCTGCGGATCTCTACGCTGGGCTTGGTGTCTTCGACGATCTCGATGGGATAGTCATCCGTGAGCGCGACCCATTCGTCCGCGACTTTCGAGCTGATGCGATAGGTGCCGGGCGCGCGCAACTCGATCGTGCCCGCAGCACTGGTGCCATCGGTCTGCATCTGCGTCGTGTTCTCGCCGACGGCGATGACCGGGGCCTGGAGCGGCGCGTCCGCCACTACTTCCACATCGACTCGCGTGCCCTGCACGGCACGAATACGACGACTGACGTCCTCGATGTGATCGGGCAGCGCGGTCCATTGCGGATAGCGATAGGTGAGTCGTACGCGCTCGATGCGCGGCAAATCGACGACCGCGACGTTGTGATGTGCACTCGTTTGCTGCACGCGGCTCGACCCTGCGACGACGTAGTACTCCAGCGCGTCACGCACCGCGAACAGTTTGAACTGCCAGGTGTGCGCATCCTGATCGACGATCTGCATGGGCGCGCGTTCCCATTGCGTAGCGCCATTGAAACGCACCCAGATCTCTGCACCCTCGGGCTCGAATCCCGAGACCGCAGCTTGAATGGTGAGATCGCTGTTGCGGCGGACAGTGACATCGCCCGGCTTGAGCTTCACTTCACGCAGCGGCACCGCATCGCGCGGCAATGCGCTGCCGAGCAGCAGGTGCCGGCTGGCGTAACCCCAGTAGGCGGGCCCACTCACGAGCAGAAAGAGCAGTGCGCCGATGCCTGCAGCAGCGGCAATGGCGCCGGTCCACAATTTCGAATCGGCAACGATCCTGTCGGGCGGTGCGTGAACCTGCGCAAGCGCATCGCGCGCGAGCAGCTCGGTCATTGCACCGTCCGCGCGACCGCGACGACGCTCGTCGAGAAAGGTCTGAATGCGCCCCTGCTGACGGGGCAGGCGTCGTTCGATCTCGCGCTCCGGGTGCCGCCGCAATCGTCGCAGCGGCACATAGATCAGCGTTGCACACACGGCGAGCGTGAGCACGAGCAGTGCAATGCGACCCGACATGGCAATGCTCGGCGCATAGTCCTGCTTGCGCAGGAGCCAGACGGCGAGCAGCACGATGGTGACGCCGCCCAAGGCCCAGATGGCGGCGGCACGCAGCAGGAACATCGCGCGCAATCGTCCCAACAGCGTGTGCAGATAGTCGTCGAGTCTTTCGCGTGAGCTCATCGGGGCACCTCACGACGTACGGCAAGAAAATGATTGGCAACGATCGTCTCGAGCAGCAGCAACACCAGGCAGGCGAGCAGAAGGGCATAACCGATCGACACGCGATCTTCGGTTGCGGTGGCCTCGACCGAACCGCCGAGCTTGCGGATCAGCGGCGTCTGCAGGCTTTGCCATCGCTGCAGCGTCGACCTGGGCATTCGCGCCAGCTGCGACTCTCGCGCATCCACGTTGACGGCCACCCAGCGACTCGCTCCCGCACTGCGAATCTCATAGAAGCCCGGCCGTTCGGGAACGATGCGATCACTCGGAGTCGATCCGCCCAAGCCCAGCACGCGCTGACCGCGCGGATCGAAAATCTGGCCGCCCCGCTCCGCGCTCAGTCCCGTCATCAGCACGTCACCGACCTGGGCAGAGCTCGCCGTCGCTTCAGCATCCGTCAGATAGGAAGCCATATCCGCCATGAACCGCACGAACACGGCATGTGTCGCAAGGTCGTTCCACTCACGTGACAAGGGCGAGCTGAGCACCAGCATGCGGCCCGCGCCGAACTTTCGCTCGATGAGCAACGGCGTGCCATCCTCGAGCGCGATCAGCACACGATCGTCGTCCTCGGGAATGACCTGGACATGTCGCAGCACATGAACGTTGTTCCAACCGGCCGGATTGCGCAGCACCGGATGCGTGGCATCGACCTGTGCGATGCGCGTGGGCTTTGCGATAGCGCTGCGCACGCGCCAATCGGCGAGCAGACCTGCCGTCGTGCCGCTGTTGAAGGTCATGAACAGCGATCCGCCGCCGCGCACGAAGTCATGAATGCGTGCAACTGCAGCGCTGCTGAGCGCAGCAGGATCGGTCACCATCACGGCAGCGAACTGCGGCAACGTACGCACGTCGAGCTCCTGTGCCGCGAGCGTCTGCGCATGGAGCTTCGGCGCCGCGAGCGAATCGATCGCAGCGGCTGCGTAGATCGCTTCGTCGCTGTCGTTGCCGCGCGAGAGCACGAGTACACGCGGAATCGTCTGCTCGAACACACGATAGAAGCGGTCGTCCGCAGCGAGCGCATCGGCAGGTCCCAGACGAACTTCGACGCGATGAGCGACCGGCGTGAGCTCCGGAAGCGTCAGCGTGACCGTGGCATCCGCGTAGGTCGTGCCGTGTTGCGCGGCCTGCGAGAACGGCTCCTCGGGCGGACTGCCCTCGCCTTCATGTACCAACGGCGCCGCGGATGCCGGACCGATCTTGAATGCACGGCGCGTCACGGCCTCGCCATCGACCAGCGCCACCGCCTCGAGCGCGAGCACGGAGGCGGCAGTCGTGCGCACCTCGACGGTCAGCTTGCCATCGGCCGCGGTCCGCACGTCTCTTATATATGTGTTGGAAGAATCTCCCGCGGCCACATCGTGGAAGCGCAGCTCGCTACCCGACGGCGGCTCGAGGTCCGCGAAACGCAGAGGACCGGCCGACTGCTGCATGTCCGAAATCAGATGCAGCTCGACCGGCAGACGCGTCGCGCTCAGAAATCCTTTGGCAGTCGACATGAGCAGCCCGTAATCGAGCCGCTGGTGTCCGGGCTCGATTGAATCGAGCGCCGCCAGCACCTGCCCCGCCTGCTGCACACCCACCGGCTCCTGAATCACTTCGATGCGATGGCCCGACGCACGCACGAGCATGAGCTCATCGCCCGGCCGTGCGTGCTCGACGATGAGTCGCGCCTCCGACAGTGCGCGCGGCCAGCGATCCGCATGCTGCATCGAGAGCGACGTGTCCACGACGATCGCATGCAGTCGTCCGGCAGGATCGACTTGCGGCACGGCGCGCGGCGAGAGCAACGGTCCCGCGAACGCCAGCGCGAGCGCGGCGATCAGAAGGATGCGTAAGAACAGCAGCAGCCAGTAGCGCAGCGTACGTCGCGCGCTGCGCTGGATTTCGCTCGGCTCCATGAGCATGAGCGAAGGAAACGGATGACGCGTGGGATTGGCTTGCGCGATGCGGTGCAGCCATAGCGGCAACGCGATGGCGAGCAGTCCGGCAAGAAAGGCAGGCGCGATGAACATGATCCTTTAGTGCCTGCCCTCGCGGAACAGCAGATAGCGCCGCAAGGCTTCGTTCAACGGTTGGTCCGTCTGCAGCGAAACGAAGTGCGCACGAATCGATGCTGCCGCCGAGCGCAGCGCATTCAAATGCGCCGTAAGCTTTGCGCCATAACGCTCCTGCAAGAACTCGGGAGCGATGTTGGCGCTCTGCCTGGACTCGACATCCTCGAGCACGACCGACTCTTCCCATCGCGGATCGAGCTCGTGCGGATCGAGCACATGAAAGATCACGACGTCATGGCCGCGGCTGGTCAGCGGATGCAACGCCTGCTGTAGGGATGAAGCATCGCAGTACAGATCGGAAATCAGCACGATGAGACTGCGCCGCACCAGATGTTCGCGAAAACCCTCGAAGCTCTTCACGAGCTGCGTGCCACCGCCCGTTTCCACCGTGTCGATGGCGTGGATCAGTGCCTGCAGACTTCCGGTGCGACTCGTCGCCGGGCGCGTCATCCGCACCTCTTCGTCGAAGGCGATCAAGCCGACGGGATCGTGCTGTCTTGCACCCAGATAGGCGAGGGCCGCAGCGAGATACTTCGCATAGGTCATTTTCGTGACCGCGGCGCGCGACGAGACATAGCCCATCGAAGCACTCGCATCCAGCAGCAGCATCAGACGCGTATTCGTTTCGCCTTCGAAGCGGCGGATGTACGTGCGATCCGTGCGCGCATAGACATTCCAGTCGACGAAGCGCGGATCGTCGCCTTCGGCATACGCCCGGTACTCGCGGAACTCCTGACTGAATCCGAAACTCGGCGATCGATGCAGACCGGTGAGAAACCCATGCACCGCGGTGCGCGCCACCAACTCCAGATTGGCAAGACTGGCCAGAATCTCCGGGCTGAGCAGGCGCGGCGCGGCGCTCATGAGAGGCTGATCATCCGGCAATGACCTCGCGAAGCACCGAGTCGACCGTAACCCCGTCGGACTCCGCCTGATAGTTGGTCAGAACTCGATGGCGCAGCACCGGCAGCGCCAGTGCGTGCAGATCCTCGTTCATGACGTGGTAGCGATCCTGCATCAGTGCGCGCGCCTTCGCCGCCAGCAGCAGGAACTGCGTAGCACGCACGCTCGCGCCATAACGCACGTAACGGCGAACGTTCTGAGATGCACCCGGTTCCCCGGGTCGCGTCGCACGCACCAGATTCACGGCATGCTGCTGCACTTCCTGCGACACCGGCACCTGTCGCACCAACGCCTGAAAGTCGATGATCTGCGCAGGTGTAGTACACGCTTCGATCCGCGGCAGCTCGACATGCGAGGTGGTTCGTTCCACGACGTCGAGCTCATCCGCTGCGCTCAGATAGTCGAGCAGGATGTTGAACACGAACCGATCGAGCTGAGCTTCGGGCAAGGGATAAGTGCCTTCCAGCTCGATAGGATTCTGCGTTGCGAGCACGAAGAAGGGCGGCTCCAGCGCGTGCGTCGATCCGCGCACGGTGACAGAGCGTTCCTGCATCGCCTCGAGCAATGCCGCCTGCGTCTTCGGCGGTGTGCGATTGATCTCATCGGCGAGCAGCACGTTTGCAAAGATGGGACCCGGCACGAACGTCCAGCGCCGGTGACCCGTCGTGATGTCCTCTTCGATGATATCGGTGCCGGTGATGTCCGTTGGCATCAGATCCGGCGTGAACTGCACACGCTTGAACGACAAGCCGAGCGCCGACGCCAACGTGCGTACGAGCAGCGTCTTTGCCGTGCCCGGCATGCCCGTGATCAGACAATGGCCGCCGATGAGTAGCGTGAGCAGCAGATGCTCGACCACCTCGTTCTGTCCGACGATGACCTTGCGCACTTCACCGCGAATGGCGTTGAGCCGTTCGTGAAACGCCGAGACGAGCGCTGCGGTATCGCCGGAGGGCTGCGTGGTATCAGAGTGCGTGAATCGAATCATTCCTTACGCTCCTCGATCATCTGCAAGAGCAGAGCTTGAGCCGGTTTGAAATGCGGTGCGGTCTCGAGCGCATCGAGAAGATGGCGTCGACTGCCCTGAGCGTCACCCGCCGCACGCAATGCGCGCGCCATACCGAAGTGCGCTGGGGCCGAATCCTGCGGATTGAGACTCAGCAGCACACGAAACTCCTGCAGCGAATCCTCGCCGCGCCCGGCTGCGAGATATTGCTCACCGAGCAATTGATGCTGTGAGGCGTTCAGCGGATCGGCGTAGTTCACGTCTGCGAGCACCGCGAGCGCCGCAGCGGCATCGACCGGCTGCAGCCACTGCGCGAGCTGGCGCATGCTCGAGGGGTCCCAGCCACCGCGTTCCCGATAGCGTTGCAAGGTCTGTACGGCACGCTCGCGCTGTCCTGTTTTCTCGAGCGCGCTCGCCAGCAGCACATACGGTCCGTCGTTGGCGAGATCATCGGGATAGATGTCGATGGCACGCTGTGCGGGGTCGATGACTTTCGACCAATCGCCAGCCTCGGCGGCCCTGAGAGCCTCGACACGCGCCTGCTGCCATTCGGCAAAGCGCGCAAACGTGGTCGCATACCGCTCTTGCACGAACGCCGCGAACTCGCGATCGAATTCTTTCGCGGGGATCTTCAGCGTCGCTTCGATGGCCGACTGTGTCGTCGTCTCGCGCTCGAACTGTTTGACGAGCAGCGGCAGACGATCGAATCCCCAGCGCTGTTCGATGAACAGACACACCAGGCCCGCCTGCGTGTAGGAGACCTGCACCTGATTCGGATACTCGGGACGGATGAAGCCTCCGTCCAGATCCGCAATCGGCAGCAGACGCTGGCGATCGCGGAGCACGGACATCACATCCGGCGAGATGACCACGCCCGGTGTCGGACCGGTGCGCCACTCTTCGTACACCGAGATCCCTTCGCTCAGCCAGCGCGGCACCCGATTGTTCGTCATCGACAACGTGAACACGTGCGCCATCTCGTGCCATAGCGTCGTGCCCCAGTGAAAATCGCCGATGGCACGGCCGGAAGGACTGTCCATCACGACCAGCTCGCCGAAGGTCACGCCGAGAAGCCCGATGCCCGGAAGCGCCGCCACGCGCACGGCGAAATCATCGTGATTCGGATAGAGCTCGACGCTGATGGGACCTTTGGGCTGATAGCCGTAACGTCGCGCAAACGTCGCAATGCTCTCGCGTGCGATGCGCTCCACATACGGACTGAGCGCTGCAGATTCCTTCTTGTCGAGACGCACCTGCAGGGGCACTTCCTGCATCGACGGCAACGCGACTTTCGTTTCGAACACCTCGACCTGTTCGGCTCGGTCGAGCAGTCGCAATGTGTTGACGATGGTGGGACTGTAGGGATCGCCTTCATAGGCGACCTGCATGTGCTGGCGCGCCTGCTCGATCTGACCGAAGCGCAGCAGATTCGCACCGAGCGCCGCGTGAGCAGACCAACGCCGCGGCTCGACTTCGATCGCTTTGCGCAGAAACGCCGTGGCTTCTGCATAGCGTCGGCGCATGACCTCGAACTGCGCGAGCTCCTCGAAAACGCCACCGTCGTTGGGGTTGTATGCGAGCGAGCGCGTCACCCACGCATTGCGCTGCATGCCTGCGCTGTCCTGTCCGCGCGCTAGATCCAGTACCGCGCGCTGCGCATAGACTTCGAGCGGTGGCATCTTCTGCGCATTGGCAGCCTTCATCGCCTGATCGAGTGAGCTGCGAGCTTCATCGAAGTGAGCGCCTTCGAGCGCCATGCGCGCACGCAAGAGATGACCCTCGACGGCCGCAGGCTCATCTTTGAGTACCGCATCGACGATCGGCTCGGCTTCGCCGGCAAACTGCTCGGTGTAGACATGAGCAAGGCCCAGCCGCGCATGCACGTCGTTGGGAGAAAGCTCCAGCGCTTCACGAAACAGTCGCAGCGCTTCGTCGTGCTGATGAGTCTCCAGGAACAGGCGTCCCCATCGCGAACGCGCATAGATGGATCGCTGATTCGTGCGCACCGCCTGACGAAAGGCACGGTTGGCGCGCTGAACGTCCGCGGTTCGCCACGCTGCCTCTGCCTGGATCGTAGGATCGGCGCTCATGCTCAGAAGGGTGCCGTAGCACTGCGCCGCTTCGGCTTCACGGCCGTGATAGAAGTGATCGTCACACGGTGCGAGCGCCTCCGGCCGGCGCGGATCGTAGTCGACGGACTGCGCGTGCAGCGGCCCGAAGATCAACATCGATACGAGAAGCACCGCCGCCTGTTGGAGATGCGCCCGCGTCGATGTGAGTTGAAGCCGGCGCATCAGTTCACCGTTTGCGCATCGATATCGCGCTGCAGGGTGGCGAGGCGGACCAGCACCGATTCGAGCTCATCGTAGTAGGCGTCGGAGGTCAGCGAAGCCTTGCGCTGCTTCACGCCCTCCAGCTCGCGCTCGATGCGCACACGCTGCGCGAACAGTTCGTTCAGATGGGGATCAGTGGTGACGCGGGCCGCGGCCCCGAGACGCGCGACCTGAAAGCGATCTGCGCCACTTCCTTCCAGACGCGCATGCTCGGTTGCGAGCAATGCATCTGCTTTGAAGGAATCACCCACCTTGCGCGAGGCGTAATCGAACGCCTCGGCCGCAGTCACGATGTCATCCTTGTTGAGATCGGCTTGCGTACCTTCGAGCGCCTCGACCCAGAACTGCGCAAAGCGGGTCGCCGTGCGTTCGCCACCGCTCTTGGTTGCCGTGACGAGGATGCGTCCAGGACGTTGCCATCGGGCCAGAACCGCGCCGCTGGCACTCGTCGCATTCACGATGAGAATCTGGCCGACCTTCAGCGCATCGAGCAGGTTGCCCAGATCCTGTTCCGTCAAGTCGGGACCGGGCAGATTGAACCGGTACTGCTCACCGTCGAAGCTGCCGTGACCGAGCAGCGTGACGATCAATTGATCGTCGGCGGTCAGGCGCGCACCGAGCTCGCGGAACGAGCGTCGCACCGCATCGCGCGTCGCGTCGGCACCCGACAGCATGATCGCCGTCGCTTCGTCGCCCGTCAGGCGCCGGGCCGCTGCGGCAATCTTCTGAGACTGATCGCGAAAGCGTTGCTCGTACTGCGCCTCTCCCCCCAGACCGCTCACGATGAGCGAATACGTGGCCGCCATGCCCGTCACCGGCGCAGCAGCGAGAATCGCCGACAAGACGATTCCACGGCGCAGGCGCGGATATGAGGTAGTACGGCTCAAAGGCGTCCCCATCGCAGGCGCAGCAGCCATTCACTGAGCTTCAATGCCAGTAGGACCAGGAAAACGATGGGAAGATTCCATAGGTCCAGCATCTGACGCTCGACGATGCCGGCCCGCGAGTACGGAATGGCGGCCGCAAGCTCGCTCAGCTGATCCATCGTCCAGTAACGCCCCCCTGTTGATGTGGCAATACGTTCCAGCAGGGGCCGGTTCTGACGCACGTCATAATGTTCCAGCACACCGTCGGCCCGCCGCAGATAGGCGGTGGCGTTCTGCATTTCGCCGTCGGGCAGACGAGCCGTCATGTCGATGCGATACAACCCGACCGCGGGCGCATCGAGGGTGGCGACATAGCGACCGTCGCCTTCATCCGAGGCTCGCATGGTCAGGGTGTATGGCGCCTCCCGCTCCGGCGCGACGAACAGCTCCACACGGGCGTCGCTGACCGGATCGAACGTCGGGTTGTGCAGCTGAGCCTCGAGACGCACGCTTTGCTGATCGTTGTAGACGGTGCGGTCGCTGCGCAACGTGGAGCGGACCGCGACGCTGTCGGTCAATGCATGCGCGAGCTGACGCCAGAAGAGCTCATGTCGCTGGTCCTTCGGATCGGTGCGCATCTGCCAGCGCAGCGTGCTCGAGGTCGCAAGCAGAAACGTGGAGCCTCGCCCAAACCTCTGCCACACGAGCACCGGCGCGGGACGCTCGGCATCGGATTCCAGCAACACCGTCGCGCCGG